>NZ_JACHOS010000017.1 GCF_014199985.1 Methylorubrum rhodesianum | reverse complement strand
CGGCGGGCCTGCGCATCTGGTGCGGGGCCACCGTCGAGGCCTCCGACCTGGCCGCCCTCACGCCCTGGCTCGACTGGGCCTTCGCCCAGGAGAAGGCGGCACTCGCCGCCGCGGCGGCCTGAGGGTCTGAGACGTCATGATGGCCGGTCGCGAGACCGGCCATTTGCTTATCGACGCGCTCCAGCGATCCGCCGGTCTCTCGTTCCGAGTCCTGCGCGAACCGGCCAACGCTTCGCCGAGAAGCGAGTGATCCTGCGCGCCTGTCTGACGCGAGGTGCCCATCATGCCCAAGCTCACCCAGACCAAACCGAAGGTCCTCATCTCCGACGCGCTTTCCGACGCCGCCGTCCAGATCTTCCGCGACCGCGGTATCGAGGTCGATTTCCAGCCCGGCCTCGGCAAGGACAAGGAGGCGCTGGCCGCCATCATCGGTCGGTATGACGGTCTCGCCATCCGCTCCACCACCAAGGTGACGGGCAAGCTGCTCGCGCAAGCCGCGCGCCTCAAGGTGGTCGGCCGGGCCGGTATCGGCGTCGACAACGTCGACGTCCCGGCGGCGACCGCCAAGGGCGTGATCGTCATGAACACGCCGTTCGGCAACTCGATCACCACCGCCGAACACGCCATCGCGCTGATGTTCGCGCTGGCCCGCCAGATCCCCGCGGCGGATGCCTCGACGCAGGCCGGCAAGTGGGAGAAGAACCGCTTCATGGGCGTCGAGCTGACGGCGAAGACGCTCGGCGTGGTCGGCTGCGGCAATATCGGCGCCGTGGTCGCCGACCGGGCGATCGGGCTCAAGCTGAAGGTCGTCGCCTTCGACCCCTTCCTGACGCCGGAGCGCGCCGTCGAGATCGGCGTGGACAAGGTCGAACTCGACGAGTTGCTCGCGCGCGCCGACATCATCACGCTGCACGTGCCGCTCACCGACAAGACGCGCAACATCCTCTCGGAAGAAAATCTCGCCAAGACCAGGCGCGGCGTGCGCATCATCAACTGCGCCCGCGGCGGCCTCGTGGACGAAGTGGCCCTGCGCGCGGCCCTCGATTCCGGCCACGTGGCGGGCGCCGCCTTCGACGTGTTCGTCACAGAGCCGGCAACCGAGAACCCGCTCTTCGGCCACCCGAACGTGATCTGCACGCCGCATCTCGGCGCCTCAACCTCGGAGGCGCAGGAGAACGTGGCGCTTCAGATCGCCGAGCAGATGGCCGATTACCTGCTGAGCGGAGCCATCGCCAACGCGATCAATTTCCCCTCGATCTCGGCCGAGGAGGCGCCCCGCCTCAAGCCCTTCGTCGCGTTGTGCGAGAAGCTCGGCTCCTTCCTCGGCCAGCTCACCGAGGCGCCGATCAAGGGCATCCGCATCACCTACGAGGGCGCGGTGGCCGGTATGAACACCCGGGCGCTGACCTCCGCGGCGGTGACCGGCGTTCTGCGCCCGATCCTGCAGGACGTGAACATGGTCTCGGCCCCGGTGATCGCGAAGGATCGCGGGATCGTCGTCGATGAGATCAAGCGCGAGGGCGGAGCCAGCGACTACGAGTCGGTGGTGCGGATCACCGTCGATGCCGAGGACATGCCGCGGGATGCCGCCGGCACCGTCTTCCACGACGGCAAGCCGCGCGTCATCGAAATCCGTGGGATCGACATCGACGCGGCCTTCGCGCCGCACATGCTCTACGTGCGCAATCACGACAAGCCGGGTTTCGTCGGCCGCTTCGGCTCGGTGCTGGGAGAAGCGGGCGTCAACGTCGCGACCTTCGCACTGGGCCGAGAGGCCGAGGGCGGCAACGCCATCGCCTTCGTCGCGGTGGACGGCGAGGTGTCACCGGAGGTGCTGAAGGCGATCGAGGCGATCCCGCAGGTGAAACGTGTTCGGCCCGTCCGATTCTGAGGCCGGCACGGCCCGGGCGGAGGCCGACCGCCCCCTCGACAGCGACGGCACGGCGCTTCCGGCGCCGTCCCCCCTCCCCTCCGAGCATGAGGATCGCGCGATGATGGCCCGCACATTCACCGTCCGCTGCGCCTGGAACGAGGCGGCCGGCGTCTTCTTCGTCCACGACTCGCCGGTGCCGGGTCTCGCCACCGAGGCACCCACCATGCCGGCCCTGCTGTGCAAGCTGCCCGGCATGATCCGCGACCTGCTCGGGCTCGAGGACGACGCCTATCTCGACATCTACGTCGAACGGGTGAAGCGGTAAGAGGGTGACCGATCGGAGGGATCGCGCGATGCGTGTCGCGCGGTCATCCTCCGAACGGAAATGAGGAATCCGCGATGAGCCGGCACGTTGTCGTACGCTGCGCCTGGGACGACGAGGCGGACGTCTGGTTCGTGCAGGAATCTGATGTGCCGGTTCTCGTAACCGAGGCGGACACCTTGGAGGCCCTCCGCCGCAAACTGCCGGAGATGATCCAAGATCTGCTCGAGGTGGAGACAGCAATGGATATCGAGGTCGATCTGATCGCCTACGCCCATGATCGCGTTCGGGTGCAAGCCGCCTGATCAAACTGATCGAGCCACGATCAACGCGCCGTCGCGCGCACTGTGCCAAGAACGGACAAACCGAGGTTCGTGAGGGCAGTGACAGGTGACCGACGACACTCTGGCCCTGAAAAAGCCGCTGCGTCAGCACGGCTATGCATTCCTGGGGAGCGGTCGCGGAGATCACGAAATTTGGCGAAACGACGAGACCGGCAGGAAGGTCGTCGTGGACGCTGCGATCAAATCGCGTCACACCGCCAACGGGCATCTTGAAGCCGGCCGGCTTGCCCAAAGCCTTCTGATCCGTCACCGATCTTCCGGACCTATGCCCCGGAACGGGCCCGCTTGGATGTATCGCGCGAGCAGCTCATGAAGATCGACGGACGCCCCTACCGCACCATCTTCCCCGAGGCTGACGGAGGCGCCGTCATGGTCATCGACCAGACCCGGCTGCCCTTTGCCTTCGAGCTCAAGCGTCTGGCGAATCTGGACGACGCGGCGGTGGCGATCCGCACCATGGTGGTGCGCGGCGCGCCGCTGATCGGGGTTACCGCCGCCTACGGGCTGGCGCTGGCGATGCGGGAGGATGCGAGCGAGGCAGGCATCGAGCGGGCTTCCGCGACGCTCGCCGCGACGCGGCCCACCGCGATCAACCTGCGCTGGGCGCTCGACCGGATGGCCGCGATGCTGCGTCGGGCGCCGGAGACCGAGCGCGCGGCCCTCGCCTTCTCGGAAGCCGGCCGCATCGCCGACGAGGACGTCGCGAGCTGCCGCGCCATCGGTGAGCACGGCGCCAAGATCCTGTCCGAGATCGCGGCGAAGAAGGGCGGCACGGTCAACGTTCTGACCCACTGCAACGCCGGGTGGCTCGCCACCGTCGATTGGGGCACGGCGCTGGCGCCGATCTACGTCGCGCACGATGCCGGCGTGCCGGTCCACGTCTTCGTGGACGAGACCCGTCCGCGCAACCAGGGCGCGGCGCTCACCGCCTTCGAACTCAACGCCCACGGCGTGCCGCACACCGTGATCGCCGACAATGCCGGTGGGCACCTGATGCAGCACGGGCAGGTGGATGTGTGCATCGTTGGCTCCGACCGCACCACGGCGTCGGGCGACGTCTGCAACAAGATCGGCACCTACCTGAAGGCTCTGGCGGCCTCCGACAACCGCATCCCGTTCTACGCGGCCCTGCCCTTCTCGACGATCGATTGGACCCTGTCGGACGGGGTGCGCGACATCCCGATCGAGGAGCGCGACGCCCGCGAGGTCACGCATCTCACCGGGCGCACCGATGACGGCGCCTTCGCCACGGTGGCCGTGGTCTCACCGGGCAGCCCGGTGGCCAACCCGGCCTTCGACGTGACGCCGGCCCGCCTCGTCACCGGCATCATCACCGAGCGCGGCGTCTGCGCCGCGACCGAGGAAGGCTTGGCCGGGCTCTATCCGGAGCGGCGCAAGGCCGCCTGAGGGGCGTACGGGGCATCAATCCTTCAGCGGATCGTGGCCCCAGTTCATTAGCGAGAGGCGCCAGGGCGAGTCCTTCGTCTTGGTTTTGTCCTCGGGCCCGCCCTGCTTGAGGTGTCGGTGGACGTAGCCGACCACCTTCTTCATGTCGGCATAGTCGTCGTCGGTGAGATCGGCCTTCTTCTTGTGCAGGATCTCGACGATGCGGCGGCCCTGCTTGTGGCCCGTAGCCTCGCCGCCGTCCTTCTTCTGGCCGACGGACCGGCTCTCGTCGGATTCCAGGAATTTCTCCAGGGCCGAGGCGGTCATGTTCACCGCGCCCTTGAAATCTTTCCAGATCGTCTCGTGATCGTCGGCCTGAGCCATGGCGCCTGTCGCCCTCCCGCTGTCGTTGGGGCGGGAACGGAGGCGTTTCAGGCGCGGTTCCGCCCCGGCGCGGCCTGCGCGCTTGGGCCGCGCGCCCGGACTCCGCTCAGCCGCCGCCAGCGGATCACCAGGGACACCGAGACGACGAGAAGGCCGGCGCAGAAGCCGGCCCAGATGCCGCGCCCGCCCAGTCCGGCGCCCCAGGCCAGCGCAGCGCCGAGGGGAACGCCGATACCCCAGTAGCCGAACAGCGCTATCAGCATCGGCACTTTGGTGTCCTGCAGGCCCCGCAAACAACCGAGCGCCACCGACTGCACGCCGTCCGAGATCGCGAACAGGGCCGAGAAGATCAGGAAGCCGGCGGCCACCGGAAACACCTGCGTGGCGCCCGGCGCCTCGGCATCGAGGAACAGGCCGATCAGGGCGCGCGGGGCGAGGAGCTGTACCAGGGCGCAGGCCACCATGAAGCCGAAGCCGAGCCCGAGCGCGACGGCTCCGGCGCGGCGAAGGGCTGCCCGGTCGGCGGCGCCGAAGGCGCGGCCGACCCGCACCGTCGCCGCCTGCCCGATGCCGTTGGGCACCATGAAACAGGTCGCGGCGACTTGCAGCGTGATCGCGTGGGCGGCGAGCGGCACCGTGCCGAAGGTCCCCATCGCGACGGTGGCCGTCTCGAAGAGGCCGGCCTCGGCGATACCGGCCACGCCCATCGGCAGGCCGACCCGCACCACGCGGGCGAGACGTTCGGTGTCAAACCGCCAGAGGTGGGCGAACATCCGGTGGCGATGGAGACCCCGGTCGAACCGGATCACCACCACCAGGGCCGCGAGCGCCAGGAACTCGGTGATTACGGTGCCGAGCGCCACGCCGACGATGCCGAGGTCCGGCGGCCCGAAGGCGAAGAAGGCGCCGAGGGCGAAGTTGAGCGGCAGGGCGGCGAGGCTCACGGCAAGCGGCGGCCCAGGCCGCTGGAGCGCGGCGAGCGCGCCCTTCAGCACCATGAAGGCGAGCGCGGGGAACATCCACCATTGCAGCACCCGCATATAGGCGCCGGCCTCGGCTGCGACCGCCGGCTCCTGCCGCAGCAGCCCCAGCAGATCCTCCGTGAACCAGAGCAACGGCATCAGCGCGAGGGTCACGAGGAACCCGACCCACAGCCCGGCCCGAACCGTGCGCCGCACTTCGCCGGCCCCTTCCGCGCCCGCGGCCCGGCCGACCGTCTCCGCCACGAGAGGGGCCACCGAGGAGGTGAGGCCGATGCCGCCGATGAAGGGCAGCAGGTAGAGACTGGTGGCGAGCGCGCCCGCGGCGATGGGTTCCGCGCCGAGCCGGCCGAGCAGCACTGCGTTCGAGGCCACCAACCCGTGCTGGGCGAGGTTGATGAGGACGAGGGGCGCGGAGAGCTTCAGCGTCGCGCGCAGCTCATCGCGCCAGGGCGAGGCGGGCGGGCGCTCGAAACCGGTCGCCGCGAGGCTCGGTGTGGACGTCACGCGAGAGGTCTCATCCGCTCAGGAGGCCGGAGCCGGCGCCCGGTCCCCGAGGAAACCGCCGGACTGCCGCCGCCACAGGTCGGCGTAGAGGCCGCCGCGGCGGATCAGATCGGCGTGGGTGCCCTCCTCCACGATCCGACCGCGATCGATCACGATCAGCCGGTCGAGCGCGGCGATGGTCGAGAGCCGGTGAGCGATGGCGAGCACGGTCTTGTCGCCCATCAGGGTGTCGAGAGCCTCCTGGATGGCCGCCTCGACCTGGCTGTCCAGCGCGCTCGTCGCCTCGTCGAGGATCAGGATCGGCGCGTCCTTGAGGATGACGCGGGCGATCGCGATGCGCTGACGCTGCCCGCCGGACAGCTTCACCCCGCGCTCGCCGACATGGGCGTCGTAGCCGCGCCGGCCCTTGTGGTCCACGAGGTCGAGGATGAAGTCGTGGGCATGCGCGAGCCGTGCCGCCCGCTCGATCTCCGCATCTGAGGCTTCCGGACGACCGTAGCCGATGTTGTCGCGGATCGAGCGGTGCAGCAGCGAGGTGTCCTGGCTCACCATGGCGATGGCCTCGCGCAGGCTGTCCTGCGTCACCCCGGCAATGTCCTGACCGTCGATCAGGATGCGCCCGCCCTCGACATCGTGCAGGCGCAGCAGCAGCGCGGTGATCGTGCTCTTGCCCGCGCCGCTGACGCCGACGAGCCCGACCTTCTCGCCGGGGCGAATGTGGAAGGACAGGTTCTCGATGATGCTGGCATCGCCCCGCCCATAGTGGAAGTCCACGTTCTCGAAGCGGATGTCGCCGCCGGTGACGGTGAGCGTCTTCGCTCCCGGCACGTCGGTGAGGGCGTGGGGCCGGGCGATCGTCTGCATGCTCTCCTGGATCACGCCGACATTCTCGAACACGCCGCGCACGGTCTGCATCACCCAGCCCGACATCGCCATCAGGCGAAGAATCAGCGCGAGCCCGGCCGAAGCCTCGCCGGTGGTCATCGCGCCGCGCTGCCACAGGGCGAAGCAGACGGCGGCCGTCGTGAACAGGAGCAGGCTGTTGAGGGCACCGAGCAGGCTCGTCGTCAGCGTGGTGAGCCGGAACTGATGCAGATAGGCTTTGGTGTGGGTGTCGACCGCGTCGCGGACGGCGGCGCGCTCCTCGCGGTCGCGGGCGAAGAGCTTGACGGTGAGGATGTTGGTGTAGCTGTCGACCACCCGGCCGATCAGGGTCGAGCGGGTCTCCGCGGTCAGGTGCGAGCGCTTGCGGGCGCGCGGCACGAACCAAGCCGTCAGAGCCGCGTAGGCCGCGACCCAGATCACCACCGGCAGAGCGAGCCACGCGGAGATCGAGGAAAACAGCCCGATCGCGGTGACGGCGTAGATCGCCACGTAGAGCAGCGTGTCGATGAACACGACGGCGAGTTCACGCACCGCCGGTCCCACCTGCACGGTGCGATTGGCCAGACGCCCGGCGAAATCCGCCTGGAAATACGAGAGCGAGTGGCCGAGCGTGTAGAGATGCGTCCGCCAGCGGATCTGGTTGGTCGATTGCGGCACGACGAGCTGGTTCGAGACCACCTCGTGAAGCCAGATCGTGAAGGGGCGAACCACGAGGAGCAGGAGGGCAGCCAGCGTCAGCGGCACGGCGTTATCGCCGATCACGGTCGAGCGGTCGGCCGCGCTCATCAGGTCGATGAACCAGCGCATCAACAGGTAGAGCGAGGCCTCGATGCCGCCGGCCACCACGGCGATGACGAACAGCACCATGAGCGCGGAGCGGATCGGCCGCAGGTAGAAGCCCGCGAAGCCCAGCACCGTCTTCGGCGGCATGCGCCGGTCGTCGAAGGGCGCGAACGGATCGATGCGGCGCTCGAGCCAATCGAGGAACATGATGTTGAGGGACCGACTGTGGAACGAGAGGCTCAGGTAAGCCTCCTTGACGCCGGGCCAACCCCGCGACCATGCCGCAGGCAGGACCCTGCCCCGCCCCTCCTCTGTCTTCCCTTCTCCGATGCTTCGCCTCGCCCTCTACCAGCCGGACATTCCGCAGAACACCGGCACCATGCTGCGCATGGCGGCCTGCCTCGGGATCGCAGTCGAGATCATCGAGCCGGCCGGGTTCGACGTTTCCGACCGGAACCTGCGTCGGTCGGGCCTGGACTACCTCGACCACGTGGCGATCACCCGCCACCGCTCCTGGGACGCGTTCCAGTTATGGCGGGAGGCGTCGGGCTCACGTCTCGTGCTCGCGACGACCGCCGGCTCGGTGCCCTACACGCAGCATGCCTTCCGCGACGGTGATTGTGTGCTCATGGGGCGTGAATCGGCCGGCGTGCCGGAGGCGGTCCACGCGGCGGCCGATGCCCGCATCCTGGTGCCGATCCGGCCGGGCCTGCGTTCGCTCAACGTCGCGGTCTGCGCCGCGATGATCCTGGGCGAGGCGATCCGGCAGATCGGGTAAGGGCCCATCGATTGACGGAGCGCGACCATCCGGCGACGGCCGGCATCATTTCGAGCCGCAGCAGGGCTCACGCGGCGCGGCGGCCCGTCCTCCATCGCCTGCCCGAGTGACGTGATGCGGCCGATGGCTCAGTTCGATTGGGCGACGCGCTCCGGCTGCTGGGTTCTCGGCCGCTACTGACACCGCGCCACGTCCCGGCTCGGCGCGGACAAAGCCGCCTGATTCAGGGTGATCTTGACGTCGATCGTGAACACGACGCCTTCGCTCGCATCGCTCGCCCTGAGCTGCCACGCGTCGCCGAATGCGACGCAAGGCCCCGCCTCCCTCAACAGTTCGCCAGCATAGCGAATGGCGGCACGGCGTGCGGCGTCCAGATCCGGCAGATCCGTCCCCTCGTCATCCCATAGCTCGACGTCATCGTTGGTATTGAAGAAGAACCTCGGCATCCACATCCCCTGAAAATCGACGTTCCCGGCGCGATCGAAGCACTCTCGGCCGACGGATTCGCTGGGCCAGCGTGCTCGGATATATAGGCGCCTGAATCAGCTATTCGATAATCAATAGTGATGTCAATCTATTAAAAAAGTCTTGGCGCAATGTATTCGCGATTATTACATCATTTCGCAATCATGTTACTCTGACTATTCTACTTTGCGTAGCATATCTCGCCTAGTGTCACTGGGCGCACATCCGAACCGGCGCCGATAGCGCTGCGCGAAGTCGCTCATGTGAGCGAATCCCCATCGTCGGCCCAGTTCCGCGATCGATGTGTCCCGGTGCGACTCCCTGCAGAGGTCGCGGTGGACGTGCTGCAGGCGCCGCTCGATGATGAATTCGACCGGCGTCATGCTCAGTTCGCGCTTGAACGACATCTGCAGCATCCGAACGCTCACGCCCGCGGCGGCGGCGACATCGGCCAATCGGAGCGGGGTCGCGAGATGCGCCTCGATGTAGTCAATCGCAGAGCGGACGTGAGCCGCCGCAAGGTTGCCGGCCGAGGGCAGTTCGGCGGCCGGCGCGCGCGGCCAGACGCTGAGCAGTTGATAGGAAACGATTTCCTCGAGCAACGGGAAGAACAGATCCTCAGACGTGCGAACGTCACGCAGCCGAATCTGCATCTGCTCCAGGGACAACAGAAGAGCACGCATTCCCAGGGTATCGATCGACGTCAGCGGCTCCAGCACCGGGAGCGGACGATCCAGCTTCCGCTCCAGAGCGTGGTAGCTCGCCAGGAGCGACGTGCGGGCGATGGTGGAGCTGATGGCGGAAAAGCCGGCCGAGGCTTCTCCGTTGCGCATGTCTTCCAGGGCGCTGAACGTCGCGTATCCCTGCATGGCAGCGTGCTCGCCGCGCCAGTTCCGGCGGATCATCTGGCCGCTGGTGACGAACCGGATCGTGAACAGGTCGGCTTCGAGCGTCGGGACCGTCAGGAAGCCCGTGGCCGACTGCGTGTGCCAGAGGCTCATCGTCCGGCTCTGTCCGCCCTCCACCCGAACCTGCGGGGCCCCGCGAGAGACGGGATAGAAGTCGACGGCGAGACCACCGCCGTCGTTGAGGTGCTCGAACTCGCGTGCGGATTGCAGTCGATGCGCGAAGAAGCGTTGCGGCCGCCAGATGGCGTTCGAGCCGCGGATTTCAGACAGCCGGCTGTTGGTGTCGGACATCTAGCGACAACGCGAAGAACGGATGATTGCCTCGGCTCCAGCCACTGACACTCAGAGTAGAGTGTAAACTGATTGCCGACAAAGACATGTCAACAGGGCAACACCACTGATGAGTGGCCACCGTAGAGCTGCATCAGCAATGGGGCCTCTTTGGGA
Organism: Methylorubrum rhodesianum; assembly: GCF_014199985.1. Lineage (GTDB taxonomy): Bacteria > Pseudomonadota > Alphaproteobacteria > Rhizobiales > Beijerinckiaceae > Methylobacterium > Methylobacterium rhodesianum. The sequence goes on along the minus strand of NZ_JACHOS010000017.1, from coordinate 120,793 downwards.
TCGAGGCTCGTGATCAGCATCGACGTTTTGAAACTCACCTTTCCGCGCCCGCGCCTCAAAGCGCACCGACGGATGTTCGTTCTCTTCGATGAGATCCGCCGGGTGAACGGATTGCGGGCTAATGTCGTCGCCCTGATCGAGCACAGCCACGGGCGTATCCGCGACGAACCCGGATTGCCGGCCGGCCTCGTCACGCTCGGCATCTGCGACTTCGCGCAGCCGATTTCCGGCCTCGATCCCGAAGCCGCCACATCGATCCCGCTCGGCGACAAACCGTTCAGCGTGAAGGGCGCCTCGGAGATCACCCTCGCCACGCTGTGAGACCGGCGCACGATGCCCTACCGCGTCAAGGGCTACGACGGCCCCTGGGCGCCGAAATCTCCAGCGCCCGCCTCGCCCTCGCGGGCGACACGCTCGCCATCCAGGTGGGCCGATCGAGTCCGAGCAGATCGAAGGCGGCTTCAAGTACAACCCGACGACAACCCGACGCCGTGGTTCGCGATCGCCGCAGCGATGTACGACACAGTGAAGCGCAACCGGCTCGCGCCCGCCCGATCCGAGCGGCCTGCCGATCTCGATCCAGACCGGCAGGGTAAAGATCCAGGGAGGCGACATCGATGCCATCGCCGCCGTGACGCTGGCCGACGCGCTGATCGGTTGGGAGGACACGCATCGGCGGGCGCAGCTCAACGTCTCCAACATCGCCGACACGCGCGATCTCTCGACCTGTCTCGCCCAGAGCGACGGCTTCGTCGACACCCGGCGCACGATCCTCGGTAGCCCGACCTACAAGTTCTGAGCCCGAATTGACGGATCGCCCCCCGGGTGGGAAAGCCTCTCGCATGAGCGATGCGACGGCTTCTCCCCTCCCCTCACCCGACGACCTCGCCGCGCTGAAGAGCGAGGCGGGCGCGTGGTTCGCCACCCTGCGCGACCGGATCGTCGCCGCGCTGGAGACGCTGGAGGCGGAGGCCGAGGGCCCGTTCCACCCGGACGCCCCGAGGGAAGCCGGCAAATTCGAAAAGACGCCGTGGCAGCGCACCGATCACAGCGGCGCCCTGGGCGGCGGCGGCGTCATGGCGATGCTGAAAGGCCGGGTGTTCGAGAAGGCGGGCGTGCACGTCTCCACCGTGCACGGCGAGTTCGCGCCGGAATTCCGTGCCCAGATGCCCGGCGCGGCGGAAGACCCGCGCTTCTTCGCCACCGGCATCTCGCTGATCGTCCACCCCTGGAACCCGAACGTTCCGACGGTGCACATGAACACCCGCTTCGTCGTGACGACGAAGGCGTGGTTCGGCGGCGGCGCCGACCTCACCCCCGTGCTCGACCGGCGGCGCAGCCAGGACGACCCCGACACGCAGTTCTTCCACGCCTGCCTGCGCGAGGCCTGCGAGCGGCACGCGCCCGCCGTGAACTACGAGCGGTACAAGGCGTGGTGCGACGAGTATTTCCACTTGAAGCACCGCAACGAGCCCCGCGGCATCGGCGGCATCTTCTACGACTATCACTGGACCGGCGACCGCCAAGCGGATCTGGCCTATACGCGCGACGTCGGCGGGGCCTTCCTGAAGGCCTATCCCGAGATCGTCCGGCGCAACCTCGCGCAGGCCTGGACCGAGGCCGACCGGGAGGAGCAGCAGGTGCGGCGCGGGCGCTACGTCGAGTTCAATCTTCTCTACGACCGCGGCACCATCTTCGGCCTGAAGACCGGCGGCAACGTCGCCTCGATCCTGTCCTCGCTGCCCCCCACGGTGCGCTGGCCCTGAGGGCCGTCCGGCCATGCCTGACTCCGTTCCCACCCAGTTCGCCCCGCAGCAGGATGCGGCGCTGAAAGCCATCGCCCGCTGGCGCAAGGAAGGCGGCGACCAGGTCTTCCGCCTGTTCGGCTATGCCGGCACCGGCAAGACCACGCTCGCCCGCCGTATCGCCGACGACATCGACGGCCCGGTCGTCTACGGCGCCTTCACCGGCAAGGCGGCCTCGGTGATGCGCCAGAAAGGCTGCCACGATGCGGCGACGATCCATTCGCTGATCTACCGCAGCAAGGAGGGCGACGAGGGCGGTCCGACCTTCACCCTCAACCGCTCCGGCCCGGCGGCCAAGGCCAACCTCATCGTCATCGACGAGTGCTCGATGGTCGATTCCGACCTCGGCCACGACCTCCTGTCCTTCGACAAGCCGGTGCTGGTGCTGGGCGATCCGGCCCAGTTGCCGCCGGTGCGCGGCGGCGGCTTCTTCACCGAGGCCGAGCCCGACGTGATGCTCACCGACGTCCATCGCCAAGCGGCCGACGACCCGATCGTGCGCATGGCGATGACGATCCGCGAGGGCGGGCGGCTGGAGGTCGGGGAGTACGGCGCGAGCCGGGTGATCCGCCGCCGCGACATCGATCCGGCGCAGGTGCTCGACTGCGATCAGGTTCTGGTCGGCCTCAACCGGACGCGGCGTCTCTACAACAACCGCCTGCGGGAGCTGGCCGGCCACACCGATCCGATGCCGTCGGTCGGCGAGAAGCTGGTCTGCCTCCGCAACGACCGAACCAAGGGCCTGCTCAACGGCTCGACCTGGACGGTGCAAGCGCTACGCGCCCCGCCCCGCCCCGACACGATCCGCCTCGACGTGGTGCCGGAGGACGATCCGGCCGTGCGCCGCCGCGCCGTGGAGATCAAGGTGCTGCGGCAGGTGATCGAGGGCTCTGAGGAGGAGATCCCCCTGTTCCTGCGCCGCGAGACCGACGAGTTCACCTACGGCTACGCGCTCACCGTGCACAAGGCGCAAGGATCGCAGTGGGACAAGGTGGTGCTGTTCGACGAATCCTACGCGTTTCGCGAGCACCGGGCGCGGTGGCTCTATACCGGGCTGACGCGGGCGGCGCAGGCGATCACCGTGGTCGTGTGAGGGAGCATTCCTCGGTCGCCCACGACCCGCCGTCACCGCGAGCGGATGCGAAGCGATGACGACGAGGAAATCGCTTCGCGGGCGCTGGCTGCGATCCGCCGCCAACGCATCGAGCCGGCGCCGATCCGGAGAGCGCGGCCGCTCTTCTCCGCGTATCGAGTGGACAAGAGCGGAGCGATTCAACCGGCCGCCCGCGCCTCCACCGCCGCGAGCAGCGTGCAGAGTGCCACCGCCTCCGCCGCCTTGCGCACCGCGTCGAGCTTCGGGAACGTCGGGGCGATGCGCAGCGTCCGGTCGTGCGGATCCTTTCCGTAGGGGTGCGTCGCACCGGCCGGCGTGAGCGCGATGCCCGCCTCGCCCGCGAGCCGGACGACCTGCGAGGCGGTGCCATCGGCGACATCCAGCGTCACGAAGTAGCCGCCCAGCGGACGGCTCCAGCGGGCGACCTCCCAGCCGTCGAGGCGGGCAGCGAACGCCTCCTCCACCGCGGCGAATTTCGGGGCGATCAGGACCCGGTGCCGGTCCATATGCGCGGCGATGCCGGCGCTGTCGCGCAGGAAGCGGACGTGGCGGAGCTGGTTGAGCTTGTCCGGGCCGATGCTGCGGCGTCCGGCCTGAGCGAGATACCATTTCACGTTGGCGGGCGAGGCGGCCAGCATCGCGAGGCCGGCGCCGGCCAGCGTGACCTTCGACGTCGAGGCGAACACGATCGGCCGGTCGGGATGTCCGGCTTGCGCGCAGGCCTCCAGGATGTTGCGGAGGTTGGGCCGCGCCTCGGTGAGGTGATGCACCGCGTAGGCGTTGTCCCACAGAATGCGGAAGTCGGGCGCTCCGGCCTTCAGCGAGGCGAGCCGCCGCACGGTCTCGTCGGAATAGGTCTCGCCGCTCGGATTCGAGTATTGCGGCACGCACCAGATGCCCTTCACCGACGGGTCGGCGGCCTCGCGTTCGACGACATCCATATCCGGCCCCTCCCCCGTCATCGGGATCGCGACCATGCGGATGCCGAAGCCCTCGCACAGTGCGAAGTGGCGGTCGTAGCCGGGCACGGGGCAGAGGATCGTGATCGGCTCCTGCTTCGACCACGGCCCCTCCCCGCCGGGCACGCCCTTCAGCAGGGCGTAGACGAGCACGTCGTGCATCAGCGCGAGGCTCGAATTGTTGGCGATGACGACCTGCTCCGGCCCGGCCCCGAGGACGGGGGCGAACAGGGCGCGGGTCTCGTGCAAGCCCTGGAGATTACCGTAGTTGCGCGCATCCGTGCCGTCCTCGGCGGTGGTGTCGCGGTTGCCCGGCAGCGCCAGCATCTCGGCGGCGAGGTCGAGCTGATCGGAGGCGGGTTTGCCGCGGGTCATGTCGAGCTTGAGCCCCTGCGCTTTGAGGGCGTCGTACTCGCCGCGCAGACCGGAGCGCAGATCCGCCAGGGCGTCGGGCGACAGGGTGGACAGCGACGGCATCGGGTTCCTCTCGGTCGGTGAAGGGTCTTGGCGGGTTCGAACCTGCGGCGGCGGCGCGGTCAAGACCATCCGGAATGAAAGGCGTGCGTCGGGACGAGGCCGTACCGACACACTGTGGCACATCGGTCACGAGCGGGGCTCCGGGGTGACCAAACTCCTAACGTTTCCTCTCCCGCAAGCTTGGCCTTAACGCCTCGTTAACCATTCTCGCCAAAAAGCTGAAACCGTCAAATGTTGGAGAAAGTGGCACGCCGGGAGCGCCGAGCAACAGCCGAAGCGCCCCGGGCCATAGACCGACAGCATTCGACGACCCTTTAGCAATTCGATCGGCCATGGCGACGTGCGAAGAACATTCGCGCGGGACGCAATGACCTCGTACATCTTCGAGCACTGACGATGTATATCGTTGTCGACGAGCGGCAGAGCGTCACCGACCACTACGTTGCCGGCTTCGGCGCCGAGGGCGTCAAGGCGCAGGGCCTCGCCACCGGATCCATGAAGAGGTGGCTCGACGCCACCCCGCGGATCGATGTCGAGGCGATCGACGGCTTCCTGATCGGCGACTGCGCCGACCGCGCCTCCTGCACCGTGGCGATCCGCTCGCTCAGCCGGGCGCCGATCATCGCCCTCAACGAGACCCGCTCCCTGGAGCAGACGCTGGCCCTCTTCACCGCCGGCATCGACGACGTGGTGCGCAAGCCCGTCCATGTCCGCGAGATCATCGCCCGCGCCACCGCGATCCGGCGCCGCACGGGCCGCGGCGTCGAGCCGGCCCCGGCCCCCGACCGGGCCGGCCGCCTCAAGGTCTACACCGACGGGCGCGATCCGGAGATCGACGGCAGCTGCCTGATCCTGCCCCGGCGCGAGCGGCACATCCTCGAATATCTCGCCAAGAACCGCGGCCGGCAGGTCACGAAGGGCCAGATCTTCACGGCCGTCTACGGCGACCTCGACACCAGCGTCGAGGAGAGCGTGGTGGAGGGCCATATCAGCAAGCTGCGAAAGAAGCTGCGGATGCGGTTGGGCTACGATCCGATCGAGGCCAAGCGGCTGGCCGGATACACCTTCGTCGGCTGACGCCTTCGCAATCGCTACGAAACGAAACAGGCCGCGCTCGGTGTGAGCGCGGCCTTTTCTCGTACAGGCGGTGTCCCGGCCGCGCTGGCGGCCGGGACGTCGTTGCTTAGCGGAAGAGCGAGAGGACGTTCTGGCTCGCGGAGTTGGCGATCGACAGGGTCTGCACGGCAAGCTGCTGCTGCGTCTGCAGAGCCTTCAGCTTGGTCGACTCCTCCTCGATATCCGCGTCGACCAGGATGCCGATGGCGCGATCGTTGGACTTCATCAGGGTGTCGATGAAGGACTTCTGACCGTCGATCTGGGTCTTGTTCGCGCCGAGCTTGGTGCCGGCGGTCGTCACGGCGGCGATGGCCTTGTCGACCGTGTTGATCAACGTCTGGAGCGTCGCGTCCGTGGTCGAGGCGTTGATCGACAGCTGCGCGACCGAGCTGGCGCCGCCCTTGTCGAGGATGCCGCCGCCGCTGCCGGCCGCCGCGGCCGTACCTTTGCCGGAGTAGACGGTCGCCGGGACGATCCCGAAGCCGATATCGACGGCGCCGGTCGCGTTGGCGATGTTGACGGAGATCGTGTCGGGCGCCGTGTTGCCGAGCGTCTCGAACTGAATGCGACCCGCGGCGTCGAGGGAGGCGTTGACCTTGCCCTTCAGGTTCGCGTTGGCGGAGATCGAGTTGTTGATAGCGGTGAGGAGTTCGTCCTTCGTGACCTTGGTGAGGTCGGCCACGTGCGAGGTCAGGCTCGTGGCGGTCAGCGCGATCGTCTCGGCCGTGCCGCCGTTGTAGCTGACGCTGAGCGTGCTCTGGTTGGTGCCGCTGAAGTCCAGCGTCGTGGTGATCGCCTTGCTGGCCGTAACCTTGGCCGAGGTGGCGGCCGAGCCGGTCAGTGCCTTGTCGTAGAGCTGGATGCTCGTGACGTCGATGTTGACGGTCGAGAAATTGATGTTGCCGGTGATGTCGCGCGAGAAGCCGGCCACGACCTTTTGCGTACCGCCGTTGTAGCCGGCGCTGCCGGAATCCACGGAGAGCCAGTTCTGGCCACTCTGGATCGAGGAGTCGGCCGTCGCCTTCATGTTCGCCTGCAGCGAAGCGATTTCGGTCTGAACCTTGTTGCGGTCGACGCCGGGCTGAAGTGCGGTCTGCAACTTCGTGCGGATGTTCTGGAGATTGCTGAGGACGCTGGTCAGACCATTGTAGGCCGTATCCACGGCGGCCGAGCCGAGGCCGAGCGAGTCTTTGACCGCGCCGAGCGCGAGGTTGTCGGTGCGCACCGTCGTGGCGATCGACCAGTAGGCGGCGTTGTCGGACGCATTCGACACGCGCTGACCGGTCGAGACGCGATTGCTCGTCGTGTCGAGCTGGCTGTTGATGCCCTTGAGGGTCGTCAGCGCCGTCATCGCGGCGGTGTTGGTGAGCAGGCTGGTCACGGGTCTGTCTTCCGAGAATGATGTGGACGGGAGGGTTCTGAGGACCGGGCTCGCACCGGTGCGGCCGCACGGCCCCACGAGGGGCCGCGATGAGCCCATCTGGGCTCGTGGCGCCGCGCATCACACCTCCGGACTCGCACCGGATCAGCGGACCGACATCATGTCTATGAACCCGTCTGAGGGCTCACCCGCTGGCCTGTTCTCGAAGGCCTCCGCGTTGTGACGGGAGGCGCCTGTCGATGGGGCGAGAATGGCAGGGACCTGTTACGAACCGATTAAGCCGGTCGGGGCGGCACCGTCCCAACGAGCGCCCTCTACGGGCTGGGGTCGGGTCTGTGGACAAGCGGCGGAAAGGCGCGCCCTCGCGACGCAACCGATACGGTTCTACGCGGCCGGCTCGCCCTCGAAAGTGACGCCGATGAAGTCGCCTCGGCGCCAGCACAGCCGGGCGGTCACGGTGCGCAGATCGTGCGCGGCGATCACCAGGGGAAACGTCTCCGGCAGGACGTGCTCGGGCGCGATGCGGATCTTGGCGCCCTCGGGCGAGAGATCGCGCACGGTGCACGCGATCAGCCGCTCGGGACCGAGGACGATGCGGCCCTGCTGGACCACGCGGTGACGCTTGCTCGCACGGGCGATCGGAATGGCCGAGTTCGGCAAAACAGCATCTTGCGCATCAGCCATGCTTGCCCCCGGCTGCCCTCTCCTGCCCCGGATTAACGACGGTTCGGAACGCTGTCGATCAAACCCGTGAGCCGGCGCGCCCCCCTCGCGCCGCGTCGTTAACCGGGCGTCAAGCATAACCGTTCACGGATCAGGAACCCGACGACCTCGCCCCTGAGGCATCGCCGCGAAGACCATTCCTCCGCAGCGCCCCGGGACCGATCCATCGAGATCCGCATGACGCTCGATCCCGCACGGCGATCCTCCCCCCGCAGCGCGGCACGCCCCCCGAGGCTTCCATCGCGGCCGCTGGCGGGAAGTGTCGTTGCCCGCCGTGCCAGGGAGGCAGCGGGCGAGCGCACCGTGCTCGCCGGCCTCGTCCTGCTCGCCCTGACCGCGAGCGGATTTGCCGGTTACGCCATCTCGACCGGCACCCACGGCTACGATGTACAGGCCGTTCTGCCGGCTGCCACCGCACCCTTCGCCTGGAAGAAGACGCTGGCGCAGGGCCGACTGGCCGATCCGGACTTCGATCCCGTCACCACCGGCTCGCTACCCGACCGTCCCGTGGCCGCCGCCGGCCGTCAGGGCTTGGCGGAGCCGCCAATGCCTCCCCTTATCGGCTCGTCAGCCGGCACTTACGCCCTGCGCGGGGTGGCCGACGGCGTCGCCACCCTGGAGGGCCGCGAGGGGCGACTCACGGTCTCGCTCGGCAGCGTCCTGCCCGGCGCCGGCCGCGTGCTGTCGATCCGCCGGACCGGTGCAGGCTGGATCGTGATCACGACCGAGACGATCATCGGGCCCGGCTCGTGACGCGCCTTCGCATCCCGGCCGGGCGGCGCGGCGCCGACGGGCAAGCCTGGAGCAAGCGTGCCGGCCTAGAGGCGGCATCGGAGGCTGCTCTCGCCCTCGCGCCGATCGGCGCCCTCCCCCCGCGCTCCTACCCAGGCGCCCGCCCGTGACCGACACTCTCACCAGCTACCGCCTGATCGCCAAGGACCTCACCGCCTCCCTCAAGCGGAAGGCGGCGGAGCCCAGCGTGGCCCGGGAGACCGCCTATTACGAGGCCAATATCGGCCGGGTGAAGACGGTCGACGACTTTCTCGGAGATCAGCGCCTCTACGCCTACGCCATGAAGGCCTACGGTCTGGAGGAGATGACCTACGCCAAGGCGTTCATGCGCAAGGTGCTGGAGGAAGGCGCCGCCAGTTCGGCGAGCTTCGCCAACCGGCTGGCGGACGACCGCTACACCGCCTTCGCCAAGGCGTTCAGCTTCGGCCAGGGCGTCACGGCCAGGGGGACCGATCCCGCGAGCTTCGGCACGCCGGGTGGTGCCGCCTTCCTCAGCGCGCCGAAGCGGCTGGCCGACGCCTACGACTTCAGCGGCAGGGCCGAAACGAGCTTTCTCGTGGAATCCCGGATCGACGCCGCGACCACACAATCGGTGACGATCCGGCTCGATGCCAAGACGCTGGCCGGGCAAGTGGCAGACCTCTCGAAGGTGACGCCCTCCGAGATCGCCGCAGCGGTGGCAGCGCAGATCGATGCCTCTGCCCTCAAGGGCAAGGTCCAGGCGGGGCTGGCCGCCGATGGCAGCCTTTTCTTCCAGACCATCGCCCTGACCGATCTCGGCGCCGACGGGCTCGCCGGCGGCACGGGCCTCGATGCCGACACGCTGGTGAACGCGGGCGGGTCGAACCGCACTCTGACGATCCGCAACGCGCCGCTCTCCGCCGCGGACAAGGTTGCCGCGGATGTCGGCTTCGGCACCGATCTCGGACCGGACGCGCTGGCGCAGACCGTGACGCAGGCCTATCTGCGCCAATCGCTGGAGAGCGATGCGGGCGACGCCGACACGGGCGTACGCCTCGCCCTCTACTTCGCCCGCAAGGCGCCGACACTGACCGGCGCCTACGAGATCCTCGGCGATGCCGCGCTGAGCCAAGTGGCCAACACCGTGATCGGCCTGCCGGCGACGAGCGGTGCCGCGACCAGCGAGGCGCTGGCCCGGCGCGCCGACCTGATCGCCAAGAAGATCGACATCGAGAGCCTGAAGGACCCAGCCAAGCTCGACGCCTTCGTGCGGCGCTTCGCGGCGATCTGGGACGCACAGAACAACACCGCCAGCGCGCCTGTACTGGCCCTTTTCACCGGCTCGGGCGGCATCGACGCGGAGATGCTGATGAAGCGGCAAGCGGCTCGGAACGGAGGCTGAGGCCATGCAGAGCAGCCTCTACGTCGCCCTGTCGAGCCAGATCGCCCTCGAGAAGCGGCTGACCACGACCGCCAACAACGTCGCCAACATGGCGACCGTCGGCTTCCGGGCGGAGGAAGTGACCTTCTCGGAACTGCTCGCCCGCTCGAACCGCGGCGAGGTCGCCTTCGTCGGCCCCGGCAAGAACTCCCTCTCGCGGGCCGCCGGTCCGACGACGAAGACCGATTCCGCCCTCGACGTCGCCGTCCAGGGCGATGCGTGGCTCGGGGTCAAGGGACCGAAGGGCGAGACGCTCTACACCCGCGACGGCCGCCTGACGATGGATGCCAACGGGCAGTTGCGCACGGTAGGCGGCCTGCCGGTCGTCGATCCTGGCGGCGGTGCCCTGCTGCTCGATCCGCAGGCCGGCCCGCCGAAGATCGGCCGCGACGGCAGCATCCACCAGGGCGTCAACCAAGTCGGCGCGCTCGGCCTGTTCGCCCTCGATCCGAAGGCGACGCTGACGCGCTCGGGCGAGAACGCGGTCGGCGCGAGCATCCCCGGCCGGCCGGTGCAGGACTTCACCAGGGTCGGCCTGGTTCAGGGCTACGTCGAGGGCGCCAACGTCAACCCGATCCTGGAGATGACCCGGCTCATCGCGATTCAGCGCGCCTTCGAGAGCGCGGCGACGATGACCTCCGAGGCCGACAACACCCTCACCGGCGCCGTCAAGACGCTGGGTCCGCAGGGCTAGCCGGGCGATGACCGTGAACGCCATCGAGCGCCTGGAGAGGGCGATGGAGGCCGGGCGCCGCGACCTGCCGCTGGTGCGGATCGGCGGCCCGGTGCGCGAGGTCACCGCCAGCGCCGCGCGGGTCGCGGGCGTGTCCGCCTTCGTGCGGCTCGGCGACCGCATGGGCTTTTCCGCGGACGGCCGGATGCAGATCGGAGAAGTCGTGCGCGTCGACGCGACCGGCGCCACCGTGAAGCCGTTCGAGAGCCGGATCGAGGCCGGTATCGGTAGCCTCGCCCATTGCATCGGCCCGGCGCAGCTGCGTCCGGACCCGCGCTGGAAAGGCCGTGTGATCGACGCGCTCGGTCGCCCCGTCGACGGGCTCGGCCCCCTGGCCGAAGGCTCCGACAGCGTCCCGCTCGACGCCGACCCGCCCGCGGCGATGACCCGCGCGCGGGTGAAGACGCCGCTACCCACGGGTGTGCGGGCGGTCGACCTGTTCACGCCGCTCTGCGCCGGCCAGCGCATCGGCATCTTCGCCGGCTCCGGCGTCGGAAAATCGACCCTGCTGGCGATGCTGGCAGGCGCGCAGGGCTTCGACAGCGTGGTGGTGGCGCTGGTGGGCGAGCGCGGGCGCGAGGTGCGCGAGTTCCTCGAAGGCCCCATCGCCGCCGCGCGCGAGCGCGCTGTGATCGTCGTCTCGACCGGCGACGAGAGCCCGATGATGCGCCGTCAGGCACCGAAAGTGGCGCTCGCGGTGGCCGAATCCTTCCGCGACCGGGGCGAATCCGTCCTGCTCATCGTCGATTCCGTCACCCGCTACGCCCATGCCGCCCGCGACGTGGCGCTGGCGGCCGGCGAACCGGCGGTGGCCCGCGGCTACCCGCCGAGCGTCTTTTCGGACCTGCCGCGGCTCTTGGAGCGCGCCGGCCCGGGCGCCGAGGGGACGGGCACGATCACCGGCATCTTCTCGGTGCTGGTCGATGGCGACGACCACAACGACCCGGTCGCCGACTCGATCCGCGGCACCCTCGACGGCCACGTGGTGCTCGACCGCGCCATCGCCGACCAGGGCCGGTATCCGGCGATCGACCTGCTCGGCTCCATCTCGCGGCTCTCGGGCGAGGTCTGGACCGGCGATCAGCGCGAACTGGTGCGCAAGCTCAGGAGCATGATGGCCCGCTTCGAGGAGACGCGGGACCTGCGCCTGATGGGCGGTTATCGCGCCGGCAGCGATCCCGACCTCGATCAGGCCGTGACCCTGGTGCCGCGAATTTACGAGGCCTTGCGCCAGGAGCCGGATCAGCCCCCGAGCCGCGACGCCTTCCTCGAACTCGCCCAATCCCTGCGGGGCTGAGCCTGCCCCGCCGAACCTTCAGCCCCGCGCAAGCGACACCCTGTCCACTGCGCCAGATTGTGAAAGTCAACGAGGTGTCCGCATGAGTCTCATCGGCGTGCTCCGCACCGGCGTCTCCGGCATGAACGCTCAGTCGAACCGCATCTCGACGGTGGCTGAGAACATCCAGAACGCCAGCACCACCGGCTACAAGCGCACCTCGGCCGAGTTCTCCTCGCTGCTGCTGGAGTCGGGCGATACCGGCAACTACAACTCCGGCGCGGTCGAGACCACGCTACGCCGGTCTGTGAGCGAGGGCGGCCCGATCGCCTCGACCAATTCCGACAAGGATCTCGCGATCCAGGGCAACGGCTTCTTCGTGGTGAGCGATGCCGGCGGCGCCCCCTACATGACGCGGGCCGGCAACTTCGTGGTCGACGGCAAGACCGGCAACCTCGTCAATGCCGGCGGCTTCACCCTGATGGGCTACAGCCTCGCCAACGGCACGCCGACCCCCATCCTCAACGGCGTGGCCGACCTCAAGCCGGTCAATGTCAGCATCATGGGACAGGAGGCGCGCCCCTCCACCACCGCCACGATCAGCGGCAATCTCTCCTTCGAGACGCCGGTCTACGATCCGACCGCCCCCGGCGCCATCGGCTACTCGAAGAAGAACTCGCTCAAGGTCTACGACAATGTCGGCCAGCCGGTGACCCTCGACGTGCAGATGACCAAGACCGCCGCCAACACGTGGTCGGTGAACTTCTTCAACCCGGCGGCGCCGGCCACTTCGATCGGCTCGACCACCGTGACCTTCGACGGCAACGGCAAGATCAGCGGCGGAGGGTCGGACCTCGTGACCGTGCCGAACGGCCGCAGCGTCACGGTCAACCTGAGCAGCCTCACGCAGCTTTCCGGCGACCACAACCTGTCCGGCACGGCCGACGGCTCGTCGCCGACCGCGGTGAGCGGAACCGCCTTCGGCGAGGACGGCACCGTCTACGCGGTCTATTCCGACGGCACCCGGAAGGCTGCCTTCAAGGTGCCGCTCGCGGACGTGGCGAGCCCCAACAACCTGACACCCCGGGCGGGCAACGTCTTCACGACGAGCGCCGAGTCCGGCGACATCCAGATCGGCTTCGCCGGCCAGGGCGGACGGGGCACCCTGAAGGCCGGGGCGCTCGAACAATCCAACGTCGACGTCAGCACAGAGCTGACGACGATGATCGAGTCGCAGACGGTCTACACCGCCAATTCCAAGGTGTTCATGACCGGCAACGAGCTGCTCGAAACCTTGATGAACCTGAAGCGCTGACGAGGAACGTCGCCGCATCCGGGGGCGCCGGCCTGATCCCGGCGCCCCCACCTCCTCCCGCGTCCCAGGAATCGACCGATGGGTCTCACCCTCGCGCTCAACACCGCGCGCGCCTCGCTGCTCGCGACCTCAAGCCAGATCGCCGTGTCCGCGCGCAACGTCGCGGGCGCGAACGATCCCGGCTACGCGCGCAAGATCGCGACGCTGGTCGCCGGAAGCACGGGCGGCGCCACGGTGACGATCACCCGCGCGGGCGATCCGGCGCTCTATGCCCGCACGCTCGCGGCCTCGGCCGACGCCGCCCGTAGCGACGCGCTGCTGACCGGTCTGACAAAGCTCGCACAGACCGTCGGCGACACGGACGACGCCACCGCGCCGGCCGCGCGGCTCTCGGCCTTCCACGCTGCCCTCCAGTCCGTCGCCAACCAGCCCGACAACACGCAGCTCGCTCGCGACGCGGTCGAGGCGGCCAAGGCGCTCGCCGGAAGCCTGAACCAAGCCGCGGACACGGTCCACGCGGTGCGGGCGGAAGCCGATGCCGGCATCGCGGACTCGGTGGCGCGCATCAACGACCTCCTCGGGCGGTTCGACGCGGCGAACCGCGCCGTCGTCAAGCTGACGGCTTTGGGCGGTGATGCCACAGACGCGCTCGACGACCGCGACCGGATCCTGACCGCACTCTCGCAGGAAATCGGCGTCACCGCCGTGAACCGCGCGGGCGGCGACGTGGCGCTCTACACCGATGGCGGCGTCACGCTGTTCGAGCGCGGTCCCCGCACGGTCGCCTTCTCCCCCACCTCCACCTTCGCCGCCGGCACGGTCGGCGGCACCGTGACGATCGACGGCGTGCCGGTGACCGGGGCCGCCTCCCCGATGCCGCTCAGCTCCGGGCGGATCGCTGGGCTCGCGAGTCTGCGCGACGGGGCCGCACGGACCTACGAGGCGCAGCTCGATGCCCTGGCCGGCGGCCTGATCGGCGCCTTCGCCGAGAGCGATACCGTGGCGCCCGACGACGGTCGGCTGGCGGGTCTGTTCACGGCGGGCGGCGGCGCAGCCCTGCCGGCCGCCACATCCGCCGGACGCACCGGCCTCGCGGCCTCGATCGCGATCAACGCCGCCGTGGATCCGGCGCGGGGCGGCTCCGTCGCCCTGCTGCGCAGCGGCGGCATGAACGGCAGCGACTACGCCGACCCGCAGGCGGGCGGCGACGCGGCCTATGCCGGCCGCCTGCAAGATCTCCTCAAGGCGCTCTCGGCACCGCAGCCCGTCAATCCGGCGCTCGGCCTCGGCACGGCCTCGAGCCTGCCCGATCTCGCAGCCGCCTCCGCGGGGTGGCTCGAGGCGCAGCGCAAGGACGCTTCGACCGACGCCTCCTACCAGAAGACACTGCTGAGCCGCGCCAACGAGGCGCTCTCCAACACGGCGGGCGTGAACGGCGACGACGAGACCGCCCTCGCCCTGCAGCTGGAGCGCTCCTACAGCGCCTCGGCCAAGCTCATCACGGTGGTCAACGACCTCCTCAAGACCCTCCTCGACGTGGTGCGGTGATACGGCAATGATGACGACAGGCTTCATCTCGAGCCTCAATCTCTGGAACGCGCCGCGCACCGGCCTCCCGCGTCTCCAAACCGAGCTCGCCTCCGCGACCAAGGAGATCGGCACCGGCCGCTTCGCCGATATCGGTGCGACGCTCGGCGGCGGCGTGGCCGGAGCCTTCGGCCTGCGCGGGCAGAGCGCGGTTCTCGCCTCTCTGACCCAGAGCAACACCGCGGCCTCGCTTCGGCTTCAGGCCACGCAGGGCGCGCTCCAAGAGATCCAGTCCGCCGCCGAGGCGACGCTCAACGAACTCATCGCGCTGCCCGCCGAGCAGCGTGGGAGCGTGGCCACGGAATCCGCGCGCGGTCGCCTGGCCGCGCTCGCCGGCGCCCTCAACACCAATGCGGGCGGCCAGTTCGTGTTCGGCGGTACGAACAGCGCGACCCCGCCGCTGACGCCCTACGAGGGCAGCCCGACCTCGGCGGCGAAGACGGCGGTGGACGATGCCTTCACGCGCTTCTTCGGCTTCGCCCCCGGCAGTCCTGCGTCGTCCGGCATCACGCCGAGCGAGATCAAGGGCTTCATCGACGGAATGCTCACCGGACGATTCACGGAGGTGAACTGGAACCGGACGTGGTCGGCGGCCTCGAGCCGGACGATCGACAGCCGGATCTCGCTCAGCGAGACCGTCACAACCTCCGTGAGCGCCAATGCCGAGCCGTTCCGCACGCTCGGAATGGCCTACGTCATCGCCTCGAGCCTCGGCGTTTCCGGCCTCTCGCAGGAGGCGCAGGCTGTGGCGACCGGCAAGGTCATGGACCTGCTCGGTCAGGCCACCCGGAGCCTGACGACGATGCGGGCCGATCTCGGCCGCGCCCAGAGCCAGATCACGGAGGCGAATGCGCGCATGGCCAAGCAGACCGCGCTGCTGACCGGGCAGATCCGGGATCTGGAAAGCGTCGATCCGGCGGAGGCCAAATCCCGGGTCGATGCCATCACGACCCAGATGCAGATGTCCTACGGCCTGACCGCGCAGCTGCGCAGCCTCAGCCTGATCAACTTCATCTCCTGAACGCCCGCCCTTCTGCGCAACCGAGTACGGAGCTTAGGCGCCGATGTATCGCCTATCCTATGCCGAGATCATGGAAGACGCGCCCGACCTCGGCCGCGAGCGCGAGCGCGCGGCGTTCGACCGGGCGCTCGGCCTGCTGCGCGCGGCCGAGGCGCGCGGATCTGAGGCCGGTCCGGAGCGGAACGCCGCGGTCGGATCGATCCAGGATCTGTGGAACGTGCTGATCGCCGACCTTCTCGACTCCGAGAACGCCCTGCCGGAGGCCCTGCGCGCCGATCTCGTCGCCATTGGCCTGTGGAACATGCGTGAGGCCGGAGCGGTGCTGAGCACGCCCGAGCGCAGCCTCGCGGCCTTGATCGAGGTCAACACCTCGATCCGCGACGGTTTGCGGTAAGGGACGGGTCATGACGCGCGAGACCGGCCGGGCCGCCGCCCGCACCATGCATCTGAGCCTGAAGGCGGGCGAGCGCGTGTTCATCAACGGCGCGGTGGTGCGCGTCGATCGCAAGGTCGCGCTCGAACTGATGAATGACGCGACCTTTCTGCTGGAGGGTCACGTGCTCCAGGCGGAGGAGGCGACGACGCCACTGCGCCAGCTGTACTTCGCGGCGCAGACCATGCTGATCACGCCCGCGCAGGCCGAACCGGCCCGGACGCTCTACGCCCGCATCGAGGAGGGCATCCTCGCCGCCACGACGGAGCCCGTCATCCGCGAGGGGTTGGCGACAGCGCACACCCTCGTCGAGGCCGGTCGCGCCTTCGAGGCGCTCAAGCTCATCCGCGGTCTCTACCCGGCGGAGGCCAACCTGCTCGGCGCAGGCCAGCCCCTTCCCGAGGTGCCGCCGGCCGCCCTCGTTCCGCCGACCCGATCCGGCTCCCGCCGCCGGTCCCCGCCCCGGGCCCGGCCGGCCCTCCCCTCCGACAAGGCCTGAACGCTCATGGACGTCACCAGCACCGGCACGAGCGCCGGCACCAACACCGCCGCCGCGGCGAAGGCGGCGACGTCGGTCGCCGCCAAGATGAACGCCGATACCTTCCTGAAGCTGCTGATGGCCCAGCTTCAGAACCAGGATCCGACGAAGCCGATGGACTCGACGGAATATGTCGGCCAGCTCGCCACCTTCTCGCAGGTCGAGCAGGCCACCAAGACCAATCAGAAGCTCGATTCGCTGCTGACCTCCAGCTTCCTGAACCAGGCCGACGCGATCATCGGGCGGACCCTCACCTCGGCGGACGGGCTGACGACCGGCACGGTGCAGTCGGTGCGGGTCACCGGCGACGGCGTCATGGCCAAGCTCGCCGACGGTCGTGAGATGCTGCTCGCCTCCGGCATCTCGATCAGCTAGCGCATCGTTCCGGACGGTGGGTTCCGGCTTTCTGACAACGGCGATGCGCCCTTCGAAGACACCATCATGAACGAGGTCGACGCCCTCGAACTCGTCCGCTCCGCGATCTGGACGGTGCTGGTCGCCGCCGGCCCCTCCGTCGGCGCGGCGATGCTGGTCGGCATCGCGGTCGCCCTGCTGCAGGCGCTGACGCAGGTTCAGGAGGTGACCCTCACCTTCGTCCCGAAGATCGTCGCCATCCTGCTGGTGATGCTGGTGACGGGGACCTTCGTCGGCTCGCAGATCTACGCGTTCGCCGAGATGACCTACGGGCGGATCGCGACGGGGTTCTGAAACCACCTCGGCGCCGTAACGCCGATCCCTGCCGACTCTACCGTAACCGGCTCCGATCCTCGTCGCGGAGGCCTTCGCCGCCGACCCTCCCGGCGGGCGGGCTCTCTCCGATGTCGCTCGCAAGGGCGCCGGCCCGCAGCTCGGAACGGCCGTGTTCGGGAATGGGAGACAAGAGGCGGGACCGGACGGAGGAAGCTGTCGAGACTTGACCGCCCGGTCCCTCGCGAGAGCCTTGACCTTGGGAAGGACGAAAGCTTCTGCGATCGGATCCTAGCATCGGTGTTGCCATTTGGCAGCACGGTGCGCGATGGCCTGCCATGCGTCGGTTAACAGTGAACAGGCCGCTGTCACCGGTTGCATATGACAGTGAAATCGATCGGGCGCGGTGCGATATCGCGGCTCCGCGCCCGTAGCCTTTCAGGTTCCGCTCCGCATCCGGCAAGGAGCGGGATCAGGCCGCCCGGACGTTGGCCAGGAAGCGATCGACCTCGCTGGTGAGATGCTCCGACTCGCGCGACAGCTCGGAGGCCGCCGCGAGCACCTGGCTCGCCGCCGCCCCGGCCTCCTCCGAGGCCTGCGCCAGTCCCACGACGTTGCGCGTCACCTCGGTCGTCCCGGTCGAGGCCTGGGAGACGTTGCGCACGATCTCCTGGGTGGCCGCGCCCTGCTGCTCGACCGCGGCCGCGATGGTCGCGGCGACGGCGTTGATCTCGCCGATGCGCCCGGTGATCGAACCGATGGCCGAGACGGCGCGTTCGGTGACGCCCTGGATCTCGCCGATCTGGCCGGCGATCTCCTCCGTTGCGCGGGCGGTCTGGCTGGCGAGTTCCTTCACCTCCGTCGCCACGACGGCGAAGCCGCGTCCCGCCTCGCCCGCGCGCGCCGCCTCGATCGTGGCGTTGAGGGCGAGTAGGTTCGTCTGCGAGGCGATGTTGGAGATCATGCTCACCATGTCGCCGATACGGGCGGAGGTGCGGCTGAGTTCGCGCACGAGCTGTCCGGTCTGGTCCGCCTCCGCGACGGCGTTCTGCGCGAGCCCGGCGGACCCCTGGACCTGCCGTCCGATCTCCTGGACGGAGGCGCCGAGTTCCTCGGCCGCGGCCGCCACGGTGCCGACGTTGCTCGCAGCCTCTTCCGCCGCCGCGGCGACGGTGCCAGACTGGTTCGCCGTCTCCGTGGCGGTCGAGGACATCTGCTGCGCGGTGGCCTGAAGCTCGGTTGCCGAGGACGACACCCGGCCGACGATACCGCCGACCGCGCGCTCGAAGCCGTCGGCAAGTTCGATCATGGTGCGGCGGCGCTCGGCAGCGGCGGCCTCGTCGGCGATGCGGCGCATCTCGGCCTGCTCCGCCGCCTTCTGCGCGACCATCGTCTTGATCCCCTCGACGGCCCGGCCGACCGCGCCGATCTCGTCGCCCCGCGCCGCTTCCCGGATCGTCGCATCGATCTCCCCCTGGGCCATGCGCTGAAGCACGGCGACGAGGCTGGCCAGGGGTCGGGTGATGCCGAAGATCGTGATGATGCCCGCAAGTATCAGGGTGGCGAGGATGCCGATCGCCGACGCGATGCTGAGGATCATGCTCGACCGGCTCGCGGCCTGCTCGGCCCCGTCCCGTGCCTCGGCGAGCTCCGCCGTCAGCAGATCGATCCGCGATGCGATGGCGTCGCGCAGCGTGGCACGGGCCACCGATGCATCGGTGAACAGGATCTTCGTTGCCGCTTCGTTCTCGTTCTTGAGACCGAGTTGGATGACGCGATCATTGGCGGAGCGCAGGGTCTCGGAGATCCGACGAAGCTCCTCATTCGCCCTTCGCCGCTCGGGACTGCCGGACAGGGCAAGCAGCTGATCCACAATCTTCGATTGCGCCTCGACGGCCGCGTCATATCGCTTCTTATAGCCGTCCATTTCCGCTTGGCGCGTCTCAAGGATGATGTTGCGGATCACAATACTGGCTTCGTTGGCATAGACTCGCAGCGACAGGATGCCTTCGAGCCGCTTGACTTGGACATCGACGATCTGCTTCGTCTGCACGGACAGGCCGCTGATCGTCGTATAGGCGTAGAAAATCAAACCGATCGATACTGAAATAGCAAGGATGATGGGTGCGGCCGCTTTGAAGATCAGTCGCGCATTGTCTAAAATTCGCATGTGCCGCTCCAGGGCTTGCTTGAGACGAGCGAGTCAGCCCCCGTCGCACCACCCTTGCGAGAAACACCTTATCAAAGGATAAAAACTTCGTGACAGGTCAAACATTTGTGTGAATCGACAGATCATTGAAGAAGCTGGATATTCTCAGCTCGGACTGCCGCTCCGGGTGAGGGCCTGTCGCTTGACGGAGCCCGGCGGCAGCCGGCTACCGCCCTCCATGTGATCGCAACGGTTGTATCGTGCGTTTCGTCCGGCAAGGCTGCCGCTCCATCCCCGCGCAAGCTTGCCGGTTCACAAGCGCTGCCACCTGAGGGGAATGGTCCACGTCATGGCGGTGAGCGAAGCGCTCGTCCTGGAAAAGCGGTCGCGGCGCGACTTCGGCTTCGCCGCCGGCATCGTCGCGATCCTGGCGGTGCTGTTCCTGCCGGTCCCGGCGGTGCTGATCGATGTCGGGCTCGCCTTCTCGATCGCGCTGTCGGTGCTGATCCTGATGGTGGCGCTCTGGATCCAGAAGCCGCTCGAATTCTCCGCCTTCCCCACGGTGCTCCTGATCGCCACGCTGCTGCGGCTCGCCCTCGGCATCGCCACGACGCGGCTGATCCTGGCCAACGGTCAGAAGGGCGTGGACGCCGCCGGCCACGTCATCCAGGGCTTCTCGCAATTCGTGATGAGCGGCGATTTCGTGATCGGAATCGTCGTGTTCGTGATCCTGATCACGGTCAACTTCCTCGTCATCACCAAGGGTGCGACCCGCATCGCCGAGGTCGGCGCCCGCTTCACCCTCGACGCCATCCCCGGCAAGCAGATGGCGATCGACGCCGATCTCAATGCCGGGCTGATCGACGACAAGGAGGCGCAGCGCCGCCGCCGGGAGCTGGAGGAGGAGAGCGCGTTCTTCGGTTCGATGGACGGCGCCTCGAAATTCGTGCGCGGCGAGGCGGTGGCCTCGCTCATCGTCATCGCCGTCAACGTGTTCGGCGGCGTCATCATCGGCACCACCCGCCACGGCATGCCGCTCGGCCAGGCGGCGGACGTCTTCGTCAAGCTGTCGGTGGGCGACGGCCTTGTCTCGCAGATCCCGGCGCTGATCGTCTCGCTCGCCGCCGGCCTCCTCGTGTCCAAGGGCGGCACCCGCGGCGCGGCGGAAGAGGCGGTGCTCGGCCAGCTCAGCGCCTATCCCCGTGCGCTCCTCGTCGCCGCGGCCCTGATGCTGATGTTCGCGGTCGTCCCGGGCCTGCCGTTTCTGCCCTTCGTCGCGCTCTCGGGCCTGATGGGCTTCGTCGCCATCACCATCCCGAAGCGCCGCGCCGCCCAGGCCGCCCTCGCCGCGGCGAAGGTCAAGCGCGAGGAGGAGGTCAAGCAGGCCGAGGTCAAGGAATCGGTCAAGGAACAGCTGCGGACGCCGGAGATCGAGCTGTGCCTCGGCCGTCAGGTCGCCGCGCAGATCCAGGGCAGCCACGCCGAACTGCACCATCGTGTCGCCAAGATGCGCCGGAAGTTCGCGCGCCAGTACGGCTTCGTGGTGCCCGACATCAAGCTCACCGACAGCCTCAACCTGCCGCCCAAGACCTACCAGATCCGCATTCACGGCACGGTCGCCGCGACCCAGGAGATGCGGCCGGGCGAACTCTTGGTCGTGGTCGGCGACGGGCCGCGCCCCGACGTGCCGGCCGAGGAGGTGCGCGAGCCCGCCTTCGGCATGAAGGCGCTGTGGGTGGTCGACGCCTATGCCGGCGAGATCCGCCGCTCCGGCTTCGAGGCGATCGACGGCGCCTCGGTGCTGCTCACCCATCTCTCCGAAGTGATCCGCAACAACCTGCCCCAGTTTCTGTCCTACAAGGACATGCGGGCGCTGCTCGACCGGCTCGATCCTGAGTACAAGCGGCTCATCGACGAGATCTGCCCGTCGCAGATCTCGTATTCCGGCCTGCAGGCGGTGCTGAAGCTCCTGCTCTCGGAGCGGGTCTCGATCCGTAACCTGCACCTGATCCTGGAGGCGGTGGCCGAGATCACCCCGCATGCCCGCCGGGCCGAGCAAATCGCCGAGCACGTGCGCATGCGCGTCGCCCAGCAGATCTGCGGCGATCTTGCCGAGGACGGGGTTCTGCACGTGCTCAGACTCGGCGCCAACTGGGACCTCACCTTCCACCAGAGCCTCAAGCGCGACGCCAAGGGCGAGGTCATCGAGTTCGACATCGACCCGCGCCTCGTCGAGCAGTTCGGCACGGAGGCCGGGGAGGCGATCCGCGAGCGGATGCGGCAGGTTCACGGCTTCGCCCTCGTCACCGCCCCCGACGCCCGGCCCTACGTGCGGATGATCATCGAGCGCATCTTCCCGACGCTGCCGGTCCTGTCGCACCTGGAGATCGCGCGGGGCGTCGAGATCAAGTCGCTGGGCACCATCTCGTGATTCCGGGCTTCGGCAGCCTGTTCGGCGGCGACGCCTTCCTTGCCACCTTCCTGATCTTCTGCCGCATCGGCGGCTGCCTGCTGATCGTGCCCGGCTTCTCCAGTCCGCGCGTCCCGGCGCAGGTGCGGCTCCTCATCGCCGGCGGCATCTCGCTCGCCGTCACGCCGCTCTTGCTGCCCCTGTTCCAGGGCCGGCTTCCGGGACAGGCACCGACGGAGTCGCTCGTCTGGATCGCCAGCGAGACGGTCACCGGGCTCCTCATCGGCCTGCTCGGGCGCATCTTCGTCTTTGTCCTGGAGACGGTGATGAACGCGGTCTCGACCATGGTCGGCTTCGGCTCGATGCCGGGGACCCCGGTCGAGGGCACCGACGCGATCCCCGCGGTCGAGTCGCTGATCGTCCTGTCCGCGATCGCACTGATGTTCGCCGCCGACCTGCACTGGGAGCTGTTCCGCGGGCTGGTCGATTCCTATGCCCGCATCCCGCCGGGCGAGGGCTTCGGCACGCAAACCGCGCTGGTGCGGATCGCCGATCAGATCGGCGAGGCCTTCAGCCTGGCCCTGCGCATCGCCGGGCCCTTCATCATCTACGCGGTGGCGGTGAACCTCGCCGCCGGTTTCATCAACAAGCTAACGCCGACGATCCCCGTCTACTTCATCGCCACGCCGTTCGTGATGTTCGGCGCGCTGATCCTGCTCTACTACCTCTCCAGCGAGTTCATGACGCAGTTCCTCGCCGGCTATCTCGCCTGGCTGCGCAAGGGCTGAGTGGAAGGGGCTGAACGCCGTGTCCGCCGCCGACATCGCCAAACGTCTGAAGCGGGCCGAACGGCTCACTGCCGTGCAGGAGCAGATGCGCCGCGCCGCCGAGTGGCAGCTCGCCCAGACCCGGCGCGACGCCGAGGCCGTCGAGGCGGACCGGGCGGCGCTTCTGGCGGCGGTCGGTGCGTCAGCCCACGGGCACCTGTTTCTCGAAGCGGCCACCCGTCGCCTGCGCGGGCTGGCCGTGCGGGCGACCGAACTCGAACGGATCGCAGCGGCCCAGAACGACGCGGTGCGCGAGCAGGGCCTCGCCCTCAAGCGCGCCGAACTGAATGCCGAGCGGATCGAGACGCTGCTCGGCCGCGAGCGCGAGCGGGTCGAGGCGATGGAGCGGCTCGACGGCCTCGCGCGAGCCCGCGACGCAAGCCTCCCGTAAGCCAGCGGAGCTAGGGTTCTCCCGATTGTCAGCGGCGCCCCGGTTCGCGCCGCGTCAGGTTCGATGGCGCGATGAGCATCTCCCCCCCTTCCGACATCGTCATGGACGTGGCCCGCGCCGCCGATCCGGCCCGCTATCAGGAAGCGGCGGCCAAGCTGTCGCAGCCCGGTGACCCGGCCGCCTTCGCCAGCGCCGCCGACGAGGCGGCGCGCGAGGTGGGCCTCAGCACCCACATGCCGCTCGACGTCCACGGGACGCTCACCAGCATGAAGAACGACACCGCCCGGAGCGGCGCCGCCGACCCCTACCGGAAGTTCGAGGGGCAGGTGATCCAGCAATTCGTCGAGGCGATGCTGCCGAAGGCCGAGACCGTGTTCGGCAAGGGCAATGCCGGCGGTATCTGGAAGTCGATGCTCTCCGAGCAGATCGGCCAGCAGATCGCCAAGACCGGCGGGATCGGCATCGCCCGGATGCTGAACGCCTCTCACCCGACCGGCACGACCGCGGCCCCGACGGCCACCGGCGTCGCGGGCAAGGTCTGACCGCCGATGCTGCTCGAATCCCTCAAGCGCCTCGAAGCCACCGTCGAGGCCGAGACCGAGGCGCTCGCCGCCAACGCGCCCTTCGATCTGGAAGCCGTCAACCGCGCCAAGAGCCGGAGCCTTCTCGAACTCACTCGCCTCGCCCGCGCCGTCGATGTCACGGCCCTCGACGCCGAGACCGGCATCGTGCTGGCGCGCCTGCGCGACAAGCTGATCCTCAACCAGGAGGCGGTCGCCCTGCACCTGCGCGCGGTGGAGGAGGTCGGCGCGACGCTCGAGGCCAGCCTCCAGGCCGCCGAGTCCGACGGCACCTATTCCGCACGCCTGTCCGCGCCGTCGGGGCGCGACTGAGCGATGCGCGTCCTGTTCTCAGGCCTGTGGATCTGCGCCGTCACCATCGCCTCCTGCTACGCGGCAGTGACCTTCGGCGGCGGGTTCTTCTCGAAGTCGACCGAGCCCTATCTCGAAGGGCTGCAGTACCAGAAGCTCGCGCCCATCAACATTCCGATGGTCGCCGAGGGCAAGGTACAGGGCTACGTCATTGCCGTGCTGGTCTTCACGGCGGACGCCAAGCTGATGCACACGCTGCCCGTCGCCCCCAATGCCTTCGTCGTCGACGAGGCATTCCGCCAGATCTACGGCGACACGACGATCGATTTCCGCAAGCTTGCCCGCTACGACATCAATGGCCGCCTCGCCCAGATCCGTGCCAAGGTGAACGAGCGCCTCGGATCCGACGTGGTCAAGGACGTGCTGGTGGACGAGTTGAACTTCGTGGCCAAGCGCGAGGTGCGCTCGTAGCGAAGTCCGGTCGTCGCGAGGCGGAGCCGAAGCGAACGAAGGGGGAGACCTCGCCGGAACGATCGCGCTCCGGGCTGTCTCGTTCTGCTCCCAGTGATGGGTCGGCCCGAATGCCTCGGCCCGCATCCGCTCCGCGTTGACCGCGATCAACCGCCCGCGCACTCTGCCGCGGCCATGATCTCCTTCACGGGCCTGTCCGCCTTTCCCATCACCCCCGCCTCGCCCGACGGCCGGGTCGATCCGGCGGCCCTGCGCGCCCTGATCGCCCCGCTCGTGACCGCAGGGGTGGATTCGATCGGGCTTCTCGGCAGCACCGGAACCTACGCTTACCTGTCCCGCGAGGAGCGCCGCCGTGCCCTCGACGCCGCCCTCGACGAGGCCGGCGGCCGGGTGCCGATCATCGTCGGAATTGGCGCGCTGCGCACGGACGAGGCGGTCGCCCTGGCGCAGGATGCGCGGGCGGCGGGCGCTGCGGCGGGGCTGCTGGCCGCGATGTCCTACACGCCGTTGACCGACGAGGAGGTGTTCGAGCATTTCCTCGCCGTCGCGACGGGCAGCGGGTTGCCGATCTGCATCTACGACAATCCCGGCACCACGCATTTCCGGTTCACGCCCTCGCTGGTCGGTCGGTTGGCGCAGGTGCCCGGCATCCATGCGCTCAAGAGCCCTGCGCCGGATCCGATTTCAGTGGCCGGCCATCTCGATGCCTTGCGTCGGGCGGTGCCCGCCGATTTCCGGCTGGGCTTCAGCGGCGACTGGAACGCGGCGGAGGCGCTGCTCGCCGGCGGCGAGGCTTGGTACAGCGTCGCGGCCGGACTGTTCCCGAAACCCTGCCTCGCGATTCTGCGGGCCGCGCAGGCCGGGGATGCGGCTCGGATGCGGGCGCTCGACGCGCGGGTGCAGCCGCTCTGGGACCTTTTCAGGGAATTCACCAGCCTGCGGGTGATCTACGCGGCGGCCGAGCATCTCGGCCTGTGCCGGACCGATCCGCCCCGGCCGATCCTGCCGCTTCCGGAACCGGTCCGGCACCGCGTGGCGGAGGTCGTGGACCGTCTCGGGTTGGCCTGATCCGGCCGCTGCGGGACAGTCGCCGCCCGACGGTCTTAAAGGTCGATTCACGCAGAACTGTTTGACTCTCCCGCAGAGTAAGTTCTGCGTAATCGAGTGCCATGTCCTCATCGGTCGCCGGCGCGCCGGACCTGTCCGGCCTCATCGAGCTCTCGCGCGATCCCGCGCTGGACCTCAAGCCTGTGATCCTGCGGGTGCAGACCGACCTGTTCCTCACGGCCCCGGTCCATGACCGGGCGATCCTTCAGGCCTTCGAATCCCTGGCGACCGGTCTGATCCCGACGGTGGACGAGGACACTCTGCGCATCGTCGCCGAGAAGCTCGACGGCTGTCCCGACGTCCCGGCCGGCGTCCGCGCCGCGCTGGACGCGCGCGGCTTTCCCCTCGCGCCGCCGAGCGAGCCGGAAACGGAGGCGGAAGCCGACCGGGGGATCGCGGAGAATCCCGGCGCGCTGATCGGCACCCGCGCGCTGGAGCGCCTCCTGGCCCGCGGCCGCACCGACGCGGATCTCGCCCGCACCCTGCTCGGCCGGCCCGACATTCCGCCCGCCGATCTCGCACCGCTCTGGCTCTATGCCGAGCCGGAGCAGCGCCGCGCGATCACCGAGGCCGTCGAGGCCACCGCGGCCCTGCGCCCCTGCCCGCCCGCGCCGCGCAGATTGGCGACGAGCCTCGTCGAGCATTCCCATGCCCGCGACGTGCAGGCCTTCGTCACCGCGCTCGGAAACGGGCTCGGCCTTCCCCCGAACTACCTCAGCGCCGCCGTCGATCCGGCGGCCCGCTACGATCTGCTGACGCTCGCCCTGCGGGCTGCTGACCTGCGCGAGGGCGAGGCCGTCTTCGTCTTCCTCACGCTCAACGACAGCGTGGCGCGCTCGGTCGATCGGGTGTTCTCCCTCGTCACGCTGTTTCGCGAAACCAGCCGGGCCACCGCCCGCGACCTGCTCTGCGCGATCCTCGGCGTGCCGGTGATGGAGCGCGCGGGCGGTGAGCACCAGCCGCTGCACGGTCCCGAAGCCCGGCGCCCCACCCCGGCCGCGGCCGAGCGGGGCGGCTTGCGCACCATCCTTCCGACACGCCTGCGCCGCACGAGCTGACGCGCTTCGGGCGAGACGCTACTCCGCGAGCGGCAGGCCGTGCCGGCCCTCGCGGTCGTCGATCTCGACGATCCAGAGATCGGAATCGAAGCGGATCTCGCGGGCAAGCCGCTCCTCCACATCCGGCGACGGAGCGGCGGTGAGGATCGCCGCGAACAGGCGCTCGCCCGAATCCTCCGCCTCGATCAGCGCCTGGGGCGCCGGGCCGTAGAGGTCGGCGGTGCCGTCGAGCCGGTCGATCTTGACGAAGATCGCTCCCGCCTCCGCCGAACCGCGGCGGCGCTGCACCGCGGGGATGCCCTCGCCGTTGAGACGGCGCAGCTGCGCGGAAACCCAGAAATCCGAGCGAAGGCGTGGCATGCCCGGTTCATAGGCGCCCGCCGTGTCGATGGCGAGGGTGGCGGACCATCCTCAATGCGGGCGCAGGATGTCATCCGGGTTCCGGGTGTACTTTTCGGCCCCCGTCATCCCGGGGCCGCCTAGCGGAACCCGGGATCCACCGGTGGCGCTAGAAACGCGGCCATATCGAAACCCAGCGTGGATTCCGGGTTCGCCTTCGGCACCCAGGGATGACGGTTATGGCGCCGAACCGAACGATTTCGGCCGGACCCTGTATCACCCGTTCGCCTTGGCGGTCATCTCGCGGGTCAGGGCGCGCAGGGTCGGTCCGGCGGCCTCACCCTTCACCGGCAGCTTGCGATCGCGTTCGAACCGCTCGATCGCCGCCTTGGTGCCGGGTCCCATCAGGCCGTCATCCTTGAGCGGACCGTAGCCGAGCTTGGTCAATGCGCGCTGAACACGGATCACGGACGGATCCGGCTTCGCGGCCTCGGGCTTGCCGGCCTCCGTCTTCGCAACCTCGGTCTTCTCCTTCGCGGCCGGCTTCGGCTCGGGCCTGCGCTCGGCCCTCGGGGTGACCGAGGCGGTCGTCTCACCGGAACGGATCATGTCGGCGATCGCGTCGCGGGGCGCAGCCGCCACCTCCCGCGCGGGCGCGGGCTTCGGCGGCTCCACCGCGCGGACCTCCCGCACCGGCTGCGGCGCGGGCTTCGCCGCCACCGGCTTCGGCTCGACGGTCGGCAGGATCGGCGCCGGATGCGGCCCGGCCTGAAGGCCCATGGCGTTGACGCAGACATAAATCGCCGCCCCAGCGCCGAGCACGGTGCCGAAGACGCCGCCCGGATAGCGCAGGCAGAACCGACCGGCCCCCGTCGCCGCGGAGAGGACGGCGGCCTGCCAGCCGGCCGCGGCGGGCCCGCGCGGAGCCGACTTGCGGCGCGGGGACTTGGCCGGGCTCCGGCCGACGCGCATGTCACCGGGGACGACGATCTCGCGCTGATCCCGGCGGGCGGGCGGCTCGCGCATCATTTCGCTCCTTCAGAACATCGTCCCGAAAGCGGGCGTCCGGCTTTCGGGGAAAAGACGATGCGAAAACAGGATTCCTGGGCATGGCCCCGGATCGGACCTCCGGAGCCGGGCTCCGGAATGTTCGGGGCTCCTCGCGAACGACTCATCCGGCGCGGCGCATCGGGGTGTCCGCCGAAGGCGGCGTGGGATCGAACAGGCCGACCGGCAGGCGGATCGGCTCGGGAGCCGGCTCCGGCATCGCCGCGCCCCGCACCGATGTCCGGATCGGCGCCGGCTGGTGCTGCGCGGGGGCGACCTTCACGCCGCCGGAACCCGCCTTGCCGGCGGTCGCGGCGGCGGCCTTGGCGCGGCTGCAATCGAGCGGCAGCGTCACGGTGACGGCGGTGCCCTTGCCCGGGGCGCTCTCGACGGAGACGGCACCGCCGTGCAGCCCGGCCAGGCCGCGCACCACGGAGAGGCCGAGCCCGGTGCCCTCGTGGTTTCGACCGTAGCCGCCGCCGACCTGGAAGAAGGGGTCGCCGAGCCGCGGCAGGTCGGCCTCGGTGATGCCGATGCCGTTGTCGCTCACCACGAGGTCGAGATAGGCTCCGCCCCGGCGCACCATCACCTCGACCCGACCGCCGCGCGGCGTGAACTTCACCGCGTTGGAGATCAGGTTGATCAGCATCTGGCGGCAGGCGCGGGCATCGGCCACGAGGGCGCAGCCGGCGGGCACGGGAGCGATCACCAGGGTGACGCCCGAGGCATCGGCCTTGAGCCGCATCAGGTCGCAGCAGCCGCGAAGCAGCGCTTCGACATCGACCGGCTCGGGCTGGAAGTCGAAATGCCCGCCGCGGATGCGTGAGATGTCGAGCAGGGTGTTGACCACGTCGAGCAGGTGACGCCCGGACTGGGCGATGATCCCGGCATATTCGCGCGAGCGCTCCGGCGAGAGGCTCACCGCGCCCTCCCCGCCCAGCACGTCCGAGAAGCCGATGATGGCGTTGAGGGGCGTGCGCAACTCGTGGCTGACGGTGGCGAGGAGGTGGGTCTTCACCTCGTCGGCGCGCTCGGCCTCGGCGCGGGCGCGGTCGAGTTCCAGCGCGTGGCGACGATGCTCGGACACGTCGCGGGTGACGGCGACGACGGTCGAACCGTTGGCGCCGGCCAGCCCCGCCTCGATCCGGTGGGCGCGCATCTCGGCGAAGATGGTGCGGCTGCCGTCGGCGCGGGGCGCGTCGAGATGCAGGCGGAAGGGGACGATCGCGGGCGCACCGTGAGCGGCGACGTCGCTGATCGCCTGAAGCAGGGCCGGCCGGTCGCCGATATGCACCCGGTCGAGCAGGCCGTGGCCGCGCAGCCGGCTCGCCTCGGCGCCGATGAAGCGGGCGGCCGAGCCGCTCGCCTCCAGCACCCGGCCGTTGGCGTCGTGCCACGTCACGAGGTCGTCGATGGCCGAGAGCAGCAGGCGGTCGCGGGCCTCGTTGTCCTGCATGCGCGCGCGCCACTCGCCCTCCCGGCGCATGTGCTCCATGGCCTGAGCCGCGATGTGGCCGATGGCGGTCACGGCGAAGACCGGCATGGCGACGGCATTGGGCCAATCGAGGGCGAGGCTGCCGACGGGCAGGTAGCCGCTCAGCGCGATCGCGAAGGCGCCGGCGACGGCGATCACGGAAGCCGCGATCGTCGCCCGGCGCGAGCCGGAGATCATCGCCTCCAGCGGCACCGCCACGAGCCAGATCGCGGCGGCCGAGCTCGCACCGCCGGTCAGCGCGGCGAGGCAGACGACGATGCCGGTCAGGCCGAGCGAGGACAGGGCATGGGCAACCCACAGCGAGCCGGTGCGCGACAGGACGACGGCGGCAAACAGCGGCAGGAACAGGCTCGCGATGGCGATCGCCTCGATGCCGCTCGGGACCCCGCGCCAGACGAGGTAGGGCGGGAGACCCGCCATCATCACGACGCCAGTCGCCAGCCGCGAGATCAGGAAACGCTCGTGGCGGAAACGCACGCCCGGCTCGGCCACGACGGAGGCGTGGACCAGCCCGGCGAGGCGGGCATCGAAGAGGGAGGCAAGGGCACCGTCTTTACGCAACACCACCACGCACAGCGCGAAACTCGACCCGAAAACCGGGTGTCCCGCGCCCCTCGACTACTCGTTACGATCTTCAGGCAAACCGTCGCAGAGGCGGTTTAAGCGAGGATGAAAAGGGTCGCTCACTTGCCGCCGACCACGGCGGTGAGCGTCGCTTCTCCGGGGCCGACCGGGGTGCGGATCCCCGCTCTTCACAGCCACCGGAAACGGCGGGACCGACGCTCCGCACAGGGTAAATCGGCCGCCGAGAAGGGGAGGCACTCCGGGAAAAGGCTTCGTTCACCACGTCGGCGTTTTGCGGCCTTGCGCTTCATCCGGCGGTGCCGCGACGGTGGCAGGATCGAGCCACCGTTCCCCGCCGGCCGCGCCGGCGAAGCAGCGTCCTCGGAACCGGATCGATGTCGTTTCTCCTGCGCGCCGCCCTCGTGATCGGCGCTCTCTCCTACCTCGCGCTCCAGCGCCAGGACGGGTCATCGACCGCCCCGCCCCGGACCGTTGCGGCAGCGGTCTCAAAGGGGAGCACGGTCGGGATCGCGGAGGGCGACGCGTTGGACCGCCTGACCACCGGCGGCATCGGTGCGCTGGTGAACGCCCTGAACGCGCTGCCGCCCGAGACCCGGGAGGAGATGGTGCGGGCCGGGGCGGACGCCGTCGTCCGGCGCGTCACCGGAAACGCCATCGGAGCGGCCACGCCGCCACGTCCCTCCGCCGACACCCTCTCGGTCAGCGACCGTCAGCCGTCATGGGGCGGACCCACATCGCATTGAGTGTGGTTCTGGCCTGTTGAGGCGGTGCTCCTGTAAGACGGACGCGACTCACGAGGAAGGAGCGACGATGTTCGGCTTCGGGAACGAGTACGAGGGGCTGGCCTTTTGGCTGCCGCTCGTCTGGGCCGGCCTGCTGGCGCTCGCGGTGGCGATGTACGTCGTCATCGACGGGTTCGACCTCGGGGTCGGCATCCTCTTCACCGCCGCGCGGCCCGGCAACTGGCGCGACCGCATGATGCTTTCGGTGGCGCCGATCTGGGACGGCAACGAGACCTGGCTCGTGCTCGGCGGCGGCGGGCTGTTCGCGGTGTTCTCGGTCGCCTACGCGATCCTGCTGCCGGCGCTCTATCTGCCGATCATCCTGATGCTGATCGCGCTGATCTTCCGTGGGGTCGCCTTCGAGTTCCGCTTCAAGGCCGAGCGCTCGCAGGTGGTCTGGGACAACGCGTTCCACTACGGCTCGCTGATCGCGACCTTCGCACAGGGCATGGTGCTCGGCGCCTTCGTCCAGGGCTTCCAGACCCAGGGACGCGAATTTGCCGGCGGCACCTTCGACTGGCTGACCCCCTTCAGCATCATGACCGGCATCGGCCTCGTCTGCGGCTACGGGCTGCTCGGCGCGACATGGTGCGTGATGAAGACTTCCGGCGAGTTGGAGATCTGGTCGCGGATCAAGGCCAAGCAATTCCTGATCGGCACCGTCGTCTCGATGGCGATCGTCAGCGCCTGGGTGCCGTTCCTGGGGCTCCACATCCAGTGGCGCTGGTTCTCCTGGCCGAACCTGCTGTTCGTCGCGCCCGTGCCGCTGCTGACGGCCTTCGTCTGCTGGCGGATCTGGAAGGCGATCGAGGACGGGCGCGAGGTGGCGCCGTTCCTCCTCTCGATCGCCCTGTTCCTGCTCGGCTTCCTCGGGCTCGCCATCAGCCTGTTCCCCTACATCGTGCCGCCGAAGCTCACGATCTGGCAGGCGGCCAACGCGACCTCGGCCCTGCAATTCGCCCTCGTCGGCTACGCCGTGGTGATGCCGCTGACGCTGGCCTACACGGCCTATGCCTACTGGGTCTTCCGGGGGAAGATCGAGGAGAACCCGAACGCGGCGAGCTATCATTGAGCGCCCGGCGCATCCTCTGGTTCGTCGTCCTCTACGGCCTGAGCCTCATCGCCTTCACGGCGCTCGTCTACTTCATCCGCGCCATCGCGCGGTGAGATGGGCGCCGGCTCAGAGGCAGAGCGTCAGGGCGGCGTGAAGCCAGAGCGTCACCCCCTCCCGGGCCCAGAGCAGCGCGCCGACCAGCGTCAGCGCGCCGAGAAGGGCGAGGACGACGAGTTCGTCCCGTCCGCTCATGCCGGACTCGCCTGCGCGTTCC
The DNA here is from genome assembly GCF_014199985.1 of Methylorubrum rhodesianum. Taxonomy (GTDB): domain Bacteria; phylum Pseudomonadota; class Alphaproteobacteria; order Rhizobiales; family Beijerinckiaceae; genus Methylobacterium; species Methylobacterium rhodesianum. The sequence continues at coordinate 88,573 of NZ_JACHOS010000017.1, read as the reverse complement.
GGGGCGCCAGCGAGACGTCGCGGATCGGCAGGTTGAGGAGGCCGGCGAGGAGCGCGAGGCCGATCGAGAGGCTCCAAGCCACGTCGTAGGACCCGGTATGGGCGAAGATGAAGCCCGCGCCCCAGGCGCCGAAGAAAGCGCCGACCTGATGGCTCATGAAGACGACGCCGAACAGCGTCGAGAGATAGCGCACGCCGAAGATCTGCCCGACGAGACCGCTCGTCAACGGGACGGTGCCGAGCCAGAGAAAGCCGATGGCACAGGCAAACAGCGTCGCGGTGAGCGGGGTAAAGGGGCTCACGAGAAACAGCCCCATTACGGCGGCGCGGGCGAAGTAGATCCAGGACAGCACGTATTTCTTGCGCAACCGGTCCGCGGCGACGCCGAAGGCGTAGGAGCCGAGAATGTTGAACAGGCCGATCAAGGCCAGCGCGCGGGCGCCGATGCCTGCGTCGAGGCCGGCATCGGTCAGGACGGCCGGCAGGTGTGTCGAGACGAAGGCGATGTGGAAGCCGCAGACGAAGAAGCCGGCATTGAGCAGCCAGTAGCCGCGATGGGCCGCCGCCTGCCGCAGGGCGATACTGAGCGGGATCTCCTCGGGCGTCGCGGTCGTCCGCACCGCGCCGGAGGCGGCTCGGCGAGCGATGCCGAGGGCGAGCGGCACCATCAGGACGGCGAGGCCGGCCGCAGCGAGGAGCGCCCCGCGCCATCCGAGCTCGTCCACCGCGATCTGCGTGGCCGGAACCAGCAGGAACTGCCCGACCGATCCGCCGGCCGTGACGATGCCCGCGGCAGCCCCCCGGCGGCCAGGCGGCATCAGCGGCACGACCGCCCCGAGCACGACGACGAAGGTGACGCCGGTCATGGCGAATCCAACCAGGAAGCCCAGCGTGACGGTGAGGCCGAGCGCCGAGGACACGGACGCCGCCAGCGCGAGGCCGACGGCGTAGAGGAGGCCTCCGCCGGCGGCGACGCGGCCGGGGCCGTACCGGTCCGCCAGCGCGCCGATGAAGGGCTGAGCGAGGCCGAAGATCAGGTTCTGCACGGCCATGGCGAGGCCGAAGCTCTCGCGCCCAACGCCGAGATCCAGCTCGACCGGTCGCATGAACAGGCCGAAGCCCTGCCGGATGCCCATGGCGATCGTCACGATCACAGCGCCGCAGGCGAGCGCGATCCAGGCAGGGGGGTGGCGAAACGGAGAAGGGATCACGGTCGCGTATCCAGCGGTCTTAGCCGGTTGATCCTCGGGCTTGCCACGCTTCGAGGCGCCGAACCAGACCGGCGCAGGGAACGCCCGTCGCGTATCCGGCCCGCAGCAGCGGGAGCGTGTCGCGGAGGCCACCCCTCGGCTTCCTTCTTCGCTGCCTCCGGCGCGCGCGTAGCCTTGCGGCCCCCCGCTCCGCTAAGGTCCGGCCCATGACGCGTGATTTCCGGCGGGCGGCGAACGGTTCGCGATGACGGCGCAGGGACCGGACAGGCCGAGCGAGGAAGGGGCCGAGACGAGGGCCGCGGCGCGCGAGGCGGCGCGGGCAGCCGCCCTGCTCGCCCGCCAGCTCGGCCGCCTCGCCGGCAGCGCGGGACGCAGCGCCTGGCGCAGCGGTGCGGCCGCGGCCAAGGGATTGGCCAAAAGTGCGCCCAAGGGTGCAGGCAAGGGCTCCGCGCCGGTCGTAGCCCGGACCGCGGACCGCCCCCGCCCGACCGGGCATCGCACCGCGCCGACGATTCCGGCTGCGGATCCGGCGCCGATCGTCGGATCGGGCGGGCGAGGCCGGCGCCTCGGCCCTCTCTCCGGTCGCGCTTCCCGCCCCCGTCGCCCCTGGCTCATCGCAGGGGCCGTTCTCGTCGCCCTGCCGCTGGTGATCCTGGCCGGATACGTCCTCGCCGCCTTCGCGACGCTGCCTCCGCTCGGCGGCGTGGCACCGGAGGCCGCCCAGCGCGCCCTCGTGGTCGAGGCCGAGGACGGCCGCTCGTTCGCCACCCGCGGCGCGTTCCAGGGCGAGAAGCTGACTGAGAAGACGCTGCCGCCCCGGCTCGCCCAGGCCATCGTCGCGATCGAGGACCGGCGCTTCTACAGCCACTGGGGCATCGACCTGCGCGGCATGGCCCGCGCCGCGTGGCGCAACGCGACCGGCGGCGGCGTGCGCGAGGGCGGCTCGACCCTCACCCAGCAATATGCCCGGCTGACCTCGCTCAACCAAGAGAAGACGCTTCGGCGCAAGATCCAGGAAGCCTTCCTGGCGCTTCGTCTGGAGAGCACGCTGACAAAGCCCGAGATCCTCGTCGGCTATCTCAACACCGCCTATTTCGGCGCCGGCGCCTACGGAGCCGATGCGGCGTCGCGGCGCTATTTCGGGCACGGGGCCGCGAAGCTGACCCTGCCGGAGGCGGCGATGCTGGCAGGCCTCGTGCGCGCCCCCTCTCAGCTCGCCCCGACGCGCAATTTCGGCGGCGCCAAGGAGCGGGCCGACCTCGTGCTCCAGGCGATGGTCGAGACCGGCGCGATCAGCCAGGCCGAGGCCGACAAGGCGCGGGCCGAGAAGCTGACCCTGCACACCCCGCCCGAGACGCCGCCGGGCACCAACTATTTCCTCGACGTGGTCCAGGGCGAGGTGAAGCGGCTGACCGAGGCCGCCGGTGACGTCACGGTGCGTTCGACGCTCAACCTCGATCTCCAGAGCCTCGCCGAGGGCGTGCTCGCCCGCCGCCTCGACGCCGAGGGGAGCAAGAAGAAGGTCGGCCAGGGTGCGCTGGTGGCGATGGCCCCGGACGGGGCGATCCTCGCCATGGTCGGCGGGCGCGACTACGAGGACAGCCAATTCAACCGGGCGACCCAGGCCAAACGGCAGGCCGGCTCTCTGTTCAAGCTGTTCGTCTACCTCGCCGCCTATGGAAAGGGCTACTTCCCCGACAGCGTGCTCGTCGACCGACCCACCCAGATCGGCGAGTGGGAACCGCAGAACTCCAACAACCGCTTTCGCGGTGCGCTGCCGCTGCGCTCGGCCTTCGCATTGTCCGTCAACACCATCGCGGCGCAGCTCGGCGAGGAGGTCGGCCTGGCCGCGATCATCGCCGAGGCGCGCCGCCTCGGCGTGCAGTCGGACCTGCCGGAGGTGCCGAGCCTCGCGCTCGGCACGGCGGACGTGACGCTCATCGAGATGACCCGCGCCTATGCCGGGGTGCTCGGCCCGGGCGTGCCGGTGGAGCCCTACCTCGTCCGAACGGTCCGGGGGAACACGCCGCAGCCGCTCTACCAGCGCTCGGCCCCGAAGCCCGGCACGACGATGGACGCACAGGTCCAGTCGATGATGCTCGACTCACTGCAGGCGGTGGTGGAGTCCGGCACCGGCAAGGCGGCGCGGGTCAACGGCCTCGCCGTCGGCGGCAAGACCGGCACCAGCCAGGACTACCGCGACGCGTGGTTCGTCGGGCTCACACCGGACATGATCGTCGGCGTCTGGGTCGGCAACGACGACAACGCGCCGATGAACCGGGTCACCGGCGGCGACATCCCGGCCCGCGTCTTCCACGATTTCGTGGAGCGGGCGCAGAAGATCCTGAAGGGCCGTAAGCGCCCCACTCCCTCCGCCGCCCGGGCCGAGCCGACCCCGGCCGCCGCCGTGGCCCCCGCTTCCACGCCCGCCACGGGCGAGGTGCGCGGCGTGCCCGAGGTGGTCGATACCGGCACGCTGACGATCCGCGGCCGCACCATCCACCTGCTCGGCGTCGTCGGCGAAGGCGGCGCGCTCGCGCGCCAGCTCGCCCGCTACCTGCGCCGCCGCGAGGTCGTCTGCTCCGGCGACCCGGCCTCCTCGCGCTGCCGCCTCGACGGCGACGACCTCGCCGCCCTGATCGTCACCGCCGGCGGCGCGCGGGCGAGCGAGGATGCGCCGTCCGATCTGATCGAGGCCGAGGATCAGGCCCGGGCCGAGCGCGCGGGCCTGTGGCAGCGGGAGCGTTGAGACAGAGTGCCAGGGACGCGCGACGCGGCGTGAGGCAGCCACCCGCTCACGGCTCTGGAACAGCCTGAAGCTCCGCCGTGCTGGCCAGGATCGTCTCCTTCAACGCCGTTGCGACGGCATGCTGGTGGCCAGAGCCGAGCACCACGAACTCGACCTCGCCGATCGGAGGCAAGCCCGCCGATTTCGGAATCGGTGCCAGTCCCGGCGGCATGACCCTCGCCGAGTGCGGCGCGAAGCCCAGACCCGCTTCGACGGCGGCGCGCAGCCCCATCAGGCTGCCGCTGGTGCACGCAATTCGCCAGGACCGCCCTGCCGCTTCGAGCGCATCGAGCGCCAGAGCGCGCGTCATCGAGGGCGGCGGATAGAGGATCAGAGGGACCGGCAGCGTCGGATCGGGCGTGAAGCCGGGCCGGCCCGCCCAGATCAGCTCCTCCGCCCAGGCCAGCTCGCCGCGCGGATCGCCGCGGCGGCGTTTGCAGAAGATCACGTCCAGTTCGCCCGCATCGTAGCCCTGGTAGAGGACCCGGCTGAGCCCGACCGTCAGCTGCAGATCCACGGAAGGGTGGCGTTCCGCGAAGCGCGCCAGGACCTGGGGCAGGGCCGACAGGGTGTAGTCCTCGGAGACGCCGAGGCGGATGCGACCGCGCAGGCCGCCGGGCGAGAAGAAGGCGCGAAGCCGGTCGTGCGCCTCCAGCACGTCGCGCGCGAAGCCGATCATGGCTTGGCCGTCCGGCGTCGGGGCGACTCGGTGCGTGTCCCGCATGAGGAGAGGGCGCTCCAGCGTCCGTTCGAGCCGCGCGATATGCCCGCTGACCGTGGATTGGCGTAGGCCCAGCACCTGCGCAGCGGCCGTGAAGCTGCCGCTCTCAAGGACGGCCAGGAAGGAGCGGATCTGATCGACGTTCAGGTTGCTCATCATGATTCGTGATAGCCGATATCCCTACCGACTCGGAGTCCGACGGGCTTAGAATCCCGGCCGAACCCGCCCTCCAGCTCAAGCCTGTGCCGATGACCGCTCCGGTTGCCATAACCATGATCTTCATCAGCGGCTTCGTCGCGATCCCGGCCTTCGGCAAATGGGCCAGTCAGGTCACGGAAGGACTTGCCTTCCTTCTGGCGACCGTCCTGCTGGTGCTTGCGATCATGTACCTCTGCGATCGATGGCCGGAATACTTCGCCAACCCGCGGGCTCCGGTAGCGGTCACTGTGACGCCGTTCGACGAGTAATGCATCGCGCTGCCTTCGTCGCTCGCCAATCAGGAAGAGTTTCGTGAAGCTGCAGATCACGGGTGGCGGCACGTCCGCCGGAACCGGCCTCGCCTTCGTCGCCGGCTTCGTCGATGCCGCGGCCTTCATCGCGCTGACCGGCCTGTTCACGGCGCATGTCACCGGAAACTTCGTCCTGATCGGTGCCGAGTTGGTCGCGAGTTCGACCGGCGTCCTGGCGAAGCTCCTGGCGCTGCCCGTCTTCATGGGAGCGGTGGCGGGCGCCCGCATCCTCGCGCTGTTCCTGGAGCGACGGGATGCCGATCCGCTGCCCTGGCTGCTCGCGGCCGAGGCGGGTCTTCTCGCGGGCTTCGGCCTGTGCGGAACCCTATGGTCGCCGCTGGCCGCGCCGGACGGCGCCCCGGCCCTGATCGTCGGCATGCTCGCCGTCGCGGCCATGGGCGTGCAGAACGCGATCGGCCGTCTCTCGCTCGGCCATCTTGCCCCGACCACGGTGATGACGGTGAGCGTGAGCCAAGCGGTCATCGACGCGACGGATCTCGCCCTGAGAATCTCCGGGAATCCCGCTCAGACCCGCGCGCGGCTGCTGCGCGTCCTGCCGGCCATCGCGGCCTTCGCCGCGGGTGCCCTGTTCGGCGCCTTCGGCATCGCCTACCTGGCCTTCGGCTGCATCGCACTGCCGATCGCGATCTTGATCAGCCTGATCGTCCTCGCGACCGCGCCTGCCGGAGCGAAGGCGGCGACATGACCCGCGGCAACGGCGAACCGCTTCGAGGATTGCCGCGAAGGGCGCGGGGCGCGACCTCCGCGCCTGAGCGATAGCGACCTCGCCCACCCGCCGGTCGCGGCGCGCCGCGACCGGTCCGATCGGACCCGCCTATCGGAACGGCGGCTCGTCGAAGCTCCGGAGCTTCCGCGAATGCAGGCCCGCCCGGTCCGCGCGCAGGGCGTCGAGGGTCGCCAAGCCGATCTGGAGATGCTCGGCCACCGCTCGCTCGTAGAAGGCGTTGGCCGCGCCCGGCAGCTTGATCTCGCCGTGCAGCGGCTTGTCGGAGACGCAGAGCAAGGTCCCGTACGGCACCCGCAGGCGAAACCCCTGCGCGGCGATGGTGCCGCTCTCCATATCGACCGCGATCGCCCGCGACAGGTTGATCCGCCGCCGTTCCTGGCTGAAGCGGAGTTCCCAGTTGCGATCGTCGTAGGTGACGACCGTGCCGGTGCGCAGACGGCGCTTGAGGGCGTCGGCCCGCTCGCCGGTGACGGCGGCGGCGGCCGATTGCAGGGCGATCTGCACCTCGGCCAGCGCCGGAACCGGGATTTCCGGCGGCACGAGGTCGTCGAGGATGCGGTCGCGGCGCAGGTATCCGTGGGCGAGCACGTAGTCGCCGATGGTCTGCGATTGGCGCAGGCCGCCGCAATGGCCGACCATCAGCCAGCAATGCGGGCGCAGCACGGCGAGATGGTCGGTGATGGTCTTGGCGTTGGAGGGGCCGACGCCGATATTGACGAGCGTCGTGCCCTGGGGTGCTCCGTCCGGCCCACGCCCGACGAGGTGATAGGCCGGCATCTGGTACTTGTGCCAGGGTGAGGCGGCGATCAGCGCCGCCGGATCGGCCGAGACCGCCTCGGCCTGCTTGACCACGATCCCGCCGGGCAGCACCAGCCGTTCCCCCTCCCCCGCCGCCAGACGCTCCAGCCCGTGGCGGACGAAGCCGTCGACGTAGCGGTGATAGTTGGTGAGCAGGATCCAGGGCTGGATCTCGCGCCAGTCCGAGCCGGTGTAGTGGACGAGCCGGCGCAGCGAGTAGTCGGTGCGCACCCCGTCGAACAGAGCGAGCGGGCGCGGATCGCCCGGGTTCTCCAGCCACAGCCCGTCGGCCACCTCGTCGCCGACGACGGAGAGCAACGGCACCGGAAATAGAGTAGCGAGGTCGCTGGCGCTGACGCCGCTGCCGCCGAGATCGGTGCCGGGCTCGACGATGTAGGGGTAGGGAATCTCCTGGCCCGAGAGACCGACCTCGATGCCGGCGCCGTAGTCGCGCACCAGCGGGCGCAGTTGCTCGAGGAGGTAGGCGCGGAAGTAGCCGGGCTGCGTCACAGTGGTGGCGTAGAGCCCCGGCGCCTGGAACTTGGCGGTGGCGCGGTTCAGCCGGGGCAGCGGCCCTGTCGGCTGGTAGGTCAGGCGCAGTTCGGGATAGCGGAACTGGAGCCGCTCGGTCGCATCCGGCGGGATCCGGTGTTCGAGATAGCGCGCCAGCGCCGTCTGCAGAGCCTGGGTCGCGCCGGCGTGGAGCGCTTCCAGCCGATCGACCGCCGTCTCCGCGTCGGGAACCGCCTCCATCGGCCGCAACTCGTCGATGACCATTTGCCCTCCCCGTTCACCCCAGGGTGTCTACACCGACCCGGACGGCGAGACGAGCAAGCGCCATGCGAGGGATCGGCCTGCCTGTCTTCTCTCCTGCCGTTCCGCCTGCCTTGCGGCGTCGGCGCACCGGGGCGACAAGGCATCGTCGGCGAACAGGAGCGCGAGGGCGGATGAACGAGGATGTCGAGCGGCGCCCCGGCGAGGAGGCGATCCCGCTGCCTGCCGACTACGATGCCGGCCTCTACTTCATCGGCCGGGTTCGCACGCCCTGGAAGACTCGCACCGAGTGTCCGAAGAACGGCACCCAGACGGACGCGGTCTGCACGCTCGAAGTCGATGCACCCTATCGGCCGGCCCTGCAGAACCTGGAGGGCGCAACCCACCTGATCGTGCTCTACTGGATGGACCGGGCGGCGCGCGACCTCGTGCGGCAGCAGCCGCGCCATGCGACGGGCAGCCGCGGCACCTTCTCGCTGCGTTCGCCGGCGCGGCCGAACCCGATCGCCCTCGCCGTGGTCGAGCGGCTCACTGTGGCCGACGGCAGCGTGAGCGTGCGCGGGCTCGACTGCATCGACGGAACGCCGCTCCTCGACATCAAGCCCTACTACGCCTCGACCGACAGCCGACCGGAGGCACGGGTCGACCGCGCCGCGACCGAGACGCGGACGGCCTCCTGATCCCGCACTCCGACCGATCGGAGCTCATGGCGCATCGGCTCGCCCGCGCGGCGCTCGAGCGACGGGCGAGACCCGCTCGGCGCGGCCTTCGACCGGATCGGAGGACGTTGGCTCAGGGCCGGGGGGCGATTGCTCGCCCCCTTCCTGTCGCGCAGCCGCGGCGCCGGTCTTCGTCAGCCGAGCCAGCACGCGCAGGTAGACCGGTTTGACGTGGGCCTTGTAGGTCCGCCGGGCCACGCCGCGCCCGTGCCGGAAGACGCGTTCGACAAGCGCCGTCAGCCGGCCGCGCAGGGAGCCGCCGGGGGAGACGTCGATCAGAAAATCCGCGATCTCGCGGCGCTCCGGCCAAATCTGCGCCAGCGCCGCCGAGGTGTCCCGGTTGCAGGAATCGATGGTATCGATGTCCCCGTTCGCGAACACCGTCTCGGGCATCGCATCCATCAGCAGGGAGCCGGGCCCCCATTTCGCGTAACCCTCGTCGTAGGCCATCTTCCAGCCGAAGGCCGTGCGGCCGGATCGCAGCCAGATGTTCATCGCGATCGCCCGGCCGTCCAGGCGCAGGGCCTCGATGCCGGCGCAGGCGTCCCGCGCCAACCCGACGATCATCGTCTCGGCGAAGGCTCGGAGCGGCGGTGCGTTGCGGATCGCCCGCCCGCGCCGGCTCGCCCGGCCCTTCCAGCCGGCGGCCTCCAGGTCGAGGAATTCCTGGAACGCCGCGCTGATCTCCTCCGGCTTGCGATAGCTGACGTGACGCAGGTCGCCGCGCTCCGCGATCCGCTTGCGGTGCCGCCGCAGTTCGGCGCGCCGCTTCGATGAGAGGATCTGGGATGATGCGGTCTGCCCCGGCCTCGGCGCGTTGAGCTGGGCGCGTTGCCGGTGCTCGATGGCGACGAGGCGCCCCCCCTGTCGTTCGACCGCAGCGACGAGTGCGGGGTAGACCGTCCCGTCGGTCGGAATCTGGTTGGCGCAGATCAGCGTCGGCAGGGCGGGATGGCGCGCGACGGCCTCCAGCATCGCCGACAGGGCCTCGACCGCGCGGTCGCGATCGAGCACGGGCGAGCCGAGGAACGTCAGCGCGTTGCAGGGGGCTTCCAGCGTCCGGATCGGCAGGCCCGACGAGGGACGGGCGGTCACGAGGAGCCACACGCCGATCAGGTCGGCCCCTCCCCCGGGGTGACGGGCCCAGGCGAGAAGAACGAACAACGGTGTCTCGGTCACCGTGAACATCGCACCGGCGACGGCGGGATCCATGAACACGTTCGGCTCGGCGCAGTGCTGAACCAAGCGGCGCCAATCCGCGGCGAGCGAGCGGAACCGCGGCGCTGCGGCGACCTCGGCAGTGATTTCGGCGAGGGCCGGTGATCGAAGTGAAGTCGCATCGTCCGTGACCGGGACGGAGGCGCTCTCGGCCGAATGCCCCCGCTTGAAGTCGCCGCTCGAATCCATGGACGGCCCCTTCCCTCGCCTCGCCGCCGCGGCGACGTCATCTCTGTCCCGTCCGAGAACGACGACAAAGCCGCGCTCGAAGCACGCGTTCTTGCGGGGTACATCCGGAAGAGCAGACCACAAGTTGCGGTGGGGCGGGGGGTGACCCGCCTGGCGCCGTCACAGCAACTGCCCGCCGGCGAGGCGGTAGCGGCCGATCGCGCTCTGGAGTGCGGCCCAGCCGGAGATGGCCGGATCGCGGATGATGTAGCGGAGATAGGCGCGCTCGGCCCGGTTCAGCCGCCAGGGCGTGAGCAGATTTCCGCACAGGCGGCGCGGTGAGCGGATCTTGAGCGTCTCGGGATCCGCCAGACCTCCCTCCGCATCGCGCAGGCGGCAGCCGAGGGTGACGAAGTTCAGGCCCGCCAGCATCGCCACCTCCATGTGGTACCAGAAGCGCGGGTTGCACTCGATGAAGGCGATCCGGCCGTCCGGCTGCCGCCGGATGTCGAACCCGATCACGCCGCGATAGCCGAAGTGCTCGATCAGTCTGCGGGCGTGCTCGTCGATGAGCGGAACCCGGATCTCCTCCAGTTTGGTGAGGGTCCGGCGGTAGGAAAACGACGCCACGATGCGCCCGGCATCGCACAGGTAGAAGCTGCTCAGCTCCTCGCCTGGAATGTATTCCTGGCAGATGATGGGCGAGTAGTTGAGATGTTCCGGCAGTGCGTCGGCCGAGTCGATCCTCCGCACGCCGTAGCCGCCCGACATCGCCGCCGGCTTCAGGATCAGGGGGAAGCCGACGCGTTCGAGTTCAGGGTCGCGGTGCAGATCCGCCATGGTCTCGAACCGACGCGTCACCGGAACAGGCAGATCGAGATCTTTGCAGACGCCGGCGAAACGCCACTTGTCGTCGAGCGCGTCGAACGTATCCTGCGCCGGCACCGGATAGAACGGCGCCCCGATCTGCGCACCGTGGATGGTCAGGAGGCGCGTCGTGCGGCTGCAACTCGGCAGCACCATGTCGATGTCGTGGACGGCACAGAGACGGCGTATTTCGGCCAAGTCGGCCTGCTGCAGATTGGAGAAGTCACCAGCGAACGCAATGAATCGTTCGCAGAACCGGGATCGTTTCAAAAGATACGCATCATCCTCACCCAGGATATAGACTTCATCAAAGCATTCGCTTGCGCATCGCAAAACTCGATACTGGATGCGCGGGCCACTGGCCAGAACAAGCGCGCGCTTCATTGCAAAGCCTCATGTCCGACCAATCTCTGTGCAGGCAGAGAACGGACTCATGATTGTGTTTTATGATCGTCGGTTTCAAACCATCTATAATTATGTGAAACATAGCGTCAACAAATCTTCGTTAGCGAAGAAGGATTTTGCATCGGTTCTATACTGATGCGCATGGGTAATAAATTGGATTAAATCCCAATTGCCGCTTCCCGGTCCCCGCGAGAGCGGGGCGGATCGGCCGCCGGGCCTCGATCAGCGCTCCGACAGCCTCTCCAGGGTCAGCGGGTCGGCCTGTCCGCCGAAGAACGTTGCGAGCGCGCGGGCGAAGTCCGGCGCATCCGGGTCGGCCCGCGCGAACAGGGTCATGGAGGAACGGAACTTGATGTCGTCGGGCGCACCGAACAGGGCGTGGGCCGAGCGGTCCTCCCAGGCGTTCGCAGCCTGCGTGCAGACCAGCAGCCTTTCGCCAAGCAAGGGGTGGGCCAGATAGGCCCGCGCCTCGGCCAGCGAACCGATCGCATAGCGCCGGGCCATGGCGCTGGCGCCGAGCCCGGCGATCTGGGGGAAGACGAACCACATCCAGTGGGTCCGCTTGCGCCCGTTCCGCAATTCGGCAAGCGCGTTCTCGTGGACGCCGTCCTGGGCCTCCACGAAACGGTTCAGGTCGAACACGTCGCTCATCGTCTGCACCTCACGCCACGGAACGCGGGCGATCGGCCGTCCGTCGCCGTGCGATCGCCTCGTGAGGCAGGACAAACCGGCCGAGAGCGGCCGCGTTCCTCAGACGGACGCCGCCATCGCCTCGAAGACGAGGGCGTGGCGCGCAGCCAGGGCGTCGACGTCGCCGCCGTATCCGCCGCCGATCACGGCGCAGAGCGGAACGTTCCGCGCCCGCGCGAGGCCGACGACGTACCGGTCGCGGGCACGAAGACCGTCATCGGTCAGGCAGAGGCGGCCGAGCCGGTCGTCGCGGTGCGGATCGACGCCGGCATTGTAGAAGATCAGGTCCGGGGCGAAGTTCTGGACGAGGCCGGGCAGGCGCGCCTCCAGCATCGCGAGATACGCCACATCCCCCAGCCCGTCGGGCAGGCCGATATCGAGGTCGCCCGGCACCTTGTCGTGCGGATAGTTGCGCTCGCAGTGGATCGAGAGCGTGAACAGGTCCGGCTCGCGGGCGAGGCAGTCGGCGGTGCCGTCGCCCTGATGCACGTCGAGGTCGATGACGAGCGCCCTCGTGATCGCCCCCTCGCGCCTCAGGGCGAGGGCGGCGATCGCCACGTCGTTGAACACGCAGAAGCCCGCTCCGCCGGCCCGCCGCGCGTGGTGGCTGCCGCCGGCCGTGCTGCCGGCGAGGCCGTGGCTCAGGGCGAGGCGCGCGGCGCGCAGCGTCCCCCCGGCCGAGGCGCGGGAGCGGGCGGCGACCGCCTCCGTGACCGGCAGGCCGATCGCCCGCTCGATCGCGCGCGGCACCCGAAGGCTCAGCACGGCCTCGACGTAGCCCGGATCGTGCGCGCCCGACAGCAGGGCGGCATCGGCGGGTTCCGGCGTGACGAACCCGTCGGGCGCGAGGCCGCGCGCGCGCAGGATCTCGGCGAGCCGGCTGTATTTGCGCATGGGGAAGCGGTGGCCCGCCGGCAACTCGGCCTCGTAGGCCGGATGGAACACGATCGGGATCAAAGGGGACGGCCCGGGACGGCGTTTGAAGTGTCACACGCCTGATAAGGCGGCGCTGCTAGGGGCGTGATGGGACGCGCCGTCGCGCCCAGACACGTCAGACACACGATCGACGGGAGACGCCGCGCATGATCGCCCTGCCGGAGAGCGGCGCCTCCGCCGCCCTCGCGCTCTGCGCGGCCCTCGTTGCGGTCAACCTCGCCAGCCTCGCGGTGGCGGGCCTGCGCATCGGGCGCAAGGGAAAGCCGTCGGCCTTCCCCCCGGGCGCCCCGGTCTCGGTGGTGCGGCCCCTGCGCGGCCTGGAAGCGTTCAGCGAGGAGACCCTGCTGGCGAGCTTCCGGCTCGACTATCCGGCCTACGAGTTGATCTTCTGCGTGGCGGATGCGGGCGACCCGATCCTGCCGCTTCTGGAGCGGATGCGGGCGGCCCATCCACGGATTCCCTCACGCCTGATCCTCGGCGACGAACGCATCGGCGGCAACCCGAAGCTCAACAACTGCGTGCGCGGCTGGGACGCCGCCCGGCACGACTGGGTGATCCTGGCCGATTCCAACGTGCTGATGCCGCCCGACTACATCCAGCAGATGCAGGCGGCGTGGCGCGCCGACAGCGGCCTCGTCTGCTCGACGCCGATCGGCTCGCGGCCGGCCAATTTCTTCGCCGAGGTGGAGTGCGCCTTCCTCAATACCCTGCAGGCCCGCTGGCAATATGCCGGCGAGGCGCTCGGCCTCGGCTTCGCTCAGGGCAAGAGCATGCTCTGGAACAAGCCGTTCCTCGAAGCGCAGGGCGGCATCCGCGCGCTGAACGCCGAGATCGCCGAGGATGCCGCCGCGACGAAGCTTGTGCGCGCCGCAGGCAAGCGGGTCCACCTCGTCGCCGCCCCTTTCCGGCAGCCGCTCGGGCACCGTGACCTGGCGGAGGTCTGGTCGCGGCAGGTGCGCTGGGCGCGGCTGCGGCGGGTGACCTTCCCGCTGTTCTTCGCGCCCGAGATCGGCATCGGTGCCCTGCTGCCGCTGGTGCTGACGGGACTTGCGGCGGGGACCGCCGAGGCCGCGCTCTGGCTCATCGCCGCCGGGACGCTGTGGTACGGAGCGGAGATGGCGCTGGCCGTCCGCGCCGGCTGGCACCGCTCGCCGCGGATGCTCGCAGCCTTCCTCGTCCGCGACACCCTTCTGCCGGCGATCTGGGCGAGCGCCTGGGCCCGCACCGCCATCGTCTGGCGCGGCAATGCCATGGACATCCGCACCCGCGACGCGGCTCCGCTGGAGACCGGCCCGAGCGCGGCCTGAGCGGATCCGCCTTCTCGCGACGGCAGGGTCCGGCTCCTTCCCTGGTCTGCGGCCCGCAAAGACACCTCGCCTGAGGGGCTGCCCCGGCCGCCGCTTCGGTATCGGCGACGACGTTCGGCCCTGAGGGGCGGAATGGAAACGGCAACGCTCTTGCTTGGCATCGGCCCGCGGACCCTTGTCCTGCCCTTTTCCCGCGCGGATGCCGCATCGGGGGCGGCAGCTCGGGTCCGGAATGCGGAGACGACGATGCCGAAGCCTGCGACCACGCTCGACAAGAGCCTCAACGCCTTCCATCTCTGGGGAATCGCCGTCGGGCTGGTGATCTCCGGCGAGTATTTCGGATGGAGCTACGGCTGGGCTCAGGCCGGCACCCTCGGCTTCCTCGTCACGACGCTGTGCGTGGCCGCGATGTACGTGGCCTTCATCTTCAGCTTCACCGAACTCACCACCGCGATCCCGCAGGCCGGGGGACCGTTCGCCTATTCCCTGCGCGCCTTCGGTCCCACCGGCGCGGCGGTTGCCGGCTACGCCACGCTGATCGAGTTCGTGTTCGCCCCGCCCGCGATCTCGCTTGCCATCGGCGCCTATCTCAACGTCCAGTTCCCGGGTCTCGACCCGAAGCACGCGGCGCTCGGCGCCTACCTGCTGTTCATGGCGCTCAACATCGTCGGGGTGCGCATCGCCGCCACCTTCGAGCTCTTCGTCACCGTGCTCGCGGTCGGCGAACTGCTGGTCTTCATGGGCGTCGTGGCCCCGGCCTTCAGCCTCGCGAGCTTCACCGCCGGTGGCTGGGCGGGACAGGACGCGTTCGGTCCGGCGGCCATCGGCGGGATCTTCGCGGCGATCCCTTTCGCGATCTGGTTCTTCCTGGCCATCGAGGGCGTCGCCATGGCTGCGGAAGAAGCCAAAGATCCCAAGCGCACCATTCCGATCGCCTACATCACGGGCGTTCTGACGCTCACCGTGCTCGCCTTCGGAGTGATGCTGTTCGCCGGTGCGGCCGGGGACTGGAAGAGCCTGTCCGATCTCAACGATCCGCTGCCCCAGGCCATGAAGCGGGTGGTGGGCGAGTCGAGCGGCTGGCTGCACATGCTGGTCTGGCTCGGCCTGTTCGGCCTCGTCGCCTCCTTCCACGGCATCATCATGGGCTATGCCCGCCAGATCTTCGCGCTCGCCCGCGCCGGCTTCCTGCCGGGCGTGTTCGCGCGGGTGCATCCGCGCTTCCAGACACCCCATATCGCCACGGTGGCGGGCGGGATCGTCGGCATCGCCGCGATCTACAGCGACAACCTGATCAGCGTCGCCGGCCAGTCGCTCACAGCCAGCATCGTGACGATGGCGGTGTTCGGCGCGCTCACCATGTACGTGATGAGCATGGCGGCCCTGTTCCGGCTCCGGCGGCGCGAACCCAATCTCGCCCGTCCCTACCGGGCGCCGCTCTATCCCTACGCGCCGGCCTTCGCTCTGGTCATGGCGCTGGTCTGCCTCGTGGCGCTCGTGGTCTACAATCCGCTGATCTTCTCGATCTTCGCCGCGACCATGGGCGCGGCCGTGCTCGCGGTGCGGCTCGTCGCGAAACCCGCGGTTCCGTCACCGGCTCCCGCCGCCTGACCCGGTGCGCGACGGTGCCGGACAGCTCCGGCGCACGCGTGAAAAGTGGTTTCAAAGGCGCCGCGACGTTTGTCGTCCGGCGCAGCACCATTTGCACAGGCGACACAAAACCAGTTTAGCCTAGAGATCATCCGGCCAGAGACGATATCCGACGGCCGGAATTCGGACGAGATCTCCCGGGCCATCAATGCAAGTTCACACAGGGGCCTTTGCCGCATTGCTGTTTGCGAGCGTCATCGCAGCGCCGGCGATAGCGGACGAAGCGACCTTCTATCGCGGCACGCACATCTGCAACGGCAACCGCTCGCTCGACGACTGGGCCTTTGAGCCGAGCGCGGCGCGCTTCAGGGTCTTCTATCGAAGGATCGACGGAACATCCTTCGAGACGCTGGAGCTGATCGCTTCGTCGGCGGGTGACGAGGTGATCCTGTCGGACCCGCGCGGCCGCCCCTGGGTCGCGGCGCGGATCGCGTCGGACGGCGGGCGGCTTCAGGGCCGATGGCTGACCTATCAGGGTCGCCCCCAGAGCGAGTGCGAGCCGTTCACGCTCGAACGCACGACGAGCGCCAAGGCGCGCATGGACGAGTTGTTCACGCTCCTCGGCACCGCCGATCCGACGGTCGAAACGGCGCGGAAGGTCGCCGCCGAGCAGCAGCGCCTGCCGCCGATCGCGCTATTGCCCGAACTCGATCAGCAGAGCGACCGTCAGCGCTACGCCGAATCCGCCCCGGCCTTCTGGAAGCGCTTCTACGAAGCGGAACAAAAACGGCTCGCGGAGGGTCGGATCGAGACGCCGACCGACCGCAAGCGGATCGTGGCGGCGATGCGAGCGGCGACCAGCGTCGAGGTGACGCCCCATGCCTCGCTGGACAGGGACGGCGCCGCCCGCGAGGCCGCCCTCGGCTTCCTCCGCACCGTCGCGGACCGACTCGCCACCGGCGACCGCTCCTTGGAAGCCCTGCCCGCGGACGGCCTGTGCGAACGGCTCGCCGGCTTCAGCTACATCGACACCGACCGGCTCGAACTCGCGGTCGGCCTGCCCGCCGAGTACTGGGACCGCGCCTTCGCCGAGGATCTGATCCGCAAGGCGCAGGCCTGCCGGGACGGCCGCACCGTCGTCCAGCTCTTGACCCAATCCTATCCGGAGATCGAGCGGCGCCGGAAGATGGCGACCTGGCTTCGGGAGCAGCGCGACCGCCTGCTCGCTCTACCCCTGTCGCTGGCGAGCTTCCGCGAGTCGAGCGGGCTGAGCCTGAGCCAGGAGGAACTGAGGCGCAACGACGTCACCCGGGCCGCCTACGAGCGCTTCATCGGCGCCTCGCTCGAGCCGCGCCGCGCCGCGATGGAGGAGGCTGCGGCCCGGGAGATCCGGGCCTCGTTCGCCGGGGAGAGTTCGACGAGCCTTCCCCCCGGACAGGCACGCGCCCGCTGCGAGCCGTGGGTCGGCCGGCAATGGGGCAACGATGCGCTGGCCCGGCTCTACAAGACCTGCACGAACGCGGCCGACGCCTATGTCGAGGGCGCGATCCGCCGATCCTTCCAGACGCAGCTTGAGCGGATCGAGGCCGCCCCGAAAACCTTCGAGGGCCTGCGCACCCATCACTGGTTCCAGATGGAGACGGGCGATTTCGGCGGGGTCTATCCCCCGGCCGCGCTCTCGGCGGAGTTCAACGGCAAGGTCGCCACCGCCCGGGCAGAAGCCGCCCGCACGGCCAAGGGCGAGGTCGAGCGGGCCTTCGCCTCGGCCGACGCTCTGGCGGAGACGCCGGACGCACCGATCCTGCAATGCGGGCGCGACCTGCCGACCTCCGACGAGGCGCTGCGGCCCCTCGTGCAGGCCTGCCGGGAGGGCAACCAAGCCTTCTCCGCCCGCCGCGAGGAGGCGCGCTGCAAGCAGGTGCTCGCGGCCTCGGGCGCCGGCGACGGCCTCTCGGCGGGCACGATCCGCGCGTCGGCGAGCGCGCAGACCGGTGTTCCGGTGCGCAAGCTGGTCTGCGGCGGTGCGCAGCAGAGGGTGTCCGTGACCTTCCCGACTTCCGGGATGCTGTGGTGGTCCAAGCAATACATGGAGATCCGCCTGCCGGAGGAGCCCCGGCACGCCGAGTCCGGCACCATCCGCTGGCTGATGGAGCCCGTGGGCGGCAGCAAGTCCGATTGGGCTCTCGCCAGGATCGAGTCCAAGACGATCGAGTTGCCGGCTCCGCAGGAAATGATGCTGTCCTGCCTCGCCCAGCACGGCTTCTGTCGATGACGTCTCTCACACCGGCCGCTGCGTCCGCCGATGGGCTGAACCGATCGGATTGGAGGCGAGAGGGCCGATGAGAGGCGGATGAGCACAACGCGCGCGTAGAGGTGGCCCGGGCACAGCGCGCCTGCCTCGCCGAGGCGCGCTGACGGGCGCGCTTCTTCGCGGCCCCATCCTTGCGGTAGAGATGGCCCATGAACATCGCCATCCTTGAGACCGGCCACCCGCCCGAGCGGCTCGGCGGACGCTTTCCCTCCTACGGAGCGATGGTGGAGGCGCTGATCGGCGACGGTCACCGCTTCGCCCGCTTCGACGTGACGGCAGGCCACTGGCCGGAGGCGCCGGACTCCTTCGATGCCTTCGCCATCACCGGTTCGCCGGCCTCGGTCTACGATCCGATCCCCTGGGTCGAGGATCTGCTCGGCTTCCTGCGCGACCTCGATCCATCGAAGAAACTGATCGGCCTCTGCTTCGGGCATCAGGCCCTGGCCCAGGCCCTCGGCGGGCGGGTCGAGCGGTCCGAGCGCGGCTGGGGCCTCGGACTGCACCGTTACGACGTCGTCGAGCGTGCGACCTTCATGGACGATGCGCAGCCGATCGCGGTTCCCGTGAGCCATCAAGACCAAGTCGTTGCCCTGCCGCCCGGCGCACGCGTCCTCGCGGGCAGCTCCTTCACGCCCTACGGCGTTCTGAACTGGAGCGACCGCCCCGCCCTCTCCTTCCAATGCCATCCTGAATTCGCGCCGGACTATGCCCGCGCGCTCACCGACGGCCATCGAGCCGGCACCGCCGACCCGGCCCTGGTGCCGGCGGCTCTGGCCTCACTGGAAGCGCCGCACGACAGCGACCGCGTCGGCGGCTGGATCCGGCGCTTCCTCCAAGAATAGTCAGGTCCGGTAGGCGCCCTGCCGCTCAAGCATCCAACCGGGATATTCCGGCGGCAATCGCGTCGCCGCATCGAGCCGCGCGAGGTCGTCGGCGTCGAGTTGCACCCGCGTCGCGCCGATATTGTCCTGAAGCTGCCCGACGCGCTTGGCTCCGACGATGACGCTGGTGACCACATCCCGGTTCAGGAGCCACGCCAGCGCCACCTGAGCGACGCTGCACCCCTCCGCGCCCGCGATCCCCCGCATCGCATCGAGCGTGCCGGCACCTCGGACACGGTCGACCGGCGGGAAATCGAAGGTGTCGCGCCGCCCGTCCGCCGCGGCCTCGCCGGGAGACTTTCCGTCGTACTTGCCCGAGAGATAGCCACCGGCGAGCGGGCTCCAGACCATCAGTCCGATCCCCTCCGCGGCCAGCATCGGTGCGATCTCGCGCTCGAGATCGCGGCCGACCAAGGTGTAGTAGGCCTGCAGCGAGACGATGGGGGCAAGCCGCCGCATCTCGGCGATACCCACCGCCTTTATCACCTGCCACGCCGCCCAGTTCGAGAGGCCGAGATAGCGGACATGGCCGTGGCGCACGAGGGTGTCGAGGGCCTCCAGCGTCTCGCTGATCGGCGTCGCCGGATCGAAGCCGTGGATCTGGTAGAGGTCGATATGGTCGAGGCCGAGCCGGGCGAGGCTCGCCTTGCACTGGCTGAGGATGTGCCCGCGCGAGGCGCCGCGGGCGTTGGGCCCCTCGCCCATCGGTCCCAACACCTTGGTGGCGATCACCACCTCGTCGCGGGGCACTCCGAGATTCTTGAGCGCCTGGCCGAGGATGCGCTCGCTCATCCCGCCCGCGTAGACATTGGCGGTGTCGATGAAATTGATGCCGGCATCGAGCGCGGTCTTCACGAGACCATCGGCCTCGTCCTGGCCGAGCCGGCCGATCTGGCCCCAGAATCCTTCGCTTCCGCCGAAGGTCATGGTTCCGAGGCAGAGTTCGGACACGAACAGGCCGCTCTGGCCGAGGGGGCGCATGCGCATGGAGGGAGTCTCCATCTGAAGGGACGGCTCCTGTTACGGCCTTCACGGCGCTGCGTGCGCGGCCGATCCTCTCAAACTCTTGCCTGATCCTCTCAAAAAGGACGTTTCGCCCCTGCGCGGGCGCGTCGCGTAAGCTAGGATCCTGAGCCATGACGACGGACCTCCCCGGCCTCGCGGCGCTGATCGAACGGCAATGGCATCGCTTCGGCCGGGAGACACCGGCCGACGGGCTGCTCCTCAACCGCGCCGAGATGCCGAGCGGCCCGATCCGCGCCGTCTACCGTCCCTCCTTCTGCGTCGTGGCGCAGGGCGCCAAGGCGACGCTGCTGGGCGACTCCGCCTACCGCTACACGGCCGGCCAAGCGCTGTTCGCCTCCCTCGATCTCGCCGTGACCGCCCGGATCACCGAGGCGAGCGCGGCCCGGCCCTATCTCGCGCTCAGTCTCGCGATCGATCTCGATGCCCTGGCCGACCTGCTCAGCACCCGGGCGGACACCCTCACCGAGGGGCCGGCGCCCGCCCTGCCCTTCGCGCCCCTGCGCACCGTCGCGCTCGACCCCGCCTTGTGCGATCCTCTCGCGCGCCTCCTGGCCCTGCTCGATCACCCCCGCGATCTTCCGGTGCTGGCGCCGCTGATCGGGCGCGAAATCGTCTGGCGGCTGCTCGGCGGACCTCTCGGCCCCGCCCTGCGGCAGCTGGGCCTGCCCGAGAGCCACGCTGCGCGGATCGGCCGGGCGACGGCCTGGATCCGCGGACACTACGCCGAACCCCTGCGCGTGGCCGATCTGGCGGCGCTCGCGCATATGAGCCCCGCGAGCTTCCATCGCCATTTCAAGGCCGTGACGACGATGACGCCGGTTCAGTTCCAGAAGCAGGTCCGGCTCCACGAGGCACGGCGCCTGTTGCTCGCCGCCGGAGACGTGGCGGGCGTGGGCTACGCCATCGGCTACGAGAGCCCGTCGCAGTTCAGCCGCGACTATCGCCGCCTGTTCGGCGCGCCGCCCGGGCGGGACGGCGCCGCGATCCGCGCGCGCCTCACCGCCGAGCCGACGCTGCCGTGATCGATCTCGAAATGGGGGATGCCTGGTGCGGGTAGAGGGAATCGAACCCCCACGCCTTTCGGCTGGCGATTTTGAGTCGCCCGCGTCTACCAATTCCGCCATACCCGCGACGCTCCCGCCTCTTGGCACAAGCCGGGGCGACGGGCCAGAGCGAATTTTTTCCCGAGCCGAGCCGGCTGCGAACGGTTCGCAGATGACCGGGGGCCGCGCACGCGCCCGGCGCCCTGACGTGGGGCGTGACGGGCCGGCCGGCGCCCTTCAGCCGGACAGTTTTTCCGGCAGGCGGCCGGCTTCCAGGGCCCGGTAGGGTGACAGGTCGGGCTGGACGGGCGGTCGGGCGAAGGCCTTGACGGCGAGGTTGCGCAGGCCCGGATGGCTCGCCGCGCGCAGCACGGCGTGCAGGAGGCGGATGCCGAGCCGGCTGTGCGGGTTCATCACCCGCGGCGCGATCTTCGGCACGCCCTGAGCCTTGTCCACCATCGCGCGCATGGCCCGCTCGTAGGCGGCGAAGGCGCTGACGACGTCGCCGTTGCGCACCATCTCGCCGGCCAGCACGTAGGCACCGGTGATCGCCAGGGTCGTGCCGACCCCCGCCAGCGGGGTGGCGCACCACGCGGCATCGCCCGTCAGAACGACGCGCCCCTTCGACCACACCTTCATCCGCACCTGTCGCAGAACGTCGAAGTAGAAGTCGTCCGTCTTGTCCAGGGCGGCGAGCACGCGCGGCGCCTCCCAGCCCGCATCCGCGAACCGCGCGCGCAGAAAGGCCCGCTGCCGGTCGGGCGACCAGTCCTGCTCGCCGCCCGGCGGCTGCTGGATCATCAGCATCGCCCGCGTCGTGCCGTGCCGGTCGGGACGCAGCGAGACGCCCCGGCCTTGCGTGGCGTTGTACCAGCGCCACATCCTGTCGTCGTCGGCGGTTCGGGGAATCGTGAGATAGGCGATGGTCAGATCCATCCAGCGCGGGGTGTTCTCGCCGGGGAAGACGCGCTCGCGGGTCGATGACCCAACGCCCTCGGCGACGATCACCGCGTCGTAGCGCTCGGATCCTCCTCCGGCGAAGCCGACGGTCACTCCCCCTCGTCCTCATCGACGCGTTCCACGCGGTCGCCGAAGCGGAAGGCGGCATGCCCCCGGGCGGCCTCGAAGAGCAGACGGGCCAGATCGCCGCGCAGGATCTCCATCTCGGCGGTCGGTCCGTCACCGTCGATATCCGCGGCGGCGAAGCGGGCGACGACCCGGCCGCCGCCGTCGACCCATGTGGTCCCCTCCTCGCCGGTCCCGCGCTCCAGCGCCGCCTGCTCCAGTCCCATCCGCCGCAGCACCTCGCGCCCGACCCCGCGCAGGTCGACGTTCTGGCCGCCATCGCGAAATCCGGGCGCGCGCTCAACCACGGTGACGTCGAACCCCGCACGGCCGAGCCAGAACGCGGCGGTGTTACCGGCCACACTGGCCCCTGTGATCAAGACGCGGCGCGGCATCGACGAGACCCGGTTGCAAGCGATCCGCGGCGCTCCCCGCCCCGGCACCGGCGATATGTGCGGCCGCGGCCGGAGGACCAGCGGAGGGGTGCCGCAAGTCGGCACACGAGATCGCGACGGGCCCGGCCGCGGGGAGTTCGGCCGGCCGCACTCCTCGACCCTCGCCTCGGAGCCGCATCTGTGCTGAAAGGGCACCGCTTCCCGGACCGCAACGAGGCCCCATGCTCCGCCGGCTCTACGAGTGGATACTCGCGCTCGCCGCCAAGCCGTCCGCGCCGTGGGCGCTCGGGGCGGTGGCCTTCGCCGAGAGTTCGTTCTTCCCCGTCCCGCCGGATGCGATGATGGTGCCGATGGCGGTGAGCCGGCCGGACCGGGTCTGGCTCTACGCCACCATCGCCACGGCCGCCTCGGTGCTCGGCGGCTTGCTCGGCTACGCCATCGGCGCGCTGCTGTTCGACTCGGTCGGGCAATGGCTGTTCAACCTCTACGGACTGGCGGACAAGGCGGCGACCTTCCAGGCGTCCTACGCCACCTACGGGCATTGGGTGATCCTGCTGAAAGGCCTCACGCCGATCCCCTACAAGCTCGTCACCATCACCTCGGGCTTCGCCCACTACTCGCTGTTCTGGTTCACGCTGCTCTCGGTCGTCACCCGCGGCGCGCGCTTCTTCCTGCTGGCCTGGCTGCTCGGGCGCTACGGCATCGGCATCCGCGCCGTGCTCGACCGGCACCTCAACGTGGTGGCCGGTCTGTTCGCCGCCGTGGTGATCCTGGGCTTCGTCGCCTTCAAGGTGATGCTGTGACCCGCCTTCTCACCCTGCGGAGCGCCGCGCTTGCCGTGGCGCTCGGGGCCGCCCTCACCGTCGGCGGCGCCCTCGTGTTCGAGCACGGCCTCGGCTACGTGCCGTGCAAGCTCTGCCTGACGGAGCGGGTGCCCTACTACCTCGCCGCGCCGCTTGCGCTGGCCGCCGCCCTGCTCCCGCCGCGGCCCGCCCGCTTCCTCCTCGGCCTCGTGGCCCTGATCCTGATCTACGGGGCCGGTCTCGGCGTGTACCACGCGGGGGCGGAATGGGGGTTCTGGCCGGGCCCGAACGATTGCGGCGGCGGGTCCGGCGCCGGCCCGGCGGACGTGGCCGACTTCCTGAAGAACCTGGAAACCGTGCGGCCGGTCGATTGCACCGCCGCCGCGTGGCGCTTCCTCGGCCTCTCGCTCGCCGGGTGGAACGCCGTGATCGCGGCCGCCCTCGGCCTCTTCGCCGCGGCGGCCGCAGGTCTGGCTCAGCCGTCGAGCGGCCCGCACCAGCCCGGCAGGTAACCGGCCTCCGGCGCCTTCGCGAGGCGCAGCGCGCTCTCGACGGCCTTGGTGAAATCGCGCTCGACCGCCTTCCGCTTCAGGTTGCGCCGGAGGTAGTCGGCCCAGAGGAATTCGCTGAAGGGCGTCGTGTCCTTGGCGAAACCGCCGGCCCGGCGAAGTTCGCCCGCGAGGCTGCGGAACGGGTCGTCGGCGAGATCCGCGATCGCCTTCGGAATGTCGTCGAAGCCGACCCTCACGCCGGTGACGTCGTAGGGATGGACCCAGGCCTTGTGGTCGGCCACCGTCCAGAAGGCATCCTTGTCGAGCCGGTGCAGGTCGGCGACGACGGTCACCAGCACGCTTTCCTCCCCCTCCTCCTGCAGAGCGCGGGCGAGGTGGTGATGGTCGATCACGTAGTGCTTCTTCTTCGGCCCGAGCAGCACCGGGATCATGTGCGAGCCGAGGAAGGCCGCCTTCTTCTCGGAATCGTGCTCCCGCCAGCGTCGGCGCTTCTCCTCCACCTCGCGGTAGCCGACCGTGATCTGCGTCGGGCGCAATTCCGCGATCGGCACGGAGATGAGCAGGGGTTCGCGCGGCGCCATCGGTGTCTCCCATCCTGTTCGGGTCATGTCCGTGAAGCGCCGTCGCACCGGTTCGGCCCGCCGTCCGGATCCGGACAGCCCAGGGACGGGCTGCCGGAAGGATGACGGGCAGCCGCCGCTCACACCGCCGGGCGTGCGGGAGCCGAGCGTCGCCGACCCGACTCGATGGATCGACCGCACTTTACCGTGCCCCGGGAACTAGAGCCGCATTGTCAGTGTCAAGGCCGATGAAAGAGCAGAAAAAGGCAGATCTCGGTATTCTAATCCCGTTGTCCCGAAGAGGGATTTGCCGGAAGACAAGTTACGCGCGCCGCAACGCCGAGCGACAGCACGGCAGCGTCCCTGCGATGGGAAAACAGGCATGGCATCCGTCTCGACCGGGATCGAACCATCGGCGGCCCTGCGCTCGCACGCGCCGCGTCCCCTGATCGGCCTCGACCTGCTGCGCTTCGGCGCGGCCTGCCTCGTCATGCTGTATCACCTCGCCTGCACCGCCTGGATGGTCCCGTCGAGCGAGGCGGCCACCCTGCTCGGATCGCCGATCCCGTTTCCGGCCCTGCTGCCCGTCAGCTCGGAGGGATGGGTCGGCGTGCAGATGTTCTTCGTGATCTCGGGCTACGTCATCGCCTACTCCGCCTCGCAGGCGAGCGCGTCGCGCTTCCTCGCCGGGCGCATCCTGCGCCTGATGCCGGGCGTCTGGTTCTGCGCCACCGTCTCCTTCGGCCTCGCGCTGCTGTTCTTCCCCGAGACGGTCTGGGTTCTGTTCGAGCGCTACGTCCGTACCCTCATCCTGTTCCCGGCTCCGCGCTGGATCGACGGCGTCTACTGGACGCTCGGGATCGAGATCGTGTTCTACGGGCTGGTCTATCTCCTGCTGTGCCTGAACCGGTTCGAACGGCTGGAACCGGTGATCCTGGCGGTCGGCGTCGTCAGCGCGACGGCATGGCTGCTGGCGGCGGCACCGGTCTGGCCGGATCTCGACCGGATCATCAGCACACGGATCGCCAAGCTCCTCCTTCTCACCCATGGCTGCCACTTCGCCCTCGGCGTCCTGCTGTGGGGCGCGGTGCGGCAGGGTCTAACCGGATCCCGCCTGACCGGCCTCGCCGTGTGCCTGACGGGAGCCTTCCTGCAGATCCGCTACGATGCCGGCTTCGTCGGCGCCTCGCTCGACCTCGACCGGAGCCCCGCGATGCCGTGGCTCCTCTACGCCGTCTTCCTGCTCCTGTTCTGCCTGTCGATCCGCGTGAACGCCGCGCTGAGCGAGGCCCTTCCCGGCCTCGGGCGGCGTTTCCGCGATCTCGGCCTCGCGACCTATCCGCTCTACCTGCTGCACACCTTCGTCGGCGCCCTGACGATGCGGTTCCTGGCCGCCAACGGCCTGCCGCCGGCCGCGAGCCTCGCGGGCGGCATCCTGTTGGCCGTCGCCGCATCCGTCCTGGTGTCGCGACGGATCGAGCCGCCTCTGCGCGTGGGCCTCGCCCGCGCCATCAGCGCAGTGAGCGCGCGACGGCGCAACCGTGAACCGATGTCCGGCGCGCTCACCCGCTGACGAGCCGGCCGGCTCTTTGCACCGTCTCTGCGCGGACCGCCGATCAGCGGGCGTCGAAGCCGCCCATGGCGCACACCGCGGCCCATTCCGCCTCCGTCACCGGCTGGACCGAGAGACGCGAATTGGTGACGAGGGCCATATCCTTGAGCGCGGCCTCCGCCTTGATGGCGTCGAGGGTCACCGGGCGCGGCATCGGCGCCACGGCCCTCACATCCACCATGCCGAAGCGTCCGCTCTCGTCGGTGTGGTCCGGATAATAGGGCCTGATGACCTCGACGATGCCAACGACGGCCTTGCCCTCGTTGGAATGATAGAAGAAGCCGCGCTCGCCGACCTGCATCGCCTGCATCTGCTTCTTGGCGAGGTGGTTGCGCACGCCGTTCCAGAAGGTCCCCCCCTCCCCCGCTTCGACTTGCTGATCCCATGACCAGGTCGAGGGTTCGGACTTGAACAGCCAATAGGCCATGGCGCAGGACGGCTCCGTCGGAAAGGCGCCCTCGCTTATCGAAAATCCGGCCGCGCTTGAAGGGCGCACACCGCTCCGCCCTCGGCCGGCCGTCAGATCGCCGGGCGTGAGCGGCCGCTCACGCCGTCTCCGCCTTGAGCGGCCGCGACAACAGGCGGGCCATCGCCGCATCGACCGTGAGCGCGCCGGCCACCACCGCGGCCACCGCCTCGGCCACGGGCATCTCGATCTCCCGCGTCCGGGCGAGCCCGACCAGTGCCTGCGCGGTGAAGGCGCCTTCCACGAGCTTGCCGCCTGCGGCCTCCTCGGGCGACGCGCCCTTCCCCAGGCGCTCGCCGAAGGCGAAATTGCGCGATTGCGGCGAGGACGCCGTGAGCACGAGGTCGCCCAGGCCCGACAGGCCCATCAACGTCTCCGCCCGGCCGCCATAGGCGCGGGCAAAGCGCATCAACTCGGCGAAGGCGCGGGCGATCAGCGCGGCGCGGGCGCTCTCGCCGAGGCCGCGACCGGCGACGATGCCGGCGGCGATCGCGAGCACGTTCTTGCCTGCGCCCCCCACCTCTACGCCGCGCACGTCGTCGGTGTGGTAGAGCCGGAAGGCAGGCCCCGAGAGCAGGCCGGCGAGCCGCGCCGCCGTCGCACCATCCTCCGCGGCGAGCGTCACGGCCGTGGGCAGGCCGCGGGCGACGTCGGAGGCGAAGCTCGGACCTGACAGAACCGCGATCGGCGTACCCGCCGGCAGCACCTCCGCCGCGACCGCGCTCATGAAGGCGTCGCTGCCCCGCTCGATCCCCTTGGCGCAGAGCACCACCGCGGCATCGGGCGCGAGCGTGGGGGCTAGCGCGGCGAGCACGCTGCGCAGGGTCTGCGCCGGCACGACGAGCAGCACCGTCCCCGCCCCCTCCAGGGCCGCGGCCTCGGCGGTCGCTCGTACGCCCGGATGCAGGGCGACGCCGGGCAGATAGCGCTCGTTGGTCCGCTGCTGCTCCATCCGTGCGGCGGCCTCGGGATCGCGCATCCACAGTATGACCGCGCGTCCCGCAGCGGCGGCGGCGTTGGCCAGCGCCGTACCCCAGGACCCGCCGCCGATGACGGCGACGACCTCGTCCCGCCGCTGCGTGCCTGACTTCATGTCCGCCTCCATCGGGAACCCGGTTCATCCCGGCCGGTGACAGCCAAGGTGTCGGCCCGGCGCCACATCGTCAGACCCGCGATAACGACCTGTCGGCGGAAGAGCGAGCACCGATCCACGATCCTGCGCGATCCGTGCCCGCACCGCCGATGCGCGTTCCATCGCAGGCATGGAAGCAGATACACATCGGTTTCCAGCCGTGACCGCATCGATGTGCGACAGCATTTTCCGTTACGGACCTGCGCCGAAAGGTCTTCGCGGCACATCCCCGGCCAGAGCTGGCAATTGGTTCCCTGCGATCGCACCGGTTCGATCATCGCTGTCGAGCCGCATACGATCAGAGGCCTGTTCTCAACTCAGGATTGATCTTCAAATCATAAAACTCATCATAACAAATGCCGGAAACGATTTATGGTCTTATTCCAACGGATTTCTTGATTTTTGACTAGTGTCATTCCGTCGCATACTGGTCGAAGATTGCGAAATTAACGGTCAGTTAACAACATTCTGCAAGAACATTTTTGCCGAAACACATGATGCCTGGGACATTCAGCCGTGGCGATCTTCCAATCCGAACAAGATTCGGTCCTTGCCGCCGTCGACCGTGCTCAAGGCCGTATCGAATTCGCGATGGACGGAACCATCACGAACGCCAACGCCAACTTCCTCAATCTCGTCGGCTACACACTCGATGAGGTGCGCGGCCGCCCGCACGCGATCTTCATGCCGCCGGAACAGCGTGAGAGCTCGGAATACAAGGCCTTCTGGGAAGCGCTTCGCCGCGGCGAGTTCCAGGCTCGCGAGTTCCGCCGGATCGCCAAGGGAGGCCGGTCGGTCTGGATTCAGGCCTCCTACAACCCGATCCTCGATCGACGCGGGCGGCCCTACAAGGTGGTGAAGTTCGCCAGCGACATCACCGCCCAGACCCAGCGCAACGCGGGCTACGAGGGGCAGATCGCCGCGATCAACCGTTCCCAGGCGGTGATCCATTTCGGCCTCGACGGCACGATCACGGATGCCAACGAAAATTTTCTGAACGCGATGGGCTACAGGCTCGACGAGATCCGCGGCCGGCATCACAGCCTGTTCGTCGATCCCGAGGAGGCCAGGGGCGCCGCCTACGCCGAGTTCTGGAAGTCGCTCGCGAGCGGCACCTTTCAGGCGGGCGAGTTCCGGCGGTTCGCCAAGGGCGGGCGCACGATCTGGATCTACGGCACCTACAATCCGGTCTTCGATCGTGACGGTCGCCCCTGCGGAGTCGTGAAGTTCGCCAGCGACGTGACCCAGGTCGTGGCCGACCGGATGCGGCGCGCCACCGGCCAGCGCGCCATCGAGGACGATCTCGGTGCCATCACCGGCGCGATGTCGAATGTCAGCCGTCAGGCCAGCGAGACGGCGGCGGCGGTCGCCGTCACCTCCGACAACGTCCAGTCCGTCGCCGCGGGCGCCGAGGAATTCGCGGCCTCGATCTCGGAATTGAGCCGCCACGCCTCGCAGGCCAAGACTGCCGCCGACGCGGCCGTGACCCGCGCCGAGGAGGCGGGCGGCATCGTCAGCGGCCTGACCGCCACGGCCGAGCGCATCGGCGAGGTGGTCTCCGTGATCCGCTCGATCGCCGACCAGACCAACCTGCTCGCCCTCAATGCCACGATCGAGGCGGCCCGCGCCGGAGCGGCCGGACGCGGCTTCGCGGTGGTCGCCACCGAGGTGAAGGCGCTGGCCAGCCAGTCGTCGCGCGCCACCGAGGATATCGGCCAGCAGATCGCCGCCGTGCAGGACTCCTCCGCCCGGGCGGTCGAGGCGATCCGCGCGATCGTCTCGACCATCACCGATCTGAGCGAGATCTCGATGAGCGTCTCCTCCGCCGTCACCGAGCAGGCGGCGGTCACGCAGGAGATCGCGACCAACATGCAGACCGCCGCGCGCAGCGTGGACGCCGTCCGCCGCAACGCCGACGGCATCGCCTATGCCGCGAGCGAGGTCGATCAATCCGTGCAGAAGGTGACCGCCTCCGCCCGCGCGCTCGCCTGATCTCGGATCGCCTGATCTCAGGCGGCCGGCGCGGCCTCCGCGAAGGGCCAGCGGGCGCGGGCCGGCACGGTGAGGTCGTCGACGAGGCCGAGCCGCAGGCGCTCCAGCCCGGCCCAGGCGATCATCGCTCCGTTATCGCCGCACAGCGGCAGCGGCGGGGCGACGAAGCTCAGCCCGACCTCTCCCGCCTGCGCGGCGAGAGCCCGGCGGATGGCCCCGTTGGCGGCCACGCCGCCGGCGGCGACGAGCGCGGTCGGATGCCCGGCGACGTCCGCGAAGGCGCGCAGGGCGACACGGACGCGGTCCACCACCACATCCACCACCGCCGCCTGGAAGCTCGCGCAGAGATCCGCCACGTCCTGCGAGGCGAGCGGCTCGAGCCGTTCGGCCTCGATGCGCAGGGCCGTCTTGAGCCCCGACAGCGAGAAATCCGCCTGCCGCCGCCCCAGCATCGGCCTCGGCAGCGCGAAACGCTCCGGATCGCCGCTCTGGGCCTGCCGCTCCACCTCCGGGCCGCCGGGATAGCCGAGCCCCAGCAGCTTGGCGACCTTGTCGAACGCCTCGCCGATGGCATCGTCGATGGTGGTGCCGAGCCGGACGTAGTCGCCGACGCCCTTCACCGCGACGAGCTGCGTGTGCCCGCCGGAGGCCAGCAGCAGCAGATAGGGGAAGGCGAGCCCGTCGGTGAGCCGCGGCGTCAGCGCGTGCGCCTCCAAGTGGTTGACCGCCAGGAGCGGCTTGCGGGCGACGAGGGAGAGAGTCTTGGCCGTGACGAGGCCGACCAGGACGCCGCCGATCAGGCCGGGCCCGGCAGCGACCGCGATGCCGTCGATCTCGGCCAATGGGGTCCCCGCCCGCTGGAGTGCCCGGGCGATCAGCCGGTCGAGCACCTCGACATGGGCGCGGGCGGCGATCTCGGGCACGACACCGCCATAGGCCGCGTGCTCGGCGATCTGGCTCAGCACCTCGTTGGCGAGGATCTGCCCGCGCTCGTCCTCGCCGAGCGTCACGACCGCGGCGGCGGTCTCGTCGCAGGTGGTCTCGATGCCGAGGATCTTCATGAGTGTCACGCTGACGTCCACGCACCGTTGCGCGCCGGGGGCCGGCCCGCCTACTCCATGTCTCGCGAAAGCCGGCTCGGACCGCTCGCGCCGACACGTCTACGACGAAATCGGCAGCGGATACAGTTGATGCGCCCGGCCGGCGGTTTCTGGGGAAGGCGTCATGTGGATGACGTGAGGGGAGGCGCTCGCATGCGGATCTGGGTGTCGCGGCCCGAGCCGGGCGCGGGACGCACGGCGCGGCGGTTGACCGAACTCGGTCACGAGGCGCTGCTGGCGCCCGTGCTCAGGATCGGGCCGGGCGATGGACCGCCACCCGCCGGCCGGTTCGACGGACTGATCCTGACGAGCGCCAACGCCGCCCTGCCCCTGGCCGAAGCGGGCCTGCCTGCCGCGCCGGTCTTCGCCGTTGGCCGCCGCACGGCCGAGCGGGCGGAGCGGGCGGGGCTGCGATCCGTCCTCTGCGCCGACGGTGACGCCGCCGACCTGGCCCGGCTGGTCGCGGCCTACGTGAAGCCGGGCGGCGCCCTTCTCCACGCCGCGGGCGAGGATCGCAAGGCGGAGCCCGCCGCGAGCCTCGCCGCCGACGGCTACCGGGTCACGACCTGGACCGCCTACGCCGCCCGGGCCGAGGCGGTGCTGCCCGAGACGGCCGGCCGAGCGCTCGCGGGTGAGGACGGCGTTCCGCCGCTGGCGGCGGCCCTGCACTTCTCCCGGCGCAGCGCCGAAATCGCCGCGCGGCTGTGCCGAGAAGCGGGTTTGAGCGGAGCGTTTCGGGCGCTGGCGCATTACTGCCTGTCCCCGGACGTGGCCGCGGGACTGGTCGAGCTCGGCGTTGCGGCCCATTTTGTGGCGGCGCGGCCGAGCGAGGAGGCACTCCTCGCCGGTCTCGCGGCTTCGGACTGAACGCCCTCGTTGCGCCCTGCGGGCCGATGCGGACGTGAGATGTGCCGGAGCGTCGGAGAAGGAGCCCGCAAGCGGCTCCAATGGATGACGGCGCGGTTTCGCTCTTCTATGGGAGCAGATCGCGCCGGTGCGGCGGCTGAATGGAGCGAACGCCCGTGACTTCACCCAAGGACGGCCCCAGGGACGGTGCCAAGCCTTCCGAGCAAGGCAAGTCTCTCGAGCAAGGCAAGTCTCCTGAGCAAGTCAGGGAGCCGGCCAAGGACTCGACGAGGTATCAGTCCCGACCCGCCGATCCCAAGGTGACGGGCAAGCCGGCCGAGCCGTCCGCGACCGCCTCCTCCGCGAAGCCCGACCCGGTCAAGTCGGAGCCGGTCAAGGCGGGGCCGACCGGCAGCAGCGCCCTGTCCGGCAGCGGGCCGACAGGTTCCCTCGGCCGTCCGCAGGACGCCAAGGCGGATGCGCCGGCCAAGCCGGGGCCCACCGGCAGCAGCGCCGTTCCCCCCTCCGGCACGACCACGGGTCCGACGTCCGGCAAGTCCACCGAGCCGGGACGGCCGTCGGCCGGATCCGCTTCCCCGGCCGCCTCCGGCTCCACGGCCTCCGGCCCTGCGACCTCCGGTGCAACCGGGGGCAGCGCGCCGTTGAAGCCGGGCCCGACCGGAAGCAGCGCCGTGCCGCCGAACACGGCCGGGACCAAGCCCGCCGACGCGAAACCGGAGGCACCCGCCAAAGCCGGCGCGACCGGCAGCAGCGCGGTGAGGCCGGACATCCCGGCCTCCGGGACTGCCAAGCCCCAAGATGCCAAGTCCCAAGATGCCAAGTCCCAGGAGACCAAGTCTCAGGAGACCAAGTCTCAGGACACCAAGCCGGATGCAAAATCCGGAACGGCGCAGGGTGCCACCAGGGTAACGGAGACGGCCTCGCTGACCGACGGGCCGATCCTCGACCTGAAGGCCAAGCGCCTCTCCGATCCGGCGGAGGCGGTGAAGCCGGGCGCGAAGCCCGATGCGGGCAAGGAGGGGACGGGCACCTCCGCCTCGCCCAAAACCTCCTCCAGTGAAGTGCCGAAAGCGGCCGCGCATCCCGCACGCAGCGGCCCGGGCTTCGGTTCGGTCGCCGCGTCGGGACTGCTCGGCGGCTTGATCGGCGCCGGGTTGCTCTACGGCGTCACCACCTACCAGCGGGGAGCCGATCCGCGACTGGCCGCTATCGACAAGTCTGTCGCGGGCCTCGCCACCAAGGATGCCGTAGCGGGCCTCGACAAGCGCCTCGCCGCCAACGAACAGGCGCTCAAGCCCTTGCCCGACGCGGTCGCCCGGGCGGAAGCGGCCGCGAAGGCCGCGACGGAGCGCGCCAACGAGGCGCTGCAGAAGGCGGGAGCCGCTCCTGCCGCCGACGGCTCGGTCCCGGCGCCCGCCGTCCCGGCGGACGTCGTGGCGCGTCTCGACGCCCTCGACCAGCGGGTCTCGGCGCTGCAGGAGGAGCCCGGCCGCGACGGCACCGCGGAGGTGAAGACCGCGCCGACGGTCGATCCGGCAGCGCTCGCCTCCCTCGACGACCGGATCAAGGCGCTCGAAGCGAGCGGCGCCAAGAGCCCGTCGCCCGATCTCTCGGATAAGATCGCCGCGCTGCAGAGCGAGGTCGCGTCGCGCACCAAGGCCGACGCGGAGGCCGAGGCCGCGCTCGGCCGACGGCTGGACGAGGTGCAGAAGGCGCTGGAGGGCCGCATCGCCGCGGCGAGCCAAGCCGCGCAGGAGGCGACCCAGGCGGGCAAGCAGGCCGCCGACGCCGCCCGGACCCGCGCCGACGAGACCGTGCAGGGCCTGGAGCGCAAGCTTCAGGACAAGCTGCAGGAGCAGTCGGAGCGGATCGCCAGCCTCGACAAGGCGGTCGATCAGAGCGCCAAGCAGACCACCGTGCAATCGGCTCTTCGCATCGTCGCAGCCGACCGGATCGCCTCGGCGCTGGAGGCGGGCCAGCCCTATCCGGACGCACTCGCGAGCCTGCGCAATCTCGAACCGGCGGATTCCAAGCGCCTCGACGCGCTCGCTCCCTTCGCCGACAAGGGCGCCCCGACCGCCGCCGGTCTCGCGGCGGAGTTCCGCCGGATCTCCGATAAGATCGCCGAAGCCAAGCGTGCGGCGCAGGCGAAGGCGGTTGCCGAAACCGGCAATGTGGGCGACCGGCTGATGAGCATGGCCAGCTCCCTGGTGCAGGTGAAGCGCGTCGAGGGACCGGCTGCGGGCGTCACGCCGTCGGCCGCGGGCAGCGAGAGCTCGACCGCGCAGGTTCAGGCGGCCCTCGACCGCGGCGACCTCGCGGCGGCCGCCAAGGCCTACGCCGCCCTGCCCGAGGAAGCGCGGGCCCAGGGCGGTGATTTCGGCGCCCGGCTCTCCGCGCGGGCCGAGGCGGGCCGCGCGGCCCAAGCGCTGCTGGCCGACGCCTTCACCGGCCTGCCGCCCGCGCGCTGACGGGCGGGAGCTTTTTCGCGATGACGATGAACGAGCCGCGCCCGGTGCGGCGTTTCCCCCTTCCACTCTGCCTGGGCCGCGTGCGCCCGCTCCCCGTGCTTCCAAGGAGGCCCTGACCCATGTGGCGCGCCCTCGTCTTCCTGGCCCTCCTGGCCGTCGCCGCCTACGGCGCGGTGTGGATCGCCGACCATCCGGGCACCGTGACCGTCGTCTGGAACGGCTACGAGGTCGGCATGAGCCTCGCCATCGCCCTGACCGGCGTGCTGGTGGCGGCGATCGTCCTCGGCCTCATCTGGGCGATCGTCACCGGCGTGATCGGCCTGCCGGCCAGCATCAGCCGCTCGACCCGCGAGCGCCGCCGCAACAAGGGCCTCGCTTCGCTCTCGCGCGGCATGATTGCCGTCGGCTCCGGTGACCCGCTGGCGGCCCGACGCCATGCGGGCGATGCCGAACGCCTGCTCGGCAGCCAGCCGCTGACCCTCCTGCTCAAGGCCCAGGCCGCGCAGATCTCCGGTGACCGGGACGCGGCCGAGCAAGCGTTCAAGCGGATGGCCGACGATCCCGAGACCCGGGTGCTCGGCCTGCGCGGCCTGTTCGTGGAGGCCCGCCGCCGCGAGGACGAAGGCGCCGCCCGCGCCTACGCTGCCGAGGCCGCCCGGCTGGCGCCGAGCGTCACCTGGGCGAACGAGGCGGTTCTGGAAGCCCAATGCGCCGACGGCGAGTGGTCGGCCGCCACGGAGACCGTGGAGCGCCGTGCCGCCCTCGGCCTGATGGACAAGAACGCTGCGCGCCGCCAGCGGGCGGTCCTGCTCACGGCCGCGGCCCAGCGCCACGAGGCCGGCGAGCCCGATACCGCGACCGAGCAGGCGCTGAAGGCGGTCAAGCTCGCCCCGGATCTCGTGCCCGCGGCGGTCATTGCCGGCCGGCTGCTCGCCCGACGCAACGATCTGCGCAAGGCCGCCAAGATCCTCGAGGCGGCCTGGAAGGCGACGCCGCATCCGGAACTCGCCAAGGTCTACCTGAACCTGCGCACCGGTGATTCCGCCCGCGACCGTCTGGCCCGTGCCGAGAATCTGGCCAAGCTCTCCTCCTGGGATCCGGAATCGCGCCTCGTGATCGCCCAGGCCGCGACCGAGGCGAAGGATTTCGCCCGCGCCCGGGAGGCGCTCGCGCCGCTCGCCGACGACCGGCCGACGGCGCGTGTCTGCCGGATGATGGCGCGGATCGAGGCCGCCGAGCACGGGGCGGAGAGCGGACGCTCCCGCGAATGGCTCGCCCGCGCCGCCCGCGCCCCGCGCGACCCGGCCTGGGTCGCCGACGGCGTCATCTCCGAGCGCTGGGCACCGGTCTCGCCGGTCACCGGCCGCCTCGATGCCTTCGTGTGGAAGACGCCGCCCGAGATCCTGGCCGGTCCCGACGAGGATGAGGCGCCGGCCCCGACCGAGCCGGTGGCTCCGACCGAGATCCCGGCGGTGCCCGCGCCGATCACGGCCGACAGCCCGGCGCCCTCCACCCCCGGCTTCCTCCAGACCGGCGCTGGCACCCCGTCGACGCCGCCGACGCCGGCGCCCGTCAACGCCCCGGCCAATCCGTCGCCGGCGCCGCAGGAGACCGCCGCGGACCGGCCGCGCCGCATCGCGTGAGACCCTGCGCCGCCCGGTCCGGCACCGGGCGGCGGCCCCGCGGCGCACGCGGCGTGCATTCTGTGGCATTCTCCGCCTTGCCAGATGTCGGCGCCCCGGCTACAGACCCGCCACCTGCCGCAAGAGACCACCGCCCGCGCCGAGCGCGCGTCGGTCCCCGGCCGGTTCCGGAGGGGTGGCCGAGTGGTTGAAGGCGCACGCCTGGAAAGTGTGTATACCGGAAACGGTATCGCGGGTTCGAATCCCGCTCCCTCCGCCAGTAACTCGCGAAATTTGAGCAGTTCATCCCGGCTTCGGCAGGCGCGGCATTTTCTTCATGCCTGCCGGGACTTTGCATGGCCAGCAACAGCAACCTGCCTCGCAGAGACACCGATGCAGCGCAGCATCGGCCTTTACAGGCTCAACGTCTCGCCAGCGCCATTCGCCAGTGCCACCTTCTCGGCCTGCTTCCTACCCACCCGACTTCCAGCGGCAAGAGAGACAGGCGCGATCCAGGCAGCCGCTGACGTGCGACAGACATCTCGGAAGCTCACGCCACGAACGAGAACGAGGCCCGTCGGACCCCGCTCCTCCAGATGCTGTTGTGATGGCTCAGACTCGTCGTTCGTCGGGTCGGCTCAGCCGAGCCCGAGGAGCTTGCGCTGCTCACTCCAGTCCATCGGCAGTCGCGTGTCCGCCATCAGGCGGGTCGCCGTCAGCTCCGGCGGATGCTCGCCTGAGAGCAGCCGCGCCACGATGTCCGGTGCCAAGAAACTGAGGCGGAGGAGGCGCGTGACGTAGGAGCGCGACAGCCCTTCCTCCTGCGCCGCATCATCGATCGACAGCTGCGTCTCGCCGAAGATGCGCTCGCGCAGCTGCTGCGCTCGGGCGAGCAGACCGGTCAGGCTCGCATCGGGTGCCGGCCCTTTGCGCTCACCCGAGATCACCAGCTGCAGTTCCTGCCCCACCCGCTGCAGCACAGCCGGCACACGCAACACCAGCACCGCGCCTCGATCCAGCTCGCCATCGTCCCCGTCTGAAGCGTTGGCTTGGCTGAGTGCCTGCGCATCTGCATGAGCCCCAGCGGCAGCACCGGGTACGCACAAGGATCCAGTGAGGCCCTGAAGCAGACGCGCCGTGTCGACGTGCAGCTCGATGCCGTCCGCCCGCACCACGATGCGGCGCAGACACACGCGAAGACGCTGCCGCTGCTCGCCTGCAGGTGCCTCGTGCCAGTGGGCTGCCAGAGCGGCACCTGCGGCAAGCAAGCGCTGCTGCTCGGAAGCCGAGTGCTCGCGCACCAGCTCGTGCAACGCGCTGGCGCTGCCGAGCAGCTCACGCAATCGCCCCGTGACCAGAGCCTCCAGTGCCAGAGCCGGCAGCCGCTGATTACCACTCCGCGGCGCATCGGCCGCGCCCGCATCGCTCTGATCTGTGTCTCCGAGCTTCCTGGATCCGCTGGACCGGGTGGGGATCCGTTTTCCGGAGACGAGGCTATGCGAGACGTAGTAGCGGTAGCGAAGGCCGCGCTTGAGCGTGTGGCTCGGCGTCAGCCGCTGACCCTGTGCATCGTAGACGAGGCCAGCCAGCAGGCTCGGTGCATCCGCCGTAGCGCCACTATCACGCTCGACTCGGTTCTGCGTCAGGACCCTCTGTACTGCGGCAAACAGCTCGGCATCGACAATCGCCGTGTGCTCGCCGGCATAGCTCTGCCCCTTGTGCACGACCTCACCCAGGTAGAGCCGGTTGGCGAGCATCGCGTAAAGGGCACCACGAGCCAAAGGCTGGCCGCCGAAGTGACCGCCATCGGAGGCGCGCCGCCGCTTGCTCAGGATGCCCGCTTGCGCCAGCTCGAGCTGCAGCAGACGGACCGAGCGCAGGGCACAGTAGCGCCGGAAGATGTGGCGCACCGTCTCGGCCTCGACCTCATTCACCACCAGCCTGCGCTCGCCCACGTCGTAGCCGAGCGGCGGCAGGCCGCCCATCCACATGCCCTTGCGCTTGCTCGCCGCGATCTTGTCACGGATGCGCTCGCCCGTGACCTCGCGCTCGAACTGGGCGAAGGAGAGCAGCACGTTGAGCGTCAGCCGGCCCATGCTGCTGGTGGTGTTGAAGGCCTGGGTCACCGACACGAACGAGACCTGCCGCGCGTCGAACACGGCCACAATGCGAGCGAAGTCGGCCAGAGCTCTGGTGAGGCGATCGACCTTGTAGACAACCACCACGTCGACGCGGCCGGCCGCCACGTCGGCGAGAAGCCGCTGCAGGGCGGGCCGCTCCATGCTGCCGCCCGAGTAGCCGCCATCGTCGTAGAGGGTGGGCAGCAGCCCCCAGCCCTCGTGCCGCTGGCTGGCGATGTAGGCGGCGCAGGCCTCACGCTGCGCATCGAGCGAGTTGAAGGACTGCTCCAGCCCCTCCTCACTCGACTTGCGGGTATAGACGGCACAGCGCAGCCGTGCCGGCTTGGTTGAGGACGGCACCGGCTTCGATCTAGGCATGGCTCGTCTCGCGCCCCACCCTGCGCCCGGTCAGGCCAAAGAAACGGGGACCGGACCAGTGGCTGCCGGTGATGTGCTTGGCGATCTGGCTGAGGGAGCGGTAGCGCTGATCCTCGAGTTCGAAGCCGCCTTCCGTGACGGTGACAACATGGCTACGGCCGTGCCACTCGCGCACGAGGCGGGTGCCGGGCCGCAGCAGAAGCGCAGGCGGCACCGCCGGTGTGTCAGGCATAGTGGTTCCTCCCCTCCCCCGCTGAGCCAAGGCACGCAGGTGACGCTGGTTGGCTTTGGAGAGGCCGCCCTGCGCGACCTCCTGAAGGCGGTAGGCCAGCGCGCGCACGATCAGGTCGCGGCTGAGCGGCGGTGGCGGCTGGGGGAACAGCCTGCGCCAGGCTTGGCGCAGCTCCACCGTGCTCATCTGCGCCAACTCAGAGAGCTGCAGCGGCGCCCGGCCCAGCACTTGTCGTCCGGCCGGCCGCTCCTGTGCGTCAACGAACGCAGCCGGAGCGGCCGGGTTCTTCGTCCTGCTCGACTGTGGCATCAGGCCATTGCCTCGGCTGAGGCGGCCGGGCTTTGCTCGGCGAGCTTGTAGCGGGTGCTGACCCCGGCGGCGCGCACGGTGAGGATGGCGAGACCGCGCTGGCGCAGGCGGGTGAGTGCAGCGCGGGTGGTATGCGGCAGCCAGTGGGTTGCGGTGGCCAGCGTCTCGAGCGTTGCTCCCTCCGGCTGGCTCAGCAGCGCAATGAGAAGCGCCTGCTTGCTTGGCTTAGGCTTGTCGTCTGCACCGCTTATAGGGTCGCTGCCTTTCGCCTCCTCAGGAGCGACAAGCGCCAGCGGCATGATGCCGATGGCGGCCCGGCCTTCGGCGGTGATAATGAGGCACACCTGCCTTCCTCGCTTGCCCTCAGCGTGAGGCATATCAGCGATCAGTCCGCGTGTGCGGAGGACGGACAGGCTGGCGCGGAAGGTTGGCGGCTTGATCGTGTCAGGGCAGAGGACACGCTGTTCGGGGTGATGAGCGGCCTGGGTCAGGATCAGGCGTTGCGTCTGGCTGAGGGTGTCGGCCGTTTTGCGTGGCATGTTTGTGTCGTCCGTCTCTGGGCGGCAGCTCTGGCGCTGTCACTGAGCGGACCCCGCGAGTGGCTCGTGCGCCAGCGGGGTGACATGCGCGCCGGTGAGCAGTCATCCGGCACAGCCACAGCAATGCTCAGGTGTCTGGCGAAGTCCAGTCGGTCCACGAGGACGCGTTGCTACTTCCGTGAACTTGTTTGCATGGGGCTTCCCCCCTTCCCTGCGCGGGGACCAACCGAACTGGAATCAGTCGGCTTCGTGATGTGTGATCACGGCAGTCGCCAAGCCGGCCGTAGAGAAGTCAGCTTCGCCGCTTTTGGCCGACAGACGTACAAGCGGCGTGCGAACTCCTGACCCATAGCGGTCCCTTCACACCGCGGCCTTTGTCGTCCGCTTCGACGAAGGAAGCGGACGTCGTAGAAGCCTTCACTGCCCCGCTGGTAGGGCGAATGCAGCGCGTGCCGTGAACCCTGCGATCAAGATCACCAACATCACCGCTTTGCCGCTGCTGACCGTGCCGACGCGTAGCTGTTTGATAGCCGAACCAAAGTTCCGCACCGGAGCAACCTAAAGTAAAAGAGGGCCGCCACCCCAAGGTGGCGGCCCCTCAGTTTTTTGAGCGAAGCGCGTTCGCCCTTGATGTGGGTGTCTCGCCTTTCCTGGCTGCGCGGTCAGGCGCCGGCAGGCGCGTCCTCGACCTTGTAGCGCAACCATACCATCCCGCCTTCGAGCGTCTCAGTGTGGAGGTGCCGGAGTGCTTGCCCGGCGCCCGGCCGTTCGTCGGCCTCGCCCTGGTAGTCGAAGATGCTCTGGACGCCGGCGAGGCCGTCGACCGCCGGCTGGATGAGGACGCTCATCTCGTCGATGAGCCCGGCCTTCAGGAAGGAGCCGTTGATGCTCGCGCCGCCTTGCAGGAGGATGGTCTCGACGCCGAACGCCTCGCCGAGCGCGTCCATGGCCTTAGCGAGGTCCCGGCCGTCCGGGCCTGCGAACAGGTAGGACACGCCGTCCTCGCGCAGCTCGGCCAAGTAGGCGTCTGACACCGTTTCGGAAAGCACGGCGACTGCATGGTCGCCGAGCAGGTTGTCCTGCCCGTAGTGAACGCGCCCCTTCGGGTCGATGGCGATTGCGAGGTCGCGGTCCTTCCGGTCTCCGACGAACGGCTCGCGCGAGGAGACGCCCGGCCCGGTCACCTGCCGCGGCTTGCCCTTCGAGATCTCCTGCATGGTCACGCGCCCGCACATCCAGCCCTGGGCGCCGAAGCGGGCCGCGACCTCGTCGTAATGCTTCCGCAGCCGTGCCCCGTCGACGCCGGCCGCGGGCACCGTGAAGCGGCTGGGGTGCAGCCGCCCGTCGATGGAGCTCACCATGTGGCAGATGATCTTCGGTCGCATCGGGTCGCGGTTTCCTTTTCGGTCAGGGGACGCGGGTGGCTCACTCGCCCCGGTATTGCGCGTCCGTGACATGCTCCATCCAATCGACGACTTTGCCGTCGAGCGCCTCCGCGATGGCGACGTGGCTCATGCCGGCTGTAGCCGAGGCGCCGTGCCAGTGCTTCACGCCGGGCGGTATGCGCACCACGTCGCCCGGCCGGATCTCCTGAACCTGGCCGCCCCACTGTTGCACCCGGCCGGCTCCGGCCGTGACGATCAGGGTCTGGCCGAGCGGGTGCGTGTGCCAGGCCGTTCGCGCGCCCGGCTCGAAGGTGACGAGCCCGCCCGACATCCGTGACGGCGGCATCTCCCTCAAAAGCGGGTCGACGCGCACGGAGCCGGTGAACCACTCCGGCGAACCTTTGGCCGAGGGCTGGGAGCCGCTCCTTTGAACCGTAATCGCCGCGTCCGACGGTCCGGCGGCGGAGGGTTGAACCGTCCCGCCGGCCATCACGCCGGCGAGCACGAGCGACAGGAAGCCGACAGGGATGCGCATCTCGGTCCCTCCGGTTCACGCCGCGTCGGGCATGCGGTCGAGGAGCTTGTCGAGGGTGATCGGGTAATCCCGAACCCGGATGCCGGTGGCGTTGTAGACCGCGTTCGCCACCGCGGCGCCCACCCCGCAGATACCCAGCTCGCCGACGCCCTTGGCCTTCATGGGCGAGGACATCGGGTCGACCTCGTCGAGGAAGACCACCTCCTGGTGCGGGATGTCGGCGTGGACCGGCACCTCATAGCCGGCGAGGTCATGGTTGGCGAAGAAGCCGCGCTTGGTGTCGACCGCAAGCTCCTCCATCAGGGCCGCGCCAGTGCCCATGACCATACCGCCGATCACTTGGCTGCGGGCGGATTTCGGGTTGAGGATGCGCCCCGCCGCGCACACCGCCAGCATCCGCCGGACCCGGGTCTCGCCGGTGTAGGCATCGACGCCGACCTCGACGAAGTGCGCCCCGAAGGTCGACTGCTGCTGCTTCTTCGAGATGTCGCCGAACTCGATGGTGTCCTCGGCCGTGACTTCACCCTGCCTCGCGGCCTCGCCGAGCGGCGCGGCGCGGTTGCCGGCCCGGACCTGCCCGTCGGCGAACACCGCGTCGGCCGAGTTGATGCCGAGGCGCTGCGCCACCGCCTCGCGCAGCTTCACGCAGGCCGCGTAGACGCCGGCCGTCGAGGAGTTGCCCCCGAACTGGCCGCCCGACCCTGAGGAGACCGGGAAGGAAGAGTCGCCCAGCCGCACAGCGACCTTGTCGAGCGACACGCCCATCATCTCGGCCGCCGTCTGGGCGATGATGGTGTAGCTGCCGGTGCCGATATCGGTCATGTCGGTCTCGACCGTGACCGTGCCGTCGGCGGCCAGCCGCACCCGCGCGCCTGACTTCATCACCATGTTGTTGCGGAACGCCGCCGCCATGCCGATGCCGACGAGCCATTGCCCGTCGCGGACCTGGCCCGGCTTCGCGTTGCGCTTCGACCAACCGAACTTCTCCGCCCCCAGCCTCAAGCATCCGACGAGGTCGCGATGCGAGAACGGGCGCTTCGGGTCCTGCGGGTCGACCTGGGTGTCGTTGCGGATGCGGAACTCGACCGGGTCCATCCCGAGCTTCTCCGCCATCTCGTCCATGGCGACCTCCAGCACCATCAGGCCCGGGGCCTCGCCCGGCGCGCGCATGGCGTTGCCCTCAGGCAGGTCGAGATGGGCGAGCTTCATCGCGGTCAGGCGGTTGGCGCCCGCGTACAGCAGCTTGGTTTGGCTTACCGCCGTCTCGGGGTCGCCGTCGGGCAGGTTCCCCGACGTGCTCTCGTGCGCGATGGCCGTGATGATGCCGTCCTTCGTCGCGCCGATGCGCACCCGCTGGATCGTGGCGGGCCGGTGCGTCGTGTTGTTCATGACCAGCGGACGAGTGAGCGCCACCTTCACCGGGCGCCGGACGGCTTTCGCCGCGAGCGCGGCCAGCACTGCGTCGGCGCGCACGAACAGCTTCCCGCCGAAACCGCCGCCCACGTAGGGGGAATCGAGGCGGACGTTCTCTTTCGGGACGCCGAGGATCTTGGCGAGGCTGCCATGGCCCCAGGCGATCATCTGGTTCGAGGTCCAGAGGGTGACCTTGTCGCCGTCCCACGCCGCGATGGTCGCGTGGGGCTCCATCATCGCGTGGCTCTCGTCGGCGGTTGAGTAGGTCTCGTCGAACTGCACCGGAGCCTGCGCGAAGGCGCCCTCGAAGTCGCCGACGCGCTCCTCGCCGTTGCCGCCGCTGCCCTCGCCGCTGTCGCCCGGGACCGGCTTGGCGCCCTTCGCCTCGGCGGCGAGGTCGAACTTGCCGGGTTTGCTGTCGTAATCGACCTTCACGAGGAAAGCCGCGGCCCGGGCCTGCTCGAAGGTCTCGGCGACCACCACCGCGATGGCTTGGTGGTAGTGCTGCACCTCGTCGCCGCCGAACAGGAAGGCGGCATTCATCATGCCGCGCTCCATCCTCGGATGGTCCAGCGTCGTCACGATGCCAAGGACGCCAGGCGCCCGCTTGGCCGCCGTCATGTCGATGCGGCGGACGCGGCCCTTGGCGATGCCGGCGCCGAGCACGTAGCCGTAGGCCTGGTTGGTCGCCACGTCGTGGCGTTCGTAGGCGTAGGGCGCCATGCCCGTGGTCTTGTACTTGCCGTCGATGCGGTCGGTCGGCTTGCCCACGACTTTGAGCTGGTCGATGGGGTTCTGGCCGGCGGGGGTGTCGAACTTCATGGCTCAGGCCCTCGCTTGGTTGAGCGCCGCCGCGAGCGTGCGCTCGGCGAGCTTCAGCTTGTAGGCGTTGTCCTCGGTCGGCTTGGCGCCGGCGAAGGCCTTGGCGGTCACCGCCTTGGCGCCGTGCGGCAGGTCGGCTTCGGCCGCCTCGACCCGCCAGGGCTTATGGGCGACGCCGCCGAAGGCGACGTGGCCGCTTCCGTCCTTGCCAAGAATGGCCGCTACCGAGACGAGCGCGTAGGCGTAGGAGGCTCGGTCACGGACTTTGCGGTAGATGTGCGTGCCGGCGACCGGCTTCGGCAGCGTCACCGCGGTGATGAGCTCGCCCAGCTTCAGTGTCGTGTCGACCTCGGACCTGTCCCCAGGCAGGCGGTGGAACTCGGCGATAGGGATCCTGCGCTCGCCGCCCTTGGCGTCGACGGTCTCGACGGTGGCGTCGAGCACCCGCATGGCCACCGCCATGTCTCCGGGATGGGTCGCGATGCAGGTCTCGCTCGATCCGATGACGGCCAGCGACCGGCTCACGCCGTCGAGCGCCGAGCAGCCCGAGCCCGGCTGGCGTTTGTTGCAGGCCTGGGCGGTGTCGTAGAAGTACGGGCAGCGGGTCCGCTGGAGCAGGTTGCCGGCGGTCGTCGCCTTGTTGCGCAGCTGGCCCGAAGCCCCCGCGAGCAGGGCCCGGCTGAGGACGCCATAATCCTTCCACACGCGCGGGTCAGCGGCAAGGTCGGTGTTGCGCACCAGCGCACCGATGCGCAGGCCGCCCTCGGGCGTCGCCTCGACCTTGTCCAGGTTCAGGCCGTTCACGTCGACGAGGTGCGTCGGCGTCTCGATCTGGAGCTTCATCAGGTCGAGCAGGTTGGTGCCGCCGGCGATGAACTTGGCGTTCGGCGTGCGCGCGACCGCGGCGGCCGCCTCGGCCGGGGTGTTGGGGCGCTCGTAGGTGAAGGACTTCATGCGGGCCTCCCGGCGACCTCGGTCATCGCCTCGACGATGTTGGAATAGGCGCCGCAGCGGCAGATGTTGCCGCTCATGCGCTCGCGGATCTCGGCCTCGGTGACCTGCGGCGCGGCTTCAAGGTCAGCGGTGACGTGGCTCGGGATACCGGCCTTGATCTCGGCGAGCACCGCGACGCCTGAGCAGATCTGGCCCGGCGTGCAGTAGCCGCACTGGTAGCCGTCGTGCTTCACGAACGCCGCCTGCATCGGATGCAGGGCCTCGGGCTGACCCAGCCCCTCGATGGTGGTGATCTCCGAACCCTGGTGCATGACCGCCAGCGTCAGGCAGGCGTTGATGCGCCGGCCGTCAACGATCATCGTGCAGGCGCCGCACTGGCCGTGGTCGCAGCCCTTCTTGGAACCGGTCAGGTGCAG
The DNA here is from genome assembly GCF_014199985.1 of Methylorubrum rhodesianum. Taxonomy (GTDB): domain Bacteria; phylum Pseudomonadota; class Alphaproteobacteria; order Rhizobiales; family Beijerinckiaceae; genus Methylobacterium; species Methylobacterium rhodesianum. The sequence continues at coordinate 44,164 of NZ_JACHOS010000017.1, read as the reverse complement.
GTGCTCGCGCGCCGCGTCGAGCAGGCTGGTGCGGGTGTCGAGCTCAACCTCCCGGCGCTGCCCATTCACGGTGAGCGACACCTTCGCCGTCACGGGCTTGTCCGTGCCTACGGGAGCTGCGCCTGCGCCGGCGCCGGCTGGGGTGGCGGCCAGGGCCACCGCGGCGGATGCTCCGACCATGAGGTCTCTCTGGTTCAATGCGATGTCTCCAGGACGACCCATCGCGGCCTCCGAGCTTGCAGGGGATGACCGACCGATGGCCGTGCATCGTTGTGGGGGTGTCCAGGGCCAACCCGGACAGCTTGAATAGGCTCCAAGGTACGGCGCTTGGCCGCGACGATTAGGGCCCCGTTCCCACATAAGCCTATGAGTGCAGCTTATGGATTTGCGAACGCGCGTGGTACGAGGGACCACGAATGGTGGGTCGATGCATCCAGGCGGAGATGGGCGATGGCACGACAGGACATGACCGACCTGCTCTCCTTCGCCACCGTCGCGAAGGAAGGAAGCTTCACCCGCGCCGCCAAGCGCCTGGGCGTCACGCAATCGGCGCTGAGCCACGCCATGAATGGTCTGGAGGCGCGGCTCGGGCTGCAGTTGCTGAACCGCTCCACCCGCAGCGTCTCGACGACCGAGGCCGGCGAGCGCCTGCTGCGCTCCGTGGGGCCGCAGTTCGAGCAGATCGAGGTCGAGCTCGCGGCGTTGACCGAGTTCCGCGACAAGCCGGCGGGCAATATCCGGATCACGGCGCCCGAGCTCGCGGCCGAGACGGTCCTCTGGCCGGTCCTGCAGAGGCTGCTGCCGGAATACCCCGACATTCACGTCGAGGTCGTCTCCTCGGACGTCCGGACGGACATCGTGGCCGAGCGCTTCGACGCGGGCGTGCGCATCGGGGAGTACGTTGAGAAGGACATGGTCACGGTCTGCATCGCGCCGCCCATGCGCATGGCGGTGGTCGGAACGCCGGGCTACTTCAAGGGCCGGTCCAGGCCCCGGAAGCCCGAGGAACTGACCGCCCACCGGTGCATCAACCTGGCGCGCGTTTCCCGCGGCGACCTGTTCCCCTGGGAGTTCGAGCGGAGGGGGCGAGAGGTCGCCGTCCGGGTCGGCGGCCAACTCGCCTTCACCAGCCTGCGCCTGATCCGCAGCGCGGCCTTGGCCGGGCTCGGGCTGGCCTACCTACCCGAGCAGGAGGTGCAGGCCGACGTGGCGGAGGGACGGCTGGCGCGGGTGCTGGAGGACTGGTGCGAGCCCTTCCCGAGCTACCACCTGTACTATCCGAGCCGCCGCCAGCCCGCGCCGGCCTTCACGGTCCTCGTCGAGGCGCTGCGCTATCGGGTCTGACGGGCGTCGGCATCGGTGACGCCTGCAGCCTTCCTTGCGAAGGAACCCGGATCAACCGCCCAGACCGACGGTCTGGCCGCCGTCGACGACCATGGCATGCCCCGTCGTGAAGGCCCCGTCGGCCGAGCTCAGCCAAAGGACGGCGGAGGCGATCTCCTCGGGTTTCCCGAGGCGTCCGACAGGCTCCTGCGCGACCATGCTGTCGTACCCGTCCGGCGCTCCCTCGGCCACGCGCCGGATCATGGCGGTGTCGATGATGCCGGGGCAGATGGCGTTCACCCGGATGTTCTTGCCGGCGTAATCGAGCGCGGCGGACTTCGTGAGGCCGATGGTGCCGAACTTCGTGGCGGAGTAGGCCGCCTGTCCGGCGATGCCGACGATGCCGGCGCCCGACGAGGTGTTGACGATGGACCCGCCGCCCTGCCGGAGCATGACCGGCACGAGGTACTTCATGACCAGGAACACGCCACGCAGGTTGACCGCGACGATGCGGTCCCAGAACTCCTCCGTCACCGCGTCCAGGGCGCCGTAGGGCTGCTCGATCCCGGCGTTGTTGAAGGCGACGTCCAGGCGTCCGAACCGCGCCACCGCCTGCTCGACGGCCGACCGGACCGCGGCGCCGTCGGTCACGTCGCACGGGATGGCCAGCGCCGAGCGGCCGCTCTCCTCGACGAGGCGGGCGGTCTTCCGGATGCCGTCCTCCTGCACGTCGAGAAGCGCGACGTCAGCGCCGGCCCGCGCGAAGGCGACGGCGGTCGCCCGGCCGATGCCGCTGGTCGCGCCGGTGACGAAGGCGACCTTGCCGGAGAAGCGGGTGTCCTGGGTCATGTTCGTGTCCTCAGACCGTGAAGCCGCCATCGACAGCAAGGGCGTGGCCCAGGATAAAGCTCGACGCGTCGCTGCAGAGCCAGAGGACCGCGGCCCCGATCTCCTCCGGTCGGCCGAGCCGCCCGATGGGCTGGCGCTTGATGAAGCCCTCCATGGCCTCCGGCTTGGCCTCCTTCATCGCGGCCACCATGGGCGTGTCGATGGTGCCCGGGCAGACCGCGTTGACCCGGATGCCGCGCGAGGCGTTCTCCAGCGCGGCGCTCTTGGTCAGCCCGATCACGCCATGCTTCGAGGCGTGGTAGGCAGCGAGGTTCGGCCCCCCGACCAACCCGCCCACCGACGAACAGTTCACGATGGTGCCGCTGCCCTGGCGCTGCATCTGCCGCAACTCATGCTGCATGCAGTTCCAGACCCCGCGCAGGTTCACCGCCATGACCCTCTCGTAGTCGGCCTCGGGCACGTCGGTGACCTCCGCCGACGGGATCTGGATGCCGGCGTTGTTGAAGGCGGCATCGAGACGGCCGAAGGTGTCGACCGTGCGCCGGACCATGACGGCGACCTCAGCGTCGTTCGAGACGTCGCAGCGCACGCCCAGCACCTTGTGACCCGCGGCCTCCAACGCGGCGACGGCCTTGCCGAGGGCGTCCTCGTTGAAGTCGGCCAGGACCACGGAGGCGCCCGCCTCGGCGAACATCCGGGCGGTCGCCAGGCCCATGCCCATGGCGGCGCCGGTGACGAGGGCGACCTGGCCCTCGAAGTCGTAGGTCGGGTTCATCTCAAGCCCTTATGTGGGAATGCGGGGATTCCTGCCGCCCGGGGGCGCCTGGGTCAGGTTTGCGGTCGCGTGGCGAGACGGGCGCCGCGGGCGGACAGGAGCGCCGCCGCGGCGCAGCCGACGAGAACGAGGGCGCTGAACGTGAAGGTCGCCTGGTAGCCGGCATGGTCGAACAGCAGCCCACCGAAGGCCGCGCCGCCCGTGATGGCGAACTGGACCACCGCGACCATCAGGCCGCCGCCCGCCTCCGCCTCGTCCGGCAGGGCTTGGCTTACCCAGGTCCACCAACCGACGGGCGCCGCCGTGCCGATCAGCCCCCACAGCGCCAGCAGGCCAGCCACCATGGGCAGTGACGCCCCGAACCAGATCAGGCTCACCGCGAGCAGCGCCATCGCAAGCGGCATGACGACCAGGGAGCCGTACAGGTTCGTCTGCAGGATGCGGCCTATGAGGGAGGTGCCCACTAGGCCCGATACGCCGAGCACCAGCAGCAGGACGGACAGGGTCGAGGTGTCCACCCCGGTCACTGTCTCCAGGAACGGCCGCAGGTAGGTGAACAGGGCGAACTGGCCGAGGAAGAACAGGGCGGCGGCGAGCATGCCCAGCGGCACGCGCGGCCGGCGCAGGACCTTGAACGTTGCGAAGGCGTCGGCCCGCGTCCGGTTCGGCATCGCCGGCAGGGTGAGGAACAGCCAGGCGAAGGTCACCGCGGCGACCGGCACGACACAGAAGAAGGCGCCGCGCCAGCCAATGTACTGACCGAGGAAGCTGCCGAGCGGCGCGGCGACCGTCGTGGCGAGCGCGTTGCCGCCGTTTAGGATGGCGAGGCCGCGTGGCACGTCCTCGGCCGGCACGAGGCGCATGACCGTCGCCGCCGACAGCGACCAGAACCCGCCGATGACCATGCCGACCAGCGCCCGTCCGCTCAGGAACACCGCGGCGTTCGGCGCGAATGCGACGGCGAGCCCCGAGACCAGCATGACGACGGTCAGCCCTAGGAGAAGCGTCCGGCGGTCGAGCCGCGGGGTCGCCGGCGCGATGAACAGGCTGGTCAGCACGGCGAACAGGCCGGAAACCGCGATGGCCTGACCCGCCTGCCCCTCGGTCAGGTGCAGGTCTGTGGCAATGGGGGTCAGCAAACTCACCGGCATGAACTCGGACGCCACGAGGGTCGCTGCGCACAGGGACATGGCGAACACCGCGCCCCACCCTTGCGCCCGGGAGGCGCCTGCCTCGCCGATGGCGACCCCGTTCGCACAGACCTCGTTCGCGTTCATGGGCGATCCGCCCCTTTCTCTATGTTCGGTTTTGAGTGTGACACCGCGCGAAAGACCGGCTCGGCCGGCCTCGGCGTCGCGGCCTGGGCGGGCGACCGGCCTTAGGCGCCGTACTGGCCGTCGGTGACCTTCTCCATCCAGGTCACGGGGCTGCCGTCGAGCGCCTCCTGGATCGCGATGTGGCTCATCGCGGTGGTCGGACCGGCCCCGTGCCAGTGCCTCTCGCCGGGCGAGAACCAGACCACGTCGCCGGGACGGATCTCCTCGACGGGACCGCCCTCGCGCTGGACCCGGCCGCAACCCGCCGTGACTATCAGCGTCTGGCCGAGCGGGTGGGTATGCCAGGCCGTGCGGGCGCCCGGCTCGAAGGTGACCAGGGCCCCGCCCGCCCGGGCCGGCTCGATCGGGCTGAACAGCGGGTCGACTCGGACGGTGCCGGTGAACCAGTCCTCCGGGCCCTTGCCAGAAGGACGCGAGCCGACGCGCATGATCTCCATGGCGATGTTCCTTGACAACTTGGCAACCGTGACGGCGGCCCATGCCGACGTCGTTCGGGCCGGAAGCTAGCGCCTGAGCTTGGGCTGCATTAGATGCTCAAACCAACATGAGGTCATGAGCAGGGCTTATGGATGCTGCGCGAGAGCCTGAACGACCTCGTCGCGTTCGTCGCTGTCGCGCGCGCGGGCAGTTTCACCAAGGCGGCCGCGCAGCTTGGGGTCTCGCAGCCTGCACTGAGCCAGACGGTCCGGGGTCTTGAGGCGCGTCTCGGCATCAGGCTCCTCGCCCGCACCACCCGCAGCGTGGCGCCGACCGAGGCTGGGGAGCGTCTCCTCAGGGCGGTCGGCCCCCGTTTCGACGAGGTCGAGGCCGGGCTCGCCGGCTTGGCCGAGATGCGAGGCAAGCCGGCCGGGACCGTGCGCATCACCGCAGACGAGCACGCGGCACGAACGGTGCTCTGGCCGGCCTTGCGGCGCCTACTGCCGGATTACCCGGACATCAAGGTCGAGACGGTCGTCGACTACGGCCTGACCGACATCGTCGCCGAGCGCATCGACGCCGGCATCCGGCTGGGCGGGACCGTGGCCAAGGACATGACCGCCGTGCGGATCGGGCCCGACTTGCGCATGGCCGCGGTCGCCGCTCCGGCCTACTTCGCTGCGCGACCGAAGCCGGAGCGGCCGGACGACCTGACGGGCCATACCTGCATCAACCTGCGCCTGCCGACCCATGGCGGCCTCTATGCCTGGGAGTTCGAGAAGGGTGGGCGCGAGCTCCGCGTCTGGGTCGAGGGTCAGCTGGTCTCCAACACCGTCACCCTCATCCTGGAGGCAGCGCTGGACGGGTTCGGCATCGCCTACCTGCCCGAGGACGGCGTGCTTTCGCACCTTGAGACGGGCAGGCTGGTCAGGGTTCTGGAGGATTGGTGCGAGCCGTTCTCCGGCTATCACCTGTACTATCCGAGCCGCGGCGAGCCGGCGCCGGCGCTGGCCGTCTTGGTTGAGGCGCTGCGCTACCGCGTCTGAAGTCGCTACCGGGCCGCTCGCGCTCCTGCGGCGGCGAGCAGGTCTCGCCGTCCGAGGCGGTGCCTGTCCCAAAGCGCCGCCACTGCCTCGTCGGCGGCCCTCTGCCCGCTGTCGTGGGCCCCGTGGGCTGTCGTGAAGTCGTGGGGGTGCGTCGCCTCGCCCGCGAAGAAGAGCCGGCCCTCGAAGGGCCGGGCCAGCCGTGCCCGCGCATCGGATCGGCCCGGCACGGCGCAGCTATACGCGCCGCCGATGGACGCCATACGGCTCCAGGACGTCGCCGCGAGCGGTCGGATCGCCGACGCCACGTCGCTGCCGAACAGGCCGGCCAACTCGGCCGACACGTGGGCAAAACCTGCTGCCGGACCATCCTCTTCCACGATGCGGGCGCCGTCGCCCCCGAGGAACGCCTCGATCACCGGCCATCCATTAGGTCGGATGGAATAGGCGGCGGACCTCGGGTCATGCAGGTTGCCGTAGGCATGCGTGTCCGGCTCGAACGCGGTGTCGCGTCCGATCTCCAGGAACACCTTCTCGTTGCGACCGAGTGGCAGGGCGGCGGCCGCCTCGCGCCAAGGTTCCGTCCCGGAAGGAAGGCGGATCGCGTCGCCGGCCAGGACCGCGGTCGAAACCGTGAGGATGGCGGCCCCGGCGCGGACGGTGCCGGCGCGGGTGGTCACGGCGACGCCGTCCGCCGTCAGGTCGATCCGCTCGGCGGGGGTGACCAGGCGCAGCGACGTCGAGGACGGCAGGCTGGCGGCGACCAGCGTGCCGTAGCCGAGCGGCAGGTTCCAGTTCTTGCCCGTCGAGGCATCGTCGTAAGCCAGGTAATCGGTCGCGGAGATCTGCTCAGGCGCCAAGCCACTCATGAAGCCGGCGATGGCCCGAACATAGGCGTTCCACCGACCGCCGGGCTCCATCGCGTCGCTTGCGCGGTCGCTCCCTTTCGCGACCGCGCAAAGCCGCTCCTCCCAATCGCCGAACGCCTTCCGTGCCGCTTCCTCGTCGTCCTCGTTCCGGGTGATGCCGGGATGCGCCTGAGCCCACGGCGGGTCGCTTCGGTCGACCGGGAAGCCGGATGCCTCGGCGATGCCGACCCAGGCGTTGCGGTCGCCCGAGTGCAGCCACTCGCAGCCCAGGTCGAGCGGGTAGCCTCCGAGGTCCTGCGTGCAGGCTCGCCCTCCGATGCGCGACGACGCCTCAAGCAGCAAGGTCGATGCGCCGCCGGCGGCGAGCCTCCGCGCGGCGCCGATGCCGGCGGCGCCGCCCCCCACGATGATGACGTCGAACTCGCTGGCCATGGGGCTGTAGGTGAGGCCGCTTGTTCGGCGGGACAAGCGCCTAGGCGTGCGGGGCACGGCATCGTTCCAGGCGGTCGGGAGTTCGGCCAAGCCTTCGGCCAGGTCACGTCGCTGGACCTTGTTGACGGTCTCGCAACCAACCCGCCAACTCCTCTCGGGAAGTGCCTCTCCCGGACCGTCCCGACAAGCCGACTAACGGGGTTCGAGGGCCTCCTCGACGAGGGCGCGGACCTGCTGCCAGGCCGGGGCGGAGGGCGTGACCAAGTCGAAGTGGCCGGCATCCGGGACGTCGGCCAGCCGGGGCGCGGGCACGGGCTTGCTCCTGAGGGCGCGGGCATAATCGCAGGCGACCTAGGGCGGCACGAGCCGGTCGAGCAGGCCGCTGACCATGACGACCGCCCCGGCTGACGGCATGAGTGCCGCTGGCGAGACCTCCGCGAGCGTATCCGCCGGGGCGAGCCGTTCCGCGATGTCGGGGCCGCACAGGACCGGGACGAGCCGGGCGAACGTCGCGAGGTCGCCCACGCCGCCCAGGCTGATGACGGCGCGTGGCACGAACCGGAGTGACCCGTGCGAGGGGCTTACGGTCGGCAGCGAGCCGCGCGAGGCCGCCCACATCGTGAGCCTTGGAAGGCACGCCTCCGGGAACAGGATGCTTCCCGTGACCGCGCATCGCCCCAAGGGCTTTCGCAAAAAACATCGTGGAAGCCACTAGACGACCGGTCTAATCAAGGCTATGTCAGCGTCATGGCACACCCGAGCGGCAACACCGACGTCCGGCAAGGCATCCTCGACACCGCCCACAAGATCGTGGGCGCTAAGGGGTTCTCCGGCGTCGGCCTCAACGAGATCCTGGCCGCGGCCGGGGTCCCGAAGGGCTCGTTTTACCACTACTTCGGCTCGAAGGAGGCCTTCGGCGAGGCGCTGCTGTCGGACTACTTCGAGGATTACCTCGCCGACATCGACGCCACCCTCGCCGAGCCTGGCCTCAGCCATGCCGAGCGCCTCATGAATTACTGGCGCAAATGGCAGGCGACGCAGGGCAGCATCGACTACCAGCGCAAGTGCCTCGCAGTGAAGCTCGCGGCGGAGGTCTCGGACCTGTCCGAGCCCATGCGCCTCGCGCTCAAGCGCGGCACGGCCGGGATCATCGACCGGGTGACCGGGGCCATCGAGGCGGGCGTGATCGAGGGCTCGTTAAAGGTCGAGCGCGAGCCGCGTGAGACGGCCGAGTTGCTTTATCACGTTTGGCTGGGTGCGAGCCTCATGGCGAAGATCGAACGCACCAACGCGCCGTTCGAGGCTGCGATGGCCACGACACGGCGCATCCTCAACCCGCAACCCGCCTGAGAACCAGGCGCGGCGAACCCGTTCAGTGTGCTGGCATTCAAGACGACCAGTCTACTAGGTAAAGCCATCAACGAGGAAAGCGACCATGACCTTCCAATCTGCACACACCATCATGCCCTACCTCCTGCTCGCCGATCTTGGGGCCGCCCTGTTCGGCAGCTCCGCCGCCTCGGCCGGGGAGCGCATCACCCTGGAGGTCATCGGCGCCGTCCGCATGGCGGGCGCAGAGGAGATCCGTCCTTCCGACAGGCCGCCCAGGCTGACCGAGAACCGGCAGGCACAAGACGCGGGCGCCGAGCGCGCCGATGCCGTGATGTCGTCGCACCGCAACTGACCTGCCGGCGGACGAAAGCGCTCCTGTTCGAGCCGACTACTACGGCAACCCTTCACCCACCCTATGACCACGGAGAACGACGATGAAGATCCTGATGGTGCTGACCTCCCACGACCAGCTCGGCAACACGGGCCGCAAGACCGGCTTCTGGCTGGAGGAGCTCGCCGCCCCCTACTACGTGTTCAAGGACGTGGGCGCCGAGATCGTGCTGGCCTCGCCCAAGGGCGGCCAGCCCCCGCTCGACCCCAAGAGCAATGAGCTGGCCAACCAGACGGACCAGACCCGCCGCTTCGAGGCCGACGCCGAAGCCAACGCGGCCCTGTCGTCCACAGTCCGCCTCGACGGCGTGACCCACGACGGTTTCGACGCCGTGTTCTACCCCGGCGGGCACGGACCCCTCTGGGATCTCGCCGAGGACCCTGCCTCGGTCCGGCTGATCGAGACGACGCTGCAGGCCGGCAAGCCCGTCACCCTGGTCTGCCACGCCCCCGGCGTGCTGCGCCATGCCAAGGCGCCGGACGGCAAGCCGCTCGTCGAGGGCCGGAACGTCACCGGCTTCACGAACACCGAGGAGGAGGCTGTCGGCCTCACCCAGGTGGTCCCCTTTCTCGTCGAGGACGAGCTCGGGCGGAACGGCGGCAGGTTCTCCAAGCTCGATGACTGGGCACCGTACGTGGTCGTCGACGGCCTGCTGATCACGGGCCAGAACCCGGCCTCCTCCGGCCCGGCGGCCGAGCGTCTGGTCAGCCTGCTGGCCAACGGCTGACGACGGACGCGGCCCTCGGGCAGGGGTGTCCGCGGGCCGGTCAAGCAAGCTCGCAAATCCATACGTCCAGGCAAGACACTCGCATGTCCGCGGGTGTCTCGCCCCTTCCAGTCAGGAAATCGGCCATGCCGGCAATCGAGATCAACGGACAATCGAGCGACTTCGACGTCACGGACGACACCCCGCTGCTCTGGGTCCTGCGGGACGTGGCCGGGCTGACCGGCACGAAGTTCGGCTGCGGCATGGCCCTGTGCGGATGCTGCACCGTCCTGCTCGACGGCGACCCGAGACGACGCGGCAGCCTATTGCCGCCTGTCGCCGTCCACGTGGGATCGCTGGGTCAGCGCCGGTAGGATGCCGCCGCCGGTTCCTGGAACGCATCGGTGGGATCGGAAGGCCATTGATCTGGCCTGGGATCGGCTCTCCGGCATCGCCACGGCGGTGGTGGACGCATCTGAGACAGCCATGGCCGCGTGGCGTGCATCGAAAAGGCGGTGAGACCAGGCAGGCTCACCTACGGCAACCTATCAGAATTCCCCGCACGTTCTGGCTCGCGAGGCGGGGAAAGAGGCCGGCAGGCCGTCACCGTCCTGGCAGGCGTGACGGAGCACCTGCCGGCCTCGTCTTCGAAGCGCAAAAAGAGCGTCATCGGAACGAAGGTGAGCACGTTAGCGAGCGCTATCACCCTGCGATCCAGCCCCTTCGATCTGGCTAGCGGCCCCGTCCCCAATCCGCCGGTCGGTAAGGCTCATCTGCGGGCGCAGCACCTCTGCGCCAGTGAGGATCTCGCTCGTATCGCGGTGCTGGCGGAGCATCGCTATCCCACTCCAGCCGAAGACGGTCGTTCAGGACGTGGATCCGCGCGAGCCCGCAGAAATTGACCCGCTGCTCGATCACCTTCTCGTCGGGCCTGACGCGTGATCCAAAGTCGACGATTACCCGGGCGATCATCACGCAGGCCGAAGGGCGCGCCGCGTTGAATGCGAGGTTCCTGTCGCCGCGACCGGGAATTGGCGTGTTCAGCCAGTTGCCGCTCCACGACTTGCCGGGGGCCTGGAGGCGAAAGTCCCGAATGGGGCCGGAGGTGTGGTTGGTCAGCGTGAACCGCTTATCGGCCGCCGTCTGAGCTTGGGCTGGCGCGATGTGCTCGCCGGTCGCCGCGCAGCCTGCGAGGAGCATCACGCCCACCAGCCTGCCTGTCCGCATCTTTGCGCTTCCGCGCCGCCCCACGACATTCCCCATGACACGCTCCCTCACAGCCGCATGGGACTCTTGCCCCTTCACGACCGCAGCCCCTTGCCTCAGCAGCCCTCTTTAGCTGCTGAGCGTTGGCTAACACGCGGGCCGCAGTGTGCCCTTGAACGCCTGTTTCAGGCTCTTGAATGAGCGTGCCGAGCATGGAACCCGTGACTACGTAGATGCGAGGAATTGGCCGGAGAGGTTAGGAAAGGTTCTGGACACAAGGCAGTCCTGATGCTTCAGCCGACTGGTTCCCTCCGCGCCGGACCAACTGGCTCTATGCTGACAAGCTCTGCGCCGCCCCTTGCGCTCCAGCGGTTTACCACGAGCACGCTTCCGGCACGTGACCGGCATGAAGCGTGGTTGCATCAAGACTGGCCGAGCTTTGCGCCGGCCTACCGCTGCGCCCCGCTCGAACCGTTCGACGTCACCGTTGATCGGCTCCGCCTCGACAGCATGGTCTTGCACTACTCGCGCATCACGGCACAGCGATGGGAGCGCGACGCCTCCACGATCAGGTCGTGGAGCCCGGACTCGCTTGTTGTTGCTCTCACTCTACAGGGTGAAGCGCGAGGCACCTGGGGGGACCTCGATGTGAAGACCGGCGTCGGCAGTCTCCACCTGGCAGATTTTGCCAAAGCCTCGGCGCATGTTTCCAGCGCCAGCCAGACGATCGCCCTCACCGTACCGCGCTCCGTCGTGGCAAGCCGCGGCCTAGACGTCGCCACCCTCCACGGGGTCGCCATTGCGTCACATACGGCGACGCTCCTGACGACACACCTGCTCAGTCTCCGGCAGGCAGTACCAGAGCTGCCGAAGGGTTCTGAGGCGATGCTGGCGCGCGGCGTACTCGATCTGCTCGTCCTTGCACTTGCAGGCGCCGGACGCGCGTCTGGCTCGGCTGTAGGTAGCCGCGGTCTTGCGCTGCTGGCGCGTAGTGCCATCGAGGAGGCGTTGGGTTCGCCCTCACTCAGTGCTGCACGGCTCTGCCGCATGCTCGCCATCTCGCGCTCAACCCTTCACCGCTTGTTCGAGTTGGAGGGTGGAGTGCAAAGCTACATCCGCCGCCGACGGCTTGAGGTTGCCCGCGAGGCGCTTGAGGATACCGCCTCCCGCGAGACGATCCGCGCGATCGCGGAACGGCTAGGCTTCAGCGACGCGGCCCACCTCAGCCGCCTGTTCCGCAGCCATCATGGCATGACGCCGCGTGATTGCCGTGCCGAGGCGCGGCGGTCCGCTACGCACGCATAAGGACAGGCGCGATGGTCATTTTCACCATTGTCCTGGCCAGCTTCGTCGTTGCCTTGGTCCTGGTCGCGTCGACGCGCCTTCCCGCTGTCGCAATAGCTGGCGCGCTTCCTGTTGCTGCCGCTACCTGTGCCTACCTCGCGATCGTGCTGTCTCCTTCGACCAGCTCAACCGCGCCGGTCGCCGTGCCGTTGGTTATGTTATTCGTCGCCTTTGGCTCGGTGTCCGGCGCAGTGATGGGGGCCCACCGTCGCTCAGCACGGGCCATAAGGTGCCTGGGCCGACGAGGCGAGAGGTAGGGGGAAGAACCTCCTGCCTCGCCGGTATTCCCCGACGCATCGGCCGGGGCCGGGAGAGCATCTGGAGCACCACCGCGAACGGTCAAGCTAGCCGCCAATGATGCCTGAACGGGCTGCTCGCCTTCATCTCGGCTGCTTGCCTGCGCCGCATCTGAGCAGCGGTTGCGATGACCGAAGCAGAGATTGCAGATGAAGATGTGCAAAATGGCACGGCGTTTCAGAAGATTCGGCCCTAACTCAGCGCTACGCAACAAGTCACGGCCAGCCGCCTTTCGACGGAGACCGCGCAAGCCTTGTAGGGTTGTGCTATGAAGACTCGCATCAGTTCTGCCATCGCTGCTGTTATCCTGAGTGCCGGCGCGATTTCGTCGCCTGTTCTCGCCCAGAGCAACTCAACGGTCCGAGGTGAGAAGCCTTCGAGCTTCTTCACTGATCGTGCGGCTCCGAACGCCTATGACGACCTGACGACCGGTTCAATCGACACAAGTTGGAACCGCGGCGTCGATCGCTCAGCCAAAGAGGGCAACGCGGAACTCAATAACCGCTCTGTGCCCAATTACGGCATGACTTCCGGTGGCCCGTCGCGATAAGCCTCCGCCGCTTCGTCGGTACAGAAGAACCGGTCGAACGAAGTGACGGTAGCGATGATCAAACCCGCCAGCCCGTGAGCAGATCGGGCGGCGGGGCTGCTCATTGATTATTAACCATACCGATCCCATCTGAGGGACATGCCGATCGCGATCCTGTCGCTTGATCGGACGCGGCCACGATGCCGGGATTAGGGTGACGCCGGATGTACGCGCACCTTCGTTCCGGCTTCCGTGGCCGTTCTCTTTTGCGGCTATCTCAGAAGGCGGCGGCCTGCTTCACCCGATCGTCGGTAGCCGGGACCTTCCACTAGACGGCGCCGGGAAGGGCGTAGCCGCCCTGGCGTTGCACCGAGCCGATGTTGGTCGCGAGACCTCCGGTCTCCAGAGTCAGGGCACCGACCGTCTTGGTGTTGTCGATGCGGCCCGGCTCGCCTGCGAAGGCGGCGGTGGCGGCCAGGGTGAGCGCCAGGGTGGCAACAGCGCGCAAGATGATCTGCTTGGACATGTTGTTCAGCCTCTTCATTGTTCTTGCGGCGGGCTCCCGTCGCTTCATGAAAAGGAATGTGCGGGCACGGGTCTTATGAATCAAATGGGATGATTTCATAATTTTCATCGATGGCGTGCATATTGTCCGGCTCGGCACTAACGTGATCGTGGTGCTGAACTAACGCTGCCGACTGGATCGTTCAGGCGTTGATGGAGGCTATCTCCGATCGCGGCGGTTGAGCCTCAGGGCTCCCGACCGCGAGCGCGCCGGCTGCCGCGTTCACCCCGTTCGCGCGCGGCCGGCGCGTCCCTCTACTGTCGCCCCGCTACGCCGCCAGAAGCCAGCGGGTGAAAGCGCGATCTCGTAACGCCCAGCACTGCGAATGGGCGCAAGCGTGGACCGGGCCGCTCTGGAGGCCGCGCCTCCGAAGCAGGCTGCTGCATCAGCTGGCGAGTTTCTGCTCCTGGCGCCGGTTCGGCTTTAAGGCCTGGAGGTCCCGCGCCAGATTCACAACCTGGTCAGACCTGAACCGTCCAGGCACCAGTGAGCCGCCGTACCCACGCGATAAGGGTCGAAGCGATAGCCGCTTGGCCGCTTTACAACATCGAGAAGGTGGCTGAGTTCTGTCCAGCCCGAACCGGGTTGGCGCCAACATCTTAGTTAGAACAATTCGTTTTAGTTGCTGTGAAAACACATCCACAGAGCAATGGTGCCGTTCCGCTTGCTCACATCGCTGTGATCGCCTACTCGCTCAAAATATTAGTGCAGATGAAGTCGTATGACGACTTGAAGCACCTCTATGGCCCTGCGTGAGCGCACTCCGCTGGTCATTGAACTAAGGACGCAGCGGTGTTCAATCCTGGATATCAGCTTACTACAGCCTCAATCTGTGCGCTGATCTGCGCCGCATCACTCGGCATGGCCGCCCCATGGTCAGTGATGAAAGCGTGGGCGCAGGACGCGGTGCAGCTCGACGAGCTCGCGGTCCACGGCCAGGTCGGCAATGTCGGAAGGGTCGGTCAGGGCGTTGGCCTCCAGAAGTGACGTGACCGGCTGGCTTTGGACCGGGCTGATTGAGAGGATCAGCCTGGATCAAAGGAGTTGGGAATGAAGCGAGGACAGAGGCCGAGCGCGGAGCAGGTCGTGCTGAAGCTGCGCCAGATCGAGGTACAGACGGCGCAGGGCAAGAGCATCGCCGTCGCGTGCAAGGAGGCGGAGGTCTCCGAGCAAAGCTACTCGCGATGAGTGTCCGAGGCAGGAGATTTTCTACTCACTGAAAGAAGCGCAGACCGTGACTGGGCTCTGGAAAAACACCTACAACCGCGTCACGCCGCATTCGTCGCTCGGCTATCGACCGCCCGTGCCTGTCAGCTTCCCGGATCTGGCCTACCGGCTACCCATGGCCACTACCATGCAGTAGCCTCCCATCTGGCCCGGTCCAAAATACCGGTCAGGTCACCCCTTGAAGTGCTTCGCTCCATCTTGAACTTGCACTGGCGGAATGAACGCATGGTGCCAAGCAGAGCCATTCACAAAAGGGCCCATCGCCACCCTACCAGAGGACAGCTCTGCCAAAGTACATCTCTATCAGAGCACAGCTCTCCGCACACGAGGCGGCGGCAAGCGAATGCTTCAAGCTCATGTAGACCGACGCGGTCGAAACATTTCTTTTTACCGAACTCTGGTGCGAGTTTATAGCTGATCTATAGATACCCTCCATCCTCTCAAGCCTAGAGTCCCAATCAAACAAATCAGCGGCCGCGCGCCGTCCTTGCTGGCTCGCTTCGGCCAGTAGGCTGGGCTGCTCGAGAACGCGGGCGAGCGTCTCGCGAATGTCAGCCAAGACCTGCGCAGGTCTCCGGGCCTCGACGATGAGCCCACCGCCTGTAGACAACATTGCGCCTGGGCCGGCGAGATTGAACGAAAGCACCGGCAAACCAAGAGTCATCGCCTCGGCTACGGATGAACTACCGCTGTCGCGAAGACTGAGAAAAGCGAGCAGATGCGCGCGTTGCATCTCGGCCAGCGTCTCCTCCCGACTGATTTGTCCAAGAAACCGTACCTTTCGCTTCAGTCCAAGCCGTATAGCCAGTCGCTGAAGACGGGGCAGCATGGGCCCTTGACCAATAAAGGTCAGCGAAATTCTATCTCGCTGCTCGGGCTGCATTCCGGCCACCGCCTTGAGCAGCAGAGAAAATGGCCGCATTGGCACGAGTAGGCCCACAGCCACGATCGCAAGATCAGTTGTCGGCAGTTCGTAGGGTGGAGCGCACTGGGGGACCACCGCATTTGCGGGTAGCAGTTCGTAGTCGCGCGGGACTCTCTTGTGAAGCACTCGCAGCGTGTCCTTGTTGGACACGACCACGTGACTTGCCTCTTTAAGGCAGCGCCGGATGATGGGGTTGTGGATCTGCACCCAGGTGGCAGCCATCCGAACGAGTTCGACGGCGCCGCTCCAGCCCATTGTCGGAACAAGGGCTAACGGGACGCTCTCAAAACCAGCGACCGGTCCCCAGATGACCGGAACATCTCCCCATAACGCTGGCAAGCAGGGTCGTCGCGCTGTATGAAATGTACATTGATGGACAATGTCGGGCTGGAAAGATTCCTTCAATGTTTTCGCGAACTTCTCCGCACGTCGGTTCCATATATGGTAGAATATCTGACGCCCAGGCTCACCCCATGAGCGCAAAAATATAAAGTTCTTGTCCGGAACGGGGATCAAGCGCAAACCTGGAACAGCCTTGCCCTCGCTCTCTGGGATGTATTTTGCGCGGGTCAGCACGAGCACGTCGTGCCCACGGTCAGCCATCCCCCGAGCCCACTCCCAACCGAGAAGATGCTCCCCCCCGCGCCGAGGCGAGCACGCGAAGGAGATCATCAAAATTTTCAGCTTTCTTGGCGAGTCGAGCAAATCACTGGAGTGCATGAGGCTATCCTTTCAGAAGATGCTGAACTCGCAGAGTTAGTCACTCCCCAAACCAAGTGACTGAGCAAGTCGGTAGGCATCAAGAATGTTGTCCTCAATAGAGCAATATTGCCATCGGCCATAGCGACCAATTGGATAGACATCGCGACGCTCTAATTCGGAAATATAATTTGTAGTGTAAACTTGCCCGCTCGGCGTGATATGTATATATGCTGGATCAAGCATGACAGAGCACCATGAGACCACCTGGTGATCAGACACAACGCCGGCTAATCGAAGATCGGTCAGCACTTTCTCGAACATGCGCTCAGCGTCCACCGAAGCTGTCTGAGGAAATGCCACTTCAACATAAAGACTCATGCGATCGGTTCCCAAAATATTGTCGTAATGACCGATGCGAAAGAATGAAAATTGCGGCTGCGGGTAGTATACCCAGTGATCAGGCTTATACGATGGCCGATCGAAGCCGATATTGAAGACTAGCACTTTATTGGCCGACAACAGTTCTCGACAATAGCTTACATTCGCGAGATCAAGTATGTGCGTGAGTGGAGCAGAAATGATGAGTCGCTCATACTTAATCCAATCGTCGCCGACAAGAGCGCGTTTATTATCGAGATCGATCCGTTGACACAATGTGTTTGTGCGCAGAACGCTTGCATCAACGAACGAGGCGAGTGCGTCGACATAAGCACGTGCGCCCATCCTATGATAACTAAACTGAGCGTTATAACCCGGGGCCGAGGATGTACTCTGATTTGCGGTGATCCGATCCAGTAGTTCTGCAAATTCAATATGTGGGAGGAAGCGCCCCATCGCCTCTGGATGAAGCTGCTCGCAAGGTAGAGAATAAAGCTTCTCATTATACGGGATAAAAAATAGTTCCGACATTGCTTTGCCGTAGCGGCCAAAAACCAAGTCTCGAAAAGACGAAAAATCTTTTTGCTGATTCGAACTTGCCATATACATGTCTCGCAAACAAAGACTGAAGCTTGAGAGAGAAAGCTGATGAATATTGTACTGAAATGGGTAATCAATGTAGCGCCCCTCCAAAAAGATACGCGCTTTGCGATCGACCCTGACGAGATCTGCCTCATCCATTGTCGAGTGCAGGCGATCTGCTATCCATTTATTGCGGAAATGGAAAAAATGGCCGGAATAATCCCACGTAAATCCGTCTTGGTAGATCGTACGGCAATACCCCCCAAGCTCATTATCCTTTTCGATCAACAGGCACTCGGATTGATCATGCAAAAAACCTGCAAAAGCGAGACCGCTAACTCCTCCACCGACAATGAGTGTAGTCATGGCAACCTACTCCAAGATCCCACACGGTTACGGAGCCGAATGTAGAAATCTTCACCTAACATTTTCTTTGCCAACTGTTTCAGGTGAAAATTCGTAAATTTCGCCTCACCTAGCAAAATTTGCTCGAATTTTTTATCAGTTGTGGAAGAGAATATCGGGACCGTCTTAAGTGCCCTTCTCGGAATAAAACTGTTGTTGTAGCCCCAATCCATAGAGCGGACTGTGTTATACCCGCAGTCGTACGCTATCTGAGTAACACGGTGGTTCAGATACCCGCCGGGCGCAGCAAAGGCGGTGACCGGCGACCCGGTTAGATCCTCCAGAAGCTTCTTGGATCTATCCAGTTCGGCTCGCAGAGGCGCGTCCGTGAGTGTTGTCAAGCGAGCATGGGTGACGGTATGCGAGCCGAGTGTATGGCCGAATCCCAACAACGCGCGGAGTTGCGGGCGGGTCAGGAAACCGGGCCGGCCGATCCAGTCGGTCACGATAAAGAATTTTGCTTGAAACCGCTCTTTGAATAGAAGCTCACCCACTCTGAGGTGATCTGAAGTTCCGTCGTCGAAATTAAGTTCTATTAGCGGGCTAAGTGATGCCCATGCTGAAAGCAGAGCCATTTGTCGTTGAAAGCGATGCCAGGGTAGATCATAAAAATCACAGTGATCGATATCATCGGTAATTCTATGATAGGTGAGAATAGCGAAGTAAGCATGTCGTGCCCGCTTGACAGAATTCGCCGACACGAGAGGCGATATCGAATCCCGGCCCATGAACGCGCTCGTTCCAATGCCTGTTCGGCAAAAGGCTGTTCTTCTCACACTGTGAACACAAATGCGTATTGTAGGTAGCCCGCAAGCGGCCATGCTACACATTCGAGCTAATCGGTTCTGGCACGCCGGCTGGTAGTCGCAGTGCAATCACTTTCCCGGCTCGACGGTCCACTGCTGGTGGCTTCCGCGGCTGGTGGGAACTCTGGTGAAAGCTTCACCGTGTTGGCACCAGTGAATGCGGTTGGTCGCTCTTGTTCATTTGCGACAGTTTTATCGAGCCTTCTCTGTTTCGATTTATGGGTCAGCCGGTCGTGAGGAATTTGCGGTTTAGCCTTGCACCCCGCGGGGTGGCATCAACGCGGCGTCCAGTTCGGGGAACTGCTACGCTTGCTTCGCGCCGTGGTTCCGAGCGCGACGCCGAAGATCCACTCTTTAGTCAGGACTTGGCATTTTTTCAGTGCCATACTGTCTGTCTTAATCGCCTAACCGAAAGTCGGCTTTCCACCCCATTCGCACCTCTGCCATCCGCGGCCCAAAAGACCGCCTGGGATTAGGATCTGTACGCCGCTTGTTCAGATATGCACCGTCATTGGTCCTTCTGCTCAAGCGGTCAGAGGGCGTGCTCTTTCTATGGCGATTGCCATCGGTGGGATGGCTGCGACCACAGCCGCTCGCGGTTTGCGGCTCCTTACCGCGTTCAGGCTGGCAAGTGCCTTAGCCACCGACGTGTGTCGATGTCGCCACCTTCCCAAAGAGGCAGACCCCTGTGAGGGAAGCCGCAATCCCGCGCCCCGGCGTCAGCCGACGTCGCTTCGCGGCCATGATCGCCGGCGGCTTCGCGACAGGCGTGATCACGCGTGTGATCCGGACGAGCGGACGCCGGTTCCTCGCAGGGGTTGCTGGCAGCCGCTGCCGGCCGACAAGGTAGCCTTGGCCCGCGTCGGTATGAAGCGCGATCTCGGTCGTTGTTGCGCTACAAATGCGGAGAACTGCGGGCCGGCGAGCGGGGTGTAACGACCGGCCCAGATCTGAGAGCAGGATCCCTACCGCCCAACATCACGGCTCTGAGTTCGTCGCAGCTGAAATCTGCCAGGTTGGCTGCCAGATCGGCGCGCACACGCTCCAGCAAGGCCTCGTTGCTGGCGCCATGGATCATCGCGTCGATCAGCACGTCAGCGTAGGCGCGGCTCGTCTGCCCATCACAGCCAAGTTTTCGGATGGCGAAATCGGCCAATGCTTGGGCGCCAGCACGGCGGTTCAGAAAGCGCCGTTCCTCGCCGATCACAAATGAAAGCTCTTCGGCGCGTTCTCTCTCCTCGAACGATCTGAGCATCTTCTCCCTCCATAACAGGTTGGCCGATGCGAGCGTGCGAAGAGTTTAACATGAGACGAGTGGCGGCGAAAACCAAGAGAAATCGCCTTTGCTGTCAGGGCGGCCTCTGAGGGGTGGGGAAACTCGAATCATGGCCGTGCGACGACGACGTGAGTAGCCGGACTCCCTACGCGGCGCAGGGGCCTCACAGCGGGCGTTCTGTCACAGCGCGAAAGCAGCCATCGCCGACCATGTTGAGGTCATGCGATCTGCACCCTTTACCATCGTCATATCCGGCAAGCGATACGAGTGCCGTGTCGCTGGGAACACTGAAACCGAGGCCGCCGATACGGCCGAGCACATCCTGCATCAGCTCCGACAGGAGGAGCGGGTTTGGCCCGGGCAAGTGAACATTGAGTGCGAGGACTTTGAAGCGGCCAAGCGCCTTGCCGCGTACTTCGCCACCATCACCGTCGAACCCGACCTCGAGTGACTTCTGTCGTGCAGCGATGCGTCTGGCCGGCGATCTGGTGCGACAATGGTGAGGCTGTGCAGCTCGGCGGCCTCATCACCACCGGTGCCGCAATCCGCCGTAGACCGCCCGGCCGGTGCCCGCGTTGAAGATTTCCAAGGAAAGATTAGCAACGCCTGCGATGGCCACGCTGGAGATGTAGCGCCGATCGAAGAGGTTGCGGGCTTCGAGATAGCCCGACCACTTTTGGCCGATGTCGTAGCCAATCCTGAAGTTTAGGAGCGCGTAGGACGCCCAAGACCGAGCCCTGCCGTACGCGGCTCGTCCGCTTCGAAGCTTTCGGAGTAGCGCAACGGGTATTAGGCATGGTTTAGGAGATGGAGCTAATGTAATTCTTTGCATTCATTTAGGGCAGCTCTACTGAAGGGTTGCTCATGAGGACATGGCCGCCGTCAGAAAGGGCGCGTCCAATTGAGGCAGTGGTACGACAAGCGGCGGGGGCTGGCCGGCATTAAGCCGCGCAGCGCCAGCACCCGACATCGACCTAATCACCCTCAGTCATGCATCCGCCACGTGAGCAAGCTACTGCGGGGCTGCCTTCCGGCCAAAGAGGATGAGGCCGCTGATGCGCCCTCATCGGCTCCCCTCTCGCCCCCTTACCCGGCTTTAGATGTTTGATCCCAGGGTTTGATGGTGCAGTCTTCACGCTGGAGTGGAGGGACGCGCTATGGGCCAGGTTCTTCACGGCAGCGCCACGACGACTGAGGCGATCCGTCGAGCGATCCAGCATCGTCAAGCGAGCCTGAGAGCGCTCTCGAAGCGCTATGGGATCAACCCGAAGACGGTCGCTAAGTGGCGGCAGCGGACCGCGGTCGCCGACCAGCGCACAGGTCCGAAGGATCTGCGCTCGGCGGTGCTGTCACCCGAGGACGAAGCAGTGGTGGTCGCCTTTCGCCGCCACACACTCCTGCCGCTGGA
Organism: Methylorubrum rhodesianum; assembly: GCF_014199985.1. Lineage (GTDB taxonomy): Bacteria > Pseudomonadota > Alphaproteobacteria > Rhizobiales > Beijerinckiaceae > Methylobacterium > Methylobacterium rhodesianum. Next base: position 23,040 of record NZ_JACHOS010000017.1, on the reverse strand, counting down.
CGACTGCCTCTACGCGCTCCAGGCGACGGTCCCGCACCTGACCCGCTCGTCGCTGCATCGCTGCCTGCAGCGCCATGGGATCAGCCGATTGCCGGAGGTCGACGGGGACAAGCCCAAGCGATCCCGCTTCAAGGCCTACCCGCTCGGCTACTTCCACATCGATCTGGCCGAGGTTCACACGGCGGAAGGGCGGCTCTACCTGCTCGTTGCCATCGACCGTACGACCAAGTTCGCCTTCGTCGAGTTGCACGAGAAGGCGACTCGGCGGATCGCAGGCGACTTCCTCCGGCATCTCATCGAGGCCGTGCCCTACAAGGTGCACACGGTGCTCACCGACAACGGCACCCACTTCACGACACCCGGCAACGTTGCCTCGGCCGCATCCATCATCAGGGAAGCGATCGCCGCCGGCGAGACGTTCCGGGCCCACAGCTTCGAGTCCGCCTGCGCCCGAAACGATATCGACCATCGCCTGACCAAGCCGCGCCACCCCTGGACCAATGGTCAGGTCGAGCGAATGAACCGCACGATCAAGGACGCGACGGTCAAGCGCTACCACTACGACAGCCACGAGCAGCTCGGCGCTCACCTCGCTGACTTCGTCAGCGCCTACAACTTTGGCCGACGCCTGAAGACCCTGCGAGGTCTGACCCCCTACGAGGCCATCTGCAAGGCATGGTCCGCCGAGCCGGGCCGCTTCAGATCAAACCCGCTCCACCAAATGCCGGGACCAAACATCTAAGCCCCGTTACTCAGACAGGCTCCTAGAGATCCGGCTTTGGGGGCGCAGGGCCGATGCGATGACAATGGCCCGGACGAGGTGGATCCTCCCCGAAGCCGCTGCGCGCCGGTCAGACCTCCGACGGCACAGTGATCGCCACGCGGTGCACCTCGTTCCGCAGGCCCTCCAACGGCTGTGTCCGGCCCTCGACGTCCGTCGCGCGGCACATCAGCGACAGCCCGAACTTGCACTGCACGCGTATGCCTGACGAGGTTGAGTCCGCTTCCTATGCCAGAGCGGGCTCCCGAGGAGACTGCGCATTGAGTCCGGAAGGGGTGGAAAGCGGTCGTCATTCGGACGCTGGGAAGCGGACATTTCCCGCTCGATCCAATCGACATGAGGATGATGTTACTTAAATCGCGAAGGCCGAAAATGTGTGGCTAGCCTCACACTAAGCCGTCCAACATTAACCTAAGCCTCTCGACTGCATCCCCGATTTGCGTCTCGGTCAGCGATGAGTAGCCGAACACCAGCATATTGTCCTCGGCTCCGGGGTCGAAGTCGTAGGCAGCTCCACTCGACAGGGCGTAGACACCAATGCCTCGCTCTCGCGCCATGACTTGGATCTGCCGCGCGGACGGGAACCCTACCGGGAGTTGCCAGACCAAATGCAAACCACTCTCGCCGCTGATGATGACGGCCCCGTCGAAGGTTCGCTTCAGCGCCTCTACGAGACAGTCGCGACGGGCTTTGTACACCTGACGCAGTCGGCGCAGGTGCCGATCGAAATGGCCTTCATCGATGAAAGCGGCCAACGCAGCCTGCTCAAGCCATGCTTGGCCGTTGCTCATCCGGGCCTTGAGCATCCGCGCCTCGTCCCAGAACATCCGAGGGACCGTGGCGAAGCCGATGCGCAGGCCGGCGCCGACCGACTTGGAGAAGGTGCCGGCGTAGAAGACGCGGCGCCCCCCATCGAGGCCGGCCAGGGCAGTCAGTGGCGGGCCGTCGTAGCGGAAGTCGCTGTCGTAGTCGTCCTCGATGATGAAGCTATCGGTCTCCTCCGCCCACCGCAGCAGATCCAGGCGGCGGGTCAACGTCATGATTGCGCCGGTCGGGAACTGGTGCGAGGGCGTGACGTACAGCAAGCTGCCTCGCTCTCTCGGCAAAAGGTCGGTCCGCAGGCCCTCGCCGTCGACCGGAACCGGGTGGATGGTCAACCCGGCGCTTCTGAAGATCAGCGACGCCCCGAGGTAGCAGGGGTTCTCGATGCAGAGCTGCCGGGTGTGCGATTTGAGCAGATTGAAGACGAGGTTGAGCGCGTCCTGCCCGCCCGTCGTCACGATGATCTGGTCTTCACCGTCAGGACCAACGGCGTAGATCACCCGCGTTCCGGCGCGCGCACCGCTCGCGATCGGCTGCGGAATGCCTTGCGCCTTCCAGCCGTAGGCGGCGATCCGCGCCAGGAGCTCGTCGATGTCATCGACAACAAGGGCCAGATGCGCGAAGCCAGGGTCGAACGGCTTGGCTGGCTCGCTTGGTCGGTCCGGACCCTGCACTACAACGCCGTTCGCCCCATGCGTCACTCGGATATCGCCCACCTGCCCCGGAGGTGTTCGTGCCAGCCTTCACCGCTTGGCCGGCCGCGCTCATCCGACCGGCTGCGCCGGCCAAGCTAACCATGGTGAAGCGGCCTACCGCGCACCAACTTTGCTCGTGGACCACCTCGTGGGGGCCGATCAGGAGCTTATTAGATCTGGTATTGAGTTGATATCTGGCGAAACCGATCCTGCATCGGTATCTTTCTCTACTCCACTCGTCCCAAGTCACGAATCAGGACTAGAGATTGATGGCGCAATCGTCAATTATTTGAAGCTTGAAACGACATTAACTGTCTGGTGCGCTGAGGCAGAATTCATTGTTTGCTTGTGCGATGGCAGATTTGATTGCGCAGCTAAATCGGCAGAGTTGAGATAGATCCAGACAATCCAAGTCTAACAGTATCAAGATTATACCGAAAGCCTGAGAGGGTCGGAGGAGTTCCCCCTGGTGATCGCGCGAGAACTCGGTTCCACGGTTGAGCAAGCGGATTTAGTGGGGGCTGACACGACGAGCCTAACAGACAAGGCTCAGGATCGAAGTGGCGATGCTCAACCCTCAGAAGAGCTCACCACCCTTTTACCAGAGGCAAACCCGTCTTCCGCCAGCACATCCGAAGCCCGACCGCGGCCAGCCGTGATCGAAATCCCTCCAGAGCGGCTCTGAGGGCGGCCTCGTCCTGACAGCGTCCGGCGATTAGCAGCCCGATCCTCCCCCTTAGGCACGTGCCTGCGCTTTGAACGCCACCCTCACGGCGATGTCGTCCAGCTGGTCGGGCGCCACTCCGGGGGGAAAGGCCAGCACCTGCTGGTCCTTGGCGATCGTGGTCCAATCGCCCGGAGTCTTCCCCTTCGGCATGAGAGCGAACTCCGCCTCCACCACCTCGGTTGTCATGCGTTCGCGGAACAGCCAGGGCAGAGTCTGCTCGGGCTTTTCCAGCCGGATCGGCTCGTCGGGCCGCTGCTGGAACGCCGACCAGGCGTCCGGGAAATCATGCGCCAAGCTGAGCAGCACCGTCGGCCCGCCGGGCGGCGCCGCGGCCAACGAGGTCACGGTCTTGTAGATCTTGCCGATGCGGTCCTCCGCGGCCAAGCGGGCAGGCGCGCCGCCCGGTTTGGCGACGTAGCGCAGCGTCAGCACCACGTTGCTGATCGCTCGGTAATTGAGGCGGCGGAACGTCCACGGCAGCCGCAGCGTCCAGGTCGACACCGCCCCGCGGCCCTCGAACGGCATGTAGTCGTCGCCCTGCGACGACAGCTCGAACCGCCCGCCGTCCTCCCGCACGGTGCTGAGCGCGATCCACGGAGCCTGCGTGACGCCGTCCGACTGGATCTCCGCCATCCCCATGGTCGGCGCGGTCTTCCGACGCTTCGCGCTCTCGAGCACGAGCTCGCCCGTCAGCGGCGCGTCGGGCGTCTGGAGATAAGGGATGGTCACCTGCACGCTGCGCAGCCGCCGGTCGTAGTGGCCCGGATGGTCGATGTCGAACATCTCCTCCGGGATGGTGAAATGCGCTTCGCCTGATTCTCGCAGCTTCCACAGCTCCAGCGGGGCTATGTGGCGCAGTGATACCTGCCGGGTGATCTCGGCCAGGTCGGGCGTGTCGATATAGGCACGGTCCATGTCGGCCAGGCAGGCCAGCAACTCGTGCCCGGCCGTCAGTTCGCCGCGCGCGTCGGCGGGTTTCGACACCCGTACGAAGGTGCGCGGCTCGCGCTCGTAGCCATAGGACGCCTGCGCCATCAGAGCGCGCTCCAGCGCCAGGTCGAAGCAGCGCCGGAACAGCTCCATCTGCCGCTCGATCCGGTAGTCGTAGAGCTCCACCCGGGTGAATTTCTGCTCCAGATAGGTCTGCACCTGCTCGGCGTGGCGCGCCGCCGCCTCCTGGCTCAGAACCTCCTTGTCGGCCGCGCTCTTGCGCAGCCGCGCCACCGCGGCAGCCGTCTCGGCCCGCTTGATGTCAGCCACCGCCTGATGCAGCTGCGTCGCCCATTCGTGCTCGCGCAGCACGTAGCCCGCCTGTTTGCCGAGCAGCCCGGCGAAGAAGCTGTGAGCCGCGCCGAGCGCCTGCTTCTGGCGCGAGAAGGCGGCCTGCACGCCCGCTAGCTGCTGCCCGCCGAAATGCACCGCCACGCCGCCGCCGAGCGGCTTCACCGCAGCCTCGATGCTCGGGATGATCTGCAGCACCGACCCGAGAATCTCGATGTTAGACGCCTCCGCGGCCATATCGGCCGCCTTGAAGCTCTCGTTGATCTCGCCGGCCTCCTCGGCCAGGATCGTGCCGTTTGTGATGAGGCCAGGGCCGCTGACGTTGGTCGATCCGCCCGCCCCGGTCACGCCCGCCGCGGCCGCTCCGCCGACACCGCCGAACGCCGCTCCCAGCAGCAGCGGCGCCAAGTTCAGGACCGACAGCGTGCCGACCTGCACGGAGTTGGAGTCCACGAGGTTCAGTTGGCGCTGCACCGTGTAGCGATCCTTGCCGACGTCCTCCGGCCGCGGCATGGCGGTCGGCTCGACGACATCTTTGGCGCCCAACAGATCGCGATAATGCGTCCAGCGCTCCAGCGGCGCCTGCCGTTCCGCCTCGGCGCTCTCCACCGCCTTGGCGGCTTCCGTGGCCTGCTCGCGCCGCGTGTTCAGGATCAGGGTGGCGAGCTCCTTCTCGTTTTCGGCACGCTTGTGCGCCAGCTCCTCCGAGTCCCGCCGGTCGCGCGTCTCGCTCAGGGCCGCCCCTAACCGCGCCACGGCCTCGGCCAGGGCCGCCGCCTCGCGATGCACGGCCCGAAACCTGCGCCGCGGCGGCGGTGCGCTCAGCGCGGCCGTCACGTCGGCGATGTCGAGCCCGGCCGCCGCCGCCTCGGCCAGCAGCGCCGGATCGATCGGCGGCGAAAACAGCGGCAGCTGGATTTGCTGCCCGTCGATGTTCATGCCGTTGCGGATCTTGTACAGGCGATCCTCGACCAGATCCCACAGGGCGAGCAGCTTCTGGTTCTTGGGCACGCCAAAATATTGGATCGAGGCCCGCCGTACCACGCCGAGCGCCGCCGCCGTCGAGGCTGCCGGGGTCGCGCCCGCGGCTGGCCCCAGCAGCGTCTCGGCCTCGTAAGCCACATTGCCGAAGGCGTTCAGGCGGAGCCGCAGCTCCGCATAGGACATCGCCGGCAGCGTCGTGCGCGACGCGGTCGTCTCCGGCCGGGGTCCAGCGCAGGCGTGCGCAATCACGTAATGCTGGATCGAGGCGTTGACGTCCTCGGGCGTGAAGCGTCGGAAGAGACGGTCGCCGATCGCCACGCGCAGCAGGATGTACTGCATCGAGGCCCAGCGCCGATAGGCTGCCGGCCGAAGCCGCGCGATGCGGTGGGCCCGGAACGGAAACAGCCGCAGCACTTCGATCTGCGCCAGCATGGCGGTCTTTTGCGGATCGCCGTCCGGGCGCGACAGCGCCGCTAGCAGTTGGTCGATAGGGGTCGTATCGACCTGGCGCAGCGGCGTGAACCGCCACGCACGGGCGACGTCGTTGCCATAGTCGAGCGGGTTCAGGACGCGGTGCATCCACTCCAGCGCTTCGTCGAGCCGCCCGTTGTCCCACAGCCGCTTCATCAGCATCATCGGGGCGTGGAAGAAGATCTCCCAGTTGTAGCCGCCATAGGGCGCGCTAGCGTCGAACGCGACCCCTTCGTCCGCCGGCCCAGTGACGCGGGCCGGATCGGCCCCGAACACCGCCATGAAGCTCTTGGCCGCGCCGAGGCTCTGCAACTGCGTATCGGGCGACAGCAGCGCGTCGAGCCCGCCGTTGCGCAGCGTCTTGGCGAAGTCCTCTGCATGCGCGTGCCAGAACGGCTCGACCTTGAGGTCCACGGCCTCGACATCCTGGTTGCGGCGGTTGACCTTGCCGAGGCCGTTCAGGAAGGCGGCATTCATGGCGGCCGTCCGGCTCGCCTCGAAGCGCTGCCCGACGGGCGCGGCGATGCGCGCCACCGCAAGCTCCTGCGGAAGATAGGCGGACTGCACCAGCGAAGCAGACGACAGCCGAAATTCCGTATTGGCGGTGGCCAGCCAAGGATGCGATGGAGCGACCGCGACCGGCGCCGTGATCCCGCGCGTCAGATCCAGGGCCTTGGCTTCCTCGACCAGCCAGGGCAGGTGGTCCTTGATGCCCTGCGGGTTTTCGACCGCGATCGTGGTGACGCCTGAGGACGGGGTCGCCACATAGCTGCGGCCGAGCCCGCCGATGAACAGGGGCGCCTGCATGGGCGCCCCGAAACCCTGGTTCAGCGTGACGAGGCGGGTCTCGGCCGGGGCGTTGAACAGCCGGTCGCCGTCGCGGCTCTGGCCGGGTGGCGTCGCCTTCACGGCGCCGCTGGCGGCAAAGCCCATGTAGGAGCCCTTGAGGGTGCCGGAGAGGCCGACATGGTCGCCGTCGATGAAGCCGCCCAGCGCGGACGCCGCCATTTCGCGGGACCGCACCGGCAGCGAGAACCGCGCGATGGCGCCGGCCCGCGGCGCGCCGCCCGACGCGGTTCCGCGCAGGCCAAGCACAATGGCGGCGTCGTCGCCGGTTCCCGTCGCTTTCAGAACCAAGTCGGCCGGATTGGGAAATTGCGGTTTGTCCAACAAGCGGATGAAGCCTCCGGCGCCGCCGCTGAAGCCGGGGAGCACGATCATCAGCCCGATTGAGTTGCCCGTTGCCTTGATGGTTTCGTCGGCCCACCAGCTCTCGTACAGCGCCGACGATTGCTGCTTGGGCGTCCAGGCCTCGCCTTCGAGCTTCGACCAGCACAGCTTCACCTCCCAATATGCCGACGAGAAGCTCGGGTTGATCTTCTTTTGCGGATCGATCGTCTGGGCTTCGGGCTGGTCGACCTTGCGGACCAGCGTCGGCCAGAACAGGTGCAGCTTGCCCTCATGCACCATCGGCAGCACGTGGACGCCGGCCTCGAATAGGGCGTTGGCGGAGCCGTCGCTCGTCCGCGGGCTCAGCCGGTCCTTTTCGACGCCCTGGATTTCGGTGGTGATCGGCGACCAGGCGGTCCATTCCTGGTGGTGGTCGTAGCGGTTCAGTCGTCTGTAGAAGTATTTGCGCGGCAGGCCGCTGCGGCTGCGCCCCACCACATGCAGCACCGAGGCGTAGACGCCTACCTCGTCACCCTCGAATACGGTCTGCATGAAAGTGCCGCAGACTTCCAGCGACGCCACCGCGCACAGGCTGTCGAGATAGTCCGAAAAGGCCCGCTCGGCCGTCGCCGGCGTAGCGTCTGACTGCCGCAACGCGTTCTCGAAAGCCACGAAAGCAGGCGTCTTGTCGTCGCGCCAGCCCGGCTCCAGAAGATTCTCGGGATAAAGCAAAGCCTGTACGAGCGACGCCCAGGTGGGATAGCGTCCGGTGATCCGCCACTCCTTGGCGTTGATCTGGCCGGGATCGACGCCGTTCTTGATCTCCTGGCCCATCAGGCAGCGCTGCACGAAGATCTGCACGGCGAAGATTGCCTGCCGGATGCGCGACGTGAGCACAAAGGCGTTGGTCTGGACGTCGATGAAGTAAAGCCCAAAGAGCTGGTCGGCGTCGCGCAGACCCTTCGTGCGGACAAGAGTGGCCACCAACGCGTCCCGGCTCGCTTCCCGGATAGGATCGAACAAGCGCCGCGAGCCTTCGAGCCAGCCCGAGCCGCCAAACCGCGACTGCACGCCCCGCAACAGCGTCTCTAAGGAGTCGGCCGGCAGCGGCTCCGCCACGCAAGCGGCGGCTTGCACGGCGGTCAGGCCGAGCTTGCGCAGCGCCTCGATGCGCTCCTGGAGCAAGCGCAGCGCCGCGAACGGCCGGATCGCGGCCGCATCCGGCGCGAGCGCCCCGGAGGGCGACGCGGCGGCGTCTGTCACGGCGGAGTCCGGCGTCGAGAGCCAGCGCCCCACCGCGGTCGCCCCAGCGTCCGTCACGGCTCCTCCCGCCTGGATCAGCGCCGCTGCGGCTTCCGCCAGCGCGGCCGGGCGGTTGGTGGCCTTGGCGCAGACCTGCGCCGCAGCGACCTCGCCCAGCGTCTCAACGCGATCCGCCGGAGATCCGGTCAGCCGGGCTTGCGTCAAGAGTTTGCTTGCGCCGAGCGCGCGCGCCGTCGCCACTTCGTCCCAGCCCAGCGCGCCCGCGAGCGTGAACACCCGCCAGGCGGCCAGCAGCGCCGCGCTGGCATCGCCGCCTTCGGCCACGACGTCGAGAGCCGGCCGGCCCCCGACCTGCAACAGGGCCGCTTTTGGATCGTCGGCCGCACCCAAGAGCTTCGCCGCGATGGCGGGCGATCCCCCGAGTGCCGTTGCGGAGGCGGCCAGCGCCGCGCCGCGCCGGCGGAGCCGTCGCGCCCACTCACGCTCCTTGGCCTGCGCGTCGCGCGCCTCACGTCGCGCCTCAATCGTGTCGGGGTCCACCCCGGCAACGTCCGGAGCGCCGGCCGCGGCTGCAGCGTCGTCCTTCAGTTCCGCCTCGTCGCTCTCCGCGGGGGCGGCAAGCGCCAGCGCGATGGCGGCCGTCACGGCGGCGGGCTTCCACTCCGCCGGCGCGTCGCTCACGAAAGCGTGCGTCGCCGCCGCGCCGAGGCCTGCGTCGAGCAGCAGTCGGGCGCCCTCGATAAAGGCCAGCAGCACCGCTGCGTCCGCCGGCGCATTTAGCGCGGGTCCCCCGAGATCAGCGGCCAACGCGATCACGTCCCGCGCCGGAACTCCGAGCACGCCCGCCAGTGTGGTGACGCGGTGAAGCGCCGACACGGCGCCCAGCGACAGGATCGTAAGGTTCAGCGTCGTGGCGAGCTCGCGGATCTCGGCGGGACTCACCCCCAGCGCGGCCGCAATCCCGGCGACGCCGTCTTCCAGCGGCGCTTCGGCTGTGAGCGGAACGCCGTCGGAGTTCAGTCGAAAAGGCGAGTGCAGGCGCGCGACGCCGCTCGCCAGGAACAGCTGGGCATAGAGCGAGTCTCCGCCATGCGCTCCAACGCCGCTTGCCAGCGCAGCCGCGACCGGCCAGCTGACGTCGCAGAGTCGGCGCAGCTCCTCCACGGCGCCGAGCGCCCGCAGGTGATCGAGCTTGAAGGCTTCGTCGGCCTTGGGGCCCACCGCCTCGAGTGCGGCGTCGAGCTCGGCGAAGCTCACCTCCATGCGCCGGGCAAGCCGCACGAAGCAGTTGAGTCGACGCCAGTCCGATGCGTTGCGCGCCTTGCGAGCGTCGTCGGTCCCGTCCAGAACGCCGCCGTCGAGCGTGCGCAGCCGCATGCCGTCGAGGTCGCAGCCGATGGGCGGATCGAGCACCCAAATCCGGTCGAGGCGGTCCTTGCGCGCTGGCGAGTCCAGTAGCGCCAGCACCTCTGCCCGGGTGATCTGGCCGAGCGCTAGAGCCTTCTCGATCTCGGCGACAGGTGCGTCGGCGTAGCCGGGCTGGCGGAGTATCTGCAGCCGATCCACGTCGATGTAGATCCGGGCGCGGATATCGCGCGCATTCCCGTCTGGCACCTCGCCGCCGACGAAGCGGGTGCGCAGCAGCGCCACGAGCTGCTCGAATGAGAGGTCGAGCGTGGCGAGTGCGGTGCGTACCTGGGACAGGTCTTTCATCCAGTCCGCGCCGTCGCGGCCAAACAGTGCTGCCGTCTCGACCGGCGCGTCCGCCTGCGCCCCGTTGATGCGCGTCCCGGTGAGGATCTCGACGTCGCGTGCGAAGAGCCCGAGCCGCTCGACCTGTGCGGCCGTCAGCGCCGCCGCCGGTCCGCCGGCGTCACCGGGAGCAGCCGCAAGGCGCGGATCGAAAAGCCTGAGGACCTCGGCGCGTTCGGTCTTGGCCAGCGCCATTGCGGCGCGGGCCGTCGCTAGCAGCCGATCGAACGGCAGCGAGAGAGGAAAAACGGCCGCAGCGAGGGTCTCGTAGGCCTTCTCCTGCACGTTCTCGGGGGCGGCCGACAACTCCGCGCCCGTGATCCCGAAGGAGGATTCCAGCGCCTTTCCGGCTGCGTCCAAGCCGCTCGGCGGGTCGCCCTGCGCAACAAGACTTTCGAGGATCTCATTGATCAGGTCGATGGTCGGGATAGTCGTGTTGGTGTTCTCGCAGCTCAGCTTCACGTGCGTGAGATCGGGCCGACGACCAGGGACGCCTTTGTCCGGGTTGCCGATCAGCACGTCGAGCAGCGTGACGCCGTTCTTGTCGGAGCAGCGCTTGTCCAGGAATTCGAACAGATCGACCAGATAGGCCGCCGGCCCAATCACGGAGCGGCAATCGTCGCAGTCGCACATCTCGGCGCCGCCGAAAAAGTCCGTCAGCGACGCAACCATGTCGGGCGCGGGCCCATCCGCCGCCGGCGCAGCGGCGTCCGGCGCGGCGTCCTCCGGCGCGTTCGCCCCCAGCGCCCGGCCGACCCCGGCCAGCGCCAGCCCGGCCTCCCGTCGCTCCTGATGGTAGCCGACCAGCAGGGTGGAGACGGTTTCGGCCTGCCCGGCGGCGCGCCGGTGCAGCGTGCGCAGGCCCGCGGCCTCTTCGGGCGTCGCGCCCGCCGCGCGGGCCACGAAGGCGTCCTCGCTCAGCCGCGCGATGTCGAGCGCGCCCCGGAACGGGCTCCCGTCAGCGGACCGAACGCTGAGGGCGGTCTTGAGTGTGACCGGGTCCGGGCTCACCCGAAACAGGCGCTGCACGCGGTGCAGGCCGGCGGCCGCCTCAGCCCGCGCCGCCGGATCGTTCACGCCCGCAAACAGCGTGTCCGCGTGCTCGGCTATGAGATCGGCTACGCGATCGCTGGCGAGGTCGAACGCAGTGGCACGCACCGCCCGGGCGAGCGCGTCCGCGGTCAGTTGCGGCACGAGCCCGGGCGCCTGGTGCGCCACGGCCGCGACGTCACGCGCGACCACGGCGGTCGTCTGCGTGGCCGCCAGCACGCCCGCGATCTCGGACGCGGCGCGCCGGGCGGCCGCCTCTGCGTCCTCGCCCTCGCGCGGGGCCGGGCGGGCCTGCGCAACTGCGTCCGCGATCGCGTCCGGGCCGAGCTCAAGCGCTAGCACGCGCAGGCTCGCGGCCTCGGGCACGGCAGCGCGCAGTCGCTCGGCAAGCCCGGGCGTCCCGCCCGCCAGCGCGGCCGTTTGTAGTGCGAAGCGCGCCCGACCGACGTCCACGCCCGGGAGTTCGGCCGCGAAGCCCGCCCACGCGTCGTCGTCTAGGCCCCCGCCCGCGGCCGCGCGGGCGTAGAGAGCGGCGCGCGCCTTCGCGTCCGGAATCGCGTCGCGCAGGCTCGCGTCGAAGCTCGTGCCCGCCGCGAGCGGCTGCGCCATGGCGCCCCGCGCCGCCGCGTCGCGCAGCCGCGCCGCCACGTCGTCGAGCCCGTCCGCAGGCGGCGCAGGGATGAGCCCGTCCGCGCCGGCGCGTGCGAGCGCGCTCGCGAGGGCAGCCGGCGTCTGCGCCGCGATGGCGCGCGCGTCCCGCGCGCCCAGCACGCGGGCCAGCGCGAAGGCGTGCTCGGGCGCGCAGTCCAGCTCACGCGCCAGCCGGTGCGCGCCCGCCACGTCGCCCACGTCCGCGACCGCGAGCCCGCACTCACGCGCCGCGAAGCGCACGTCCGCGTTTGCGTCCTCGTCAAAGTCCGCGAGCGCCACGCGCGTCGTCACGGGCGCGAGCGCCTCCATCAGGCGCTCGTACAGCGAGGGCCCGCGCGGGGCGCGCACGTCGTCGAGTACGATGCGCACACGCTCCACCGGGCGCGCCACGATCCCGAGCGTGAGCTCGTCCACGCCCGCCGGCAACGCGTCCGCGATCGTGGGGTTGCCCTCTACGGGCAAGCGCACGATCGCGAAGCGCTCGACCGCGCGCTCCTCGTAGGCGAGCGTGAACAGCATGTCCGGGCACTGTGCGCGCTCGCCTCGGCCCTCGGCCTCGCGGAACGCGGACGGGCCATACGCGATCGCGAAGGCGCCATCTGGGTCGGTCACGGTCGGAGGCTCGCGCGGACCCAGGGGCTCGCGGGCGGGTCCAACGTCGCGATCCCAGGCGCGCACGGTGATGCCCGGGACCGCCCGCCCGTCCGCGTCTACCACCACGCCGCTCACGCTGAAGGGCACGTCCGCGGGCGGCTCGGCGGGCGCCGGCTCGGGCCGCGCCCGCGCGGGCAGCCGCAGATCGATCGCGGTCTCGAGCCCGGCCACAGGGACAGGCTCGGAGCGGGCGCGCTCGGTTCCGTCCGGCGCGAGCGCCCGTAGCACGAGGTCCGGCCGATCTTTGCGCCGGCGCACCTCGCCGCCCTCGCGGGCGTAGAAGAGCGGGTCGTAATAAGCGCGGTAGCGCCCCGCCGCGTCGCTGCGGACCCGGGCGCAGACGCCCGGGTTGTCGGCGTCCCCGAGCTCGAGCGCGACGTCCACGCCGGGCCCGTCGTCATCCTCCAGGATCGCGCCGATGCAGACGAAGAACACCTCACGGCGCACGGCGGCCTCGTTCATCGCGACGGCGGCCTCAGGGTCGATCGCGCCCGGTGCCTGGGCGCGGATGCCGAACTCTTGCTGGAAGGCCTTCACGGCGGCCGCCGTGGTGTCGCCGAAGGCCTGCCGGTCGCGCTCGCTAGCCGCGATGCGCTCGCCAAAGCGCATGCGGTCCAGAAAGGCGTGCAGATTGGAAACCTCCGCGCCCTGCGCTTGCAGCGCGAGAGCCGTCAGGGCGAACAGCGCGATCGGTTCCATGAATCAGGTTCCGCGATTGAAACTCAATTGAGATATGTTCTCTGAAGCGAGGCTCACTTCCTTTGTAATTTCGCCGCCGCCATGCGGGCCCAGCCCTGAGGCGTGAGTGCGTAGGTCCAACTCAGCCCAACCGCGGCCGTCAGACCTGCGGCTTCGCCGAGAGTTGAATTGCCCGAAATTGCCGTGACCTTGTCGGCGATCGCGTGAGCGTCCTTCGCGGCCTGATCGGTGAACCCGATCTTTTGATCCGCATACTCTGTAGCGCTCATCGCGAGCGCCGGAATCAAGAGGTGCGGCATCCGCATGGATCCGAGATACATGCCCTCTTTGATCATATCGAGCGTGTGGATCGCGGCGTCTGATGCGGTCGGGGCCGTACCCGCCGCGTGCGCCTCCTTGGCGATCATCAGGCCTCCAACCACGATCCCGACCGGCCCCGCAACTTTGAGAATCGGTTTTGCCGCCGCCAATGCTGGAGCGATCATGTCCATCGCTTTGGCGAACCGGCTCATCCCTCCAAGCATGTCGATGACCTTCACCAACGAGGGGGCTGCTTCGAGTTTCTGGCCCACATTACCGCCGGTGGTGAAGAGCGTTCCCATATGACTTAAGATCGCTTTATCGAGCGCCGCCGCATCAACCGTTGCGCCTGTGGCTTTTGCAGCCGCCGCGTAGGCAGCCCTGGTCTCCTCGATGAGCTGGCTTTCCGAGAGGATCAACTTGGGGTCAGGTTTTGGAAAGACGATCGATTCGCCTCGTGCCTCGGCATATCCTTCTGCGGTGCTTTTGAGGCCGAGATACAAATCTCCAGCGATCTTTCTGAGGGCGATGTCATACTGTAATTTACCTAATTCCGTATGGAATAAACCCTTTCCGGTTTCTGCGAGTACGACGAATTCATGTTCGGCCTTCGATAGATTTCGATTGTATTCTCCGAGTGTCTCTAGTTTTCGGAGCGCGACCTGAATCGGATGATCGCCCTGGATGTTCTTCCCGAGACCTGCCTTATTGGCGATGGCTTTTCCGTATTCCCAAGCTCCCATGAGCTTCGGTTCTTCTCCCTCTCGGCCTGATGAATCCAGCAGGCGGACCGGATTACCCGATACATACGCGTACAAATTCGGCCCATCCACGAACCCGGCCGGATCGCACGCCATCCACCGGCCCAGCCAGGGCGCGTAGTACCGTGCGCCGTGATAGGTGAAACCCGTTTCGCCGTCCCGCTCCTTGCCGGTGAACCGGTAGCGCTTGGGCGCGTCCAGGTTGGCCTGCACACCCTGGTAGGCCGTGGAGCCGTAGGGGTGGTATTCCTCGTAGGACAGGATGGCGGCCGTCTCGTCGAGCTCCAGCGCGGATGAGCCGAGATGGTCGTCGAAGCGATGGCGCCATAGGCGCGCCGGGCCGCCGACGCCGCGGGTGCGGGTCTCAATGTCGAGAAACACCTTCTGGCCGTCTGCCACCTGCAGGTATTCGCGCTCGCGCGTCAGCGCGCCACTGGCGTCGACCTCGCGGCAGATCTCGAAGCCGCCGAGGTAGAAGCGCTCCTCGGAGCCGGCCGCGACGCCGCCCGCGCCTGTGCGGACGATGCGCTTGCGCACGCGCTGGCCGGAGCCGTCGTACTGGTAATCGGCCCTGCCGCCGCCACCGAGATCGACCGAGGCGAGCCGGTCGGCGTCGTCCCACACGAGCGCGGCGAGCCGGCCGGTGCGGGTGACGTTGCCGTGGGGGTCGTAGTCGAAGCTGTCGCGCTGGCCGCCGAGCTCGACATGGCTCAGCCGGTTGGAGACGCCCTCCCCGAGGAGGCTCGGCTCCTCGTAGGCGTAGAGGCGCGTCCAGTCGCCGCCGTCCGCCACATGGCGCATCTGTTTCAGGTTGCCGACGAGGTCGTAGACGTAGGATTCCACATACGTTCGCATCGCGGTCCCGTCTTCCGGGTGCGCAGCCTGCCGCTCAATGTCGTCCCATGTCGGCGGCGCCGCGCCGCCCTGGCCGCGATGCTCGCGCCCCCGCGCCTCGATCAGCCGGGAGAACGGATCGTAGAGATAGCGCCGATCGGCCTGGCAGACCTGGTTGCGGAAGAACACCGGCTGCTGCGCCGCATCCGCGATCTCAATGATGTTGCCGACCGCGTCATACGTGTAGGCGAAGTTCTGAACGTCGCCTGGCGCATCGGCTGGGAAGCCAGCCCCGCGCGTGGTGCGGATTGCCGTGAGGCGCTGGTCCACGGGGTCGAAGCTGTGACGGGTCTCCACGCCGTTGCCGTAGAGCACGCGGGTGCGCCGCCCCTTGGCGTCGTGCTCCACGGCGCGCACGGCCCGGCGCGTTGCAGTGGCGGTGTCCAGCGGCGCGTCCGGCGCGGCCGGCAAATCGAGCCAGACGTCCACGGCGGCGACGCGGCCGGCATGGTCGTAAGACGGCCGGATCGCGCCTGCAAATGCGCCGGGCCGGCTGGACAGCGGCGTGGTGGTCTGCACGGGCCGGCCCAGTGCGTCGGCCCACGCCCGGCTGGAGAACTGCTCGTCCGCGAGCGGCGGCGCGGTGTTCCAGTCCGGCTGGCCCTGCGCGTCGCGGACGAAGCGGCGCGTCGACAGGCGGGGGGCGCCCTTGAAGTCGTAGGCCTCCACGGCCGCCACCCCGGCGCCGTCGAAGGTCTGGTGCACGCGGCCGCGATGGTTGAGCGCCGCGCCCAGCGCCTCGCCGTAGACGACCTTTTGGCGCAGATGCGCGCCGGTCGCGTCCTCCACTGTGACCGCGACGAGGCGCCGGGCCGCGTCGTGGCGATGGCGCGCCACATGCCCGCGCGAGTCGCGCGCCCAGGCCGGGTTATCGTCGATGGCCGGCAACCCGACCCGCAGCCCCGCCTCCATGCTGTGGCGCCGAATGGGACGCCCGAGCAGGTCGTGGTGATTGCGCGCGCAGGCGCGTCCCAGCGCGTCGATCACTACGGCGGGGTGGCCGCGATCGTCGTACAGCGTCGCTGTGACGGCGAGTTCGCCGCCGCCGTCCGCCACCACCAAGACGGGCCTCCCGAGCGCGTCCGTATAGGTGCGGCCCGGCGTCTCGGCGTGGATGGCGGCCGCCGCGGCGGCCCGTCGACCCGCTTCGCCCTTTAGGCCGGCGGTGCGCTGGGCCGACCACGCGACCGGGCGGTCCGCGGCCGGCAGGCGGCGGATGAAAGGCCCGAGATCGGGATCGGCCGCATGGTCGGTGATCAGGGCCGTGTCGTTGGCGTCCCATACCGTGCTGGTCCACGGTGTGACGCGCGTCTTCTCAATCGCACCGTCCGGGTGCAGAGCTCCCACAGGACGCCCCAGTGGGTCGTAGAACGAGATCGTGCTCACGCCCGCCCGCACATTCGGCTCGAACGCCGGCGAGGCCGAAAAGAACGGCTCGAAGGCCCGGACCGGGGCGCCTTTGTGGTCGTGGATGGTCCAACTGCTCGCGATCCAGCGCACCGGCAGGTCGGGACCTCCTGGCTGCAGCGGACCGGGGTCGACCAGCGTCTTGGTCTGCAGCGGCTGCCCGGCGCCGTCCAGATAGGTGATCGACACGCCGATGCGCGTGCTGGCCCCGGGCGCGAGATCGGCCGCATGCGTCTCGCGCGCCAGCATGACGGCCGCGCAGGGGCGTCCGGTGCGGTGATAGCGGGTCGGATCGCCGAGCGTGCGAGTGGTGGCGCGCCCCAGCGCGGAGGCGGCCGCCTGCAGGCCCCGGGCCGGGTCCGACAGTGCCTCCAACAGGGCGTCGACGTCGGTCAGCGCTAGCACGGCGTCGGCGTCCGGCGGCAGGTCGCCCTCGGGCGTGCCAGCCTCCGCCGCCTCGGCCTTGCCGGCCAGCGACACGGCCGCGAGCCCGCCCATGGCGTCGTAAGCCGCGAAGCTGCGGTTGAGATTGGGATCGGTGACCACGACGGGCTGCAGCGTCCGAGCGTCATGCTCGGCGGTGGAGACGTTGCCGACCCGATCCTCGCCGGCCGCGGGGAACAGGTCGAGGCGATAATCGACGTGCGCTGCCCCGCCGAAGGCGTCGCGCAGCGTGCGGGGCAGATAAAAATGCGCCCGGGCCTCGTTCTGCTCTGCCTGGGCGCGGACGGCCCGCTCGGCCGCGTCGGCTGCCTGGTCGGGAGCAAGCCCACCGCGCAGGAAGAAGCTGCGGCCCCCCGGGACCCAGAGCCCGCCATCGCCTTCGAGGTCGCGATAGCCGGCCTGCGCGATGGCGGCGTCGTCCGGACCGTCCGCGCCGAGGCAGGCAGCGCGCAACGCCGGCGTGAAGGCCAGTTGCTGGCTCTCGAAGGGCAGCCCGAGCGGCTCCTGCACGCCAGGAGGCAGGGGCCCCTTGAGATCGTCGCGGCGATAGAGATTGCGCGTGCGGCCCGTCAGCACCCGCCCGCAGGGCTCCGCCGCCGGGTCGAGCGCATCGGCGTCCTGGGCCCGTTCGACGAGGGTCCGGACGTCCGCGAGGCGCAGCGGCCAGGGCGCCTGGAGGGCCGCGCCCGCCATCGCATGGTGGTACGATTCGGCCGTCGCCGGCAGGCGCAGAGCGTCGGGCAGGTCGACCATGTTGGTGAGGCCGATACGTTCGAGCTCCGCATGCGTGCGCGTGACCGACTGGGCAGCCTCGCCCGGGAAGGGCGGCGCCGGGCCGCCATGCGCGACCGACAGGGTCGCGATCGGCTGGCCCTGCGGCCCGCGCTCCAGCACGAAGCTCTGGCCGACCCGGGGGGCGTCGAGGCTGCGCTCCAGTGCGACGCTGAGGCTCTCGCGCTCCAGCGGCTGCATGATCGCGGGCTGGTCGCCGCGCCTGGGCTGGCGGACCACCACCTCGTGGCCATGCACCGTGATCGAATAGGGGATTGGCTCCATGTCGGAGCCGCCAGGGTCGTCCGCGATCTCTTCGCGCAGCAGCGCGCCCTTGAGGGCCCGGCAGGCGTCGCGCAAGTCGGCGGCCGACAGATCCGGCGGCAATGCGGCGTCCGCGACAAAGAGGCGGGCCGAGAGATCGCGCTGCCGCCCCGGCCCCGCGCCGGCGCCGAAGAAATCGGCCGCATAGAACGGTGAAACGCTCCCGTCCGGCGACGAGCGACCGGTGTGGAACCAGCGGCGCACTCGCACGGGCGGCCGGCGATATGCCTCGTCCCCGTTGGCGGCCGGCACAAGCGGCGCGCCGAAGCTCTCGGAGTCGAATTGCTCCACGAAGCCGAAGCCGTGATATTCGCGCTCGTGGCCATCGTAGAAGCCGTGGTGGTAGGCGTAGCGCGACACCAGAGCGCGGCCGGCGACGCGATCCTCAGTCTCTACGCGCTCCACTACCTGGACCGGGAACGGTAGCCGCGTGGCCCACGGCCGGCCGGCCAGCCGGTCGCGGATCGCGAAGGCGGTGGACGGCGCGTAGCTGAGGCGGGTGACGAGGCCGAGGCCGTTGTCGACCTGCGTCAGCAAATGCGGTTTGCGGCCGCCCGCTAGCGGCAGATAGCGCAGCTGCGCGCCCGCCCGGGCCGGATCGCGGCTCGACCAGACGAGGCAGGCCGTGCCGTTGCCGAGTAGGTCGAAGGCCTGGACGCGCGACAGAACGTCGAGCGGCGGTGGCGTGGTCCAGCGCTGCGGCGGCGCGAAGCTGTTTCCGACGTAGTTGCGATGGGTCGTCCAGGCGGTCTCGCCCAGATACACGATGTCAGCGACGCCCGAACCGTCGGTGTCGGCCAGCCGCACGCGCTCCGGATCGAACGGACCGTCCGCGTCCAGCCGCGGCGAGTCCGCCATAACTATGCGCTCGCCAAAGCGGCCATAGCCGAGATTGGGCCAGTACGACACCACACGGGCCTCGACGCGGACGATATCGGCAAGGCCATCGCCCGTCATGTCGGCCACGAACACCGAGCCGGTAGCGTCGCGCAACGCCTCGCGCGGGCCCGCCGCGTCGCCGTCCGCCAGCCGCGCCCAGGCGAGCGCGCCAAAGCCGTCCATCCCGTGCGAGGCGTGCCAGGCGAGGCGCTCGTCCTCAGCCACCGTGAGATCGGCCCGGCCGTCGCCCGTGAGGTCGAGCAGGCGCAAATCCGGGCTCGCCCAGTCGATCTGCGGCAGCCCCGCGAAGGGCCGGAACGTCTCCCAGCCGCCATCCTCGCGCCGGGCCCAGACGCCGGGGTCTGGGCCCGTCATCCGAACAGCCTCAATCAGGCCGTCGCCGTCAATGTCCTCCAGACGCAGCCCATCGCCGCGCCCGCCGGCCGGATGCTCAGCCACGGGCACAGCGCCGCCCAGGCGGGCGGCGGGCACGTCCGCGGTGGCGAGCGGCGACAGGTTCGGCTTGAACAGCCAGCCGACCCCGGTTTCGATCAGCGCTCCGGCCGCGCCGTCACCAGCGAGGTCGACCCACGCGACGTCGTCGGCCGCGAAGCCGGCTGGCAGTTCGACGAGACCGGCCTCGTCCGGCGTCAGGACGCCCGGCGCAAAGATCTGCGGCTCGGGCCTGTCCGGCAAGCCCTGATAGGTGAAGCTTGCCGGCGGCCCGCTCTGCGCCACCACGACGCCCGCCGACGTGATCGCGTGGCCGGTGAGAGAAGCGCCGACGAGCCGCGACGCCGCGGGGTTGCGCGCATACGCGAAACTCAACGAGCGGGTGAGCAGGGCATCCTGGTCGCGCCCATCCGGCAGGCGGTGGAACAGCAGCACCCGCTCGCACAGTGCCGTGGTGCGGATCTCGAATCCGGCGCGGCGGACCGAGAAGGCGTCCGGCCGCAGCGCCGGTGCGCCGGTCGGCTCGCGGCCCGGCAGCGCCCCGGCGGGGCCGCCGGCGTGGTCGCCATAGTCGAAGGCGAGCTCGAACAGGAAACGGTCGTAGCCGTTGTGGTCCTTAGGCGCGGCTGCGCCGTAGCGGATGCGCTTGGGCAGGCGTTGCGGATTGGCGAAGCCTGGGCGGTCGCCCCCGGCGTCGCGCATGTAGTCGATCAGCGTGCACCCGCCGGTGGGCAGTACGATCTCGTCGGCCAGCCAGCTGAACACCCGTGAGGGGTCGGCCGGATCGGCGATGCGGCTGTCCGGCCGCGCTCCATAGAGCGTCACGACGTTGTTGGCGCTGATGCTGCGCCAGTGCGCCGGGCCGTCGGCGGGCGTCCAACGCTCGATACGCGCGAAGGCGCCTTCGATGCGCGGCGCGTAGCGCCGCACCTGAAATCCGTCGCGCGGCGTGTCGCCGCCTTCGAGTGCGACGAGATCCTCGTGCCCCGACAGCACGAAGGCGTCACTGTCTTGCCGGTCCAAATAAAGCGGCAGCCCGCGGTCGGTGCGCCGCGTAATGGAAGGTAGATCCAGGCGCCAGCCGATCCCGAACGGTCCGAGGCCGGCGCCGCTGTCATACGCAACCGTCAACGTCGGAGTCTCACCCGGACGCCCCGGCGACAGCGGTAGCGGGATCGTGAAGCCGGCCGTTCCGGTCGCGGCATTGATCTGGATCTTCTCGCCGATCGGCCGGATGGCTCCGCCGCCCTTCGGCAGCGCCATGGACGGGGCGGCGTCGATCGCGCGGGCGATTCGCTCTGGCGGGGTGCCGGAGGCCTTCGTAGCGGCCACCGTGGCGACCGCCGGATCCGAGCCCTTCCGGTCCTCCTCGAGCCCGCCAAACGCTCTGGCGTTATTCATGGTCGCGACCTCGTCTCGTCGGACGATAGACCGGCTTTGGGGCAGCGCTTCCGGCAAGCTCCGCGGTTTGGATCTTAACCAATTTTGCGCGGTCAGGTCTGACGATCTTCACAGCCGAAGCTGAAAACTTTCTGCGTCTCGTGACCTGAACGATATTTTGGACCGGGCCAGTTGCGATGTTACTGCATGGTCGCGCCCATGGGTAGCCGGAAGGCCAGATCCGGGTAACTGACGGGCGCGGGCGGTCGGTAGCCGAGTGACGAGTGCGGCCGGACGCGGTTGTAGGTAGTTTGCCAAAGACCGATCACAATCTGCGCCTCTTTCAGCGAGTAGAAGATCTCCTGGCGCAGGCACTCGTCCTTCAGTTTGCCATTGAAGCTCTCGCAATAGCCGTTCTCCCACGGCGATCATGGAGCGATATACTGGATCTGCGAGCCGGCTTTGGCGACCCATTTGCGCAACGCCGTGGAGATCATACACATCGCCTCCGCCAAGGCCTCGATCACGCCCACGCTGTTGATGCGCCGGGCCAACTTCAGCGCCAGGCACGCCCGGTTGTGCTCGTCGATCAGCGTCAGGACCCGGAGCGAGCGGACGCGACGGCGAAAAACGCTAGCATCGCTCGCTTCATCGCCTTGGACATCCTTTGCCGTCTCAATGGATTACGGCAAGGCGGCCGAGGTCGGCCCGTTCCTGTATGAATGGGAATTTAGCGATATCGGTCCGCCGGCACCTGCGCCCGCCTGCGGCCCGTTTCTCGACAGGAGCGCCCGATTGCAGCCGTCGGCACGACGGCGAATGCCTGGGAACGGCCGCATAACCGGGCGACGGGACCAAGCCTTGCCGGTGACCTTGTCGGCGACGTGCTTGGCGCCGCCCTAACCGACGCCCATCGGTGCGTCGATCAAGGATCTGACCCTGCGGACGAGTTCCAAGCGCTTGTAGGGCTTGTTGATGATTTCGAACTCGGTGCCGCTGGCGTCGCTCCCTTCCGGCGAGGCTTCGGCGTAGCCTGTCGTGAGGAAGACCTTGATCCTGGGCTGGGTAGCCGGGCGGCACCTATCACGTCCGCTTCGGAGATGCCGCCGAACCTCGACAGACGACCGGGTTGGGCGCGAAGCCGAAAGTCCGGTTTCGGGCAACGAACTGATGTCTGCTCATGGCGCACAGCCGAACAACCGACGTGCGAACTCCTGACCCCTAGAGCCGTGCCCGAGCGGTTTGGGACGGTTGGAGAGTCGGGACGTTGAGGGGTGAAGGAGGATGCCGATGCCTTCACACTTGTCCGTCGATCTTCGCCAGCGTGTCGTCTCTGCTGTTTCGGAGGGCGCGTCCTGTCATCAGGCGGCAGCCCGGTTCGGGGTCAGCGTGTCCACCTTGATGTTGGGCAGCGACGCGGCTTGGGACAAGCTGCGGCCCTACGGGATCAAGCGGATCGTCGAGCGGCATCCGACAGAGGCGGCGAAGATCATCGTCGGCGAGCGCGAGATCCAGGTGCGCTGACCAAGCGCCGGGGGATCCGCCAGCGCACGGCAGGGGCTGCATTATTTTGGTCCGACTGCTGGACCTAGACGGTGCTACGCAATCTTGTGACTCGCATTTGCCGCCAGTGTCGGCATTTAAGCGATATGAAGATCCTCGCGGCTTATTTTCGAGCAAAGGCCGAGCTCTGCCGGGAGTTGGCAGATACTCTATCCAACCAACGAAATCCGGTTGCTTCAAAACTTCGCAGCATGGCTGACGAATTTGAGCAGAACGCGAGCATTCTCGAAGACCGACTTGCGAATGAGGGTGAGGCGGAAGAAGTACAGAGTAATAAGCCCGACCGCCACTGACCTATAGACATCCGAGGGATAGGCGCATCCTTGAGCGAGGACAGAGGCATGGCGACAGGCACCAGCGATGATGACTGCATGGCCAAGGTGCGGAAGCGGATGCTCGCGGCGGCGCGGGGAGATTGAAACGAAAAACCCCGCCGCGGCTGAGCCGGGCGGGGTCAGTCTGCCATGTAAGTCAAAACCCGCTGGAGGGCGGCATGAGGCAGACGGACCGGGGAGACGGTTTCATCCCCAACCGACCATGCACCGAGATCATTCGACCCGCGAGCAGCCTGTGCGGAGAAGGCTATCCCTGTCGGGCGCTATCCCGGCAATAGGCCGGCATGCAGAAGCTCGCGATCCTCCTCGAAATCGTCATGCTCATCCTCCTTGGCATCGCGCTGTCTGCCATCGGGCTCTACGTTCTAGAGGTGGCATTTGGGGTGCCGCTTGAACAAAAAGACCCTGCGCCGGCGGACCGGGCGGGGCTGATGACACGGCGTCAGGTCGGCGCGGGCCTGCCGCTATAACGTTCGCCAGAGCGCTTCCAGTCCACGCTCCAGGCAAGCGCGCTTGATCCCTGACCATG
>NZ_JACHOS010000016.1 GCF_014199985.1 Methylorubrum rhodesianum | reverse complement strand
CAGCGCTTCGGCGCGGGGTGGAGCAGCCCGGTAGCTCGTCAGGCTCATAACCTGAAGGTCGCTGGTTCAAATCCAGCCCCCGCAACCAACATCACACATCACCTACCACGGAACACGACAGCCCGCCGGCTCGCGCCGCGCGGGCCTTTTGACGTTCCCGGCCGCACCACCAGAGCCGCCCGCCGCCCATGGATCGGGCCCCCGGCCCAAAGAGGGGAGGGAGCTCCAGGGCGTGCCTGGGCCGTGCCGGCGGCCGGCGCTATAGGATGAAGGTTGCACAGGCCGCATCCGAGCGCCTGGGCCTCTGCGTGAGGCGGCATGAATGTTCGGGGAAACGTCACGATGAGCGCCGCCCCTCCTGCGTCGGCGACGGAGGATGAGCGGTTCGCCGCCGTCCCAAGAGGCGGGCCGGGGCGCGTCGGCGAGGTGTTCCTCGTCTTCCTCAAGCTCGGCCTGACCTCCTTCGGCGGTCCGATCGCCCATCTCGGCTATTTCCGGCACACCCTGGTGACGCGTCGCCGCTGGATCGACGAGGCGGGCTATGCCGACCTCGTCGCCCTCTGCCAATTCCTGCCGGGACCTGCCTCGAGCCAGGTCGGCTTCGCCCTGGGAATCCTGCGGGGCGGAGGCCTCCTCGGCGGTCTCGCGGCCTGGACGGCCTTCACGCTTCCCTCCGCGCTTCTGCTGGTGACCTTTGCCTACGGTGCGAGCGCGCTCTCCGGCCCGGTCGCCGAAGGACTGATCCACGGGCTCAAGCTCGTCGCGGTGGCGGTAGTGGCACAGGCGGTCTGGGGCATGGCCCGCTCGCTCACGCCCGATCGTCCAAGGGCCTCGCTCGCCCTCGGCGCGCTCCTCCTCACCGTCTTTGCCCCCACGGCGTTCAGCCAGATCCTGGCGATCGCCCTCGGCGCCGTCGCGGGGCTCGTTCTGTGCCGCTCGGATGACGGGCCGGGCGGCGGCCCGCGCGCCGTTCCGATCTCGCGCCGGGCCGGCGGCGTCGCGGGCGCTCTCTTCCTGCTCCTGTTGATCGGACTGCCCGTCCTCGCACAGGGGCTCGGCTCGCACGCCCTGGCAGTGTCGGACGCCTTCTTCCGTTCCGGTGCCTTCGTCTTCGGCGGCGGCCACGTCGTCCTGCCGCTGCTGCGCTCGGCGGTGGTCGAACCCGGCTGGGTGTCGCCGGACGCGTTCCTGGCCGGCTACGGTGCGGCCCAGGCCGTTCCGGGACCGCTCTTCACGGTGGCCGCCTATCTTGGTGCCGTGGCGGAGCCGGGACCGAACGGCCCGGTCGGAGCCGCTCTGGCGCTGGTCGCGATCTTCCTGCCGGGTCTCCTGCTCGTCTACGGAACGCTGCCGTTCTGGGATGCCGTCCGGGCACGACCGGCGGCGCGGGCCGCCATGCGCGGGACCAACGCCGCCGTGGTCGGTATCCTGGCTGCGGCCCTCTACGATCCGGTCTGGACCGGCGCAGTCGGCACGCCGCGCGACTTTGCCCTCGCCGCGGTCGCCTTCGTTCTACTGACCGTCTGGAGGGCGCCGCCCTGGAGCGTCGTCGTGCTGACGGCCCTGGGCGGTCTCGTCCTCGCTCCGGGTTGAGAGCGGTCTCCGCTCAGGGCCGATCGCGGTGCGGGGCGGGCCGGTAGGCCTCCGCCGGCAGATCGCGCGACAGGCTCTCGCCGGTCGCGCGGCCCGGAGCCGGACTCGGCATCAGGCCGCCGCCGGTCCCTTCGGCCGGTTTGGGCACATCGGTGATGTAGCGCTGCGCTCCCCCCGGAGGCGGGTTCGCGACCGAGGGTTCGGTCGGAGGGGCTGCGCCCTGCGGCGTGGTGGGGGCGAGATAGCGGCGGCCAGCGTTGTCGGACGGCGTTGGCGGCGGTGGCCGCAGCGTCGGCGCGGCCTGCGGTTGGGCCGGAGGGATCGGGGCCGGCCTCGGTGCCGCCTCGGCGGGCGGCTCGCTGGGCGCGGGCCGGGCGGTCTGCCGCTTCGCCGGAGCGGGCTTTTCGCGTCGGACGGTCGGGGGACGCGGCCGGGCCGGTGCCGGCCGGGCGCCGGGTTCGCCGGGAAGGCTGATCGTCATCCGTTCGACCGCGGCCACGAGATCGTCGAGGCTGGCCTGCGCCGTGCGGCACAGCCGGATCCTCAGGGACAGGGCGCGCCGGCCCGCGGTCGGCGCCACCGAGCCATCGAACAGTCCGCCGCGACTCGCGACGCGCTGGGCCGTGCTCGCCCGCTCGAACCATTGCCACGCGTAGAGGCAGTCGCTGCCGAGCGCGAGGCCGAAGGGGCCGTAGCCGTTGCGCCGCGGCGCGACCACGCGAAGGGGCTGGCCCGGGAAGCGGACGGCGATCTCGCCCTCGATGCCGAACTGGCTCGGCTTGGCCAGCCGCGGCGGGAAGGCGAGCAGGAGGTCGCCGGTCTCATTGCGCAGGGCCACCTCGGCATGGTTGCGGCCGTCGCCGCCCTCGAAGCGGATGCGCTGATCGAACCCGTCGCGCAGGCGCGTCTCGACCACGCCGGCGACCGCCCCGGCCCCAGGCAGGCGCAGGACCGGCGCGGCCTGGGCCAAGGCAGACTGCGTGAAGGCGGACTGCGTCAAGCCGAAGTGGGGCAAGGCGGCCTCGGCGAGGAGCAGGATCGGGAGCGCCGCGAGAGGTCGGAGGAAACGCGATCTCACGGAAAGCCCTTCGCGTTCGGCCCGGTGCCGGAGGAGAGGCGGGAGGGGACGGAGAAGCGGTCGCTCTCCGGGCTCGTCGCGGACCGGCCGCGCTCGCCCTGCTGGTCCTGCCAGAGGGTGCCGGACGGCGGCGGAGAAAGCCCCTCCGGCTTGTCGAGACCGTTATAGCCCGGCAGCAGGGCGAAGCCGTAGCGCTCATAGGGCATCGCGCCCGCCCCGTTCACCCGCCGCGCCACCAGGGGCGGGCGTGCGGTCACCGGCTCGCGGGCATAGGTGCCGGGGGCGGCCGGTTCGGAGAGCGCCCGCTGCAGCGAGCCCGGCGGGTAGCGCAGCGGGTTGTCGACGGGCACGCTCAGTGGAAACTCGTTGCGCTGCACCGCCGCGGGCATGGTGCCGGTCTGGGAGCCGACATTGGCCGCGTCCGGCCGGGGCACACGGCCGTAAGAGGGGGCCTCGGGCTTCGGCTCGCTCCTCGCCTGCGCGGCCGGCCGGGCCGGTGGCGGCTGCGGGCCTAGGCAGGGCAGCGGCGGACCGCCCGGATCTTCGCGGAACAGCAGGTCGACGACCTTCGGAAACAGGCCGTCGTAGCGGTTCACGACCTCGAGATAAGGACGCTGGCGCTTCAGCCGCTGCAGCGTGAGCGCGTAGCCGAACACCGTGGTCTCGCTCGGCATCCAGGCGACGGCGCGTTGAAACCATTCGAGCGCCGTGTCGAACTGGCAGGAATTGTAGGCGTACCATGCCAGCCCCTGGGCGCCCTCGCCGGAGGCGGAGGCGATCACGACCTTGGCGTAGCGCTCGATCCGGGCCGGTTCGATGAAGGGCGGATTGGCCAGCGTCAGCTTGCGTTCGAGCACGTCGATGAACAGCAACTCGTTGCCGACGAAGCGGTCGCGCCAAGCATAGGCCACCTCCTCCGCCTCGCGCAGCATGTTCAGCTCGCGCAGGGTGTGGGCGAGGCCGTGGGCGACCATGGCATCGCCGCCGCGGCCGATGGCAAGCTTGAACCATTCCAGCGCCTCGCGGAACTGGCGCCGCTTGTAGGCGTACCAGCCGAGCAGGCCGGTCTGGCTCGGGTCGCCGCTCTTGCGGGCATAGGCCTGGAAGGCGGTGAGGTCGGCCAGCGTCGGCGTCTGGGCCGGCTCGTCGTGCAGGAAGGCGGCGATGCGGGCGCGGGTGATGTCGAGGCGGATCGCGTCGAATTCCGAGACGCCGTCCTGGGCCGACCGCCCCATGGCGATCAGCCGCTCGGCCTGATCCATCTTGAGATGGCTCATCGCCTTCTGGATGGTGGCGAGCCGTGCGCCCGCATCGGCACTGCCGTCCAGGACGGACTTGTAGAGGTCGAAGGCATCCTCGGACGCCCCGGTGACGGCCAGCGCGTCGGCGATGAGCCAGAGGCTCTCGAGGTCGGTCGGGTCGAGGGCGCCGGGATCGCCGCGGTAGAGCGCGCCCACCTCCTCGGCGTTCTTGCCCGAGGCGTTCCTCTCCGCAGCGGCCTTGATGCTGTTGCGGAATTCCGCCCGGCGGAGCTTGCGCGCGAGTTCCTCCGAGGGCTGCCAGTTCGGCTCCAGGGAGCGGCGCGTGGCGATCGCCGCGCGCAGGTCCTGGAAGCGCCCGGCGGTGAAGAGATCCCACAGCGGCGCCTCCTCGGGCGGGCTGGGCTGCAGGGTGTCGAGGTCGGCCGGTTCGGTCCAGCCCGGATAGAGCCGCTTCAGCCGCGCGATCTCGGCCTTCATCCGTGCGGTCTGCTTCTGCGAGGCGTAGTAGCGCAGCGCGCTCTCGTCGACCATGCCGGGCGTGCCGCCGGTCTCGGGATCGACCAGGATCGCCGGCGCGCGGGCGCCGTCGCCGTAGATGACGCGCGGAGCGGTCTCGGATCCCGGCTGCGCGCCGCCCTGGGCGAGCACGGGCTGGGCGAGCGCGGGCGCCGGGCCCGCGAGCAGGGCGAGGGCGGCGAGGACCGCCGCGGGAGACGTCAGGATTTCACGCATGACGGATACCGCATCCGGGCCGCGATCAGCGCGAGGAGGTGGAGGGTCGTCGGATAGTAGTTCTGATTGTCCTGCACCGTTCTTAAAGGTTCGGGAAACGGCGTGCCGTCGGCGGCGCAGGCGGTGAGCGCGGGGATCGCCGTGTAGCCCACCTCGCTCAGCCACTCGACCGGCCGCCCGTCGCGGGTGTCGACGATCGGCAGGCGCTCCCGGTCGATCCCGCCCCACAGCGCCTTGAACGGCGCGTAATCCTCCGGCCGCCCGACCCCGGCCCAGGCGAGATAGAGCGGCACGCGGATTGCGTTGTAGGAGAACAGCGGCGGAAAGCCGTCGGCGGGGCGCAGCGCCTCCTTGGCCGAGATCCACTCGGTCGGCAGGCTGCTCGGCCCGAACCGGGACTGGCGCAGGAAGTCGAGGCCGCTGCGGATCAGAGAGGCCCAGTCGTATTCGGGGGCGACGATCGCCAGCCGCTGGAAGGCGGGGAAGACCCAGTAGGACAGGTTGATCAGAGGGCCGTCGGCGCGCTCGCTGGCCGAGAAGCCGGAGACCGCCGGCAGCAGGACCGGCCCGTGCGGGTCCTTGAACAGGATCGTCTTGCGGCCGAACTCGACGGCGATGCGGCGCGCGGCGGTGCGATAGGAGGGTTCGCCCCAGGCCTCCGCCGCCTCGGTGAGCGCCCAGGCGACCAGGATGTCGCCATCGGTGGCGTTGTTCATGTCGGCCACCGCCGGGCGGTGGTCGGGCGCCCAGCGCCACGCCAGCAACTCGTCGGAGCGCACCATCAGGTTGGCGCGGGTCCAGCCCCAGATCCGCTCGAAGGCGGCCCGGTCGCCGGCCGCGACCGCGATCAGCATGCCGTAGCCCTGGCCCTCGCTGTGGCTGATCATACCGTTGGCGGTGTCGACGATCCGGCCCTGCTCGGTGACGAACCGCCCCCGGTAGGCGCGCCAGGCCGCGTCGTCGCCCAAGGTGTTGGCGAGGGCCGGGCCGGCATCGCTGCGCGCCGGCGTCTCGGGACGCGGCGGGCTCGGCAGGGCCGTGGCGGGGGGCACCGTGGTGGCCTCCGTCTGCTGAAGGGCCGGCTGCGTCGTCGGCGCGGGGGACGGCGGCTGTGCGGGCTGTTGGGGGGTCTGCTGGGCTGAGGCTGGCCCGGCCGCTGCCAGCGCGAGGGTCCACCCGGCGAGGCGCAGGACGGCACCGAGACAGGCACGGGCGTGGGACAGTGCGGGGGCGGGCCGCATCACGAGTTCCTCCGGCCGAGCTGACGCACGAGGCCCGTGGTGGCGAGGCCGAGGCATAGGGCCATGAACAGGGTCATGCCGACGTAGTAGCCGGGGTTCAGGGAGAGCCACGCCGCCGAGACCAGCCGGAAGTTCGCGAGCGACCACGTGCGGGTCTCGATCAGCGCGACGCGATCCGGCTGGACCGTGGTGAGGGTGCCGTCGGACGCGTCCAGAAAGGCGGCACGCCCGACGAGGCGGGTCCAGACCACCGGATCGACGAGGCAGGATACGGAGGCCTTGAGCATCGACGGGTTCGGGGCGGTGACGAGCACCGTGGTGTCGCCGAGCCGGGTTCCGCCGCTGTCCTCGGCGATGATCAGAGAGGCGCGGGGATTGACCGGCAGGTCCCCCGAGGCCGGCGCCTCGATCAAGGCCGTCACGCCGCTGCGCAGCCGCAGCGCCCAATTCGCGAGCCGGGTCCAGCCCTCCCGCAGGACCGTGGGGACGAAGGCCGCGCCCGACAGGGTCTGGTCCCAGCGGGCCACGAGCTCCTCGTCGGTTTCCGGGCTCGCCGAGCGCGGCGGGGGTCGCGATGCGGTCGCCGGGGCAAGGGCGGCGGCCGGGGCGGCGGCCGGCGCGGACGGGGCCGCCGCGGGGGCGGCCGCGACGCTGACCGGCACCGCGGCGGGCGGCAGGGCGCAGCGCATCGGCAGGTTGCGCCGCAGCCGGTCGAGGGTCAGCACGCCCTCGGGGCCGAACTGGCCCGGCGTCGCCACCGTCTCGGCCCGCCCCTGCCAGATGCGGCGGATCTCGTCGGGGTCGAGACCGACCTCTTGGATCGTCACCGGGTTAAGGGCGCGGGCGGGCGCCACCACGAGCTTGGCGCCGCCTTCCGTGCCGCCGGCATCGGGCACGAATTCAAAGTCGATCACGCGCTTGGCCGCGATGGCGAGCCGGGCGGCGAGCGTCGCGGCGGCATCCGCCGTCTCGCGGTCGGCGACGGGCAGCACGAGGCGCGGACGCCCGCCCGAGGCGGAAGCCGGCACGGCGAAGGGGACCGCGCCCGCCTTGACCGCCGCGAGGTCGGGGGTGCGCACGGCGCGCGCGAGCGCCGGGATCTCGAGGCGGGTGCGGTCGAGGAAGAGGAAGCGCGGCTGCCGCGCCGTCGGCGAGAGGGTGTCGCAGACCTTGTCGGAGGCGTTCGGCAGCTGCGCGCTGATCTCGACGCTGTTCAGGCCCGGCCGCCACAGGCTCAAGGGGAGCGGGATGGCCTGATCGTCGAACACCTCGCCGCGGGAATAGGGCAGCGGCACGCTGGCGGCGTTGCGGCCGTTGATGTCGACGACGATCTGGGCGCTCGAATCGAGCCCGGCGGCGTAGCCGCCGGCCAGGTGCAGCATCACCTTGCCGTAATCCGCCGGCACGAAATCGGCGGGAAAGCGCAGCTCGATCCGGGTGCGCAGCAGGCGCCCGTTGAACTCACGGCTCGTGACGCCGAGACGCGCCAGTTCGAGCCGCTCGCCGCCCTCCACCTCGTAGCCCCGGATCAGGGGCGCGAGCGCGGCGCCGGGCCCGCTTCCGCCGGAATCGCCGGCTGCGGCGAGCTGGGCGATCGCCGCCCGCACGTCCTCCGGGCCGGGTCCGGTCACGGCGAGCGTCGGGGCGCGGTTGCCCCGCGGCGGCAGCAGCGCGAGCCGCGGCCCGGTGATCGGTCCGAGATCCTCGACGCCGTCGGTGCCGCGGATCTCGGCGGCGGTCCCCACGAGGAGGTTGACGCCGCTGCGGCCGGACAGCGGCGGCCCGAAGCTCACCGCGGGCCGGGCGAGCCGGCTCACGACGGCCACGGCCTGCACGGCACCGATCATCCGCTCCAGGCGCGGCAGGGTCGGCTTCTCGTTGAGGAGCACGCCCATGGGCAGCGCCCCGCTCTCGTCGGGCTCCAGGGCGGCCAGCGATTTCAGGTCGAGATCGGCCGCCGGCGCGACCACGAGCCCGGATCGGGAGGGATCGATCTGGGTCCACAGCTCGTAGGTCGCGTCGATCGCGCAATCGACGCGGTGGCGCTGGCTCGCGGTGAGGGTGACCGCGTTGTAGCCGGCCTTGAGGACGCCGTCGGGGATCGCGAATTCCACGACCTTGACGGCGCCGGGCGCCTGGATGCGGGTCCAGCCGACCTTGGTGCCGTTCACGAGGCCGGTGAGTTCCGAGCCCTCCGGCGCCACCGAGATCGCCGAGAGGTAGGAGACGCGCAGCCGTGCCCCGCCCCGGACCTGCCCCTCGGTGAGGTAGACAGGGTATTGCAGCACGTCCTCCTCGCCGGAGAGGCGGAAGCCACGCGTGCCCGCGGGCAGGCGCCGGGCCGGGGCGATCGTCGCCTGCACCTGACTGCGGCGGGTGGCGTCCGGCGCCTCCGCGGGCGGACGGCCCGGCGCCGCCGACGGTTGCGCCGGGGATTGGGACGGCGACGGGTTCGGCTTGCGCAGGGCATCGCCGACCGGGGGCACCGTCAGGCGTTCGGCCGGACCGGTCCCGAGGAAGCTCTGCGCGCGGGCGCCCGAGCCCGCTAAACCCACCGCGACCGCGCAGGCGAGCGCGAGGGCGGGCGCACGGGCGATCCGGTGCCACGCTCCGGAGACGCTTCGTGGGGGGAGCCGCATCGCCATCCCCGTCACGCCGTGCCCGCTTCACGGCCGGACCGCCCGCCGAGTGCGCGCTCGTTCTCGTAGTCGAGCATCATCCGCACCCAGTCGTTCGAGGCGCGGGAGGGGGCTTGGTTCGGGGCTTGGCTCGGGGCCTGGTTCGGGACTTGGTGTGAGGCGTGGACCGCAGCCTGGGCGGAACCCGGCGCCCCGGCCGGCACGGGCTCCCTCTCAGCCGGCGCGGCGGCCCGGGGCGCGAGCGCCTGCGCCGAGGATGGAAGCAGCGGCTCGGGCAGGTTCGCCCCGGTCGGAGCCTGTTCCGGCGCGTCGTAGATCGGCGAAGTGCCGTCGATCACCGGGGCGACGGCCGGGCGCGCGTCGGCGGCAAGCGCGTAGCGCAGGGCGCGCACCGGCTCGGAGAATCCCCACCAGATGAATTGCAGCGTGCCGGTGAGGATGTCCTTGTGCCGGCGGCGGCGCATCTGGAAGCGGTGCATCGCCTCCGCGTCGCCGTACATCAGGCCGGCGAGCGCCACGTAATCCTGCGGACGCAGACGGCCGAAGCTCAGGCGGGCGAAGGCCTCGTCCTTGGCGCGATCGATCCCCTCCAGGGTCACCGGCAAGGCTCCGGCCGCGCGCGCGCCGGGCATCGGGACGACGGTGAGCGCGCCCGTCATCGTACGGTGCCCGATTCCGGCCGGCAGCAGGGCGGCGGGCAGGCGCACCGTGCAGGCCTCGGCGGAGACGCGCTCGATCGACACGTCGATGGCCCGGCCGCCCAGCGTGATCTGGCCGCGCCGGCTGATGGCGAGAGAGGGCGTCCGCTCGAGTTGGCGGCGCTCGGCGCAGACGCCGAGCGCCGCGCCCGCGGTGAGCAGGTTGAACAGGTTCCACAGGCCGACCACCAGCATCAGGTTGGTCACGCCCGGCTCGAACAGGTAGCGCCACGCCGCCACCGCACAGCCCACCGCGAGCAGCCCGTAGACGGCGAAGAAGGGGAGCGAGGCCGACGAGAGATGGTTGTGGTCGAGGCTGATGCCCTTGTCGGTGACGTTGAAGGTGGGTTTTCGCGGTGACCAGATCACCGAGACGATCGCCTTCGACAGGTACAGGCCCTGAACGAATTCGTAGAGTTCCGAAACGAAGGGCCAGCGGAATTTGCCGTAGACGTAGTTCTGCATCATCAGGTTGATGACGATGTAGGTCGCCGTGTAGGCGATCGACTCGTCGACGCTGGCAACGAAAATCTTCAGGTCGAAGAAGATGTGCAGCAGCGGCGCGAACATGAAGATCAGCCGCGGCACGGGGAAGAACCAGAACGTCATGCTCGAGAGGTAGGCGATCTTCTGGATCGGCTTGAGCCCCTTCTGCAGCACAGGGTTCTTCAGGAGCAGGATCTGGAACATGCCCTGGCACCAGCGCGAGCGCTGGCCGATGAAGGCCGAGAGCGTCTCAGGCTGGAGGCCGGCGATCAGGGGCTTGTCGACGTAGGCGCTGGTCCAGCCGCGGGAATGCAGCTCGAAGGCAGTCTCGCAATCCTCGGTGATGGTGATGCCGGAAAACCCCCCGGCCTCGTCGAGCGCCGTGCGGCGCAGGAGGGCGGCGGAGCCGCAGAAGAACGAGCCGTTCCACTTGTCGAGCCCGCGCTGGGTCACCGCGTAGAACATCTCGTTCTCCGACGGCATCCGGTCGAACGTCTTCAAATTCCGCTCAATCGGGTCGGGATTGAGGAAGGCGTGCGGGGTCTGGACGAGGAACAGCTTCGGATCCTCGGCGAAGTAGCCGACGGTCTCGCTCAGGAAGGAGCGGAACGGCACGTGGTCGGCGTCGAGCACGACGACGATCTCGCCGGTGGCGAAGGCGAGCCCGTTGTTCAGGTTGCCCGCCTTGGCGTGCTCGTTGCGGGCGCGGGTGAGGTAGCGGCAGCCGAGCGCCTCGGCGAGCGCGGTCAATTCGCGCCGCCGCTCGCGGGCGGCCTTGGCCTTTTCCGGGTTCGGATCGGCGCATTTCTGGTCCGACCCGCCGTCGTCGAGCAGCCAGACGGTGAGCTTGTCGGGCGGGTAGTTCATCTGGCGCGCGGCCGCCAGCGTCATCGCCAGGATGGCGGCGTCCTCGTTGTAGCTCGGCACGAACACGTCGACGGTGGGCAGTTCGGCCGCGCTCGCCGCCGGCGGCGGCCGCCGCTTGAGCGGGTCGGCGTTGATGATCAGGCTGACGAACAGGATGAAGACGCAGTAGAGCTCGCCGAGCAGCAGCAGCAGGCCGAAGCCGAAGCTGACCGGATCGCCGGGGGAGGGCAGCGTATCGGTGACCCGCCACAGGATGTAGCGGAGCACCACGAGGCTCCCGAGCGCCAGAAACACGAAGCGGGTGCGCGGTCCGTCGAGGAACAGCCATAGCAGGATCATCGCCGCCATGGCGGCGAGACTCATGGCGAGCTGGTTCTGAGTCCCGACCGGCTGGCTCAGCAGGACGAGGCCGGCGACCGTCGTTCCCATCCACGCCAGCCACCGCAGCGCACGTATCACACTCGCCACCCCTGCGTCGTGGACCGGTCCACCATGGAAATACGACGATTTCCGGATGCGTTCATGCGTTCGCCGCCCAACTCTGCCAACAGGGTTGATTTTGTGCTGGGAGGCGTCGCGTCACCCGTAGAAAAATATCCGAACCGGCGAAAGGACTTTCGCGGCTATAGAACGCAATATCAAGGAATGTCTTCCTGGTGCGAAAGTCAGACCTCGTCTGACAGGCAAGTACTTTGCCGCGCGTCGACGCGGCAAGGCGACGGATTGTCCGCGGGACGAGGCCGGCGGCCGGCACGGCGTGCGGCGCTCGCGACCGGACGGGGCGGATGCGGCTCCCGGCCTTTGCGGCCGTGCCGTTCCCATCGGGCCGGCCTCCGCCGGGCGGCCGAGCGCCCTAGAAATTCGCCCGCGCCTCGATGCTCGAATAGTAGCCCGTACCCTGCACCCGGTCCCGCACGTAGCCGGCCGCGAGCGACATCTGGACGGGGCCGAAGCTCAGCCCCGAGAGGTGGGCGCCGACGCGGTACTGGCGGAAGAAGTCGTCGCCGAGAAACAGCGCCTCCGGGCCGATATAGACCCCGTCGGCGACCATGTAGCCGACCCGGAAGCGGGAATAGTAGGCATTGAACTTGGTCGAGTAGGAGCCGTAGGCCGAGACCATGGTCCGGTCGGTCGGCGTCGCGTAGAAGTTGCCGGCGACCTTCAGGCCGACGCCGGTGCCCACGACCGGGTTGCCGGGGTCGGGGATCGAGAGCTGGTTGCTGCGGACGTTGAAGCCGATGTAGCCGGCGAGCGCCGCGTCCCGCCAGATCCACTCGTAGCCCGCGAGCAGCGAGCCCTCCTGCTGGTAGCCGGTGACCCGGGCGCCGACGGCCTGCCCGGGATAGGAGTAGGTGCCGGCCACGCCCTCGACGCGCACGCGCGCCCCGCTCACCGTCGGAGGGGTGCCCAGCGCGGTCGTCACGGTGACGGAGCCGAAGGCCGAGGAGTTGGAGGTGATGCTGGTCGAGCCATCGACGGCCACCGCCCAGCTGTCGTCCACCGCCTGCGTCTGCGCGCCGGTGTACCAGTCCACGCCGCTCGCCGCGGGCGCCGCGGCCGGCAGGTCGGCGGCACGGGCCGGAGAGGCGAACGCGGCCGTGAGGCCGCAGGCCAGAACACAGAGAGTCCCGGGAGTCCGTTGATGGTTGCGAGAAACCACAGCCATTCGATCCTCGGATACGCACACGCTACGCACCGATTTATCGGGCCTCACGGTTAACAGGAGCCTCTCGGAAATCGGAAAAACGCAGGGCTCGGCGCTCACGGGCAATGGCGCTCTGGGCAAGGGCGCTCTGGGCAACGGCGCTCTGGGCAAGACGGCCGCGATGGGGCGGGGCCGACAGACCGGTCCTACGCCGCTCGCATCTGCGGCGCCGCCGCGCTCAGCACCGCCGCGAGATCGTCCGGGCGGAAGGGCTTTTCGAGCTGCAGGAATCGCCGCGCCGCCGCCGGAAGGTGCCCGTGGGGGCTCGCCAGGATGATGCGGATGTCGGGATAGCGCTCGACCACCGTCGCGGCGAGCTGGAGGCCGGTCATCACCGGCATCGACTGGTCGGCCACCATGGCATCGTAGGCCGCGCTCTCGCACAGGAGGGCCAGCGCGTGCTCGCCCGAGGCCGCCTGAACCACCTCGTGGCCGAGATCGGTCAGCGCCTCGGCCACGCTCGCCCGGACCAGGCTGTCGCTCTCCACGAGGAGGACGCGCAGGGCGGGCTGCCACAGAGCCGGCTCCTCCGTCCGCCGCCCGGCGGCCCTGAGCCAGATCTCGGCGAGGAAGGCCTCCTCGCCGGTCCCGTCCGCGACGAGGTGCCAGCCGGCCTCGATCTCGGCGAGGAGCCGGGCCACCGTCTCCAGGGATTCGGGGCGCGGGGCGGACGGTGCCTGCCGGCCGGGTTCGTGCTGCCCGCTGGCGATGAGGAGACGCACGCAGGGTCCCGCCGGCCGGGCGTGACCGGGCTCCGCCTCGCCCTCGTGCTCGGCGGCGCCGATCGCGAAGCCGCGAAGCCTGTGATCGCGGAAATGGAAGGCGAGGTTGAGCAGGACGAGTTCGAGGATGCGCTCGGCGCACAGCACCTTCGGCAGGTCGCCGGGAACGCGGTTGATGACCGGCACGTCGCGCAGCACGTTGGCCCCCATGAAGGCGAGGGCGGCCTCGACGCTGCGGCCGACGTCGCATTCGGCAATCGTCCCGTCCTCGCCGCGCACGAGGCTGAGCATCCGCCGGGTCAGCGCCGCCCCGCGCCCGGCTCCCGCGAGGGCGGCATCGACGAGGCGTGCCGGCTCGGGGTTCAGGCCGTGGCGGCGGCGCAGGGTGCCGAGATTGGCGAGGATGACCGTCAGCACGTCGTTGAAATCGTGAACGATGCCGTCGGTCACGCGGCGCAGGACGGTGTTGCGCCGCCGCTCGTTCAGGCCGGCGGGCGTCTCCGCGCCGTCATCCCCGATCGCCCGGCTCAGGGCATGGATGCGGCGGCCGTCGCCGGCCTCACGCAGGAAGCGCACCAGCACCCGCCGCTCTGCCTCGGGAACGGAATCGCTCCCTTCAGCGCGGGCGCGCAGGACCACGTCGTGCGGCCCGTCCGCCCGGCGCGCGGCGTCGAGGGTGAGGTCGAGGAGCGCGCGATCCTCCGGCTCGAACCACGCGGCGAGGTCGGACAGGTCGGCGGCGTGGTCGGACGCCGCCGTCCCGGTGCTGTCGGCGTCCGACCAGACGACCCGGCGCGTCTCCGGATCGATCTCCCAGCAGGTCCAACCGGACATCGCCTCGAAGGTCTGGAGCCGGCCCTTGATCCGGTCGAGGCCGGTTCCCGCCAGCGCCAGCGCCGCGTCGCGGCTCCGGGAGCGGCCGGCCACCGCCTCGCTCAGCGCCGCGATCTCGCGCACCGGCGACGAGCCCGCCTCGTCCGGTCCGGCCTCGCCCGCGGCGAGACGCTGCAGCGGCTGCGAGGCATGCCCGCCCACGGCGTAGCCGAGCGCGGCGGCCGCGCCCACCACGGCGAGGGCCAGCGCCAGGACGCGTCCGTCCGGGAGCATGCCCGCCGCTGCGGCCGGAGGCGCGAAGGCGGTCACCACCCAGCCGGGGCTGCCGAGTTCGCGCCCGCCCTGGACGGGCACCGAGGCCGAGCGGTGCTCGCCCCAGGGCGCGGATGCGGTGCCTGCGAGCACCCGCCCTTCGGCGCCGCGCACCGTGAAGACGACCGTATCGGGCAGGTCGAGCGCCTGGCGCAGGCGCGGGCCGATCTCGAGATAGGCGGGGCCGGCGCGAAGCTGGATCCGGTCGGAGCGGCCGGGCATTCCGAGGGACAGGATGACGTCGAAGGGGGCCGTCTCGTCGCCGTCGTTGGTGGCGATGACGATCTCGGCGTTGCGCGCCCGGGCGAACCAGGGCTGCCGGGCCACGCTGCCGCCGGTTCGGCGCGGATCGGCGGCGGCGCGCACGCTCCCGTCCGCACCGATCAGGGCGGCATCCCCGTAGCGCGGGTTGAGGGTGAGCCAGTCGCGCAGCAGGGCGGCGCGGTCGGCCTCGCCCAGCGCCGGGTCGCCGGGGCGCAGCAGCAGCGCGAGGGTCCGCGCCTGCGCGACGCTGCCGTGAAGCTCCGCATCGACCGCTTCCGCGAAGGCCCGCGCACCCGTCAGGGCGGCCCTTTGCGCCCCGTCCACGGCCGGGCCTGCCCCGACGATCGCGGCTCCGATCCAGGCGAGTCCGAGCGCCGCCGCCGCGATCAGGGCGAGCTGGACCGCGTTCAGCACCTTGAGCGAGATCCGGACGGAATCCAGCATACGGGGGCTCCGCCGGCCCAGCCGGCCGGCCGCAGGGGGCCGGGATTGGCATGCCTGCCCTATAGGGGAGGGCGCTCAACGCTTAAGGGCCGGTTAACGCTGGTGGCATTCCGCAGATGGCCGCCCCGGAGCAGGCCGGAACGGCGATCAAGACGAAGATCAGGACGGACCGCACTCGGAGCCGTCGCCGCGTCGGACGATCGGATCCGCCCGGCCGACAGTCCGCGATTCGAATCGGACGCGATTCCGGGTGGCCTCGGCCGCGAGGGATTTGTGGCTTTTGTGGCATGAGCCTTGCCAGATGCCCCCCGCCGGCCGCGAGGACCGGCGACGGCGAGCACCCGAGTTCCCGCGCAAGCCCCCGCGCGGACGACTCCCGTGAGCGGTTCCAACGGGATGGGACCGGTCTCGCCGTCCTCAAGGATGCGGAGCGCGAGATCGAGATGAATGCAATGGCCCTTTCCGTCGCCGTCACCCCCGAGATGGCCGAGGATGCGCTGGCGGCGCAGCTGATCGAGATGACGGTCGAGGACTGCCAGCGCGCCTTTGCCGAGGGCAGCGTCACCGCCGAGGCGCTGGCACAGGCCTTCCTGTCGCGGATCGAGACCTACAACCCGCGCTACAAGGCGCTCATCGTGATGAATCCGCAGGCACTCGACGATGCCCGCGCCATCGATGCCCGCCGCGCGGCGGGCGAGGAATTGGGGCCGCTCGCGGGGGTGCCCGTCGTCATCAAGGACACGATGGACATGGCCGGCCTGCCGAGCACCGGCGGCTGGCACTTCCTCTGCGCCGAGGCCGGCGGCGTCGACCTGATCCCGGCGACCGACGCGCCGGTGACGGCGCGGATGCGCGAGGCCGGCTGCGTCATCCTCGGCAAGACCAACGTGCCGGTGCTGAGCCATACCGGCAGCCACGCCAACGATTCCTGGGCCGGCCCCACCCTCAACCCGGCCGCGCCCGATCGCATTCCCGGCGGCTCCAGCGCCGGCACCGCCACGGCGGTGGCCGCGAGCCTCGCCGTGCTGGGGCTGGCCGAGGAGACCGGCGGCTCGATCCAGAACCCGGCCTCGGCGCAGGGGCTGGTCGGCATCAAGCCGAGCTTCGGCCTCGTGCCGAATGCCGGTGTGATGCCGCTGGCCGGCAGCACCCGCGACGTGGTCGGGCCGATCGCCCGCTGCGTGCGCGACGCCGCGCTCACCCTCGACGCGCTCGCCGGCTACACCGCCGCCGACCCCAAAACCGTGGCCGGGATCGGCAAGCGCCCAGCCGGAGGCTATGCCGCCGGCCTCGAACCCGGCGCGCTGGCGGGCAAGCGCCTCGGCCTCTACGGGCCCGGCTGGCGCGACCTGCCGCTCTCGGAGGAGGCGTCCGCCCTCTACGCCCGTGCGCAGAGGGAACTCGAGGCCGCCGGCGCCACGCTCGTCGCCGACCCTTTCGCCGGCACGGGCTTCGCCGCCATCGCCGAGCCGACGCCGGGCCTCGTCTATTTCGACGCCCGCGGCTTCGAATCGGCGCCCTACGACCTCCAGCTCTACCTGGAGCGGATGGGGCCGGACGTGGCGATCCGCAGCTTCGCCGCCTTTGCCGAGGCCACCAAGGCCGAGGATGCCTTCGCGCCGGGCGGCGTGCTGCATCCGATCACCAACCTGCGCCAGCTCGCCGCCTGCCTCGCCGACCCGGCGAGTCCGCCCGACCTCTCCGACTTCCTCGCCGCCCGCGAGGCCTATCTCGCGCTGTTCGACCGGGTGATGGCGGAGCAGGGGCTCGACGCCCTGGTCTTCCCGCAGATGCGGGCCGAGCTGCCGCCGCTGCACGGGCCCGGTACGCTCTTGGAGACCACGGTCTGCGAGATCAACATCGCCGG
This sequence comes from Methylorubrum rhodesianum, assembly GCF_014199985.1. GTDB lineage: Bacteria > Pseudomonadota > Alphaproteobacteria > Rhizobiales > Beijerinckiaceae > Methylobacterium > Methylobacterium rhodesianum. The sequence goes on along the minus strand of NZ_JACHOS010000016.1, from coordinate 130,445 downwards.
CCTGCCGGGGGTGACGCTGCCGGCGGGCGCCTACGCCTCCGGCTCGCCGTTCAACCTGATCTTCGTCGGCCGGATGTGGAGCGAGGGCGACCTCCTCGCCTGTGCCTACGCCTACGAGCAGGCGACGCATCACCGCCGCGCTCCGGCCCTCGACGCCTGATTCCTCGGCGCCTGATTCGGTGTCCGGGTGATCGGTTCGGCCCAGCCCCACCGTCATTCCGGGTCGCTGATACGCGAGCCCGGAATCCACCCGTGATGCCACGTTGAGCCGCGCATCGCGGATGGATCCCGGGTTCCGCTCCGCGGCCCCGGGATGACAGGTCGCGGCACCGAAGGAGTCGATCGGAAGCGTTGCGAGGCTTTGAGGTGGGCAGCAGGCCCGTCCGGCTCCCGCGGGGCCGGACGGGCCTGTCTTGTGATCTTGTCCCGTGATCTTGCTGCGCGGACTTGCACGCTGTGGTCCCTGCACCCTGTGCATGTGTTGAAATTGTGCGCGACCGGTCCGTGTCCGCGGCGCTATCCTCACTTCAACGGGGGACAGGGCCGGGATGCTGACCGATCATCGCCACGAGGAAATCCTCTCGCAGCTCGCGCAGACGGGGCGCGTCGGCGTCACCAGCATCGCCGCCACCCTGGCGGTCTCCGACGAGACGATCCGGCGCGACCTGAAGATGCTGGAGGAGCGCGGCCTGCTGCGGCGCATCCACGGCGGTGCGGTGCTGCCGCGCCTCGATCAGGAGCGCCCCCTCACCGAGCGCAGCGGGCTCAACAGCCGCGAGAAGGGGCGCGTCGCCGCCTTGGTCGAGGGTCTGGTGGAGGATGGGATGTCGATCTTCATCGACACCGGCACCACGACGCTGGCGCTGGCCCGGCGCCTCACCACCCGCAAGCTCACGGTGACGACGAATTCCATCGACCTCGCGCTGTTGCTGGCCGACAGCCCGGCGCGGGTGAACCTGACGCCGGGCCGCCTGCGGCCGAACGACAACGCGCTCGTCGGCTACGACACCGTGGACTACGCCCGGCGCCACTTCTTCGACCTCGCCATCATGGGCATCGCCGCCTGCGACCTCGCCCAGGGCTGGATGGATTACGAGGAGCACGAATCGGTCCTGCGCCGGGCGCTGCGGGGCCAGACCCGGCGGGCGGTGCTGCTCGCCGATTCCCGCAAGTTCGGGCGTCAGGCCAACCTCCAGACCTTCGACCTCGCCGCGCCGCTCACCGTGGTGACCGACCGCCCGCCGCCCGAGCCCTTCGCCGACCGCTTCAGGCAGCACGACATCGATCTCATCTGCGGCTGAGAGCGCCGGTCCGATCAGAGCGCCTCACGGCGTCGGCAGCGTCGGCGTGACCTCGGGCGGCGTCTCGCGCACGGCGCGCAGTTCGTACCAGAGGGCGTTGAGCACGCCGACCGCGGCGGCCAGTCCGAGACCGAGGATCCAGGCGAAGTACCACATCGTCGCGACTCCTGATGCGAGGTGGGGGGAGCAAGGCAGGCCCCGGCACCGCCGGGGCCGGATCCGTCAGTAGGCGGCCGAGCCGGGGGCGGTGATGTCGCGGTCCGAGACCTTGCCCCACAGCACCCGGTAGACCCAGGCGGTGTAGGCGAGGATGATCGGCAGGAAGATCACCGTCGCGATCAGCATGTTGCGCAGGGTCGCCCGGCTGGAGGAGGCGTCGAACACGGTGAGCGCGTGGCCCGGATGCGTGCTGGACGGCAGGATGACCGGGAACATCGACAGGCCGACGGTGGCGATGATGCAGGCGATGCCGAGGCTGGAGGCCAGGAAGGTCAGCCCCTCGTGCCGGGCGCGGAAGCCGAGCGCCGCCAGCAACGGGCCGGCGATGCCGGCGAGCGGCACCAGGGCGAGCATGGGATGGGCCCGGAAATTGGCGAGCCACGCGCCCGCATCCGCCACGACCGCCTTGGCCAGCGGGTTGGACGGGCCGTCGCCGGGGAGCGGGCTCACCACCCGGTAGCCGCCGAAGGCGCCGGCCCAGACCAGGAGGCCGCCGAGGGCGAACAGGGCGGCGGTGACGAGCGCCGCCTTGAGCCCGATGGCGCGGGCGCGCTCGGCGACCGGCCCCTCCGCCTTGAAGGCGAGCCAGGCCGCACCGTGCGCCACCAGCATCGCCAGGGAGACGCCGCCGCACAGCAGAGCCAGCGGGTTGAGCAGCCCGAGGAGGCCGCCGCCGTAGATCGGGCGAAGGTCGCCCGTGAAGTGGAAGGGCACGCCCTGGAGCACGTTGCCGACGGCGACGCCGAAGATCAGCGCCGGCACCGCGCCGCCGACGAACAGGGCCCAATCCCAGCGGGAGCGCCACGCCGCGCCCTCCCGCTTGGAGCGGTACTTGAAGGCGACGGGCCGCAGGATGAGGGCGAACAGCACGAGGAACATGGCGAGGTAGAAGCCGGAGAAGCTCAGCGCGTAGAGCGCCGGCCACGCGGCGAAGATCGCGCCGCCGCCGAGCACCAGCCAGACCTGGTTGCCCTCCCAGGTGGCGGAGACGGTGTGGATCGCCACCCGCCGCTCGACATCGGTGCGGCCGACGAAGGGCAAGAGGGCGCCGACGCCGAGATCGAAGCCGTCGGTGAGGGCGAAGCCGATCAGCAGCACGCCGAGCAGCACCCACCAGACGAGGCGGAGCGTTTCGTAATCCGAGAGAAGGGCGAGCATGGAGGGAACTCCTCGGGGGAGGGGCCGGCGCGACGGCGGTCTCCGTCGGCGCCGGCAGGGAGCGAAGGGAGGAAGGGCTACTCGGCGGCGACGAGGCCGGCCTCGTTCCGGTTCGTGCCGGCGCCGGGAAAGAGCGCGGCGGGATCCTCGGCCAGGGTCTCCGGCCCCTTGGCGATGGCGCGCAGCATCAGCTGCACCTCGATCACCGCGAGCACGCCGTAGACCAGGGTGAAACCGACGATGGTGGTGATGAGCGAGGGAATGCCGAGTTCGGAGGTCGCGAGCGCGGTCGGCAGAACGCCCTCGATGATCCAGGGCTGGCGGCCGAACTCGGCGACGAACCAGCCGAACTCGATCGCGATCCAGGGCAGCGGCAGGGCGAAGAGCGCGGCCCGGAACAGCCAGCGCGGCGCCTCGGCCTCGCGGGCGGTGTACCAGAGCGCCGCCCCGAACAGGGCGATCAGCAGGAAGCCGCACGCCACCATCGCCCGGAAGGTGAAGAACAGTGAGGGCACGTGCGGCACGGTGGACCACGCCGCCCGGTCGATATCCGCGTCGGTCGCCGTCCGTGGATCGCCGATCAGCGGTTTGAGGAGCTGCGCGTAGCCGAGATCAGCTTGCGTCCGGGCGAACTCGGCGCGGGCCGCCTCATCCGTGCGGTCGGCCTTGATCCGCTCCAGCGCGGCGTAGGCGACGAGCCCGTTGCGGATGCGGTCCTTGGCGTGCGCGACCAGTTCGGTGATGCCGGGGATCTCGGTCGTCAGCGAGCGGGTGCCGATCAGGCCCATCGCGTAGGGGATGTGGAGCGCGTAGCGGGTGGTGCGGCTCTCCAGATCCGGGACGCCGATCGCCGTGAAGGCGGCGGGCGCGGGCTCCGTGTGCCACATCGCCTCCATGGCGGCGAGCTTCATCTTCTGGTGGTCGGTGACGGCGTAGCCGCTCTCGTCGCCGAGCACGACGACGCTGAGCGCCGAGGCCAGCCCGAAGGCCGCCGCGATGGCGAACGAGCGCTTGGCGAGTTCGAGATGCCGCCCGCGCAGGATGTAGAAGGCGGAGACGCCGAGCACGAACACCGCACCGCAGACATAGCCGGCCGAGACCGTGTGGACGAACTTCGCCTGCGCCACCGGATTGAGGATCACGGCGGCGAAGTCGGTCACCTCCATGCGCATCGTGTCGGGGTTGAACAGGGAGCCGACCGGGTTCTGCATCCAGCCGTTGGCGATCAGGATCCAGAGCGCGGAGAAATTGGTGCCGAGCGCCATCAGCCACGTGACGATGCAGTGGGCGAGCGCCGAAAGCTTGTCCCAGCCGAAGAAGAACAGCCCGACGAAGGTCGCCTCCAGGAAGAAGGCCATCAGGCCCTCGATGGCGAGCGGGGCCCCGAACACGTCGCCGACATAGTGCGAGTAGTAGGCCCAGTTCATGCCGAACTGGAACTCCATGGTCAGGCCGGTGGCGACCCCCAGCGCGAAGTTGATTCCGAACAGGAGGCCCCAGAACTTGGTCATGTCGCGCCAGATCTTGCGGCGCGTCATGACGTAGACCGTCTCCATCATGGCGACGAGAATCGAGAGTCCGAGCGTCAGCGGCACGAACAGGAAGTGGTACATCGCCGTCAGCGCGAATTGCAGGCGCGACAGATCGACGAGCAGCGGATCGGTCATGGGAGGCTCCTTGTCCGACGCTGCCTCTCGCGCCGCCGCGCTTGGCGATCCTTGACGCAGATCAAGGCCGCGCTCGCCGCCCCCGCCGCACAAGGCGGCATGACCCGACGATCCCCCCGCGCCCGATCCCGCCGCGCCACCCTCGCGCCCGCGGCGCTCACCCTCGCCCGCGGGGCGGCGCGGGCCGGCCTGTCGCGTCTGCACGTCCTCCAGGCGCTCCGTTGCGCCGCGACGCTCGGGCTCGCCGTGGCGCTGGCGCGGCTCGCGGGCGCGCTGATCGAGACGGGAGGGCTCGACGGGATCGCGCTCGGCCTCGCCGGGGCCTGCCTGCTCGCGGGCGCCGGGCTCGGGAGCCTGATCGAGGCGCGCAGCGCCGCCCTGGAGGCGGAGGTCGCCGCCGCGCTGCTCGATGCCGCCGAGGCGCGGCTCGCGGGCATGCCGGCCCGCGCCGCCGCCGACCTGCCGCGCGGCGCGGTGATCGCCGGCCTGCAACGGCATCCCGGCGCGCTTGCCCGGCTCGTCGTCGGCCACGCCGCCGCGCGGCGGATGATGGGACTCGGGCCGGTGCTGACCGCGGGTGCGGTCGCCCTGGTGTCCTGGCAGGCGGCCCTGGCGCTGCTCCTCGCCACACCGGTGATGATCGTGTTCTTCGCCCTCGTCGGCGGCATGATCCGTGATCGGGCCGCGGCGCAGGAGGCGGCGCTCGGACGGCTCGCGACTCAGTTTGCCGACCGTGTGCGGGCGCTGCCGACGATTCTGGCCGCCCACGGCCTGCCGCGCGAGACGGCCAAGCTCGACCGGCGGCTCAAGGCCTACGCCGACGGAACCATGGGCGTGCTGGCGGTGGCCTTTCTGAACGCGGGCGTGCTCGACTTCTTCGCCTCGCTCGCCATCGCGATCCTGGCGGTGTTCCTCGGGCTCGGCCATCTCGGCCTCGCCGAGGTGCCGGGTTTTGCGCATCTGGCGCTGTGGCAGAGCCTGCTGATCCTGCTGCTCGCCCCCGAATATTTCCTGCCGTTCCGTCGCTACGCCGAACTCTACCACGCCAAGGCGGAGGGCGAGGCCGCCGCCGAGGCGCTCGCCTGGGCCTTCGCGGAGGACGCGGCGCGGGAGACACCGGAACGCGGCGTGGTTCCGGCGGCGCCGGGCGCCCGCGGCCTCGTCCTGCCCCATGCCGGCCCCGTCGCCGATTTCGATCTGCCGGAGACCGGCCTCGTCGCGCTGACCGGGCCGAGCGGGGCCGGCAAGTCGACGCTGCTGCGGGTTCTGGCCGGCGTTGAGGCACCGCTCGCCGGCGCCGTCCGCCGGCCCGGACAGGGTCTGCCGGCGACCTGGGTCTCCCTCGACACGCCGATCCCGGCCGGCACGCTCGGCGCGGCGATCGCGGACGGCGCGCCTGCGACGCCGGAGGCCGTGGCGGCCGCCGCCGCGACCCTCGGCCTGAGCGATGATCCGCACTGGCCCGGCGGCCTCGACGCCCCCGTGCGGGCGGGCGCCGAAAACCTCTCCGGCGGTCAGCGGGTCCGCGTCGCCGTCGCGCGCCTGCTGCTGCGGCCGTGCATCGCCTTCTGCGACGAGCCCACCGCCAAGCTCGATCCCGCGAACGCCGCCCGGGTGCGCCACGCCCTGGCCTGGGCCGCCCGCACCCGCCTCATCGTGGTCGCGACCCACGATCCCGCCCTGGTGGCGATGGCCGACCGGCGCATCGCCCTCGGCGCCACCCGTTCCGAGAGGCAGGCCGCGTGATGCGCACCCGCTCCGACCTCAATCCCGCCGGCTCGCCCCAGGCCGAAACCACCCGGGCTTGGCGCCTCGCCTTCGCCCTGGCGGCGCTGGCGCTGGCCGCGAATCTGGCCCTCGCCGGCACCGCCGTCAGCTTCCTGGCGGCGGTCGCCCTGGCCGGTGCCGGACCGGCGGCCTTCGCCTTCAACTTCCACCACCCCGCCGCCCTGGTGCGCCTGTTCGCGCTGCTGCGCACCGGTGCGCGCTACGGCGAGCGCATGGCCGGCCACCGCGCGGCGCTGACCGATCAGGTCCGCCGCCGCGCCGGCCTGTTCGCGGCCCTGGCGCGGGCGCCGGAGAGCCGCGGCAGCGGCTGGCAGCTCGGACGCCCGGAGCGGCTCGCCGACTTCATCGACGACGTGGCTGACGTCGATTACGCCCGGCTGCGCGTCGGCTTCCCCGCCGCGACGACCGGCGCGGCGCTCATCGGACTCACGCTGCTCACGGCCTACATCGCGCCGCTCGCGCTCCCCGCCGTCGCCGTACTCGCCCTCGCCGGAGCCCTCTTCGCCCGGAGCACGATCCGGCGGCTCAGGACGACCGAGACGTGGATCCGCCACGCGCGCCGCGCCGCCGCCGCCGATCTCGGAAGCGCGCTGACGGGCGCCGTGCCCCTCGACGCCGAGGGGCGCCGCGGCGCGGCCGTGCGGATCGCCCTCGACCCGCTGCGCGATGCGGAGCGCGAGGCGGCCTGCGGACGGCGGACGCTCGCCCGGTTCGAGGCTGTGCTGGCGCTTGCCGGCCCGGCCATCGCCCTGGCCGTGCTGCTCGGTGCCTGGAGCGCGGGCGCCCGCGGCACCGCGCTCCTGCCCGCCGCCTTCCTGGCCTTCGCCTGGCTCGCGCTGGCCGAGCCGGTCCTGTCCCTGCCGCGGGCGCTGCTCGGTTCCGTCCGCGCCCGCCTCGCCCGCCCCTCCCTCGACCTCGAGGATGGCGCCGGCGCCGAGCCGAGCCCCCGGTCCGGTCCGGCCCCCGGCGCCCTGACCCTGCACGGTCTGCGGCTGCGGACGCCGGACGGGCGCGATCTCGGCCCGGTGCCTGATCTCGCGGTCGTGCCCGGCACGCCGCTGACCCTCGTCGGCGCGAGCGGCTGCGGCAAGACCACCCTGCTGAAGGCGCTCGCCGGCTGGAACAGCGAGCGGCCCGGAGAGGCGGTCCGCCTCGGCGGCCTGCTCCGCCCGGCGGCCGAGCGGCGGGCGCTGACGCATCTCGGCCTGCACGATGCCGCGATCCTGTCCGACACCGTGCGCGAGAACCTGTTCGCGCCGGGCGCAACCGACGCGCAGCTCTGGGAGGCGCTCGAGGCGGTCGAACTCGATGCCCGCATCCGCGCGGGCGGCGGGCTCGATGCCTGGATCGCCGAGGGCGGCCTCTCGCTCGGCGAGGCCCAGCGCCTCACGCTCGCCCGCGCGCTCTTGAGCCCGGCCCCCGTCATCCTGCTCGACGAGCCGGCCGAGCATCTCGGCGACGATCAGGCGGCGCGCATCCTCGGGCGTCTGCTCGCCCGCTGGCGCGAGCGCGTCGTCGTGCTGACGAGCCACCGCCCCGATCTCGGGCTGCCCGGACGCCGGATCGCGCTCGGGCTGGAGTGAGGGATCTCCCGCCGGATCGCGCCCGCCATCCTGTTCGGGCAAGCCGCTCGCGCGTCGGGTCTCGGCGCAGCCCCGTGACGGCCACCCGCGCGAGCCGGCATCCGAACCGGGCGGCGCGTCGAGCAAGGCGCCTGCCGAAATGGAGCCTTCTGGGCCGATAGGGCCGTTGCCGGCCGTCGCGATGAAGCCTTGGATGGGGCCGCAGACGCGGGCCCGGCGGTGATCTTCCGAGTCATTCGATGCGACCAAGATCGGTGAAGATGTCAGGATAGCAACGCGAACACGGAAATGGCTGTCCGGCAGAAAGACCCGGCACCCGTCGTCGTAACGCGGCGGCCTGATCGTCCATCATCATCGGCGCGATCCGGTACGCTCCGGTTTCGACTTCACAAGCGGCGCAGGCCCAGGCTATTGATCGGTCTGAGCGCGTTGCGGACGGGAGGTCTCCGATGCAAGACTCTGCCGAGAGCGCCGGTGTCGGAACGGCTTCAGCCGGGCATGCCTGCGCCCATGACCGGGCGGAAGGCGGCTGCGCCGCTTGCAAGGTCCGCCTCGTCAGCGTCTGCGCGGCGCTCACGCGCGAGGAACTCGCCGGACTGGAGGCGCTGAGCCAGCAGGTCCATCTCGATCCGCGCCAGGCCCTGTTCCAGCAGGACGACCGGGCGGGCGCCGTCTACAACGTCACCGAGGGGAGTTTGCGCCTGTCGCGGCTCCTGCCGGACGGGCGGCGGCAGGTGATGGGCTTTGCCCTGGTCGGTGACTTCCTCGGTCTCGCTCTGCCCGAGCGCTTCACCGTCACCGCCGAGGCGCTGGCGCCGACGATGCTCTGCCGGTTCGAGCGGCGCGCCTTCGCCGGTCTCGTCGCGCAGACCCCGCACCTGCTGCAGCGCCTCTACGAGCGGGCCGGCCACGAGCTGACGCTGGCACAGGATCACATGATGCTGCTCGGCCGGCGCACCGCCGAGGAGAAGGTGGCGAGCTTCCTGCTGGGCCTGCGCGCGCGCTACGGCCGCATCGGGCACGAATCCGTCACCGTCGAGCTGCCGATGGGCCGGCAGGACATCGCCGACCATCTCGGCCTCACCATCGAGACGGTGAGCCGGATGCTGACCCGGCTCGACCGGGAGAAGGCGATCCTGATCGTGCCCGGCGGGGTGCGCCTGACGGATCCCGCGCGGCTCGAGCATCTGGCGGCAAGCTGAGATGCCTCAGCGTTCCAGGCTCTGAAGGTAGGCGATCAGGGCCTGGGCCTCGTCGGGATCGAGCCGGAATTCCGGCATCGCCGGGTGGCCGGTGGTGATGCCCTCGGCCAGCGCCTCGGCAAGATCCGTGACCGGGTATCGGGTGTGCAGGTCACGGAACGGAGGCGCTTCCGCCAGGGGGCTCGCGCCGATGCGGCCGATCGCGTGACAGCGGGCGCAGTTCGTCCGCGCGATGGTCTCGCCGCGCTGGGCGCGGGCATCGAGAGCCTGGGCGGCGGCCGGCAGGGCGACCAGCAGGAGGGCGAGGATCGGGAGGGCCGTCGGAACGCGCATCAGTGACACATCAGGCAGGGGAGGGGGCTGGTTCGCAGCATCTCGTGGGTGACGCCGCCGAACAGCCACTCGCGCAGGCGGGTATGGCCGTAGGCGCCCATCACGATCAGGTCGGCCTCCTGCTTCAGGGCGAAGCGCAGGAGTTCGTCGGCGTCGCTCACGACGGTGCGCAGCAGGTGCGTCGTCACGGAGGCGCCGTGGCGGGCGAGGTGGTCGGCGACATCCTCCGCCCCCTCGTAGCGCGCGCCCTCGCCGGTGCTGACGACGAAGACCTGATCCGCCTCTCGGATGAAGGGAAGGGCGGCCGAGACGGCCCGGCGCGCTTCCCGGCCGTCCTTCCAGGCCACGACGATCCGGGCACCCCGGACTCGCTCGATGCGCGGGGGGAGCACGAGGACCGGGCGGGCGGCCTCCATCAGGACGGGGCCGGGCGGAACGCCGAGGGCACCGGGCGCGACGTCCTCGGGACCGCGGCGTCCCACCACGAGGAGGTCGGCCGCCCGCGCCTGCTCGACGAGATGGGTGATCGGGCCGGCCAGGGCCTCGCGCCAGTCGCGGCGCAGCGGCGGGTCGACGGAGCGGTCGAACAGTTCCCGTGCCCGAGCGAGTGCGGCGCGGGCCTTCTCCTCGAATTGCGGCTCGGCGTCGTCGATCTCGCCGATGTCGCGTACGTAATCCGGTGCCGGCACCTTGCAGGCCGCCGCCCCGGTGAGCGTCGCCTCGAAGCGCTGCGCGAGGCCGGCGGCGAGCCGGATGCGGTCGGGCGCGGCCCCGTCGAGATCGACCGAGACCAGGATGTTCGCAAAAGCCATTCTCGCCTCCCTGGGGCTTCCCCAGCCGCTCGACGGCAGCATCCTTGCCGGCCGCCCGGCGCGGGTGCCTTGATCCAGCGCAAGGCGGTCGATGGCTTCCGCGCCGCGAGCGCGCTTCCCGCCGCGGCCGTTCCGGCGGATGGCCGGGCGCTCGGCTGCGCAGGGCGATCGCTTCTCCGCTGCGGCTCGGGCGAAGGCGAAGGTCGCGGCGGTCTCACGCCTGAGCCGCCCGTTTGAAACCGGCGGCAGGACAGCCTAGTCATCGTCGAGAGGGGGAGGTCATCCATGCAGCGCACGACCATCGCCATCGATGACGAGCTGGCCGCCGCGCTCGACGCTTACATGGACAGCACCGGCGCGGGGAGCCGGTCGGAGGCCATCCGCGACCTCGTGCGGCGCGGCCTGTCCGCGCGTCCCGAAGCGCCGGCCGAGGCGCCGTGCTTCGGCATCGTCAGCTACACGATCGACCAGTCGGTGCGGAACCTCGCGGCGCGCGTGCCGCAGGGACGTCTCGACCGTCACGACCAGGCGGTCGCCTCCCTGTCGATCCCGATCGATCACTCGACCTCGATCGACGTGACGCTGATGCGCGGCCCCGTCGGGGACGTGTCGTCCTATGCGGAGAGGCTGTTCCTCGAGCGCGGCGTCATGCACGGCTCGCTCAACCTGATTCCCGTCGTGGAGGACACCTCCGCGCACTCGCACGAGGAAGGCTTCGCCTCGAACCACACCCACACGCATCTGCGCGTGCGCAGCGGCTTCTGAGACGGCCTCCGCTCGATCGGAGCGCAAGGCCGTCTCGATCCTGCGGAGCTAGGCGGCGCGGGCGAGGCCGTCCGGATGCGCCTGCGCCGCGCCGCCATGCTGCTTGAGCGGCCTGTTGCCGGTCAGGCGGCGCAGGAGCACGTAGAAGACCGGCGTCAGGAACAGGCCGAAGGCGGTGACGCCGATCATGCCGGAGAACACGGCGACGCCCATGGCGTTGCGCATCTCCGCTCCGGCCCCGGTCGCGGTCACCAGCGGCAGCACGCCCATGATGAAGGCCATCGAGGTCATCAGGATCGGGCGCAGCCGCAGGCGGCTCGCCTCGATCGCGGCCGCCAGCGGGGTGCGGCCGGCAAACTCCAGTTCGCGGGCGAATTCCACGATCAGGATCGCGTTCTTGGCCGAGAGGCCGACGAGCACGATCAGGCCGATCTGCGTGAACACGTTGTTGTCGCCCGCCGAGAGCCAGACCCCGAACATCGCCGCGAGCAGGCCCATCGGCACGATCATGAGGATGGCGAGCGGCAGGGTCAGGCTCTCGTACTGCGCCGCCAGCACGAGGAAGACGAGCAGCAGCGCCAGTGGGAACACCCAGATCCCGGAATTGCCGGCGATGAATTCCTGGTAGGTCAGGTCGGTCCACTCGAAGGCGAAGCCGCGCGGCAGGGTCTCGGCGGCGATGCGGGTTGCCGCCGCTTGCGCCTGCCCCGACGAGAAGCCGGGGGCCGCGCCCGCGTTGATGTCGGCCGACAGGAAGCCGTTGTAGCGCATGGCCCGCTCCGGCCCCGCCGTCTGCCGCACGCGCAGCAGGGCCGAGAGCGGCACCATCTCGCCGGAGCCGGCGCGGACCTTCAGGAGCCCGACATCGTCGGAGCGGGCCCGGAACGGCGCGTCGGCCTGGACGCGGACCGAGTAGGTGCGGCCGAACTTGTTGAAGTCGTTGACGTAGAGCGAGCCGAGATAGATCTGCAGCGTGTCGAACACGTCGGTGACGGGGATGCGGAGCTGGCGCGCCTTGGTCCGGTCGAGGTCGGCGAAGAGCTGCGGGACGTTCATCTGGAAGCTTGAGAACAGGCCGGCGAGTTCCGGTGCCTGGGCCGCCTTGGCCATGAAGGCCTTGGTGGCGTCGTTCAGCGCCTCGTAGCCGAGGCCGGCCCGATCCTCGATCTGCAGCTTGAAGCCGCCGATCGTGCCGAGCCCGTTGACGGGCGGGGGCGGGAACATCGCGATGAACGCCTCGGGAATCGCGGCGTACTTCCTGTTGAGGGACTGCGCGATGGCGGCCCCGCTCAAGCTGGGGCTCTTCCGCTCCTCGAACGGCTTCAGCGTCGAGAACACGATCCCCGAATTCGAGGAATTGGTGAAGCCGTTGATCGACAGGCCGGGGAAGGCGACGGCGCTCTCGACGCCGGGCTCCTTCAGGGCGATCTCGCTCATGCGGCGGATCACGTCTTCCGTCCGGTCGAGGGTCGCGCCATCGGGCAGCTGGGCGAAGCCGACGAGGTACTGCTTGTCCTGGCCCGGCACGAAGCCGCCGGGGATCCTCTGGAACAGCACCACGGTCACGCCGACGAGCGCGAGGTAGAGCACCATCATCGCGCCCTTTCGCGAGACGACGGCGCCGACGCCGCGGCCGTAGCCGTCGGAGGCCCGCCCGAAGGCGCGGTTGAAGCGGCGGAAGAACCAGCCGAGCAGCGTGTCGAGCACTCGGGTCAGCCGGTCCTTCGGCGCGTGATGGTCTTTCAGGAGCAGCGCCGAGAGGGCCGGCGACAGGGTCAGCGAGTTGATCGCCGAGATCACCGTCGAGATCGCGATGGTCAGCGCGAACTGCTTGTAGAACTGGCCCGTCAATCCGCTGATGAAGGCGAGCGGCACGAAGACGGCGACGAGAACGAGCGCGATGGCGATGATCGGCCCGGAGACCTCGCGCATGGCCTGATAGCTGGCCTCCCTCGGCGAGAGGCCGGCCTCGATGTTGCGCTCCACGTTCTCGACCACGACGATGGCGTCGTCGACGACGATGCCGATGGCGAGCACGAGGCCGAACAGGCTCAGCGCGTTGATGGAGAAGCCGAAGGCGTGCATCACCGCGAAGGTGCCGACGATGGAGACCGGCACGGCGAGAAGCGGGATGATCGAGGCCCGCCACGTCTGCAGGAACAGGATCACCACCAGCACCACGAGGGCGACCGCCTCCAGCAGCGTGTGGATCACCGCCTCGATCGAGGCGCGCACGAACTGCGTCGGGTCGTAGACGATCTGGTAATCGACCCCTTCGGGCATGGTCCGCTTGATCTCGGCCATGGTCTGGCGGACCTGATCCGAGATCCGGATCGCGTTCGAGCCCGGGGATTGCGAGATCGGGATCGCCACCGCCGACTTGTTGTCGAGGAGCGAGCGGAGCGCGTAGTCCGAGGCTCCGAGTTCGATCCGCGCGAGGTCGCGCAGGCGGGTGATCTCGCCGTTTTCCCCGGTCTTGACGACGATGTCGCCGAACTGCTCCTCGCTGGTGAGGCGGCCCTCGGCGTTGAGCGACAGCTGCAGGTCGAGGCCCGGCACCGCGGGCGAGGCGCCGATGACGCCGGCCGCCGCCTCGACGTTCTGGGCCTGGATCTCGCGCACCACGTCGCCGGCGGACAGGCCGTGCTCGGCCACCCGCTGCGGGTCGAGCCAGATCCGCATGGCGTAGTCGCCGGAGCCGAAGAGCTGGACCTGCCCGACGCCGTCGAGACGGGCGAGGCGATCCTTGATGTTCAAGACCGCGTAGTTGCGCAGATAGGTCATGTCGTAGCGCCCGTTGGGCGAGACGAGGTGCACGACCATGGTGAGATCGGGCGAGGACTTCACCGTGACGATGCCGAGCTGGCGCACGATCGCCGGCAGGCGCGGCTCGGCCTGCGAGACGCGGTTCTGGACGAGCTGCTGCGCCTTGTCGGGATCGGTGCCGAGCCGGAAGGTGACCGTCAGCACCATCACGCCGTCGGTCGTGGCCTGGCTCGACATGTAGAGCATGCCCTCGACGCCGTTGATCTGTTCCTCGATCGGCGTCGCGACCGTCTCGATGATCACCTTGGGGTTGGCGCCCGGGAAGGTCGCGCGCACGACGACCGAGGGCGGCACGACGTCCGGATATTCCGAGATCGGCATCGCGAAGAGCGAGATGAGGCCGCCGACGAAGATGAGCACCGAGAGCACGCCCGCGAAGATCGGCCGGTCGATGAAGAATTTCGAGAGATTCATGCCGACCCTCGGAAGAAGACGGGGCGAAGGGATGCCGGGGAAGCGGATGTGAGGCGGCCGTCCGCACAGCCGACCGGGCGGCCGGTCACGGTGGGGCCGCCGGGCGGTTTCGGGGGTGGGGAGTCGGAGCGGCGCGCGTCTCGGCGCCGCGCGCTTAGTCGGCGCGCGACCTCAATTTCGCGCGCGAGCTTCATTCCGCTCGCGCGAAAGTCATTCCGCTCGCGCGAGCTTGGCCGTCCCGGGCGAGACATCCTGCGGGCGGGCGCCCATCCGGACCGGTTCCGGGCTGATGCGGGTGCCGGGCCGGATGCGCTGCAGCCCGTTGACCACGATGCGCTCGCCGCCGGACAGGCCGGAGGTCACGACGCGCAGGCCGTCGACCGCCCGGCCGAGGGTGACGGCCCGGAACTCGGCCCGGCTGTCGGCCCCCACCACGAGGACGAAGCGCTTGTCCTGGTCCGTGCCGATGGCGCGCTCATCGACGAGCAGGAGCGATTCGGGGACGGCTTGGCCCAGCCGCATCCGCGCGAACTGGCCCGGGATCAGGTGGCCGTCGGCATTGGCGAAGGTCGCGCGGACGCGGACCGTGCCGCTGCGCGCATCGACCTTGTTGTCGATGAAATGCAGGCTGCCGCGCGCGCGCGCGCCGTCGGCGGTGATCATCTCGACCGGGATCCGCGCGAGCCGGCCGCGGCCGCCCGACGGTTCGGCGATCGAGGCGAGTGCCTTCAGGATGACGGTCTCGTCGGCGTCGAAGCTGGCATAGACCGGATCGACCGAGACGAGGGTCGTCAGCACCGCGGCGCCGGCCCCCGTCGCCACGAGGTTGCCCGGCGTGATCTCCCGGCGGCCGACGCGGCCGCCCACGGCCGCCCGCACCTGCGTGTAGTCGAGGTTGAGCCGCGCCGCCGCCAGTGCCGCCTGCGCCCCCGCCAGGGTCGCCTTCGCCTCCTTGAAGGCGTTGGCGCGCACGTCGAGGTCGCGCGCCGTGACGATGTGCCGGTCCGACAATTGCTGCCCGCGCTCCAGGTCGCTCGAGGTCAGGGCGACCCGCGCCTCGGCGCCCGCGACCTGGGCCTCCAGGCGCTGGACCTCCGCCGCGTAGGGCGCGGGATCGATGGTCACGAGGAGATCGCCGGGCTTGACCAGCTCGCCCTCGACGAAATGCGTGGCCTGGATCGCGCCGCCGACGCGGGCCCGCACCTCGATGCGGTCCACCGCCTCCAGGCGGCCGGAGAACTCGTCCCACAGGATCACGTCGCGCGGCTCGACCGTGGCGACGGCGGCCGGCATCGCCGGCTCGTCCTGCTGGGTCGCGGCCTGGGCCGGCGCGGTCTGCCACACGGCAGCCGGCGCCGCGAGACAGGCGGCGCCGGCCAGCAGGGAGAGGGCGAGGCCGACCCCGACGCTGCGTCGGAGCAAAAAACGGCCTAAGGAGGTGCCACGCTGAGGATCCACGAGCGGCTCCGACATCTGTAGAGTTCGCTACACATGTCGGCGTGGACGCCGCGCGTCAAGAGACTTATCTACCACTCGATACAAAACTTCGATACGGAATTTGGAGCCCGCGGACAATGGTGATGGGGCGGCCCCGGTCGTTCGACACGGACAAGGCCCTCGACGAGGCGATGGAGGTGTTCTGGCGCCACGGCTACGACGGCGCGAGCCTGGCCATGCTGACGAAGGCGATGGGCATCAAGGCGCCTTCCCTCTACGCGGCCTTCGGCAGCAAGGAGGGGCTGCTGAAGGCCGCCCTCGACCGCTACGCGCAGCGGCGCTGCGAGCATATGCGCCACGTGCTGGCCGGCGCGACCGCCCGCGAGGTGGCCGAGCGGTTCCTGTCGAGTATCGCCGAGAGCCACACCGACCCGGCCAACCCGCCGGGCTGCCTTCTGGTCCAGGGCGGGCTCGCCTGCGGGGAGGGTTCGGAGAACATCCCCTTCGAGCTGGCCTCCCGGCGCGCGCAGACCGAGGCGGACCTGCGCGAGCGGTTCGCCCAGGCCCAGCGGGACGGCGACCTCGCACCGGAGGCCGATCCGGCGGCGCTGGCCCGCTTTCTCTCGACGGTCGCCTCCGGCATGGGCGTCCTGGCCTCGTCGGGCGCCGACCGCGACGCCCTGCGGGCGGTCGCGCGCGTGTCGCTGAGCGCCTTCACGCGCTGTCCCGAGGCGGGCGGCGTCCCGTCCTAATCGCGCCTGAGGCCTCATCGGGCGCTAAGGGATGGTCCTCGGCGAGGAGAGGGGCCGGGAGGGCGTGAGGACGGGACGCATGCTCCCGCGCACCTCTCCCAACGCGCCGCGTGCCACGTCTCGAACCGGGGCATGCGTTGGGCTAGAGTGGGCCGTTCCCGGTTCGGGCCGATGACAGCGCCCGCTCCGCTGCACGAGAACGCGCCGGATGGACGACGAAGACAGGATTCGCACGGATATCGAGTTCGCGGTCGCCGACGCCTGCTGGCGTCACGAGATCGCCAAGCAGATCGGCACGTCCGTCGTCGAGGAGGCGTTGACGCCGCCCGAAATGAAGGGCGAACCCGAGACCGCGCTTCGTCTCGCCTACGAAGAGCGCCTGCGCGCGCTCCAGGCTTGGCGGAGCGCGCGCGGCCTCACCTGATCGGATCGCCTACTGCAGGGGCGGATTGCGACCCGCGAGCGTCGAGGCCGCCCGCTCGATGCGCTCGCCGGCCTGGAGCAGGGCTCGCTCGACGAGAGTGAACAGCTCGGGATCCCCGGCTTCCTCGGCCTGGCGCGCCGCCTCGAGCAGCGCGTCGAAGGCGGCGCAGAGCGCGTCCGCCGGCATCGTCTCCGGTGGCCGAGGGCGCGGGGGGCGCCCGGAAGAATGATCGACCCCGTGTGCCGAGAGGATCTCCCGCGAAGTGGCGATGATGCGCTTCGTGCGCTCGACGATCGTGCGGATTTCCGACGCCAGCTGCGTGGTCCGTTCGACCTTCGCGAGAGCCGTGCTCGTCCATGGTTCGGTCATCGGGCTTCACCTTGCCGGATCGTCCGGGATCGTCTCCAGGGCGTGAGCCTGTGAGGATCGCGCGTGGCGCCCGGCCGTTCGACACGTAGATGTGCGGCTCTCGCCTGGGCCGCGGGCATCGTCCACAACCGGCAGCCTCGCATCCCGGTGGGTGAAGCCGCAAGCCGATGCGTCGCCGGCCGCAGGATGGGCGAGCCTGTCCGTCCGGGACAAGCCCCGGTTCAGTGAGCGATGAGCCGGCTCACGGCTCGCAGCAGTTCGTCGTCGAGGATCGGTTTGCCCAGAACGGCGTGCGAGCGGTAATCTGACCCCTCCGCGATCCTGACCTCCCCCGTGGCGAACAGGTAGGGCACGCCGCGTTCGGTGAGGCGGTCGGCGACGACGTAGGCCGGCTCGCCGTTGAGATGGATATCGAGCACGGCTGCATCGAGCGGCCCGGTCTCGATGAGCGCCAGAGCTCGCTCCGCGTCCGGAACGGGGCCGGCGACCTCGGCTCCGGCCTCCTGCAGCCATCGCTCGATCTCGATCGCGATGAGGTACTCGTCCTCGACCACGAGGATGCGGCGCCCTGACAGGGGAAGGGTCGGCGGGGTCATCATGGCTCCGGCAGCAGGAAGTCGCCGAAGCCTATCCCCATTGCCAGTGCAGCGAATTTTCCCAGGTTACTTCAGAGGCAGTTCGATCCGGCAACGCACGCCGTCGATATTGAGAGCGTATTCTGTCCGTCCCTGCAGAGCATAGGCGAGCGCATTCTCGATCAATTCGCGCCCGTAGCCGCGCCGACTCAGGAACTGCGGTTCGACACTGATGTCGCTCTCGACCCAGTTCAGCGCCATGCGCTTCCCGTGGCCGCTGTTGTGGATGCGCTCCCAGGTCACGGACAGGCGCCCCGCATCGTCGCGCAGGGCGCCGTACTTGACGGCGTTGGTGGTCAGTTCGTGCAGGGCGAGCGCGAAGTTCTGGACCTGCTCCGAGGTCAGCAGCACCTTCGGGCCCGAGATCGTGATGCGCTTGGGAGCAACGCTGGTATAGGCGGCCAGCTCGGCGTGGACGAGGGCGCTGACCTCGACGGTGTCGTTGCCCGATCGGCTGAGCAGGGCCTGGGCCCGCCCGAGGGCGTTCAGCCGGGTGGTGAAGTTCTCGACCGGCGCCCCCTGGCCGACGGTGCGGGTCGCGAGCGAGGTGACCACGCCGAGGAGGTTGCGCGAGCGGTGCTGCAACTCCTTGACCAGCACGTCCTGGCGTTCGGCCGCCAGCTTGGCATCCGTGACGTCGGAGGTGATGCCGCCGATGCGATGCACCTGCCCCTTGTCGTCGAAGAGCGGGAAGTTGGCGTTGGCGAGCCACCGTTCCTCGCCGTCGCTCGGCCGGCGGATGCGGAAGATGTGGGACACGCGCCCGCCGGCCCGCACGCGGCGGATGGTGTTGATCACCTCCCTGCGATCCGCCCGCGCGATGAGCTTCAGCCAGGCTCGCAGATGATTCGGCCCGGGTTCGCCGAGGGGAGCGCCGTACAGCGCTTCGAAGGACGGACCCGCATATTCGAATTCGAGCGTCTGAGCGTTGCGGATCCAGAGGACGTCCGAGGAGGCGTCGGCGAATTGCCGGAAGCGCTCCTCGCTCTCGCGCAGGGCCGCTTCGGCCTGCTTGCGCGCGGTGATGTCGACGAAGGTGATGACGACGCCGGCGATGAAGTTGTCGACGCTGCGATAGGGCAGCACCCGGACCATGTAGCGGGTTCCGGTCTGCGGATTCTCGATCTCGCGCTCGGAGCTGTTCAGGGTGCGCAGGACGCGGCGGGCGTCCTCATGCAGCTCCTCGTAGGCGATGCGCGACTTGATGTGGGCGAGGGGCCGGCCGGCATCCGAATCGACGAGGTGGAACAGCTCCGCCGAGGCCGGCGTGAAGCGCATGACGCGCAGGTCGTTGTCGAGGAAGACCGTGGCGATCTGGGTGCTCTCGAGGAAGTTCTTGAGGTCGCTGTTGATGCGGCCGAGTTCCTGCACCCGCAGGCCGAGCTCGCCGTTGACGGTGGTCAGCTCCTCGTTGACCGATTGCAGCTCCTCCTTCGAGGTTTGGAGCTCCTCGTTGGCCGATTGCAGCTCCTCGTTCAGCGACTGATACTCCTCGTTCGAGGCCTTCAGCTCCTCGTTCGTGCTCTCCGCTTCCTCGGCGATGGCCTGCAGCCGATCCTTGTTCTCGCGCAGCTCCGTTTCGAGCTGCCGGATGCGGTCGCGCTGATCCTGGGACGAGGCCGAGGACGCGTCCGCGTCGGCGGCAACCGCCCCCCCATCCTTGAACAGCACGAAGAAGTGGCGGATGGGACCGGCGGTGTCCTTGACCGGTTCGACCACGATATCGACCAGAAGGCCCTGCCCGTCCTGCTCGATCCGCCGGTTGGGAAGATCGACGGTCCGCCCCTCCTCGGCGGCGCGCACGAGCGCCGCGCGCAGGTCGAGGCGCAGGTCGGGATGCGCCAGTTGCAGCAGGTTGAGCGAGGCCGTGCCCCCGGCCGGGTCGATGTAGCGCCCGGTCCGGCCGGAAAAGTGCAGCACCGTGTGGGTCTCGTCCACGATCACGTAGGCCGGCGTGTAGCGTTCCACGAAGCGCTCGGCCCGCTGGGCCAGCGACGGTTCGATCGCGCGTCCGGGCAGGCTCGCCGCCGGCCGGCTCTCGAGCCGCGGCGATGACACGGCGAAGGGAAAGTCGGGCAGGATCCGGCTATGCGTCTCCAGGCGACGGAAGATGCGCGAGCGCTGTTCGATCGGCGCGAACAGGTTGGTGTGCCGCGAGATGTTCTCGGAATTGCCGAGGAAGAGCACGCCCTCCGGCCTCAGGGCGAAGTGGAAGACGGGGATGACGCGGCTCTGCAGCTCGGCGTCGAGATAGATCAGCAGGTTGCGGCAGGAGATCAGGTCGAGGCGGGAGAAGGGCGGGTCCTTGATGATGCTGTGCTGGGAGAAGATGCACATCTCCCGCACTTCCTTGACGATGCAATAGGTGTTGCCCTCCCGCACGAACCAGCGCGCGAGCCGCTCGGGGCTGACGTCGCGCACGACCGTCTCGGCGTAGCGGGCCGCCCGCGCCGCCGCCAGCGCCCGGCCGTCGAGGTCGGTCGCAAAGATCTGGACCTGCGGCACGTCCTCCAGGGCCGCCATGTGCTCGCGCAGCAGGATGCCGAAGGAGTAGGCCTCCTCGCCCGTCGAGCAGCCGATGATCCAGATCCTGACTTGATCGTTGGAGGTCTTCCCCTCGAACAGCTTCGAGATCACGCTGCGCTCGAGCAGTTCGAACTCCTTCGCGTCGCGGAAGAACTGCGTCACGCCGATCAGGAGGTCGTTGAAGAGTTCCTGCGCTTCTCCCGGTTGCGAGCGCAGGTATTCCACGTACGCCGCATTGTCGTTGATCTGAGCGACCTGCATCCGCCTCTGGACGCGGCGCATGAAGGTGCCTTCCTTGTAGCCGTGGAAGTCGTGGCCGGTCTTGTTGCGCAGCACCGCCGCGATGCTGGCCAGCACCATCGCGGCCTCGGCCTCGTTGAGATGCGCCTCCGTTTCCGTCTTCGATCCGAGCTGATGGATGCTGGTCCGGATCCGCTCGGCCAGTTGGTCGATCGGCAGGACGGCATCCGCCAGGGCGGCGGGGATGTTGCTCGCGGCGAGTTCGCCGGATTTCGACTCGTCGGTCTCCTCTGCGAGCGCGATGCCGCCCATCTCCTTGACGGCCTTGAAGCCGAGGGTCCCGTCCGAACCGGTCCCGGCGAGGACGACCGAGATCGTCCGCCCGTCCATTTCGCCCAGAAGCGAGACGAGGAAACTGTCGATGGTTCCCCGCTCGCCGAACCGCTGCTCGGCGGGGCGAAGCTGGAAGTGATCGCTCTCGATGCTGACGATGACGTTCGGATCGGGCAGGTAGATCCGGCCCGGCACGAGCGGCATGTTCTGCTCGATGGCGGTCAGGTCGTGGCCGGCCGCCCTGAGGGCGTGTTGGAACTCGGCGGCATCGAGCGACTCCCGGTGCTGCAGCACGACGATGATGGCCGTGTCGGGCCGGGCCGGCAGCTCCTGCAGGAGGTGGACGAGCGAGCGCGTGTTCGCGGCCGACGCGCACAGGGTGACGACGACAGGCTTGCCGCCTTGAGGGGCAACCGTCTCGGAGGATCTCACCATCCCCGCCTCCAGCCGCAGCGCATCCGTGCGCCCGTTCTGATCCTGCCTGTAGGATCGCGCGAAGGGCCCTGACCAGTCTCAAACCGACCGGTGCAGCGGTTTGCCGAAGAATGCCGGATCCGCACGCCTGCGTTCCCTTCGCACCGAGCGAAGTCCGCGGCGGCCCATCGCGAACCGACTCGCCCGCACACGGGCGGGTGCGGAGCCAAATCGGAGAAGCGCACGGGCTATTCCTCCTGTTCGCTCTCGCTCCCACTGTCCGTCGGCTCGGGGGACGGCAGGGTCTGGAGGACGGCACGACGGATCACGTCAGCGTATTGCCGGTACTCGGCCGCGCGCTCCTCGTACATCTCGCTGACGGCCGAACGCCCGGCCTTGCGTCCATCGCTGGCCATGCGCCGGACGAGTTCGGCCCGCTCCTCGATGATGCGCAGGGCCACGCGCAGGGCCTCGTCGATGGATCCCTCCTGCTCCTTGGCCACCGCCTCGGCGGTGTAGCCGTGGCCGACCTGGCAGCGGAAGCGGAGCGGCTTGCCGCCGCGCACCTCCGAGAGGACGCCGCCGCAATGCGGACAGGACATCGCCGAGGGGTTGGCGAGTTGGCGCAGGACGTCGCTGTCGATCCGTTCTCCCGCGGCGATATCGACCTCGAGCCGGATGTCCGGCGGAACGGGCAGGCGCGGGCCGGGGGCGTCGCGCACGAGGTCCGAGAGGACGTCGCCGATGCGGGCCGCGGACAGGGTGAGATCGACCTCCGTGACCGAGAGGGCGCTGCGCGGCATCTCGTCGGCGATCGCATCGGCGGGATCCTGCACGAGCGTGAGGCCGCCGCAGCGCTTGATCGCTTCGAGGCCCGACGCGCCGTCGTTGAGCAGTCCGCTCAGAAGCACCCCGATCACCCGAGGGCCGTAGGCCGCGGCCGCCGAGCGGAACAGCGGGTCGATCGAGGGCCGGGCCATGTTCTCGCGCGGGCCGCGCCCGAGCCTGATCCGGCCCTCGTCGAGGATAAGGTGATGATCGGGAACGCCGAGATAGATGTTGCCGGTGCGGATCGCCATGCCGTCGGCGGCGGCGTGGACCGGAAGGTGGGCGACCGCCGAGGTGACGGTCGCCAGCAGGCCGAGGCTGCGCGCGGGGATGTGCAGCACGATGAAGACCGCCGCCGACAGATCCTGCGGCAGGGCGCCGAGGATCGTCTTCAGCGGAGCGGTGGCACCGGAGGAGCCGCCGATGACGATGATGTCACGATTGTCCAACCGTGCCGCTCCACGCTCCGCCGAGTCTCGCGGCCGCAGCCCGTCCGGCCGACGCGAGGCTGCGCACCCGTGCCCCATCCGGATAGCCCGTGACCCGGGGCGAAGGTTCCGAAGGGCGGCCCCTCGGGCCGTGACCGAGCGCCACCCCCCTTCTGTCCGGCAGCGGCATCGGCCGGGGCGCAGGCCGCCCGGCGCCCGATCATGTGTCCCATCGCACTAAATAGATCGCAAGCTAACTAATTTTCTGGCCAAGCCCGAATTTCCGCGATAGAACCGCCAAGTCAGCGACGAGCGGGAGAGAGCCGGTGCGAACCGGCCGCCGAAGGAGCAACCGCCCCGGAAACTCTCAGGCACCCGGACCGCTCGTCGTTCAACACTCTGGAAAGCGGAGCGTCCGCTCCCGCCGATGGTGTAAGTCGCGACCCCGTCCGGGGCCGGGCGAAACTCTCAGGCCGATGACAGAGGGGGCCCGCAAGCAAGGCGCGTGCGGAGCGACCCCGGAGGCCTGCGCGATGACAGACCCATAGACCACTCACGGGCCACTCACGGGCCACTCGTGGGCCCTCGGGCCCACTCAGGTTGGCACGCCCCGCCGCCCAGCCGGCCTCTCCTGCCCCTCGCGATCCGCTCGACCGGCAGGCTCGTCCTTCGAGCCTGGATCCTGACGCCTGCCCGGACATCGTCCCTCGGCCTGGTCGGACAGGCCCCGGCGATGCGCGGACCATCGAACCATCAACTGGAGCCACGACGATGCTGGCCACCCGCCGCTCTCTTCTCCTCGCCGCCGCCTGTCTCGCGCCGGCCCGCGCGCAGGCCTTCTTCTGGGAGTCCGAGCCGGTCCCGAAGGCGCCGGATCCCGTCGAGCGGGCCGCGAACCGCGACGCG
The DNA here is from genome assembly GCF_014199985.1 of Methylorubrum rhodesianum. GTDB lineage: Bacteria > Pseudomonadota > Alphaproteobacteria > Rhizobiales > Beijerinckiaceae > Methylobacterium > Methylobacterium rhodesianum. The sequence continues at coordinate 107,085 of NZ_JACHOS010000016.1, read as the reverse complement.
TGGTTCATCGGCGAGATCCCGGATGAACCCTTCAACGTGCCGATGGTCGACCTGACCCTCGTTCCGGCGGAGTTCCGCAGGCAGATCGTGGATTACGACGGCCCCGAGCGCGCAGGGACGCTGGTCGTCGACACGCACGAGCGCTTCCTCTTCCTCGTCCGCGAGGACCGGACCGCGCTGCGCTACGGGATCGGGGTGGGCCGGGCCGGCTTCACGTGGTCGGGTATCGCGGTGGTCAAACGCAAGGCGAAATGGCCGGGCTGGCGCCCGACGCCGGCCATGCTGAAGCGGCGGCCCGACATCCCGCGCTACGTCGAGCCCGGCATCCACAACCCGCTCGGATGCCGCGCGCTCTACCTCTACCAGGGCGAGCGGGACACGCTGTACCGCATCCACGGCACCAACGAGCCCTGGACCGTCGGCGGCACCGATTCTTCGGGCTGCATCCGGCTCCTCAACGAGGACATCCACGACCTGTACGGCCGGGTTCCGCTCGGTACGACGGTCGTCGTGAAATCCTCGCAGCCCGAGGTGATGGTGCAGCGCGAGTGGGACGGCCCCTCCCGGGCCGACAACCAGGTGCTGCTCTTCCGCTAGCCCCCTCCGTACCCCCGACGACCCGGATCCCCGGCTGGACTGAGAACGATGTTCGAGACTGCGACCGCAACCCTGGACTGGCTCGGGGTGATCGTCTTCACGATCACCGGAGCCCTCGTGGCCTCCCGCAAGCAGATGGACTTCGTCGGCTTCGCGATGCTGGGCACCGCGACGGGGATCGGGGGCGGGACGCTCCGCGACCTGCTGCTCGGATCGCCCGTCTTCTGGACGCAGCGGCCCGCCTACCTCCTCGCGTGCCTGGTCGTCTCCTGCGCCGTGTTCTTCGTCGCCCACATCCCGCAATCCCGCTACCGCGCCCTGATCCGGCTCGATGCCCTCGGCCTCGCGCTCTTCGCGGTGGCCGGCGCCGAGAAGGCGATCCAGGCCGGAGCGAGCGGAGCCGTGGCCGTCGTCATGGGTGTGGTGACCGCGACCTTCGGGGGCGTCATCCGCGACCTCCTCGGAGGCGACAGTCCGGTGATCCTCAGCCGGGAGATCTATGCCTCGGCGGCGGGAGCCGGTGCGGTCGCCTACGTGTCGCTCGCCGCGCTCGGCGCGCCGCGGGAACTCGCGCTCGGCTCCGGCTTCCTCGTCGCCCTGCTCCTGCGGGCGGTCTCCCTCCGGCGGGGCTGGACGCTGCCGCGATATCGTCCCCGGAGCCGCCTTCCCTATAATTGAGGGGGCCGCTCCTTTCGCGCCGCGCTCGCGCGGCCCCGTCGGAGCTGAGCATCGTCGAAGGGGGCGTCCCGCGGTTCGGCTGAAGGAGGACCACGATGGTCATACGGGATGTTTGCGGCGCACCGGCCCGAGCCGTGCTCCTCGTGCTGTCGGCCCTCGTGGGCGCGGCGCCGGCCGCGGCCGAGCCGGTGAGTCTGCCCGGACCGACCGACGCGCAGCTCGCGACGTTGAGGGGGATCTACGAGGATCTCCATGCCCATCCCGAACTCTCCATGCAGGAGCGGCGCACGGCCGGCATCGCGGCGCGCTGGCTGAAGGATCTCGGGTTCGAGGTTACCGAGGGCGTGGGCGGAACGGGCGTCGTCGGGCTCCTGCGCAACGGCGACGGACCCACCGTCCTGTTGCGCGCGGACATGGACGCGCTGCCGATGAAGGAGAATACCGGCCTGCCCTATGCCAGCACCCGGACCGGGACCGACCCGGCCTCCGGCCGGGCATCGCCGGTCGCGCATTCCTGCGGCCACGACCTGCACGTGACCTGGCTGATGGGCGCGACACAGATCCTGGCGGCCCATCGCGACGGCTGGCGCGGGACCGTCATGGCCGTGTTCCAACCCGGCGAGGAGATCGGCGAGGGGGCCAAGGCCATGGTCGAGGACGGCTTGGTCCAGCGCTTCCCGAAGCCGGACGTGGTGCTGGGGCAGCACGTTCTGCCGTTTCCCGCCGGTCAGGTTCGCCTCAAGAGCGGCCCCGTTCTCTCCCGCAGTGACAGCCTCAAGGTGACGCTGTACGGACGCGGCGGACACGGCTCCGGGCCGGAATCGACCGTCGATCCCGTCGTCATGGCCGCCGCGACGGTGATGCGCCTCCAGACCATCGTCTCGCGGGAGGTCGCCATGACCGACGGGGCGGTCGTCACGGTCGGCGCGATGCAGGCCGGGACGAGCGCCAACATCATCCCGGATCAGGCCGAACTCCAGCTCAATATCCGCACCTTCGACGATCGCGTGCGCGATCGGGTGCTCGCGTCGGTCAAGCGCGTCGTCGACGGCGAGGCGGCGATCTCGGGAGCCCCGAAGCCGCCCCTCATCACCATGCTCGGACAATTCCCCCTGACGGTGAACGACGACGCGGCCACGCAGACGGTGAGCCAGGCCCTGAAGCGGCGCCTCGGGGCGGAGCGGGTGCAGCCCGCCGGCAATGCGGCGGCGAGCGAGGATTTCACCGTGCTCGCCCGCGCCTGGAGCGTGCCCTCGGTCTTCTGGTTCGTCGGCGGCACCGACCCGGCGCTCTACGCCGAGGCGGAGCGGGCCGGAACCCTCAACGCGCTTCCGTCGAACCATTCGCCGGAATTCGCTCCGGTCCTCGATCCGACCCTGCGCACCGGCGTGGAGACCATGCTGGCCGCCGCAGGCCCCTGGATCGCTCCCGGCGACCCCGGCCCAGGCGCGCGGTAGCGGCCGGTCGGCGCGGTTGGAGCAGCGCGGGTTGATCGGCGCGTCCGATCCTCAGCGCCTCCCGTCCTGGGCGGCGGGGGCCGGCTCCCGGCGCCGGAACCGGAACAGGTCGAAACCCGGCGCCTCGCCCTCCGGCTCGACGGCGACCGTCGCCGTGCGGCCGGAGACGAGCCGGACCTCGTCGGCGACGCTGTCGAGCTTGATCCGGACCGGGATGCGCTGGGCGAGGCGCACCCAGGCGAAGGTCGGGTTCACGCTGGCGAGCAGGTTGGACCCGGCCGTGCGCTCGCGGTCCTCGATCCCGCCCGCGAAGCTCTCGACGCGGCCCGTCAGCGTAGCGCTCTCGCCCATCAGCCGGATGCGGGCCCGGTCCCCGACATGGATGCGCGGCAGCTTGGTCTCCTCGAAATAGCCCTCGACCCGCAGCGTGTCGCTGTCGATGAGCGCCATCACGCCCCGGCCGGTGGTGACGTAGGCGCCGGGCCGCAATTCCATGTTGGTGATGCGGCCGTTGACCGAGGCCTTCACGGCGGAGCGTTCGAGGTTGAGCCTGGCCAGATCCCGGTCGGCGGTCGCCTGCCCGTAAGCGGCCTTGGCCTCCAGATCGGTCGCCCGGGCCGCCTCGACCCTCTGCTGCGACACGGCGGCGTCGCTGAGTTTCGCGTAGCGGGCGTAGTCGGCCGCCGCCTGCTCCATCGTCGCCTGCTTGCCGGCGACCATCGCCTCGGCCTGCCGCAGGGCGAGGGCGAAGCGATCGGGATCGATGCGGAACAGCACGTCGCCGCGCTTCACGATCTGATTGTCCTGGACCAGGACTTCGGTGACGAGGCCCGAGACGTCGGGGGCGACGGCGACGACGTCGGCGCGCACGCGCCCGTCCCGGGTCCACGGGGCTTCCATGTAGTAGTCCCACAGCGCCAGCCCCACGACCACGGCGACCGCCACCATCCCGAGCGTGACGAGGAGACGGAAGGCGAGGGCGAGGAACCGGGGCATGGGAGGGATCCGGACAGGGGAGAAGCGGGGCGAGCGGGGCTCGCCCGCTCACGAGGTGAGCGGTACTGCCACCGCGACGACCGCGCCGAGCAGGAGCACGTAGAGGGCGAGGTCGAAGAGCGGCCGGTGCCAGACGAGACGGTAGAGGCCGATTCCGGCCAAGACCCGCCGGAGCGGCACGCTGATGGCGAAGGCGATGAGCATCCAGGCCGCGAGGCTCGGGACGAAGACGCCGTAGAGATCGAATTCGCCCGTCATGCCGCGAGACCCGGTTCGGTGGCGGGGCGGCGCGCGCCGTAGGGGGGCGCCTCCGGGAACAGGCCGCGGCGGATGCCGACGAGACCCATCAGCGCCGCGCGCCCGGCGGCCTGCCGGGCGTCGGCCGAGACCGCGTCGAGCGCCCTGTCGAGGATGTCGAGGAGGGGATCGGGCCGACCGGACGAGCCGGGCGCTCCGCTCCCGAAATGGCGCGCGAGCGCGGCGAGAAGCGCCTCGACGGCGCCGCGCGCCGAGGCCGAGAGCCGATGCCGGTCACGGCGCAGTTCGACCACGTTGATGCCGACGCGCACCTCGGCGAGGAGGTCGGCGGTCCATTCCGCATCGTCCGGCGGCAGGGCGGCGAGGCGCGGCGCGATCAGCCCGACGCGGTCGAGCATAAGGGCCGCCAGTTCGAGGCCGTTCTGCGCGCCGCGCCGCTCCGCCGCCTCGGCGAGGCTGCGCCGGTTGACCGCGCGCAGGCGACGGGCCGACCAGCCGGCGCCGACCGAGCGGACGAGCCGCGTGACGACGGCCGCCGACCACATCCCGAGGATGACGGCGATCGCGGAATTGGTGAAGGCCGCGAACTCCCCGGTGTAGCTGCCCTGGAGGGCGATCATGGCCGAGCCGTTGACGGCGGCGCCCATCGCCAGGGGAGCCGTCTTCGGCTGCGCCATGAAGACCCCGCAGAGCAGAAGCCCGGGCGCGAGCGCCAGCGCCAGCATCTCGAAGGTGGTCGCGAGGGGCAGGACGGCGAACAGGTAGGCCCCCGCTCCGAGCGCCCCGAGAATCGCGGAATTGGCGAAGCTGACGATGAACGGCGCCGGGTCGTCCTGCGCCGCGAAGAAGCTGCATCCGACCGCCGCCATCATCGGGGCTCCGGCCCCGTCGGGCCAGCCGGTCGCGATCCAGATCGCGCAGGTGAGCACGATCGAGAGGAACACGCCGAGCCCGGACAGGAAGGCCATGCCGTGATCCCGGTGACGGATCGTGCGCGCGGCTGCGGTGTAGCGGAAGGCGAGGGTCTCCGTCAGGGGCGTCCCGTCGGCGACGTGGCGCTGCAGCAGGCGGGTGTCCTGGCGCAGGTCGATGAAGTCGCGCAGGCGCGCCAGGAGGCTTGCGAGCACGAGGTCGTTCCAGGACGGGCGCTCTCCGAACTCGGGCTCCAGCGCGCTCGCGCTCGCCTTGAGGCGCCGGGCCTGCGCCGGATCGGTCGTTCCCGTGCCGAGCCAGTCCGCCATGTCGTCGAGGAGGCCGCGCACGGGCTGCGGCAACGCGCCTGCCCGCTGCAGCGCCTCGATGCGGTCGGCGATCGCCGAGGCGATAGGCAGGAACATCAGCATGTGCTGGCGCAGCGTCGCCATGGCGTCGGCCGAGCGCTCGGCGCCGGTCATGTCGTAGCGCAGCGGCGTCGCCAGGGCATCGAACGCCACCGCCTCGGCGGCGAGCCGCAGGCGCTTGGCCTGACTGTCCTCGCCCGTGCGATTGCGGCCGAGAACCTCGATTACCCAGCCGCGCGCTCCGCTGAGCCACAGGTCGAGCCGGCTCGCGATCATGGGCGCCACCGATTGCGGCAGCACGACCGTGTTGACGAGGCTGGCGCAGAGGATCCCGAGGGTGATCTCCTCGGTGCGGGCCACCGCGGTGTCGAACATCGTGCCGGGCTCGGCCACGCTGGGAAACCCGATCAGGGCCGCTGTGTAGCCGCCGAGCATCATCAGGTAGCTGCGCGGCGTGCGGTCGAGCAACGAGACGTACAGGCAGAAGGCGACCCAGAGCGCGATCGCGACCGTCAGCAGTTCCGGCGCGCTGGCGAGGTTCGGCACGAGGACGACCGAGACGACGGCCCCGAGCAGGGTGCCGAGCACCCGGTAGAGCGCCTTCGAGCGGGTGGCACCGGCCAGGACCTGGCTCGTGATGTAGACGGTGCCCAGCGCCCAGTAGGGTTTGGGCAGGTCGATCCAGAACGCGAGGTACAGGGCCAGCATGCCGGCCCCGAAGGTCTTGAGCGAGAAGGCCCAGTCGCGCCAGCCTGGAACGGTCATCCCGCTCGCTCCCGACTGCCCGCGTCCGCCTCGGCTTCCGCGCCGCCACCGACATGACGCTGGAGGGCCCGGAACACCCGCAGGCCGGCCTCGAGGTCGGCGGCGCTGACGCCCGCGAAGGCGGTCTCACGGAGCCGGTCGAGATCGGCCTCGATCCGGGAGACGACGGTGTCACCGGCGGGCGTCAGGCTCAGAACCTTCGCGCGTCGGTCGCTCGGGTCCTCCCGGCGCTGGACGAGACCGGCCGCCTCCAACTGGTCGAGGAGGCGGACCAGCGACGGTCCCTCGATGCCCACCGCCTCCGCCAGGGCGTTCTGGCGCGGCTCGCCCCCCAGCCGCCCGATCAGAACCAGCGGCAGCGCCTTCGCTTCGGAGATGCCATGCGCCTCCGTCGCCGCATTGGCGAGGCGGCGCCACTGACGCCCGGACAGCAGAAGCGTGTGGGTGTAGGCCAGACGCAGGCCGCGTAACGTCTCGTCGGCCATCGACCCGTCCGCCTCGTCCCTGGACCATGGTGCCCAAGGCTTCAGAAATGTACGAGTAGGAAGCTATCAATTAGCTGATAATCATTCAAGTCCGTCCCGCGGCTTCCGCAGGGCGCCGTTCGCGTCCGATCGTGCCGCTCGGTCCCGCCGCAGCCGATGGTCGGGGAAGTGAGCGGTTTCGGGCGGATGGACAGGCCGATGAGCCGCACTGACCCTGCCGGGACCGCTCTCGCCGTCGGATCCGTGACGGTGCCCGCCAGCTCGCGAGAGTGCTGTTCGGCGGCGGCGATGATCAAAGTCAGATGTGTAGCCGGGCTCCGCCGGATGAATCGACCGGCCGCGTCCCCTCCGATCAAGTAAGAATCGCTCAGAAGCGTATGAGTTCATGCCTGTCGACGCGCCGAAGATGGCCGGGCAAATTCGTGTGCGACGCGATCGGGTTGGGCACGGCGGCGCCCGACCGGACAGGCTTCGATCGTCCGTCTGGAGACGTCGCGAAGCCCCGAATCCTATCCGTAGAAGTCCAGAGGAGACCATCGTGCCGACCTCGACACTGGAGCTCCCCGTGCCCGGGCCACGCAGTCACGAGAAATACGACCACCTGATCGCGACTGCCCGGGCGCTGCCGAAGCTGAAGGTCGCGGTCGCTCATCCCTGCGACGAGGCTGCCCTCGTCGCCGTGCTCGAAGCGGCGGAACTCGGGATCATCGAACCCATTCTGGTCGGGGCGCAGGCGAAGGTGGAGGCCGCCGCGGCGGCCCTCGGCGCCGACATCAGCTCGTTCCGCCTCTGCGAAGCCGCGCACAGCCACGAGGCGGCCGAGAGGGCGGTCGCGCTCACTCGCACCGGCGAGGCCGAGGCACTCATGAAGGGCAGCCTCCACACCGACGAGTTGATGGCCGCGGTGGTCCGCCGGGAGGGCGGCCTGCGCACCGCTCGCCGCCTCAGCCACTGCTACGTCATGGACGTACCCAGCCATCCGACGCCTCTGATCGTCACGGACGCCGCGGTCAACATCGCGCCCTCGCTCGACGAGAAGCGCGACATCACGCAGAACGCCATCGATCTCGCGCGCGCGCTCGGGGTCGAGACCGTGCGGGTCGCAATCCTGTCGGCGATGGAGACCGTCAACCCGAAATTGATCTCGACGCTCGACGCTGCCGCCCTCTGCAAGATGGCGGACCGGGGGCAGATCACCGGGGCGGTGCTCGACGGGCCCCTCGCCCTCGACAACGCCATCAATCTCGGTGCGGCACAGATCAAGAAGATCCACTCGCCCGTGGCAGGACGAGCCAACGTGCTCGTTGTTCCCGACCTCGTCGCGGGCAACATCCTGGCGAAGAGCCTGACTTTCCTGGCCGGCGCCGACGCGGCCGGGATCGTGCTCGGGGCGCGGGTTCCCATCATCCTGACCAGCCGGGCCGATGCGCGTTTGACCCGTCTCGCCTCCTGCGCGGTGGCCTCCCTGGTCGCCGTCGCCGAGCGGGCGCGGCGGGTTCTAGGTCTAGGCGATGACCTCCGTCCCCAGCGCCGGCTCATCGAGCCTCAAGGTCCGGGTCTTCGAAACCGGCGGGACCGAGGGGCCGCGCGGGCCGGGATCCTGGGCAGCGTGTCCTGGGCAGCGCGTCCTGGGCGAAGTCCGCTCTCGACGGGACTGCCGACATGTCGAGCGGTCCCCAGGGCTGCCGCACGGCTCCCGCCTTGCCGCCCGGATCATCCCTACGGACGAGGAACCGATGATCGCGCGCAGCGTGCGCGACGGACCGCGCCGGATCCAGCCTCAACCGACCTTACGAGCAATGGGAGCCCGAGATGGAAACGCTGAAAACGAAGCCGACAGCCGGGTACGAGCTCGGGGACGAAACCTTCATGTCCGCTGCCGAACTCGGAGATTACACGGCCAAGCTGAGAGGGCAGAAGACTCTGCAGGCGGGTGATCGTGAGGAAAAGGCGCGGGCCGAGCTGATCAAGACGCTGTCCGAAACGGTCGAACTCACCCCGAAGAAGGTGCACGAAATCACGCAGACCCTCCTGCACAAGCTCCGGATCGCCGCTGAGCAGGGCAACAACGAACTTCTCGTGATGCGTTTTCCGGACGTGATGTGCAGCGATCGTGGCCGGGCCATCAACAACTTCGAGAAGGACTGGCCCGAAACCCTGACCGGTCGACCGCGACAAGCCTTCGAGTTCTGGCGCGACCGTCTGCAACCTGCCGGCTACGGCCTGAAGGCGATGATCGTCGATTGGCCGGACGGCATGCCCGGCGACGCGGGCCTCTTCCTCACCTGGGAAACACGCCACGAGTGACCTGCGCGACGTTTGAGTCCGCGACCGACATCCCGCAACCGCGTCCGGTCGCGGCAAGCCGCAGAAGGCTCACCGATGAGACCAATCCTCGACGGCAACGCGCTCTCAGGCCAGCGTGCCCTCGTCCTCGGCGTCGCCGACGTGAACTCCATCGCCTACGGCTGCGCCCGGGCGTTCCGCCGGCTCGGGGCAGATGTCGCGCTGACCTACCTGAACGGAAAGACGCGGCCCTTCATCGAGCCGCTGGCGCGGGCGCTCGAGGCGCCCCTGTTCATGCCCTGCGACCTGCAACGGGACGGCGATCTCGAAGCCGTCTTCCGGCAGATCGCCGAGACCTGGGGCGGCCTCGACATCGTCCTGCACTCCATCGCCTTCGGGCCCAGGCAAGATCTGCGAGGCCGGCTCATCGACAGCTCGTCGGAGGGCTTCAAGGTGGCGATGGACGTCTCCTGCCACTCCTTCATCCGCACCGCTCGGCTCGCCGCGCCCCTGATGCCGACGGGAGGCACCCTCCTGACCATGAGCTACCATGGCGCCAACAGGGTGGTGCCGAACTACAACCTGATGGGTCCCGTGAAGGCGGCGCTGGAGAGCGCGGTCCGCTATCTCGCCTACGAGCTCGGACAGCAGGACATCCGCGTCCATGCGGTCTCGCCCGGCCCCCTGAAGACGCGCGCCGCCTCGGGTCTGAAGGATTTCGATCTGCTTCTGGCCGAGGCGATGCAGCGGGCCCCCATCGGCGAACTCGTCGACATCGACGATGTCGGTCTCACGGCCGCCTACATGACGACGCCCTACGCCGCCCACCTGACCGGGATGACCGTCTACGTGGACGGTGGCCTCAGCATCATGGCGTAAGCGCGCGCTCCAACCCGACACCCGCGAGGCCGCTGCGATCGCCGATCTCCCCGTGAACGGCCGCCCAGGGGCGCACGGGGCGAGCCTCGGCCTTTCATCCCGAGATCGTCAGCGCGGGGTCCGGCGGGCGCCGGGATCCGGCGTCAGTACAGCTCCGGCACGAAACGCCTGTCCCGGAGCCTGTCGTCGTAGGCGTCGTCCCGGCCGCGCTTCGGCAGGCTCACGGCCTCGCGCTTCACCGTCTTGTAGGGGATCAGGTGAAGCAGCTGGGCGATGCAGTTGAGCCGTGCCCGGCGCTTGTCGTCCGAGCGGACGATGTACCAGGGAGCCTCCTCCGTGTCGGTCGCCGCGAGCATGGCGTCGCGGGCCCGGGAGAAGTCGTACCAGCGACTGTAGGATTCGAGATCCATCGGGCTCAGTTTCCATTGCCGGAGAGGATCTTTGATCCGGGCCTCGAAGCGGCGCTTCTGCTCCGATTTGCCGACCTCCAGCCAGAATTTGATGAGCCGGATGCCGCCGCCGACGATGAAGCGCTCGATGCGCGGGCAGAGCTCAAGGAAGCGACGATACTCCCCCTTGCTGCAGAACCCCATCACGTGTTCGACGCCGGCACGGTTGTACCAGCTCCGGTCGAAGATCACGATCTCGCCGGCGGCCGGGAAGTGCGCGATGTAGCGCTGCAGGAACATCTGCGTCTTCTCGCGGTCCGAGGGCGCCGGCAGCGCGACGACGCGGAACACGCGCGGGCTGACCCGCTCGGTGATGGCCTTGATCGTACCGCCCTTTCCCGCCGCGTCCCGCCCCTCGAAGACGACGATGACGCGCTCGCCGGATTGCCGCACCGCCTCCTGCAGGTGGCAGAGCTCGACCTGGAGCTTGCGCAGCTCCCTCTCGTAGACCTTCCGCTTGAGCTTCGTGCTCCGCTCGTCCTCGTCCGCCTCGGGCTGTGCGTTCAGCATGGTCTGCTCGGTCTCATGCATCGCCCTGCTCCTGTCTCCGGCTCCTCACTCGGCCGGGACGTGTCCCGAAGTGGAGGCCGGCTCGCCGGCCGGCCTGGGCCGTTTCGCGCCCTTCCTCCCCACGAGGCCCCAGGCCCGCTCGCGCAGGTTCTGGAAGACCACGTAGAGGGGCGGGATCACGAAGATGCCGATGAAGGAGGCGGCGATCATGCCGCCGAAGACGGGAGTTCCCACGTCGCGCCGTGCGAGCTGCGAGGCGCCGGTGGCGATGACGAGCGGCAGCAGGCCGAGGATGAAGGCGAAGGAGGTCATCATGACGGGCCGGAAGCGCAGCCGGGCGCCCTCGGTCGCCGCCTCGCGCACGCCTACGCCCTGCTCGCGCTGCTCCTTGGCGAACTCGACGATCAGGATGCCGTTCTTGGCGGCAAGGCCGATCAGCACCACCATGCCGATCTGGGCGTAGAGATCGAGTGTCAGCCCGCCCCACACCATCGCCGCGTAGGCGCCGATAATGCCGACCGTGACCGAGAGCAGCACCGGCACGGGGATCGTCCAGCTCTCGTAGAGGCCGACGAGGAACAGGAACGCGAACAGGATCGCGAAGCCGAGGATGATGGCCGTCTTGCCCTCCGCTCGCTTCTCCTGGAAGGCCGTATCGGTCCACTCGCCCGCGAAGCCGGCCGGCATCGTGCGGGCGGCGACCGCCTCCATCGCGGCGAGCGCCTGGCCCGAGGAGACGCCGGGGGCGGGCGAGCCCTGGACGGTGACGGCGCGCAGGTTGTTGTAGCGGATCAGCGCAGGCGGGCCGACCACGACCCGGACCTCGGCGAGGCTGCGCAGCGGCACCATCTGGCCGTCCTTGTTGCGGACGTTGATGCGGTAGATGTCGTCGATCCTCGCCCGGTCCCCCGCCTCGGCCTGGACCTGCACCTGCCAGGTGCGCCCGAAGAGGTTGATGTCATTGACGTAGTAGCCGCCGAGCGAGGCCTGCAGCGCTTGAAAGACGTTGTTCAGGGGCACGCCGAGGATCTGGACCTTGTTGCGGTCGATATCGAGGTAGATGGACGGGTTCGTCGCCGAGAAGGTGCTGAAGACACGGTTGAGGCGCGGCTCCTCGTTGGCCGCCACGATGAGGCCGCGCAGCACCTGGGCGAGTTCCTTCGGGTCGCCGCCGCGCAGATCCTCCAGGACGTAGGTGAAACCGCCGCCGGTGCCGAGGCCGATGATGGGCGGCGGCGCCAGCGGCACCACCGTTCCGCCCTCGATCTCCCGGAAGCGCTGGCCGAGGCGCGCGATGATCGCGCCCGCGCTCTGGGCCGGGTCCTTGCGCTCCTCGAACGACTTGAGCGTGACGACTTGGAAGGCGGCGTTCCCTTGCGAATAGTTGTCGATGAAGTTGAGCCCGATCACCGAGGTGATGTCGGCCACGGCCTGCTCCTCGCGCAGGATGGCCTCGGCTCGGCTCACGAGCTCGGACGTCCGACCGACCGAGGCGCCTTCGGGGAGCTGCACCACGACGAAGAAGGCGCCCTGGTCGTCCTCCGGCAGGAACCCGGTCGGGGTGATCTTGGCGAGCTGCACGGTGCCATAGGCCGCCGCGCCCACCAGCACGAGGCCGAGGACGGAGAGGCGCACGATGCGCGCCACGGCGGCGCCGTAGCCGTCGCGGACCCGGTCGATCGCCCGCATGACGAAGCCCATGATGCCCCGGCGCGGGCCGTGATGCGGGCGCAGCAGCACGCCGCACAAGGCCGGCGACAGCGTGAGCGCGTTGACGGCCGAGAGCAGCATCGAGACCGAGACCGCGACCGCGAATTGCCGGAAGAGCTCGCCCGAAATGCCGGGTATGAAGGCCACGGGGACGAAAACGGAGAGGAGGACCAGCGTGATCCCGATGATCGGTGCCGTGATCTCGGCCATGGCCCGCTTCGTCGCCTCGCGCGGCGACAGCTCCGGGTGCTCCTCCATGACGCGCTCGACGTTCTCGACCACCACGATGGCGTCATCGACGACGATGCCGATGGCGAGCACCAGGGCGAGGAGCGAGACCGAGTTTGCCGAATAGCCGACCGCCTTCAGCACGATGAAGGTGCCGATCAGGCTGACGGGCACAGCCAGGATCGGGATCAGTGTGGCGCGCACGCTGCCAAGGAACAGGAACACCACGATCACGACGAGCACGAAGGCCTCGATGAGTGTCTTCTGCACCTCGTGCACCGTCTCGGTGATGAAGGTCGTCGGATCGTAGGTGACCTTCCAGGCCAATCCCTCGGGGAAGGTCTTGGCCAACTCGCCCACGCGCCGCTCCACCTCCTTCAGGGTCGTGAGGGCGTTCGCGCCGGGCGATTGGTAGATCGCGATCACGGTTGCCGGGCTGCCGTTCAACCGCGTCTCGCGGTCGAGATTGGCCGCGCCGAGCTCGATCCGGGCGACGTCGCCGAGCCGCAGCACCGACCCGTCCGGGTTGGTGCGCAGGACGATGTTCCGGAACTGGTCGGCCGATGTGAGGCGCCCCTGCGTCTGGATGCTGAGCTGCAGTTGCTGCTCGTCCGAGATCGGCCGGGCGCCGATCCGCCCGACCGGCGCCTGGACATTCTGGGCCTGGATCGCCGCTATGACGTCGCCCGTGGTCAGGTTCAGGCCGGTGAGCTGGTCCGTACGCACCCAGGCCCGCATCGCATAGTCCTGCGGCCCCCAGAGCGTCGCGTCGCCGACGCCGGGCGTGCTCTTGATGCGATCGAGCAGGTTGATCGTGACGTAATTCGAGATGAAGAGCGGGTCCTGAGTCGCCTTCGGCGAGTAGACGGCGAGGACGCCGAGCAAGGCCGAAGACTTCTTCTTGACGGTGACGCCTTGCTTCCGGACGTCCTCGGGCAGCTTGGCAAGGGCGATCTGGACCCGGTTGTTGACGTTGACCGCATTGATGTCGGGATCGGTGCCGAGTTCGAACGACCCTGTGAGCGTATAGCTGCCGTCGTTGCCGCTGACGCTCTTCATGTAGATCATCTTGTCGACGCCCACGACCTGGGACTCGATCGGCTGCGCGACGGTCGATTCCACCACGTCCGCGGCGGCTCCCGGATAGGTCGTGGTCACCGAGACCTGCGGGGGCACGATGTCCGGATACTGCGCGACCGGAATGGTCAGAAGCGCCAGCGCGCCGGCGATCGATGTTACGATCGCGATGACCAGCGCGAGGCGCGGCCGGTCGACGAAGATGGCGGAGAGCATGGGCTCACGTCCTGCTGGCTGACGGGCCGACCGGACTCGCGCGCACGGCCACGCCGGGCCGAACCCGCTGCAGCCCATCAACGATGATGAGTTCGCCGCCCGACAGACCCTCTTCGATGACGGTGTTCGGCCCGGTGCCGCCCTGGCCGGGCTTGACCCGCTTCGTCACCGCCCGTCCGTCTTCGACGGCGAAGACGTAGACACCGCCCTGATCGGCGATCAGCGCCGCCTGCGGTATGACGACCTTCTGCTCGGGCGCCTGGATCTGCAGGGCGACACGGACCAGTTGCCCGTCTCGCAGTACGCCCGAGGGATTGGGCATGACAGCGCGCACCAGGATCGTATCGGTCGTGCGGTCGACGCTGATGTTGACGAAGTCGAGGCGGCCCGCCTGGCCGTAATCGGACCCGTCCTGGAAGCGGATCTTCACCCCGATCTTGCCGGGGTCCGGCCGGTTGCCGCGCTCTTGGAAGCGCAGAAACTCGCGCTGGCTCACGGGGAAGATGACGTACATCGGGTCTTGGCTGACGATGGAGGTCAGGACCCCGCTGTCGGGACCGACGACATTCCCCTTGGTCACGCTCGTGCGGCCGATCTTGCCGGCGATGGGTGCGAGGATGTGGGTGTAGCCGAGATTGATCCGGGCGGTCTGGAGGTTGGCCTCGTCGCCCGTGACCGCGCCCTTCGCCTGATCGAGGGCGGCGCGGGCCTGATCGCGGGCGACGACCGTGCCGGAATTGCGATCGAGCAGCTCCTGGGCCCGTTGCAGCTGAATCGCTGCCAGCGCCTGCGCGGCCCTGCTGCGCTCCAGTGCACCCTCGGACTGCTTGACGGCGGCGTCGAACAGGTCCGGCTCGATACGATAGAGCTTCGCCCCCTCCTTGACCGGCTCGCCTTCCTTGAACAGGACGTCTTCGAGGAAGCCGGTCACCCGCGCTCTCACCTCGACGCGGCCGACCGCCTCGACGCGACCGACGAAATCGAGTGCCTGATCGATGGGCCGGCGCTGGGCGACGACGGTTCCGACCTGCAACGCAGCGGCGGGATCCGGCTGCGCCGTGGTAGGAAGAGCGAGCCCGCCGACAATCCCCAGAACGCACAGGAGAAGAAGAAAGCGGGCCATGGTCGTCCCTTGCCTCGCGCCGGACCCGATGAATCCGGCACTGCCTGTATTTTTGCAGCTTTCACGCCGGCCGCTTGATCGAACGGGACGTCACCGGAGCGCCGGTCCGGGAGCGAGGCGCGTGACGATCGCGCTGAGAGCCGTGGGCCAGGACGCGTAAGACCCAGGATGCATAAGCAGACCGATTCATCGAAAATATCGGGATGCCTTATGGCCTTGGTGCGCGGCGGCAGGAGCGGCAGGCATGAAGCGAGGCGCCTGCCGGCAGAGGCGAACAGGTCGTTCGGGAGGCGCAATGGGAGCCCCTTGCGCCGATCCTTTCAAGCAGAGGGGACCCTCGATGCGGCTCGTCGAGACGAGCCGTCGACTCTCATATCCTGCCCGTTCAAGGCTCGCGGCCCGGCCCGTCGACGGCCTCACGGAGCTTCTCTGCGGTCTTCTCCGGAGGCAGGCCGGCCGCCCCCTCACCCCTCAAAAGGAGGGTGCGCAAGCGTTCGCGGCCAAACACCCTGCCGACTTCCCTGAAGGTGAAGTAGGGGATCAAGGCGACCGCCATGATGACGCCCGCCGAAGCGAGGCCGCTGACCCCGCCGCCGCCGATCGCCGGTAGGCTGCCGGCGAAGGTCTCCCCGCGCCAAAGCCCGAGCACGATTTCCTCGACGGCATAGCCCGCAACGAGAAGAGCAGCGAAGGCGCACGACCGGATCAGAATCGGAATCATCAGAGGCCGGCCTCGAAAATGCGGGCGGACATCCATGCTCTCCGCAACGAGCATGATCTTCGCCAATATCCAGGCATTGATAAAGGCAAGTCCGTAGAAACTGTACGACAAACCGTGGCGCGACAGAACGATGTGCTCGTGCAGGATCAGGAGTCCGAAGATGACCCAGAGGTAGGCGAAGATGCCGATGATCCGCTTGGCCTCTTCGAAAATGCGATGTCCGATCCGCCGCATCTGGCCCTCGGCTTGGAAAATCCCATTCAGTGAGGAGGATTGGGATTCATCAGCATCTGGCTACGCTGATCGCCCTGCCGCCGGAATTCGCAATTCGCAGTGTTGGACGTACGGCCTTCGCCCAACGCCGTCACACGCATCATCCTGGCAACCCGTGTCCACCGCTTCCGGGCATCATCCCGCAAGATCGAAACCGGGCCACCGAGTCGCCCACACCGTCGAACGTGCGGCGCGGACGCTTCCCGAGCGTCTTACCTCATGATTCTCCTGAGATGATTCAAGATGTCAGGGTGGTCAAGTCGTGCATGCGGAACGGCCACTCTGCTTGCATCAAGCAGTCGAGCCGTCGTCCATACGAGGTATGTCTGATTCACCTGCCCCATTCGATCAAGCATCGGTATCCGAACGTGATCAGCTGGCGGCTGAAGGATCCTGCGATGATTCATTGCTCGAAACGCGCACGGATAGCGGTCCACCCGGCGCTGCGGGGGCGTATCGTCACGCGGCAGGAGCCGCTCTGGCTGCCAGCTTCATCCCGAGCGGCGTCGTTCGGCGAGGTTCCATCGTCCTGGCGGAAGGCGACCGGGACCACGACCGCCTCTCCGTTTGGTTCAACGCAGGCGGGCATCTGATCGATGCGGCCGGCGGATCACAACTAACCCTCATCCGTGTTGTGCGCGAGGCCATCCGGGCGAAGCCGACACCCTGAGCATCGGAGACCGGATGATGATCCGGGCCCTTTCCTTGATCCTCGCTCTGCCTCCGCTCCTTTGCGCCAACCCGGCAGCGTCCGGAATCGCTGAGGGCGATCGCATCCGTGTCGCCTACGCAGTTCCGAAGTCAGCCGAAGCACGCACGATCTTCCAGGAGATGCGCGCGCGACGGCTGCTGGAAGGCTTGCGCGAGACCCTGAGCGTCGTTCGGCTGCCGCGCCCTCTCACCGTTCGCCTCGACGAATGCGGCCGTGAGGGCAACGCCTGGTACGATCCGGCAACGCGCTCGGTCACGGTCTGTTACGAATTCATTCAAGACGTGCGGAGCCGGGCGCCGAAGGACAGCTCTTCAGCGGGCGTGACCCGCCACCAAGCCATCATGGGTTCGATCGCGCATGTATTCCTGCATGAAATCGGTCACGCTCTCTTCCACCTGTTGGAGGTGCCGATCTTGGGCCGGGAGGAGGACGCCGCCGACCAATTCGCCGCTCTGCTCCTGCTCAACCTCAGGCCAGCCCAGGCGCGGCAGATCATCAACGGCAGCGCCTTCCTCCTCGCGAGCTACGCCGAGGAAGAGAAGTTAGAGAAAAGCGATTTCGCTAACGATCACGGGCTGTTCCGACAGCGGTTCTACAACTTGCTGTGCCTTGCCTACGGTTCGGACAGGCGCACCTTCGGCTATCTTGCCGACCGCGGCGACCTGCCGAAGGAGCGGACCGAGACCTGCGCCGCCGAGTATGACCAGGTCGTGTTCGCGATGGATCGATTGTTCCGCCGGCACCTGCGCAGCGATCGCTTGGGTCGGGAGCATACCCGCCGGGGCTTCCGCTGGGCGTTCTGACCGCGCGACGTCCGTAGAGGCCGCGACACCGTCAGTCCCATCGGATCAAGCGCCGGTGCCAGCCTCGTTCTACCGTTCCGATCGCCAAACCCCGACCTTCGACGCGGGGCGTCGGGACCGGCACCGACGGCGCAGCGTCAGCGTGTCGATCGTCCGGCCGTGACTCGTGACCGGTGGAGTGCCCCTGATGAGAGCATCAAGACGGATGGCCCTCGCTGCCCTGACGTTCGCAGCCATGCTCGGAATGAGCTGGCCCGAATCCGGCCGGATCGGCATCGGCCAGGCCCAGGCTGCGGGCGGCTGCGGGGTCGGTTTCCACCGCGGGCCATACGGAGGGTGCCGGCCGAACGTGTACGGCGGCGCCTACGGTGGGCGCGCCTACGGCGTCTACGGCGGCCGCGCCTACGGCTATCGCGGGGGCCGAGTCTACGGAGGGCGCGCCGTGTATGGCCGGCGGGTCGGCGGTTACCACGGGGCGCGGGGCTTCCACGGAGGCGGCCGCTTCCGCCGCTAGGACATAGTTCTGCGACGGGGAGCGGTTGCATCGCGGGGCCGATCAGAGGGGCGCGCCGGACCTATGTCCGTCACGACAGCCGGCGTTGCCCGTCGCCTGTATCGGGGCCTCACCACGTCCGCTGAACCCCGACTTCCAGGCTCGACTGTCATGCCCGACTGCCATGGATGACCTGTCGCGATACTCCGTCATCGAGCGCTCGCGTGCCGGATGCGCTGTGGAAATCCGCGCCCTACGGCCGGACGATCGCGACCGATTGCTGACGGCCGTCGATCATACCAGCGCGCGCTCGCTCTATCTCCGCTTCTTCGGCCCGAGGCGCCATTTCACCGACAAGGAGATCACCTTCTTCCTCAACGTCGACTTCACAAGTCACGTGGCCCTAGTGGCGGTCACGGAGCAGGACGGCGAGCCTGTCATCGCAGGCGGTGCCCGATATCTTGTGACGCAGCCCGGGCAAGCCGAAGTGGCCTTCACCGTGATCGACCCGTTCCAAGGTCAGGGCATCGGCGGCCTGCTGACGCGACACCTCATCAGCATCGCCCGCGGAAAGGGATTGACGGAACTGATCGCGCATGTCCTGCCGGACAACGCACCCATGTTGAAGCTGTTCGAGCGGTGCGGATTGCCGCTGCGTAAGAAGCGTGATGCAGAGGCCATCCACGTGACTCTTCAACTGACTTGAATAACCGAGACTCTCCCGGCTGGATCTCCAAGTCGGAAGCGCCGGCATATGGCCTTGGAGGACGCAGAGCTCGCGCGGCGTGGAGGCATCGATGCCCGGTCCAGACCCGCCCACCCCATGCGTACCGGCGTATCACAGCCCCGGATACGCGACCTGCGCGGACGAGGGCGTTCGCCTCTGTTCATGCGGGCACGCCGGTCGCTGATCACAGTCTCGCCGGGATGGATCCGGCCATGAAGTCTGCGGCGGATCGGATTTCTACGGGCGACAGAGAATTCGTGTCGGGCCGGACACGGTCCGCTGTCCGCCCGTTCCCGGCCCTGTCGCCGTGCCTTCGCCCGCGCTCGTGGAGTGCGGCGCGCGGGCTTGCCATGTCTCCTCGTCAGTAGGGCCGGCAGCCGCCGGCATAGGAGTCGTAATAGGCGTTCGGTCCACATCCTCCATAAGTGGAGCCGTAATAGCCGGCGGCCGCTGCGGCGCCGACTCCAGCCGCCGCGAGCCCGTAGCCGGGACGGTATCCATAGCCGTAACCGTAGCGGCCGACTCTCGCGTAGCCGTAGCGGCCGGCGCCTGCGTAACCGTATCGGCCCCCGCGTCCGTACCCGCCGCGATAGCCGGCCATGCCTCCGCGATAGCCTCCGCCCCGGACTCCACCACCCCGGAACCCGCCGGCGTGGAAGCCGCCACCGCCGCGGAACCCTCCGCCGCCGCCACGGAAGCCACGTGCATCCGCCGCGACGCTGGTCAGGATCAGGGCGACAAAGGCCGCGGACGAGATTAGGACAGCTTTCATGGCAGTATCTCCGTCTCTGGTGAAGAAAATCACATCGATGCGAAACAGAGTTGATGCCGCAGCTGTGATCATCTTCGAAGCCCGCGCGGCTTCAACATCAAGGTCGTCGAACGGTATGACGAAGTCGGCCGCGCCGCTTGATCCAAGAGGACGCCCGGCGAGGTCCGCACGAGGCCGCGGTCGCATGCGCACTTGGGCATTCATGAGCATCGCGGCGCCGGCGGCCCGCGGCCTTCGCGTCGCTCACGAGCAGCGCCGATAGGCGACGCCTGTCGGATCTTGATCGCCGTAGTAGCGTTTGAGGCCGCGATCGGGTGATATCGCCATCACCACCCTGACCTCATTGCTCGCGACACTGTTCGTGCAGTCGAGGAGGAAGACATGACGATCCTTATTCGGCTGGGTCGATTTGATCTGACAGGATGCCATCGGAGTTCTCAGGCGCTTGCCGGAGATCACGAATGCGGGCGCGAAAATGTCGACAGGCTTTTTGAATGCCTTTACTTTCCCGCCGGACGAAAACACATCTGCGCAGTCGCGGCCATCCAGAACCCAGGCGCCCTGGTACCCCGACAGGCTGGAATCGACCGCCCGTGCCGGCGTCACTCCGGCCAGACTGATGAAGCCGATCATGGTAGCGCCCACGAATTGTGCGGTTTTCATCGCAACCTCCTTCGGTAACGAGATGCGCCGGATCAGCGGAGCCGAGCCTATTCTGCTTGCGTGAGCCTGTCGGCGATCAGACCCGAGGCGGCGATCCGAGACAACACCGACCCGGTGTAAGGACGTCGATGCTCTGGCGACGCGCCGTTGTTCGATATGTATGCCTTCAAAGAACGAATCAATGATCCTGCAGAGAGGATCGATTGTCGGATAAGCAGTGTTCGCCGCGATGATCTGTTCGTGACGGGTCGACGAAGGAACGGGCTGCTGTCTCAACGATTTGCATCGCAGTGATTCCCATCGCAGTCAGGGACATCAGAAGCCTTTTGCGTGGACGGCGCACAAGCTGGACATAAGCATCGAGACCCTGGGCTCATATGGTTCGCGCAGGCCGCCATTCGGTCGGCGTCAGGGTCGGGTCCCGAACGCGAGCTACTCCAAACGGATCAGAGCCGATCTTGAGGACAGTTGGCCGGGGATCACACGGTCCGCCTCTGTCTAAAGACAGGAGCGACCGAGCGTCGCCGCATCCCAAAGCCGTGCCTGTCCTGTTGGATCAAGCGTGGCGCCCGGCGCGGTGCTAGCGTGCCTGCCGTGGACGGATCGACGCGACGCGGGGCAGGACTTCGGGCCTAGCCCGGCGCGACGCGGCTCTCGATGCATGGTGTCCTCCGACCAGGAGAAGACCTCATGAAAGCTTCCCCGAGCACACGGCATCCGCGAGTCGTATGCCGCGATGTGCGTCCCGCACGGAAGCTTGAGTCATGTTCGAGCCGTATCCGATCTCAAGATCCAACCTGAATCGTGAAGCGTATCGAGGGGAACCATTCGATTAAAAACAGTGCATCGCACGGCAGCAAAACGAACCTGTAATATCCCTGGGCAGTCAGATGGACGCTATCGTCAAGAAACGGCGGCACTCCAAGCGCGCAGCGGAAGCATCAGAGCTCGACCTGGTCGATGCCTATTGGCGCGCGGCAAACTACCTGTCGGTCGGGCAGATCTATCTGCTCGACAATCCTTTGTTGAAGGAGACGCTGACCAAGGAGCACATCAAGCCGCGTCTGCTCGGCCATTGGGGCACAACGCCGGGCCTGAATTTCATCTATGTTCATTTGAATCGCCTGATCAAGAAGCACGATCTTGATATGATCTATATCACCGGACCGGGGCATGGCGGTCCTGGGGTGATCGCCAACGCTTATCTCGAGGGAACTTACAGCGAGGTCTATCCGCAGATCTCCGCGGACGCCGAGGGCATGCGGCGCCTTTTCAAGCAGTTTTCCTTTCCCGGTGGAATTCCAAGCCACGTCGCGCCCGAAACACCGGGCTCGATGCATGAGGGCGGCGAGCTGGGCTACTCCCTCTCGCATGCCTATGGGGCGGCCTTCGACAACCCCGATCTCATCGTCGCCTGCGTCGTCGGCGACGGCGAAGCTGAGACGGGCCCCCTGGCAACCAGTTGGCATTCCAACAAGTTCCTCAACCCGGCGAGCGATGGGACGGTTCTGCCGATCCTTCACCTCAACGGCTACAAGATCGCGAACCCGACCGTCCTCGCTCGGATCAGCCACGAGGAGCTCGAACATCTTTTCAAGGGATACGGCTACACACCCTACTTCGTCGAAGGCAGCGACCCGGCCGAGATGCACCAGCTCATGGCTTCTACGCTGGACACGGTGCTGACGGACATCCTGCAGATCAAAGCCGAGGCGCGCGACAAAGGTTTTACGCGCAGACCGCTCTGGCCGATGATCGTGCTCCGCACACCCAAGGGCTGGACCTGCCCGAGCGAAATCGACGGCCGACGCACCGAGGACTACTGGCGCTCGCATCAAGTGCCGATGGGCGAGATGCACGACAATCCGGCCCACGTGCGGATCCTCGAAGACTGGATGCTCTCCTACCGGCCCGGCGAGCTTTTCGACGTGAGCGGTCGATTGCGATCCGAGATCGCCGACATTGCCCCGAAGGGTGAGCGGCGCATGAGCGCCAACCCGCATGCCAACGGCGGCGCGTTGCTGCGCGACCTCCGGCTGCCGGATTTCCGCGACTACGCCGTCACCATGACGGCGCCCGGAGCGACCATGGCGGAATCCACGCGTGTGATGGGCCGCTTTCTGCGCGACGTCCTTGCGCTGAATGCCGAGGCGCGGAACTTCAGGCTGTTCAGCCCGGACGAGAACAATTCCAACCGCTGGCAGGACGCGCTCGAAGTCACCAACCGCGCCTGGGTGGCCGAGACCCTGCCGTGGGACGATCACCTCGCGCCCGATGGCCGCGTGATGGAGATGCTGAGCGAACATCAGTGCCAGGGCTGGCTCGAGGGCTACCTGCTGACCGGCCGGCACGGTTTCTTTTCCTGCTATGAGGCTTTCATCCACATCATCGACTCGATGTTCAATCAGCACGCCAAATGGCTGAAGGTCTGCAACCACATTCCTTGGCGGCGGCCGATCGGATCGCTGAACTACCTCCTATCGAGCCACGTGTGGCGGCAGGATCACAATGGATTCAGTCATCAGGATCCCGGTTTCATCGATCATGTCGTGAACAAGAAGGCGGAGGTGGTGCGTGTGTATTTGCCGCCGGACGCCAATTGTCTTCTCTCGGTGACCGATCATTGCTTGAGGAGCCGAAATTACGTTAACGTAATCGTGGCAGGCAAGCAGCCGGCGCCGCAGTGGCTCACGATGGATGAGGCGGTCAAGCACTGCACGGCCGGGCTCGGAATCTGGGCATGGGCGAGCAACGATCGCGGCAGCGAGCCGGACGTCGTCATGGCCTGCTGCGGGGACGTGCCGACCATGGAGACGCTCGCGGCCGTCGACCTCCTTCGCCGCTATGCTCCGGACCTCAAGGTGCGCGTCGTCAACGTCGTGAACTTGATGAAGCTGCAGCCCGATACGGAGCATCCCCACGGGCTCTCGGATCAGGACTTTGACGCCCTGTTCACGACAGACAAACCGGTTGTCTTCGCCTTTCACGGCTATCCGTGGCTCATTCACCGGCTGATCTATCGTCGCCACGGGCACGGAAACTTCCACGTGCGCGGCTACAAGGAGGAGGGCACGACGAGCACGCCGTTCGACATGTGCGTGATGAACGATATCGACCGCTTCCACCTGGTGGGCGACGTCATCGATCGCGTGCCGGGTCTGGCCGCCCGTGCGGCCTACGCCAAGCAGGCGATCCGGGACAAGCTGATCGATCACCGGGAGTATATCGGTCGGTACGGTGACGACATGCCCGAGGTGTCTGGCTGGTCGTGGGGCGCCATGACGACGGCGCGTGCCGCAAGCTCGACAGAGAGCGACAATGTGTGAGGAGGGGCGCCTCGACCGGCGTCGCGCGCGGTGATGCCGAGCCTTCGCGCCGCGATCTTCGACGTAGACGGCGTGCTCGTGAACTCGCCCCACGAGCGCGCATGGCGCGAGGCGCTGAAAGGTTTTGCCGATCCGGCAGGCTTCACCACCGCCTTCTATCAAGCGAACGTTGCCGGACGGCCTCGCCTCGAGGGGGCTCGTGCGGTGCTCGAGCGGCTCGGCGGGCCGGAGGCCGCGCGCCGGTCGGCAGACTATGCGGACAAGAAGCAGGCGCTCATCGACCGGCTGATCGAGGAGGGCAGCTTCGAGGTTTTTCCCGATGCCATGCGCTTCGCCGCTGCGCTGAACGTGGCTGGACTGCGGCTGGCGCTCGCCTCCTCGTCGAAGAACGCCGCCGCGATGCTGACCCGCCTGAAGTTGCCGGACGGGCGCACGCTGCTCTCGCTGTTCGACGCCGACCTCAGCGGCCACGAGGTGCCGAAGGGTAAGCCGGATCCGGCTCTCTTTCTGCTCGCGGCCGAAGCCGTGAAGACGTCGCCGGCGCAGTGCATCGTGGTGGAGGACGCACCGGCCGGCATCCGGGCCGCCCGCGCCGGCGGAATGACCGCAATCGGGATCGCCCGCCTCGGCGACGAAGTCCTGCTGAGCGAGGCAGGCGCCGATCTCGTCGTGACAAGTCTTGATCAGGTCGAGGTCGCCACTCTGGCCGAGGGCACGCTGCGCGCCCGGGCTGCTCAGGAGCCCGTCGAAGATGCTTGATCTGCTTCAACCGACGGAGGCGCCCGGTTGGGTTCTGGCGCATGAAGGCTACAACGTGCTCACGGAAAGTGCCGTCGAGTCGCGTTTTGCCCTCGGCAACGGCTTCCTCGGAATGCGCGCCGCGCGCTCCACGAGCCGAGGGCCGACCTGGGTCAGCTGGCTCGGGTACATCCGTTGGGCCTCATGGCCGCGCTGCTACGTGGCGGGGCTGTTCGACATGCCGAATACCGAACCGCCCGTTCCGGCACTCGTGCCCGTCGCCGATTGGTCGCGGGTCCGCCTCATCCTCGATGGAGAGCCGCTCGTGTCACGCGAGGGTGAGATGCTTCGCGGCCTGCGGCGGCTCGACATGCGGCGCGGCGTGCTGCTCTCCGAATGGACGCATCGAACGCCGGCCGGCATCACCGCGACGGGCCACGAGCTTCGCCTGCTGTCGCTGGCAGACCGCGCGGCGGGGCTGCAAGTGCAGCGCGTCGTGCTGGACCGGGATGGCGTCGACGTCCGCCTCGAAGCGAGCTTCGGTCTGGCCGGTCTCGGCATGGAGCCGATTCGTCTCAAGAACGAAGTGGGCACTTGGCGCACCGAGGGGACGGGCAAGGTTGTGGCGATGGCCGGCGGTGCAGAGCTGCGCCTCGAAGGAGCCTCGGTCCCTGCCGAGCGCCCGTTCCCGCTGCGGTGGATCTGGCGCTGGCGCTCCAAGGCCGGCCAGGTTGCCGAACTGGCTCGCCACGTCGCCGTGGCGCGATCGGACCGACCGGCGGAAGACCCGACGCCGCACGCGGAGGCGGCGCTGGAGCGCGGCACCAACTTGGGCTGGCGTGCTGTCCTGCGGGCGCATGAGGCCGCCTGGAACGACCACTGGGAGGACGGCGGGATCGACATCGACGGCGATGACGATCTGGAGCGCGCCCTGCGGTTCGCCGTCTACCATTTGACGAGCGCCGCCAACCCGGACGACGACCGGGTGTCGATCGGTGCGCGCGGCCTGACCGGCGATGCCTATTTCGGCCACGTCTTCTGGGATACCGAGACCTATCTTCTGCCATACTACACCGCCGTCTGGCCGGAAGCGGCGCGCGCGCTGTTGATGTACCGGTACCACATGCTGCCCGCCGCCCGTGCGAAGGCTGAACTGTTCGGGTACCGAGGCGCGCTCTATCCCTGGGAGTCGGCCGATACCGGTGAGGAAACCACACCGGAAACGGTGCTGGGCCCCGCCGGGCAGCCGGTCGAGATCCTGACCGGCAAGATGGAACACCACATCAGCGCCGACATCGCATACGCGGTCTGGCAGTATTGGCGCGCCACCGGCGACGACGACTTCTTCCGCGATGCCGGGGTCGAAATCCTCGTCGAAACCGCGCGATTCTGGGCCTCCCGGGCCGTGGCCGAAGCGGATGGCGGGCGCCACATCCGCCACGTCATCGGGCCGGATGAGTACCATGAGGATGTGGACGACAACGCCTTCACCAACGTGATGGCACGCTGGAACATCGCGCGTGCTCTGGACGCGTTGGACCTGCTGCGGAAGCGCTGGCCCGACCACGCCGCCGCGCTCCAAGACAGGATCGCCCTCGACGACGGTGAACTCGACGACTGGCGGGACGCCGTCGCGCGCATCGTCACCGGCCTCGATCCCACCACCGGGCTCTACGAGCAGTTTGCCGGCTTCCATGCATTGAAGCCGCTGGATGTGAGGGACTACGTCACCCACGCGCTGCCCATCGACGTGGTGATCGGCCGCGAGCAGACGCAGGGCTCGCAGGTCGTCAAGCAGGCCGACGTGGTCGCGCTGATCGCCTTGTTGCCCGAGGCGTTCCCCGGGGAGGGCGCGGCGGTCAACTTCCGCCACTACGAGCCGCGCTGTGCCCACGGCAGCTCCCTGAGCGCAGCGATGCATGCGCGCGTGGCGGCCCGCCTCGGGGACAGCGAGATGGCGCTCCGCTACATGCGGGAGACGGCCTCCCTCGATCTCGATCCCGATCCAAACAGTGCCGGCGGCGTTCGCATCGCCGGGCTCGGCGGCCTGTGGCAGGCCGCGATCCTCGGGATCGCGGGGCTGAACTTGGCCGGCGAGACCCTGGAACTCGATCCCAAGCTGCCGCCCACGTGGAGACGTCTATCCTTCAAAGTTCGCTGGCGCGGTCGCTCCGTCGGGCTCAGCATCACTGGTGACGCGGTGGAGGCCACCCTGATCGACGGTGATGAGATCGACATCACTGTTGCCGGCGACACACGAACGCTGCAACCTCGATCACCGCTGCACGTCAGCCGTTCATCCGCGGCGTTCCGGGGTGCGGTGGATGTCGATGCATGAGGCCGATATCCGCGTCGAGCATGACTTGGCGAATGGACCGTCCGGTTCCGGGCTCATCAGCGAATATCAGCCGCCGAAGAAAAGCAGGCCGATGATTTGCACGCTGAAGACTTTCACGATGGTCATCGACGGGAAGATCATCGCGTAGCATATATCCGGGCGTTCGGTCGGTGCCGTGCGCGAGGAATAAGCCAGAATTGCCGGATTTCCTGTGGCGCCGGAGGCGACACCGATCAGGTCGTCGAACGGAATTTTGAGCAGATAGAAGCCGACGAGCAGCACGATCGCCACCGTCGTCAACAGCACCGCCACACCGATCAGCAGCATCAGTGGTCCATTCTGCGCGACCGTGGTGACGAAGGCTTGGCCGGAATTGATCCCGACCGTGGCCAGGAACAGTGTCAGGCCCAGATTGCGCAGCACGATGTTTGCGGGCAGGGGCATGACCCAGCTCAGCGGACCGGTGCGCCGAAGCCGGCCGAGGATCAGCGCCACGATGAGCGGGCCGCCGCCGATGCCGAGAGTCAGGGCGCCGATGCCCGGCACAGGAATCGGAATCAGGCCGAGGAGAACGCCGAGCACCATTCCGAGACCGACGGACACGTAGCTGAAGTCTGCGGTCGCCCTGAGGGTGTCGCCAAAATGCGCGCGGATCTCGGCCACGGCCTCGTGTGCGACGAGAATCCCGACCCTGTCGCCGAGCTCCAGCATCAGGTCGGGGGCGGCCAGCAGGTCCATGTCGTAACGCCGCACATGCAGGATCTGGATCGAGATATCCGGCGGCAGGGGCAAAGCCGACAGCTTCACGCCGGTCAGCGCCGCGTTCGAGACGAAGAAGCGCTGGTAGGTGATGTCGCCGCGATCTTTGGTGAGCCGGCCCTTGTCGGCATGTCCCAGAGCCGTGGCGACCTCCTCGACCGCCACCGCGCGATCGGCCGCGAGCAGAAGCGCGTCGCTCGGATGCAGTTCCAGGCCAGGATCGGGCAGTCGATTGTGGTGGGCCTGCCGCACGCCCGCGATCTGTACGCCGTCGGGCAAAGTCCCCATGACGGCCGCGAGCGTCGTTCCTGCGGCCGGCAACCGCTCGACTGTGATCTCGCCGATGTGGAAGCGGGCTGGCTTCGGCGGAAAGGTCGGCTTCACGCGTCGCGTCATGAAGTAGAGGCAAAGAATGGGACCGATCACGCCGAACGGATAGGTGACCGAGTAGCCGATGGATGGGTCGCGATTTCCGATCGTATCGATCGCGGCCTGCAAGGCCGCCGTGCTGACCATCGATCCAGCGAAGATGCCGAGCGTGTGGCCGAGCTTGACCTGGAACACGGCGCCGAGACCGACGGCCACCAACAGGCCAGCGATCACCGCGCCGACCGCCAGCAGATTATAGACGCGGCCGGGGCCCGACAGGCCCTCGAAGAATTGCTGACCGTAGAGTATGCCGATCGCGTAAAGGAACATGATCAGCCCGACGAGACCGAGCGGCCCGGCGACTTGTGCCTTCGGTGCGATGGCGCCGATGATCAAGCCGACGAAGAGCACGGCCCCCACGCCGAGCGAGAAGTCTAAGACCCTGATCTGTCCGACCGCGTAGCCAAGGCCGATGACCAGGAAGAGTGTCAGGATCGGCTGCGTTCCAATGAACTCGCTGATTGAGGCCATCATGGAAGAAATCTCCGCTTCCGTCCGTTAGGCCTTCGGCTCGGAGGATCATTGGCGCAGGCCAAATCGACGCCGACCCCGCTTCCACACTGCCGGACTACTGCAGCGGCTGTTCCGGTCCGAACGCGCGCGTCAGGATCGGCTCGGCGGACGACAAGACGCACTCTTCTCCCGCGTGCGAAAAGCTCACCCACTCCCCGTTCAACAAGCGGTAGGTTGCCGACATGCGGTCGATCTCGATGCGAAGCGTCTGTCCTCTGACGGTCAAGACGAAGTTCAAAGCCGACCACGTCTCCGGCAGCTTCGGATCGAATGAGATCTGGCCTGCGGTATCACGCAGGCCGGCGAAGCCGTAGACGAGGGCGAGCCACGTGCCACCGATGGCGGCGATATGAGCGCCGTGCATCATGTTGCCGCCGATGTCTGACATATCCATCGCCGCCGCAAAGTCGAAATAATCGATTGCCTTTTCCTTGAACCCCGTCTCGTTTGCGATGATGCTCTGAATGCAGACGGACAAAGACGAGTCGTGCGTAGTTAGCGCCTCGTAATATTCAAAATTCCTTCTCTTCTCATCGTGATTGAATTGCTCGTTGAGCAAAAACATGGCCATCACAGTATCGGCTTGCTTGATGACCTGGGACCTGTAGAGATTGAGGGGGTGGTAGTGGAGAAAAAGAGGATAATTATCCTCCGGCGTTGTCGCGAAGTCCCAGCGTTTGAGGTCGAGGAAGTCGTCATCCTGAGGATGAATCTTGAGGCGGCCGTCGTAAGGAAGATACATCCGCTCGGAGGCTTCATGCCACTGTTCGAGTTCGGACGGTTCGAGGCCCGTGCGGGCGACCAAGATCTCGAACAGAGGAGGGTGCAGGCGCTCGAGAGCCCGTACGCTCTGGACGGCGTAGCGCAGGTTTTCCCGTGCCATCAGATTGGTGAAGCAATTGTTGTTGACGAGGGCCGTGTACTCATCCGGTCCCGTCACGCCATTGATGCAGAAGCGACCGCCTTTGACGTCGGAGAAGAAGCCGAGGTCGAACCAGAGGCGAGCCGTCTCGATCAGGATCTCCGCGCCATAATTCCAGAGAAACTCCTGATCTCCGGTCACCTCGACATATTTCCGGAGCGCATAGGCGATATCGGCGTTGATGTGGTACTGCGCCGTTCCCGCAGCATAGTAGGCTGATGCTTCGTCGCCGTTGATGGTTCGCCAAGGGAAGGTGGCGCCACGGTGACCCAGTTCCCGGGCCCGGGCTCGGGCCTTATCAAGCATGTCGTAGCGAAATTTCAGAACGCTTCGGGCGATCGCGGGATTTGTGTAGATGATGAACGGCAATACGTAGATTTCCGTGTCCCAGAAGTAATGCCCTTCATAGGTTTGGCCGGTCAGGCCGCGAGCGCCGATCCCATGCCCTTCAGCCCGTTCGGAGGCCTGGAGGAGTTGGAAGAGGTTCCACCGGATGGTCTGTTGCGTCCTTGGATTGTCGCTCTCCACCGTCACGTCGGCCCGTGCCCAGAAGCGCCCGACATCGCTCCTCTGCCGCTCGCGGATGCGCTCGAATCCATGTCGCATCGCGCGGTCGAGGGTTGAGGCGGTCTGGAACAGGATCTCGGTGTGATCCGAAGATTCTCCGTAGTGATAACTGAGATACTTGCGGATGCGGAGCGGTTTATTTCGCTCGAGTTTACACCGGAACCGAGCGGCGGCGAAATCGTCCTCGCAGACGAGCTCGGTCAGGACTGGGCACTCGCTCGAAACGCTGTGATCCATGCCGCAGCCGAGGCTCATGCCGGAGCTCCTTGTCCGATAGCTCAGCATCGCCCGCATCCCCCCGGCACTCGTTCCGGTCGGGTGAAGCACGCGACCGACGAAGCCTTCGGCGAGACGTGGATCTGTCGTATCGGCGCTCAAGGGTTGAGAATTGACCAGTTCCGACGAAACCGCGATTTCGACGTCCGCGTCCTCCCCCGTCAGTTCGAACTCGATTGCAGCAAGATGTCGTTGCGCGAGCGAGACGAGCCGAACGGTGCGCATATGCAGGCGCTTGCCTGTTGCGGTTACCCAGCGGACGTCGCGGTTCAACGTGCCCGCTCTCAAATCCAAGGAGCGCCGGTAGCTCAGGATCTCCGCCGGCGGCAGGACGAATGGCTCGTCATCGACAAACAGTTTCAGCACCGTTCCGTTCGGGCAGTTCAAGATGCTCTGGCCGACCCTGGGGAAGCCGTAGGCATGTTCCCCGTAGGAGATCGGCCGGTGTTCGTAGAAGCCGTTGAGATAGGTGCCCGCCTCGCGCACCGGTGTGCCTTCCTCCACCGTGCCGCGGATGCCCAGATATCCGTTCGACAACGCGAACATCGTCTCGGCTTGCCCGGTCAGTTCACGCGCCAGTCTCGCGTCGTAGCGGACGGTTTCGAACGCCCAGGGGTTCGGTGGGAAGATGTCGTCCGGCGGAATGTAGCGTGGGCGCAGCATCGATCATCCGTCCAAGCGGCGGCTAATTCGATTGGTCAGTGTCCGACCTGCTTCGAAATCAGAAATGCTATCAAGTGTTGTTCCAAGAATGGTTCTCAGTGCTTCTTGCGTGAAGAATGCTTGGTGGCCGGTCAAAATGACATTCGGAAAGGAGATAAGGCGTCGAATGACATCGTCGGAGATGATGGAGCTCGACAAATCTCTGTAGAAAAGATCCGCCTCCTGCTCATAGACATCGAGTGCCAATCCGCCGAGACGGCCCGACTTTAATGCATCGATGGCGGCCTCGGTGTCGACCAGCCCGCCGCGGCTCGTGTTGATCAGAAGCGCCCCGTTCTTCACGCGCCCCAGCGTTCGTCTGCCGACGATGTGATAGGTCTCGGGTGTCAGCGGGCAATGCATCGAAATGACATCCGCCGCTTCAACGCCTTCGGCATCGACGTAGCGACCGCCGAACTTCTCGAACTCGGGTGAGCGATGCACGTCGAACCCGAGCACGGTGCAGCCAAAGCCGGCCATGATCCGGCCGAAGATGGTGCCGATCTTCCCGGTCCCGATCACCGCCACGGTGCGGCCGACAAGGTCGAACCCCATCAGGCCATCGAGCCTGAAGTCGCTTTCCCGCGTTCGGTTATGGGCTCGGTGAATCTTCCGGTTCAGCGCCAGCAGCAATCCGACGGCGAACTCCGCCACCGAATTGGGCGAGTAATTGGTCACGCGGACGACTTGTATTCCGAGTTCGTCTGCTGCCTCCAGGTCGATATGATTGAATCCCGTACATCGCGTCGCGACGATCTTCGTTCCCCCCCGAGCGAGATCCTCGAGAACGGTGCGATCGACGGTGTCGTTGACGAAGACACTGACCGCAGGAAATCCTGCCGCAAGAAGCGCAGTTTTAGGCCCCAGCAGCGTATCGAGATATACCAAATCGTGGCCGTGACTGGTGTTCAGCTCATCTAGAAGCACGCGCTCGTAATTCTGCGCGCTGAACATCGCAACTCGCATGCTCGCGCCTCCCCGGTTGATCGCTGTGAATTGCCCTGTCGGTGCTATCTCGAGTCAAAGAGATGGCGAATTCCGAAGACGTTTCGCGCGCCTCCAATCATGGCTCGCCCTGTGCTCTGTCGCCCGGTCGAGCGGCGGCTGTTGGATCTCGCATGGCAGGACGAGTGAGAAGTCCGTTCTTGCACTTGTTTCGCATGAGGCAAGCGGCTGCGCTTGATCAATCGGGACAGCGCGTCGGCGCGGCCTCGATCGGTTCAGTTCGCGTGAGCCGCTCGCCCGGTGGGCTGCGGATGGCTCCCGCCCTTTCCCCGCGGCGGGAGCGACGGACATCCGCTCTCCTCCCTTACGGCGGAAACAGAGGGATCTGGCGAATGCTCTGGCGGGTGGCGGTGATGGTCAGATCGTTGTCTTGCTGACGCAGCAACGGGACCGGGATGGCGATCTCTCCACCGCCGAGCCAGCGCCGTCGCGCTACGACGACAATCAGCGTATTCCCGTCTTTTGAAACTCTGACATCCCGCACATACCCGACGACGAGCTTCTGATCGGCATAGAGCCGACGGCCGCGCAGAGTCGGAATCAGCGAAGCCGCACCGAGTTGCATGCGCGCGTCCGCTTGATCCGAGAGAGGCGAGCGTCCCTCCTGCGCCCCCGCTCCGGCGGCGAACGTCATGAGGATGCCGACCACAGCGCAGACGAATCGCAGCACTTGCCGTCCCTCCTCCCGCGTGGACCGTCCCCTGCCGGAGCCCGTTGCCGTGCCTCACAGCCGGTTCGCCTGGCGCCAGATACTCGGCGCCATGCCCGACCAGCGCCGGAAGGCATGGGTGAAGGCGGCAGGCTCGGAGAAGTTCAGGGCGGTCGAGATCTGCGTCAGGCTCATGCTCGTGTCGGCGAGCAGTTGCTTGGCCACCCGGTACAGCGCGTCGTTGGAAAGCTGTCTGAAGGATGTGCCCTCGGCCCGCAGGCGTCGGCTCAAGGTGCGGCGGTGCACCAGGCGCATGCGCGCGACGCGCTCGGCCTTGCAGCGTTGCCGGGTGACTTGGGTCCGGAGGTAGCGACGAAGCTCATCCGTCAGATTGGACGACTGCATGGCCTCAAGTTGGCGGATGCGGCCCTCGGCCAACCTGCGCACAATCGGGTCCGCGCCGTCGATGGTTTTGTTGAGAAGCTCGGCCGGGAACACCAGGGCGGCCATTTCCTGATCGAACCGGATGGGCGCCTGGAAGAAGCGATCATAGGGATTGGTTTCGCGTGGCTTGGAGCGGGGCAGCAGAACCTCATCCGGAGCCCAGTCGGAGCCACACAGCGCCCGAAGGACGCCGGTCATCGTCGCCAGCGCCCGCTCCGAGTGGATGGCCGCGCTCTCGGCCTCCGGCCCGTAGGGAGCGTAGCTGAGAACGGTGATGCCGCTGTCGGTGCCCAGCCCGACCACCGCACCCCAGTTCTGAACGCCAGCGTGGGCTTCGAGGGCCCGCAAGGCGTCGCCCACGGTGTCCGAATGGCGCATCAGCAGGCCGAGCCGCCCCAACGAAGCCAGGGTCGCCCGCTGGCCGACGAGAAGTCCGAAATGCGGACAATTCGTGCGCTCGATCCCGAGCGTGATCAGGCGGCTGAGATTGGCATAGGGGACAGGATGGCCGCCGTCGAAGAGACGTGGGTCGAGTCGTAGCTCGGTCAGAAGATCGTCAGGAGCGACACCGAGTTCGACAAGAGTGGCATAGACCGCCGGCCCGACCCCAGGGCGGCTGAAGGCAATAGAGAGCGACTTCCCGCTTGTATGGCACCCCCGGGTCCCCGACGGCGGGGGTGAGTCTATCGTCATGGAAGAGGACATGATCACCTCCGTTTTGACGCCGCGCTCACTCGAAGGGCGCGTCTAACACAGGTTTTGACATCCCGATTTGATCGAAGGGGGCAACTTTTGGCCGCATGGAGCACCTTTCAAGTTGCGCGATCGTGAGGCCCTCTTAATATCTAGACTGCAAGCATGCGTTACCGGCTGTGAAGCGAACGCCTATTTCCCTGGTGAGCCTGTACATTGCGAATTGGCTCAGTCTGAAAAGATGGCAAGCTTCAAGATCGATCTGTGACCCCACCGCTCAGGATCGAACTTCGAGGAGGCGTAGGATGCCGGGCGATGCGCTCTATGCGGATGCCGACCCATCCTTGCCGGTAGGCGGCGCTCCGGCGACCTCGGCGGGGGTATTCCTGTCGAACGGCCGCAATGCGGCTCCGGCGAACGAGAAGCCCGCTGGCGCCCGTAGGGCTCCGGCTGCTTCGGATCGCGTGACGCGAGCCCGGTCTGACGCTGTAACCTCATGTTGCAGCCTCGTGATAGCCGCCGTCCGCTCGG
The DNA here is from genome assembly GCF_014199985.1 of Methylorubrum rhodesianum. Taxonomy (GTDB): domain Bacteria; phylum Pseudomonadota; class Alphaproteobacteria; order Rhizobiales; family Beijerinckiaceae; genus Methylobacterium; species Methylobacterium rhodesianum. Next base: position 73,035 of record NZ_JACHOS010000016.1, on the reverse strand, counting down.
CACAAGGAGTCATGTCGGGCGCGGGCGTGCTCGAGGGCGACGATGGACGGCAGCGGCGCGTTGCTGCCCATGTCGTAGTCATTGCCATGGGTGAGCGCCTCAGGTTGGCGTATACAACCTTTCGATTGCACGGGCGCCGCTGACGCCAGCCAAACCGCGGTGACGAACAGAAATGCAAGCATAAGCGGCAAGGCAAGAATCGCTACAGCTTACGGAAGCTGAACGGTAGCGCTGTGCCGAGAGTGTCGCTTGATCGGAAGGGACACGTGGTGAAAATCTTGCGAGATCTCGGCGGATTCGCTGTGGCTTGGCATTTCGAGTTTGGCCGGCGGTCAGCCGAGTGCTGAGGGCGCTTGAAGGTGCCTGTAGTGCTCGATAGCCGTCCGGACGTTGAACAACAGGCGGTCGGGGCCGAGTTCCTGGTCGAGGCCTGAACGCCGCACCATGTCGAGCACGTGGGGATTGCAGTCCACGAGCCAGAAGGTCACGCTCGTTCGCCGCGCACCCTCCTGCAGCATCTGCAGCGCCGAATACTCAATGTCGGGCACGCGGCTGAGATCGAGAACGACCACGCGCGGCTTGTGCTCGGCAATCAGCGCCCGGATCCGCTCGCCGACGTTCTGCGCGTTGGCAAAGTAGAGGCGTCCTTCCGGACGGAGGATGAGGAGACCCTCGAACGTCTCGTCGTCAGGGTGCTCTGCCGAGAGGGGGCGCAGGACATCGGCACCACGTTTGCGCCCGATGATGAAGACCGGCGGATGAGCGGTCTGAAGGGCAAGGCCGATGAGCGACAGAACGATGGCGACGACAATGCCCTGAAGCGTCCCGAAGACCAGAACGCCGATGGCCGCGACGACCGCCCAGTAGAACTCCATGCGGCGCACCCGGTAGATCGCCCGGAACTCTGCCGGCTGAATCAGGCTCGCCGAGTAGATGATCACCACTGCCGCCAGGGTCGCCTGCGGCAGGAGCCGCAAAACCGGAGCAAGGAGCAGCATCGTGGCAAGCGATGCGGCGGCCGTCACGAGCGAGGCCATCTGGGTTCGGCCTCCGGCTGCCCGCACGACACCGGTCTGCGAAGTGCCGCCGCCCGCCGGCATCGATCCGAGCAGGGCGCCCCCGAGATTGGCGGCTCCGGTCGCGATCAGCTCGCGGTTGGCGTTGACCGGCGGATCGTCGGGTCCAACGAAAGCCCGGCTGGCGGCAATGCTTTCTGTGAAGCTCATCAAGGCGATGCCGAGGGCACCCGGCAGGAGTGCCTGGATCAGGGCGGGATCGGGCAGAGTGAGCGAGGGCAGGCCTTGCGGGATAGGCCCGACGATCGACACCCCGGCGGCGCTCAGGTCCAGCAGCCACGAGGCGGCGACAGCCGCCGCCACCGCGCCCAGGGGGGCCGGCGAGTGCGGCTTGAGCCACTCCATGGCGAGAAGCACGGCCAGCGTGATCCCCCCGACGGCGAGCGTCACCAGAGAGGTGTCGGGCAGGTGCCGCACGAGACTCACCAGGTCGGCGACGAAGGATTGTTTCGTTCCATGCAGTCCAAGGAGCTTGGGGATTTGGTCCAGGAGAATGACAACTCCGATGCCGGCCTTGAAGCCCGTCAGTACGGGCACGGAGATGAAGCTCGCCACGAAGCCGAGCTTCATCAACCGCGCGGCGAGGAGCAAAATGCCGACGAGGGCCGTCAACGTTGCCGTTGCAGCAGCGAGCTTCGCCGGCCCGCCGTCGGCGGCCACGCTGCCGAGCTCAGCTCCGGTGAGGATCGCCAAGGTTGTCGTCGAGCTGACGCTGAGGACGCGCGACGAGCCTAAAAGCCCGTAGATGACCGCCGGAACGAATGCGGTGTAGAGGCCGACCGCCACCGGCAATCCGGCCACCGCGGCGAAGGCGATGGCTTTGGGCAGGACGACGGCGGCCGCCGTGAGGCCCGCCACGACATCGCGGCCGAGATCTGGCCGCATCTTGCTCCAGTGAGTACGAATCGCTGCGCGAAGATCTCTCATCGGAAATCCCTCGCGTTCGGCGCAGGGAAAGGCCGGCTTCGACACTGTTTTGGAGGATGTTCCCGGGATCCGCAACGAGGTGATCTTGCCGTTGTTTGGCGCGGGCTAAGCAAAAGGCGCCGGGTTCTTCACGGCCACTGGTGGCCGGAACGCGAGGTCCAGAGACGTGACAGGCTCCGACAGTCGAGGGCTAAAGCGACTGGCCTTGGCTGCCGATGCAGTCTTGGGTGACCTGACGGGCGGGCTTTGGACCGGACCGATTGAGATACAGGGTGAGCTCATGACGCCAAAGGCCGCAGGAGAGCCGGCGCATCCTGAGACGTCACCCGCCTTCACAAACTTCGCGGGCAGAGTGGCCGAGTGGGATGGTCATCCCCTCGTCTTCACACCGGGGACTGTTGTCGTCGCCGGCTGTGCCATCAGCGGTTCGTTTCTCCGCGCTCGGAAGCTGAGCACCTCGTCATCAACGCGGACATCACCATCGTGACCTTCCTGATGGTGGTCCTGATCCAGAATTCGCCGAACCGGGACGGACCGGCCCTCCATGCCAGGCTCGAAGAGCCCATTCGGGCGGGTGCGGCTCGGGACCACTTCACCGGTATCGAGAACCTCACCGAGAGGAACTCGGCGAGTTGCGATGACGCGGCGAGACACGGCTCAGACGCCCGAACGGGACGGGGACACTGCCGCGAACCAGCCCGCATCCGGGTGAGGATCGGATGGCACCCCTTTTGTGCCACCGACGAGACCAATGCGTGCAACGGTTTCCGGCCCTCGGACATTCTGCACCGTCCAATGAGATGAGAAGGCTTCCTCATGCCGGTCCGCTGGGTCTCAACCGTTTTGTTTCTCTCCGTCGCGACCACTTCCGTCGGTGCCGCGCCGATGTCTGGTGAGGACAAGGCGGCGCTCCAGCAGCAATGCATGAGCGACTTCACGACCTTTTGCGGGGACATGCCGCCGGACGATGGCCCCGAGACGCAGGCATGCTTCGAGAAGAACATGTCGAAGCTGTCGCCGGGGTGCCAAGGTGCCATCCAGAGTTACAAGCAAGGCAAGAAGGGCTGACCGCCCATCGGGGACCCGTCGCCCGGCTCTCCGGTGCGACCGTCATCGGATCGGTTGCGACGTGCCTGTCGCTTCGGGCCTTCGATCCAGCCTTCACCGGCACAAGCGGTCGACGAAAGCCGGTCCATGATGACTGTCGCCGCCATCGAGTGACACTGAAGACGCGAAGCGGCCGACGGGTGCGGGCCGCAGCGAACGGGGATTGTGTGTGCGCAAGTTGGCGTTGCCGGGCGGCCGCGAGGTTTGGCTCCTCGGCTTAGCAGCCCTTCTGGTCCTCGCCGCCGTCGCGGCGTTTTACGCCACGCGCGCAACGACCCTTACCGTCGCGACCGCGCCGCATGGCGGTACAGAGCCGGCACTTCTGCGCGCCTATGCCGACGAGCTTGCCCGTAGGAAGAGTGCGATCCGCCTCAAGGTCCTGACCTTCGACGGGGTGCGCGAGAGCGCGGAGGCGCTGAAGGCGGGCAGGGCCGACCTCGCCGTGGTACGGCCCGACGTGTCGATGCCGGGCAACGGCCTGACCCTGGCCGTCTTGCGCAATCTGGCGGCCTTCGTGGTGGCGCCGGGTGCCACGAACATCAGGAGCTTCCCTGATCTCGCCGGCAAGCGGCTGGGCATGCTGGCGAGCCGGACGGCCGACAGGGCGCTGGTGGGCAACCTCGTCGCACACCACAACCTGGAACTACGGACCGATCCCCCGGCCGAGGCTGTGCCGGGGACGGCCGTGCTCCTCGTCCCGGTGCAGGAGGCTGAGATCAACGCCGCGCTCGGCGATGGGCGCATCGACGGGATGGTGCTGGTGACCACACCGACTTCCCCAGCCTCGCGGCGGGTCGTCGATCTCATACGCGCGGCGAGCGTGGATCACGAGGTCTCGCTCTTCGGGGTTGCCGACACCGCCGCGGTGCTGGCCCGCTGGCCGCGCCTGCAGCCCGTCACGGTCCCGGCAGCGCTGTTCGGCGGCAATCCCCGCCTCCCCACGGAGGATGTCGCGACCGTCGGCACGTCCTACCGGCTGATGGCGCGCGCCGACTTGGCGCGCAGCGTGGCCGCGGAGGCGACCCAGCACCTTTTCGAGATGCGTGCCGCCCTGGCCGAGAGCGTGCCGGCGGCCGAGGATGTCGCCTCTCCGGACTACGAGGACACCGCCGACGCCACCAGTGCCCGCATTCCCATCCATCCCGGCGCGATCGACTACTACGAGCGCGAGCAGGAGACCTTCATCGAGCGCTACGAGAGTTGGATCTACCTCGTAGCCATCCTGGGCGGTGGCCTGGGCTCCACGCTCGCTTGGCTGCGGCAGCGCATCGGACGCAAACGCCGAGAGCGGATCGAGGTGGCCACCGCGCGCCTGCTCGAACTCCGCTCCGAGGCACGACGCGAGACCGACCGCGAGCGTCTGGAAGCACTCGCCAGCGAAGTGGACGACCTTGCAGGCAGCATCGCGCGCCACGCCCTGAACCGGCCCACCGAGCCGCGTACGCTGGGCGCCGCCAACGTGGCCATCGAGGCGGCGCGTTCAACGATAAGGCGTGCTCAGGCCGGCAGCGGGTTCCTCATCTCCTGAGCGTCGTGGAGGCGGCCGGCCTTAGCCGGCGTGCCGAGCGGTCCGACTGTGGTCCAGCGTGCGATCGTGCGCCCAGGGGGAACCTGCACCTCTTTCTCGTCAGGACGTCGAGGCTCTCTCGGCATGACGTGATGTTCAGGCCGATCACCATCCCGCCAGAGCGCTGAGGCCTTCGTCGAGGGCCATGCGACAAACGGGCGAGGGGAGGAAGCCGGAACCGCTCCCATCGAGCCCTGTTGGACCGAGTATCACATTTGCGAAGGGAATTTTATGCGTAAGGGTTATCTCGTTCTCACCGCCGCCGCCATGCTCGGCCTCGGCTCGATGGCTGCTTCCGTGACCACGGCGGAAGCTGGCTGGCGCGGTGGCTACGGCGGCTATCACGGCGGCTACGGCTACCGGGGCGGTTACGGCGGATATCGCGGCGTCGGCTTCCGGCGCGGCTATGGCGGCTACGGATATCGTGGCTACGGCTACCGCCGGGGTATCGGCCCGGGAGCCGCGATCGGCCTGGGGATCGCGGGTCTCGCGGCCGGTGCGATCGCCGCCAATTCCTACGGCTACGGCTATGGCCGTCCGGTCGGTTACTACGGCGGTTATGGGTATGCTCCCGCCTACGGCTATGCGCCCGTCTACGGCGGTTACGGCTACGGCTACGGCTGGTAAGCCACGCCACAGAGTGGACGATGGGGCCGCCTGCGGGCGGCCCTTTTTGTTGGCGTGTGCCCGTTTCGATGGGCGACATTGTTCTCGAAGGTTGAACCCGGCGCCTTCTGTCTGCTCGCGAGACCGAGCGCACAGTCGAACCGGCGGCGTGCGAATGCGGGCTGAACGGCCTGCTCGTGCCGATTCCGGAGATTGCGGTGATGGCCGCCCACGTCTTCGAGCCTGGGAGGCGGAGCGGGGCCCGGCTTCTGTCAGCTCGCGCGCGGCCGAACTCTGGCTCGGAGCGTGATGCGCGTCAGTTCGGACGGAGGGCCCAACCGGAGGGCGAAGCCCGGCCACAGCGCCGTGCCGTTGTTGACGTAAAGCGTCATACCACCGACCGCGTACGCGCCGGAGACGAAACCGCCGTTCCCCCGCGCGACCAGCCTGTCGAGACCCACGATCATCCCGCCATGCGTATGACCGGACAGTTGCAGGGCTACGCCCTTCGCGGCCGCCCTGGCCGCATCCCTCGGTTGATGATCGAGGAGGATGATGGGGATGCCGACCGGAGCATCTGTCAATGCCGCATCGAGATCGTGGGCCGGCCGGCCCGAATGCGAGGCCGAGAGGTCGGTCACGCCCGCCAGAACGACGGCATCATCACCGCGCCTCAGGACGGTGTGCCGGTTCGCAAGCACAGCCATGCCCAGATCGGCGTAATGGCGCATCCACGCCGTATACTCGAAGAGATATTCGTGGTTGCCGGGGATCAGCCAGACCCCGTCGGGAGCCCGGAGATCACGCAGCGGTTCGACGTCGGCGCGACGGCTGGCGAGGGATCCGTCGATCAAATCGCCGGTGACCACGATGAGATCGACCCCGACTGCGTTGGATCGCGCCACGACCTCGCGCGCCCAGCGCGCCGGAAACAGGCGGCTGAGATGCAGGTCCGTCAGGTGAAGAAGGGTATAGCCGTCGAAGGCGGCCGGGAGGTTTTCGATCTCGACGGTGACATCGCGGAGCGGGGGCACCCGCACGGCCTGCTGAACCGCGACCGCCGACAGAAGCATGGCCAGGGCGGCCTCGGCGTAGCGCCACGCCGCCGGCAGCGACCAACCACCTCCCGGCACGAGCTTGCTGGCCAACGCCACGACGTCGAGCGCCAGCTGCATCGCCGCCAGCAGGAAGATGGTGCCGAAGGCCCAGTTGAACAGGATGACCAGTGCCCGCGGAAATTCGGGTGAGAAGACCGAGCCCGAGGAGAGGCGACTCCACAGGTGGTACTGGGACGCAATGAGCAGGAGAACCGCGACGCAGGCCTTCAGCGCGAACGGCCAAGGCAGAGGCCACAGCACCCTGGCGATCACGTACAGGCAGGGCAGACCGAAGATCAGGTGGAACATGGACCGACTGAGCGGGCGAGGGTTGGCGCAACCGCTAGGAGCGGGGACGGGCTCGGCGTGACGGATGCCGCGACGCTTCGGTGGCGGGGTAAGCTGTGGGCGCCACGGCGAGGAGCGGCCGCCACGTCTCGCTCCATGACGCCAAGGGTGAGGGGTCGCCCCGGAATGCCAGGTCGAGGAACGCCAGCGCGCCTTCCGCGGTCGCCTGCTTCACCTGCGGGTTGAGCGTCACCCCACCCGTCAGCGGCCGGTCGGTGAAGATGCTGTGCGACCCGCCCTGGAAGACCGCCAGCGCCTTCCTTGACGTCCCGACAGCCCCGTAGACGTCGAGGCGGTCCTGCACCGGCGACCGTCGACCGGGCAACGCGATCACGTCCGCCGTTGCGGTGACGTGGAAGGTTGGGATGGTGATGGCTGCGAGCACGGCCTGCAGGTCGCGCTCGCCGTAGAACGGCGGCGCCGAGATGACGATGCCGGCCTTGAAGCGCATGTCCCTGCACTCGAGCGTTCTCCCTTCGCGAACGACCCGTGCCCCGCCGACGATCAAGGTCGTGTTGGCGCCATAGGAATGGCCGGCGGCGGCAATCCGCGTCGGGTCGATGAACGCAGCGAAACCGCTGTCTTTGCCCAGGATGCCGTCGAGAGCGAAGCTCATATCGGCGGCCCGGGCGATGGCCTCGCGTTCATCCGCTGCGACGTTCACGCGGTCGAGAACCTCGAACGGATTGCCGGCCCAGACGCTGCCGTCGCTCCCGACGTGCTGCACGTGAAGGCTTGCGTAACCGTTGGCCGCCCAGTGGCGCCCGAGATAGCTGTAGCCTGTCCGCGACTGACCGAGGCCGTGCGAGAAGACGATCAAGGGAACAGGCCCCGCCGGTGTCCCCGGGGACGGCCAGTACAAGCGCGCCGGCACGCGGCGGTTACGACGGCCGTCGACCCAGTCGAGATCGGCGATGCGGACGTCCTCGGGAGCCGCCTCGGCCGGACGGATCGGACGCATCACCGCGCCCGCCGCGATGCCGCCGACGAGCAGGGCCCCGAAGCGACGCCGGCTGAAGCCGGGGCGCGGGATGATGTCTTCCCTCACGGGGGCTGCCTCATCAAGGACGGTGGTCGCATCGACGCACATCGCCGGCTAAGGCACTTGCCACCCTCCACGCGGTGAGGAGGCGCACACCGCGTGCAGCTGTGTTCGCAGCGATGCCATCAATCGCAACGGCCAGCGGAGAAGCGGCTCCTCCGGCGGCATGGGCCGAAGGTCCGGAAGCGCGGCAAGCCAGGCAGATGCACGGCGGAACTCAGCGGCCTCCGGATCTCAGCGCCCCGCCGACGGATTTCACGGACGAGGATCGTGTTCGAGGCGCCTCCTCGCTGTCGCCGACAAGGATCACGAGCGACGTTCTGGACAGTGTGAGCGCAGCCGAGACCCGATCGCCGCGCTTTCATCCGTTTCGCTGAGGCATTCGAGGCCGAGAGCTACCGCTTCAGGCTTGGCCTCTTGTCGGGCACGACTTGAGCTCGGACGTTTTCGGCTCATTCCCCGGCTCGGTCGGCGAGCGCGCCCGGCCGCCGTGCGCATGGCCACACCTTGCATCAGAAGGTGTACGGCATGCACGCGACTCCACTCTGATAAGCCGGAAGCAACACCATAAAGCGCCGCAGGTCATCAACCTGCAAACAATCTCCGCACTCGACGACTTGGCTGACAATAATTTGAACGAATGTGACTGCATTTGCGCCACATTTCCGTCAGTTCAGTGCGCTGCAACCGTGAATTGGATTTCCATGTACGCTGCTCTGACGCTGTCAATACCAGAATATATTCTTGTACGGCCACGTTCAATTCGAATTTAACGAAAAATTTACGCAACCATTTCGGCGCCGCAGCAATTCAAGGGGCGTCGCACGGGCCGGCGATCCGAACGGATGCCTCCCGCGGAGCGACCCATTCCACGCGCCTGGAGTTGGCCTTTGTCCCAGCCTACCCTCACGTCCGCGCCCGAGCACCGCCACGGCCGGCTCGTCCGCGTGTCGAGCGTCGGTCTTGCCTCGGTTCTGGCGATCCTGATCGGCACCTCGGTGCTTCCGCCCCTGGTGGCGGACCAATCCGACCGCGCGGTGGTCAACGCCCCGGTCACCCTGCTGACGGCTCCGATCGCGGGCGATATCGGGGCGATTCCGGTCGCTGCCGGGGACACCGTCGAGCGCGGTTCGCTGGTGGCTCAGATCACCAACGACCGCCTGGACCGCGCCACGGCGATCCAACTGGCCGGGCGGGTTTCCGAGCTGCGGGAACGCGCTCTCGCCGCCGAGAACAAGCGAACCTCGAACGAGGCTTACCTCGCTGCCCTCGACCGGGCGATTCGGGATCAGTCCGCACAGATGACGCAGGTTCTCCGCGCGCAAGTCGAAGAGCTCAAGGCCAAGATCGCCTCGGCCAACGCATCGGGCGAGGAGAAGCGGGTGCTGATGGAGCGTCAGGTCGGCATGGTCGCTCGCGACGTGGCGAGCCCCGACATGGTGAAGTCGACAACGCAAGCCTTCAATGCCGCGATCCAGGAGAAGAAGGCGGCGGAGGCCAAGCTCAATCAGAAGACGGTCCAGCTCGAGGGATTGGCCCGCGGGCTGTTCCTGGGCGACGAACTGCGCAGCCTCGCCGACCTGTCGCAGAAGCAGCTCTCCCTCACCTACGACACGCAGCGCCTCGCGATCGAGGAGAAGGAGTTGAAGGCTGCGATGGCCGATCAGCAGACCTTGCTGACGCGGGAGAACCAACGCCTCGACAGATTGACGACCTCCGAGATCAAGGCGTCGGCCAAGGGTGTCGTCTACAATGTCAACGCCACGACCGGACGGCATGTCGGGGCCGGCGACAGCCTCGCCTCGGTGGTGGATTGCGAGCGCAGCTTCGTCGTCGCCATCTTCTCCTACCGCCAAGGCCAGAATCTGCAGGTGGGGAGCGCGGTCACGATCTCCGGTGGATCCGTCGAGCCTCGCCGGGGCATCGTGACCGAAATCCTGCCCAAGACCAGCGATACGGTCGACGCGACCTACGCGGTGCCGTTCCCGCAGACGGAGCGGCGCGAGCTCTACGTACTGGTCAGGCCCGAGCCGCTCCCGACCGGGGCTGCCGCGCACGGAAGCCCGGCGCATGGGAGCCCGGCGGAGGCGGCCTGCGGGGTCGGACGCTGGGTGACGGTCACGCGGGAGGCGGGCTGGGTGCCGTCGACATCCGTCGTCTGGCGCGATCTCGGTGATGGCGCGAGCGGGCTCGTGACGAAGGTCGCGGCCGCCGCACCCGATCTGGCGCAGAGCGTGGCCGATCAAACCCGGGCCATGGTCTCCTCCGCGAGCGACGTCCTCAAGCAGGTTGTCTCCGCAGGGTCGGATGTCCCAGGCCACGCACAGGCCGGACACGACGTCCGCGTGCGACCGGATGCCGAAAATCCTCCCGCCAGCGCTGCCGTCGGTGCGGATCGGTCCGAGACGCGGACGGCGGTGGTCTCGCCCGACTTCCCCGGGGCGGCGCCGTCCGAGGCATCGACGGCGTCCGGCGCGCAGGTCGCATCCGATCGCACGGCCCCGATTCCGCCCCCGCCCCCGAGCATGGGGCCGCAGCCTATCGCCGTCATGCCCGAGCGCCGCATCTCGATGCCGCCGCTCCCGCCGACACGGCCGAATGCCTTCCCGGGCGAGGCTCCGAAACGGACGGGTCTCACGCCCCAGGAGGCACGCAGCTGAGGGCCGCCGCCGCCGCGCTCGCTCTCACCTTGGCATTGTCGGCGCCTGTCAGGGCCGATGATCTCGGTCGGGAGCTGTGCCGCGCCCTGTCCGGCGCCGTCGAGAGGACGGCGCCGGACGGGGAACCTGCCTTCCTCGCGAGTTACGAGCCGGGGCCGGACGAGCGGGAGGTCCCACTACCGCTTCGGACCACCGCCTTCTCGTACGACAACGCCCTGGCTGCCTCGGCACTCTCGGCCTGCGGCGACCTGCGGCACGCCCGTCAGATCGGCGAGGCATTCCTCGTGGCGATCGAGAGCGACCGCACCTTCGAGGATGGTCGAATCCGCAACGCCTATCGCGCCGGCCCGGTGCGCGAGCGTCCCGTCCTCCTCCCGGGCTGGTGGGACGCCGCGAACAAGCGCTGGTCCGAGGACCGCTATCAGGACGGCACGGCGACCGGCAACGTCGCCTGGGTCGGCTTGGCGCTGCTCAATCTGCGCGACGCGACGCAGGACCCGCGCTTCGGGGAAGGAGCCACCCGTCTCGCGGCCTGGATCCGCGCGCGGACGGCCCGCCACGACGCGCCCGGTTTCACCGGAGGGCTCGACGGCTACGATCCGGATCAATCGCCGCTGAACTGGGTCTCCACCGAGCACAACCTCGACATCGTCGCTCTCGGCACGCGGCTCGGCCAACCCGACGACCGGGCCATGGCGGCCTCGGCGCGGACGTTCCTCGACGCCGCCTTCGACGGACGCGCCGGCTGCTTCCGGATGGGAACCGATGCCGAGGGCCGGATGCGCGGTGTCGAGTCCGTCGCGCTCGACACGCAGCTCTGGCCGCTGCTCGCGGTCACCGACCCGCCGGAGGCTTGGCGGCGCGCCCTCGCTTGCGCGACCTCGCGGTTGGGCGTGCCCGGCGGGTTCGATTTTAACGAGGACCGCGACGGCCTCTGGGTCGAGGGGACTGCACAAGCGGCCCTGACGTACCGCTCCGTGGGGGACGAGTCTGCGGCGGACCCTCTTCTCAAGACCCTTGCGGGTCAGCGCGCGCCCTCGGGCTGGCTCTACGCCAGCCGCGAGGCCCGGCTGACCACCGGTCTGAGGATCGGGCCTGCCAGCACCGAGGACGACTTCTTCTACTTCCGCCGTCCGCATCTCGGCGCGACGGCGTGGGCCGCGCTGGCAGCGCTGCGCCACAATCCGTTCACAGGAGGCCGCGTCCGATGATGTTTCCTTCCCCCGGCGACGCGGCCTCCGTGCTCGCGCTCGCCTTCGGCATCGCCCTCGGCCTCTTCGCGCTCGCCGGCCTGCTGCGGCCCGAGCGGGCCTTCGATCGCCTGCTGTTCGGAGCGCTGACGGCCGCCCTCATCGCCACATACGCCCGCTGGCGCTGGAACGACACGCTGCCGCCGCTGACCCCCGAAGCCGGTGCCATCTGGTCCTACCTGTTCTTCGCCGCCGAGATGGTGGCGGTGGTCTACACCCTGCTGTCGGTGGTCATCCTGCTGCGTTTCAAGGACCGCTCCGCGGAGGCCGATGCGGCCCAGGCGCGCCGCGAGGCGAGCGGCGAGTGGCCGGCCGTCGACATCTTCATCTGCACCTACAACGAGCCGCGCGAGGTCGTGGAGAAGTCGATCCTGCCATCGCTCGCGATCGATTACGGGCCCAAGACCGTCTGGGTCTGCGACGACACCCGCCGGGAGTGGTTGCGGGACTATTGCGAGAAGGTCGGCGCCCGCTACATCACGCGCCCGGACAACAAGGGGGCGAAGGCCGGCAACCTCAACAACGCCTTGCAGCATACCGCCGAGCGGACCAACGCGCCGCTGATCCTCGTGCTCGATGCGGATTTCGCGCCGCAGCCTGACATCCTCAAGCGCATGGTCGGCCTGTTCGACGACCCGAAGGCGGCCGTGGTGCAATCGCCGCAATTCTTCTTCAACGCCGATCCGATTCAGCACAATCTCGCCGCCGCCGAGAGCTGGGTCGACGACCAGCGCATCTTCTTCGACGTGTTCCAGCCGGCGAAGGACGCCTGGAACGCCGCCTTCTGCGTCGGCACCTCGTTCATCGTGCGCCGCGACCGGCTCGGCGAGATCGGCGGCTTCCCCGACGCGGCGATCTGCGAGGATCTCAACCTGTCGCTCGGCATGTCGCGCCGCGGCTACGAGACTCATTGGCTGAACGAGCGGCTGAGCATGGGCCTCTCGGCCGAGGGCCTTCCGGAATACATCACGCAGCGGACCCGCTGGTGCCTCGGGACGATCCAGATCGCGCTGCTCGCCGACGGGCCGCTGCGCGGGCCGGGCTACACCCTGATCCAGCGGATCCACTTCCTGCACGGCGTGCTGAACTGGGCCTGCAAGCCCTACATCGTGCTGATGCTACTGGCCCCGGCGGTGTACTGGATCGCCGGGCTCCCGGCCTTCGAGGCCGACGTGCTGTCCTTCCTGCGCTACGGCGCGCCGCCGCTCTTCGCGCTGTGGGCCTATAGCGGCTGGGTCTCGCGCTCGCGCACCCTGCCGATCTTCATGGAAGTGACCCACGCGATCAGTGCCCTCGCCGTCACCATGACCCTCATCCAGGCGTCCGTCCGGCCCTTCGGCCGTCCGTTCAAGGTCACCGAGAAGGGCGGTGATCGTTCCAAGATGCGGGTCCGCTGGCGCATGGCCGCCGCGTTCGGCGGCCTCTCCCTGCTCTCCGCCTTCAGTATCGTCTGGGCTTTCATCGCCCCGACCGCGCCGGCCGAGATCTCGGATATCGACTACTTCAATCTCGTCTGGGCCGGGGTGGCGATGGTGCTGACCTTCATCTGCTTCCTCGTCTGCTTCGAGCACCCGCGCGTCGACCTCGCGTTCCGCTACGACGCCGATGCCCGGATCGAAGCCGGGGGGACCACCCGCGCCTGCCGCATCGCGACCCTCTCGCCCGGCCGGGCAACGCTTGCCGGCCCGTGCGAGCCGGTCTCCACACCGGGTGTGCCGCTCGTCCTGCACCTTCCAGGGATCGGCGCGATCGACGCCGTCTCGGATCCCGCCGGCCTTTCGCTCGATCCGTCGCCGGAGCAGTACCGGGCTCTGGTCGTGGCCCTTTACGCGACGCCGCGCGACACCATCGCCCGTGCCGCCCGGTTCGCACCGGCTGTCGGCGGCCTGCTCCGTCGAAGCCTCGGCCTCGGTTGAGCGGGGCCGCGAGCGAAGCGCACCGGCGGACATTCCCGAACGCACTCCGAAGGAGTGAAGGAGTGGCGGCCGGTGCGTCCGCAGGAACCCGCATCAAGCCAAGCGGCTGGAGGCGCCGGTCTGAAGCGATCAGGCCGGCTGCGGCCCTAGGTGTGGTGATAGATGTCGTGCGCTGGATGCGCCTGATCCGAGACCCCGATCAGGCCGACCGCATGATGGGTCGTCGCCTCATCCGGCCCGACCGGAAGGGCAGACGGCGCCGGATCCTGATGGGCATCCGAATGGAACACGAGATTGCCATCCGCGTCGATCGCCGCGGGCGGGGGGCCCGGCAGGCCGGGCTTCGCTTGGCCGGACGTCCCATGGGACGCGACGGAGCCGGACTGGCCGGTTGGTGAAGGCCCGTCCGCTAGACCCGCTTCAACCTGTACAGGCGGCTCGGTCGGCGGTTTGGCCTTGACCGGATCGGCCGCAAGTCCGGGCGCCTCCCGGTCGGCACGGCCGCCGACCGAAGGGCCGCCCTTCACCTGCTCCCGATCGGCATGGGCCGATGCGGTCTCGCCGGGCGAAACCGGCGCGGACGGCGACATCAGGTTCGGGCCACCGGTCGGGTCGGAAAGGCTATTCTCGTCCACGCCATGAGCCGTCGCCTGCGGATCCGCTGCCGGGATCGCGCGAACGACGACGGGGCCCGCGTCGTCATGCGCCGCCTCGGGATCGGCTTGGGCGTGCTCACTCTTCGGCGACGCAACCTGCGCGTCCGATGCCGGTGAAGCCCCATGTCCGAGGGGGCTCTGCGCGTCCGCCCGATCGCTTCCCCGATCCTGGAAAACTGGGTCACGGGCAGCCGGCGCGGGAGTTGCGAGCTCCGCATCGGCACTGTGCCCGTGCGGCGCCGACTCGTCCTGTGCAAGCCGCGGGTGAGGCCCGGTGCCGCCGGCATGGACGTTCGATGGCGCCGTCACGGCGACGTCGCTCGGCGTCGATCCGTGCTCCTTCGCGTCGGACATGTCCCCGTTCGTCTGTTCCGAGACGGTCGCGTTCGAGGCGTGATCGGAGCCATGCCCGATCGAATGGTCCCGCGCCTGCTCGGAGGGCGACGATGTCGGAGGCTGAGCGGATCCATCGGCCGTTGCGGACGCGTGATCGGCTGCGGCGGCGTGCTCGGGAGCCGCTCCATCGGTCGGTTCGCGCACGCCGCCTGACCGTTCGGTCGCGCTGAGCTTGTTCGATCCGTGGGCGGCGGAATCGGAGTCAAGCAGCGCATGGTCCTTCGTGGTCGGTGCCGCGTCTGACTGCGCCCCGCCGGGCGTTTCAGGCTTGCCGTGACTCGAGGCGGTGTCGGTCGCGCCGCGGCCATGCGCTTCGGGCGCTTCCTGGTCGCTACGCTCGGCAGAGGCGGAGCTGCGGCCATTGCCGCGATCGGCTTGCTGCTCCGTCCCAGGGAATGCGGCCTCGGTCTGGGCGGTCGATCCCCGCTCGTTGGCATCGCTTGGGGGCCGCCCGTGGCCGTCAGAAGACGCGCTTGAACCCGGCTCCCGGTGCGCGGCAGCCTCGGCCTGCAAGCTGCTGCCATGACCCTGGCCGTTGCTGCTGCCTGTCGACTCGACTTGCGGATCGTTTCCAGATGCCGCCTCCGTCGGCCGCCGCGAACCTTGATCGCTGGCATTCTCCTGGCCACCTGCGCGACCGACCTTTTGGGCCTCGGGACGATCGTTGACCACGGACTCGGCCGGTGTGCTTCCCTGACCAGGGACGCCGGCATGGCCTTCATCCGGGCCGGTCTGCACTGTCTGCGGGTTGCCTCCCGCCGCAGCCTCGGCCAGTGGGGACCGTTCCTGGGCGCCGCCACCGGTGTGGCCGCCACCACGGCTGCTCGGCTCGACCGGTGAGCTGTTCGACGCTTCGGCCTGAGCCGGTGCGGCTACTTCCCGAGCAACGCCGCTGGCGTGGCCATTGCCACCGCCGGCCGCTGCGGTCTGCGGGGCGTTCCCGCTCGCTCCCTCAGGCGATGAGGCTCGGTCCGGACCGTCGGTGTTCACGGGGTCGTTGGCGGGGCTCGTTTGCTCGACCCGCATTTCATGAGAGGCCGCAGCCGGCGCACCACGATCCTGACCTCGGTCGCCGGCTTGACCCTGACCGCGGCCAGCCGGCTCGGCGCTCGGGCCGTGTCCGGCGGCCGCCATCGCTGACGAGCCGCGATCCTGACCGGTGCTGTCGACGGATCCTTGACCGTGGCGGGCGGATTCAGATTGCGGCGTGTTCCCGGTCGCGATCTCGGCCGGAGCGCCGCGGCCTTGACCGACACCGCCGGATTGGCTGTGACCGGAGGCGGCCTGCTCCCCTGGCGCATGGGTTTCGGCGGCAGCCTTGGCCGGAGATCCTCGATCCCGGCCCACGCCCTCGCCGCGACCGTTGCCAGGACCCGTCGGATCGACCTCAGCACCGTTCCCCAGTGCAGTCTCCGCAGGTCGGCCGTGCCCCCGATCGTCGGCGTCGCGCGACGCTTCGGGGGGCGGCACCCGGCTCGTCACGGTCTGAGGCATGTCTTTGGCCCAGGCCGGCCGGGCAGGTCCGCTTCCGGCGTCGGACGATGCGGCAGGACGGGAGTAGGAAGCAGGCTCGACAATCGAAGTCGATGCAGAACCGGCACGCTGATCGCTCGCCTCCGGTCCGAGCCCATCCGATGCGGGCGCTGCACTCTCGCTGGGTCCCAGCGTCGACGCCTGTTGACCGCTGGACTTGGCGGCGGACGCCTCGGCCGATGTGCCGGTCAGCGCGATATCGCTGCCGAATCCCGGCGCCAGCGGATGGTTCTGGGAGGCAGGGGACTTCGGTGCGTCGCCCGTGAATTCGGCCCGCGCCGGTGGAGCCGGATCGGCCCGGCTCGCCGCCGAGATCGCGTCGGATGCGGGCTGAGGACGAGCGTCGGGATTCGCGCCGCTTCCCTGCGCCGTCAGAACGGCCGGCTGAACCGAGACGCTCCCGCTCCCAGAACCGAGCGCGACGTTCGACGCCTGGGCCGCGTCACCCTGCGGCGTTGGGCCCGAGGCGTTGCGCACTCCATCCGCGAAGTCGAGATTCAGCTCTGCGCTCACGGCGCGGTGATCGACCGCCATCGCCTCGGCTGCGAAGATCATCGCCGAGAGGATGATGGCTTCCAGCTGATTGCGATCGGTGTTCCGATCGCCGGACCCGCTGCCGACCTTCGATTGCGGCAGGCCCTGCGCCGGCTCGCTCCCCTGGGAGGTAGGTGGCGAGGATACGCCTTCGCCGCCCGGCACGAGCGGCCCCGCATGGGCATCCTCGGACGACAGGCTCAGGGCGACCGCGGCCACCAGAGCCGCGAGCAGCGCGGCCGGATGAACCACGAGGGTCGTCCCGGTCGCCGGGATCGGGAGCAGGTGCGGGTGCAAGCGGGCGATCTGGTCGATCAGCGTACGGAAATCCGTTCCGCGCACGGGTCGGTCCAGAGCCTCCGAGGCGATGAGATAGCTGCCGTCGATCTTGGCGAAGTGGATGAGCGCATCGCCGTCCGGCCGGCAGAAGACGAACCACGGCTCCCCCTCGTCGCTGAGACCGTGCTCGCTCGCGATGCTGAACCCGGCCCGGAGGAGGGCCGCCTCGACGCGGTAGAATTCGGCCAGCTCCTGCTGCGACCAGTTGCCTTGTCGCGCCGATGCCGGACGGAAGAGCGGAATGACCGTGCTCATCGTCATTTCACCGTGTCGGCTCGTTGCGTCCCTTGGCGGACGGTGTCGCCTTCCGTGACGGCGCGACCGGGCGTGGCGCTAGCGTTCATGGAAAGCGCGTCCCATCGCATCGAAGAAGGGGGCGAACAGATATTCCAGGGCCGTGCGCTCCCCGGCCGAGACCACCACCTCGGCCGGCAGGCCCGCGAGAAGACGCTGTCTGACGTCGGCCGGGAGCTGGTGTTCGTCGATCTCTACGGTGCCGGCGAAGTAGGCCTTCTTCGTGCCCTCGTCCACAAGACGGTCCCGCGATACCACCGTGAGCGTTCCGAAGACCGCGGGCGTCCGGCGCGCCTGGAAGGTCGGAAACTTGATCTCCGCCCGCATGCCGGCATGAACGGCGTCGAGGTCGTTGGGCGAGAATTGCACGTTGACCACGAGCCG
The DNA here is from genome assembly GCF_014199985.1 of Methylorubrum rhodesianum. Lineage (GTDB taxonomy): Bacteria > Pseudomonadota > Alphaproteobacteria > Rhizobiales > Beijerinckiaceae > Methylobacterium > Methylobacterium rhodesianum. Next base: position 55,303 of record NZ_JACHOS010000016.1, on the reverse strand, counting down.
GTCCGCCGTCGGGACGATCTCCATCAGCGGCTCGCCCGAGCGGACGACCTGCCCGATCGCCACGACCTTGAGCGCCTGAATGACGCCGTCGTGGGAGGCGCGGATCTCGTGGCGCCGGAACACGTCCTGCGCGACGACGAGCTTTTCGCGAAGCTCGCCGATCCTCTGCCGCGTTTCGAGAAGCTGGCCCGTGACCGCCTCCTGAAGCTTCTGCTTCAATTGGGTGATCTGCAGCCCAGCCTCGCTGATGGCGTTCTCGGCCTTCGCCCTCTCGGCCACCGAGCGCCCGATCACGCCCTCCAGCCGCGTGCGCTCGCGCTCCATCACGAGAAGGCGCGACAGGGGGATCAGATTCCGCTCATGCAGGCTGCGCAGGCCCTCCAGCTCCTGCCGGATGAAGCCGACCTGCTGTTCGACCGAGGATTTCTCGACGGCAAGGCCGGAAATCTCCGTCCTCAGCTGGGCGACCTTGGCTTCGATGAGGGCAAGCTGACCCTTGAGCGTCGTCCTCCGTTCCACCAACTGGCCGGTCTGGTCGCCGATCATGCGAGCGAGGGCGGGTTCGTCGCGCCGCGCGGCGATCTCGGCGGGTAAGTGCAGGCCGTCGGACTGTGCCTGCTCCGCCCGCAGTCGCGCCTCCAGGACGAGAGCGGCGTCGAGCTGATTTCGGAACAGGTCCGCGCTCGCCTGGGACTGGACAGGATCGATGCGCAGGAGGACGTCACCCGCGCGGACTGTCTGTCCATCCCGCACCAGCACCGCCTGGACCATACCGCCCTCGAAGTGCTGGACGATCTTGCGGCTGCTCTCCGCGACGATGACGCCGGTGCTGATGACGGCACGATCCAGGCGCACGGTGGCCGCCCAGAGACCGGCGACACCGAAGGTTGCCAGGATGAGGGCGTAGCCGGCGATCGCGTAGTGCTGCCACGCGATCGGAGGGACGGCGCCGTCCTTGCTGCCCGCGCCGCCCCGAGCCCGTGATGGCGAGGGGGCGGCGGGCGACTTGATGGGAATCGGGGCAGAAGGGGTGCTCATGGCTCAGCCCGCGCTGCGTTGGACGTCGGGCACCCTCTCGGTCTCGGGGATTGCCCGGCCGCCGGTCGCGACCAGCGCCGGAACCGGGCGGGGACCGGAGATCTGGGCGAGGATCTGGTCCGCTGGGCCCGAGGCACGAAGCGTTCCGCCGTCGAGCATCAGGATCAGGTCGGCGCCTGCCAGCAGGCTCACCTTGTGCGTGACGATGACGACCGTCGTCCCGCGCTCTCGAAGGTCGGCCACCGCCCGCATCAGTGCGGCCTCGCCGGCCTGGTCGAGGCTGGCATTCGGCTCGTCGAGGACGACCAGGCTCGGATCCCCGTACATCGCGCGCGCCAGGGCGATGCGCTGACGCTGGCCGCCGGAGAGGCCGTGCCCGCCCGGCCCGATCCGGGTGTTGTAGCCGTCGGGTAGAGCCTGGATCAGGTCGTGGCAGCCCGCACGTTGCGCGACCGAGACGACCGCGGCGTCGTCCTGGACGTCGAAGCGCGCGATGTTCTGCGCCACGGTGCCGTCGAACAATTCGACATCCTGCGGCAGGTAGCCGAGATGCCGCCCGAGCGCCTGAGGATCCCAGTGCCGGAGGTCGGCTCCATCGATGCGCACGGCGCCGGAGACGACAGGCCAGACGCCCGTGATCGCACGGACCAGAGTCGATTTTCCGGCCGCACTGGGACCGATGATCCCGGCGACGCTGCCGGGCTCCAGCCGCACGCTGACGTCGTGGAGGATGGTCCGCGACGAGCCCGGAGCCGCCACGACCAAGTTCTCGGTCTCGATCTGACCGCGCGGGCGCGGCAGCATCACGCGCTCCGGCTCGAGCCCGATGCGCGCCACGATATCCTTCAGCCGGGCATGGCTGCTCCGGGCCGCCGTGAAGCTCTTCCAATGTCCCACGACCGCCTCGATGGGCGCCAGCGTTCGGCCCATGATGATCGAGGCCGCGATCATCGAGCCGGCCGAGATCTCGCCGTGGATGGCGAGATAGGCGCCGACACCGAGGACCATCGTCTGCAGAAACATGCGCGTGAACTTCGTCGCCGCGCCGATGAGGCCGGCGCGGTCGCTCGCCCGGGCCTGAAGCAGGATCGCCTCGTCGTGACGCCGACGCCAGCGGGACCGCAGGGCGCCGAGCATGCCCATGGCCCGCAGGACCTCGCCCCCTCGGACGGTCGCGCGGGCCTGCTCGCCCGCCTCTCTCGCGGCTTGGCTCGCCACGTCGAGGGGCCGCCGGGTCGTGAGATCGGCAAGGAGCGTCAGCCCCAGCAACGTGCCGCCCCCGAGCAGCGCCATCCAGCCGAACCACGGATGGAGGATGAAGCAGGCGATCAGGAACAGAGAGGCCCAGGGCAGATCGCAAAACGCCAGAATCGCGCCGCCCGTGAGGAACTCGCGCAGGACATCGACGTCGCGCAGGGCTGCGTCATGCCCCGCCCGCGGCTTGAGGAGCGCAGCCCTGTGCACGATCTCGAAGACCGGTCCGGCGACCTTCTGATCGAAGATCACCCCGCCCCGCACCAGCAGGCGCGAACGCAGCATCTCGAGGGCGGCATAGACGGCGAGCGCGAAGGCCGCGATCGCCGTGATCCCGAACAGGGTCGCTTCGTTCCGGCTCAGAAGGACGCGGTCGTAGACCTGCAGCATGTAGAGCGGGCCGGCGAACAGAAGGAGGTTGGTGAAGAAGGCGAAGACGAACACCGTCACCAGAACGGGGCGGATCGAGCGCAGCCCCTCCTTCAAGACGGACTCGGCCACGGGGGGGCTCATGGCACCTCCCGGTGCGCCGGGATGCCTGACGCGGATTGTGCGTCCAGGCAGGCCGCCTTCGGGCTCCGGTCACATCCCACCCATCCCCGGATCGGCTTCGGGAGAACCGAGACAGCGGCCCGGGACACCCCCTCGGAAAAATGTGACCCGTGCCGCTGCATAGCGTCCGCTTCCCCGACCCGCGTCATCGCGGGCCGACCCATGAATCTTAGCGCGGGCTTACTGTATTCCAAGCCGCGCCGCCGTCGGTGTCGAAATTCAGCGCGTCGCAAACTGGACGTCGGCTTAGGGAGCGACATATAGGAATTACTGTACCATTCGGCGCTGACGCGTTCGAGCGCTGGCGGGAGCCTTTCATTTGTATGTCCACCAGCAACGCGTCGGCTCCGAGGAGGTGCAGGAACTGCGCCGCGAAGGTGGCCGATTCCTGAAGGAGCTTCGAGAGAAGCGCGGTCTCTCGCAGAGGCAGCTGGCCGCGCAGGTCGGCGCGGAATACTATACCTTCATCTCGCAACTGGAGACCGGGCGCGGTCGTGTCCCCCCGGACCGATACCGGGTCTGGGCCGAGGCCCTCGGGATCGATGCGAAGGATTTCGTGAAAAGCCTGATGCGCTTCTACGATCCGCTGACCTTCGAGATCCTGTTTGGAGACTGACGGGCGCGCTTAGGGGCTTGTATTCCGCCATGAGCGGCGCAGGAAGACGGCTCTCGGCTCCTATTCCGCAGGGTGGCTGAGCGCCTCAGCCTCAACAAGGACGGCGCCGCAGGCCGTCATCAAGTCGCGGAGCAGGGCCAGATCGGTTTCCACCTCCGCCGCACTTGCCAAGCCCTCTCGGAAATGCGTGCCGCCCCCGGCCAACGTCACGGCGATGTCGAACCGTCCATCAGGACGTTCGATGATCCGATACGAGGCGCGGCGAGGCATGAGCACGAATAAGGAGCGAGGGCTGAGGGCGGAAAGACCGTCCCTGTCATGCGTCGCCGCTTCATGCAGTTCAAGCTATGAACTTCACTGTATCAAGCCGCCCAATCACGATGCTCGGCCGGCATCGATCTGCAAGAAGCCTGGTCTTGCCTCGGATTACGGACGAACTCATCCGATGCTTGCGGCAGAGCTGCTTCCCTGCCGTGGTTGAAACAACTCATCTCGATTTAAAGGGAGGCTCAAGCCGGCATCTTGGCAGACGGTGTGCCCAGCCGCTCGATCAAGAAGGAGCGGGCACGGCTCACTCGGCTCTTCACCGTGCCGGTCTGACAACCCATCACTTCCGCGGCCGCTTCGTAAGTCAGGCCCCGCGCACCGACGAGAAGCAGCGCGTCCCGCTGGGGGGCAGGCAGTTGCTGGATGTGAGACATGACGAGCTGAAGGTCGGAACCGTGTTCCTGCGCCGCCAAGGCAACCAGACGGCCCGCCATGACGCCGTCCACGTCCTCCACCTCACGCCTGTGCTTGCGTTTCTCGGTGTAGAAGTGATTGCGGAGGATGGTGAACAGCCACGCCTTCAGATTCGTGCCCGGAACGAATCGATCCTGATTGGCCCACGCTTTCAGCACCGTCTCCTGCACGAGGTCGTCGGCTCGTGCCGGACTTCCCGCAAGTGACTGGGCGAAGACGTGCAGGGCGGGGAGCGCCGCCGTGAGTCCCTCGCGAAATGCCGTGTTGTGCTCCTTGGCCAAAACCGCGAGCGTTCTCTCCAGGGCCCGGGTGAGATCGAGCAGGTGCTGCGGTGAGTCCGAGGCGACGATCTCGAAATAGGTCGTCTGCAACTGCGCTCCGAGATGCTTCTGCACGGCGAAGGGCAGTTTGGCAGCGCCTGCCTCCCTGTTCTGGTCCGAGCAAACCGGACCGAGTCCGCCTGCAATCAACATGTCGACCAACCCACGTCCTTTGTCAGCGCGATCGGCAGAGGCGTGCCTGAGCCGGCTCGCCTCGCCGTACAGTGAACATCTAACTCACAGCCTCGGAGGATCGATCCATTTCGCGGCTGCGTTTGGGAGCGTCCTGAACAATTGCGCTGGCGAGGAGATGACGCGTCCGGTGACATACAGAATCGTCGACTGCCCGGATGGTCGGTTTGCGGTTGTCGCCCTGGCAGCGTCCGGTACCGCGTACCGGCGCGGCGGGCTGCTCACGCTCGCGGAGGCGGATGCCTGCGTGGAGGATCTGCGTGCCATGCTGTCGCTCTGCGGCGCGGCCCTCGCCTGCGCCGAGCCTGCGTCTGATCCCCACACGCCGAGTTGGCTGCGTCCGCCGAGGTAACGGCCAAATGTCCCTGCGGAGACGCGTGCCGGTCTCCTGCGAAGCAATCTGACGACTGTCCTCATAGCGCGGGACCATCGGCTCGGCGGTGCCGGCCGGCTTCGACTTCCGGCCGCTGCCCTCGACCATCGTGCCCGACAACGCGCGCCTGACGGGCGACGGCTACTTCTGGTCCGCCGGCGGCCTCTGCATCGTCAGCTCCGCCCCGCGCCGCGTCATCATCGCCGTCGACTGAGGTGATAATGCCGCGGCCCCGTTTTCATCCGAAGGGCGATGCCCGATGGCCATGAAGGCGTGGAGCGCACCTCTGGTGATCGCGACCACGCTTGCGCCGGGCACGGCCGATGCCGGCGAGGTCGACCGGTGAAGGGAGTGCCGCAGGGAGGGGGCGCTCTTTAGGGAGCGCGGCAAGCGCGGGTCTTCATCACTCGGCTGCGGCTATGACGACTTCAACGCTTCAGCTGGTGCCCTCAGCAGCCGCTGGCATCAGACCCGTTGTACCCGAGGCCACGATCGGGCGACGCGCGCAGGTCTTTGGGTTCCGGGACTGGTCCAAGCGCTGGTGGCGCTAAGAGAACGGAGAGCGCCGCTTTGGCTCCGCGGCCATGACCACCAGGACGGCGAGGCTTGCGGCAACCGCGTCCTCGGCAAGTCCCCGTGAGCGGCCGCTTGCCGTGCGGGAATCTCCGCCCCTCGCGCTCCGCCCAACGAGCGTGCCGGCAACTGCTCCCGCAACACCGGCCAGGGCACCGTACTCGGGCACGGCGCGTCGCCCAGCCAGGGCCCAGCCTCCGACAGCGCCGACGACGAGACGGAACGCGAGGGATGGCAGGATGCGGCGGTCCGGCGCGAATGGCATCTTGTCTCCGGCCATCTCGGCCGCCGCGGCCGTTGTGACGAGAGCCCGAGCACCCGCCCCGGCCGGTATGAAATTGTCACGCGTCCGGCCCTGCGAGGCGGCCCAACTCAGCGCGGCGCAGGCGGACATGCTGCGCATCCCTGCGACGAACCCGATGCCAAATGAGGGACCATATTCCCGCATGCTCACCACCCATCGGCCGACAAACCCGAACAGATGGCAAAGCGACCGTGTCGGCCCGTGTTCCCCGCGGGACGACGCCAAGCGTCGAGTTCGACGGATGCAGATCGGCAATGTGCCTGAACCTGCCGAAACCCGCCGATGCCGTGGCCGCCGCGATCAGGTCAGTTTCGCCTTCCGAGCGAACATCCGCATAGGCAGACGAAGGGTCCGCAGCGGCTCATTCGGATCCCTGGGAGGCGACAATCGTACTGGCCCACCGCGACCCATTCGATTGCGGTGCCCAGTTCAGCGGTGGCTCTGTTTCGAAAGGATCCGCGCGTTATCGATTGCGATGCCGAGGTAGTGAGGCCGTTGGGAAGGAGAGTGATCTGCTGCCGATCTTCGCCTGCGATGAAGCGCTTCACCCGGACCTTCCCGGAGCGGTGTTCACGCTATCGAATCAGCTTGTTTTCACACAGCCCGGACCTGTTCCGGACCTCGGAAAACTGCACATCGAATGGGTTCTGAGATTGTCGAGCGGACAACGCCTGGAAACAAGAAAACGAACGTAATGCTGCGGATCGTCAGAAAGATTGCGAAGCGAATTGGCTGTGCTCGAAATTTTCCAATGAAATATATGACCGTTCGATTCATTCGAGGTGCGTGATGTTGCGCCTGAACACGATTCGCTAGATATGTTTGTTGCAATACGTGTATTCGATTCATCACTTATCGGCCGAATAAAATATTAATACTCGCCTCGTAGTGACTAGATGATTTAATGATAAGATTTTAATCATTTAAAAAATATGCAGAAATACTAAGGTTTCGTACATCGGATATTTTCGATTTTAGAGGCGATTCATAAATTAGATAAGCCATGGTCAGAGAAATCTTTCTGGATCTAGTAGTTTTGCGAAACACAAGTAATTTGTCTATCGGAAATGTTCAGAAACCATTTTGTATACACTGATTTTCCTAATATTGCGGTGGGAAAAGACAAGATTTTCCTCTTGGCCGTAGCCCGGTGCGCCGGGCAGAACATACCGCGCGCCTGGCTGGGGATGCTCGAGACGCTGGCGGGGTATGCCGTACACGCAATTTGCTATAATGTCAGTTCGACATATGACCTGCATTATAACGCAGGGGTGTCGAGTGGTGGCATGATCGGGTTCAAAGTGCGTAGCTTCCTCTTCCCGGTTTTCGGTTAGGCATGACCATGGATGCCGACCGACTGGCACATGCTGCCGCGGCCGCCTACGCCGCGGAAACCAAGCCGCCGCTCACGGACGAGTTGGTCGCTCAGGTTCGTGAGGCTCTGCGGGCCGCTCTCGATGTCGGGACGGGGCCTCTCTCGGAGGCCGACCGGGTGGAGCGCATGAACGCCGCGCTCGATGCGTTTGAGGTGGAACTGGGTGCCGTTGCCGGGCCCCGGATCGCGTCGCTCGACGAAACCTCGGCTGCGGTCACGACCCGGCACCGGTCGGAAGCCGGGCAGCCGTTGCGCGCGTTCGGTGGCCAGTAGGCCCTGTCCCCCCGCACCATCACGCCCCTTCGCCCCATCACGCTGAAAACAGGTCACGCCATGAGTGAGGATACGGGGACTGTTCGGCGCTTCGCGCATCCGGGCCGTGGCCGCAACGTCGCCCGCGCGGTGCCGAAGGGCCGTCAGGTCGATCCGCAGGCCAAGGTCGAGATCGAGGAGTTGCTCGGCGCCCGCTCGCGCCAGCGCGACCTGCTGATCGAGCACCTGCACCTGATCCAGGACACCTACGGCCAGATCAGCGCCGACCATCTCGCCGCGCTCGCCGACGAGATGAGCCTCGCCTTCGCCGAGGTGTTTGAGACCGCGACCTTCTACGCGCATTTCGACGTGGTGAAGGAGGGCGAGGCCGATATCCCGCGCCTGACCGTGCGGGTCTGCGACAGCATCACCTGCGCGATGTTCGGCGCCGACGAGTTGGTCGAGACGCTGCAGCGCGAACTCGCCTCCGACGCGGTGCGCGTCGTGCGTGCGCCCTGCGTCGGCCTATGCGACCACGCACCGGCGGTCGAGGTCGGTCACAACTTCCTGCACAAGGCCGATCTGGCCTCCGTTCGCGCTGCGGTCGAGGCCGAGGACACGCACGCCCACATCCCGGATTACGTCGATTACGACGCCTACCGGGCCGGCGGCGGCTACGCCGTGCTGGAGCGGCTGCGCAGCGGTGAACTCGCGGTCGAGGACGTCCTGAAGGTGCTTGACGACGGCGGCCTGCGGGGCCTCGGCGGCGCCGGCTTTCCCACCGGCCGCAAGTGGCGCTCCGTGCGCGGCGAGCCCGGCCCGCGGCTGATGGCGGTTAACGGCGACGAGGGCGAGCCCGGCACCTTCAAGGACCAACTCTACCTCAACACCGATCCGCATCGCTTCCTTGAGGGCATGCTGATCGGCGCCCATGTGGTCGAGGCAACGGACGTCTACATCTACCTGCGCGATGAGTACCCGATCTCACGCGAGATCCTGACCCGAGAGATCGCCAAGCTGCCCGAGGGCGGCACGCGCATCCACCTGCGCCGGGGCGCGGGTGCCTATATCTGCGGCGAGGAATCGTCGCTGATCGAATCGCTGGAGGGCAAGCGCGGCCTGCCGCGGCACAAGCCGCCGTTCCCGTTCCAGGTCGGCCTGTTCAACCGCCCGACCCTGATCAACAACATCGAGACCCTGTTCTGGGTGCGCGACCTGGTCGAGCGCGGCGCCGAGTGGTGGAAGGGTCACGGTCGCAATGGCCGCGTCGGCCTGCGCTCCTACTCGGTCTCGGGCCGGGTGAAGGAGCCCGGCGTCAAGCTCGCGCCCGCCGGCCTGACCATCCAGGAGCTGATCGACGAGTATTGCGGCGGCATGTCCGAGGGCCACACCTTCGCGGCCTACCTGCCGGGCGGCGCCTCGGGCGGCATCCTGCCGGCTTCCATGAACGACATCCCGCTCGATTTCGGCACGCTTGAGAAATACGGCTGCTTCATCGGCTCGGCGGCGGTCGTGGTCCTGTCCGACCAGGACGATGTGCGCGGCGCCGCGTTGAACCTGATGCGGTTCTTCGAGGACGAATCCTGCGGCCAATGCACCCCCTGCCGCTCAGGCACCCAGAAGGCCCGCATGCTGATGGAGAACGGCGTGTGGGACACCGAGCTTCTCGGTGAGTTGGCGCAGTGCATGCGCGACGCCTCGATCTGCGGTCTCGGACAGGCGGCCTCGAACCCCGTCAGCTCCGTGATCAAGTACTTCCCCGACCTGTTCCCGGAGCCGCGGGCCGTGGCGGCCGAGTGATGCCTGACCCGACGCCTATCCCGATACTGACGCCCCCGACGAAGCCAGAGCCTGGAGCGGACGCATGAGCAACGGCCCCGAACCGCGCGGCGACAAGACCGACCGGCCCGAGATCCGCGCCAACGGCCGGCAGGATGCCGGCGGCCCGACGAACGGTGCGCAAGCCGCCTCCGGCGGCGCCTACTCGCAGGGCGCCAAGTCCGGCGGCCAGGCCGCGCCCGAGCCCTCGGGCACCTTCGGCCTCAAGGACGGCCCGGTCGCGCCCGCTACGATCACGTTCGAGCTCGATGGCCGACAGGTCGAGGCTCAGCCCGGCGAGACGATTTGGGCGGTCTCCAAGCGCCTCGGCACGCATATCCCGCATCTCTGCCACAAGCCGGAGCCCGGCTACCGCCCGGACGGGAATTGCCGCGCTTGCATGGTCGAGATCGAGGGCGAGCGCGTGCTCGCCGCCTCGTGCAAGCGCACGCCCGCCATCGGCATGAAGGTGAAGACCGCGACCGAGCGCGCCACCAAAGCCCGTGCCATGGTCCTCGAACTGCTCGTGGCCGATCAGCCCGAACGCGCGACCTCGCACGACCCATCCTCGCATTTCTGGGTCCAGGCCGACTATCTCGACGTGTCCGAGAGCCGCTTCCCGGCGGCGGAGCGCTGGACCCGCGACGTCAGCCACCCGGCCATGAGCGTCAACCTCGACGCCTGCATCCAGTGCAATCTCTGCGTCCGCGCCTGCCGCGAAGTGCAGGTCAACGACGTGATCGGCATGGCCTACCGCGCGGCGGACGCCAAGGTCGTGTTCGATTTCGACGATCCGATGGGGGCCTCGACCTGCGTCGCCTGCGGCGAGTGCGTTCAGGCCTGCCCGACTGGCGCGCTGATGCCTTCGGCCTATCTCGACGAGAACCAGACCCGGACGGTCTATCCCGACCGTGAGGTCAAGTCGCTCTGCCCCTATTGCGGTGTCGGCTGTCAGGTCTCCTACAAGGTCAAGGACGAGAAGATCGTCTACGCCGAGGGCGTCAACGGCCCGGCCAACCACAACCGGCTGTGCGTGAAGGGCCGCTTCGGCTTCGACTACGTCCACCATCCCCATCGGCTGACGGTGCCGCTGATCCGCCTGGAGAACGTCCCTAAGGACGCCAATGATCAGGTCGATCCGGCCAACCCCTGGACCCATTTCCGCGAGGCGACCTGGGAGGAAGCGCTCGACCGCGCCGCGGGCGGCCTCAAGCGGATCCGCGATACGAACGGGCGCAAGGCGCTCGCGGGCTTCGGCTCGGCGAAGGGCTCGAACGAGGAGGCCTACCTCTTCCAGAAGCTCGTGCGCCTCGGCTTCGGCACCAACAACGTCGATCACTGCACCCGGCTGTGCCACGCCTCGTCGGTCGCAGCCCTGATGGAGGGCCTGAACTCCGGCGCCGTCACCGCCCCCTTCTCGGCGGCGCTCGATGCCGAGGTGATCGTCGTGATCGGCGCCAACCCGACCGTGAATCACCCGGTCGCCGCGACCTTCCTCAAGAACGCGGTCAAGCAGCGCGGCGCCAAGCTCATCATCATGGACCCGCGGCGCCAGTCGCTATCGCGCCACGCCTACCGGCACCTCGCGTTCCGCAACGGAACCGACGTGGCGATGCTCAACGCGATGCTGAACGTCATCGTCGAGGAAAAGCTTTACGACGAGCAGTACATCGCCGGTTACACCGAGAACTTCGAGGCGCTGAAGGAAAAGATCGTCGACTTCACCCCGGAGAAGATGGCACCGGTCTGCGGTATCGACGCCGAGACCCTGCGTGAGGTCGCGCGCCTCTACGCTCGGGCCAAGTCCTCGATCATCTTCTGGGGCATGGGCGTCAGCCAGCATGTCCACGGCACCGACAACTCACGCTGTCTGATCGCGCTCGCCCTGATCACCGGCCAGATCGGCCGTCCGGGCACCGGGCTGCACCCCTTGCGCGGCCAGAACAACGTCCAAGGCGCCTCCGACGCCGGGCTGATCCCGATGGTCTATCCAGACTATCAGTCGGTGGAGAAGGACGCGGTGCGCGAGCTGTTCGAGGAGTTCTGGGGCCAGTCCCTCGATCCGCAGAAGGGCCTCACCGTCGTCGAGATCATGCGCGCGATCCACGCGGGCGAGATCAAGGGCATGTTCGTTGAGGGCGAGAACCCGGCGATGTCGGACCCCGATCTCAACCATGCCCGCCATGCGCTCGCGATGCTCGACCATCTCGTGGTGCAAGACCTGTTCCTGACCGAGACCGCTTTCCACGCCGACGTGGTGTTGCCCGCCTCGGCGTTTGCCGAGAAGGCCGGCAGCTTCACCAACACCGACCGGCGCGTGCAGATCGCCCAGCCGGTGGTCGCGCCCCCCGGCGACGCGCGCCAGGATTGGTGGATCATCCAGGAACTGGCCAGGCGGCTGGACCTCGACTGGAACTACGGCGGCCCGGCGGACATCTTCGCCGAGATGGCCCAGGTGATGCCGTCCTTGAACAACATCACCTGGGAGCGCCTGGAGCGCGAGGGGGCGGTGACCTACCCCGTCGATGCCCCGGACCAGCCCGGCAACGAGATCATCTTCTACGCCGGCTTCCCGACCGAGAGCGGCCGCGCCAAGATCGTCCCCGCGGCGATCGTGCCGCCGGACGAGGTTCCGGACGCCGAGTTCCCGATGGTGCTCTCCACCGGCCGCGTGCTGGAGCACTGGCACACCGGCTCGATGACCCGTCGCGCGGGCGTGCTCGACGCGCTGGAGCCCGAGGCGGTGGCCTTCATGGCGCCGAAGGAGCTCTATCGCCTCGGCCTGCGCCCCGGCGGCTCGATGCGGCTGGAGACGCGGCGCGGCGCCGTCGAGTTGAAGGTGCGCTCCGACCGCGACGTGCCGGCGGGCATGATCTTCATGCCGTTCTGCTACGCCGAGGCCGCGGCCAACCTCCTCACCAACCCGGCCCTCGACCCACTCGGTAAGATCCCCGAGTTCAAGTTCTGCGCGGCTCGCGTTGTGCCCGTGGAGGCCGCACCGATGGCGGCCGAGTGATCGAACGCTGAACGGGCGGTGCGTTGGGGCGCACCGCCACGGACGTCACGCGCGACGTGCCTCAACGATCAAAGGTGCCGCAGTGCGTATCGAGAACAGCTGAGCGAAGAGGGGCGGCTGTCGGACGCACGCGCGCAAAGCGCGCGTGCGTCGTCGCTTCTGTTCGATCGAACCGCTCTGAAGCAGATCCCCATCGGTCCATACCGGGCCGTCGGCCGTCCGAATCTGAGTATCTGCCTTAGCGTGGGGCCGGTCGCTCGGCGCTCACAAGCCGGCTGACTGCTTTCGGTCGACAGGGGTCCGTCGATCCTTTAGCACCGGATGTCCGCGACCCGGCATCGAATAGACGTCCGCTCCTGGCGCGATCCTGATGCTCGGCAATCCACCGGCCAGTCGCCGTCTTCCATTTTGATTGAAAGCTCTTCCGTCGATGGGGGCATTCGGATCCGAGTATCGTCGGAGCATGGCCTAGTCGCCGCCTTGGGTCCTCTCGGCCCTGCTACTGGTTCTTCTCTTCTCGCATGGCCGTCCTGAAGCGCGTCTTCCTGCCGTTTCACTTCCTGCGGGGGATACGGTGCCGACCCATGGCCGGCGATTCTTCCTGTCCGTGGTGCGACAGTCCCGGAACGGAAAAGTCGAACTTTGAGTTAAGGGGGCGCCAATCCGGGGGCCATCCTTGAGACCACCTTTCCTCGCACTGCTTGCGCTGCTGCTCGTGGCCTGCCCGCACGCTTCCGTGGCGCAAGGCGTCCAGGAAGTGCCTGGCGAATCCGTCGAGGGAGACGAACCTCGGCAAGGGCCGCCCCCGCCACTACCGGACATTTCGGACCCGAATGGCCGAGCTGGGGAGGCCCTGAACGAACCCGGTGAGCGCTCGGGTATCCCGAAGGCCTTGCGCGCCTCTGGCTCCAAGGCTGGCGGACCGGCCAACGATCTGAACCCGAGCGGCCAAGCCGAGGCGCCGGCACCGCCGAAAGGCGACCTCGGCCGGGTCGTCGCCGGTAAGGAACTGTTTCATGGGAACTACTGCGGCAAGGGTCAGCGCGGCGAGGGGCTGCCGCCAACCGACGACCTCGACGCCGCGTGCATGCGCCACGACGTCTGCTACGATGCGGCCGGTTACAGCTCTTGCGCCTGCGACGCCGCCCTGAAGCGCGAGACATCCGCCCTTTCGGATAGCACGAGCGCGTCCCTCGAAGTTCGACGCAGGGCGCTCAGCGTCTTCGAGGCGGCAACAGCGATGGAGTGCCGCGCGCCGTGACGGCGGTACAGTGGCGAGCGCTGCTGATGCGTATCCCCACAGACACGCCTGCCGCGCCCGCCAAAAGGTTTTCGAAGAGGTTTTCCGGGCCTCAGCAGGGATCTGCAGGCAGGCCGGCAACCCGGCCGACAGCGGCCAGCGATGTCGCCGACGTGGCGAGAGTTGCCGGATACTGGCCTTCCGAACCCTGACCGGGGGGCGAACTGCCCCTCATGGCGCGGACCGCCGAGACATAGACCGTTCCTGCCAGCGCAGCCGAGTCGATGTCCTTCATGGTCTCGAGCTCACCTCCAGGCGCTTCCACACCGGCGGGACCGCGTTCGGCTAGCCGACCCGCTCCGCCGCCGCCTTCGCCCGGTCCCGTGCTCTGGCCTCGGCTTCGTCGGCCGCTTCGCGAGCGTTGTCCAGGCGCTCGGCCTGAGCCCGAGTTTCGCAGCGCCGTCGCAACTCGTCGAGTTCCTCCTCGGTGAGGTTCTCGATGCCGATGTAGCGGTTCTGGGCCGCGCTCGCCCGGATGAGCTCGTCGAGCTTGGCTTGGATGGCCGCCCCGTCCCGGTTCTGCGAGTTCTGGATCAGGAACACCATCAGGAAGGTCACGATGGTGGTGCCCGTGTTGATGACGAGCTGCCAGGTCTCCGAGTAACCGAAGAACGGCCCGCTGACGGCCCAGCCGACGACGGTAGCGCTCCCCAAAGCAAAGGCGAGGGGATGGCCGGCCCACTTGGCCACCTTGCCCGCGAAGGTGGTGAAGGCGCGCGACGCCGACGCCTTGGAATGTGTGGGCTCTCCTGCTGTCGGCGGCGTCATGGTCTCACCCTGAGAATGGGTCTCGACGAAAGTGTAGAGGCGGTCCACCGCGTTCCAGAAGGCCGAGCGCTCCGCAGGACTTCGCCGTTCGAGCGCCCGGTCAAGCTCGGCTCGGCCCGCTGCCGCGGATGCGTGCCGGCCTGCGTCGGTCGCGAGGTCGCCCTGTTCCTGGCGAGGCGCTGTCATGGGGGCAGCAGCGCGGTGGCAGGTGGCGGCGCCTCGGCCTCGCCGGGTCCGGCGGTCCAGCTCCGCACCCACCGGTTCAGCTCATCTCGCAGCAGGAGCGCCTGTTCCTCCGAAGGAAGGCCGCCCGCCACGTCGAACAGCACCTGCGCCCCGTGCACGAAGCCACGGCGGAACGCCGGCGTCCGGCATTCGCCGGGTTCGTGGTCCAGAAGGGACGCCATGGTCCTCCTCCTTTCGCAGCGGCCGCTTGCCGGGCGGCCTGAGGGACAGGCGATGGGAGGAGACTGCAACGGTCGAAGCACGAAAACCGTTCTCGTCGAATGCAATGCATTCGACGCATGGCTTGGAGGCCGGGCCCAATAAGATCCGGGGCCCAAGAAGCTTCCGGGCGCAAGCGCCATCCGGTGCTCGGCGTCAGGCGGGCTTCAGGCTGGCGGCCAGGCGTTCGCGCCGCCGGGTTCGGCGGCCGGGTTCAGAGGTCGCATCGAGCCAGACGACGAGGGCCAGCGCGATCAGGGCAGGTGCCCCGAGCGCCAGGAACGAGCCACTCCAGCCGAGAACGGACTGGGCGAGGCCGCCGTACCAAGCCGAGAGCGCGCCGCCGATGCCCTGTACCGCGTTGACAGTGCCGAGCGCCGTCTGGGTTCGGCCTGAGCCCCAGGTGAGATCGGCCACCACCACCGGCACGGCCACGCCTACGATGCCGGACGCCACTCCGTCGAGGATCTCGGCCGAGATCAGCCACACCGGGTCGTCGATGAAGGCGGACAGGGCTGCGCGCACGGGCAACACCGCCAGGGCGACCAACAGGAGCTTGCGACGACCGCGCTTGTCGGCGAGCGAGCCCGCGAACAGCGCCACCGGGATCATCACCAATTGCGCCACCATGACGTAGCGGGCGGTCCAGGCCGTTGCGTCGGTGCCGGCGGCGACGAGCTTCTGGCCGAGCAGGGTCAGCATCCCGCCGTTGCCGAGGTTGAACAGGGCGAGCGCTACCGCCAGCACCAACAGCTTGCGGTTCGAGAGCACGCTGCGGGTCGTGGCGCGCTCCGGTTTGTCGTCCGGGTCGTCTTCCTTCCAGCCGACGGCGCGGCGCCCGTTGTAGCAGTGGCCCGGCGTCGTCAGTGTGGCAACGATGGCGAGCACGGCCATGGCCCCGAGCACCCAAAAAGCCACGGCAGCACCGAAATAAGCGGTTCCGAAGCTGATCAAGCCGGCCGCGATCAGGATACCAAGGTGGTTGTAGGCTTGGTTACGGCCCTGCTGCTTAGGAAAACGGTCCTTTCCAACAATGCCGAGGGTCAGTTCGGTGATGGCAGGCAACAGCAGCACGCCGCCGGCGGCGGCTACCATCTGGGCGGCGAACACGGCCGCGAAGGATTTGGCTGGCAGGATGAGCAACGTGCCCGCGAGGATGGCAGCACAGGCGGCCGCGATGAGCAAGCGGGGCCGCCCGATCCGGTCGACGACGGCTCCGGCAGGCCCGCTCAGGAACAGGGCGCCGACCCCTACCAGCGTCGTGACGAACCCGACGCGCGCAGGCGACCAGCCTCCGGACTCCGCGAGCCAAGTGCCCAGGAACGGGCCGAGGCCTCCTTGGATGTCGCCGGTGAAGACGTTGATGAGGGCGAGGTGAGTGGTGGCGAGCATGCTCTCGAACCGGTACGCCGCGTGGCGCGAGGACAGGTCACGAGAGACGTTTGTACGACCTAAACCGTTCCTCGGCGTCGCCAGCCTCCTGCAGCCTGACCGATTGCAGAGAACACTGGCCTCGCCGTGGGCGCTGTGTGCGCCTTGGAAGAAAACGATTTCGGCCGAGTGAAAAGACCGACCTGTCGTACCCGAACCTGCCAGGAACGCCCCCGCTTTCGGATAGTCGCCCTGATTCGTGACCTGTCGCTTGTGACAAGGCGTGACAGGCATTTCAAAAACGCTAGATGGAGCTTTCACGGGTCTCGTGAAAATGTAAGTAAAAATAATGGTTTATGATTGGCTCACCGGAAACGATTCGAACGTGTAACCTTTGCCTTTGAGGGCTACGCAGCCTTCCGCTTGAGCGATCAGGGCATCCCACCGCCCCGCACAGCGCCGTTGCGTCGGCCGCGCAGTTGGGCTACTCACGGGCCACGGTCAGCACCCGTAGCTCAGCTGGATAGAGCGTTGCCCTCCGAAGGCGGAGGACCCAGCTCTCCAGTCCACTAAGTGCCTCCTGGAACATCAGAAACTTAGCTCGCTGAGCGCAAGCGATCCAACGGCCGCGAGCGCGGCACGGCACAATTGGGCCACGTCCGCGGCCGCTCGAGAGCAGAATCCAAGAGCCCAATCTCGGCACTCCGGAGGCGTATGCGAACGGGGAGGCGTGCGGTGGTATTCGGACCGAACTGCTTCGCATGTCTGGAGCCGGACAGAACGAGGTCCTAGAATAGCTACTCGCACGGCAAGGGAGTGCCTTCTGCGTCCACGAGCTTCGCAGAGCATCCTTGGCGGAGTGGAGGCAGTAGAGGACGGCTTCAAGGTCTCGCACGCCCTAGCCAGGATCGCGGGCCCACACTGCCTTTCGGCACTTACGCCACCGCGCTCCTGTTCAGCGTGTCGATGACCTCGAACAGCCGGCTCGTCTCCGCGTCATCGAAGACCTGCTCCGACACCTGGGGTTCAACGTCCGTGGAGGGGAGCTTTCGGAGCAAGCCCGGCTCCATCACGCCCTGGGCGGTCAGTTGATCGACAACGAGGCTGTCAAATTCGATCTGCTCGCGCGTCACGGTCCACATGCGTGGTGACCACCGTTGCACGGGAAACACTGTGGTCGCGCTTTCGTGAGAAGGTGGCCTCGTCAACCTCGCGAAGGGTCAGTGAGGTTGGTATCCACGACCACAAGGTGCGCGTGCCAAACGCGCCCATGAGGGGACTAGGATCGTGGCGAAGCCATTCTTCGAGCAGCCGATCCTCAACTCGCCCTATGACGCTCCCTCGCTGCACCATGCGCTGGATGGTGAGGGTCAACCTCTGGATCAGCGGCCGATCCAAGGCCGTCGCCGCTCATCGTTGATCACGCCCGTCCCGAAGTCGAAGAAGCAGAGAGGTAAGGGCACGCAGGCCTCTCTCGGTCTCGGCGACGGTGCGGGGCTGTCCTCCGCAGAGCAGGCCTACAACCCGACCCCGATCATCAACGAGATCCGTGGGCACGTCGCGTCCTGGCGCGCGCTGCCCAACCCGGCAGACTGGGGCGTCACGCCTACGACCCAGCGTCTGCTCCAGCACTGGCGCCGGGACATCGGCTGGCACGGGCCCCGGCCGTTCTTCTGTCAGGTCGAGGCAGTGGAGACCGCGATTTGGCTGACCGAGGTCGCCGGACGGCAGCGCCAGTATGCTCACCTGATCCGGCACATCGAAGGCGCCAACGAGGGGGCCAATCCCGGTCTACCGCGGCTCGCGCTGAAGATGGCGACAGGGGCTGGTAAGACGACGGTGATGGCCATGCTCATCGCGTGGCAGACCATCAACGCCGTGCGCAGCCCGAATGCGAAGCATTTCACCCGCGGCTTCCTGCTCGTGACGCCGGGCATCACGATCCGCGACCGCCTGCGCGTCCTGATGCCGGGCGACCCCGACGCCTACTATAGCAAGCGCGAGCTGGTGCCGACCGACATGCTCCACGATCTGGGGCAGGCCAAGATCGTGCTCACGAACTACCATGCTTTCAAGCGCCGCGAGACGCTGGAGATCTCGAAGGTCGGGCGCTCGCTCCTTCAAGGCCGGCACGCCCCGATCGACACGATCGAATCCGAGGGCGCGATGCTTCAGCGCGTCTGCCGGGAGCTGCTGCCGATCAAGAACCTCGTCGTCATCAACGACGAGGCGCACCACTGCTACCGCGAGAAACCGGGTGGGGCCGACGAGGGCGCGATCGCAGCCGAGGATCGCGAGGAGGCCAAGCGCAACGCCGAGGCCGCGCGCCTCTGGATCTCCGGTATCGAGGCCCTCAAGCGCAAGGTCGGCGTGCGCGCAGTCTACGACCTCTCAGCCACACCGTTCTTTCTGCGCGGCTCGGGCTACCTTGAAGGCACGCTGTTCCCCTGGACGGTGAGCGACTTCTCGCTGATCGATGCCATCGAGTGCGGCATCGTCAAGCTGCCCCGCGTGCCGATCGCCGACAACGCCGCGACCGGCGAGGTGCCGCTCTACCGCGAACTGTGGGAGCATATCGGCAAAGCGATGCCGAAGAAGGGCGCGGGCAAGGCCGGCACGCTCGATCCCCTCTCTCATGTCTTCCCGAGCCAGCTGCAGACGGCGCTGCACGCCCTCTACGGCCATTACGAGAAGACCAGTGAGGCCTGGGAGCGCGCCGGGATCGATGTGCCGCCTGTCTTCATTGTGGTCTGCAACAACACCGCCACGTCCAAGCTCGTCTACGAGTGGATCGCCGGCTTCGAGCGGCCGAACGCCGACGGCGAGCCCGAGACGCGCCATGTCGGTCATCTGCGCCTGTTCCGAAACTACGACGACAACCGCCAGCGGCTGGCCAAACCCAACACGCTGCTCATCGACAGCGAGCAGCTCGAATCTGGCGAGGCCCTCGATCCCGCCTTCCGCGAGATGGCTGCGGCCGAGATCGAGCAGTTCCGCCGCGAGCGCATCGAGCGCGGCGTCGATGCGGTCACGGCCGCCGAGACCACGGACGCCGATCTGCTGCGCGAAGTCATGAACACGGTCGGCCGCAAGGGGCGGCTCGGCGAGCGCATCCGCTGCGTCGTCTCGGTCTCGATGCTGACGGAGGGGTGGGACGCCAACACCGTCACCCACATCCTCGGCGTGCGCGCCTTCGGCACCCAGCTCCTGTGCGAGCAGGTGGTGGGGCGCGGCCTGCGCCGCCAATCCTACGAGCTGAACGACAAGGGCCTGTTCAATGTCGAGTATGCCGACATCCTCGGCATCCCGTTCTCGTTCACGGCCGAGCCCGTGGTCTCGGTCCCGGCCGCGCCGCGCAAGCTGACCCGCGTCCAGGCCCTGCGCGAACGGGCCGGACTGGAGATCGGCTTTCCCCGCGTCGAGGGCTACCGGGTCGATTTGCCGAACGAGCGCTTGACCGCCCACTTCACCGACGACAGCCGCCTGACCCTGACGCCGGAGAACGTCGGTCCGGCCAAGGTGCTGATGTCGGGCATCGTCGGAGAGCAGGAGACCTTGGACGCCGAGGAGTCGTTCAAGGCGATGCGGCCGAGCGAGCTCTCGTTCAAGCTCGCCAAGCGCCTGTTGGAGACGCGGCTGCGCGACCCCGACGGCGGCCTGCCAGTCCACCTGTTCGGGCAGGCCCAGCGCATGGTCCGCCAGTGGCTCGACGGTGATTACCTCGTCGCGCAGGGCGTGCCGCGGGCCGCCGTGCTCTACCCGCAACTCGCCGAACAAGCGGTGGAGTTCATCTATCTCGCCTGCCAGCGCTCGGTGTCGGACGCGAAGCGCATCAAGGCAGTGCTCGACCCCTACAACCCCGCGGGCTCGACCCGCTTCGTCAACTTCACCACCTCGAAGCCGGTCTGGGACACCGATCCCCGCAAGTGCCACGTCAGCCACGTGGTGCTCGATTCCGACTGGGAGGCCGAGCTCGCCCGGGTGCTGGAGGCGCATCCACGGGTGCTGGCCTACGTGAAGAATCAGGGCCTCGGCTTCGAGGTGCCCTACCGCGACGGCGCCGTGCCGCGCCGCTACCGCCCGGACTTCATCATCCGCCTCGACACTGGGGCGCCCGAGCCGCTCAACCTTGTCCTCGAGACCAAGGGCTATCGCGGCACCGACGCGCAGCTCAAGGCCGAGACCATGGCGGCCTCCTGGGTGCCGGGCGTCAACGCGCTCGCGGGCCACGGCCGCTGGGCCTTCTTCGAGTTCCGCGAGGTGTTCGTGATCGAGGAGACGTTCGCCGACCTCGTCCACACGCTGATCGATCGTTCCAAGGCCGCCTGATGAGCACCTTCACCACCAACCCCGTCTCGCTTCACACGCTCCTGCAACGCTGTGAGCAGGGCGACATCAAGCTCCCGGATTTCCAGCGCAACTGGGTCTGGGACGAGTATCGCATCCGGAGCCTGATCGCCTCGATCTCACAGTCGTTCCCGGTGGGCGCCCTGATGACGCTGAAGTCTTCCGGGAAGACCTTCACGCCGCGCCCCATCCAGGGCGCACCGGCTCCGGCTGAGTCGGCAACCGAGAGCGAACTGCTCCTCGACGGTCAGCAGCGGATGACTTCACTCTACCAAGCGCTCGTTCGGCAGGCGCCGATCGATAAGATCGACGTGTTCTACTACTTCAACATCGAGAAGGTGCTCGACGACTCTGTCGATCGGGAGGAGTCGATCGAAGCTATTCCGAAGGACCGCGTTCTGCGAACCAACTTCGGCAAGGATGTCGTGCTCGATCTGTCAACGCCCGAAAGGGAATACGAGCATCTGAGATTTCCGGTCAATCAGATCTTCGATTGGGATAAGTGGCAAGAAGGATTCTGGGATTTTTGGGAAGGCAATAAGGCAAAGCGCGATCAATTCAGGGCCTTCAAGGATCGTGTCTTGGAGATTTTCAAAAAATACCAAGTCCCGGTTATTTCGCTCGACAAATCCACCACGAACGAAGCCGTCTGCCTCGTCTTCGAGAAGGTAAACACCGGTGGCAAGGCGCTCGATGCGTTCGAGTTGATCACGGCCATGTTCGCCGGCAAGGGCTTCAAGCTGCGAGAGGACTGGGCCAAACGCGCCGAAGCCCTCAAGAAGTTTCGCGCTCTGGACAAGATCGCCCCAACGGACTTCCTCCAGGGCATCGCGCTCCTCCACTCGAAGGCGCAGCGCGACGCGGCGAGCGGGGACGACCGGCGACCGCCGGTGAGCGCAACCCGCAACGCGCTGCTGGCCCTGCCCGTTGAGGCCTACCAAGCCCATGCCGACCGATTGCAGCTCGGCTTCGAGCGGGCGGCCAAGTTCCTGCATACGCAGCGGATCTATCGCTCGCTTGATCTGCCCTATCAGAGCCAGATTGTGCCGCTCGCCGCGATCCTCGCCTCCCTGGGCGAGAGCTGGGACCACGAGCAGATCAAGCAGCGCGTGCGCACGTGGTATTGGTGCGGCGTGTTC
Organism: Methylorubrum rhodesianum; assembly: GCF_014199985.1. Taxonomy (GTDB): domain Bacteria; phylum Pseudomonadota; class Alphaproteobacteria; order Rhizobiales; family Beijerinckiaceae; genus Methylobacterium; species Methylobacterium rhodesianum. The sequence continues at coordinate 33,510 of NZ_JACHOS010000016.1, read as the reverse complement.
GGCGAACTCTACGGCTCGGCCGTCGAATCTCGCTTCGCCAAGGACCTCGTGGAGGTGCTGGCCTGGATCGACGGTGGCGCCGAGCCCTCGACCCTCAAGGACACGAGCGTGCGTGCGAGCCGCATCCGCGAACTGCGCTCCCGCCAATCCGCCGCCTATAAGGGCGTCAACGCTCTGTTGATGAAGAGCGGGGCAACCGACTTCCGCTCGGGACAGGATTACGATCACGCCGTCTTCTTCGACGAGAGCGTGGACATCCACCACATCTTCCCGCGCGACTGGTGTCAGCAGCAGAAGTTGCCGGCGACGACCTTCGACTCAATCGTCAACAAGACACCCTTGTCCGCCAAGACGAACCGCATGTTGGGCGGGGTCGCGCCGAGCAAGTATCTGCATCGCCTGGAAACGGCGAACCCACCGGTCGATGCGACCAACCTCGACGGCTATCTATGCAGCCACGCCATCGATCCGGCCCGGCTGCGCGCCGACGACTTCCACGGGTTCTTCGCTGCGCGCCTCGACGGCCTCATCGACCTGATCGACGCCGCGACCCAGCGCCCGGCCCTGCGTGACGTGGCGCCGACGGCGAGTGCCGCGCTCGGGCCCGACCCGACGAGCCCGCCCGATCCGGACGACGAGGCCGACGCGACCTCCGAGAACGCCGCCCTCGCGGACGACGCCGCACTCCTCAGCAAGGTTCAGTGATGGCCCGAGGTTCGAAGACATCTGCGACCAAGTCCGTCGAGACGCTCACGCACGACGACGCGGCGCGCAAGAACATCCCCACCGCCGAGTTGCAGAGCTTCGCCGAGGCCGAGGAGGCGATCACCGGCTTCGAGCCCGGTGTCTACCAGCGCACCCGGCCGCTGCCCGAAGGCGAAATCCGCCCGCGCGACTCCGACCTCGATCCGCAGATCGTCTGGAACGGCGCCCGCATCCGCCTCACCCCCGAGCAGGTGCGCGCGCTGGTCGAGACCGGCGAAACCGCGATCGGCGACGCGCAGCTCGTCTGGCGCGGCAAGGACCAGCAGGATTGGTCCGACCTGATCGTCCAGGCGCCGCCCCTCTATATCCAAGAAAAAATCCACCCGAAGGCGATCATCGACGACCTGCATCGGTCCGGCAGTCGCCCGCCGGAAGACGAGACGCCCGACCTGTTCTCGGACTTCAACGGCCTCGACCCGGAGGCGCGCACCGAGTTCTACCAGCACAACCAGCACTGGTCGAACCGCATGATCCTGGGTGACTCGCTTCAGGTCATGGCCTCGCTGGCGCAGCGTGAGGGGATGAAGGGACAGGTGCAGTGCATCTACTTCGACCCACCCTACGGCATCAAGTTCAACTCGAACTGGCAGGTCTCGACACAGTCGCGCGACGTCAAGGACGGCAAGCAGACTGATATTTCTCGTGATCCAGAGCAGGTGAGGGCGTTTCGCGATACGTGGAAGGATGGGATTCACTCGTATCTTACGTATCTACGTGATCGGCTTACCGTGGCGCGTGAGCTGTTAAATGAGAGTGGATCGATTTTCGTTCAAATTGGCGATGAAAATGTGCACCGTGTGAGAGCCGTTCTCGAAGAGGTATTTGGCGAAGACAATCTTATATCAATGATATGCTTGCGCAAAACTGGCGGGCAAGAAGCCAATTTTTTATCGAATGTGTCCGATTATATTTTGTGGTTTGCAAAAAATATCAAAAACACGAAATATAGACAGCTGTATTTCCGAAAAGAAGTTGGAGTCGGAGAAGGTAGTGGAGCGCGCTATGACCGAATTCGTATTTCTGAATACGTCTCCCGTCCTCTAAATAAAGAAGAAAAAAGCGGAAATATAACGCTGCCGCTGATGGCACGGCCCTATCAGCTGACGAGTTTGATATCTAGCGGTGTTAGGGCAAATACGACGGTATCTTGGAATTTTCAGGGTAAGCCATATCATTCAGGAGATAGCTCAAATTGGAAAACATCACTAGAGGGCTTGCGCCGACTTTCGCTCGCGGACCGAATAGAAAAACGCAAAAACACGATCGCGTATGTAAGATTCATCGATGATTTCGCGGCATATCCGATTTCCAATGTGTGGACCGACGTTGCTGGTGCGGCGGGCATAATTTATGTTGTGCAAACTAGCACAACTATTGCGCAGCGCTGCATCCTCATGGCCACCGATCCCGGTGACCTCGTCCTCGACCCCACCTGCGGTTCGGGCACGACCGCCACGGTCGCCGAGCAATGGGGCCGGCGCTGGATTACCATTGACACCAGCCGGGTCGCCCTGGCGCTCGCCCGCACGCGCCTGATGAGCGCGCGCTATCCCTACTATCTGCTCGCCGACAGCCCCGAGGGACGGGCGAAGGAGCAGGCGGTCTCGGGCCGTCCGCAGCCGCAGAGCGCCGCCTACGGCGACCTCCGCCAGGGATTCGTCTACGAGCGCGCGCCGCACGTCACCCTCAAGTCGATTGCCAATAACGCCGAGATCGACGTGATCTGGGAGAAGTTTCAGGACAAGCTGGAGCCCCTGCGCGGCGAACTCAACGCGGCCCTTGGGCAGTCTTGGGAGGAGTGGCAGATTCCGCGGGAGGCCGAGGCCGGCTGGCCGGAGCCGGCGCATGCGGCGCATGCCGCATGGTGGGAGGCGCGGATCGCCCGGCAGCGGGAGATCGACGCCTCGATCGCCCGGGCCGCCGATGTGGAAATGCTCTACGACCGGCCCTACGCCGATGTGTCGAAGGTCCGGGTCGCGGGCCCATTCACGGTCGAGAGCCTCTCACCCCACCGCATCATCCCCTCGGACAGTCTCGATCTCGACGAGGAGTTCGACGCGCTCGGCGGACGCCGGGAGCGGACCAAGGCCGGCACGCCGACCCAGGACTTTTCCGCGATGGTGCTGGAGAACCTCTCGGCCGCCGGCGTGCAGGGCCGCGACCGGGCCGACCGGGTGCGCTTCACGATGCTCCAGCCCTGGCCCGGCCGCTTCATCGGCGCCGAGGGGCGCTTCGTCGAGGGCGGCAGCGCCGACGAGCCCGGCCTTGAGCGCCGCGCCGCCATCCTGATCGGCCCCGAATTCGGCACGCTGTCGCGCCCCGACCTCGTCGCCGCCGCCCGCGAGGCGGCCGACGCCCGCTTCGATGTGTTGGTGGCCTGCGCCTTCGCCTACGACGCGCACGCCAGCGAGTTGACCCGGCTCGGGCCGCTGCCGATCCTGCAGGCCAAGATGAACCCCGACCTGCACATGGCCGACGACCTCAAGACGACGGGCAAGGGCAACCTGTTCGTGGTCTTCGGCGAGCCCGACATCGACATCCGCCGCCTCGACGGCGACCGGATGGAGGTGGAGGTGAGGGGCATCGACGTGTTCGATCCCAACACCGGCGAGGTGCGCTCGGACGACACCTCCGGCATCGCCGCGTGGTTCATCGACACCGACTACGACGAGGAAAGCTTCTTCGTCCGCCACGCCTACTTCCTCGGCGCCAACGACCCCTACAAGTCGCTGAAGACGGCCCTGAAGGCCGAGATCGACGAGGCCGCCTGGGCAACCCTCTACCGGGCGACCAGCCGGCCGTTCGCGCGGCCCGCGACGGGGCGGATTGCCGTGAAGGTGATCAATCACTTCGGGGACGAGGTGATGAAGGTCTATGAAGTTTGAAGTAATGCGTGCTTGATCGCTGATGGCTGGGTTCAATCATCATCCAGGCTGCACCTGCGGCTGGTGCGAGTCCCGTGGTTTTGGCTCCTGGAGCGATACCGTTCGCATCCAGGAAATGACAACAATAAGAGATGCTGGAGCCATTCAGTTTTTACGGCGCAAAGCTCCTGTTCAGTCGATCACAACATGCTACCTAAATCCAAACGCACGCTGCCCTAAATGCAGAGAGCTTGTATTTTTCTATGCAAATGAACGCGGAAGCCGGGTTTACTTTGACGAAGTGGGTCCTCTATGGACTAAGCATCCTTGCACGACGCTTTCACCTCAGACCAAGCAACGGATCAAGCCCTCGCCTCGGCAGTTTGCTTTAGGTAGATTGATTGCCACAGAGATAGCCGCTGGCTGGCAGAAAATTGACGACACCGAAGCGTGCAATTTTAATCAATGGAAGCCGTTTCTTGTTTTGAGTGAGTCTCAAAGTGGAAACGTCTATTCGTTAAAAGCACGGCCGCTGGCCGAAGCTTCTGGGCATATAATCGAGTTTAGATATGTAAATAAGAGAAGCATAATAGAGGCGGGAGATATTATTAGCATCAACGGTAATAGGATTTCGGCGTTAGATCAAGTTGACCTCTGTCCGATTGAATTAGAAAACAATCAAACTTTAAGATCAATACAGCCAAGGACTGATGAATGTCAAAACCTTAAAAACCAGCGAAATGCACATAGTCCTAATGAGCCAAAAACAACAAGGTGGGCTTCAGCGAAGCAGCTTGGAGGTCTGACTGCAACGGAGGCTCAGGCACGTCAGCTGGCATTCCAGCGCGCGACAGCGAAAGGGTCAAAGGTCATGCATTTCCATATCGCTGACACCTTCACAGCCGCGCTTGCTCGTCTGCCAGCGCAAGAGCAGAAAGCCGTAAAAACCTCGGCCTTCGACATGCAGCTCGACCCCTCGGGGCCGGGGCTGCAGTTCCACCGTATCGAGGCCTCGAAGGACCCGAACTTCTGGTCGGTGCGGGTCAACCGCGACATCCGCATCATCGTCCACCGGACCGCCGCGAGCCTGCTGCTCGCCTATGTCGATCACCACGACAAGGCCTATGCCTGGGCCGAGCGACGGCGGATCGAGGCACACCCACGCACCGGCGCCGTGCAGATTGTCGAATCCCGCGTCCGCGTCGAGGAGAGCACACCGACCCTGTTCCGGCCGCCGGCGCCCGAGCGGCCGGCCCCTGAGCCGGCCCTGTTCGCGGGTCTCTCGGATGAGGAGCTGCTGTCGATCGGGCTGCCCGAGGACTGGATCGAGCCGGTGCGGGCGGCGACCGAATCCCGCTTCTTCGACCTCGCGCCGCACCTGCCGGCCGAAGCTGCCGAAGGGCTCCTCGAATATGGCGCGACGGGACGCTTGCCGAAGCCGACGCCTAACGAGAGCGCTGACCCCTTCGCGCATCCTGACGCGCAGCGCCGTTTCCGAGTCATCGAAAACCTCGACGCGCTGCGAGCCGCCCTCGATGCACCCTGGGAGCGCTGGTCGGTATTCCTGCATCCCTCGCAAGCCGGGGTGATCGAGCGGACCTATAGCGGGCCGGCCCGCGTTGCAGGCTCCGCCGGGACCGGCAAGACCGTGGTGGCGCTTCACCGCGCCGTGCGTCTCGCCCGCTCCGATCCCCAAGCGCAGGTGCTGCTCACCACCTTCTCGAAGCCGCTGGCGGACGCTCTCCAGCGCAAGATCGATCTTCTCATCGCGGCCGAGCCGGGCGCGCGCGGGCGCATCACTGTCGCGCCATGGGACGGTCTGGCCGAGGAGCTGCACCAACTCGTCCACGCGCGCCGACCCCGCATCGCGACGCTGACGCAGATCCAAGCCACCCTAGTCCAGGCCGCGGGCGGGACGGACATCTGGTCCGAACGTTTCCTGACGAGCGAGTTCCGCCACGTGGTGGATGCGTGGCAGGTCGCCGACGAGGCAGCCTACGCCGACACGCCGCGCCCGGGCCGCCGCAGTCGGCTGGGCGCCAAGCAGCGCGCCGCCCTCTGGCCGATCTTCACCGCGGCCCGCTCCCGCCTCGCGAGCCAGGGGCTCGCCACCTGGGCGCAGGTCTTCGGCAAGCTCGCCGGGCATTACGACACACGAACGGCCAAGCCGTTCAGTCACGTCGTCGTGGACGAGGCCCAGGATCTCGGTGTGCCGGAACTGCGCTTCCTGCGCAGCCTCGTGCCCGATGGTGAGGACCGCCTGTTCTTCGCGGGCGATCTCGGCCAGCGCATCTTCCAGCCGCCTTTCTCCTGGAAGGCACTGGGCATCGACGTGCGCGGCCGTTCGAACACACTGAAGGTGAACTACCGCACCTCTCACCAGATCCGCGAGGCGGCCGACCGCCTCCTGCCCGGAGCCGTCCACGACATGGACGGGCGCGAGGAGGCGCGGAAGGGCACCGTCTCGGTTTTCGACGGACCGCAGCCGCAGGTGCTGAAGCTGGACGACGAGACGAGCGAGCGCGAGGCGATCCTGCGCTTCCTTCAGGCGGCGCGGGCGGACGGCGTCCTGCCCGAGGAGATCGGCTTATTCGTGCGCAGTCGTGCCCAGCTAGATCGCGCCCGGGCCGTTGCCCACGCGGCTGGCCTCGTGCCCGTAGAGCCTGGCGATGCACCGAGCGCGGCCGGGGAGACCGTGATTGTAGGCACGATGCATTTAGCCAAGGGCCTGGAGTTCAAGGTCGTGGTCGTGCTTGCCTGTGACAGCGAGGTTCTGCCTCTGCAGGAGCGCATCGATACGGTGACGGAGGAAGCCGAGCTCGACGAAGTGTTCGAGACGGAGCGCCACCTACTCTACGTGGCCTGCACGCGCGCCCGCGACCGCCTCCTGATCACCGGAGTGCGGCCGACCTCTGAATTTCTCGATGATCTCGGTTGAGCCTTGAGGAGCAAGCGATGATCGGCGGCGCAAACGCGATTTCCTCCCGCAATCACGCGCACATCTTGGCTGCAGCGCTCTCCGCATGGCCGCCATCTCGGACAGAGCATTCGGAAGTCCGAAGAGGCAACGTCTGGCGCGCTCGCCCGGTCTCCTCGGCTACTTCGCCGTGGGCCGACCGTGTGCTCGCCTATCACTGGGATGGCGATGGGTATCAGGAGCTGACACAGCGCCTGGGGCCCATCCTGTCTGACAGCCTCCATCTCGCACAGGCTCTGAACGAGTGCTCATCTTGGACGCTCGATGAGCAGCGTTTGGCCGTCGACCTGACGCATCGTGTGTTCGCCTGGGGGGCGCGTTCGAAGTCGAAGCCCGATCGAAGCTTCCCAAGTCCGATCCGTTTTTGCGGTGGCGCTCCAGGCTGCTGGCGCTCCGTGTGCACGAGCTGTTGCTGAAGCTCCGTGGAGCAGCGGATGGACGAAGGTCGCGGCATTCGCGACGGCGCACCTCGATCATAACGCTCATACCGCAGGCCATCCGCAGGTAATCTGGGACAGCCGTGTCGCCAACGCTGTCCGCAAGCTCGTCGATGCCGCCGAATCGCAGCTTTCAACATCGATGACGGCGCAGCTCAAAGCCGACCTGAGGCAGATCCACGGGCGGGGTGGTGAGCGGCACGGACTGAAACTCTCCGGCGGATGGGCCTTTGCCCACACCCTCACGCAGAAGTGGACGGCGCAGCGCGCCGGATCTCGTCTCGTAGGCGAACTGCGCGACGCGTTGAACGCAGCGCCCGAGCGCTTCGGCCGAATGCCGGGGTCGACCCACCCCGATGGCCGCTGGACTAGCTGGGGTGTCGGGCTGGCGCTCTTCGTAGAAGGCTACTGACGGCGCACGCGCGGCACATGCGCCTCAACCGCGCCGCACGCCGTCCGCACCCGCGGACACATTGCCGGCGCTTGAGCAGCCCCTCCGCCGCTCGTCGCGCACCCGACACGATTCGAACGTGTGACCGTCGCCTGAGGAGGGCCACGCGTTCATCCCATTGAGCGACCAGGGCGTTCCACCGCCCCGCAAAGCGCCGTTGCGTCGACGGTTCAGTTGGGCTACTCACGGGCCACGGTCAGCACCCGTAGCTCAGCTGGATAGAGCGTTGCCCTCCGAAGGCAAAGGTCACACGTTCGAATCGTGTCGGGTGCGCCATTTCCGTACAGAATTGCGAACGCCAGACACGGCGTCGCTGCCCGAACCGATCAGGGCATTCTCCGGGCTCTCCTTGCCGCCGATGATGCGGATCACGTCCGCTCCGACTTCGATGCGGTCGGCGATCGACTGAAGCCGCGCCTTCCGGAACGACATCTCCCTCAAGGTCACCTTCTCGCGCAGCGGACGCCCGAAGGGTTCGATTGGTTCGGGCTCGATCTCGGCTGGATTCGGACTGACCTCGCGGATCCGGTCGAGCGCAGCCTTCGCCAGATCACGCTCGGCTCGCGACGCCGAGATGCGCGCCTTCTGTGAGGCGTCTGGCTCGTCGTCGCCGGTTTTCACCAATCGGGGAGGGCGTTTCAGTGTCTTCTGCGCGGTCGCGCGTTTTGCGCAGCGCAGCCACCGACCTGCATTGCTCGGTCGGCGCGCGGCGCCCACGGCGAGGCCAGCTTCGCGCGCAGTCGATCAGACTGGCCGGTCGGCCAAGAGAGGCTCGGTGACAAAAGGGCTCTGGACGGTCTCCGGGGAGGGCCGGCTGGGATTGGATTGATCATCGTCAAGGTACCGGCTCGCCGGTGTCGACTATACTCTCGGGCATGCCGAGATGTGCAATGTTCCCATTCGATCCATGAGCCGGCTTCCGCATCAACGGCCACATCGCCGGCGTCGGTCGGGTTGCCCGCATTCTTTGCGGAGCGATCGTCAGCCGGTTTCGCCGGACCAAGGTGATGATGGCCGATTTCGACGGCGCCAGGAGGGCCTGACCGGCATCTCGCGCCCGATCGTCCCGCACACCCTGGCTGCTGCAATGCGCCGCCCGGCGAGAAGGCCCGGTTCAAATGCCGCCCCGGCCAACGTCCATCCGTCGACATTCACGCCATAAGGCTCCGAACCTACCTCACCCCCTCGCGCCTCCGCACGTCCCACGCATGTGGCTTACCCGAGGGAGAGGCGGGTGGAGCGTTCGTCGAGGCTTGGTTGACGATCTCTCGAAGGCGGACGTGACGATGTCCGGCCTGTTCAAGCTCCGGGTCTGGGTGGCCGCTGCGGCGCTCTCCGCCTCTTGCCTGCCCGCGATCTCTGCTGCGCATGCACAGGCTGAGCCGGTTGAGCCGCCCGTCGTCGGCGTCGTCGCGGCTCGCAAGAAGCCGATCACGCAGACGGAGCAGTTCATCGGCCGCATCGAGGCGCAGCAGCGCGTCGACGTCGTCGCGCGGGTGACGGCGTTCATCGAGAAGCGGTTCTTCGTCGAGGGCGCTGATGTCGCGGAAGGCCATCTCCTCTACCTGCTCGAGAAGGGCCCGTTCGAGGCGGCCGTGGCCGCTCAGCAGGCGCAGATCGCGCAGGTCGAAGCGCAGTTGGGAAACGCACGTCTCACGACGCAGCGTGCCAGAATCCTGCTCGGCGGGCCGGCCGGGCAGCAATCGACCTACGACGCGGCACTCGCAAACGAGCGCGCGCTGGAGGCGCAGCTCCAGGCCGCGCAGGCCCAGCTCGACACCGCGCAGATCAACCTCCGCTACACGGAAATCCGGGCGCCGATTGCGGGCCAGATCGGGCGGACCACCCTTACAATCGGCAACGTCGTCGGGCCGGGCTCCGGCGTGCTGACAACGATCGTCAGCCAGGATCCGATGTACGTGACGTTTCCGGTGCCGGTCCAAGAGGCCATCAATCTGCGGGCGCGCTACACGCCGATCGGCGGGTTCGGTGCCGTCGTGATCCGGGCACAGCTGCCGGACGGCCGTTTCTACGGCCACACCGGGAAGCTCAATTTCGTCAACAACACCATCGCGACGAACACGGATACGATCCTGCTTCGCGGCGTGCTGCCCAATCCTCCGATTTTCGAACAGGCCCAGAGCCCCGTCACCGTTCGCGAACTCCTGGACGGCGAGTTCGTGACCGTGTTTCTCGAGGGGGCCGAGCCGGTGGACGTGGTCGCGATCCCCCGGGCCGCCGTCCTGGCCGATCAGCAGGGCAGCTACGTTTACGTGATCGGGCCGGGGAACAGGGCCGAGCAGCGTCGGATCCAACTCGGCCAGTCGAGCACCACGCTCGCGGCGGTGACGAGCGGCCTCAAGGTCGGGGAGCAGGTGATCGCCGAGGGCCTTCAGCGGGTCCGCGCGGGCGAGGCGATCTCACCAGAGCCCGCCGACACCACTCTTGAGATGATCATGCAAAGCTCGGCGAGGCAGGGCATGGCCGGGGCTGCAGACCCTGCAGGCCCGGCGTCCCCCGGCGGTGCGGGTGCCGGGGCGCCCGCGAGGGCTCCGGCCGTGTCCGCTTCGCCACCTGCGGAACCGACCGGCGCCGCCGGCCCGAATGCCGGCGGCAGCCCGGGCAGCCGGCGCTAGAGCATCAAACGCCGCCTGTTCCAGGCAGCCAAGCCAGAGGCGTGGCATGATCTCGTCGATCTTCGTGGACCGCCCCCGGCTCGCGCTCGTCATCGCGCTGATCATCACGATCGCCGGAGGGTTGGCGCTGCTCCGGATCCCGGTCGCGCAGTTTCCGGACATCGTGCCGCCGCAGGTCAGCGTGTCGGCGACGTATCCGGGAGCCTCCGCTGAGGTCGTCGAGGCAAGCGTCGCCCAGCCGCTTGAGGCACAGGTCATCGGTGTCGACCGCATGATCTATATGAAGTCCACGAGCGCCAATGACGGCAGCTACAGCCTGGCGGTGAGTTTCGAACTCGGCTCCGACCCGGACATCAATACAGTCAGCGTCAACAACCGCGTCCAGGCGGCCCTGTCCCAGCTCCCGTCCGAGGTGCAGCTGCAGGGGCTCAAGGTGCAGAAGAAGTCGTCCGCGATCCTGCTGTTCGCCGTCCTCTACAGCGAGACGGGCGCGCAGGACCCGCTCTTCATCACGAACTACGCCATCATCAACGTGCTCGACGAGATCCTGCGCACGGCCGGAGTGGGCCAGGCCAACCTGTTCGCGCGGATGAACTACTCGATGCGGGTCTGGTTCGACACGCAGCGCCTGACGAGCCTGAGTCTCGCGCCGTCGGACGTGGTGGATGCGATACGGGCGCAGAGCGTGCAGGCGCCGGTCGGCCGCATCGGCGCACCGCCGATCACGAACGAGCAACAGATACAGATGAACGTGCAGACGCAGGGTCGATTGTCGACGCCTGCACAGTTCGGCGCGATCGTCCTGCGGACGAATCCCGACGGCTCCGTGGTCCGGATCCGCGATGTCGCCAGGGTCGAGCTCAGCGCGCAGAGCTTCGACAGCGAATCCCGGCTCGATGGTCGCCCCGGCGTCCCCATCGCCATCTATCTCGTGCCCGGCGCCAACGCGGTGCGGACCGCGACCGCCGTGAAGGCAACCCTGGACAAGCTTTCGGCGCGCTTCCCAGCCGGTCTGCGCTACGCGGTCGTGCATGATTCCACGACCTTCGTGAAGGATACCATCTCCGAGGTGCTGCGGACGCTGGCCGAGGCTTTCGTTCTCGTCGTCCTCGTCGTGTTTCTGTTCCTCGGCAATCTGCGAGCGACGTTGATTCCCGCGATCGCCGTCCCGGTGAGCCTCATCGGTACCTTCGTGGTGCTGCTCGTGCTCGGCTACTCGGCGAACACCGTGTCGCTCCTGGCGATGGTGCTCGCCATCGGCATCGTGGTCGACGACGCCATCGTCGTCGTCGAGAATGTCGAGCGGGTGATGGAGGAGCATCCGGAGCTGTCGCCGGCCGAGGCGACGAAGCTCGCCATGACGCAGATCACGGCTCCCATCATCGCCATCACGCTCGTCCTCCTGTCCGTCTTCGTTCCGATCGCCTTCATCCCGGGCGTGTCGGGAACGCTGTTTCGGCAGTTCGCCGTCACGATCAGCGCCGCGATGGTGATCTCGGCGATCAACGCGCTGACCCTTTCGCCCGCGCTCTGCGGGCTATTTCTGCGCCCCACGCGCGGGCGGCGCGGCATCCTGGGCCGGGTGCTCGACGGGATCGACTGGGTACGGGACCGCTATGCAGCGGGCGTCCGCCGCCTCGTCCGCGTCTCCGCGCTCTCGCTCGCTCTGGTCGTGCTGTTTGCGGGCGGCATCTTCGGCATCTCGCGGATCACACCGGTCGGCTTCCTTCCGGAAGAGGATCAAGGCGCCTTTTTCGTCTCGGTCCAGCTGCCGGACGGTGCCTCGGTGGCCCGCACGAGCGCCGTCGCGTCAGAGGTCGAGAGCCTCCTGAAGGCGACGCCCGGCGTCAACCAAGTGCTCTCGGTCGTCGGCTTCTCGCTTCTGGACGGGGCGGCCGAGCCGAACGCCGCGTTCCTGGTGGCGCAGCTCAAACCCTTCGCCGATCGCCGAAGCGCGGCGGAGTCCGCCCAGGCCCTGATCGGGCGCACGGACGCGGCGGCAGCGAAGATCGGGCAGGCCATCGTGCGGCCCTTCAACCTTCCGCCCATCATCGGCCTCTCGACGAGCGGCGGCTTCGAATACGTGCTCGAGGCGCGGGAGGGCCAGGACTCGGCGACGATCGACGCGGTCGTGCGCGGACTCGTTGCGGCGGCGAACCGCGACCCGCAGCTCACCCGCGTCTTCTCGACCTTCACGGCATCGAATCCCTCGATCTTCCTCGACATCGACCGCACGAAGGCCCAGGTGCTCGGGCTGGCGATGAGCGACGTCTTCAGCGCGCTCCAGGCGACGCTCGGCGGCATCTACGTCAACAATTTCAACCTCTACGGTCGCACATGGCAGGTGAATGTGGAGGGCGAGGCGGCCAACCGGGGTGACATCCGCGACATCTGGGGCATCTATGTCCGCGGCGCCTCCGGGCAGATGGTGCCGCTGCGTTCGGTCGCGCGCGAGCGCATCGTGCTGGGACCGCAGGTGCTCACCCGCTACAACAACTTCCGGGCCGTGAGCGTGAACGGCAGCCCGGCCCCCGGCATCTCCTCGGGCGCAGCGATGGCCGCGATGGGGCAGATCTCCGACCGGACCCTGCCGACGGGCTACGGCTACGAGTGGACCGGGACCGCCTATCAGGAGCAGCAGGCGTCCGGGCAGACCTGGATCGTCCTCGGCCTCGCGTTCCTGTTCGCCTACCTGTTTCTGGTGGCCCTCTACGAGAGCTGGACGATCCCGATTCCGGTCCTCCTGTCCGTCGTGGTCGGCGCCTTCGGCTCCTACCTGGCCGTCAAGCTCGCCGGCCTGTCCCTCGACCTCTACAGCGAGATCGGGCTCGTGGTGCTGATCGCCCTCGCAGCCAAGAACGGCATCCTGATCGTCGAGTTCGCGAAGGATCAGCGCGAGGCGGGCGTGCCGATCAGGGAGGCCGCGATCCGCGGCGCCGAGCAGCGGTTCCGCGCCGTGATGATGACCTCCATCGCCTTCATCCTCGGCCTCGTCCCCCTGGTGATCGCCACCGGCGCGGCCCAGATCAGCCGTCGCGACGTCGGCACCGCGGTCTTCGGCGGGATGATTGCCGCGAGTTCGATCGGCATCTTCCTCGTGCCGATGCTCTACGTCACGGTGCAGACCCTGCGGGAGCGCGTGAAGTCGGGGAGGGCGCGGCAGCGCGTGAGCGCCTGACGGGTGGTCCGGCCGACGCCCGTGACACCGCTTCACCGGATTCCGGCGCGCTCCGCCGAGACAGCCGATCCCGCGACGGACGGTATGCCGTCCGGGGGCCGGCGAGCAGCGAGAGGAACGGGCGCGGATGACTGAAACAGATCAACCCGCCCCGCCCCTGCAACAGGCACGCTTCGTTGCCCTCGCCCTGATCACCGGTGCCCTGACGGGCCTGTTCGGCGGCCTCTTCCACCTCGCCATCGACACGATCGTCGATTGGCCGGCATGGCTGGCCGGCCATATGACGGGATGGCGGCTGGTCGCGGCGAGTGCCACCCTTACCATGGCGGCCACTCTCTTCGCCGTGTTCATCACCGGGCGCTTCGCCCCGGAGGCGGGTGGGAGCGGCGTTCCGGAGATCGAGGGGGCCATCGCCGGCATCAGGCATGTGCGTTGGGAACGCGTGCTGCCGGTGAAGTTCATCGCCGGCATCGCGGCCATCGGCTCGGGCCTGGTTCTCGGCCGGGAGGGACCGACCATTCACATGGGCGGCTCGGCGGCGCTGGCCGCCTCCGAGATGTTCCGGGTGAGGGCCGCCGACCGGCAGGCCTTGCTGGCGGCTGGCGCGGGAGCGGGTCTCGCCTGTGCCTTCAACGCGCCGATGTCGGCCGTGCTTTTCGTCATCGAGGAGACGCGCAAGCAGTTTCCGTACACGTTCCGGAACTACATGGGGGTGTTCGCTGCGGCGATCACCGGAACAGCGGTGACCGAGATCATCTCGGGCCCAAGGCCGGATCTGCCGCTGTCCGCCGGGGCAGCGGCGCTGGCTTCGTTGCCTGCCTTCGCGATCCTGGGGATGATCCTGGGGGCCGTGGGCGTGCTCTTCAACCGATGCATCATGACGATGCTGGACGTCGCCGACGGATGGCAGAAGCGCGCCCCATATGTGTGGCCCGCTCTGGTCGGCCTGCTCGTGGGCGCCCTGCTGATCGTCGCTCCGCGCACCGTCACGGGCGGGGAGCGAATCATTTCCCAGATCGCTGTCCTGACGCCGAGTGCGGGCGTGCTCCTGATGCTGGCGGTCGCCCGCCTCTTCACCTCGGTCGCCAGCTATTCCGTTGGGACGCCGGGCGGCATCTTCGCGCCAATTCTGTCCCTGGCGACCTGTATCGGCTTGGCCTTCGGCCTACTCGCGCAAACGGCGTTTCCCGACGCCTTGACCGGCCTCGGGGTGACGCCGCTCTCCTTTGGAATCGTGGCGATGGCCGCGCTGTTCAGCGCGACCGTCCACGCTCCGGCCGTGGGCGTGGTGCTGGTGCTCGAACTCACGAGCGCCTATGCGCTCGTCCTGCCGATGCTGACGGCCTGCCTCATGGCCAGCCTCGTGGCCCAATGGCTCGGCGGCCGTCCGATTTACGGACAGATGCTGGACCGCGCCCTTGCCCGTGCCGGCAAGGGGGCGGTCAAGGCTTCGGATATCGGTCTGGCCACCACCCCGGATCGCGCAACGAACTGAACTGCGCCTGGGGGAGCTTCGACCCCATCCGCCGACGCCGTGGGCCGCCCCGGCGTCTTGGAGCGACCTCCCCATGAGGTGACGGCAACGCGCCCCGTCCTTCCGTCATGGATGATATGCGGTGAATTCGGCCCGACCCTGCGCACCCGTTCCGACTCCACCGAGCGACGGCGGGCCATCCGTCGCTCGGCCCGGTCGATCCGCCCCGACTCACCCCGCGATATGTCCGTGAGCCTCACCGCTCCCTGCGGGTCAGCCAGGGAAGCGGGACCGAGCCGCAACCGGTTGGAAGCGAGTTGAAGTCCGCGAACCGCCCTCGCAGGGGCAAGAGTCACCAGACACTGCGTTCGGATCGCGGCGTCTCGAGACGGGGCGGGGCGACAAACCCCTCCGTCGGCGGCATCTCCGAAGGCGTGTTGTAGGGGATCGGTTCGAGCGGGCTTTCGATGCGCACGGTCTGCGCAAATCCGACCACAGCCGCAGCAATCAAGTTGAGAGACAAGAACCCGAGGCTGACAGACTTCGGAACATGCCACCCGTGCAGCACGGCGGCGCCGGCAGCTCCGACCGCGACGAATCCAACGACCTGGTACACCTCCTCTTCACCTTTACTTGCGCGCGCTCCAATGGCCCGCAAGTAATATATAGTGCGCGAGGCATCATCTTGTCGTGATCCGCCGCACTGACATCTTGTCTCGTCAGGCGCTACGCTAGGAGGGGCTCAAGCAAACGGGTCGATTATTCATGCCTGATCTGTACCTGCGGCTCGCGAGCCGCGAACGAGCAGTCCTCCCAGAGCAGGTGCATGTCTAAGGAGGGAGCCGGTTATGCCCGCGAGGGTGACCTGATCGGCTGACTTTGGGCCGGGCTGATGGACAGGGTCCGCCAGGACCTGGAGGAGGCGGCCGTGCGCGAGGCCGGAGGCTGTACGCTTCGCTTGCGGCGAGCCGCCCGCCGTTGTCGATCTCGATCCGCCGCTTCGCGTTGAGCCCTCGCACCAACCGTCCTTCGACGGATTGCCACGGCTCGAGGCCGATCGGTTCAGGACAGCCCGTCGGCCTGCCTCAGGGCGCGAGCGGGGCTGGCCGCCTGAGACCGGCCTTGCGCGCGAGCCGCTTACGGAGATCACCGAGCGGACCCCAGAACAGAAGCAGCAGGCCGATGACCATCAGGCTTGAGACGAGACCGTTCGAGAAGAAGACGGAGAGATCGCCGCCCGACCCGAGCAGCGCCTGCCGGAAGGCGTCTTCGGCGCGGTCGCCGAGGACGAGGGCGAGCACCAGGGGCGCCAGTGGATAGTCGAGCTTCTTGAAGACGTAGCCGACGACCCCGAAGACCAGCATCAGCCAGATGTCGAAGCGCGAGGCCTCAACGGTGTAGGCCCCGATGGCGCAGACGACGAGGATGATCGGCGCGACCAGTGCGAAGGGGATGCGCATGATCGCGGCGAAGACCGGCACGGTCGCGAGCACGATGAGGAGCCCGGCGAGGTTTCCGAGATACATCGAGGCGATCAGACCCCAGACGAACTCCTTCTTCTCGACGAAGAGCAGCGGGCCGGGCTGCAGGCCCCAGATCATCAGGCCGCCGAGCAGCACCGCCGCGGTGGCCGAGCCGGGGATGCCGAGCGCCAGCATCGGCAGCAGCGCCGAGGTGCCGGCGGCGTGCGCCGCGGTTTCGGGCGCGAGCACGCCCTCGATGTCGCCGCGCCCGAACTCCTCCGGCCGGCGGGAGAAGCGCTTGGCGAGGCCGTAGCCCATGAACGAGGCCGCGATCGCGCCGCCCGGGGTAACGCCCATCCACATGCCGACGACCGAGGAGCGGATCAACGTCGCCCAGTAGCGCGGCAGCGAGGCCCAGGTGCGCAGGACCACGCCGAGATCCATCGCCGCCCGCTTGCCCTTGAAGTGCAGGCCCTCCTCGATGGTGAGCAGGATCTCGGAGACGCCGAACAGGCCGATGACCACGACAAGGAAGTCGAAGCCCTTCATCAGCTCGGGCGTGCCGAAGGTGAGGCGCAGGTCGCCCGAGATGGTGTCCATGCCGACGGCCGCGAGGAGGAAGCCCAGCGCCAGGGAGACGACGATCTTGGCCTTGTTCTCCCGGCCCATGCCGATGAACGAGCAGAAGGTGAGGAAGAAGACGGCGAAGAACTCGGCCGGACCGAAGCGCAGGGCGAACTTGGCCACCAGCGGCGCCACGAAGGTGATGAGAACGACGCCCGAGAGCGCGCCGATGAAGGAGGCGGTGAAGGCCGCCGTCAGCGCCTCGCCGGCGCGCCCCTTCTGCGCCAGCGGATAGCCGTCGAAGGTGGTCGCCACCGACCACGCCTCGCCGGGAATGTTGAACAGGATCGAGGTGATCGCGCCGCCGAACAGGGCGCCCCAGTAGATCGACGACAGCAGGATGATCGCCGAGGTCGGGTCCATGCCGAAGGTCAGCGGGAGGAGGATCGCCACGCCGTTGGGGCCGCCGAGCCCCGGCAGCACGCCGACCACGATGCCGAGCAGCACGCCCACCACCATGAACAGCACGTTGTGCCACGTGAGCGCGACCTGGAAGCCGAGCAGGAGCTGGTTGAGGTCGTCCATGAAATCTCTCCGCCGCGGGTCGATCGCGCTGGGGCATTTTCGGGGCGCGGCGTTCGGCGGCTCGCGTCGGGAAAATGCGTCAGATCAGAAGCTTGGGGCGTTCCCCCGATCCGCGGACCGGGGCGAGCGCGCTAGTAGCCGAGGAGGGCCTCGACCGGCCCCTTCGGCAGGGGCACCCGGAACTGCAGCTCGAACACCCAGAAGGTGACGAGCGGCACGAGCACGACCGCGAGCGCGGTCTGCCACCAGCGGAAGGAGCCGAGGGTGATCATGAACAGGGCCATGAACAGGGCCGAGGCCAGGTAGATGCCGAGGAAGGCGATCCCCAGCACGTAGAGGAACAGCGGCACGAAGACCTGCGCGACGAGCCGAAGCTGGCCATAGGTGACGAAGACGCTGTCCTCCCGCCGCAGGGCGCTGACGAGGGCCGCCACCGCCGCGATGGCCAGGATCGCGGCGACGCGGGCGGGAAAGAAACCGTTCTCCGGGCCGCTGTCCCAGCCCGCGCCACGCCCGTAGGAATCCCACAGGGCCAGGGCGGCGAGGCCGAGAAGGAGCAGCGCGACGACGATCTCGACGAGACGGCGCGACACGCCGCGCTCGGCCATCGGGAGAGAAGCTTCAGTCATGACGGGCACTTCCAGAACGGGTCTTCGCCTCGGCCGAAGCCGCACTCGAGCGCGTCGCCCGGAGGATCGGATCCGAACCGACGCGCGCGGGTCACCGGTGTTGCGTCCTCTCCTGTGAGAGCCGTCACCGGCCCTCGAAACCAGGCTCTAGTTCGTCGCGAGGAAGCCGGCCTTGGTCATCAGCTCCTTGTGCTTGCGCTCGTCTTCCGTGAGGAAGTCGACGAAGCTCTGGCCGGAGCGGAAGTCGGGGACCAGCGCGTTGCGCTCCAGATACGCCTTCCAATCCGGGGTCTCGGCGACCTTCTTGAACAGGTCGACGTAGAAGGCCTGCTGCTCCGGCGTGACCTTTCCGGGCATGAACATGCCGCGCAGCATCTGATAGGTGACGCTGATGCCCTGAGACTGGCAGGTCGGGATGTCGGACCACGCCATGTCGGCGGTGATCTTCTGGGTGTACTCCATCGGCTTGTCGGAGAAGGCGCAGAGCGGCTTCACCGCGCCGGAGCGCCAGTTCGCGATCTCCTCGGCGGGGTTGTTCATGTTCGCATCGATGTGCCCGCCCGCGAGCTGCACCGAGGCCGGGCCGCCGCCCTGATAGGGCACGTAGGTGATCTTGGTGCCCGTCGCCTGCTCCATGGTCACGGAGATCAGGTGGTCCTCGCGCTTGGAGCCGTTGCCGCCGGTCTTGAGCGGCGGAGCCGCCGTCTTGGCTGCCGCGACGAAGTCGCCCGCATTCTTGTACGGCTTGGCGCTGTTGACCCAGAGCACGAAGGCATCCTGCGCCATCATCGCGATCGGCGTGAAATCCTTCCAGTTCACCGGAAGCTTGGTGGAGAGGGGCGTCATGTAGATGCCGCTCGAGGTGGTGATGAGCTTGTGCGGATCGCCGGCCGACTTCTGAATGTCGAGCATCGCCTCACCACCCGCGGCTGCGGGTTTGTTGACGATGATGATCGGCTGCTTGACGAGATTGTTCTTCTGAATCGCCCCCTGGATCGTGCGGGCCATCTGGTCCGAGGCTCCGCCGGGCGGGAAGGGAACAATGATTTCGATCGGCTTGGTGGGTTCCCATGCCTGCGCCGACGTCGCAGACAACAACAGGGCCGCGATGGCAGCCTGCACGGCAACTCTCATGGCGTTTCCTCTCGCGGCGCTCTTAACGGCGCCCGGTCCGCTCATCTTCGCCCGAGGACCGGCCTGCTGCAGACGCAGTCCCTCGATTGGGCTGCGCGGGCGGTTGATCGCCTGCGGCCCCGATCGGAGCGGCAACAGTCACTGCCAGACCTCGAGAGGCGCAGCCTGGACCTGGGCTGACGGCAATTGAACTTTGAATTATAGCGCATGATCATGCAAGCGCCCTTGGCATTTTATGCGCAGGCGGCGGGCCAATCTCGGTCGCTCGAAGGCACGGCCTCGCCGATCTGTTCTCGATCGGCGTGTGTGCGGATACGGCCGCTCCGGCCAAACAATGGGACCGACCAGGAGAAAAACGACTTCTGCGCGAGACTTGAACAGGTTCTCCCGTGCTGGACGTCCCGCCGCCGATCGTGTCTGATCACCGGAACACATGGAGGAGCGTGAGCCATGTCCGGCGACTCGGAGGATCAGGGCCGGCTCACGCGGGCAGCGAGCTTCATCTTCCTCCATACCGAGCATGCAATCTACGCGGCGCTCGGTGCTCTGCTCGCTCTGACCGCACTCGTCGCGCTGATCGATGCCGCCGGGCTGACATGGGAAGCCTTCCGCACTCTGGGGGGCGCCGATCAGATCCTCGAAGTGGTGGACCGGCTGCTGTTCCTGCTGATGCTCATCGAAATTCTGCACACGGTGCGGGTGTCGATGCGGTCGGGCAGGCTGACCTGCGAGCCGTTCCTGATCGTCGGCCTCATCGCCTCGATCCGGCGGGTCCTCGTGATCACCCTGCAATCCTCGGAGATCACCCACGCCAAGGACTGGTCCCCGGAGAAACAAGCCCTCTTCCAGGCGTCGATGATCGAACTTGCGGTCCTGGCCGGTCTGATCCTGACCATGGTGTTCGCGATCTTCGTGCTCCACCGCGCTCGGGATGACGGCAGACCGGCGGGCGAGGAGGCGCAGGAGCAGGCCGGCCCCTGACCAAGGCGGCGGCCGTGCGTGCCGGTCATCGCCGCCGGTCGGCTCGGCGGGGTGACGCGCCGGTCCCGTTCTCGTCAGCGACCCTCCGGCCGATCGGCCGGCGCCCGAGGGATGCGTCCGGCGGAGGCGTCCGCTCCGAGGCCGCCGCGATCTGTGGAGAGCTGGCGGCGGGAGACCCTCCAGGCCGCCCCGTCCGCCGACTGCACGAAGGCGGACGCTCTCTGCCCGTTGCTTCCGGAGCTGGAGGCGCTGGTCGTCCGCGGCTGGCCGGTCGCCGCATATGGGCTCGATTCACGGATCGAATGCCGGCACGTGCCGTCATTGGGCCAAAACGCGATTCAGGCGTTGGGCTGATCAGAAGACTTCCTGTGGCGGTCCCCTGCGAATGTCGAGCACCCGTCTCCCATGAACGCCAACCCTGAAATGCCTCCCTCGTCGGATCCCGCGGCCGAACGCAGTCCGATTCTCGATGCACGCACGCGGCTGCGGCTCGGGCGGCAGTTGGAGGCGTTGTACGAGCCGGTGCTCGACGAAGTGCTCGATCCGCGCCTGGCGGAGTTGCTGCAGCAACTGGAGCGCGATCAGCAGCAGGTGCAAGGCGGATAGCGGCTCAGCCGGCATCCGCCAATTCAGGCGCCATCGAGATGGGCGCCGATGAAGGCGCCGGCCGCCGCCAGCGAGCGCCGACCGTCCGCGACCTCCTGGTAGAAGAGATGTCAGGCATGGATCATGTGCGGCCAGATCTCGAGATGCACGGAAACGTCCGCCGCCCCCGCGCCCGCGGCCAGTCGAACCGAATCGTCGAGGAGGGTTTCGGCCGAGCCGACTTGGATCAGCATCGGCGGCAGTCCGGTCAGGTCGGCGTAGATCGGCGAGACGAGCGCCCCGCGCGCATCGGCGCCGTTCAGGTAGAGGCTCGCCAGTTCGGAAAGGTAGGCCCGGCTGAGCAGCGGGTCGACGACGGCCTTGGTCTCCAGACTGGCACCGGTCAGGGCGAGATCGGTCCAGGGTGAACTGAGCCACAGGCAGCCCGGCAGCGGCAGTCCCGCCTCCCGCAGCGACAGGGCGGCCGCGAGCGCGAGCCCGCCGCCCGCGCTCTCCCCCGCGAGCGCAATCCGCGCCGGTGCGATGCCGGCATCGAGCAGGAACCGGTATCCGGCCAGGGCATCCTCGAGCGCGGCCGGAAACCGGTGCTCGGGGGCGAGGCGGTAGTCGAGCGCCAGGGTGCGCGCGCCGGCTTCACGCCCGGCCTGAGCGACCATGTGGCGATGGCTGGTCAGGGAGCCGGAGACGTAGCCGCCTCCGTGCAGGAACAGCACCACACGGCCGCCTCGGGCCGCGGGCGTATGCGTCCACTCCGCCGGCACGCCGTGCGCGTCGACCGATTCGACGACCACATCCGGCGGCAGCAGGTAGCCGGCCCCGAGACCATCGATCCGCGCGCGCCGGGCGGCGAGGTCGGCCGGTCTCGGATGCGCGGCGAGGCGGGCCCGGATCACATCGATGTCGGATGACGGCATCGCGCTCCGATCCGATTGCAGGAGAGGCCATTCCTGCCGAGGACAGGGCAGGCCCTTCGCATGTTCGATCGAGAAGTTTTGCACGCGGGCGCGATTTTGGAAATCACTCCGGCGGGGCCCTTCAAACCAACAGGAGGCCGTCGATGGCACCGGCTGCACGTCAGGCGGCGGAGGAGCTGGAGATCAAGGGAAGAGACGTCTGCCAAGAACGGCGCCGCCGAGGATCAGGCCGATCATTCAGGCGGCCCACGACGCGGCCACCGGGCGCGCGGCTCCGAAGCCGTGCCCGGTGCCCGGCGCGGGGGCGTTCGGCTATGAATGAGACCATCGCGGACCCGGCCTCCTCGCAGCGCCGCGCCCGCGGGTCGATCGGGTTGGCGCCGAGGACAGGTCGTTGCGCCTTGTTCCGCGGCGACGCTGGGGCGCTTCCCTGCTACGAGGCTGGCTTGACCTTCCCTTCCTGAGACGAGCGGGTGAGACGAATGAAGGATGCAAGCGCCCTCGCACCGTACGCGCATCACGTGCTGGACGAGGCGGAGATCGCGGGTCTGCCCGACCGCTACCGGGGCAAGGTTCGCGACAATTACGACCTGCCCGACGGCCGTCGGATCCTCATCACCACCGACCGGATCAGCGCCTTCGATCGCCCGCTCGCCGCCATTCCCTTCAAGGGGCAGGTCCTGACGCAGACCGCGCGCTACTGGTTCGAGCGGACCGCCGACATCTGTCCCAACCACGTGCTGGCCTATCCGGACCCGAACGTCGTCGTCGGGCGCCGTCTCGACATCCTGCCGGTCGAGATCGTGGTGCGGGGCTATCTGGCGGGGACGACCTCCACCTCGATCCTGACCCGCTATCAGCGCGGGGAGCGCGCGATGTACGGCCATCGCTTCCCCGACGGGATGCGCGCGAACGAGCGTCTGGCGGAGGCGGTCATCACGCCGACGACGAAGGCGGCGGCAGGCGGACACGATGAGCCGCTCAGCGAAGCGGCGATCCTCGAACAGGGCTTGCTGACCGCGCAGCAATGGCGGACCGTCTCCGAGGCGGCGCTGGCGCTGTTCGCCCGCGGACAAGCGCTCGCCGCCGAGCGCGGCCTCATTCTCGCCGACACGAAGTACGAGTTCGGGACCGATGCGGAGGGACGGATCGTCCTCGCCGACGAGATCCATACCCCGGACAGCAGCCGCTACTGGTTCGCGGAAAGCTACCCCGAACGGCTCGCGGCCGGGACGGCGCCCGAGAGCTTCGACAAGGACTACGTCCGCAACTGGGTCGTGGCGCGCTGCGACCCCTATAGCGATCCGATCCCGGACATTCCGCCGGAGGTCGTGCTCGGGGCTGCTTCCGTCTACATCCGCGCCTACGAGACCATCACGCAGCAGACCTTCGTCCTGCCCGATCCGGCCGAGGTGCCGCTCGAGCGGATCCGGCGCAATCTCGCGGCCTACCTGCAGGGCGATGCTGCCGATGGGATAGCCTGAGCCTCGAAGCCTTGCGATGCGAGGGCGGTGAGGCGGCGCTAGAGGCGGAATCGGGCCAGGGTTCGGCGGCCGATCAATCGCACATCTTGGGTGCGATGGCGGCCGCCCGGGTGAGCGCAGGAGAGGCCGCGTCGCCCCGGTAGACGAGGATTTCGGCCGTGCCGATGTTCACCTCCTCGATGTGCCTGGGATCGATGCGGTCGAGGCGCATCAGCAGCGATCGCAGCGAGTTCCCGTGGGCGACGACGAGCACGCACGCGCCGTCGCGAACACGAGGGGCGATGGTCCGCTCGAAGAACGGCCAGAGGCGAGCCCCTGTCATCGCGAGGCTCTCGCCGCCGGGCGGTACCGCATCGTGGGACTTCCGCCAGGTGCGGACCTGCTCGACCCCGAACCGGGCGCGCGCTTCCGTCTTGTTGAGACCGGCGAGCGCTCCGTAATCCCGCTCGTTCAGGGCGGCATCCGCCTGCACGGGGAGGTCGGACTGGCCGAGCGCCGCGAGGATCAGTGCGAGGGTGTGCTGGGCCCGCTGGAGCCGGCTCGTGAAGGCCGCGTCGAACCGATATCCGAGCGTCCTGAGCGTGGCGCCGGCGGTGCCGGCTTCCTCGACGCCGCGGGGCGTCAGCGCGGGATCTCGCAGGCCGGAAAAGAGCTCCCGCTCGTTGTCCTCGCTCTGGCCGTGCCGCACGAGCACGAGAGTGTGTTTGTGGTGTTCCATGTCCATCCGCTCGCCGGGGCGAGCTATCGCGTCGCGGGCAGGCTCGCAAGACGATCCCGATCGGTGTCGGCACCCTGCCAGCGGCATGGGCGCCGGCGCATCGCGCCTCGATCCGCGTGACGGGAGGAGGGCCGCGGCCTTTCGTTGCCGCCGCGAGCCGAAGCCGCCGAAGCGCGTTATCCGTCGGGCCCCGCGCGGGGCCGCGAGGCTCGACAACGGATGGTGTGCCGCAGCGATGCCGACGGTCTTTCTCGACTGCGATGGGGTCCTGGCCGACTTCGATCGTGGAGCCACGCGCGTGCTCGGGATGCCGCCGGAGGTCTTCCAGGGCCGGTTCGGCTTGAAGCCGTTCTGGAATCGGCTGGCGGCGGAACCCGACTTCTTCGCGGAACTCGACCTCCTGCCGGATGCGCAGAACCTCTACGAAGCCGTCAGGGCCTGTCGGCCGGTCATCCTCACCGGCCTGCCGCGGGGGAACTGGGCCGAACCGCAGAAGCGGCGCTGGGCGGCGCGCCACTTTCCCGGCGTTCCGATGATCGCGACGACCGCCGCGCTGAAGCGCGAGCATTGCCGTCCCGGCGACGCCCTGGTCGACGACTGGGACACGCACCGGCCCCGCTGGGAGGAGGCCGGTGGCGTCTTCATCCACCATCGGGACGCGGCGTCGTCGATCCGGGCCCTGCGCGCGCAGGGTTTCATCTGAGGGCGACCCTCGACCGGGACGGTCCGAGTGCTTTTATCGCGGCCGCTGTCGGCCGGGTTCGCCTGGCCGGGACCGCCTCCGCCCCGATGCGGTCCGGTCGGATGCAGCCCCAGGTCGTCATTAGATCTCGTTATTCGGTCTCGTTGCGTTCAACCGCACATGCGGCGGTAGCGCCGACAATTCCCCTGACCTTCCTCGCCGTAGATGTCCCTGTTCTCGCAGCGATCGCGAAGCTCCCGGCACATGCGGCGGTAGCGGCGCTCGTCTCGCTCTTCGCGATAGCCGCGGCCATCATCGATCTCCACGCCACCGGGACCAATCCGGAACCCTTGCGCGAGGCTCGGAGCGTCGAGAATGATCAATGTGCCGAGGGCGGCCGTCGCAACAAGAATTTTGCGCATGGACAGTTCCCCTTCGCCTAAACTGTTAAACCGGATCAGCAAACGCGCAATCACTGAAAAGGGTTCAGATCTCTGGTCCGCCGTCCTTCCGGGTCGACGGGCAGAGTCCGCGGGCGGCACGACGGTGGGAGGCTCCGGACGGCCGTCATCGCGCTCGTCTGCGGGGCGGTTGCCGCCGGCCGGCTCCGCTCGGCGCCTGCCTCGATGCAGTCGAGAGGGGCCGATGGAGCGATCGCCGATTCTGCTGTCGGCAACAGAACGTCTGGAAGGGAAGTCTTTCGCGGGCGCGAGGTCTTGCCGAAGATTGGCTTGCCAGCATAGGCTGCGGACAAATTTCCTCGAGGGAGGATCCGGTCGTTCCCGATGTGCCGTGCACACCGGAGGCACCGGTGCGGGCATGCCCGTTGAGAGGGGACGATGAGCGAGCGGTCGGGTGACGATGGGTCGGGCCGTGCGCTCACGCCCCTGTCGCAGAACGTGGCGGCCGGTCTCGGCCTCGTCCTGCTCGGGCTGTTCGGCGTCTGGGCTTCGGCCGATCTGCCGCGCGGGACCCTCGGTGCGATGGGGCCCGGCATGCTGCCGCACTGGGTCGCGATCGGTGTCGCCGCCTGCGGGGCCGTGCTGGCCGCGACTGGTCTCGTCCGGGGCGGGGCCGGACTCCAGGCGGTCGGGCTGCGCGGTCCGGTCGTCGTCGTCCTGGCCATCCTCGCCTTCGCGGCGACGATCCGGCCCACCGCCCTCGGTCCTGTCACCACGCCCGGGCTCGGCCTGATGGTCGCCGGGCCCCTCACGGTCATCCTCGCGGGCTATGCCAGCCCCGAGGCGCGCTTCCGTGAGCTTCTGATCCTGGCGCTGCTCCTCACGGCCGGGTGCATGCTGCTGTTCGGCGATCTGCTCAACCTGCCGATCCCGCTCTTTCCCACTGCGCTCGTCGAGGCGGCGAGTGGACGGATTCCCTCGCGCGTACTCCTGCGGCTCGCGGCGGGGGCGCTCGCCCTGACAGGATTGGGGCTGCTGCTCCTGCAGCGCCGGTCCGCCCGGCGGGGCGGGACCGACGTCGCCCGGCACTCGATGACCGCCTGATCGGGAGCCCCGCCCGTGCCGGATCTTCTCTCCCATCTCGGTCTCGGCTTCGCCGTCGCGCTGAGCCTGCAGAACCTGCTGCTCTGCTTCCTCGGCTGCCTCGTCGGCACGCTGATCGGCGTGCTGCCCGGCGTCGGACCGATCGCCACCATCGCCATGCTCCTGCCGATCACCTTCGGCCTCGATCCCGTGGGCGCGCTGATCATGCTCGCGGGCATCTATTACGGGGCGCAGTACGGCGGCTCGACCACCGCGATCCTCGTCAACATTCCGGGGGAGGCGACCTCGGTCGTCACCACCCTCGACGGGCACCAGATGGCGCGCCAGGGCCGGGCCGGCATCGCCCTCGGCACGGCCGCGATCGCCTCGTTCTTCGCCGGCACCGTCGCCACGCTGCTGATCGCGGCTCTGGGCGCGCCGCTCACCCGCCTCGCGCTGATCTTCGGGCCGGCGGAATACTTCGCCCTGATGGTCATGGGGCTGGCCTTCGCCGTCGTCCTCGCCCACGGCTCGGTGCTCAAGGCCGTGGCGATGATCCTCGTCGGCATCCTGTTCGCCTGCATCGGCACCGACCTCGAGACCGGCGAGGAGCGCATGACCTTCGGTCTCACCTTCCTGACCGACGGCATCGATTTCTCCGTGCTGGCGATGGGCCTGTTCGGAGTGGCCGAGATCCTGCGCAACCTGGATCAGACCGAGACGCGGGACATCGCGCGGGCGCGCATCGGCCGCCTGCTGCCGAGCCTTGCCGATCTGCGGCAGGCGATGCCGGCGACCCTGCGCGGCACCGCGATCGGGGCCTCGCTCGGGATTCTGCCGGGCAACGGCGCCGTCCTCGGGCCGTTTGCCGCCTACACCGTCGAGAAGCGCATCGCCCGCGATCCGGGCCGCTTCGGCCGCGGCGCCATCGAGGGGGTCGCCGGTCCGGAAAGCGCCAACAATGCGGGCGCGCAGACGGCCTTCATCCCGCTCCTCACCCTCGGCATCCCGCCCAACGCGGTGATGGCGCTGATGGTCGGCGCGATGACGATCCACGGCATCGTCCCGGGGCCCGGGGTGATGACCAAGAACCCCAACCTGTTCTGGGGCATGATCGCCTCGATGTGGATCGGCAACCTGATGTTGCTCGTCATCAACCTGCCGCTGGTCGGCATCTGGGTGCGCCTGCTGAAGGTACCCTATCGGCTGATGTTCCCCGCGATCCTGATGTTCTGCTCGATCGGCATCTACTCGATCAGTTCCCTGCCCACCGACGTGATGCTCATCGCGGCCTTCGGGGTGTTCGGCTACGCGCTGATCAAGTTCGGCTTCGAGCCCGCGCCCCTCCTGCTCGGATTCGTGCTGGGCAAGCTGATGGAGGAATACCTGCGCCGCGCGCTCACCCTCTCGCGCGGCGACGCGATGGTGTTCCTCGAGCGTCCGGTCAGCGCGGTGCTGTTCCTCGTCGCCTTCACCATCCTCGCGCTGGCGCTGCTGCCGTCGCTGCGACGAAGCCGCGACGAGGTCTTCACCGAAGCCTGAGCGGCGGCAGGCCGACGGGATCGAGGATCTCCAACGAGACAACATCAGGAAGGGATGAGGAAACCATGAGAACGGCTCTCGCGATCGGCCTCCTGTCGGCGCTCGCCGCCTTCGGCGCGGCGGCGGACACCTACCCGCAGCGCCCGATCACCATGGTGGTGCCCTTCGCGGCCGGCGGCCCGACCGATGTCGTCGCGCGCATCGTCGCCGAGCCGATGTCGCGCGCGCTGGGCCAGCAGGTCGTCATCGAGAACGTCACCGGCGCCGGCGGCACGACCGGGATCACCCGGGCCTCGCAGGCGGCGCCCGACGGCTACACCGTCATGATGGGCCATATGGGCACGCACGGCGCGGCGCCGGCCCTGTTCAAGGGCCTGAAATACGATCCCGCCAAGAGCTTCGACCCGATCGGGCTCGCCGCCGGCACGCCGATCGTCATCGTCGCCAAGAAATCCCTGCCGGCCGAGAACCTCAAGAGCTTCATCGAGGCGCTGAAGTCCGGCGGCGCCTCGATCAACCAGGCGCATGCGGGCGTCGGCTCCGTCTCGCACTCGACGGGGATCCTGTTCGACTCGCTCGTCGGCGCCAAGCCGACGCTCGTCGTCTATCGCGGCACCGGGCCGGCGCTGAACGACCTCGTGGCGGGGCAGGTCGACTTCATGACCGACCAGATCGTCAACGTCGCTCCGCAGATCAGCGGCGGCACGATCAAGGCCTACGCGATCGCCACGCCCGAGCGCTCCCCGAGCCTGCCCGACGTGCCGACCACCAAGGAGGCGGGCCTGCCCGAATACGAGGTCAGCGCCTGGAACGCCGTCTTCGCCCCGAAGGGCTTGCCGGCCGACGTCCGGGCCAAGCTCGTCGCCGCGCTCGACACCGCGCTGAAGGATCCGAGCGCGAGGAAGCGCATCCTCGAACTCGGCGGCACGGTGCCGAAGGAGGCCGAGGCGGGACCCGACGCGCTGCAGAAGCTTGTCGAGAGCGAGGTCGCCCGCTGGACGCCCGTCCTCCGATCCGCCGCCGAGGCCACCCCCTGACGCGCGCCCGAGGGCGCGTCTCGGCGCTGCGGATGCCGCACCGCCGAGGACAGGCGCGCCGAACCAAAGGTCCGAGCCGTGCCCGGGCGGATTGCCGCCCGGGCCGGCCCTCCGTTCATACCAGTGCCTGGCCGGCGGCGGTCCGGCGTCCCTCCGCCGGAGAAATCCCTGGCCCGGCGCTCCCGCCGGGCGAGGGTGCCGGCCTCACCGACCATCCTCATCGCCTCTCAAGGATGTCCGCGCGAACGCCTGACGTTCGTGCCGTCGCCGTGACGGGCTGGGGCAGCGAAAGCGTGCGATCGTGGATGCCTATCTGAGTTCCTCCTTCCTGCTGTCCCTCCTCCAGATCGTCTGGATCGACATCATCCTGTCGGGGGACAACGCCGTGGTCATCGCCCTGGCCTGCCGCGGACTGCCCGAGCGGCAGCGGCGGATCGGGGTGTATGCAGGGGCCCTGGTCGCGGCGCTCCTGCGGATCGTCTTCGCTCTCATCATCTCGCAGCTTCTCGCGGTGCCGCTGCTGAAGGTGGTCGGCGGCCTCATCCTGCTGCACATCGCCGTGAAGCTGGTGCGCGGCGAGGAGGAGGACGAGAGCAGCGTCAAGGAACAGTCCAGCCTTCCCAAGGCGATCTGGACGATCGCCGTGGCCGACGCGGTGATGAGCTTCGACAACGTCGTCGCCGTGGCGGGGGCCGCGAGGGGGCACGATGAACTCTTCATCATCGGGCTCGCTCTCTCCGTCCCGCTTCTCGTGGTCGGTGCGACCCTGATCACCCGTCTGATCGACCGCTTCCCGATCCTGATCTGGTTCGGCGGCGGCCTTCTCGGCTGGGTGGCGGGCGAGATGATCGCCAGCGATCGGCTGATGCAGCAGCACGTGATCGAGGCCCTGCCCGCCGCTCTGCAGCCGACGCTGCATTCCGTGGCGGGCGCCGTCGGCGCGATCCTCGTCGTCGGCATCGGCGCGCTTCTCAAGCGCAAGTCCGATCGGGAGGTCGCGGGCGAGCAGGCCGAGGCCGTGGGGACGGTCGAAGCCGACGTCCTCAATCGCTGAGCTTCTGCGCTGAAGTTCAGGCGGGGCGCCTCGCCTCGAGCGGCCGGTGCCGATCCGGGCCCATGCCGGCTCAAATCAGCGGCACACGCGACGCTGGGACGGCGCGCCGGAGACGCGTGGCGCCGGCACCTCGGCCGTGTCGTGTTGTCGCTCCGCGCCCGGTCATCCCCAGCGAAGTGCGCAGAGAGCCGGCAATCGCATGACCGGACAGGAACCGGCGACCTGCCGTGCGGGGTTCTCGCAGGCCGACCCCGGACGTCGCCCGCACGGAACAGAGATGGCAAAGCCCAGGACCGCGAAGCTCCGAGACGATCAGGATGCGAGCCAGGAGACGCATCGGGATACGAACCACGACGCAGGGGCCGCTCCGCTGATCCCGACGGGGGCCCTGGCGGTCGCGCTGCTCGGCTTCGCGCAGGCGGCACGGCCGTTGATCCACGTGGCCCGCGACGGGCGCCGCCTCGATGAGATCGCCGCGGTCCTTCGAGCCCTGGCACCGGAGCGGACGGTAGCGGTCTATCCCGAATGGGATTGCCTGCCCTTCGATCGCGCTTCGCCCTCCCGCGGGGTCATGGGCGCGCGGGCGGGCGTGCTGCGCTGGCTGACCGACGCCCAGGCGCAGCCCGACATCATGCTCACCACCGCCCCCGCGCTCCTGCAGCGCGTGCCGCCGCCGGAGACCTGGGCGAACGCCCATGTCGAGCTGCGCGTCGGCGACACGCTCGATCCCGAGGGGTTGACGGCGCAGCTGGCACGGCTCGGCTACATCCTCGACGACCGCGTCGACGAGCCCGGCGAGGTGGCGGTTCGAGGGCGGACCATCGACGTGTTCCCGGCGGCGGCGCCGCTCCCCTGCCGGGTGGAGCACGACGGCACCCGCATCACCGCGATCCGATCCTACGATCCGGTGTCGCAGCGCTCGCGGGTCGAGACCGAGCGGCTGGTGATCGACCCCGCTACCGAGATCATCCTGGCCCCGGATTCGGGCGTCTCCCTGGAGCCCTTCACCGGCCAGGAGCACCGGATGGCGCGCTTCTACCCGGCGCTGGTGACGGTCCTCGACTACGCGCCCGAAGCCCGTCTCGTCGTCGAGGCCGGGGTGGAGGAGCGCGCCGCCGCCTTCTTCGAGCAGATCGCGGAGGGGCGCGAGGCGGAGAGCTTGGCCCTCTCCGCCGGAAACCGGCAGGGGTCGCAGTCCGACCGGGGGCCGGATCTCTACCTCGCGCCCGACGCCTGGGCGGCGCTGATCGAGGGCCGCCGCCTCGCCGCCGCGACCGGAGACGCGG
This sequence comes from Methylorubrum rhodesianum, assembly GCF_014199985.1. Lineage (GTDB taxonomy): Bacteria > Pseudomonadota > Alphaproteobacteria > Rhizobiales > Beijerinckiaceae > Methylobacterium > Methylobacterium rhodesianum. Next base: position 2,565 of record NZ_JACHOS010000016.1, on the reverse strand, counting down.
CGGAGCGGGTCGCCGGCCCGGTCTTCGCCCGCGAGCGCCGTCCCGAGGCGGCCTTCGCCAAGCACGTGCGCGCGGCCCTCAAGGACGGTGAGAGCGTCGTGCTCGCCGGTCCCAAGGCGCCGCTCCGCCGCCTCGTGCGGGCGGCCGCCGCCGTCGATGAGCGGACCGTGCGTCTGATCGACGGTTGGACCGAGGTCGAGGCGGCCGAGCCCGGCGCGGTGCTGGCGATCGAGGCGCCGGTGGAGGCGGGTTTTCGCGTGCCAGAGGCGGCCGCGACGGTGATCGCCGCCGCCGACCTGTTCGGACCTCTCGCCGCCGGCGTGCAGCGGGCGCCCGCCGTGCTGCCGATCGGCGAGGTCGAATTGCGGGTCGGCGATGTCGCGATCGACAGCGATCATGGCCTGTGCGTGTTCGAGGGGCTGGAGGCGATCCGCGCCGGCGAGGCGGACGAGGAGGATGCCCTGCGCCTGCGCTTTGCCGACGAGGCCATCCTCATGGTTCCGGTGAGCCAGGCCGACCGGATCTGGCGCTACGGCTCGGAGGCCGAGGCGGTGACCCTCGACCGGCTCGACGGCGGCACCTGGGGCCGGCGCCGCCTAGAGGCGGAGGCGACGCTCGCCAAGGCGGCGCGGGCGATGCTGAAGGCGGCGCAGGAGCGCCGGAAGGCGCACGCCCCGAAGATCGTGCCGCCGGAGCGCGAGATGGAGCGGTTCGCCGCCGGCTTCGGCTTCCCGCTCACCGGGGATCAGGCCCGGGCGGTCGAGGAAACCCTGGCCGATCTCGCCGGCGAGGCGCCGATGGACCGTCTGGTCTGCGGCGATGTCGGGTTCGGCAAGACCGAGGTGGCGCTGCGCGCCGCCGCGGCCGCGGTGTTCGCCGGCCGGCAAGTGGCCGTGATGGCGCCGACCACGGTGCTGGTGCGCCAGCATGTCGAGACATTCCGGCGCCGCTTTGCCCGTTTCGGCATCACGGTGGCGCATCTGTCGCGCCTCGTATCCCCTGCCGAGGCCAAACGGGTGAAGCAGGGCCTCGCCGACGGCAGCGTGCGCCTCGTCATCGGCACCCAGGCGCTCGCCGGGCGCGGCGTCGCGTTCCACGATCTGGGGCTCGCCATCATCGACGAGGAGCAGCGCTTCGGGGCGAAGATCAAGGCGAGCCTGCGCAAGGCGGCGGGCGACGCCCATATCCTGACGCTGAGCGCGACGCCGATCCCGCGCACGCTTCAGGCGGCGATGGTCGGCCTGCAGAGCCTCAGCGTGATCGCCACGCCCCCGGCGGTGCGCCAGCCGATCCGCACGGTGATCGCTCCTTTCGAGGAGGCGATCCTCACGGCGGCTCTGCGGCGCGAGCATCGCCGCGGCGGGCAGAGCTTCGTCGTCTGCCCACGCATCGAGGACATCGCGCCGATGGCGAAACGCCTGCGCGCGCTCGTGCCGGGGCTCACGGTCGTGACCGCGCATGGCGAGATGAAGCCGGCCGAGATGGACGACGCCATGGTCCGCTTCGCCGATGGCGAGGGCGACGTGCTGCTCGCCACCAGCATCATCGAGAGCGGGCTCGATGTGCCGCGCGCCAACACGATGCTGGTCTGGGATGCGGAGCGCTTCGGCCTCGCGCAGCTGCACCAGTTGCGCGGCCGGGTCGGGCGCGGGCAGCGGCGCGGCGTGGTGTACCTCTTCGCGCGTCCGGACAAGCCGCTCAGCCCCGCCACCGAGAAGCGGCTGCGCACCCTGGAGGCGCTCGACCGGCTGGGGGCGGGCTTCGCCATCTCCGCTCGGGACCTCGACCTGCGCGGTGCGGGCGATCTCGTCGGCGACGACCAGTCGGGCCACGTCAAGCTCGTCGGCCTCGGCCTCTATCAGCACCTGCTGCAACTCGCCCTGCGCGCCGCCAAGGGAGAGGCGGTGGAGGATTGGAGCCCGGAGGTGCGGATCGGCCTGAGCGGCCGCGTCCCCGCCGACTACATCCCCGAACCCGAGATCCGTCTGAGCCTCTACACCCGGCTGCTGCGCCTGCGCCACGAGGCCGAGATCGACGCCCTGCGCGACGAGATCGAGGATCGCTTCGGGCCCCTGCCGGAGCCGGTGGAGGCGCTGTTCACCCTGGCGCGCCTGCGCACGGCCTGCCTCACCCTCGGCGTCGTCCGGCTCAGCGGTGGCCCGCAGGGCATCGCGGCGGATTTCCATCCGGAGAGGACCGGGCCGGTCATCCCGGTCTCCGACGACGTCACGGTGCGCGATGGGCGGATCGTCCTGCGCCGAGGCAGCGAGGATGCGGTCGAGCGCGGATGGCAGGCTGCCGCCTTCCTGCGCCGCCTCGAAGAGACCTGCGACCGGCGTGTTTGAAGGGCCCCGGGGCGGATCGTGACGGAGGCCCGGGCGGGGCGTTCAGATCGATCCTGAGAGGCGTCGAAACGCGGAAGACCCTCCCGGTCGGGGGACCGGGAGGGTCGGACGAGGAACAGCCTGTCAGCCTGGGGCGAGGCCGAGGAGTGTTCCGAGGGGAACGACGAGGGTGAAGCCGCCGTAGAAGCCGTCCTTGGCGCGGCGCGCGGTGTAGGGGTTC
>NZ_JACHOS010000015.1 GCF_014199985.1 Methylorubrum rhodesianum | reverse complement strand
ACGAAATGCGCCCCGGTCCGGACCGTCGGCAACCCTGGATCCGGCGCGCGCCCGATGCCGCGCTATCGCAGCAGGATGGAGGCGCCCGTGGCTGAGCACAGCACCATCGAATGGACCGAAATCCATGGGTAGACCGTCCTCGCTCTATGAGCGCATCCTGATCACGCTTGTCCGTGAGGGACAGTGGGAAATCGACGAGCACGGGCGCGTCTGGTGTGTCGCTGATCGCCGCGGCCTCCGTGCCGGCGGCAGCCACCTTGTGCCCTGCAAGCGAAAGCGCATCGAGCACCGGACACCGGAAGGCTACCTGCAGGTTCGCGCGATGATCGAAGGTCGCCGCATGCATTGCGGTGCGCATCGGCTCGTCTGGCAGCACCTGCACGGAGACATCCCGCCAGGACACGAAATCAACCATCGCAACGGACTGAAAGACGACAACCGGCCGGGAAATCTTCTCTGCGGAACCGCGGGCGAGAACGTCGAGCATGCGCATCACGGCGGCCTGATTGATCAACACGGCCAGAAGAACCCTGCTGCGAAGCTGACTGACAACCAAGTTGCTCAGATCCGGCTCGCCTATTCGCAGGGCGGCCACACGATGGAAGCGCTTGCCCAGCGGTTCAACGTGACCTTCCAGACCATCTCGAAGATCGTCCGCGGACAGCGCCGCCAGAAGCAGGGCGGTCCGGTGGCCGGTTCGGACCAACGGCATGCCGCAGGCCCGCGGGCATCATCAGGTCGCTTCACGCGCCGGGAGGAGCAGTCGTGAGCGCGATCCTCTCCGACTGCGGCTTCTACCGCTACCGCCTCGAGCGGGATCTCGGCGGCATGCTCGCCGGGCCGACCGTGGCCTGGATCATGGTCAACCCGTCCACGGCGGACGCCACGGCCGATGATCCAACCATCCGCAAGGTACTGGGCTTCTCGCGGAGGCTTGGTGCTGGCCGGGTCATCGTCGGCAACCTGTTCGCGTTCCGCGCGACGGACATCAAGGCGCTGCGCACAGCGGCCGATCCGATCGGCATCGACGGCGGCGACCATCTCAGGCGGATCATGCGCGAGGCCGACAAGGTGATCGTCGCGTGGGGACCGAGCGCCAAGCTGCCGAAGTGGCTTCGCAACCGGTGGATGGAGGTCGTCGGTATCGCCGAGGCCCACGGCATCCCGCTCTTCTGCATCGGCACGGCCCAAGACGGCCACCAGCTGCACCCGCTGATGCAGGGCTACGACCGGCCGTTCGTGCCTTGGTCGGCTCCGCTCTCCCTCGCCATCGCTACCCCCGGAGCCTGACGCCATGTCCACCACCACCCACCAGGGCGCGGTAGGCGCTGAAGCGATGACGGCGGGGCTCCTGAAGCGGATGCGCGCCGCTTCTGGCTCCGAAGAGGAAGGCGGCGACTGCTCTTGCAATGTGGCGGGCGGGTCAGACGCTTGGCAGTTGCACGACCCACTGTGCGCCTACCGCCTGATCTGTGAGGCGGCCGACGCGCTCGAAGCCACGCCCGCTCCCCGCACGGACGGCGGGATGACGGCGGGGGAGGTGCCGCGCATTTTCAAGGATGGCGACGCGTGGTGCTGCCTGTTGGGCGACAACCTTCAGGATGGCATCGCAGGCTTCGGCAACACGCCGGACGCGGCCCTGCGCCAATTCCGGAAGAGGCTGACCGGAAACCTGTGCTCCGTCCTTCGCGGCGGGCTCAAGGTTGCTGACGACGCCCTGCGAGAGATTGCCCGCGATGTTGCCGGCGCAGATTGGCTGCTTGAGCAGGAGGCCGAGGGACGCGGGCCGCTCGCCACCATCAAAGCGGTTCTCGACCTTCATCCGGCCGGGCAGAGCACCGGGCAGGGGGCGAAATGCCCGGAGTGTTTCGGTAGCGGCCTTCGCGATATCGACGGCACATCGGACGATAAGTGTGCAGCCTGCGATGGGTCTGGTGCCCTCGCCGCCCGCCCGGCAGCCCCGGAGGCGCAAGGGGCGTGGAGCTTCGACATGGAGGCCGCGCCGCAGGACGGAACTCGCATCCTCCTCTGGAGGCAGGGTTGCTGGATACACCCGGTGATCGGGTATCGCGCGCCTTCTGCGCCCGGCTCGCAGCGGGATTGCTGGCGGGAGCATGGCAGCCGCGCTCGCATCCACCGGGTGGATTGCTGGCAGCCGATCCCCGCTCCCCCGTCCTCCGGTCAGGGAGGGCGCTGAGATGGGCGAACTCGGGCACTTCGAGCGCCGCGTGCTGTCGTACCTCGACCAGCGCGGCCCTTCGCACCGCCGCAACGTCGTCTGGGATCTGGCGTCGCCGGAAAGCAAGATCGGTCGCGCTCGGGACACCGGCACGGCTGTTGGTGGCGGAAGCTCATCCAACGGCGAGGCGATGATCATGGGCGCATGGTGCCGCCGGATCACCAGCCTCGGCTTTGTCCGGCCGGTGACAGACGCGCGCGGGTTCTATCGCCACCACGAGATCACGCCCGAAGGCCGTGCAGTTCTGCGAGGTCGCCAATGACGCCCGCCGCCACCCCCGAGGCGCCGGTCGAAGCGCTGACGAAGACGATGTGGGATCAGTCCTACAGCACCTTGGCGAACGCCTCATGGGATGAAGCCCACAGGATCGCAAAGGCCATCCCTGACGGCCAAGCGGCTTGGAACATCGAGACCGTGCGCCGGAAGGCGGCCGAGATCGTCAACCAGCACATCGCCCCGGTCCTCGCCGACCTTCAGCGGGTCACGGCCGAGAGGGATGAGTACGCCGAGGCGATGATGCAGGTCGCCGAGGCTGGCGGCTGGCAGGCTTCGGCCGGGCTCGCTCACGAGGTTCGTTCCGCCCTTGCCACCGCCACCGCCGAAGCAGCCAGCCTCCGGGCCGAGGTGGAGGCGGTTTTGGATGAGGCGACGCGGATGTCGTCCATCCTGCTCATGGCCGGCGAGATGACCGCGCAGGAGCGCCGCACCGCCAGGGCCGTCGCTGAGGGCATCGCGTCCAAGATCCGCACCGCGCTCGCCCGCGCGGCCACGGCAAGGGAGGGGTAGAGCCATGGCCTACGCCGAGACCACGAAGGTGCCGATCGCGCAGAGCCGGGCCGAAATCGAGAAGCTGCTGAAGGCGGCGAAAGCGACGCGCGTCATCACCATGGACGATTACCTCGAAGCGATCGTCATGTTCATGCTCGCCGGCCGGCTCATCAAGATCGTGGTGCCGATCGCCGGGAACGCGAACGACCAGGTGCGCCGGTCCCGCTGGCGCGCCCTGCTGCTCACCATCAAGGCGAAGCGCGAGGCGATCGAGAACGGCATCGAGACCGTCGAGCAGGCCTTCTTGAGCCACGTCGTGCTGCCCGACGGACGCACCATGAGCGAGTGGGCCGGGCCTGCGCTGCAGATTGCCTACGACAAGGGCGAGATGCCGAATGACCCGCTGGGGCTGCCCGCGCCGCGCAAGGACGGGGGCTCCCATGGCTGATACGATGACCTTCGCTGGTGAGACCTTCGCTCGCCGCGTCCACGCGGGCCAAGTCGACAAGGGCGGCGTACCGTACACCGGGCATCTCGGCCGGGTCGCAGCTCGCGCCCGCGCGCACGCCGAGGCGATGGGGCTGCCGATCCAGCACGCCGAATGGTGTCAGCAGGTCGGATGGCTGCACGACACGATCGAGGACACCGGCACCACCGCCGACGATCTTCTCGACGCCGGTTTCGACCCAGCCGTCGTGCAAGCTGTCGGACTCCTCACCCGGCCCGCGGGGAAGCCCTACCTCGAGTGCGTCGCCGGCATCATCGCCAGCGGCGACCGGCTCGCGATGATCGTGAAGCTCAGCGACAACGAGGACAACCTCGACCCGTCGCGCAGCTTTACGGCCGCCTCACCCGAGCACGAACTGCGCTACCGCCGGTCGGCGGAGATGCTGCGCGCCGCACTCGCTTCGACCCCTTCAACCCCCACCGCACGAGGCGGAGATGCGTAGCGCCAGCACCACGGGCGGCACCGGGGGCAAGGGCGGATCGGCGAGGCTTCCGGCCAACATCGCCCCCCGATGCCTGACACGCGCCCAGGCGGCCGAGTACTGCGGCTGCGAGACGGTCGAGGCGTTCGACGGCTGGGTGCGCAAGGGCATCGTGCCGGGCCCGATTGCCGGCACGCATCGGTGGGACCGGCGCGCCATCGACCGCGCGCTTGATCGCCGCTCCGGCCTGATCTCTGATGCGACCACGTCCATCGACGAATGGCTGGCCGAGAATGCGAGTTAGGCTGCGGGGCATCAACACCGTCCGCGCGAAGCTCGCCGACGGGACGGAGAAGGTCTACCACTATCACCGCGCCACCGGCACGAAGCTTATCGGCGAGCCCGGCACACCCGAGTTCATCCGCTCGTTTCAGGATGCGGTGCGCAACACGGCCCTGGCACGCAGCGAGGGCACGGTCGAGTGGCTGATCCGGCAGTACCGGGAATCGCGCGCCTGGACCGAGCTCGCCGCGAAGACGCGGGAAAGCGCGGCCTATGACCTGAAGGCGTGCGAGGAGCGTTGGGGCACGACGCTGCTGACCATCGTCGAGAACCCGCGCAGCCGGCCCGCCTTCCTGAAGTGGCACGACACGCTGGCCGAGAAGCACCCCAAGGCCGCCGACGCGAAGCTCGGGCGGTTGGCGCGGGTGTTCGCATGGGGTGTCGATCGCGGACACATCCGGCACAACCCGGTTGCGAACTTCGAGCGCGCCTACCGCTCAGACCGTGCCGAGATGATCTGGATGCCGGAGCATGTCGCCGCGTTCGAGGCGGTGGCCTCCCCCGAGATCCGGCTGGCGATGATGCTCGCCCTCCACACCGGACAGCGGCAGGTCGATCTCCTGACGCTGCCGTGGTCGGCCTGGGACGGCACCGCGGTGACCGTCCGCAGCCAGAGCAAGAGCCGTCGCCTCGTCTACGTGCCGGCGACGCGCGCCCTGAAAGCGGCGCTCGACGAGGCACCGCGGCGCGCCACGACGATCCTGGTCGCGCCCCGCGGCACGGCTTGGCGCAAGCGGCACTTCCATGAGCTTTGGAGCGAGGCGTTCGCCGCGGCGAAGATCGCCGAGGATCTGCACTTCCACGACCTGCGCGGAACGGCCGTCACGATGCTGGCGGAGGCGGGATGCACGGTGCCGGAGATCGCGACCATCACGGGCCACTCGCAGGCGCACGCGCAGAAGATTTTGGACCGCTATCTCGCCCGCACCCGGACGCTGGCCGAATCGGCGATCGCGAAGCTCGACGAACACCGCCGGAACAGGATTTTGCAAAACGCTCTGCAAAACGGCGGCGGGGCGAAAAGCTGACCCCTCACTAAGCCATTGGAAAGTAATGGTCGGAGTGGCCGGACTTGAACCGACGACCCCCTGTCCCCCAGACAGGTGCGCTACCGGGCTGCGCTACACTCCGATACCCTTGCAGGGCTTGCGGCTCATAGCCGTCCGCTTCGGGCAGCGCAACCCCTGCCGCATGCTTGGAACGCCGAGACACGATCCTGCTCGGCCGAGCCGAGGCTGTGGGCACAGGCGCATTGTTCCTGCGACATTGACACGGCGCATTGTTCGCCCCCACGGCATCAAGCACGACGGCAGACAGGAAGATGCCTCGACCGTCCGCGCCAAGTACCTCGGCGCGCTCCCAATGAGGCAACCTAAAGGAAACTTTCGATTGCTCTTCTCAAAAGCCGCAGAGGGACTTATCGTGATGCTTGAGCGATAGTTTTGCCCGGTCATGTCTAGAAAATCACTCGACCTCACGTTGGAAATCCTCAAGTCGCTCGACCGAGCGCATTCGCGTGAGGACATCCTGCGGGCGATCATGCCGCGGCTGAACGCGCTGGGCATCGAATACATCATTTCGGCCATGATCCCGCAGAAACGCCTTCCGGCGCGGACGCAGCGCAATTTCGTGATACTTGAAAATACTTCGGACGAGTGGAATCGTCTCTATTTTTCCAAAGGCTATATGTATACAGATCCAATCGTGCAGGCGACGCTGTCCAGCACGACCGGCTTCCGGTGGTCGGAGATCGAGTCGGCGAGCGATCTCGATCCCCGCGCGCGGCAGGTGATGAACGAGGCGGGCGAGTTCGGCCTCGGCGACGGCTTCACCGTGCCGCTCGCCACGCTCGAGGAGGAGCGCGGCGGCCTGACATTCGCCGGGCGGCAGCTCGATATCAGCCCGGGACAGCGCGGGATGCTGACCCTGCTCGCCTCCTACGTGGTCGGGCAGACGCTGCTCATCGACAACGGGCCCAGCGAACGCCGCATGGGACTGACTCCGCGCGAGCGCGAGAGCCTGCAATGGGTCGCCGAGGGTAAGACCGATTGGGAAATCGGCGAGTTGATGGGCATCTCACGCCACGGCGTCGATTTCCATCTGCGCTCGGCCCGGATGAAGCTCGGCTGCATCTCCCGCACTCAGGCGGTCGCCGAGGGCTTCCGGCGCGGGCTGATCGTCTGAACCGAACCCGGCGGCATCGCGAACGATGCCGACCGGCGAGCAGTGGACTCTTCCCGCCTCCGAAGCACCCCGCGAGCCTGGAACATGGGCCGATCGAGGCGCCGCGTGCCACCGGACGGAGCGCATCGACCCGACGCGCAATCGCCCACTCTCGGAAAAGACAATGCACAATTGAATGTTGGGTGCCGTCGCAGCGATGCGATACCCGCAACGATGGATCGGATCGAAGGCAACGCCCGCGAGACCTCAAAGTCGCGCCGGTGGAGAGGATCACGGCGGGCACCCGATCTGCCTCGCCGGTCGGCACGGGCCGATTCATCCGTTGATCGGCAACTTCTGTATTGTTTCAGACATACAATCCAAGATAGAGACGTCGACGGCACGATTCTGACAATGCCGGCGCATGCGCTGACGACCGGTCTCACCTTTCGAGCCGCGCGCATCCGATCCGACGAAACCCTACGGATTCTCGTAGTGCCGCCACACGGCTGAATTTGGGACGAACACCTCAGGTTTCTGAAGAGGTGTTCCGATGATCCATGTCGTGACCGCTGAGAACATGCAGGACTATGCCGGTGCCCTGGATCAGGCCTTTCGCCTGCGGCACCGGGTCTTCGTCGAGGAACTGGGATGGTCGAATCTTGCCCGGCCCGATCGGCGCGAGATCGACGAGTTCGACGACGAGCACGCCATCCATCTGCTCGCTCTCGACGACGGCGACGCCGTCATCGGCTATTCGCGGCTGCTGCCGACGACGCGTCCTTACCTGCTGCCGATGGTGCTGCCGCAGCTCTGCGAGGGAACGGCGCCGTCGGGTCCGCACATCGTCGAGTGGGGCCGCATCTGCGTCGCCGAGAGCGCGCGGACCTCGGGCCGGCGGCTCAACCCGACGGCGCTCGCCCTGATGACCGCGATCGTCGAATGGGGCCTGCCGCGGGGGATCACCAGCTTCGTCTCCGAGATGCCGACGAGCTGGATCCTGCGCCTCCTCCAGCTGCATCTGCGCGCCATCCCCCTCGGCCTGCCGCACGAGATCGAGGGCGAGGAGATCGTGGCGGTGGAAGCGGCCTTCGACCGCCGGTCGCTGCGCCAACTCCAGAACAAGCGCGGCGACATCCGCTCCGTCCTGGCTCCGCCGCGCACCAGCGTCGCGCGCCTCGCCTCCTGAGACGCGCCGCCCGAGAACCGGTGCGGCGGATGCATGGCATCCGCCGCCAAGCCATCGCCGGAGATCGGCACCGCGGCCCGGCCGCCGCGGCACCGGAAGATCATCATCAGCCTGACGCATCATGCGCGGGGAGCAGTATCGTGAAACGCAGACGCAGTGACACCCGGCTCGGCACAGCCCCGGTGCTCGTCCGAACGCTGGGCAAATCCGAGAGCGTCGGAGCCTGGGAATGGGATCCGGAAACCGGCTTTTTCCTCCTCGATGAGGGAGCGGCCGAGCTCATGGCGGGCGACGCCCGCCTCGCGGGTCGACCCCTGCGCAGCGAGCAGGCGACGGCCGGCCTCGACACCTCGGAGGCCACCCGTTTCCTCGGCCAAGTGGCCCGTGCCGCCGAACAGGACGACGACGTCTCGATCGACCTCTGGGTCGCGTCCTCGTCCGGCCCGGCGCGCCAGATCCGGTGCCGCGGCCGGATCCATCGCGATGCGCGCCGACACCCCACGCGCGGGGAGGGAACCCTTCTCGAGGGTGCCGAATCCGGTGGCGAGACGCGGACCTTGCGCGAGCTGAAGAGCGCGGACTCGGCGGAGGCCATCGACGAGGCGGCCGAACTCCTCATCGCGGCGCGCCGGGCGATCGATGCGAGCGGCAGCCCGCGGCTGCGCCAGCTCGTGGACGTCCTCCTGATGGAGGTGGCACGGGAAATCGCGAGCCGTAGCTGCAGCGCCGAGCCTCAGCCGCACTAGACCGGCGACGACGGATCGGCGCCGGTCGCCAGCGTTATCGGTTCCGGTCTATGCAGCGGCCCATGCAAGCCTGCCTCGCCATCGACCTGACCCGCCTGATCACCCGGCTCCGGCACGCCAGCCCGACCGGCATCGACCGGGTCGATCTCGCCTATGCCCGACACGTCCTGTCCGGGGGTGCGCCGGGCACGCGCTTGGGACTCGTCTCGACGGCTCTGGGCCCGCGCGTCCTCGACCGGGACACGGCGCGGGGCATCGTCGAGGCGGTCGCCGCGGGCTGGGTCGAGGACGTGACGGCGGAAGCCGATCCGGTCTTCCAGGCGCTCGCGGCGTCTCTCGCCGCCGATCCCGTCGCCGCGCCCGCCGCCGCCGGTGGCCGGCCGCGATCGGTCGGCAGGCGCCGGGGCGAGGGCGGGCTCGACCGGCACCGTCTCCAGGCCGAGACCGCCCTGCGGGTGCTGCGCTCCGGCGGCGTCGAACGCCTGCCGGAGGGCACGATCTACCTGCACACCTCGCATCTGCGGCTCGACCGGCCCGAACGTTTCGACTGGCTCTACGGCCGGCGCGACATCCGTCCGGTCTTCTTCGTCCACGATCTGATCCCGATCTCCCACCCGGAATACGGCCGGCCGGGGGAGGCGGCGCGCCACGCGCTGCGGATGGAGACCGTCGCGCGGCACGCCGCGCACGTCCTCGTCAATTCGGGCGATGTCGGCGCCCGCTTCACCGACTACGCGCGCCGTCTCGGCCTGGGCGCCAAGCCCGTGACCGCGGTCCCCCTCGGCGTCGAGCCGGTCTTCTCGGGCGCCCCCGGCGCGGCGGACCTGCCGGGGCTCGCGCGGGCGGTCTTCCTCGTCTGCGGCACGATCGAGCCGCGCAAGAACCACCTTCTGCTGCTCAACCTCTGGCGCGATCTGGCCGAGCGCATGGGCCGGGAGACGCCGCGCCTCATCCTCGTCGGACGTCGCGGCTGGGAGATCGAGAACGTCGCCGACATGCTCGACCGCTGCCCGGCCCTGCATCCCCATGTGAGCGAGGTGGTCGGCCTGTCGACCCACGGTCTGGCGGCGCTGATGCGCGGTGCCACCGCCCTGTTGATGCCCTCCTTTATCGAGGGCTACGGGCTGCCCGTGGTGGAGGCGGCGGCGAGCGGCCTTCCGGTCGTGGCCTCCGACATCCCCGTACACCGCGAGATCGGCGGGCCCTTCGCCCACTTCCTCGATCCGCTGGACGGACCGGGCTGGAGGCAGGCCGTCCAGGCCCTGAGCGAGCCCGGCTCTGGGCTCCGGGCCGAGCTTTCGGACCGCCTTTCCGGGTACGAACCGCCCCGCTGGAGCGCGCATTTCGACCGCGTCGATGCGGCGCTCGCCGACCTGCCGGGCGCGACTCCGCCGATGTTGCGCCGCACGGGCGAGACGACTTAAGACATCCCCACACGTTTCGATCCGCCCCGTCCGGCGGCTTCCCTCTGGAAAGATCGATTGCGATGAAGGTGGTCGACCTCGACCGCGAGACGGTCAAGCAGGGCTTGGCGAACGGCTCGCTGCTGCTCATCGATGTGCGGGAGGATCACGAGTTCGCCCGCGGGCACATCCCCGGATCCGTCTCGCACCCGCTCTCGACCTTCGATGCCGCGGCATTGAAGGCGCTGATCGAGGCGGATGGGCGCCGGCCGGTCTTCTCCTGTGCCTCGGGCGTCCGCTCGATCCACGCGATCGCCGCGGCGCAGCAGTCGGGGCTCGACGTTAGCGAGCATTACGCGGGCGCCTTCAAGGACTGGTACGCCGCGGGCGAGCCGGTCGAAGCCTAGATCGCGCCGGTTTGCGCCGCTGGGTGCCTAAGCGTTCCTTTCGAAAATGGCCGCCATGTGCGCGGGCGCACGCCCCACATCAGGTTGCGGGGACTAGGCCGCGCCATGCAGGGAACTGAATGATGCGTAGCCTCGGGCCTCTTCTTCTCGCCACACCTCTGGTGGCCTTCGCGCTGCTGGGGGCCGGGCCGGCCGGCGCGCAGATGCCGGGGGCTCCGCCGCCCGGCGTCACCGTCGCCAAGCCGGTGGTGCGGGAGATCGTCGAGCAGGACCAGTATACCGGCCGCTTCGACCCGATCGAGTTCGTCGAGGTCCGCGCCCGGGTGACCGGCTACCTCGACAAGATCATGTTCCAGGACGGCGCCAACGTGAAGAAGGGCGACGTGCTCTTCGTCATCGACCGCCGGCCCTACAAGGCGACGCTGGAGCAGGCCCAGGCCGCGCTGGTCTCCGCCAAGGCGCGCCTCTCCTTCACCCAGACCGACCTGGAGCGTGCCCAGGTCCTCTCGCGCGGCGGCAACATCTCCGAGCAGGTCACCGATCAGCGCCGGCAGGCCTCGCAGACCGCCCAGGCCGACGTGGACAGCGCCGAGGCCGCCCTGCGCAATGCCCAGCTCAACTACGACTTCACGGAAGTGAAGTCCCCGATCAACGGCCGGATCAGCCAGCGCCTCGTCACCGAGGGCAACATCGTCAGCACCGACCAGACGATCCTGGCCCGGATCGTCTCGCTCGATCCGATCTATTTCGGCTTCAACGTCGATGAGCGCTCGTTCCTGAAGTACCAGGGCTCGCTCGGCATCGGCATGGGCCAGATGCAGCGCGGCAAGGGCGCTCCGGTGCTGATCGCCCTGTCCGGCGAGGAGAAGCCGACCCGCAAGGGCACGCTCGACTTCGTCGACAACCGGGTCGACTACCAGACCGGCACGATGCTGCTGCGCGCCACCGTCGAGAACCCGGACGGGTTCATCAAGCCGGGCCTGTTCGGCATCGTCTCCATGCCCGCGACCAAGCCGTTCCAGGGCATCCTGATTCCCGACGAGGCGGTCTCGGCCAATCAGGACAAGCGCATCGTCTACGTGCTCGGCGAGGGCGACAAGGTCGCGGCTCGGACCGTGAAGCTCGGGCCGATCGTCGACGGCTACCGCGTGGTCCGCGACGGCCTGAAGGGCGACGAGCTGGTGGTCATCAACGGCGTCGCCAAGGTTCGCCCCGGCGCCCAGGTGAAGCCCGAGACGGTCGAGCTGCCGCCGACGAAGAAGTGAGACCGCGCTGAGGCCGCGCCGTCGCGGGGGCGAGGCGGAACGCGGGGCGGGCGCTGTCCGACGAGGCGGATGCCGGTTCGGCGGCAGACAGCGCGTCGAGACAAGGACCGAGCGAGGCCAGCCTGATCCGATCAGGCCGGTTCCGGCTCTGGGAACGATTCGAGCGCCGACGCTCCCGGACCGACCGGGCGGCGCCGGCCTGGACGCAGACGGCAAGCCGCACGGATCGCGCCAGCGCGCACCGGCCGGCGAGAGGTTTGAACGATGCGTTTCGCCCATTTCTTCGTCGACCGGCCGATCTTCGCCTCGGTCACGTCGATCGTCTTCCTGATCCTCGGCTTCGTCGCCTACGAGAAGCTGCCGGTCTCGCAATATCCCGAGATCGTTCCGCCGACCGTGACCGTGCGCGCGAGCTTCCCCGGCGCCAACGCCGAGACGGTGGCCGCGACGATCGCGACGCCGCTGGAACAGGAGATCAACGGCGTCGACAACATGCTCTACATGACGTCGTTGTCGACCAACGACGGCGCGATGCTGCTGACCGTGACCTTCAAGGTCGGCACCAACCTCGATATCGCCAACGTGCTCGTGCAGAACCGGCTCTCGGTGGCGCAGCCGCGCCTGCCGCCGGACGTGCGCAATCTCGGCGTTACCGTGCGCAAGGCCTCGCCCGACCTGATGCTGGTCGTGCACCTGCTCTCGCCCAAGCGCACCTACGACCAGAATTATCTAGCCAACTACATCTACCTCAACATCCGCGACGAGCTGCTGCGCCTCGACGGCGTCGGCGACATCTCGATTTTCGGCGGCAACGAGTACGCCGAGCGCATCTGGATCGACCCGCAGAAGATGGCCGCCTACGGCCTGACCACCACGGACGTGACGAGCGCGCTGCAGGAGCAGAACGTTCAGGTCGCCGCCGGCCAGCTCAACGGTCCGCCCGCCGCGCCGGGCGCCGCCTTCCAGCTCGTGGTGCAGTCGCAGGGACGCTTCCAGACGCCGGAGCAGTTCGCCGACGTCATCGTCAAGGCGAGCGACGGGCGCCTCGTGCGCGTGCGCGACATCGCTCGCGTCGAGATGGGCCAGAAGGACTACACCACGAACTCCTTCCTCAACGACACGCCCGCGGTCGGCATCGGCGCCTTCCAGCGGCCGGGCACCAACGCGCTCGAGGCCGCGGAATCGGTCAAGGCGACGATGGAGCAGCTGAAGAAGAACTTCCCGCCGGACGTCGAGTACCGCATCGCCTACAACCCGACGGAGTTCATCGAGGAATCGATCCACGAGGTCTACAAGACCCTGTTCGAGGCGGTCCTCCTCGTCGTGATCGTGGTGCTGGTGTTCCTCCAGAGCTGGCGCACGGCGCTGATCCCGGTGATCGCGATCCCCGTGTCGCTCGTCGGCACCTTCGCGGTCATGTCGGCGCTGGGCTTCTCGCTCAACAACCTGACCCTGTTCGGTCTCGTGCTCGCCATCGGCATCGTGGTCGACGACGCCATCGTCGTGGTGGAGAACGTCGAGCGCAACATGGCCGATGGGCTCTCGCCCGGCGAGGCGGCCCACAAGACCATGGACGAGGTGGGCGGCGCGGTCATCGCCATCGCGCTTGTGCTCGCGGCGGTGTTCATCCCGACCGCCTTCATCCCCGGCATCTCGGGCCAGTTCTACAAGCAGTTCGCGCTCACCATCGCGGCCTCGACCATCATCTCCGCCTTCAACTCGCTCACCCTCTCGCCGGCGCTCTGCAAGCTGCTCCTGAAGCCGCACCACGAGCACAAGCCGCCGAAGTTCTTCCTCACCCGGTTCGTCAACTGGCTGGCGCACCTGTTCAACCGCGGCTTCGACTGGCTGTCGAACGTCTACGGCCACACCATCCGGGTGCTGACCGGCACGGTGGTCGGCGTGATCGCGATGCTGCTCGTCTACGCGGGCGTGATCGCCGGCACGCTGCACCTCGCCCAGACCACACCGACGGGCTTCATCCCGGATCAGGACCAGGGCTATCTCATCGGCGTCGTTCAGCTGCCCTCGGGCTCCTCGCTCGACCGCACGACGGAAGTGGTGAACCGGGCCGCGGCGATCGCCCGCAAGATCGACGGCATCACCAACACCGTCATCATCGCGGGCTTCGATGGCGCCACCTTCACCAACACCACCAACGCGGCGGTGATGTTCCTGACCCTCAAGAATTCCAAGGAGCGGGCGGCGCAGGGGCGCAGCGCGGCGGTGATCACCGGGGACGTGATGAAGGCCACCGCCGGCATCCAGGAGGCGCGGGTCATCGTCATCCCGCCGCCGCCGGTGCGCGGCCTCGGACAGGGCGGCGGCTTCAAGATGCAGATCGAGAGCCGCCAATCCTCGGAGATCGGTCCGCTGCTCGCGGCGGCCGGCGAGGTCATGGGGCAGGCCAACCAGAGCAGGGACGTGACGCGGGTCTTCACGACCTTCAGCAACGACACGCCGCAGCTCTACCTCGACATCGACCGCACGATCGCGCGCATGCTCAACGTGCCGCTCGCCAACGTCTTCTCGACGGTGCAGACGGCGCTCGGCGGTGCCTACGTCAACGACTTCAACACTTTGGGCCGCATCTATCAGGTGCGCGTGCAGGGCGACGCCGTCTACCGCATGTCGCAGCGCGACATCGAGCAGCTGAAGGTGCGCTCCTCCACCGGCGCCCTGGTGCCGATGGGCACGCTGGCCTCGATCCGCGAGATCTCCGGCCCGCAGATCGTGCAGCGGTTCAACCTGTACTACTCGGTGCCGCTTCAGGGCGTGGCACAGGCCGGCGTCTCGACCGGCCAGGCGCTCGACAGCATGGAGGAGATCGCCAAACGGGCCCTGCCCGAGGGCTACGCCTACGACTGGACCGAGATCGCCTACCAGCAGAAGGCGGCGGGCGGCACGGCGATCTACGTCTTCGCGCTCGGCGTGCTCCTCGTCTTCCTCGTGCTTGCCGCGCAGTACGAGGCCTGGGCGCTGCCGCTGGCGATCCTGCTGGTGGTGCCGACGGGCGTGCTCGCCGCGCTGTTCGGGGTGCAGCTCAGGGGGCAGGATAACAACATCCTGACCCAGATCGGTCTCATCGTGCTCATCGGTCTGGCCGCCAAGAACGCGATCCTGATCGTGGAGTTCGCCCACGACATCGAGAAGAGCGAGCACAAGGGACCGGTGGACGCCGCGGTCCAGGCCTGCCGCCTGCGCCTGCGCCCGATCCTGATGACGGCCTTCGCCTTCATCCTCGGCGTGCTGCCGCTCGTCATCGCCACGGGTCCCGGCGCGGAGATGCGCCAGGCGCTCGGCACGGCGGTGTTCTTCGGAATGATCGGCGCGACCTTCTTCGGCCTGTTCCTGACGCCGGTCTTCTACGTGGTGATCCGCAAGACGGTGATCTGGATCAGCCGCAAGCGCGGCAAGGATCCGCACGGGAAGGATTCCCACGGCGAACCGAACGGAGCCCCGGCCCACGGCTGAGGCACACGGTCGAAGGGGATGAGAATGCGGCCGGGAGCACTAGCTTCCGGCCGTTCTCGTTTTCGAAGGTGTGCCCGTGCCCGGTTATCTGCCCTTCGCGGGCGCCCTGAAGCTGCCCGCCTATACCTGCGACAATTGCGGTTTCTGGCAGCGCCATTTCGAGGCGCCGCCGCATTGCCCGATGTGCCTGGACGCCCGCCACGTCGTGCCGCAGGACGGTTGGCGCTTCCGCACCGCCCAGGAGGCGCAGGCGGCCTTCCCCTGCCATTGGGAGGAGCTGGAGCCGGGGGTCTGGCGCTTCTGGAACGAGCCGGTCTCCGGCATCGGCCCGAGCGCCTACCTGATCCGGACCGAGAACGGGAATATGGGCTTCGAGGGCTGCCCCGTCTTCAGCGAGGCGGCGCTCGACCAGATCGAGCGGTTGGGGGGCATGCAGGTGCTCTCGGCCTCGCACCCGCACTCCTATGGGGCGCTGGTGCAGCTCCAGGACCGCTTCGATCCGGAACTGTGCCTGCCGGCGGCCGACTTCATCTGGAGCGCGGCGCTTCAGGTCTCCTGGCCCTACGACGATTTCCTGGAACCGCTTCCGGGCTTGGAGTTGCACCGCACGGCGGGCCATTTCGACGGCCACGCCGTACTGTTCGACCGGAAGCGGAAGATCTGCTTCTGCGGCGACGCGCTGAAATTCGAGCTCGACCCGGAGAATGCCCGCAAGGCGCTGACGATCTCGGCGCACAAGGCCTTCGTGCGCGGGGTGCCGCTCACCGTCAGCGAGTTGCGCCGTTACCGCGACGTGTTCGAGCGCCTCGACTTCACCCAGACCTGGACGCCGTTCGAACCGGCCGCCAATGTCGGCCGGGCCGAGGTTCTGGCGCTGATCGATGCGATGCTCGGCAGCCGCCCTCACGCCGCGCCGGTGCCGCTCCGAGACCTCGTTCTCAGCCGTTGAGGCGTTGGAAAACGGCCGTGCAACCTCCGTCGAACCGGGCAGGGCGCACCCTCGGGCCGCCAGAGTCGACGGAGGGAACACGCATTCCTCAATACGTACTGAGTATCATATGTTACGACGACAGCTTGGAGTTTAAGCCTAATTTCGATGATCCTCTCAGTCAGCGCAAAGAAATGCACCGATCTCACTCACTTATGTTAATCTTTATTTTACTCAGAATTGATCACTAGATACAGAAGCGGATTCAAAACATCGAGCCGAACCGCCGAGATCCGCTTCTTGTCAATGACAAGATCACTCCTGACCGACTGGCGTGAGGAAGTGATCGCGTCACGGGGGTCCTTCCATGTTCCGTAAAGCGAAGCAAAGCGACGCGCAGGCGAAGCTCGACGCACTCGATCGGTCGCTGGCCACCATTGAGTTCGCCATGGACGGTACGATCCTGGACGCGAACCAGAATTTCCTGTCCGCGGTCGGTTACGGGCTCGACGAGATCAGGGGAAAACATCACCGCCTCTTCGTCGAGGCCGCCTATGCCGAGAGCGCCGAGTACCGCGCCTTCTGGGAGAAGCTGCGGAGCGGCCGGTACGCGTGCGGCGAATTCCTTCGTCTCGGCAAGTCCGGGCGCAAGATCTGGCTCGAAGCGACCTACAATCCGGTGCTCGGGGCCGACGGTACGCCGGAGCGGGTGGTGAAGTTCGCGACCGATATCACCGCCAAGAAGAACGAGACGAGCCGACTCCTGACGATGATCGACGGCATGCCCGTCGCCGTCATGACGGCCGACCCCAAGGACGAGTTCAAGATCAACTATCTCAACCGGACCTCGGTGACGACGCTCGCCACGATCGAGGAACACCTGCCGATCAGGGTCTCGGAGATGCTGGGCCGCTCCTTCGACGTGTTCCACAAGAACCCGCACCATCAGCGGGCGATGCTGGCCGACAGCAGCCGCCTGCCGCATCGGGCCAGGATCAAGGTCGGCCCCGAGACCCTCGACCTGCGCGTCTCGGCTATCCACGGGCCCGAGGGCGAATATGTCGGTCCGATGGTCACGTGGTCGGTGATCACGGCGCAGGTTCAGATGTCGACGGACGTCTCGCGGGTGGTCGAGGCCGTGCGCTCGGCGGTCGAGCGGATGGGACACTCGGCGGAGGAGTTGTCGCGCTCGGCCGAGGACGCCCGGACGCGCGCCGCCTCGGTCGCGGCCGGTTCGGCGCAGATGACGGCCTCGATCCAGGAGATCTCAGGCCAGGTCGGAAGCGTCTCCGAGCGCGCCCAACGCATCGCGGCCCAGGCCGAGACGACGGATGTCACGGTCCGCCAACTCGCCGAGAATGCGCGGAAGGTCGATGCGGTGGTGGCGATGATCCGCTCGATCGCCGATCAGACCAACCTGCTCGCGCTCAACGCCACGATTGAGGCCGCACGCGCGGGCGCCGCCGGCCGCGGCTTCGCGGTCGTGGCCGCCGAGGTGAAGGCATTGGCGGAGCAGACGGCGCGGGCGACCGGCGAGATTTCCGGCCAGATCGCCGCGATCCAGAGCGCGACCGGCGACGCGGTCGAGGCTATCGGCACGATCACCGCGGCGGTGACGGATCTCTCCGGGCTGACGCTCGCCATGGCGAGCGCGGTCGAGGAGCAGGCCGCCTCGACGCACGAGATGTCCGGCAACATCGTCGGCGTCGCCTCGGCGGCGGACGCCACCGGCAGCCATGTCGAGGCGGTCCGCACCATCGCCAGCGACCTGTCGGCGCATTCCGCGGGCCTGGGCGCCAGCGTCGAGAAGTTCCTCAAGGCGAGCTGAGCACGAGACGGGGGGCCGGAAGGCCTCCGGAGGGCCGGGCCGATGTGCCGTAGATCACGAAGATCGACGCCTCGATGCAACCGGAGGGCGCCAGACGGCTTATAGCCACTTCCGCCCCCCGGCGGTCCGGACCCGTCACCCGTCATGATCGACAGCACGCGCCTCCTCCCTCCCGTCTCCGGCCTCGCGACCAATCCGATCCTGTTCGGTGTGTCGGAAGGTCTCGCACGGCTGCTGCCGCTGCCGGAGGACGCTCCCTTCGCTGTCCTCGGGCCGACCGCCTCGTCCGGGGAGGGATCCGTCGCCGATCTGGCGCCGGACGAACCCTGCGGCGAGGCGGGGCGGACCGGCTGACGCGGAGGGCCGAGGCCGCCCTGCTGCGGCCACGTTCGTGGACAGACTGCGCCGCGCCACGTTCCGCGGAGCCCTTTCATCCATGTCCTTCCTTCAGGGACTTCCGATCGCCGATCTCATCGCGCATTACGGCTATCTCGCCGTCTTCTTCGTCGTCGCGCTGGAGAGTGCGGGCGTGCCGATGCCGGGCGAGACCATCCTGATCTCGTCGGCCGTCTATGCCGGCAGCACCGGGAGCCTGAACGTCGTCCTCATCGTCGCCGCAGCCGCGGCGGCCGCGATCCTCGGCGACAATGTCGGTTACTGGGTCGGGCGGCGCTGGGGGATGCCGCTGCTGCTGCGCTACGGCCACCTCATCGCCCTCGACCACGGACGGCTGAAGCTCGGGCAATACCTGTTCCGCGAACACGGCGGGAAGATCGTGTTCTTCGGCCGCTTCACGGCGATGCTGCGTGCCTATGCGGCGGTGCTGGCCGGCGTGAACCGGCTGGATGCCCGCCGCTTCATGCTGTTCAACGGCCTTGGCGGCATCGCCTGGGCCGGCATCATGGGCTTCGGCGCCTATGCCTGCGGCCGCTCCATCGAGCACATCGTCGGCCCCGTGGGCCTCGCACTCCTCGCCTTCGTCGTCTTCGGCGGGATTGCCCTGTGGCTGTTCATGAAGCGCCACGAGGAGCGACTGCTGGTGAAGGCGGAAGCGGCGATTCCGGGCCCACTGACGCACTGACCGCTTTTTCTGGCGAACGACCCGCTACGGGTGCCACGATCTCCCGTCGCCTTGCTCGCGGTGAGAGGGCCGCGACGAGGCGGCAGCCGAAGGGGAGGGACCTCACCGGAGGAGGCTCATCCGGCGCGGGCCTCTCCCCGCACGGCGGGGAGAGGGGAGAAGCTTATCCGGCGACGGCCGCCTTGATCGCCGCCGCGACGCGCTTCACGCCGGAGGCGACATCACCGCCCTTGAGGTGGATCCTCAGCGCCCTGCGCTTGCGCTCGGACAGAACGGCGAAATCGCCCCGCGCCTGCGCCGCGATCACCGTCTTGAACCCGAGCTTGCGTCCGGGGATCGGCAGGTCGGCCGACGGGTCGGCGGTGATCTGCAGGAACACGCCGGAGGCGGGGCCGCCCTTGTAGGCCTGCCCCGTCGAGTGGAGGAAACGCGGGCCGAATTCCAGGCAGGTCGCCACCTGGCGCGCGTCGCGCACCGCGAGGCGCGCCTCCTGAAGCGCGGCGTGATGCGCCTCATTGCGCTCCACATAGGCCAGCAGCGCGACGTAGTCGCACGGCTTCACCCGGGCCAGATGCGCGGCGACGATCGCCTCGAAGCCTTCGCCGGGGCGCAGCGCCTCGGCATTGGCGGCGTCGGCGTAGAGCGCGACCGTCTCGTCCTCGAAGATCGGTGTCTCGGCCGGCAGTGAGCCGGTCTCCTCGGCCGCGGAGAAGAGCTTCTTCGTCTCGATCTTGCTCGCCTCGACGTCGGGCTGGTCGAAGGGGTTGATACCGAGGATCGCGCCCGCCACTGCCGTGGCGATCTCGAAGCGGAAGAATTCCTGCGGCAGCTGCTCGGCCTTGTCGAGATCGATGCGCACCACGGGATGCGCCTCACTCTCCAGGATCTTCACCGCCTCGTCCTGGCGGGCATCGGCCTGGCTCGCCAGGCGCAGATACACGAACAGGCGGTCCTCGCCGTAGACGGCCGGGACGCCCACGGGCTCGCCCTCGACCGGAATGATGCCGACCCCCTCCTTGCCGGTCGACTCGGCGATGAGCTGCTCGGCCCAGGTGCCGAACGTGTCGATCCCGGGGGAGGCGACGATCGTGATCTTGTCGCGCCCGAACTCCTTGGCCGCCACGCCCATCGCCGCGCCGAGCTGCACACCCGGATTGGCCGCGGGCGGCACAGCCGGTCCGCAGGACCGGACCATCATCCGGGCCTTGTCGAGGAACTCGCGGATCTCGACGCCCGCCACCGCCGCGGGAACGAGGCCGAAGGCGGAGAGCACGGAGTAGCGCCCGCCGATCTGCGGCACGCCGAGGAAGATCTTTCTGAAACCGTCAGCCCCGGCCGCCTTCTCCATGGCCGATCCGGGATCGGTCACCGCGACGAAGTGGCGGCCCGCCTTCTCGGCTCCGACGACCTCCTTCATCCGGCCGAGGAAGTAGTCGCGGAACACGTTCGGTTCGAGCGTCGAGCCGGACTTGGAGGCGACGATGAAGAGGGTCCTCTCCAGATTCACGGCCGCCTCGACGGCCCGCACCTCGTCCGGATCGGTCGAGTCGAGGATGCGCAGCTTCGGATAGCCTTCGCGGTGGCCGTAGGTCGCGGCGATCACCTCCGGCCCGAGGCTGGATCCGCCCATGCCGAGCACCACCGCGTCGGTGAAGCCCTCCGCGCGGACCTCCTCGGCGAAGCTCTCGTAGAGATCGACCCGCTCCAGCTCGTCCTCGACGATGCGCAGCCAGCCGAGCCACCTGTCCTCGTCGCGGCCGGTCCAGACCGTGCTGTCATGCGCCCAGAGGCGGCGGATCGCGCCGCCGGCGCGCCAGGACTCGATCGCCTTGTCGGCGGCCGCGTGGAGCGGGTCGTCGAACTTGAAGGATTGCGCGTCGAGCCGGTGGTCGAGGAGCGCGGCCCGCTTGTCCGCGACGGCGGCGAGGAGGGCGTCGGCCGCATCGACGAAGAGCCCCACGCCCTCGTCCACGAGCTGGCGGGCCACCGCCTCGATGTCGATGCCGGCTTGCGCGAGCCGCGCCATCACGGCCTCGGCCTCGTCGATCTTCTCCTCCAGCGTCGCCCGCACCCGGCCGTGGTCGCGGAACGCGTCCATGGTGGCCGGCGGCATGGTGTTGACGGTGTTCTTGCCGATCAGCTCCTCGACGTAGAGCACGTCGGAATAGGCCTTGTTCTTGGTGCCCGTAGAGGCCCAGAGCAGGCGCTGCGCCTTGGCGCCCTTGGCCTCCAGCGCCGCCCACTTGGCCCCGGAGAAGATGCGCTTGTAGCGCTGGTAGGCGAGCTTGGCGTTGGCGATCGCCACCTTCCCCTTGAGATCCTCGTAGCCGCCGACCTCGTCGAGCCGCTTATCGACGAGGCTGTCGATCCGGCTGATGAAGAAGCTCGCCACGCTCGCCACCCGCGAGACGTCGCCGCCCTTGGCAGCGAACTCGGTGAGGCCGTCGATGAAGGCGTGGGCCACCGCCTCGTAGACCTCCTGCGAGAACAGGAGGGTGATGTTGATCGAGATGCCTTCCGACGTGAGCTGGCGGATTGCCGGCAGGCCGGCAGGGGTGGCCGGCACCTTCACCATCAGGTTGTCGCGCCCGACGGCCTGATGCAGGCGGCGGGCCTCCTTCAGGGTCTCCTCGGTGTCCAGCGCGAGGTAGGGCGAAACCTCGAGGCTGACATAGCCGTCCGCACCGTCGCTCGCCTCGTAGACGGGCCGCAGCACGTCGGCCGCCGCCTGGATGTCGGCGATGGCAAGGCCCTCGTAGAGATCGATGACGCGGGCGTCGCTCTGGTCGAGGGCCGCCTTGAGGCTGTCGTCATACTCGGCGGAGTGGCCGATCGCCTTCTCGAAGATCGCCGGGTTGGAGGTGACGCCGCGCAGGTCGTCCTTCTCCACCAGCGCCTTGAGTTCGCCCTTGGCGATGAAGCCGCGGGCCACGAAGTCGAGCCAGACCGCCTGCTCGTGTTCGGCGAAGAGAGCGTTCAGCGCGTTCATCTCGGTCGTCCTCGCGTGATTTTTCGTGCGTCCCGCCCCCAATAGATAGGGCGGCAGGTCGCTCATAACCCTCCCCCCTCTGCGGGGGAGGGTGGCCCCCGGAAGGGGATCAGGAGAGGGGGCCCGGCTTCCGCTGGACCAACACCTGCTGGAGCCAGCGTCGTCGCGCTGCCCCTCACCGGCCTGCTCGGCAGGCGCCCTCTCCCGCAGAGGGGAGAGGGCTTCGTCTGCGCGCTACTTCTTGTGCTTGGCCACCTGCGCGCGGGCCGCCTCGATCACCTTCTCGGCGGTGAAGCCGAACTTGCCGAGCAGGTCCTTGATCGGGGCCGAGGCGCCGAAGGTGTGCATGCCGACGATGGCGCCGGAGGAGCCGGTGTAGCGGTCCCAACCGATCACGCTGCCCTGCTCGACCGCCACGCGCGCCAGCACCTCGGGAGGCAGCACGCTGTTGCGGTAGCTCTCGTCCTGGCGCTCGAACAGATCCCAGGACGGCATCGAGACGACGCGGGCCTTCACGCCCTCGCCCTTCAGGGTCTCGTAGGCGCCGACGCAGAGCTGCACCTCCGAGCCGGTGCCGATCAGGATCACGTCCGGCGTGCCCTCGCAATCGGCGAGCACGTAGGCGCCCTTCGCGGTGCCGGAGGCGGGCGCGTATTTCGTGCGGTCGAAGGTCGGCAGCGGCTGGCGCGACAGCGCGAGCACCGCCGGCTGGTCCTTGAGCGAGAAGATCACCCGGTAGGCCTCGGCGACCTCGTTGGCATCGGCCGGGCGCAGGGTCACGAGGCCGGGGATGCAGCGCAGCGACAGCAATTGCTCCACCGGCTGGTGGGTCGGCCCGTCCTCGCCCACGCCGATCGAGTCGTGGGTGAAGATGTGGAAGACCGGCAGGTCCATCAGCGCGGCGAGCCGGATCGGCGGGCGCATGTAGTCGGCGAAGACGAGGAAGGTCGCCCCGTAGGCCCGCAGGCCGACGAGACCGAGGCCGTTCACGATCGAGCCCATGGCATGCTCGCGCACGCCGAAATGGATGTTGCGCCCGCCCGGCTCGAACGGGGTCAGCGAGCCGGCGCCCTCGAAGGTGAGGTTCGACTTGTTCGACGGCGCCAGATCGGCCGAGCCGCCGAGCAGGAACGGCACGTGCTTGGCGATGGCGTTGAGTACCTTGCCCGAGGATTCGCGGGTCGCGAGCCCCTTGGCGTCGGCCTCGAAGACTGGAATATCCTTGTCCCAGCCCTCCGGCAGGCGGCCTTCGAGGAAGGCGGTGAGATCCTCGGCATGCGCGGCGTCGGCCGCCTTGGCTTCCTCGAAGAAGGCCTGCCACTGGCTGTAGAGCGCGGCGCCGCGCTTGCCGATGCCCTCGGCGAAGGTGTCGTAGACGCCGTCCGGCACGAGGAACTCGGAATCCTCCGGCCAGCCATAGGCCCGCTTGGCCCCCTTCACCTCGTCGGGACCCAGCGCGTCCGAGTGGGCCTTGGAGGTGTTCTGCTTGGTCGGCGCGCCGTAGCCGATGATCGAGTTGACGATGATCAGGGTCGGACGGTCGCTCGACTGGAGGAAGGTCTCGAGCGCCGAGGCGATGGCGTGGGTGTCGTTGGCGTCGGCCACCCGCAGCACCTGCCAGCCATAGGCGAGGAAGCGCGCCGCCACCTCCTCCGAGAAGGCGAGCTCGGTGTGGCCCTCGATGGTGATGGTGTTGTTGTCGTAGATCCAGCACAGGTTCGACAGGCGCAGATGGCCCGCGATCGAGGCGGCCTCCTGGCTGACGCCCTCCATCAGGTCGCCGTCCGAGCAGATGGCGTAGACGTTGTAGTCGAACAGCGGCAGGTCGGGCCGGTTCAGGCGCTCCCCCTTGAAGCGGCCGCCGATCGCCATGCCGACGGAATTCGCCACGCCCTGGCCGAGGGGGCCGGTGGTGGTCTCGACGCCGGTGGTGAAGTGGTATTCCGGGTGACCCGGCGTGCGGCTGTCGAGCTGCCGGAATTTTTTGATGTCGTCGAGCGAGATGGCGGGCGCGTTGCCGCCGTCCTTCTCCGCGACGCGGGCGAGGTGCAGAAGCCCGTAGAGCAGCATCGAGGCATGGCCGGCCGAGAGCACGAACCGGTCGCGGTTCGGCCAGTGCGGGTGGGCCGGATCGTAGCGCAGATAGCGGTTCCACAGGGTGTAGGCGACGGGCGCCAGCGCCATCGGCGCGCCGGCATGGCCCGAATTCGCCTTCTGCACCGCGTCGATCGCGAGTGTCCGGATCGTGTCGATCGCGAGCTTGTCGCCCTCGCTCAGGGCCGCCTTCGGGCTCGTGTCTGCACCGCTCATGGGATACCCGTCTTTCTCGCTTCCATTGCCCGCCCGCCGGACGGGACGCGCCTACTGCGCCGCAACGGATTCGCCTACCCTCGACTCGGAATGGTCCGCGCCGCTGCCTCGTTCCGCCGCCGGACCGATCGCGCGGCTGTAATTGAGGATCGTGTTGACGAGCGCAACATGCGTGAACGCCTGAGGGTAGTTCCCCACCAGCCGTTTTTCACGAACATCATACTCCTCGGAGACCAGTCCGAGATCGTTGCAGACGCCGATCAGGCGCTCGATCAGCGCATGGGCCTCCTGGCAACGGCCGAGACCGATCAGATTGTCGGCGTACCAGAAGCTGCAGGGTAGGAACGCACCCTCGTTGCCGGGCAGGCCGTCGGTGGTCTGCCCCTCGGTCTCGTAGCGCAGAATGAAGCCGTCGCGCATCAGATGCGCCTCGACGGCCGCCACCGTGCCGATGACGCGGGGGTCGTCCTGGGGCAGGAACCCCATATGCGCGATCAGCAGCAGGCTCGCGTCGAGCGCCTTGCTCCCGTAGGACTGAACGAAGCTGTTGAGCTCCGGGTCGAACCCCTTCGTGCAGACCTCGGCGTGGATCTCGTCGCGGATCGCCTTCCAGTGCGCGACCGGCGCCTCGCCGGAATGCAGATCGTCGTCCCCCCGCATCTCGACGCTGCGGATCGCCCGGTCGAAGGCGACCCAGGCCATGACCTTGGAATGGACGAAGTGGCGCCGCCCGCCGCGCACCTCCCAGATGCCCTCGTCCGGCTCCCGCCACGCCGACTCGAGATGCTTGATGAGCGCCTGACCGACGCGCAGGCCCTCCTTGTTCTGCCCCATGCCGCGGGCGCGGGCCTGGAACAGCGCGTCGAACAGCTCGCCGTAGACGTCGAGCTGGAACTGGGCGATCGCGGCATTGCCGATGCGGACGGGCCGCGAGTTCTCGTAGCCGGGCAGCCAGTCGAGCTCGATCTCCGGCAGGAGCCGCTCGCCGGCGATGCCGTAGAGGATGTGCGCCTGCTCCGGATTGCCGGCCACCGCCCGGGTCAGCCAGTCGCGCCAGGCGCGGGCCTCCTCGATGTAGCCTGAATCCATCAGCGCCAGTAGCGTGAAGGTCGAATCGCGCAGCCAGCAGAAGCGGTAGTCCCAGTTGCGCACCCCGCCGAGCTCCTCGGGCAGGGAGGTGGTGGGCGCGGCCACGATTCCGCCGGTCGGCCGGTAGATCAGCGCCTTCAGCGTCAGGAGCGAGCGGCGCAGGATGTCGTCCCACGGCGTCCGCGCGGCGGTGCAGCGGCCCGACCATTCGCGCCAGAACCGGTTGGTGTCGTCGAGCCAGCGGCGCGGCTCGATCGGCGGCGGATCCTCCTCGTGCGAGGCGCCGTAGCTGAGCACGAAGCGGATCGCATCGCCCTTGTAGACCGTGAATTCCGAGATCGTGGTCTGGCGGCTCGACCCGTGCATCGGCGCGTTGGTGCGCAGGACGACCTTGTGCGGACCCGAGATGGCGCGCAGATCACCGAGCTCGCTGCGCGACACCCACGGCACCGCCGAGCCGTAATCGAAGCGAACGGCCAGTTCCATCCGCATCGCCATGCGCCCGCGGATCCCCTCGACGAGGCGGATGACGTGACTGCCGTCGCCGACGGGCATGAAATCGGTGACGCGAACCTCGCCCTCGTGGGTTTTGTGCGTCGTCTCCAGCACCAGCGAGCCGGTGCGGTAGCGCCAGGCATGCTGCGCGCCCTCCGACGCCGGGGCGAGCTTCCAGAAGCCGTGCTCCTCCGTTCCGAGCAGGCTCGCGAACAGGGCGGAGGCATCGAAGCGCGGCATGCACAGCCAGTCGATGCTGCCGTTGCGCCCGACCAAAGCGGCGGTGCGCCCGTCGCCGATCAGGGCGTAATCCTCGATCCGTCCCGCCATACCGGTCTCCGTCGTCGCGTCCCGAGCCGAACGGCGCGGGGGAAACGCGGGCTTCGGCCTCACTGGCAGAGCGCGAAGTGGCGCAGCGGCCGCGCTTCGCAAGGTTTCAGGACCAACGATTGCGAAAACAGGCCGTCCGCAGTGGAGACGATGCCCGGCTTCGAGACGACGCTCGGGCTGAACGCGGCCCTCCCGAAGAGCGCCGGCTCAGCGCAGATCGGAGACGAGGCCGACGACCGAACTGCCAAGGGTCGCAACACCGGTCGCAACACCGGTCGCCGTCCCGGCGCCAACGCGGCGGGCCGCGTCCCAGGCCGCATCGACGGCGGCGAAGGGGAGGGCGCCGGTCGGCAGGAAGCGGTCGTCCTCCTCCTCCGCGCGGGCCATCGGAGCGGGCGCCGGGACGACCGGCTCCGCGCTCCTCTGAGGGCTCGCCGGCTGCGTCGTCGCCATCCGGCTGGCGGGCGCGCGGCGGCGCTCGGGCCGGGCGGCGACCCGCGGCGGGCGGGCGGACGACGGCGCCGCCTCCCCGGCCGCGACGAGGGGCACGAGGCGGGCGAAGGCCTCGCTGGCCGGCCCCGCCTCGATATCGGCGAGCAGAGCCCTGCCCGGATCGAACACGGTGAGGCCGGGCGCCGCCGCCATGGCCGGAACGGACCGCGCCGACGCGGCCGGCTCCGGGGCCGATTGCTTGGCCGGCTCGCGGCAGGCGAGCGACAGGAGCGCGGCGACCACCGCGAGGCCGAGGGTCGGCAGGAAGGGAGGAAGCACGGGACGGGGGGTCGCGGAAACGTCCGGCTTTCGCAGCGGATCGACGATGCGCATGAACCGGACCCTCCTGATGGATTCGCGAACGGGTTGAGTGTGCGCCCCGGTTTGCGGCAGAAGCGGGGCCGACAGATGTCCGATTCGTAACTGTCGTCGCGGATCGGGGGCACACGGCTTGCGTGCCAACGCGGCGGCGGCACCCTCAGCGCATTCTCCGGCACCGGCCTCTTCCAGCCCCACCCGTATCCCTCCTCGAACGGATCGAACCATTCGGGCCTCGATGACCGAGACCAGCCTCACCGTCGCCGTGATCGATCCGAGCCCCGCCCGCGCGGCGATCCTCGAAGAGGGGCTGCGGGCGGGCGGCGTCGGCCACGTCGTGGTGATCCCGGACGGCCCGGATCTCCAGGCCCGGGTGGCGAGCCTCAGGCCGGACGTGATCGTGGTGCATCTGGAGAGCCCGAGCCGGGACGTGCTGGAGCAGATGTCGGGCCTGTCCCGTCAGGCGGAGCGGCCGGTGGCGATGTTCGTCGACCGCTCGGACCAGACCATGATGCAGGCGGCGGTCGATGCCGGCATCTCGGCCTACGTGGTCGACGGGCTGCGCTCCGAGCGGATCCGCTCGATCCTCGACATCGCGATCCTGCGCTTCAACGCCTTCGCGCGCCTGCAGCGCGAACTCGACGAAGCCCGATCGGAACTCGCCGACCGCAAGCTGATCGAGCGGGCCAAGGGCATCCTGATGACGCGCAAGGGCATGAGCGAGGACGAGGCCTACAAGCTCCTGCGGCGCCAAGCGATGAACGAGAAGCGCAAGATCGTCGACATCGCCCGCGCCATCGTCACCGCGGCGGACCTGCTCGGATGAGGATCAGGCTCGGATACGTTCCCCTCACCGACGCCGCCCCCGTGATCGCGGCGGCGGAGCTGGGCTTCGCACGGGCCGAGGGGCTCGAGATCGAGCTCGCGCGCGAGCCCTCCTGGGCGACGCTGCGCGACCGCCTCGCCCTCGGCCATCTCGACGCCGCGCACATGCTCGGCCCGCTCGCCATCGCCAGCGCGCTCGGGCTCTCGGGACCGCCGGCCCGCCTGAGCGTGCCGATGGCGCTCGGTCTCAACGGCAACGCCGTGACCGTCTCGAACGCGCTCTGGGCGGCAATGGCGCCGGAGAGCGACGAACTCGACCACGTCGCTGCGGGCTTCGCGCGGGTCGCCCGCGCGCGGGCCGCGGAGGGCCGGCCGCTGACCATCGGCACCGTGCACCCCTTCTCCAGCCATTCCTACCAGCTTCGCCTGTTCGCCGAGCGCGGCGGCCTCGACTTCGACGCCGCGATCCGCCTCGTCGTGGTGCCGCCCCCGGATACGGTGGACGCGCTGCGGCGCGGGAGTATCGACGGCTTCTGCGTCGGCGCGCCCTGGAACAGCGTCGCGGTCGCCGCCGGTCTCGGCCGGATCGCGGCCCTGGGCTGCGAGATCGTGCCCGACTGCCCGGAAAAGGTCCTGGCGCTTCCTGCGGACGGAGCCGATTTCACGGTTCCCCTGGTGCGGGCGATCCACCGGGCCGGGCTATGGTGTGCCGATGCCCGTAACCGCGGCAGCTTGAGCGTTCTCCTCGCGGAACGGGCCGAACTCGATTCCGATGCCGGGCTCATCGCCCGCACGCTCGACGGCGCACTGATCGTGGATGCCGACGGGCGCGAGCGGACGAACCCGGCCTATCTGCGCCTCGGGACCGAGACCCACCGGCCCGCTCCAGACCATGCCCGCTGGCTCGTGGCGCAGATGATCGCCTGCGGGCAGGTCGCCCCCGGCGGGGACGCGGCCGACCGGGCGGCGGCGCTCTACCGGCCGGACCTGTTCGACGCAGCGGTCGGCCGCTGAGCCCTCAGCCGACCGGGCGAGCCCGGCTCGGGCCGCCCATCGCGGCACCATCAGCCTAATTTTTGTGCATCGCAAGAAATTGCCGCGCTTTTGAGCGCGCAGCGCAGCAAATGCGCCTCGACGACAGCCACGAGGGCTATGACGCACGCCACCCCACACTCGGAAGGCTCTTGGCAAGGCTCTTGGCACGCCTCCTGCAAAGAACCTCGCAAGGGCTCGCCAACGATGACGGCCCCAAAACGTCAGCAAAGCCGCTGATCCGGAATGCCCGCACGCGACGAATGTCGATCGCGCAGGCGATCCCCGGATGGCGGCTTTTTTCATGTGCGGACAGCGCACCGGAGCGGAGAGCGGATGAGCATCGATCACGGCAACACGACCCGCCGCGGCGTCCTGAAGGGAGCGGCGGCCGCCCTCGCCCTCGCGGGTGCCGCCCGCGCCGCTCTGCCGGCCGGTGCCTTCGCGCAGGGCGCGGGGCCGGAGGTGAAGGGGGCCAAGCTCGGCTTCATCGCGCTGACCGACGCCGCGCCGCTCTTCGTGGCCAAGGAGAAGGGCATCTTCGCCAAGTACGGCCTGCCCGAGACCGAGGTGCTGAAGCAGGCGAGCTGGGGCACCACCCGCGACAATCTCGTCCTCGGCTCCGAGGGCAACGGCATCGACGGCGCCCACATCCTGACGCCGATGCCCTATCTGATCTCCGCCGGCCGGGTGACGCAGAACAACGTGCCGGTGCCGATGTACATCATGGCCCGGCTCAACCTGAACGGTCAGTGCATCTCGATCGCCAAGGAGCATATCGACCACAAGATCGGGCTGGACACCAAGCCGTTCAAAGCCGTGCTGGAGGCCAAGAAGGCGTCGGGCAAGGCGGTGAAGGCGGCCATGACCTTCCCCGGCGGCACCCACGACCTCTGGATCCGCTACTGGCTCGCCGCCGGCGGCATCGACCCCGACAAGGACATCGAGACCATCGTCGTGCCGCCGCCCCAGATGGTGGCGAACATGAAGGTCGGCACGATGGACTGCTTCTGCGTCTGCGAGCCGTGGAACGAGCAGCTCATCCACCAGGGCATCGGCTACACCGCCATCACCACCGGCGAGCTGTGGAAGGACCACCCGGAGAAGGCCTTCGCCATGCGCGCGGCCTGGGTCGACAAGTATCCCAACGCCGCCAAGGCCCTGCTGATGGCGGTGATGGAAGCGCAAGCTTGGTGCGACAAGCCGGAGAACCGCGACGAGATGGCGGCGATCGTGGCCAAGCGCCAGTGGATCAACGTGCCGGTGGCCGACGTCGTCGACCGGATGAAGGGCAAGTTCGACTACGGCACCGGCCGCGTCGTCGAGAACAGCCCGCACATCATGAAGTTCTGGGCCGACAACGCCTCGTACCCGTACCAGAGCCACGACCTCTGGTTCCTCACCGAGGATATCCGGTGGGGCAAGTTCGACGCGGCCACCGACACCAAGGCGCTGATCGGCAAGGTCAACCGCGAGGATCTGTGGCGCGAGGCGGCCAAGGCGCTCGGCGTGTCGACGATCCCGACCTCCACCTCGCGCGGCGTCGAGACGATGTTCGACGGCAAGGTCTTCGATCCGGAAAACCCTGGCGCCTACCTCAACAGCCTCGGCATCAAGAAGGTCGCGTGATGGCCACCGGAGCAACGCTCACCGCAACCCGCGCGCGCGCCTCGGCGAAGGCCCGCGCGCCCTTCATCACTCTGGCCGGGCTGCGCGGCATCGCCGCCCGCATCCTGCCCCCGCTCGTCGTCCTGGCGGGTTTCCTGCTGCTGTGGGAGGTGCTGTGCTCCTCCCCCACCGCTGGCCTGCCGCCGCCCTCGCGGGTGCTGACGGAGGCCTGGGACATCATCGTCGATCCGTTCTACGACAACGGCGGCACCGACAAGGGCCTGTTCTGGCATATCTCGGCGAGCCTCCAGCGCGTGGCGCTGGGCTTCGCACTGGCCGTCGTGGCCGGCGTGCTGCTCGGGACGCTGGTCGGCCAGTCCGAATGGGCGATGCGCGGGCTCGACCCGATCTTCCAGGTGCTGCGCACGATCCCGCCGCTGGCCTGGCTGCCGCTCTCGCTCGCCGCGTTCCGCGACGGGCAGCCCTCGGCGATCTTCGTGATCTTCATCACCTCGATCTGGCCGATCATCATCAACACCGCGGTCGGCATCCGCAACATTCCGCAGGACTACCGCAACGTCGCCGCGGTCATCCGGCTGAACCCGATCGAGTTTTTCTACAAGATCATGCTGCCCTCGGCGGCGCCGTACATCTTCACCGGTCTTCGCATCGGTGTCGGCCTGTCCTGGCTCGCCATCGTCGCGGCCGAGATGCTGATCGGCGGCGTCGGCATCGGCTTCTTCATCTGGGACGCGTGGAACTCGTCGCATATCAGCGAGATCATCGTCGCCCTCGTCTATGTCGGGCTCATCGGCTTCGTCCTCGACCGGCTGGTCGCCGGCGTCGGCGTGCTCGTGACCCGCGGCACCTCCGCAGCCTGAGGGACACATTCACATGGCCCATCTCTCCCTCTCCCAGGTCGGCATCTCCTTCCGCCGCGGCGGCAAGACTTCGGAAGTCCTGCGCGATGTGAACCTCGACATCGCCAAAGGCGAGTTCGTCTCGATCATCGGGCACTCGGGCTGCGGCAAGTCGACGGTGCTCAACATCGTCGCCGGCCTGCTCAAGGCCTCCACCGGCGGCGTGCTCCTCGACGGCAAGGAGGTGAACGCCCCCGGCCCCGATCGTGCGGTGGTGTTCCAGAATCACTCGCTCCTGCCCTGGCTCACCGTGCGCGAGAACGTGGCGCTGGCCGTCGACAAGGTCTCGAAGGGCAAGAAGACGCGCTCAGAGCGTGCCCAGTGGATCGAGCACAACCTTGCGCTCGTGAACATGATGCACGCCGCCGACAAGCGACCGGCGGAGATCTCCGGCGGCATGAAGCAGCGCGTCGGCATCGCCCGGGCGCTCGCCATGGAGCCGACGGTGCTGCTGATGGACGAGCCGTTCGGCGCCCTCGACGCGCTCACCCGCGCCCATCTCCAGGACCAGCTCATGGAGATCCAGACGCGGCTCCGGAACACCGTCATCATGATCACCCACGACGTGGACGAGGCGGTGCTACTCTCCGACCGCATCGTGATGATGACGAACGGGCCTTCGGCCACCATCGGCGAGATCCTGCCCGTGCCGCTGGCGCGGCCCCGCCGCCGGCTCGACCTCGTGGAGGACGCCACCTACGTCCACGCCCGCGCCGCGGTGCTGGAGTTCCTCTACGCCCGCCACGCCAAGCCCGCCCTCGCCGCCTGACTTCGTGAAGGGGGATCACGGGCCCATGAGCGCGAAGGAAAGACTCGTCGTCGTCGGCAACGGCATGGCCTCGCTCCGCTTCCTCGAGCGGCTGACGGAGCGCGCGCCGGGCCGCTACGACGTGACGGTGGTCGGCGCCGAGCCGGTGGCGGCCTACAACCGGGTGCTGCTCTCCTCGCTGCTCGGCGGCGAGGTGGACGAGGCGGCCTGCGGCTTCCGTCCGCTCGCCTGGTACGAGGAGCACAGGCTCCGCCTCGTCACCGGCGCGCCGGTGACCGAGATCGACCGGGCCAACCGCATCGCGCTCGTCGGTGAGACGCACGTCCTGCCCTACGACAAGTTGGTGCTGGCGGTGGGCTCGCTGCCGATCCGTCTGCCGCTGCCGGGGATCGACCTGCCCGGCGTCCTCACGTTTCGCGATTTCGCCGACGTGGCATCGATCCGCAAGGCGGCGGTCGAGCATGCCAAGGCCGTGGTGATCGGCGGCGGCCTGCTCGGGCTGGAGGCCGCGGTCGGGCTCGCCCGGCTCGGGGTCGACACCACGCTCGTCCACGTCATGGACCGGGTGATGGAGCGACAACTCGACCACGCCGCCGCCCGCCTCGTGCGCGCGGCGATGGAGGCTCGCGGCGTCAAGGTGATGCTGTCCGCAGACACCGCCGCGATCGAGGGCGAGGGCCGCGTCGAGCGGCTCGTGATGAAGGATGGCACGGTGATCCCGGCCGACCTCGTGGTGATGTCGGTCGGCATCCGCGCCTCGACGGCGCTCGCGCAGGGCTGCGGCCTCGCCTGCGGGCGCGGCATCACGGTGGACGACCGGATGACCACCTCGGACCCGGCCATCCACGCGCTCGGCGAATGCGCCGAGCACAGGGGCGTCGTCTACGGCCTCGTCGAGCCGGCCTACGAGCAGGCCGAGGTGCTGGCCCGCCACCTCGTCGGCGAGGCCGCTTCCTATCCCGGCACGTCCCTTGCCACGAGCCTGAAGGTGTCGGGCCTGCCCGTCTTCTCGGCGGGCATGGTCGATACGCCCGAGGGTGCCGAGGCGGTCGTGATGCACGACGCCGCTGCCGGCCTCTACCGCAAGCTGATCATCGCCGACGGCCGCCTCTTAGGTGCGGTCTTCGTCGGCGATATCGCGGAGCAGGCGCGCTGCAAGGAGCTGATCCGCTCCGGCGCGCCGCTCTCTCCCGACGACCGGGACGACCTGATGTTCGGCCCGGCCCCGAAAACCCTCGCAGCGTGAGTGAGGCAGCGATGGCAGACGATTTCAACGCCGAGCAGAAGCGCTACCTGGAAGGCTTCGCCTCCGGCATCGCCGCCGCCCGGATGACCGGCGGCCTCGCGCTCGGGCAGGGTGCGGCCGCGTCCGCCCCCGCCGACCCCACGGGCCCGGACGCGATCCACATCAAGGCGCAGGACCGCACCGTGAAGGCGGGCGGCAAGCTCTGCGAGCAGGAGAAGTGGAAGCGCGCGGAAAATCCCTTCGACGGCCATAACCGCCTGAAGGCGGACGCCGCCGCCGGCAAACAGCCCAAGCCGGAGGACAACTTCCGCTGGCGCTATCACGGCATGTTCTGGGTCGCGCCGAACCAAGTCTCCTACATGTGCCGGATCCGGGTGCCCAACGGCATCCTGCAGCACTGGCAGTTCGCCGGCATCGCCGACCTCGCGGACGCCCATGGCGGCGGCTACAGCCACGTCACCACCCGTGCCGGCCTGCAGGTGCGCGAGATCAACCCTGAGCACGCACAGCCCTTCCTCGACGGGCTGACCGATCTCGGCCTGACGGCGCAGGGCGCGGGAGCCGACAACATCCGCAACGTCACCGGCTCGCCCGCCGCCGGCATCGATGCCCGGGAACTGCTGGACACGCGGCCCCTCACCAAGGCCTGGCACAACTGGATCCTGAACGATCGCTCGCTCTACGGCCTGCCGCGCAAGTTCAACGTCTCCTTCGACGGCGGCGGCGTGACGCCGGCCCTGGAGGAGACGAACGACATCGGCTTCCAGGCCATCGAGGTCCTGGAGGGGGCAGCGGTCGCACCGGGCGTCTGGATGCGCCTCGTGCTCGGCGGCATCTCGGGTCACAGGGATCTGGCCCGCGACACCGGGATCGTCCTCAAGCCCGAGGACTGCAACCGCGTGGCAGACGCGATCATCCGGGTCTTCATCGAGAATGGCGACCGGACCGACCGCAACAAGTCCCGGATGAAGTACGTCCTCGATGCCTGGGGCTTCGACAAGTACCTTGCCGCCGTCGAGGAGAAGCTCGGGCGCAAGCTCGACCGGGTCGACGCCGCCCATGTCGCGCCCCGCCGGCCGACCGACCGCTTCAGCCATGTGGGCGTGCACGCCCAGGCTCAGCCCGGCCTGAACTGGGTCGGCGTGGTGCTCCCCGTGGGCAAGATGACCACCGACCAGATGCGCGGGCTGGCGAAGGTCGCGGCCGAGTGCGGCGATGGCCAGATCCGCATGACGGTGTGGCAGAACTTCATCTTCTCGGGTGTGCCGGACGCCAAGGTGGCGGAGGTGGAAGCCCGTGTCGAAGCGCTCGGCCTCAGCACCAAGGCCGCCGGCATCCGCTCCGGGCTCGTGGCCTGCACCGGGGCGCGGGGCTGCAAGTTCGCGGCCTCCGACACCAAGGGTCACGCGATGATCATCGCCGACCATGTCGAGCGGACCGTGCCGGCCCTCGACGTGCCGGTGAACGTCCACCTCACCGGCTGCCATCATAGCTGCGCCCAGCACTACATCGGCGATATCGGCCTGATCGGCGCGAAGGTCGTTGTCTCGGAGGAGGGCGACACCGTCGAGGGCTACGACGTCGTGGTCGGCGGGGGCTTTGCTGAGAACCCGAAGATCGGCACCGAGATCTGGAAGGCGGTCAAGGCCGAGGACGCGCCCGCGCGCGTCGAGGCCCTGCTCAACGCCTATCTCGCCCGCCGTCAGGGCCCGGAGGAAAGCTTCCAGGCCTTCACCGCGCGCACCGGCCCCGAGGCCCTGCGCGACGCCGCCGAAGAACAACCCGCCCTCAAGGCCGCCGCATGACCCAGCACGTCGCGCCCCCGCTCGTTCTCATCCCCGAGAGCGCCCCCTTCAGCGCCGACCAGCGTTCCTGGCTTTCGGGCTACTTCGCGGCCTTGCTCGGCCCGGCGGTCGAGGGCGCGACGGCGCTCGCCCCCGGCGAGATGCCGGGGAGTGCGGAAAAACTCGCCGACAACGACGACGCGCCCTGGCACGACCCGTCGATGCCGATCAACGACCGCATGGCCATCGCCAAGGATCGCTCGGAAGCGCAGAAGCTGATGGCCGCCATGGCCCAGCAGGATTGCGGCCAGTGCGGCTACAACTGCGCCGACTACGCCAACGCCATCTTCCTGAAGAACGAGGAGCGGCTGAACCTTTGCCAGCCCGGCGGCAAGGAAACGCTCCGGATGCTGAAGAAGCTGGAGGAGGAGTTCGGCGCGGGCGGCGCGGCGGCCCCGAAGACGGGAGCGGCCGACGCGCCCAAGAAGGAGCCGGAACTCGGGCCCCTCGGCTATTGCCGCGAGAACCCGGTCGAGGCGACGTTCCTCTCCCGCACGCGTCTCAATGCGCCCGGCGGCGAGAAGGAGACGTGGCACATCGAGATCGACCTGAGGGACACGCCGATCGAGTACGCGGCCGGCGACTCCCTCGGGCTGTTCCCGGCCAACGCTCCGGCTCTGGTCGATGCGGTGATCGCCGAACTCGGCACCCGCCCCGAGCGCAGGATCGGCGGCAAGACCCTGCGCGACCGCCTGCTGACCGACTATTCCCTGGGCTCGGCGCCGGACAACCTCTACCAGCTCCTCTCGCTGCTGACCTCGGGCGAGGCGCGCAAGAAGGCGCAGGCGCTGGCGGCCGGTGAGGATCCCGACGGCGACGCCGCCTATCTCGACGTGCTCGGCGCGCTCCACAAGTTCCCCGGCGCCCGGCCCGACGCCGAGGTGTTCCTCGAGGCGCTCGACGAGTTGCAGCCGCGGCTCTACTCGATCTCGTCCTCGCCGAAGATGGATGCCGGCCGCGTCTCGCTCACCGTCGATGCGGTGCGCTACAACCATCGCTCGCGGCTGCGCCTCGGCGTCGCCTCGACCCATCTCGGCGAGCGCCTGCCCGAGCAGACCAAGGTCAAGATCTACCTGCAGAAGGCGCACGGCTTCGGCCTGCCGGAGGATCCGTCCAAGGACGTGATCATGTGCGGCCCCGGCACCGGCGTCGCGCCGTTCCGCTCCTTCCTGCGCGAGCGCGCGGCGACGAACGCACCCGGCCGCAACTGGCTGTTCTACGGCCACCAGCGGCAGGCGACCGACTTCTTCTACAGGGACGAGCTGAACGGCCTGAAGGACGCGAAGGTGCTGACCCGCCTCTCGCTCGCCTGGTCGCGCGACGGCAAGGAGAAGACCTACGTCCAGGATCGCATGCGCGAGAACGGCGCCGAGCTGTGGAAGTGGCTGGAGGGCGGCGCCCATTTCTACGTCTGCGGCGATGCCAAGCGCATGGCCAAGGACGTGGAGCGGGCGATCATCGACGTCGCCGCGCAGTTCGGGGGGAAGAACCCCGACGAGGCGGTGGCCTATCTCGCGGCCCTGAAGAAGGCCGGGCGCTACCAGGCCGATGTGTACTAACTAGGGCGAGGGCCGGCCGCCTCAGGGGGCGGCCGGGTTCACCCGCGGATCGGCACGCAGCCGCGCCGCGGCGAGATCGACGAAGGCCCGGACCTTGGCCGGGGCCCGCCGCCCTTCCGGGCTGACCACGTGGATCGGGACGGGCGCCGCCTCGTGCGCTTCGAGCAGCAGGCGCAGGCGTCCCTCGGCCAGCGCCGGCGCGACCTGATAGGACAGCAGCCGCGCGATTCCCCACCCGTCGACGGCGGCGGCGAGCGCCGCATCCACCGTGTTGCAGGTGAGCCGGGGCTGGACGGTGACGGCCATGCGCTGCTCGGGCCCGAACCGCCATTCCGGCAGGGCGCCGGGGTTCGATGAGCCGATCACCGCGTGCGCGCGCAGGTCCCGGGGAGTTTCGGGCACGCCGTGCCGCTCGAGATAGTCCGGCGCGGCGCACACGACCCGGCGCACGCTGCCGACCCGAATGGCGGTGAGCCCGGAATCGGCCAAGTGCCCGATCCGCACGCCGACATCGATGCCCTCCTCGACCATGTTGACGATCCGATCGAGAAACAGCGCGCGGACGGCGACGGTGGCGTGGCGCGCGAGGTAGTCGGTCACGACCGGCAGCACGTAGAGACGGCCGAACTGCACCGGCGCCGTCAGCGTCAGGACACCGGTCGGCGTCGCGGTCGAACCGGCGGCGACGGCCTCGGCCTCGGTGATCTCGGACAGGATCCGGCGACAATCCTCAAGATAGCGTCCACCCGCATCGGTGAGCTTGACCGAACGCGTGGTGCGGATGAACAGCCGCGCGCCGATGGCGGCTTCGAGCGCCGCGACGGCGCGGGTGACGGAGGCCGGGCTCATGCCGAGCGCGCGCGCCGCTCCGGCGAAGCCGCCGCCCTCGGCGACCCGCACGAAGACACGCATTCCCTGCAGACGGTCCATGGAGGTTCCTACCGCCCGCTCTTTCGTGGCGGGCCAGAATGACGATTATTCCACACGCCGCAACAGTCGCTTGCCGACAACACGGGTTCACCGCGCCGTCGAGAGGGAGTGTGATCGCGCCATGGCCGGCCCCCGGCCGGAGGAGACGAGATCATGAAGCTCTACAGCCTGACGCTCTCGGGCCATGCCCACCGGGCGCGCCTGTTCCTGTCGCTGGTCGGCCAGCCCTACGAGGCCGTCGAGGTCGATTTCGCCGGCGGACAGAACCGCTCGCCGGACTTCCTGGCGATCAATCCGTTCGGGCAGGTTCCCGTCCTCGACGATGATGGCGTGATCGTACCGGATTCGAACGCCATTCTCGTCTACCTCGCCAAGAAGCTCGGGCGCGGCGATTGGCTGCCCGAGGACGCGGAAGGGGCGGCACGTGTCCAGCGCTGGCTCTCCGTCGCGGCCGGACCCATCGCCTTCGGTCCCTGCGCCGCCCGGCTCGTCACGCTGTTCGGGGCCGCCTTCGATGCGGAGGAGGTGATCGCCCGCGCCCATCGGATCCTGGCGCTGATCGATGCGGAACTGTCGTCCCGCGACTGGCTCGCCGCCGAGCGCCCGACCATCGCCGACGTGGCGCTCTACAGCTATATCGCCGCAGCCCCTGAGGGGAATGTCGATCTCGCGGCCTACGGGCATGTCCGCGCGTGGCTCGCCCGCATCGAGGCGCTGCCCGGCTTCGTGGCGCTGCCGGCCTCGCCGGTCGGCCTGAACGCGGCGGGAGGCCCGGCATGAGCGCGCAGCACGCGGCGGCCTCGCCCTGGCACCGGGGCGAGGTGGCGATCCAAGAGAGCGTCGGCCTCGCCGGACGACTGGCGGAACTCGGCCCGCGGGTGATCCGCGATCACTTGAACGCGCAGCATCGGGCGTTCTTCCCGCTCCTGCCCTTCGCGGTGATCGGAAGCGTGGATGGGGAGGGCCGCCCCTGGGCGACGCTGCGGGAGGGTGCGCCGGGTTTCCTCCACGCGCCGGATCCGTTCCATCTCCGTGTCGAGGCGCCGCGCGATGCCGACGACCCGGCCGAGGCCGGCTTGCTGGACGGGGACGGCGTGGCCCTGCTCGGGATCGAACTGGCCACGCGCCGCCGCAACCGCCTGAACGGGCGGATCGAGCGGAGCGGTCCGGAGGGTTTCACGGTCCGCGTCGAACAGAGTTTCGGGAACTGCCCGCAATACATCCGCAGCCGGCACGAAGTGGGGCCGGACCTGCCGCGGGCGGCCCGCCCCCGGCCCCTCGTGTCGGAGCGGCTCGACGCGGCGGCGCGGGCGGTCGTCGCGGCCGCGGAAACCTTTTTCGTCGCGAGCGCCGTCGAGGAAGCGGGCGGGCGGCGGCAGGTCGATGTCTCGCACCGCGGCGGGCCGGCCGGGTTCGTGCGGGTCGGAGCGGACGGCCGCCTCACGATCCCCGACTATTCCGGCAACCGCTTCTTCAACACGCTGGGCAACATGCTGGAGAACCCGCGGGCGGGGCTCGTCTTTCCGGATTTCGCGACCGGCGATCTGCTGCAGATGAGCGGGCGCACCGAGGTCGTGCTCGATCCGGAGCCGGATGAACGGATCGCGGGTGCCGAGCGCCTGTGGCGGTTCGTGCCGGAGCGGGTCGTGTTCCGGGCCGGCGCGCTGCGGCTGCGGTTTGCCGTGGCCGATGCCGCCTGACGCTTCGTCCCGGGTCGTGGCCGCCGCTTCCCGGCAACAGGCGATGCGGGAACGGAGGCGGAAGCCTCAATCGGACCGGCGTCCGCAGCGGATGTAGTTCGCCTGTCCCTTGCCGCTGGTCCAGGTGAGCCGGTCATGCTCGACGAGAAGACGGACCTGGGAGGTCCAGCGCCGGCCGCGCTCGCTGCAATCGGCGGCCATGGTCCAGGCACTGCCCTCGCGGCGGTTGTTGCGGAAGCGGCAGACGGTGCGCCCGGCCTTGGCACCATCCTCGGTGATGGTGGCGGGCAGGA
Source organism: Methylorubrum rhodesianum (assembly GCF_014199985.1). GTDB lineage: Bacteria > Pseudomonadota > Alphaproteobacteria > Rhizobiales > Beijerinckiaceae > Methylobacterium > Methylobacterium rhodesianum. The sequence goes on along the minus strand of NZ_JACHOS010000015.1, from coordinate 111,783 downwards.
AGCCGCGGCGGCGCTGGCGCTGGCCGCAGGCGACCGGGGTCGGCCCCCAGACGCCGACGAAGGCCGCCCGCTCCACCAGCGGCGCGGCGGGCCGTGGCTCTACCGGGGCCACGACGGTGTCCAGCGGCAGGGCGGGCGCGGCGACCGTGAGCACCCGCGGCTGAGAATGGGCGGCAGGCGCGGCCGGCCGCTCCGGTTCGGGCAGGCGCACCTCCGGCAGGTCGATCCCGTCCGCCGCCGCGAGCCGCGTGTGCCCGGCCTGCGCCGCCACCGGCCCGTCATCGGTGAGCACGATCAGCGTGTAAGCGAACAGGGCACCCCAGCCCGCGGCGAGGATGACGGGGATCATCAAGCGTCGCGACAGGGCGGGGGAGGGAGCCTCCCGCGTCGCGTCTTTCCCGTCCACGATCTGCGCGCCTTCCGCCATCGTTGCCCCGAACGCCGTCTCGTGCGCCTCTGCTCCCGACATCGTCATCCTAGCGTCCGAACTTAGCTTTCAGCAATCGAGCAGCGCGGGCACGTCTCAGCCGATGCTCCGACATCTTCGGCGGCACCGCCTCAAGGTCGAGGATCCCCAGGCCCGCATGGCTCGGCTCCGCTCCGATCCGCCGGATGATTCGGCCCCGGTCGCAGGGCGGCGTGGACCGGAAGGGCCCCTCACGACCCCCGGAGCCAGGATAGACTCTTCGAATGCGGCAGAGGCACGGCAACCCCTTCCCGGCGCAGGCGGAACCTGCCATGGTCAAGCTTGGCGGCCGCGACCGGCCGTCGGCCGTACCCGCGTGATGAAACCTGTCACCCTCGCCGTTCTCGGCTCGGCACTGGCGCCCCTTCTGACGTCGCCCTTCGCCCTCTCTCCCGCCTTCGCCCAGCCGCGCACGCAGGCGGCCCGGCCGACCTGTGCGGAGGCGATGGCCATGGTGAAGGCGGAAGGCGCGGTGACGCTCGGTTTCGGCGGGCGCCCGCCCGAACGCTTCGTGCGCGACCGCAGCTTCTGCGAGCTCACCGAGATCGCCGAACTGCGCTTCGTCCCCACCCGCGACAACCCGCAATGCCCGATCGGCTACCGCTGCCGCGAGCCGGATTACGGCGACTGGAACTGGGACGCGAACTGACCACGGCTGAGCCGGGGCAGGCTCGGCACCTGTTCACGGTGTCGCACCCGGCGGTCCGCAACGCTGATGAGCGACCGCTCCAGGCCACGACATGACCGAAATTTCACGTGACAGGTGCCGTCCCGCGCCACGTTCTCGCCACGACGGATAGCCAGGGGCGCCGCATTCGGCGATTGAACCCGGCGGCCGGCGTCTCATCCGACACGAGGATGGGCGGAGCCGGTGCAGCGAGAAGGAGTGATCCGCGTGGCCGCATTCAAGAGCAGGCTCGGCATCCAGGCCGTGCTCACGGCGCTCTTCGCGCTCCTGCTGCTGGCCATCCCCGTGATCTTGCCGGGAATTCCGAGCCCGCCGCTCTACGTCTCGCTCGCGGGCTTCGCGATGGCGGGCATCCTCGTCGCCTCGCACAACCTCTCGGCCTATCTCAAGATCTTCGTCTCGGTGTACGGGATCGGCTACCTCGTGCTGGCCGGCGCCAAGATGCTCGCCGCCATGGGCGCGCTGCCCGCGACCGTCGCGGCGCTGCTGCCGCCGGATTTCGCGGCGACCGGATCGGTGGTGTTCGGCGGCATCGTGCTGGCCATCTCCCACTGGAAGCCGATCCGGGACATCACCCTGATCGCCGACCCCTACTTCGCCAGCCACGACGCCCCGAGCCGGGAGATCGGGATGTTCCGCCGCTTCGGGCGTACGGAAGGGCAGATCGGCCGCAATCTCGTGGCGCTGTCGATCTTCGTGAACTTCGCCGACGTGGCGCTGACCCTGCGGTTCAACTTCTTCTACCGCGACATGTACAACGCGCTGCAGGAGTTCGACGCGGCGGCCTTCTGGTACCAGCTCGGCTACATCTTCGTACCGCTGGCGATCCTCAACGTCGTGATCGGCATGTTCGACATCTACGTCGATTCGGGGCTGCAGCTGCGCTGGCGCACCTGGCTCACCCACAACCTGTACGAGCGCTGGCTGGGGCAGGGCACGCATTACCGCATCCCCTTCGTCGACGAGCACGCCGACAACCCGGATCAGCGCATCCAGTCGGACGTCAACAACTTCATCGCCCAGACCACGACGCTCTCGACCCGGCTCCTGTCGCAGGCCGCGCAGCTCGTCTCCTTCATCGTCATTCTATGGACGCTCTCGCGCGACTTCGTGCTGCCCTTCACCGACACGGTGATCCCCGGCTTCCTGGTCTGGCTGGTGATCGCCTACGCGGTGGTCGGCACCTGGCTGACCCACCTGATCGGCAAGCCGCTGATCGGCCTCGACTACCGGCAGGAGCAGGTCGAGGCGGACTTCCGATTCGCGCTGGCGCGCAACCGCATCTACTCGGAGCAGATCGCGCTGCTGCGGGGCGAGCGGGCCGAATCCTCGCGCCTCGCCACCCTGTTCCACGCCATCGTCGACAACTACGTCGGCATCATCTTCCGGCGCATCAAGCTGATCGCCTTCACCTTCAGCTACCGGCAGGCGAGCACGATCTTCCCGCTCGTCATCGCCGCCCCGTCGTTCTTCGCCAAGAAGATCACCCTGGGCGCCCTGCAGCAGACGTCGAACGCGTTCAGCAACGTCCAGAACTCGCTGAACTTCTTCATCAACTCCTACACCATCCTCGCCGCCTACAAGGCGAACACCATCCGTCTCGGCTCGTTCAAGCGGGCGATGACCAAGGCGGAGGCGCTGGCGGGCGCCGGCTACGGCCTTGCCAACGGCAACGACACCGCCGGTGCCGTGACCGCCCGCGACCTGACTTTGGCCCTCCCCGACGGCCGCGAGATCGTGCAGGCGGGCGCGTTCGAACTTCCGAAGAGCGGCGCGACCCTGGTCACCGGCCCCTCGGGCTCGGGCAAGTCGACCCTGTTCCGGGCGATCGCCGGGATCTGGCCGTTCGGCAAGGGCCGGGTCGACGTGCCGGCCGGACAATCGGCGCTGGTCCTGCCGCAGCGGCCCTATCTCCCGCTCGGCACCCTGCGCGGCGCGGTGGCCTATCCGCACACCGTCGATCATTTCTCCGACGAGGCGATCCGCGAGGCGTTGCGCGCCGCGCGGCTGCCGCAGCTCGCCGATCAGCTCGACATGGTCGATACCTGGGACCGCCGCCTGTCGGGCGGCGAGCAGCAGCGCCTCGCCATCGCCCGGGCGATCCTGGCTAAGCCCGACTGGCTGTTTCTCGACGAATCGACCGCCGCCCTCGACGAGGAGACCGAGGCCGAGATCTACCGGATGCTGCGCGAGACCCTGCCCGGCACCACCATCGTCTCGATCGGCCACCGCTCGACCCTGAACAAGCACCACGACCGGCGCGTGGAGATGAAGCCGACGGGCGAGGGCCGGTTCGAGCCGCGGATGTCGGCGATGCCGGCGCCGGCGGAGTAGGGGCCGTTCCGCCTCCGGCGTCGCTCCGACCCGTTGGGATCGAGCCCGCGGCCGAGCAGGTCGACCCAGTCGCCCTGGCGTTCGACGTGGCGACGGATTTCGCGCCGCTCCGGCTTCAGGGCTGACGACGAACCTTCGCCGTTCGGGCATGATGGGCGGCGTGCGGCCACGTGCATCCGCTCATGGTCGCACGATCGGGTCCGTCCACGCCCGGAGACCGCATGACCGATCTCGCGACGAACAAGGCGAATGCCATCGCCTTCTACGACCTGATGTTCAACGAGTGCCGGCCGCGCGAGGCGATCGAGCGCTATGCCGGCGAGGAGTACATTCAGCACAACCCGCACGTCGCCAGCGGCAAGGACGGCTTCATCGCCTATTTCGAGCGCATGGCCCGCGAATGGCCGGGCAAGCGGGTCGAGGTGAAGCGGGCGATCGCCGAGGGCGATCTCGTCGTGCTGCACTGTCTCCAGCACTGGCCGGGCAACCACGACTACGCGGCCATCGACATCTTCCGGCTCGATGCCGCCGGCCGGATCGTCGAGCACTGGGACGTGCTGCAGATCCTGCCCGAGACCTCCGCCCATCCGAACGGAATGTTCTGAGCGGATTTTTTCGCACGAGGCGTCGCCGCCGGACGCCGGCAGCCTCCTTTCCGGAGGGGCGCGGGGTCAGACGCCGGCCGCCTCCAGACACCCTTCGACCATGCCGTCGTAGCCGGCGCCGAACAGGCGCCGATGCACCAGCGCCGGCCAGAGCTTGTAGATCGGCGCACGCTCCGACGCGCCGGGTTCCGACGGCCCATAGGCGATGCGGAACGCGGGACCGGGACGGCCGAACAGGCTCAGCATCGCCAGATCGACTTCGGCATGACCGTAATAGCAGGCCGGATCGATCAGTCCCGAGACCCGGTCGCCGGCGGTGAGGACGTTGCCGCTCCACAGGTCACCGTGGAGCAGGGCGGCGCGGGGCCGTTCCGGCAGGCGGCTCCTCAGGTCTCCCGCCAGCCGCTCGACCCGCCGGAACAGCGGGGCGGGGAGGTGGCCGGCATGACAGAGCAGGCGGCGCTCGCCCCAGAAGGCGGGCCAGTCGTCCGCCCACGCATTCGCGATGGCCACGGGACCGAAGGCGTAGTCGGCGTGCCAGCCGTAGCCCTCGCCCGTGGCGGCGTGCAAGCGGGCAACGACCCGACCGAGATCGGCCTCGGCGCCCGGCCCGGCACCGGTATCGGGCAGGGCTTCGAGGACGAGCAGCGTCGCGTCCACGGCCAGCACGGCGGGGGCGGGCGCGCCGGTCGCGGCGATGGCCGCGAGCATCCGGGCCTCCTCCGGCGGCGCCGGTCCGGTCTTGGCCACCGCCACGCGTCCGTCCTCCAGCCGCAGGCGCATGCATTGGGACAGATCGCCGCCCGCCATCGGCCGAGCCTCGGCGACGGAGACGCCGAGCAGGTCCGCCGCCCGGCGGGCGAGGACGTTCATTCCGGCCCCGCCAAGCGGCGGGCGAGGGCGCGGGCGCCCGCCGTCACGTCGTCCCAGGTGGTGTCGAAGCCGTCGTCCGCTCCGTAATACGGGTCGGCCACCGGCTCGCCCTCCCGGCCCGGCACATGGTCGAGGAGCAGGCTCAACGCGGCCCGTGAACCGGCCGGCCGCAGGGCGCGCAACTTGGCGAGGTTGGCGAGATCCAGGGCGACGACGTGGTCGAACCGCTCAAAATCGTCCGGCGTCACCTGACGCCCGCGATAGCCGGCGATCTCGACGCCGTGCGTCCGCGCCACGGCGATCGCGCGGGCGTCGGGCGGCTCGCCCACATGCCAGTCGCTGGTGCCGGCGGAATCGACCGTCACGTCGAGCCCGATCCGCGCCGCCTCGCTCCTGAAGGCGGCTTCGGCGAGCGGCGAACGGCAGATGTTGCCGAGACAGACGAACAGGATCGCGGGGCGGGTGGGCGCGTTCACGCGGCGGCCTCGGCGAGTGGCCGCGTCGCCGCCTCCAGCCAAGTCCGCACCGGCCCGTCGAGGTCGGGAGCGAGCGCCTCGCGCACCCGGGCATGGTAGGCGTCGAGCCATTCCGCCTCCGCCGGTGCGAGCAGGGCCGGATCGATCAGGCGCCGGTCGATCGGAGCGAGCGTCAGGGTCTCGAAGCCGAGCATCGGCCGGTCGCCGCCGGGAATGGTCCGCTCCTCGACGAGGATCAGGTTCTCGATGCGGATGCCGTAGGCGCGGCTGCGATAATAGCCCGGCTCGTTCGAGAGGATCATGCCGGGCTTGAGCGCCACCGTGCCGGTCTTGGCGATGCGCTGCGGCCCCTCATGGACCGAGAGGAAGGCGCCGACGCCGTGGCCGGTGCCGTGATCGTAATCGAGGCCGGCCTCCCACAGGCCGATGCGGGCGAGGGCGTCGATCTGCGCCCCCGTCGTCCCCTCGGGGAAGACGGCGCGGGCAATGGCGATGTGGCCCTTGAGCACGCGGGTGAAGCGGTCGCGCATCTCGTCGGTCGGCGTGCCGATCGCGACGGTTCGGGTGATGTCGGTGGTGCCGTCGGCGTATTGCGCACCGGAATCGATCAGGAAGAGTTCGCCGGGCCGGGCCTTGCGGTCGGTGGCGCGGGTGACGCGGTAGTGCACGATGGCGCCGTTCGGGCCCGAGCCGGAGATGGTCGGGAAGGACACGTCCCGCAGCAGGCCGCTCTCCCGGCGGAAATCCTCCAGCGCCTCGACGGCGGCGATCTCGCTCACGCCCTCGGCGGCGGCGCGATCGAGCCAGGCGAGGAAGCGCGTCACGGCGAGCCCGTCGCGGTGATGGGCGGCGCGGGCGCCGGCGATCTCGGCCGCGTTCTTGACCGCCTTCATCGCGGTGACCGGATCGGCACCGACATCGGCGACGCCCCCGGCGGCCTCGACGCCATCCTTGAGTGCCGCCGCGCCGGTCGCCGCATCGAGCCGCACCCGCGCGGCATTCCGGCAGAGGCCGTCCAGATCCTCGGTGAAGGCGCTCCGCGGCCGGAGATCCGCCAGCGGCTCGAGCCTCGTGCGCAGGGCCGCCTCGATCGCCCCCGAGGTGAGGTAGAGCGCGGCGCGTCCCTCGCGGGGAACGAGGGCGTATCCGAGCGCCAGGGGCGTGTGCGGGATGTCGGCCCCGCGCAGATTGAAGGCCCAGGCGAGATTGTGGGGATCGGAGATGACGAGCACGTCGATCGCACCCTGGACGAGGGCGGCGCGGATGCGGTCGAGCTTCTCGGGAACCGTTTCGCCCGCCAGATCGTCGGGATGGACTGTGACCCGACCCGCCGGTGGCCGGGGCCGCCCGGCCCAGACCGCATCCACGAGATTGTCCGGCACGGCGCGAAGCGACGCGCCCGCCTTCGTGGCGGCGCGCTCGAGGCGGGCCACGCCGTCGGGCGTGTGGAGCCAGGGATCGTAGGCAAGGACCTGGCCCGGTTTCAGATGCGTCCCGAGCCACGCCTCCGGCGTCGTCTCGGCGAGCGGCACCACCGTGACCGTCGCGGTATCGACCTGTTCCGGCGCCTGCAGCGTGTAGCGGCCATCGACGAACAGGGCGGCCTCGTCGGCGAGCACCGCCGCGAGGCCGGCCGAGCCGGTGAAGCCGGTGAGCCAGGCGAGACGCTCCGCGTCGGCGGGAACGTATTCCGATTGATGCTCGTCGGCCCGCGGCACTACGAAGCCGTCGGCGCCGACCTCCCGCAGGGCGGCGCGCAGGGCCTCGATCCGTTCGGGCCCCTTGGCGTGGCTCGGATCGTCGAAGGTCTGGAAGCGGGGGGGAGGCGTCGTCATGGCGGAAATCTACCGCGTCGGACGACCCCGCGACACCCTCCTCGGCGCGGGCTTCTCAGCGCGGGCGGGGGGCCGCCCCGCCCCGGCGCAGCACCAGAGTCGCCCAGCCCTCGATCACGCCGGAGCGGGCGAGATGGAAGCCGCGGTGGCGGTAGGTCGAGAGCACGCCCGGCACGTCGCGCTCGATCAGGCCGGAGAGGATCAGCACGCCGTCATCGGCTACCACGGCGGTGAGCGAGGGCGCGAGCCGCTTGAGCGGGCGGGCCAGGATGTTGGCGAAGACCACGTCGAAGCCGCGGGGCCGGTCGGCGAGCGCGTGGCGGACACCCGGCGCGTGGTAGAACCGCATATAGGGACCGAGCCCGTTGAGACGGGCATTGCCGCGGGCGGTGGTCACGGCCTCGGGGTCGAGATCGCCGGCGATCACGGGCGTGCGAAGCGCCTTGGCGGCGGCAAAGCCGAGGATGCCGGTCCCGGTGCCGACATCGAGAACGTGGGTCGGACGGCGGCGCTTCAACTCGTCCACCAGCGCCCGCAGGCAGCCGAGGGTGGTGCCGTGATGGCCGGTGCCGAAGGCGAGCGCCGCCTCGATCTCGATGGCGAGGTCGTTCCCCCGCACCTGGTGCCGGTCGTGGCCGCCATGGACGAGGAAGCGGCCGGCACGCACCGGCTTCAACCCCTCCAGCGAGGCGCGCACCCAATCCTGCTGGTCGATGGTCTCGAAGACCGCCTCATCCGCCTGCGCGCCGAGCACCGGGCGGATCAGTTCGCGGATCATCTCCGCGTCGGGCTCCTCCGAGAAATAGGCCTCCAGCCGCCACGCCCCGGTCTCCTCCACCTCGAAGGCGGCCACCGCCGTCTCCATGGGATCGAACATCTCGCCCAGGAGTTCGGTCATGGCGCGAGCGGAGGGCTCGTCCGTGATCAGGCGCAGGACGTGCGTGGGTCGGTGCGGCGGCAGACCTTCGAGCATGGAGCGCCCTCTACCACCGGCACGCCCGGAGGGCCACGGCCTTCACGCACGCCCGGCCTCGATCGAGGCGGGGCGCGAGCCGTGTTCGAAATAGCACAGACAAGACAAATAATGCCTAATCCACAAGCATGATGTCTAATTTCTAGTCTAAATGTGCGGAACCGGAGCCGAAAGGCGGCGTTCACATCGTCCAAAGCGACTCGTACCTGCACCCCGCCGACCCTCCATCGACGGGTCCGCCCTCTTTGGGCGGGGTCTGCAAGAGGGGCTTTGCAGTACCGTTCATCATGCGCCTTTGAGTTCTCACCGCGTCATGACACCCAGATCCGCCCGCCTCCGTTCCCCCGTCATCGTGAAGCGCGAGCCGCGGCCCGACCGCCGGCGGGCCGCGAGCTCGGACATCCTCGCCCCGGACAGCTTGGAAGCTCCGCTGCCCGGCTCGCTGCTCGTGCTGCTGAGCCGCCTGCACCGCGCCGAGGCCAAGCCCGCGCCGGAACCCGATTCCGTCTCCTGACAGGCTCCGCGCTCGATCGAAGCGGGGAGCGCACCGACGAGCCCGCGCGGCGCGGGAGATTCACTGCGCCAAGCGACGATTCGCCAACGAGACACTCGCGCGAAAAGCCATCGCAGTTTGTAAGAACGGCGGCGGCTCCCGCGGGAACCGCCGCGGCGCCGGATCGCTTCTGTTCCCGCCCCCTCCGGCCCGGCGATGGCCGAGCCCGCATCGCGAAAGGATCGGTCGATGGCCGTGGTATCGAGCAAGATCTTCGAAGAGGGCAAAGCCGCCAAGGCGATGGGCCAGCCCGACTCCGCGAACCCCTACGAGGCGGGTTCGCAAGAGAGCCTCGACTGGCTTGAGGGCTACACAGACGGCGAGCCCGAGCCTTCCGCGGCCGGCCCTGACGAGAACTGAGTCCCCCACGGAGCTTTCGAAAGCATCCTCCGAACGCCGGGGCCATGCATCGACGCCCGCTCGTGCGGCGGCGGCGTGACGGTCCGACACAGCGCCCGACGAACCGGCGGCCCTCGCTGCGGCGACCTTAAGACGCGACGGCGGTTGCGACTTGCACCGACCCGGCCGATTTCCCTCGATGGCCCCGGATGTCTTCGACCATCGGGCGCCGGCACGTCGTTGCGGCCGACGCCTTCGAGCGCGGCGGGGCGGAAGCCGCCCTCGCCGCTCTCCCGCGCGGATCAGGCCAGGGCGCGCTCCAGCTCGCCCTTGGTCATCTTCGAGCGCCCGGGAATGTCCTGCTTGCGCGCGCGCTGCATCAGCTCCGCCTTGGTCGCGCCGCTGCCGCTTTTGGCCGACACCTTCCTGTCCGTCGTCCTGCCGGCCTTGCCGCCGGTCTTGCGGGCGGAAGCCGCCTTCTTGGCCACGTCGGCGGGCTGCTTCGAGTGCTGCTTGCCTTGCGCGGAATCGGCCCGCTTCTTTGCGGTCGAGCGCTTGTACTCCGAATCGGACAGTTTCTCGCGCGCCTTCTTGGGCAGGTAGCGCTCGCCGGTCTTGCCGCTCGCCTTGCCCGACTTGGTGTCCCACTCCTCATCGGTCCACTGCTTGAGATCGTTGTCGTCGGACTTCTTGCCGGCGTAGCCGCCGCCTTCCTTCTTGTATTCGCTGGTGGCCATCTGGGCCTTGCGGGCCGACCATTGTCCGGGCTTGCCGCCCTTGGACGATTGCGTCACCTCTTTCTTGACCTTGTCCCAGAGCTTCGGATCAGTCTTCTTCGCTGTGCCTGACATCGGGTTCGCCTCCTGAGCGACATTCGGCTGTCAACAGAAGGCGTCATCTTGAGTTCCGGCGGCGCTCGGCCTGTCCACGGACAACGCGGCTCGGCCACGACCGGCCGGGGTCGCACGGAAGAGCCCGTGCGGGCACCGAAGACGTTGACAGGGGAGGGCGGAACTTCCACCTCCGCGCCACCGAGGCAACGGGTTGCTCCACCCGCCACGTATACAGAGCGGCCCGGACCAGGGTCGAGCGAGGATTGTTGCGATGTCCGACGGCGTCAGCGCTCCGAAGGTGTTCATCGACGGCGAGGCCGGCACCACCGGCCTCGGCATCCGCGAGCGTCTGGAGCGCGAGGGCAGGGTGCGCCTCGTCAGCATCCCCCACGAGAGCCGGAAGGATGCGGGCGCGAAGCGGACGATCCTCGAGGAGGTCGATCTCGTCGTGCTCTGCCTGCCCGACGACGCCTCCCGCGAGACGGCGGCCCTGGCCGACAGCCTGCCCGAGGGCGGCCCGAAGCTCCTCGACGCCAGCACGGCCCACCGCATCGCGCCGGGCTGGGCCTACGGCTTCGCCGAGATGGCGCCGGATCAGGCCGAGGCCATCCGCAACGCGCGCCGGGTCGCCAATCCCGGCTGCTATCCGACCGGAGCGATCGCGCTGCTGCGCCCGCTGGTCGAGCGCGGCCTGCTTCCGGCGGATCATCCCATCAGCATCAACGCGGTCAGCGGCTATAGCGGCGGCGGCCGCAGCATGATCGAGAGCTACGAGCGCAGGGAGGGGGCACCGTTCCAGCTCTACGGGCTCGGCTTCGGCCACAAGCACCTGCCGGAGATCGAAGCCTATAGCCGCCTCACCCGCCGACCGATCTTCATCCCCTCCGTCGGCAACTTCCGGCAGGGCATGCTGGTCAGCATTCCGCTGCATCTCGGCACGGTGCCCGGCCGCCCGACGCCGGGCGACCTCGAGGCGGCGCTCGCCGATTGGTATGCCGGCGCGCCGCTGGTGAAGGTCGTGCGCGGCGCGGAGGAAGGCGCCCACCGCGAGCGCCTCGAGCCGGAAGCCCTTAACGATACCGACCGGCTCGAATTGCGGGTTTTCGGCTCCGACAGCCACGGCCAAGCCGTGCTGGTTGCCCGCCTCGACAATCTCGGTAAGGGCGCTTCGGGAGCCGCAGTCCAGAATCTCGGCCTGATGCTCGGTCTCGACTGACCCCCGGACCATTCCGGGCGATCTTCGCCCGGCGAAGCGGGAACCGGCTTATCGGCCCGACGCCGGAGGCTCGGTGCCGGCCGGCTGCCAAACGGCCGGCCCCGTACCCCTGTGATCGAGCCCGATAAGATTCCGCTCATACGAGCCGGGACGAAGGCCGCATCTCGACAGCGCAACAGCGGCTCGTGCTCCGCCCCACCTCGATCGAGTTGGCGCAACCTTGTATTGCGGACATAGACTTGAGGCTGAACCGGGACGACGGTGAGACCGGACGCCCTTGTCTCTTCGATGCGCTCAATTCGCTTGAGGCGGCCAAGGAAATCCACAGAAAATACTGAGACATGCGGCGGGGTGTCGCAACCCAAAGGTGTTTTGCCGGACCTGGACCGTCATCGCGAGCGCAAGGCTGCCCGACCCGCACCCGCAGCACCGGAACCGCCTCCGCCACCGAAATCTCAACCCGTTGAAACAGCATCGTTTTCTAAAAGACGTCGATACCGTTCCTAACATATGAAATATTCCAGCTAGCTCTAAAGGCTGAGCCGCAAGTCGCACGCAATCGTTTTTTTCAGCAGCTTCGCAACGGCTATTTTTCCATTCGGGAAGCATAGAAACAGGCGCGGCGCTCCATTCTCTTCGACCTGATTGAGCGCGATTTCAAAGATGATGTCTTGCTCGTCAGCGGCTCTGAGCTTACCGTCTTGCTGGTAATCCTCCCTCATAGAAGATCGCGCCATGGAAACCAGTGAACAGGATGCGGAAACAGCCCGCCTCGTTACCCTTACGGCGGATGTCGTTTCTGCTTATGTCAGCAACAATCATGTCCAGAGCGCCGAGCTTCCGAAACTGCTCGGAGAAGTGCATGAGGCGATCCGCTCGGTCAGCTTGAGCGGACGTCCGTCCCTCGAGACCGGCCCGCCGAAGGCGACGCCGCAGGAGATCCGCAAGTCGATCAGCCACGATTTCCTGGTCAGCTTCGAGGACGGCAAGCCCTACAAGACGCTGCGCCGCCATCTCACCCTGCGCGGTCTCTCGCCGGAACAGTATCGGGCGAAGTGGGGCCTGCCCAACGACTACCCGATGACGTCGGCGAGCTATTCGGAGCAGCGCTCAGAACTGGCACGCGCCCTCGGTCTGGGGCAGCAGCGGCGCCGGGTCGCCGAGCCGGAGGCGGCGCCCGAGCCCGTGGCCGCCGAGCCGGAGCCCGCTCCGGAGAAGAAGCGTCGCGCCCCGCGCCGCAAGAAGGAAGCGCAAGCCTGAGGCCGCATCGGCTCGGATGACGCAGGCTCGGCAAGGCTCGGCCCGTTGGCCAGGCTATTTGCCGGGCCTCCTGCCCGAGCCTCTGGCCGAGCCCCTTGGCCTACCGTTGGCCGCACGGCGCGGCGCCTCCGGACCGCTCTACGGTTTCGGTCGACGCTTCATCCGCGGTCCGCCGTGGCACCTGCCCTGCGCCAGGACCGATTGAGAGACCGCCATCCGGTCGGCAAACCCGCCGTCGGAGGGCGCTTGCCGATGATCTGGGCACAAAGGCGAATCGCGACCGAGAAGATCCGGTCGGTCGAGATCCTGTTTCGCGAGCAGGCGGCCGCGCTCGATCCGTCCCGCCAGATGCTCCTCGTCAGCGTGGATGAGGATTGGCCGATGGTCCGTCTCTGGGTCGGCGTTCCCGAACCGGATCTGCTGACGCCCTATTACGGCTTCAGTCTCTGCACCCGCGCCGACCTGCCGCTGGCGCCTACCCTCGTCGCAGGCTGCCCGGAGCAGTTCGGACGCGTCCTTCAGGGCTGAGCACGGTGCCGCAGGACGGCCGGCCCTGCCCAGGACCGACGATCACCCGCGCCGGTCCCCTCACACCGTCCGTCGCGACGGGGTCAGCCGCACGCCGGGCGCCGGGCGCTCCAGGAGAACCTCGCGGCGGAACCGCACCAGCCGGGCCGGACGCCCAGCATTGCCGCTGGTGAGCGCCTCCGTCTCCTCGACGAGTCCCTGCTGCGCCACGAGGCGGCGGAAGTTCTGCTTGTGCAGCCGCGTGCCCGACAACGCCTCCACCGTGCGCTGAAGCTGCAGCAGGGTGAAGGCGGGCGGCATCAGCTCGAACACCACCGGGCGATACTTGATCTTGCCGCGCAGGCGACCGATCGCGGTGGCGAGCACCCGGCGATGGTCGTGCGCCATCGGTTGCCCGGTGATGGCGAGATCATCGGGCACGGCGGCGCCGGTCTGCCCCTTGGCCTCGGGGATCAGACCCGCCTCGAACAGCAACTCGTAGCGCTCCAGCACCCGCTCCTCGTTCCAGGCGCCGCCGATCCCGAAGCTCAGCCCGACCCGATCCTCGCGCAGGCGCCGGAGCTTCGGATCGGAGGCCGCGGCGACCCAGGCCATCAGGCGCGGCTCGATCTCGCTGAGCGCCGGCGGGCGTCCCTCGCGAAAGTCTTCCCAGGGCAGGTAGCGGTACCAGTTGCGCCAGGCGGCCTCCGCGAGGCCGGCCGGGCGCAGCTCACGCACCAGGGCGAGATAGGCCACCGAGAGCAGATGCACGCCGTGCTGGCCGCCCTCGCGGTCGCGATCGCCGAAGGTGTAGAGCTGCTCGACATAACCGAGGCGCTGATGGGTCTGCTGCTCGACCCAGGCGCGAAGGCCCCGCTCCAGCGTGGCGTGCTCGGGCACCAGCGGGCCGGCGGGCAGGGCGGTCCCACGCCCCGGAGCCTGCCCGGCAACCTGCACCGTGAGCGCGCGCGGCTCCCCGTCCGTCGCCGCCACGATCACGGCGACGAGCCCCACCGAGGAGGCGCTGGCATTGCGCGTCCCCTTGTCCGCCACGGCGGCGGTCACACCCGGTTCGGCCGTGCTCATGCGTTCGTCGGCCTTGAGCCCCTCTCCTCGGGCCTTCCTCGTCGGCGGAAGCGGTTCCAATCCACCGCTCCGCTCTTGCCGGATCGGCCCCGGCACCGTCAACGGACGCGACGGCCTCATCCGCAGACGAGTCGAGCCACGGTCGCCGCGGCGGGCCGATCCTGCTAGACGAAAGGGCAGGATCAACGAAGGGAGCGGCCATGGCGCTCGGACGGCAGATGCTCGGACAGGTCGGGGGATCGGTATGAGCATCGGGGCAGGGCTCGGTGCAGGGACGGCCGCAGGGATCGGCTTGTCCCGTCCGTCGGCGGGGATCACGGTGGATCTTCGCCTCTACGGCATTCTCGATGTCGGCGTGCTGGGCGGTGATGCAGCGGCGCTCGCCGCCCTGGCCGCGGAAGCCGTAGCCGGCGGCGCCACCCTGCTCCAGTACCGCGACAAGGATCTGACCGATGCCCGCGCCGCCCTCGCGCGGATCCGGGCGATCCATGCGGCGGTCGCCGGCCGCGCGCCGCTGCTCGTCAACGATCGGGTCGATCTCGCCCTCGCCGCCGGCGTCGAGGGCGTGCATCTCGGGCAATCGGATCTCCACCCGGAGGAGGCGCGCCGGCTGCTCGGCCCGCGCGCCATCATCGGCCTGACCGTGAAGACCGGTGCCCAGGCCGACGAACTCTACCGGCTTCCCATCGACTACGCCTGCATCGGCGGCGTCTTCGCCACCGCCAGCAAGGACAATCCAGACCCGCCGGTCGGCCTCGACGGGCTGCAGCGGATCGTGTTCCGCGCCCGGCTCGCCCGGGGCCAATCGCTTCCGCTCGGCGCGATCGCCGGGATCGATGCCAGCAACGCGGCCTCCGTGATCCGGGCGGGCGCCGACGGGGTGGCGCTGATCGGTGCGCTGTTCAAAGGCGGGGCGACCGAGGCCAAGGCGCGAGATCTGCGCGCCCGGGTCGACGAGGCCCTCGGACAGCGCGGGGACGCCGGTCCCCGCTAGAAGAGGCGAATACAAGACTCGACGACGGGAGACGCCCATGACCGCCATCGCCCTGACCATCGCCGGCTCGGATTCGAGCGGGGGCGCCGGCATCCAGGCCGATCTCAAGACCTTCGCAGCCCTGCGCGTCTACGGCGCCAGCGTCGTCACCGCCCTCACCGCGCAGAACACCCGCGGGGTGCAGGCGATCCACGATGTGCCGGCCGACTTCGTCGCCGCGCAGATCGACTCCGTGTTCGCCGATCTCGCGGTGGGTGCGGTGAAGATCGGTATGCTCTCGCGGCCCGAGACCATCCGGGCGGTGGCCGAAAGCCTGAGGCGGCACGCCACCGGCATCCCGGTGGTGCTCGATCCCGTGATGGTGGCCACCAGCGGCGACCGGCTGATCTCGCAGGAAGCGGTCGAGACCCTGCGCGGCGAGCTGATGCCGCTGGCGACCGTCGTCACCCCCAACCTGCCGGAGGCTGCGACCCTGCTCGACGAGGCGGAGGCGGGACACGAGAACGAGGCGGTGGGCCAGGCCCGGCGTTTGCTGGCGCGCGGGGCGCGGGCCGTGCTGATCAAGGGCGGCCACGGCGAGGGCCGGGAGAGCGTCGATCACCTCATCGCCGCGGACGGAACGCTGCGCCGATTCGCGGCACCGCGCATCGAGACCCGCAACAGCCACGGCACCGGCTGCACCCTCTCGGCGGCCGTAGCGGCCGGGCTCGCCCGCGGCCAGGGCCTCGCCGAGGCGGTGGGCGGGGCGAAGACCTATGTCACGGCGGCGATCCGCGCCGCGGATACGGTGCCCGTCGGCCATGGACACGGCCCTCTTCATCACTTCTACGCGCTCTGGCACTAGCCCTCCGCCGGCACGAAATCGGCCAGCTGCCGATTTGCGTTTGACAGATCAAACGCTCGTTCGGATAACGGAACGCCTTTCGGTGACCCGCCCACGACTTCGTGAACCGACCGCCCGCGAGGGTGAGGCCGGCGCGCGGATGTTTGAGGCGGGCACTCTCAGCGGACCGACGTGATGCAGGACATAGCGGCAAGCCTCGAGCGCGGACGGCCGAAGGATCTCGCCAGCGGTGCGCAGGTGCTCTCGGGCCAACTCGGTAAGACGATCCAGCGCCTGCGCAAGGCCTACAACCTCTCCCTCTCGGAACTCGCCGAGCAGTCGGGCGTCGCGAAGTCGATCATCAGCCAGATCGAGCGCAACGAGACCAACCCGACGCTCGCCACGATCTGGCGCCTCAGCCAGGCGCTCGACGTCTCGATCGAGCGGGTGCTGGCCACCGCCGACGAGGAGCCCTTCATCGAGCGCTTCTCCCGCGCCGACACCCCGCGGCTCGTCTCCGACGACGGCAAGGTGCGGCTCGCCATCATCGGTTGGATCAAGACCGTCGAGTGGCTGCAATGGTACGACGTCAGCGCCGACCCCGGCGGGGTGCTCGAATCCGACGCGCACCAGCGCGGCTCGGTCGAGTCGCTCTCGGTGCTGGAGGGCAGCTTCGAGGTCGAGGTCGGCGGCGAGGTGCAGCGGGCCAATGCCGGCGAGACCCTGCGCTACCGTTGCGATCGTCCCCACAGCATCCGCTGTCTCGGCGACGGGCCGGGCCGGGCGACGATGGTGGTCATCATGAAGGCCGCCGTGATGGAGTGATCCGGCACGGGCCACCCGCCTGAAACGGCCTTACCGCATCGAAAAAGGCCCCCGTCGCTCGCGTGCGACGGGGGCCTTTTTCATCGAACGGCCTGTTCGATGGCATCACGAGGCAGGTTCGGCGTCACCGAACCCGCCCCCGCAGCAGCGACTCACGCCTCGTCGAACCGGCCGCTGGCATGGGCGAGCATGGTGTAGACCTTGCCCGTTTCCGAGGTGAGGTAGGCGTCCGCACGCTTGGTGTCGCGGTCGTTCTTCGTCACCTCGCCGAGCAGACGCTCGAACTCGCCGACGTAGCGATCGACCGTGCGCCGGAACTCCGCATCCGCCCGGTAGCGGCGCTGGATCTGCTCGAACGTCTGGCGTCCCTGCGCCGTGTAGAGACGGCCGTCGAACAGGTTGGTATCGCCCCGGCGGTAGCGCTGCCAGAACTCGACGGACGCCCGATGGTCCACCATCCGGGCGATGTCGGTCGAGATCGCATCGAGCGAGATCCGCTCCACCGGACCCTTCGCTTCCGGCGTCGGTGCGGAGGCCGGGGCGGGGATCGCGTCGGCGCCGTCATCGTCGATCGAGGCACGGGTCAGGAGATCGGACAGCCAGCCGCGGTTGTCGCGGGTGCCGGGCCGCCCCTGGACCGCGCCTTGGCTCGCTCCTTGAGCCGACCCTTGGACCGAACCTTGGACCGCACCCTGCCCCCCGCCCTGGGCGGCGGTCGGGTTCGCCGGACGCGCGGCAGGGGAAGCCGGCGGCTGGGGCCGGGCCGCCGTCGGCGCCGCGTTGCGGGCCGGCGCCGGCTGCGGCGCGGCGACGGGAGCGGAGGCGCCGCGGCCGGCCTCGGCCGTGCGGCGCTGATCGGCGGCGCGGGCCTGCGCCGCCGGCTGGGCAACGTCGACCGATCGATTCGAGCGGGCCACGAGGGCAGCCAGTTCGTTCAGCGCGTCGATCTGCTCGGCCACCACGCGACGCATCTCGCTCGTGGCGTCCTGCGTCTCGCGCGGCAGGTCGAGGACGCCGCGTTGCAGGTCGTTGCGGGTCGCATCGAGTTCGCGGCGGATTTCCGCGGCCATGGCGTTCATCCGCGCGACGGAGTCGCCGAACTGACCGGAGGCGGCGGCAAAGCTCTCCATCATCTTGGCCGAGGCCGCTTCGATGGCACTGCTCACAGCGGTCGCGGTGCGGGCGCTCTCCTCGTCGGCACCGCTGCGCAGACGCGCGAAGTCGCCCGCCACGGCGGTCCCCGCCTCGCGGGCCGCGCGGGCAACGCTCTCGCTGAGTTCGCGGGCACGGGCCTCGGCCGCGCGCAGCGTCTCCTCGATCACGCTCCCGAAGCGGCCGGTCTGGGCCTCGATGGCCTGGCTGCGCTCCTCCAGGCGGGACAGCACCGCCTCGATCACCGCCTGCCGGCTCGACAGGCTCTCGGCCAGACGGCTCTCCACCGCCTCCAGGGTGCCGGCGGCCTCGGAGAGTGCGCCGACATGGGTCCCGGTGCGCTCGACCAGGGTTCGGCCGCGGGCATCCAGGGTCTCGGCGAGCTCGGAGGCCTGAGCGAGGGCCCCCTGCGAGGCATCACGCAGGGCCACGACCTGGGTCGAGACCCGGTCGGAGGCCTGCGCCGTGTCGGCGGCGACCCGGTCGAGGGCCGACTGGATCTGCTCGACGCGGGCCGCGAGCCCCTGCTCCACGGCCGCGAGGTTCTGGGAGGCACCGCCGACGAGGTCCTTCAGCGCGCCGTTGGCGCTCTCGATCCGGGTGAGGAAGCCGGCGACGTCGCGGCGGACCCGCTCATGGGCCTCGCCCACCGTCTCGGCGGAGGCCGCCGCGCCCTCGTCGAGGGCCGCGCGCAGAGCCTTGGCCGACTCGACGGTGCGGACGACGATGGCGTCGGTGCGCTCGCGCAAAGCCTCCACCAGCGGCGCCCCCTTGTCGTCGATGAGCCGATCGAGGGCCTGCTCGCGCTCGGCCAGGGCATCGGCCAGGGCCGCCGCCGGTCCGTCGATCAGCCGCGCCAGGGCCGCGTTGCGCTCGTCCATGGTCTCGGCCAGCGCGGTGGCGCGGGCCTGGACCTCGGCGGCGTGACGCTGGGCGCGCTCCTCCAGCATCCGGCCCATCCGGGCGATGCCGTCCTCGACCAGCGCCGCGTAGGCGGTCCGGCGCTCGTCGAAGCTCTCGGCCAGCGCCACCTGCCGCTCGGCCCGCTCGTCGAGCGCGGCGACCATCCGGGCGGTGCCGCCGTCGATGAGGGCCGCGTAGGCCTCCTTCTGACGATCGAACGCCTCGGCCAGCACCGCGTGGCGGCGCGCCCGCTCCTCGAGGGCGGAGACCATCCGGGCGGTGCCCTGCTCGATCAGGGTGGCGTAGGCGTCCCGCTGCCCCTCGAAGGCCTCGGTGAGGGCCGCCTGCCGCTGGGTGCGCTCGTCCAGGGCCGCGACGAGGCGGGCCGTGCCCTGCTCGATCAGGTTCGCATACGATCCCTGCTGTCCGTCGAAGGCCTCGGCGAGGGCCACCTGCTGGCGGGCGCGCTCGTCCAAGGCCGCCGCGATCCGAGCGGTCCCGGCCTCGACCAGGGCCGCGACGGACTTCTGGCGCTCCTCCACGGTCTCGAACTGGGCCACATGCTGGCGGGCCCGCTCGTCGAGCGCCGCGACCATCCGGGCCAGACCCTCGTCGATCAGGGCCGCGTAGGCGTCCTGGCGCTCGTCGAAGGCGTCGGCCAGCGCATTGGCGCGGCTCGCCACGACGGTCGCGAAGGCGCGCAGGCGGGCGTCGATGCGGGCGGTGAAGTCCTCGCTGCGGCTGTCGACCGTCTGCGCCAGGGCAGCGGTCTGCGTCTCCACGACCTGCGCGAAGGCGCCGCCGCGGCTCTCGACCAGTCCGTCGAGGCTGCGCATCCGTTCGTCGAACAGGGCCGCCATCGCCTGTGTCTGGCTGTCGAGGCGCCCGGTGAGCGCCGTCGAGCGCTCGTCCACGAGGGCGCCGAGGCGGGCGTGGATCTCCTCGAACAGGCCGCGCAGCTCCTGCGTCCGTGCCTCGACGGTCTGCGCGACCTCTCGCCCGCGTCCGTCCACAAGGGTGCCGAGAACGCCGAGGCGCTCGTCGAACAGGGAGGCGAGGCCCTGCGTGCGGGCATCGACCTCGCCGGCGGCGCGGCCGATGCCGCCCTCCAGCGTCTCGACGAACGCACGCGCCCCCTCGGTCAGCGCCGCCTGGAGCGGCAGGATCCGGCCCTGGAAGCCCTCGTCGAGGCGGCCGGCATGGCCGTCGAGCAGCCCACGGAGCTCGCCCGTGCGGTGGTCGAGGATTTCCTCGACCGTGCGGGCCCGCTCGTCCAGGGTCGTGCGCAGGTCGTCGTTGCGGGCGTCGAGCATGGCGCGGATCTCGCCAGCACGGCTGTCGAGCAGGTCCTGCACCGTGCGGGCCGGCTCTTCCAGCGCCGCGCGCAGGGCGTCGAGCCCGGCCTCGAACTCGCCGCGGACATGGCCGGCACTGCCGTCCACGAGGCCGCGCAGGGTGCCGGTACGGCTGTCGAGGGTGTCGCGGATCTCGTGGCTGCGGGCATCGAGCAGGTCGCGCACCGTGCGCAGACGCTCCTCCAGGACGGTCTCGAGGGTGCCGAGGCTCGCATCGAGCGCGCCGCGCACCTGCCCGGCGCCCCCCTCCATCACGCCGCGCAGGTCGTCGGTGCGGTGGTCGAGGGCGTCGCGGATCTCATGGCTGCGGGCATCGAGCAGGTCGCGCACCGTGCGCAGGCGCTCTTCGAGCGCCGTCTCGATGGCGCCGAGGCCGGCCTCGAACTCGCCGCGCACCCGGCCCGCACTGCCTTCCATCAGGCCGCGCAGATCGTCCGCGCGGCTGTCGAGCAGGGTGCGGATCTCGTCGGCCCGCGCCTCGAGAGCGTGGCCGACCCGGCCCGCGCCCTCGCCGAGAACGCCATCGACCTGCCCCACGAGGTCGCGCAGGGCGGTGAGCAGGGCGGTACCGCGGCGGTCGAGCAGGGCGCCGAGCGACGTGCCGCCCTGTTCCAGGGCCTGGGTGATCTCGGAGAGGCGTCCCTCCAGCCCCTCGACCGTGGCGCGGCCGCGCTGGTCGAGGTCGGCGGCGAGCGCGCCGCCGCGCTCGTCGAACAGGTGGTTGAGGCTCTCGACGCGCTCGTCGAACAGGCGAGCGATCGCCTCGACATGGCCCCCGACCGCTTCGACCGCGAGGCCGCTGCGGCGCTCCAGCAGGGCGACGAGGTCGCGGATGCGGTTGGTCAACTCGCCGTCGATGGTGCGGGTGCGGCTCTCGATCAGGCGCACCGCTTCGAGCGCCTGGATTCCGAAGGACTCGTCGAGATGGCGCGCGCGCTCATCGAGCGTGCCGTTCAGGGCGTCGAGCCGCGCGACCACACCGGTATCGAGACGCTCGGCGCCCTCGTCGAGACGACGGGCCAGATCCTGCGTCGTCGCCTCGAGGCGCTCGGCGATCTCGGCGGCGCGGGCCGCGAGAACGTCGCCCACGGACCGGCCGCGTTCGGCGATGTCCTGCGCGGTGCCTTCGGCACGCCGGTCGAGGGCCTCGATGAGGGTGCGGTTGGCCTCGTCCAGGGTGTGGGCGATCTCGGAGGTGCGCAGCACGAGGGTTTCGTTGAGGCTGTTGGCGCGGGCGCCCAGCCGCGTGTCGACATCGCCGACGAGGGCCGCGAAGCTCTCGCCGATCTCGGCGGCGCGCCGGGCCGAGAGGGATTCCATCTCACCGATGCGCGACTCGACGGTCTCGCTGGCGAGGCGGGCCCGCTCGGCCAGGGAATCGGCGAGCGCATTGCCCTGCACGGCGATGATCCGGTCGATCTCCGCGAGGCGCGAATCCAACGTGTCGCCGAGCGCGCGGGCGTTGCCGGCGATCCGATCGGCGAGGATGTCGCCGCGGGCGATGGTTTCCTGCAGGGCGGCGAGCCGGCTGCCCAGTGCCTCCTCCACCGCGCGGGCGCGGCTGTCGGCGGTCTCGACGAAAGCGGCGTGGCTCCGATGGAGCGCGTCGTCGACCTGCGACACGTGGCCGGCGATGGCGAGGGCCACCTCGCGTCCGGCGCCTTCGAGGCGGGCCTGGGCCTCGTCGGACTGGCTGGCGATGAGCGCGGCGGCGCCGCGGCCGTGGCGGCCGAAGCCCTCCTCCAGGGCGCCCAGACGGGCATCGAGCTCGGAGCCGACCCCTTCCGCGCTGCGCGACAGCGCCTGGACGGCGGCCTCGCCGCGGGCGGACAGCTCCTCGCCGATCCGGTCGAGGGCATCGCGCAGGCTCCGCAGCGACGCCTCGGTGCGGGTGCCGACCTCGCCGCCGACGCGCTCGGCGGTCCGCGCCAGGGCGTCCGTGACCTCGGCGCTGCGGCCGTCGATCTCCTCGCGGACACGGGTCAGGAGGTCGCGCAGCCCCTGCGCCGACTGGTCGGCACGGCTGCCGATCTCGCCGCCGGCCTGGGCCGCGGCCAGGGACAGGGCCACGCTCGCCTCGGAACCGCGAACGGCGATCTCGTCGGCGACCTGCCGCAGGAGATCCTGGAGCGCGTGCATCGACTGATCGGTGCGGCTGCCGATCTCGCCGCCGGCATGGGCCGCGGCGAGCGCCAGCGCGCCGGTCGCCTCGGCACTGCGGGCGGTGAGCTCGTCGGCCATCCGCTGGATCGCCGCGTGAAGCGTGCGGGAGGCGCTCTCGCTGCGGTTGCCCAATTCGTCCCCGACACGCTCGGCGGCGGCCTGGAACCGGCCGACCACGTCGTGCGAGCGGGCTTCGACGGCGGCGGCAGCCTCTTCGGCGGCCCGGCGCAGGGTCTCGGCAGCCTCGGTGAAGCGTGCGGCCACGGCGGCGGACTGCGCCTGCGCGGCGCCCGAGGTTTCCTCGGCGGTGTGCAGCATCCGTGCGGTGGACTCGGCGGTGCGTTCGGCCAGCAGGCCGCTCACGGTCTCGGCGGCCTCGCGCAGACGGCGCTCCAGCCCCTCGACGCTGGCGCCGACGGAGGCGGTCGCGGCCTCCGTGTTGCGGCGGATGCCGTCATGGGCGGCGCCAGCGCGGGCATCGAGATCCTCGCCCAGCCGCGCGACGGTCTCGCGCAGGCTCTCGGCGGTGCCGGACGCGTTCGCGGCGAAGGCGGAACCGAGTTCGGCGAGCGCCTGCTCGACGGTGGCGGCGGCCTGGGCCGCGCGATCGGTCATCAGGCCGACGATGCGCTCACCCGCCGCATCGAGGTTCGAGGCGAGCGCCCCGCCCTGGACGGCGATGACGTCGTCGACGCGGGTCGTCGCCGCCTCGATGCGGTCGGCGAGGTCGCGGCCGCGGCCGTCCATGGTGTCGGCGGCACGGGCAGCAGAGGCGAGGAACGTCTCGCGCACGCCGTCGATGCGAGCGGTGAAGTCGTCGGCGACGCTGCCGGCGGCAAGCGCGAGCGCGGCCTGCGCGTCGCGGCCGCGGCCCTCGATCAGTTCGGAAACGCCGGTTCCGGCAGCCTCGATCTCGGTGCGCAGCGAGGCGCCGCGGGCGGCGATGTCCTCGGAGATCGCCGCGCCGGTGGCGGCGAAGTGCCGGCTCAGCCCCTCGCCGGTCTCGACGAAGCGGGCGGTGATCGCGCCGCCCGTTTGGGCGAAACGCTCGGTCAGCTCGGTGCCGCGCGACAGGAACGCTTCTTCAAGACCCCGGGTCGAGCGCTCGAAGGTCTCGCGCACGGCGCCGCCCTGGCGGTCGAGGGCCTCGATCAGGCCGGTGCCGGTCTCGGACAGGGATTGGGCGACGGCGCCGGCATTGTCGGCGAGCGTGCGGGTCAGCGCCCCGCCGGTGCGCTCGAAAGCCTGGGTCACCTCGTCGGCGCGCTGCTGCAGCGCGCTGGTCAGGTTCGTGCCGATCTCCTCGAGGCCGCCGCGCACGTCCTCGCTCGTGGCGGTGAGCTGGCGGATCAGGTCGTCGCCGCGGGTCGAGACATTACCGACGACCCGCTCGCCGACCTCGCCGAGCGCCGTGGTGATCGCCTCGCCGCGGGCGTCGAGCGCCCCGGTCACGCGCTCGCCCGCGCCGTTGATCGCCGCGACGATGCGCTCGGCCGCGCCCTCGAGTTCGCTCGACAGGTTCTCGTGTGAGCCGGTGATCGCGCCGCGCACCCGGTCGGCGCTGCCGACGATGGATTCGCGCTGGGCGATCAGTTCATCGACGAGGCTGCGGATGCGGATCTCGTTGTCGGAATAGGCCCGCTCCAGGGTCGAGATCTCGCCGCGCACCAGGGTTTCGAGCTCGCCCGCCCGGGCGAGCGCCCGCTCCACGCCGTCACCGACGGCGGCGACCTCGCGGCGCACGGTCTGCGACATCGTGAGCACCGCGTCCGTCGAGAAGCTCTCGGGCTCGGCCAGCCGGATCGCCACCTCGCCGACGGCGCGGGCGACGAGGCGCATCTCGTGGGCGCGCACCGCCAGCATCGCCGTGATGAGGAACAGCACGATCGGCCCGGCGATGGCGGTGGCCACCACGGCCGCCTGGAGCGCGGTCAGCCCGGTGACGAACGCCTTCAGGTCGCCGCCGGACTGGTTCCAGGCGAGCGCCACGAGGCCGTTGAGCCAGAGGAAGGAGGCAATTGCCGCGACGAGGTACGGCCTGCGCAAGGGCCGCACCCGCAGCGTCTGCTGCAGGATGCCGATGTTCTGGCGGTCGTCGTTGGCAACCAGCGAGCGGTCGGGCGGAAGCAGGCCGCCCTCGCGGCGCGAGCGGCCGCGCTCCGGCAGGGGAATCTCCGAGGCGGCGGGGTCGATGTCGAGGTTCGGGGTGCGGCGTCCCCCGGCCTCGGAGAAGGGATCGGCGAGCGGATCGCCGTCGCCGACATCGGGCAGGCGGGGCTCGACGCGGGCGGCCTCGCCCGGCGCCGGAATGTCCAGATTCAAAGCCTGCTCGATCGCGGAGAGTGCCGCCTCCGCCGGATCCTTCAGCTTCTTCTCGGTGGCCATGCAACCCTCGTACGCATCGCCGTCCGCAGCGGAGCACGCGCCCTCCGCAGCGGAGACGGATTTACCCGACGTCCCACGGAACCTTAGTTCCTCGGAACCCGCACCCGATACCCGATCGGCCCGGCGCACCCAAGAAACCTTAACGGAATGGTTACCAAGCCGGGTCCCGTGATCCGGCACGTGCCTCAAGTTCTGACGCGTGCTGGCATAAACCGGTACGCCCCACACCGCCCTGCGCTGTGGATAGCCCGCGCCGCCCACAGGCAGGTCGTCGCGCCGGAGCCTATTCCCTGCGGCCGGGCGGATCGAGCGACCGTTTTAATCCCCAACGCAGATTGCAAACCAGACGATGAGACCGGACGTGGACATCGAGAAAAAGCCCGCCCCTCTGCTCGACCGCGCCCATCTCGATGCGCAGACATTCGGCGATGCGGATCTCGCCCGGGAGGTGCTGAGCCTGTTCGAGGACCAGTGCCGGCGGTTGCTGCCGGCGCTGGCGGAGGAGGACCGCCCGGCCGGCGCGCGGGCCGACCTCGCCCACACCCTCAAGGGCGCGGCCCTCGGCGTCGGGGCGATGCGGATGGCGGAGGCGAGCGCCGCCGCCGAGGCCGGCTTCCGCTCCGGCGCAGGGGCGGATCTCTCGACCCTGCAGGTCGCCACCGCCGAGACGCTGACCGTGCTCGCGACCTTCGGCCTGGAAGCGTAGCGGCCCCGTTCCGCGCGGCCCCCTTCGCCGCCGCAGTGGATCACCGGGGCATCGCCGCGGTCGATCCGCGGGCGGATGCGCCGGATCGAGGCCGGCGCGACGGAAAAGCACCCGCTTCCCGCTTGCATTCTGACTCCGTCGCCCGCAAGCAGGCGCCACGCCGCCCCTCGAAGGATCGCAGGCGGACGCCGACACGTCCCGGAGCAAGGTATGCCCAAGATCACCTTCGTCGATCACGCCGGCACGGCCCGCACGATCGATGGTGAGGTCGGTTCGACCGTCATGGAGACGGCGATCCGCAACAACGTTCCGGGGATCGATGCCGAGTGCGGCGGCGCCTGCGCCTGCGCCACCTGCCATGTCTACGTCGACGAGGCCTGGGCCGAGAAGGTCGGGCCGGCCGAGCCGATGGAGCAGGACATGCTCGATTTCGCCTCGGACGTGCGCGCCACCTCGCGCCTGTGCTGCCAGATCCGCGTGACGCCCGAACTCGACGGCCTCGTCGTGACGACCCCGGCCCGCCAGGGCTGACGGCGCGGGTCCTACCGCAGCAGCGCCCGCATCGCCCCGTCCAGCCCTTCGAGCGTCAGCGGGAACATGCGCTCGGAGAAGATCCGGCGGACCATGCCGATCGACTGGGTGTAGGCCCAGTGCTCGGCCGGGACGGGGTTGAGCCAGACCGCTTTGGGAAAATGGTCGAGGATCCGACCGAGCCAGACCTCGCCGGCCTCCTCGTTCCAGTGCTCCACCGACCCGCCGGGATGGGCGATCTCGTAGGGACTCATCGAGGCGTCGCCCACGAACACCACCCGGTAGTCGCACCCGTAGGTGCGGATCACGTCGAGGAGCGGGATGCGCTCGTAGTGGCGGCGATGGTTCTCGGTCCACACCGCCTCGTAGGGGCAGTTGTGGAAGTAGTAGTGGGCGAAGTGCTTGAACTCGGAGCGCGCGGCCGAGAACAGCTCCTCGGCCAGCTCCACGTGCCAGTCCATCGAGCCGCCGACGTCGAGGAAGAGCAGCACCTTCACGGCGTTGCGCCGCTCCGGACGGAGCCTGACGTCGATGAAGCCCTTGCGGGCGCTCTCGCGGATGGTGCCGTCGAGGTCGAGTTCCTCGGCCGCCCCCGTGCGGGCGAAGCGGCGCAGGCGGCGCAGCGCCACCCGCATGGAGCGGGTGCCGAGCTCGCGGGCATCGTCGAGATCCTTGAACTCGCGCTTATCCCACACCTTCACCGCACGGAAGTTGCGGTTGCCGTCCTGACCGATGCGGATGCCCTCGGGATTGTAGCCGTAGGCGCCGAAGGGCGAGGTGCCCCCGGTGCCGATCCATTTCGAGCCGCCCTGGTGCCGCTCCTTCTGCTCGGCGAGGCGCTGCTTCAGGGTCTCGAACAGCTTGTCCCAGCCGAGCGCCTTCAGCTCGGCCTTCTCCGCCTCGGTCAGGTACTTCTCGGCGAGCTTGCGCAGCCATTCCTCCGGGATGGCGGCGGGCTCGACCGCCTCGCCCAGCGTCTCCAGACCCTTGAAGACCGAGGCGAAGACCCGGTCGAACCGGTCAAGGTTGGATTCGTCCTTCACCAGGACGGTGCGGGCGAGGAAGTAGAACTCCTCGACGCGCTTGTCCGCGAGGTCGCTCTCCATCGCCCGGAGCAGGGTCAGATATTCGCGGAGGGAGACCGGCACGCGGGCCTCGCGCAGTCCTGTGAAGAATTGCAGCAGCATACGGCCTAAACGCCCGAGCCCGGGTGGCGGGTCAAGCCGGGGGCCGTCCGGGCGCGCGGCCGCCATCGCGACCACCCGAGCCTACCTCCTCGACTCCTGTGGACAGGACCGCTTTCCGGTGGATATCGCCCACCGTCTCCTTTGCCGATGAGGAACAACCGTCATCTCGGCGAAACTAAGGTGCCCTCGCACAATGCAGGATGAGTCCGTGACTTGACGACTGGATGGACGTGATGGCCGTGGTCTTGCGATCTCTGAGCGATTTCAAGAAATTTCTCCGCAAGCCCGGGGCGACCGTTCAGATCGTCCAGAACACCTTCGTCGATCGCCAGGACGAGGCCACCCGCGCCGCCTATCGCCAGAAGGGGCTCTACGAGCCGCGAACGCTCCGGGCGATGTCGAAGAAGGCCGCCGTCTTCGACGTGAAGGGCCACGACACCATCGTGTGGCTCTACTGGGACCGCGGCACCCGCAACTGGCGCTTCTCCGGCGATACCGTCACGATGCCGCTCAATGCGACCCTCGGCCCACCCGACGCGGTGGTCTACCGCTGCAGCCTGCCGTCGAGTCCGGGGCGCGGCAGGCAACGCCGGCCCGCTCGCCGGCGCGAAGACGATGAGATGTCGCTTCCAGGCATGTAACCGCGACAGAGGGTCGCTCTAAACCGGCTACATCGGCAGCGACATCCGATGCCGAAGCTGACGCAATCCATCAAAGCTGGCCGGCATCACAAGCCGAGATCGGCGATTAGCCCCAACTTGCCTCTCACGATTTGTTGAATGGCCGAATCAGCCGGCGCTGATCATCACGCCCGTCGAACCTCAGCTTGCGCGCACCACCTTGAGCAACCTCGTTCTACCGTCTTATCGGGTCTGATCGATGGCAATATCGGCCAAATCGGAGCTTTTTCTCGATTTTGCAGTCGTTTTCCGTGAAAACCGGTAGAACCGGTCTTGAAACTTTTCTAAATCCTTTTAGCTCCCAAGAACGAGGGGCAAACAGGATCACGTACAATGTCTGAAACAAGTCAGGTCTCGCAAAACGATCGTATCGAACTCGCTGCCGATCTCGTGTCGGCCTATGTCTCGAACAATTCCCTGCCGTCGCCCGAACTCCCGGCCCTGATTGTTCAGGTTCACGCCGCGCTCCTCGCTCTGTCGGCGCCGCAGGCTCCGAAGGAGGAAGAAGTCGAGCGGGCCACGCCGGCTCAGATCAAGAAGTCGATTACGCCGGACGCCCTGATCTCCTTCATCGACGGCAAGCCCTACAAGACGCTCAAGCGCCACCTGACGACGCATGGCCTCGACATCGAGGGCTATCGCCGCCGCTACGGGCTGCCGGCCGACTATCCGACCGTCTCGTCCAACTATTCGGCCGCGCGGTCGGCGCTCGCGAAGGATCTCGGCCTCGGCCAGCAGCGCCGCAAGTCCACCACGAAGGCCGCGGAGCCCGTGGAAGAGGTGGCCACGGAAGCGCCGGCCGAGCCGCGCCGCAAGGGCACCGCTTCGGGCGCGGGACGCAAGACCGGCGGCCGTCGCAAGGCGGCCTGACGGCCGGGGCTCGACCCGGCAGGGCCATCCGTCCCTGCCGGTCGGCTGCGGGACGGCGTTCGCGATCGATTGCGAAGCCTCCGAACGGCCGAAGACCGGTTCGCACTTCGGCCGGTGACGCGAGCGGCGGGCAGCCGAACCCGCACCCCGCTGCTAGTTCGGGCGGTCCATGGGAGCGATTTGGCCCCGTCCGCCCGTCTCGACGGCCGGAATGGTCTGAACCCGACCCGGTGAGAACCGGGTCCGGATGACCGTCAGGCGTCCGGCATCGCCGATTGGATGAAGCGGTCGGAGGAGAGATCCTCCTCGTCGTAGCCGAGGAGTTCGGCGAGCCGGCCGCGGGCGCGGCTAACGCGGCTCTTCACCGTGCCGACCTTGCAGCCCATGATCGTTGCGGCCTCCTCGTAGGAGACCCCCTCGGCCCCGACCAGCACGAGGGCCTCACGCTGGTCCGGCGGCAGCTTGGCGAGCGCCGTCTGCAGATCCTCGACATCGAGCCGGTCGCCCTGATGCGGGGCGGTGGCGAGGCGGGCAGCGTAGGAGCCGTCCTGATCCTCGACCTCGCGGACGCGCTTACGATGGTCCGAGTAGAAGATGTTGCGCAGGATCGTGAAGAGCCAGGCGTTGAGATTGGTGCCCGGCTGGAAGCGGGCGCGGTGCTGCCACCCCTTCAGCAAGGTGTCCTGCACGAGATCGTCGGAGCGGGCCGGGTTGGAGGTCAGCGACAGGGCGAAGGCCCGCAGGGACGGGACCGCGGCGAGCAGGCCGTTGCGGAAGTCGGGGTCGACCCGCTCGCCCTGTGCCTTGAGGGCCGCCTCGAGCTTGCCGATCAATTCGGAGAAGCGGACCGGCGTGTCCTCGCCCGCGCCCAGCGTGTCGTAGACGCTGCGCAGGTGATCACCCAGATGGCTCCGGATCGAGTCGGAAAGTTTCGGACGGCCGTCTGTCATCGCGGGACGATCCAGGGTCGCTTCGGTATCGTTGCGCATCGGGTACTTCGCCATCGGGGCATTTCGGCAAACGGCGGGGCGGCACAGCAAGCGGAAACCGCCCCAGCGAGGCGTTTAACATAGTTGTAGCGCATCGGTCCCGCACCGCACACCCGCGCCACGCGAAATACTGCCACGCTTGCACACAAGACGTTCGGCCGTCCTGCGAAGGGCGATACGGGTTCCGTCGAACCCGGACGAAACCCGTATCGCTCTGCCCGTGCGGGGCGCGCGATCCTGCAAATCCAGTCTAACGCAGCGGTCCACCGGATCCGACAGGGGATGATCCGCCGAACCTGCGGCGTGAATGCGGCAGATCAGCCGCACGGACCGAACACCCGATCGGCCGGGTATCAGGCCGCCCCGCGCATCTCCGGCTCCGATTGGGACCGGCGCCGCGCCGTCCCCTTGAGCACCCGCACCGCCCCGTCGGTGAGGACCAGGGTGTCGCCGCGCTCCAGCTCGGTCCAAGTCTCGTCCCGGGTCAGCGCCCGTGTGGCGATGACGGTGACGATGTCGGTCTCGGTGGTCTCCTGGGCGAAGTCGACCCGCCAATCCTCGTCGATCAGCGTCGCCGTTCCGAACGGCGCCCGGCGCGTAAGATAGCAGAGCCGCTTGCCGCAATGGGCGTAGAGCACGCGGCTGTCGGTGAGCAGCATGTTGAACACGCCGAGCTCCGACAGCCTGAGCGCGTATCCGGCGATCGCCGCCTCGAGGGTGGCCGCGCGAGGCGGCTTGGGGAAGCGCTCCTGGAGCTGCGACAGGATCCAGCAGAAGGCGTGCTCGCTGTCGGTTGTGCCGATGGGCTCGAACCGGCCGAGCGGCAGCCGCTTCACCCCCTTGAGCTGGCCGTTATGGGCGAAGGTCCAGCGCCGGCCCCACAGCTCGCGGGAGAAGGGATGGGTGTTCTCGAGGCTGACGCGACCGCGATTGGCCTTGCGGACATGGGCGACGACGATACGGCTCTTGATGGGATAGCGGCGCAGCAGCTTGGCGAGTTCGGAGCGGGCGCTCGGCTCCGGATCATGGAAGGAGCGGCAGCCGCGTCCCTCGTAGAAGGTGATGCCCCAGCCGTCGGCATGCGGACCGGTCTCGCCGCCGCGCCGGGCCAGCGCCGCGAAGGAGAACCGGATGTCGGTCGGCACATTCGCGCTCATTCCGAGCAGTTCGCACATGGTCGCGGGGGTCTTTTCGCGTCGGGCAAGGCCGGGGGTGGGGAGAGGGAAACTAGAAAGCTTCCGGAGGGCGAACAACCGATTTGCGGCGTGTATCCCCCTCCGCCGCGCGCGTCTTCACACGCTCCCGGCCCGGCCAAGCCGGGGTGACGGCAAGCCCGGGGACCAGGCGGCGGATTGCGGGCGCCAGCCCCATGGCCAGACCGGTGACGCCGGCGAGGGCCAGGAGGTCGGTGAGGTTGAGGCGGAAGCCGCCGCGGAAGGCCGGCGTGACGAACCAGAACAGCTCGGCGAGATGGACTCCGACGGCGAGCGCCGCCACGAGCCGGGTGCGGTTCTCGCCGGGCCGCAGGGTGAGGGCGGCGGCGAGCGCCACGACGGCGGCCGCGGCCAGCGCCAGGACACGGCCGTAGAAGCTCGAACGCAGCCGGTACCACGCGGCGGCGGCTGGGTCGGCGGCGGCGCCGAGCATCAGGAACTGCACGGCGTGCAGGCCGGCCCAGACGAGGAGCAGGACCGCGAGCGGGGTCAGGCGGTCGTGCCGTCGCCGGGCCGGGCCGACATCGGGCGGCGCGAGCAGGATCGCCGCGGCGAGCGCCAGGCTCGACCACGCCGCGAGCACCAGCAGTCCGAAGGCGCTGGCATGGAAGCGCGGGCCGGGATCGGTGCCGGCGGCCATGACGAGATCGTAGGCGGCCAACGTGCCGACAACGGTGTGGAGGCCGAGGCCGAGCACGGCGCGGCCGTCGTCGATCCGCCCGGCCTTGGCCCAGGGCTCGCCACCGCGGCGGGCGAAGAGCAGGGCGAGTCCGGTCCAGAGGGCGAAGTAGAGGGCGAGGCGGGCGGCGAGGAACGGCGGCGCGCCCGCGCGCAGGATGAGCGGACCGTCCGGCCCGGCGCTTTCCGGACCCGGGTAGAGCAGGGCGGCGGCGAGCGGGATCGGCAGGGCGAGGATCGCGGCCACCGGCATCAGCACCAGCAGGCCGCGCAGGGTCTCCAGCAGGGCGGTTTCGGGCTGCGGGCGCCACGCATCGGCCCGCTCGATCATGATGACGACGGGAAGCGCCCCCGCGGGCAGGGCCAGGAGGCAGGTC
The DNA here is from genome assembly GCF_014199985.1 of Methylorubrum rhodesianum. GTDB lineage: Bacteria > Pseudomonadota > Alphaproteobacteria > Rhizobiales > Beijerinckiaceae > Methylobacterium > Methylobacterium rhodesianum. The sequence continues at coordinate 79,907 of NZ_JACHOS010000015.1, read as the reverse complement.
CAGGCCGCGAGATAAGAGGGTGCGAGCCGCGGCAGGCCGGCGTGGTGGAACGCCAGCAGCAGGCACCCCAATCCCACGGCGAGGGCCGCCGCCGGGCGGCGGGCGGGATCGAGGAAGTAGCCGCTGGCGGATTTGGCCCCTGCCGCCTTCCGGGCGGCATCGCCCTTCTCCTCGGCGCTCATAGTGGCCGCTCCGGCGCCGAGGGACCGTACAGGGCCAGAGGGCGACCGGCCGCTTCCGGCAGCGTCTCGAGCCGCCGCACGAGGGCCGCCGGACGGAACGGCGCGTCGGCGGGCTCGATCGTCAGGAGGAAGCGTCCGGCGAGGGCGGCGGCAGGGGCCAAGGCCGGGCTAACGTTGCCCCGCGCGCGCGCGAGGGCCGCGCCGAGCGCGATTCCAAGTCCGAGGGTGCCGCCCAGTACCGCGGCGGCGAGGGCGGGTACCGCCGCCAGGGCCCAGGACAGCGGCGAGGCGATCGCCCAAGAGTTCGACCAAGAGTTCGACCACGGAGTTGGCCATGAGGCTGGCGAGGCGAGCGCCGTCATGCCGGCGAGCCCCTCCGGCACCGCCTCGCCAAGACCTGCGGCGCGGGCGACGAGGAAGACCGTGGCCCCGAGGAAGGCGCCGGACAGCGCGACGCGGTTCAGGCTGTGCCCCCGCGCATGCAGGGCGGCTGCGGCCTCCGGCATCGGCGCGGGGCCGAAGGCGTCGAGCCGTGACGGGGTGTCGGGCCCCGAGAGCCCCCGCACCGCCTCGGCCAGTTCGGCCTCCGAGGCGAAGACCGCCATCAGTCCCGGCCGAGCTCCCTGCCCTGAGGATGGATGCGGCCCTTCCGCGGGCCCGGGTTCCGGCGACCGCTGCGCCGCATGCGGATTTTGGCCGAGAGCGAGGCGCCGCGTCTCGGCGATCGAGACCGGCGGCACGAGGCGGAACAGCAGGAGCAGGCCCAGAACGAACAGCCCAGCGGATCCGATCGCGGCGGAGAGGGCGGCTGCCAGGTCCGCTCCGTTCGCTCCGGCCCGCGCGGCGAGCACATGATCGGCGCCGAGACCGGCGGCGGCGAGGGCGCCGATCAGGCCGAGGACGGCGCCGCGGCGGAGGGATGCGATCCAGAACAGCTGCGTGGGGAGAAGGCCGGCGAGCATGAGCGTCCAGAAGGCGGGGGCCTCGTCACCGAGGAGCCTGCGGATCAGGCGCGCCCGCTCGGCCGCATCGCCGTAGAGGAGGGCGGTGACGATCTCGGTGACGTGGCAATAGAGGGCCGCGAGGCCGAAGGCGAGGATCAGCCTCCCCAGGATGTCGAGATGGCGGCCGGTGACGAGGCCGTCGAGCCCGAGGCTCCGGCGCAGGGCCACCGCCAGCGTCGCGATCAGCCCCGCACCCGAGAGCACCGCCTCGACCAGCAGAGCGACGGGGAGCAGCGTGTCATGCCGGTCGCTGTGCAGCGCCGCGGCGAGGGCGAGATCGATCAGCGCCGCCACCGCCGCAAGGATGCCGAGCAGGGCGAACCCTCGGCAGGCCCGCTCCCAGGCGAGCCATTGCACCGCCGAGCCGCGCCAGACGGCCGACAGCGCGCGGTAGACGCGGGCGCGCCGACGCTCCGGCCCTGCGGCGAGGCGGTCGCGCAGCACCGCCAGATCCGGCAGGAGCGCCGCCGCCCAGAGACCGCCCGCCGCGGCGAACAGGGCCGTCAGGCTCACCCCATGCAGCGGCGCCGGGTGGAGCGCGGCGAGACCGGCGCCGAGCAGGGCGGCGGTCTGCGCGAGGCGAGCGATCCCGCAGCGCCACGCGACGTCCGCGAGCAGCAGCAGCCCCGAGATCAGCAGGCATCCCGAGGCGAGACCGATCCACCACCCGGCTCCAGCCGCCGCAAGGGCGGCGGGCACGGCCGGGCGCAGTCCCGCCCAGACGAGGACCAAGGCGAGCGCGCCGGCGACGGCGAGCCGCCAGCGGCGGCCGACGGGGGCGAGCACGGCGCCGGTGAGGGCGGCACCGATCGAGGAGACCGTCTCGCCGGCCCCGATCACCGGCATTCCGTAGAGGGACGCGGGCGCGGGGACCGGCTGATGCGCGGGCTCGCTCATCGACTCAACGACCGACCAACAGGCGCCGGCGATCACACGGCCGGAGGGGAGGGGCAGGCGCTGGGATGTCTCGCACGGCCATCCGGCCTCGTCCGGTGAGAGGGGAGGGTGGGGACCCGCCGATCGGAATGGCCGGGATCAACGCGAAAGGCAGGCCCTTCGCGCGGACGACGCAGACCCGTCCCACCCGCCATGTGCTCTCTCGCACCAAAGAGCAACGCGCGCACGGGAATGCAATGCGACACGCGGGCCGGTCGGGCTTGCGCCGCGCCGTTTCCGTGCGAAGAGGACGGTCCGTGACGGCCTCCTCAAGCGCCTGCCCGCCGGATCAGCCCCTCACAACGCCGAAGCCTTCGCCCGATGCCGCTCCCCCCCGTAGCGAATCCGCCAGGCACGCCTTCGCCCGGCGCCCGGAATGCCGATGGAGCGTAATCCTGTCCGGTTCGCCTTCGCCTCCTCGCCGCGCCGGCACTTGGCGGCGCTCGGGCTGGCGGTGGGCCTCGGCGGACCGCTGACGCTGTTCGTGCTGCTATGCCTACGCGACCTCATCGCGGTCCTCACCCGCAGCAGCCCGAACTTCCTGCCCTTCCTGCGGATCGCCCTGCCGCTGCCCGGCCACCACGACAGCGAGGCGCCGATCCTGTTCGACGGCTGGAGCCTCTCGCCGACCGAGTTGCCGCTGATCGCGCTGAGCTCGCTCGCCGCCGCCGCCCTGCTTCTGGCCGGCCTCGGCGCGGCGGTCGCCTACCTCTGCTTCTCCGTCCAGGCCCGGGCCACGGCGCGGCTGCGGGCGCGGGCCACCGAGGCGATCCTCGCCTCGCCGCCGGGGGCGCGCGAGGACCTGCGGGCCCTGCCCGGCCTCGTCGGCCAGGCCCTGACGCGGATGGGTCCGCTCGCGGCGGTCGGCATCGTCCTGCCGGGCCTGACCGCGGCCGCGATCCTGCTCGCCCTCGTCATGGCGGAGCTCGCCGCCCCGCGCTTCGTGCCGGTGATCGCCCTGCTGCTCGCCGCCGTGGGACTTGCCCGGGCTCTGCTCGCCAGCCGAACCGCCGCCCGCCGCGGCCTGCGCCGGGCCGACACGGCCGCGACGGAGGCGGGTCTGCGCGACCTGATCCGGCGGATGCCGGCGGTGCGGGCCCACGGCGCGGCGGCGTTCGAGCGGCGCCGCCTCGGCCTTCGGGCGCGGGCGGCACGAACGGCCCTGGTGCGGGCCGAGGCCCGGCTCGCCTACGCCCGGGCCCCGGCGCTCGCCCTCGTCGTGATCCTGCCCGCACTCCTCATCGCCACCGCCCTCTGGCAGGGAGAAGCCGCCACCGAGGCCGACAACGTCCTGCCCGGCGCGCTGGTCGCCGCCGCCGGCGCCTTCGCGCTGGCGGCGGCTCTCGTCGCGATCAGCCTGCGGCTTTGGACCCAGTATCGAGTGGTCTCGCCCCTGTTCCGCACCATTGCCGAGACCCTGGACGCCCTCGATCCGCGGCTGCCGGGCGACCGCTCCCGCAGCCCGGCCCCGTTCCCGCAGACGGGCGCCCTCGTCGCGCGCGGGGTCGGCGCCTACGACCCCGGCAGCGGCGAGCGGCTGACGGGCGTCGATCTCGCCCTGCCGATGCCGGCGCACGTGGCGATCGTGGGTCATCGCGGCAGCGGATCGCGGGCGCTCGCCGCGCTGCTCGCAGGACAGATCGAGCCCACTGCCGGGGCCGTGACCTATGGCGGCACCGATCTGCGCGCCTTCGACTCCGCCGAGCGCGCCCGGCGGATCGCGCTCGCCGGCTCCGAGGCGATCCTGATCGAGGGGACGCTGCGCCAGAACCTGCTCTACGGCGCCCGCAGCGGCGACCGGGAAGCCTCGGGGCTGGCCGAACGGATCGCCATCCTCAAACTCACCGGGCTCGATGCCTTCGTCTACGAGCGGGGCCTCGAAGCCTCCGTCGATCCCGAGGACGATCCCGCCACGGCGGAGGCGGTGGTCGCCGCCCGCCGGGCCGTGCGCGAGGCCCTGGCCCGGGAGGGCATGGCCCGCCTCGTGGAGCCGTTCGACCCGGCCCGCTACAACCATCAGGCCGATATCGGCGAGAACATCCTGTTCGGCGAGGCGGTGAGCCCCGCCTTCTCGCAAGCACGGCTCGCGGCGCATCCCTATCTGCGCGCGGTGCTGGAGGCGGAGGATCTGACCCGGACGCTGGTCGATGTCGGGCTGCAGGTCGCCCGCTCCACCGTCGAGATCTTCGCGGATCTGCCCGACGATCATCCGCTGTTCGAGACCTTCTCGCTGTTTCCGGCGGCCGAGCGCGGCTATTTCGAGGATCTCGTCGCGCGCCAGCCCGAGGCCCGGGGGTTTCGCCGCGGCCCGGCCGGGCATCGCGACCGCGAGCGGCTGATCGGACTGGCGCTCCGCTACAGCGAGACGCGCCATCGCTTCGGCCTGATCGACGCCGCGCTCGAAGAGCGTCTGGTCGCCGCCCGCCACTCCTTCGCAGCGATGCTACCACCGCGCTATCGCGAGAAGGTCGAGTTCTACGATCCCTCCCGGCTCACCGCGGCCGCGAGCCTGGAGGAGAACCTGCTGTTCGGGCGCATCACCCAAGGAGAGGCGGGCGCCGAGGGGCGGGTGCGCTCCCTGGTGCGCCGGGTTCTCGCCGAGCAGGGGCTGGAACCCACCGTCTACCGGCTCGGCCTCGCGGCCCGGATCGAGGCCGGCGTCGCCGTGGCCGGCCAGGGCCAGCGCGCGGTTCTGGGGGAGGGCGCCATCGGCCCCCGCGAGCGGGTGGCGATCGAGTTCGTGCGCTGCCTCGTGCGCCGCCCGGACATCCTCGTGGTCGGCCTGTCGCTCGATGACCGCAAGCCCGACGAGATCACCGCAAGAATCGAGCGCCTGCGGGCCCTGCGCGCCGGCGCGGCCCTCATCGTCTGCCTGCCCGACGAGGACACCCTGAGGCGGCAGGCACCGTTCGACGCCGTCCTTCGGGTGGAGCGCAACACCGTGGTGACGGGTGATCCGCTGGAAACCGCCGCGCTCCCCGCATGACGGCTTCCGTTTCCCCCAAAACCGCCCCAAAGCTTGGGCACGATCCGGTTCTCGTCGCCCGTGGGCGCCGCCGGTCGTTCCCGGCCTCGATCGAGACGGTGCATGGTTTCCCCGAACGGCCCAAGACGCCCTGAGAGATCCCGCCTGCGCGTGCTCGTGCCGGCCCTGATCGGGCTGCTGTCCGTCGCCCTCTCGAGCGCGGCGGCCCTGGCCGAGAAGGCGAACGCGCCGATCCCCGCCGCGACCCTGGCCCTGATGGCCGCCCGCGGGACGGATGCCGCCTCGCCGATCGTGCTGCGGGCCTACAAGAAGGAATCCGAGATCGAGGTCTGGAAGCGCAACGGCGCCGGCCGCTACGTGCCGATCAAGACCTACCCGATCTGCCGCTGGTCGGGGCAGCTCGGGCCGAAGACCAAGAGCGGCGACCGGCAGACGCCGGAGGGGTTCTACACCGTGGCCAAGAGCCAGATGAACCCGAACTCGCGCTACTATCTCTCCTTCGATATCGGCTATCCCAACGCCTACGACCGGGCTCACGGCGGCACGGGCTCGGCGGTGATGGTCCACGGCGTATGCTCATCCATGGGCTGCTTCGCCATGACGGATGCCGTGGCGGGAGAACTGTTTTCCATTGCCCGCGAGGCGTTCTCCGGGGGTCAGCGCGCGTTTCAGTTCCAGTCCTTCCCCTTCCGCATGACCGCCGCGAACATGGCCCGGCACCGAACCGACCCGAACATCGCCTTCTGGCGCCAGCTGAAGGAAGGCTCCGACCGCTTCGAGGCGACCGGCGAGGAACCGGTCGTGAGCGTGTCGGGCGGACGCTACGCCTTCGCGCCCTCGCCCGATCCGGCCAAGGAAGCGGCGTTCGTGGCCCTGCACAAGGACGAGAGCGACCGCATCGCCGGCCTGGTCGACGGGGGCGCGGCGGCCGTTCGCACGACCTATTCCGATGGGGGGCAGCACGCCTTCTGGGCCGCCCGGATCCGCCAGGGTTTCCCGGTGGGCGACATCAGCCGGCCGGAGGCACTGGCCTATGCCGGCCAGGAGGTGGTGCTGATCCCGGCCCACCATCGTCCGCCGCCGGTGCCGGAGGCGGTCTGGGCCGAGTGGATCGGCCGGGGCAGCCCATCCCTCGCCCTGCGGACCACGGATTTCGTACCGCCCTACGAGGCCGGAACGGACCGCATCGCGGCCGGCGTCGCGCGCTACGTCCAAACCTCCGCGCGGACCTACGCGCAGACTTGGCCGAGCCTGGCCCGGGCCGCCATCGAGGCCGAGATGCCGCCACCCGCGTTCACGCCGTTACAACCCCAGATTGAGAAGGTGGCGCAGCGCTGACTTGGACCTTCTCAAAACGGCGTGTGCGAGCACGCACACAGACCCGAATGGCGGGCCCCCATCTCAGCGCTGTACACTCCGTGCCCGAACAGGGGCCGAAGGACAGCCGCGAAGACGTGCGCGGATGCGCACGGCGGCGCCGCTGCCACCCGAGAAAGCCCGGCATGAGGCCGGGCATTGGTGCCGATCCATGACCCTGCCATATCCAGCCAAGGACGACGCCCTCGTCCTGCGTTTCTGGGGCGTACGCGGCTCCACGCCGGTCAGCGGCCCGGAGACCGCCGAGTTCGGCGGCAATACGCCGTGCCTGGAGATCCGATGCGGGGATCGCCTGTTCGTCATCGACGCCGGCTCCGGGCTCGGCGCCTTCGGCCGCAGCTGCCGCGAGGCGCTGCCCCAGAACATCGACCTGCTGTTCAGCCATCTCCATCTCGACCACACCGCCGGCCTGCCCTTTTTCAAACCGGTGGTGATGAACTGCGACCACACGATCCACACCTATTGCGGGAATCTGGACGGCGCCAGCGCGCAGGACGCACTCGACCGGCTGTTCTCGCCGCCGCTGTTTCCGGTGACCCTCGACGTGCTGCCCTGCACCTTCCAGCATCACGGCTTCAAGGCGGGCGAACCGCTGACCTTCGCCGACGGCATCCGCGTCGATACGATCCTGCTCGACCATCCGCAGGGCTCGACCGGCTACCGCTTCGATTACGGCGGCAAGCGCCTCTGCATCATCAGCGACATCGAGCACAGCGCGAACTGGCCCGATCCGGAACTGTGCCGCTTCGTCGAGGGGGCCGACCTCCTCGTCTATGACGGCATGTTCACCGAGGGCGAGTATCCCTGCTGCAAGGGCTGGGGCCACTCGACGTGGCAGAAGGGTGTCGAGCTGGCCAAGGGAGCCGGGGCCAAGGCGCTCGCCATCATCCACCTGCACCCGGCTCACTCGGACGTGCAGCTGCGCAAGGTCGAGGCCGAGATGCAGGCCGAGATGCCGACGGCCTTCATCGCCCGCGAGCGCCAGTCGATCGAGGTGGGCCGTCCCCTCGTCGGCCTCGCCGAACCGCCGATGCTGGCGCTGGCCCGGCGAGCCTGAAAGCGCGAAGCGCGCCGCACTTCCGGGCCGTGAACGCTACGGCGACGCATCCTCCGGGATGACACCGACGCGAATCGGAGAAGCGGCCACTCGCGGGCGAGGCGAGCAGCCGCTCCCGGTCCGGCTCAGATCGCGGTCGTCGCGCTCGCGCCCTCCTCGCGGCCGATGCGGCTGTGCTTGCGGCTCCAGGCGAAGTAGATCACGAGGCCGATCGCCAGCCAGATGATCAGGCGCAGCCAGGTGTCGCCGTCGAGCGAGAGCATCATCGCCAGGCAGAACAGCGCGCCGAGGATCGGCACGAACGGCACCAGCGGGGTGCGGTAGGCCCGCGGCGCGTCGGGCTGGGTCCGGCGCAGGATGACGACGCCGGCGCAGACGAGGATGAAGGCGAGCAGGGTGCCGATGCTCGTCATGTGGCCGAGCTGCGAGATCGGCAGGAAACCGCCGAGGGCGCTGGTGAACACCATGAAGAACAGGTTCGAGCGGTAGGGCGTCTTCCACTTCGGGTGGATCGCCGAGAAGAAAGCCGGCAGCAGCCGGTCCTTCGACATGGAGTAGAACACCCGGCTCTGGCCGAGCAGCAGCACGAGGATCACGGTGGAGAAGCCGCAGATCACGCCGAAGGTGACGAGGCTCTTCAGCCACGGATAGGGCGTCGCGGCGATCGCGGTGTTCACCGGGGCGGCGTCGCCCCGCATGGCGTCGTAGTGGACGAGGCCGGTCAGCACGCCCGCGAAGGCGATGTAGAGCGCCGTGCAGATCGCGAGCGAGCCGAGGATGCCGATCATCATGTTGCGCTGGGGGTTCTTGGCCTCCTGCGCCGCGGTCGAGACCGCGTCGAAGCCGACATAGGCGAAGAACACCACGCCGGCCGCGCGCATCACGCCGCTCCAGCCGTACTCGCCGAAGGTGCCGGTGTTCGGCGGCAGGAAGGGGTCGTAGTTCTGCGCCTTGATGTAGAACAGGCCCACGCCGATCACGGTGATCACCACCGCGAGCTTGAGGAGCACAACCGCGCCGTTGACGCGGGCCGATTCGCGGATGCCGATGATGAGCAGCGTCGAGGCCGCGACCACGATCAGGATCGCCGGGACGTTGACGAGACCGTGCGCCATCGTGCCGTCGGCGAGCTGGTAGGTCTCGAAGGGCGAGTGCACGAGCGAGCCGGGCAGATTGATGCCGAGCGAGTCGCGCAGGAAGCGCGTAACGTAGCGCGACCAGCTCACCGAGACCGTGGCCGCGCCGACCGCGTATTCGAGCACGAGATCCCAGCCGATGATCCAGGCGATGAACTCGCCCATCGTGGCGTAGGTGTAGGTGTAGGCCGAGCCCGCGACCGGGATCATGCCGGCGAGCTCGCTGTAGCACATGCCGGCGAGCGCGCAGCCGATCGCCGCGATGGCGAAGGAGAGCGTCACCGCCGGGCCCGCATGCTCGGCCGCGGCGATGCCGGTGAGCGAGAACAGGCCGGCCCCGATCACCGCCCCGATGCCGAGGCCGATCAGGCTCCAGGGGCCGAGATGGCGTTCAAGCTTGTTCTCGCCGGATTCGGCGTCGGCGTTGAGCCGTTCCAGCGTCTTGATCCGAAAGAGATCACTCGCCAAGCCTGACGCCATATCGCTCCCACCCCCCGTTCGATGACGCCGCCCCTCGTACGAGGGCACGGCGCCACGCCTCATAGATCAAGCGTGAAACCCGCCTGCGCGCAACGGCCGGCGGTGACAAGACCGTGCAAGGAAACGGCCAAGATGCAGCGGTCCGCTGTCGGATTCAGGTTACAGCGGCCAGGAAACGTCGCGGTAGGCCCCCTCCCAGAACCCGTATTCGAGGCGGGTGGCGTGGGCGTAGGCCGCGTGCATGCGATCCCGCAGGATGGGCGAGGCGCCCGTCGCGGCCTCGTCGGTCGCGGCGATCATCGCCGCCACCGCCTCGCCGAACTCCTCGCCGGCATAGGTGTCGATCCAGGCGCGGTAGGGATTGTCCGGGCTCGCGCGGGCGAAGATGTCGCGGCCGACCTCGGCATAGATCCAGAAGCAGGGCAGGAGCGCCCCGAGCACGACTTCGTAGGGCTCGGCATAGGCCGTGGCCGTCAGCCACGCGACGTAGTGATCGCAGGCCGGCGACAAGGGCGTCGCCGAAAAGGTCGCGGCGTCGATGCCGTAATCCCGGAAGAAGCCGCCGTGCAGGGCGCGCTCGACCACAATGGCGGTCTCGGCACTACGGGCGAACTGCACGATCCGGTCGGGATGCGGCGCCTTGGCGGCGGCGAGGGCCAGGGCCCGGCCGAAGCCGATGAGGTAGTGCGCGTCCTGCACGATGTAGCGGCGGAAGCGCTCAGGGCTGAGCGACCCGTCCGCCAGTTCCGCGTTGAACGGCATCGTGCGGATGGTCTCGTAGGCCGCGAGGTTGCGGGCCCAGGCTTCCTGCGTGAAGCCCCCGGCGGAGGGAAAATCGGCCAAGAACAGCGCTCCGTCCCTTGGGGAAAAATCAGCCCGGCCTCAGGCTGCCTCAGCCCTGCCTCTGGGCCTGGGTCACCGCCACGTGGATCAGTTCGGCCAGCGTGCGCACCTTGAGCTTCTGGCGCATCTGCGAGCAGGCGTTCGTGACGGTCTTGTAGCTGACCGAGAGGTCGGCGGCGATGGCGCCGTAGGACTTGCCCTGGGCGAGGCGGGCGAGGATCTGCTGTTCGCGCGGCGTGAGTTGGGTTTCGGGGGTGCGGCGCGGGTCGGCGCGCAGCATGGCGACCTCGGTGGCGAGCCGGCGGTCGAGATAGACCTCGCCGGCGCGCACCCGCTCGAAGGCCTGGAAGAGCTCGTTCGAGGCGTGGTCCTTGAGGACGTAGCCGAGCGCTCCGGCCTCCAATGCCCGGGAGACGATGACGGGGTCGTTGTGCATCGAGAAGACGAGCACGCGGGTCTCGGGCTCGATGGCGCGCATGCGCCGGATCAGGGCGAGGCCGGCGAGCCCGCTGCCCTGGAAGGTCAGGTCGCAGATCACCACGGGCGGGCGCAGGCGGTGGAAGGCCCGGTAGCCGGAGACGACGCCGGTCGCCTCCACCACGGTCTCGATCCCGGCATCCTCCAGCACGCGGCGGCAGCCCTGCAGGACGATCGGATGATCGTCGATGACCAGAACCGGGACGGGACCGCCCTTGCTCGACGCCGCTTTCATCACGGGGCTGCTGACCGGGGCGTTCATCTCACACGCATCACTTGGGTTGCGGCGCGGCGGGCGGAGGAGGGACCTCGCTGCCGTCGCGCTCGGGATCGATCGGGAGGGTGATCCGGACAACGGTTCCGGAGGGGCCGTTGTCAAGAGAAGCCGTGTCGAGGTGGAAATGGCCGCCGAGCGCCTCGACCCGCTCGCGCATCCCCGAGAGGCCGAGGCCGACGCGATGGCCGGGGGCGATGCCGCTGCCGTCATCCTCGACGCTCAAGTGCAGGGTCGTCAGGCCGGCCGCGTCGGTCTCCTCCGCCACCCGGGCCCGGACGTGGCGGGCGCCGCCGTGGCGCACGGCATTCGTGCTGCTCTCCTGGATGCAGCGGAACACGGTGAGGTCGACGATGTCGCCGTATCCTCGCGCCAGCCCCTCGAACGCACCGTCGAAGCGCGTTTCGGGGTGGCGCCGCTGGAAGTCGCGCAGCAGGAGGCTGAGGCAATCGGCGAGCGGCACCTCGCCGAGCCCGTGCGGGCGCAGGCGGTTGAGGAGGTCGCGGTTGAGGATCTGAACCTGGCCGACGATGCTGCCGATATCCCCGGCCCGCGCCGCGAGCCGGCCGCGGTCGATCTCGCCGGGGCTGGCGGCGAGCCGCGCCACGGAGGCCGCGTTCGCCTCCAGGGCGAACAGGCACGGGCCGAATTCGTCGTGGAGTTCGAGCGCGATGCGGGCGCGCTCGTCGTCCTGGGCCGTCAGCAATTGGCGGTTGAGACGGCCGTTGGCGGCCCGCGCCTCGGAGAGTGCCCCGGCGACGCGGTTGAAGCGCTCGGCGATCACCGCCAGCTCGCGGGAGGCGGGCGGATCGAGATGGGCGGTGTAGTCGTGCCGCTCCAGCCGGGTCAGCCCCTCGGCGAGGCGGCCGAGCGGCCGCAGGATGCGCCCGAGCGCCAGGGTGAGGGCGGCGAGCACCGCGAGGTTCAGGATCAGGCTGGCCAGGGCCAGCGAGCGGGCATAGCCCCAGACCTCCTCGATCTCGTCGAGGGGCTGGGTCGCGATCGCGGCGGTGCCGATCCGCTCGCCCCGCACGACGATGGGCAAATCGTGCTGGTGCGGCTCGGGGGCGATCAGACGGACGAACCAGCGCGGCGCCGTGCGCTGCTCGCGCCCCTGCTCGGACGGACCGAAGCCGATCCGCCGGCCCTCCGCATCGAGGATCGTCACGCGCACGTGGCGCAGGGCCTGGAAGCGCAGGTCGAGGGTGTGGAGCACGCTCTCCGGACTCGGGCTGCGCAGGGAGCGGATGGTATCGGCCACCAGAGGCTCGACGGTCGCGAGGCTGGCCGCCATCTCGACCTGCACGGCGCTGCGCGCGGTCAGAACGATGACGCCGCAGGAGACCAGGGCGGCGACGACATCGATGGCGAGCACGATCAGGATCAGGCGCGTGCGCGTCGGCCAGCCGGCCCAGAACGGCACGGCCGTGCCCCCGGCCCGATCCTGCGCCTCGTTGGATTTGGGATCGGCCGTCGGTTGCGCCATCATCGGCGACAGATCGGGTTGCGTCGCGGCGGGATTCGGCACGGGCCCTCGCGATCGGTCAGGCCACTGCCCGCCGAGGGCGCCGGGGACCGGTCGGGCCCGGGACAATTCGGCAAGCCGACATCGGATAAAAGTCTCAGATCTCTACTCTTTCGGCACAGCGGCACCGTGGCCGATCCCCGCAGGAAAGTCCATGGCGCGGCGGCGCGGCAGGGCCGCACGGCGCACTGATGTTTCTCTTATGATCGCCGGGCTCGAAAACTGCGCGAAGGCCCGCCGAGGCCCGCCCCGACTACACGCTCCGTTAAAGCACGTCCTTTACGAACGTTTGCGAGAACAGATCGGGGCGAGACTTGTCCGCGGCACACGCCTTCCGGCCAGGTTTAGCCGCCTCGGAGATTCCGACAGATTCGTGTGGATGGACGACGCCTGAATTCTGTTCAGGCCGCGCGGACATCTTGCCGCCGCATTGCCGAGGCCGTGTTGTTGCAGGGGTACAACGTGCAAGAGGCCGACCGCATGTCGGTGGCAATTCATCCGTCCGAAACCCGCCCGTCCGAGGCGAGGGCCCAGGCTCGGTTCCGGCTGCCCGTTGTCGCGGGCATCGCGGGGGGGAGTGCGGCCCTTCTCGTCTTCGCCGTCGGGGCGTTCTCGTTCTTCTCCGATCTCGCCGATCCCCGGAGCCGGCCGGCCCGGATCGCACCCGTCGCCTCGCAATGGCCCGACCTGAAGGACGGCGTCCCGGCGCTGGCGCCGTCCGTCGCAGGATCCCCACCGGAGCCGCTCCGGGCGAGCCTCGCGGCCGTCGAACCCGCAGCGCCGGCATCGACGGCTACGGCACCTGTTCAAGTCGCGGCACCTGTCCAGGTCGCAACGCCAGTTCAAGTCACGCCCCCCGCGCAGGTCGCGGCGCCCACCCGCGCCGCGGAGCCGGTCCGGGCCGCAACGCCCCCGGCCTCGCCCGCCCGGGCGAACCTGCCGATCGAACCCGCACCAACCGTCCCGGCCGCGATCCGCACGGCGGCGACTGTCGCGCCCGCCAAGGTCATGGTGCCGCTGCCTCCGACCCGGAGCGAGTCGGTCCGGGCCAAGTCCGAGCAGCCCGCGAAGTTCGTGTCGCTGCCCGCGCCGAAGGCGAAGTCCGAGAGCGCAAAGGTCGAGGCCAAAGGTGAGGCCAAGAGCGAGGTCGCGAAGACCGATGCCGCCCGCAAGGCGGTGCCGACGGCGCGCAACCGGGCCGCGGAAACGAGGCCGACGCAGACCGCTTCGGCGCAGCCCCCCGCCGCCAAGCCGGCGCAGGACACAGCCGACGAGCCCGAACTGCTCGGCGTCAAGATTCCCGGCGGCCGCCAGATCCGGGAAGGCTGGGATGCTGCGGTGAACGGCCTGCTCGGCGGCAAGTCCGCGGGCGAGTAGCGGCGGGACAGGTCGGCGCCCGCCTCGATCGGGCGGAACGCCGTTTCACGGCCAGTTCGGCAGATCCCTTCGGGCGGATCCAGGCTTCGCCCGGGCGCCGCGCCGGCCTGCCGAGATCGTGTCAGCGCCCATCGCCAAGACGATCAGGAGCGAATCGATCGACCGGAAACCCGCCCCCGCGGGATCCGGCCGACGGCGCTCAGCCGCCCCGGCCGGCCTTGGTCGCCTCGCGGCGGTGGCGCTGGGCACGGGGGCTCTTCGGCGCCTTGACCGGCGAGGGCCCGTCGCCCTGCATCCGCTCGACACGGACGTCGGCCGGTCCGCGCCGGGCGAAGGCCGCGGCGAAGTCCTCCGCGGCGCTGGCACGTACCTCGAAGGCGGTTTCGTTGTCGAAGATCCGGATCGAGCCGATATCGCCGCGTCCGATCTGCCCGCGGCGGGTCAGCATCGGCAGCAGGCGGCGCGGCTCGACCCGGTCGCGGCGACCGAGATTGAGCCGGAACCATGCCGCCGGCTCGTCCTCGCCGATGCGCGGAGCGCCGACCGGCACGCCGCGGGGATCGGAGCGCCGGCTCGTCTCGTAGGCCGGGTCGCTGACCTCCTCCGGCACGGGGATGCGCGAGCGGTAGAGCCGGGCGAAGGCGGCGGCGAGGCGCTCGGGCGGGCAGCGCTCCATCAGCGCCTCGGCCCAGTCCCGCTCCCACTCGCGCTCCTCCTCCGTCTCGGGCTCGGAGAGCAGCGGATCGGACATCATCCGCTCGCGGTCGAGGGCGCGGATCTCGTCCGCGGTCGGCGGGCCGCTCCAGTCGGGGCTGACCTTGGCGATGGCGAACATCTGCTCGGCGCGCCGCCGCCGGGCGGGCGGCACCAGCACGACGCTCGTGCCCTTGCGGCCGGCGCGGCCGGTGCGGCCGGAGCGGTGCTGCATCACCTCGGCATCGTGCGGCAGGTCGGCGTGGATGACGAGATCGAGCCCCGGCAGGTCGATGCCGCGGGCGGCGACGTCCGTGGCGACGCAGACGCGGGCGCGACCGTCGCGCAGGGCCTGGAGCGCGGCGTTGCGCTCGCCCTGGCCGAGTTCGCCCGAGAGCGCCACGGCGGAGAAGCCCCGCTCGGTCAGCGAAGCCTGGAGGTGGCGCACGCCGTCGCGGGTGTTGCAGAACACGATCGCCACCGGAGCATCGACGTAGCGCAGCACGTTGACGACCGCGTGCTCGACCTCTCGCGGCATCACCCGCACCGCGCGGTAAACGATGTCGGCGTGACCGCGGGTCTCGCCGGCGACGGCGAGGCGCAGGGCGTCGCGCTGGTAGCTCTCGGCGAGCGCGACGATGGCCTTCGGCAGCGTCGCCGAGAACAGCAGGGTGCGCCGGTCACGAGGCGTCGCCGCCAGGATGAATTCGAGATCCTCGCGAAAGCCCATGTCGAGCATCTCGTCGGCCTCGTCGAGGACGACCGCGCGCAGCCCCTCGGTGACGAGCCGGCCGCGCTCCATGTGATCGCGCAGGCGCCCCGGCGTGCCGACGACGATGTGAACGCCGGCCTCGAGCGCGCGGGCCTCGCGGCGCGGATCCATGCCGCCGACGCAGGGGACGACGCGGGCTCCGGTCTGCGCGTAGAGCCAGGTCAGCTCCCGCTGCACCTGGAGCGCGAGCTCGCGGGTCGGGGCGATGACGAGGGCGAGCGGCGCGGCCGGCGGCGGCAGAGCCTCCTCGGGCCCGAGCAGCGTGCCGGCGATGGCGAGGCCGAAGGCGACGGTCTTGCCCGAGCCGGTCTGGGCGGAGACGAGCAGGTCGCGTTCAGGAGCGGCCTCGAGCACCGCCTGCTGGACAGGGGTCGGCTCGGCATAGCTGCGCTCGGTGAGCGCCCGCGCGAGGGGGGAGGGCAGAGACGGAAATGGCAAGGGAGCTGCGCCTTCGGACCGAAGTGGATCGGCCGGATCGGAATCAAGCGCCGCTTCTAGCCTCAAGCGGAGGCCGCGACCACTACCCGCGCCGCGCAGGGGCGTTGCGTGAGGGTTGCACGAGGGAAGGGGCCTTGCCTAAGCCGCCCGTTCCTCCACCAGCGCGACGATGTCCTCCCAGCGCGAGAGGAAGGCGGCGACGCAGGCCGGGTCGAAATGCCGGCCTGCCTCCGCCTCCAGATGGGCGCGCGCCCGCTCCAGGGACCAGGCCGGCTTGTAGCTTCGCGCGGAGATCAGCGCGTCGAACACGTCGGCGACCGCGACGATGCGGCCGGAGCAGGGAATTTCCTCGCCCTTGAGGCCGCGGGGATAGCCGGTGCCGTCCCAGCGCTCGTGGTGGGTCAGCGCGATCTCGGCGGCGATCTGAAGCAGGCGCGAGGAGCTGTCATGCAGCATGTGGTAGCCGCGCAGCGCGTGCCGGCGCATCTCCTCCCACTCGTCGGACGTGAGGGGGCCGGCCTTCATCAGAATGTGGTCGGGAACCCCGATCTTACCGATGTCGTGCATCGTCGAGGCGAGTGCCACGTCGTCGGCCTCCGCGGGCGACAGGCCGAGGCCCTCGGCCACGGCGATGACGCAGCCGGCCACGCGGGTGAGGTGATCGCCGGCCTGATCGTCCCGGAATTCGGCGGCGAGCATCAGGCGGCGGATGATCTCGCGCTCGCGGGCCGTGGCGTCGGCCACCGCCCGCGCGGCGTCGCGCCGCATCGCGTGCGCGCGGTCGTCGTTCTCCCGGCGCGCCAGGGCGAGTTCGATGAGCACGCCGACCCGATCCTGCAGTTCCGCGGCATCGAAGGGCTTCGACAGCACGTCGGTGGCGCCGGCCTCCCGGCCGACCCGGCGCAGGGTCCGCACGTCGCCGCCCGCCACCAGCAGCACGGGCGTGCGCGCCAGCCAGTCCTGCTCGCGCAGGGCGCGGATCAGGGCTGGGGCGTCGAACCGGTCGGGCTCGGCTTCCACCACGATCACGGCGGGCGCCTCGGCGACGAGATCCTCGACGACGCGGCCGGAGACGGCGACGATGCAGGCGCTGCAGGGCAGTCCGCGCAGCGCGAGGACGAGCGGAGCCGGGGTCCTCGCCGCCACCACGGCGACGACCGCGTGCCCGCTTCCTTCCGCGTCGCCCGTCATCGCCTCATCCACGGCGATCCCGGCGCGGCCCCCCGCCCGCCGACTCCCGATCGCTGCCTCATGCGTGCCCGAACATGGTTAACCGAAATTGAACCGATGTGCGAGATCTCCGAGCGGTCGAGGCCGCCCGTGACGGCGGCAGGCCGAACGCCCTGTTTCGGGCCGGTGCCGGTCTTCCGCCCCGCACTGCCGCCCCGTGCCGGTTGATGCGAAAGCCGGCCACCACTTTTCGGGCCGGTGCGCTAGATCCCCGGCATGACCGACGCCTTCGCCCTCGACCCGCGGCTTTCCGCCGACACCCACCCCGTGGGCGATCTCGCCCTCTGCTCCGTCCTCTTGATGGACGATGCCCGCTTCCCGTGGCTGATCCTCGTGCCGCGGCGACCGGACCTGCGCGAGCTCACCGACCTCACGCCGGAGGATGCCAGCCTCGCCTTCGACGAGATCCGCATCGCGGTCGGGGTCGTGCAGGCGCTCGCCCGGCCGGACAAGGTGAACGTGGCCAGTCTCGGCAACGTGGTGTCGCAGCTCCACATCCACGTCGTGGCGCGGTTCCAGTCGGACCCCGCCTGGCCCGGACCGGTCTGGGGCGTCGGCGAGAGGAAGCCCTATCCGCCGCACGCCCGCGCCGCCCTGCTCGAACGGGCCGCCGCCCTGTTCGTGGCCGCGTGAAGGGCCTGCCATGACCGGCTCGCCCGCCATCACCGGCCGGGACGCGCTCGCCTACGCCGCGAGCCGTCTCGTGCGCCACTCCGCCGAGTTCGGCCCGACGCCCTCCCTGGCCGAGGCCGGACCCGACGCCCGCCTCGTGCTGATGGCGGGAGAGACGGTGATCCTGCGCGCCGACCCGGAGGCGGCCGGGACGGCCCTGCTCAGGCCCGAGGAGGCGGCGCGCGCGGGCGAGCGAGCCGTGGAGATCTTCCTCGGCCGGACCGAGGGGCGGCCGGTCTTCGCCGGGTCGGTCGCCGCGGAGGCCGCCCCCCTGTTCCCGACGCCCGGATACCGGGCGCTCGATCTGCGTGCGCTCGCCGCCGAGGGCGCCGTGGCCCGTGAGGAGCAGGGGCTGATCGCCACCGCCAAGTCGCTGCTGACATGGCACGCGCGCCATGGCTTCTGTGCCAATTGCGGCGGCGCGACCGCCATCGCTGCGGGCGGCTTCCGACGGGAATGCGGAGCCTGCGGGCTGCACCACTTCCCCCGCACCGATCCGGTGGCGATCATGCTGGTGCGGCGGGGCGACGCCTGCCTGCTCGGGCGCGGCCCGCACTTCAAGCCGGGGATGTATTCCTGTCTCGCCGGATTCATCGAGCCCGGCGAGACGGTGGAGGATGCGGTGCGCCGCGAGACCCGCGAGGAGACCGGCGTCGCGGTCGGCGCGGTCGCCTATCACGCCTCGCAGCCCTGGCCCTTCCCGGCCTCGCTGATGATCGGCTGCGTGGCGGAGGGGCTCACGGAGGAGGTCCGGACCGATCCGGACGAGCTGGAGGATGCGCGCTGGTTCACGCGCTCCGAGGTGACGCAGATGATCGCGGGCCACCATCCGGAAGGCCTGACCGTGCCGCCGCCGACGGCCATCGCCCACCTGCTGCTGCACGACTGGGTCGAGAACGTCGTCGGGGCTGCGGCGGAGCCGGGGAGGTGAGCCCGGCATCCGCGCTTCACGGACGCGAGCGGATGGTGTAGGCGCCCCCACTTGGCCGGAGATTGGCCGAGGAAGCCGAGCCCTGCACGGCGGCCCGGTTCCGGGGACAGCCTGCCCCGGGCCTCACAGGCCGGACGTGCCGCCGGGAGCGAGAACCATGACCGCCCGCATCGATGCCGCCTTCGCCCGCTGCCGCGCGGAAGGACGGGCCGCCCTCGTCACCTACGTCATGGCGGGCGATCCCGATCCGGAAACCTCGCTCAAGGTGCTCGAAGCCCTGCCGAAGGCCGGAGCCGACATCGTCGAATTCGGTCTGCCCTTCACCGATCCGATGGCCGACGGGCCGGCGATCCAGGCGGCGGGCCTGCGCGCCCTCAAGGCCGGCCAGGACCTGCGCGGCACGCTGGCCCTGGTGCGCCGCTTCCGCGAGGGCGACGACCGGACGCCGGTGGTGCTGATGGGTTACTACAACCCGATCCACACCTACGGCGTGCCGCGCTTCCTGGAGGATGCGGGGGCCGCCGGCATCGACGGCCTGATCGTGGTCGACCTACCGCCGGAGGAGGACGATGAACTCTGCCTGCCGGCCCGGGAGAAGGGCCTCGCCTTCATCCGGCTCGCGACGCCGACCACCGACGACAAGCGCCTGCCGGCCGTCCTCGCGAACACCGCGGGCTTCGTCTACTACGTGTCGATCACCGGCGTGACCGGCTCCGCGACCCCCGATTTCGCCAAGGTCTCGCAGGCCGTCGGCCGGATCTCGGCCCATACCAGCCTGCCGGTCGTCGTCGGCTTCGGCGTGAAGACCGGCGCGCACGCCGCCGAGATCGCCCGCGGCGCCGACGGCGTCGTCGTCGGCTCGGCCCTCGTCGATGCGCTGGCTCGCAGCCTCGAACCCGGCGACCGCGCCGGCAGCGGCACGGTGGAGGCGGTCGCCGCCCTGGTGCGCGAGTTGGCCGAGGGCGTTCGCAGCACCACGAAGGTGCCGGCCGAGGCCTGAGCGTCCGTCAATCCGCCGCCCGCCTCGCGGGACGCCGCACCCGCAGCGTCTCTTCGGCAAGATCCCTTGGCATCGGGGCGGCGGCGATCCGATATCAGCGCGGCAAGAGAACGCGGTCAGACAGGAATCCGACGCCATGGTCGAGCCGATGAACTGGATCTCGGAGGTCGTGCGGCCTCGGATCAAGACGCTGTTCAAGCGCGAGACGCCGGAGAACCTCTGGATCAAGTGCCCCGACACGGGCCAGATGGTCTTCCATAAGGAGGTCGAGCAGAACCACTGGGTCATTCCCGGCTCCGAGCACCATCTCAAGATGAGCGCGACCGCGCGCCTGAAGATGATGTTCGACGAGGGCACGTGGATCGACGTGCCGCTGCCCGAGGTTCCGGCCGACCCGCTCAAGTTCCGCGACGAGAAGCGCTACGCCGACCGCCTCAAGGAGGCGCGGGCCAAGACCGGCATGCCGGACGCCTTCAAGATCGGCTTCGGCCGCGTCGGCGGCCTGCCGATGACGATCGCGGCCCAGGAATTCGGTTTCATGGCCGGCTCGCTCGGCATGGCCGGCGGCGAGGCCTTCGTCCGCGGTGCCGAGACGGCCCTGGAGAAGCGCACCCCCTACGTGCTGTTCGCCGCCTCCGGCGGGGCGCGGATGCAGGAGGGCATCCTCTCGCTGATGCAGATGCCCCGCACGACGGTCGCCGTTCGCCGTCTCAGGGCCGCGCGGCTGCCCTACATCGTGGTGCTGACGAACCCGACCACCGGCGGCGTCACCGCCTCCTACGCCATGCTCGGCGACGTGCATCTGGCCGAACCCGGCGCGCTGATCTGCTTTGCCGGCCCGCGCGTCATCGAGCAGACGATCCGGGAGAAGCTGCCGGACGGCTTCCAGCGGGCCGAATACCTGCGCGAGCACGGCATGGTCGATCAGGTCGTGCACCGGCATCAGCTCAAGGAGACGATCAGCCGGCTCTGCGGCCTGCTGATGGATGTGCGCCGGATGCCTGGTTCCGGTACGCCTCCCGGGCCGGCCGCCCCCGAACCCCTGCCCAACGCGGCCTAAGATCAATCCGCGACAGAAGGTCTTCGCGCGAGATGGACTCCTCCGACGCGCTGATGGCGCGCTTCCTCGCCCTGCATCCGCGCACGATCGACCTGTCGCTCGGGCGCATCGAGCGCCTGCTCGCGGCCCTCAACCATCCCGAGCGGCGCCTGCCGCCGGTGATTCACGTCGCCGGCACCAACGGCAAGGGCTCGACCATCGCCTTCATGCGGGCGATCCTGGAGGCGGGCGGCATGGCCGCCCACGTCTACACCTCGCCCCACCTCGTGCGCTTCCACGAGCGGATCCGTCTCGGCGGCATCGGCGGCGGCCACTACGTCTCCGAGGACCGGCTCGCCGACGCCTTCGCCCGCTGCGAGGCCGCCAACAAGGGCGATCCGATCACCGTGTTCGAGATCACCACGGCGGCGGCCCTGCTCCTGTTCTCGGAGAACCCCGCCGACGTTCTGCTCCTCGAAGTCGGCCTCGGCGGACGGGTCGACGCCACCAACGTGATCGACCGCCCGGCCTGCGCCGTCGTCACCCCGATCGGGCGCGACCATGCCGAGTATCTCGGCGACACCGTCGAGGCGGTGGCGATGGAGAAGGCCGGCATCTTCAAGCGCGGCTGCCCGGCGGTGATCGCCGCCCAGGACTACGCCCAAGCCGATGCGGTGCTCTGCCGCCAGGCCGAGCGGGTCGGCGCGGTGCCGGTGCGCGTCGGCAACCAGGACTTCTCCGTCCACGAGGAGAGCGGGCGGCTCGTCTACCAGGACGAAACCGACCTGTTCGACCTGCCGCGCCCGAAGCTCGCCGGGCGCCACCAGCTCACCAATGCCGGCACCGCCATCGCGGCCCTGCGCGCGGCAGGCTTCGGCGACATCGGCACGGCGGCCCTCGAAGCGGGCCTGCGCAACGTCGATTGGCCGGGCCGGCTCCAGCGCCTCGTGCGCGGCGCGCTGGCCGAGCGGATGCCGCGGGACGCGGAGCTGTGGCTCGACGGCGGCCACAACGCCGATGGCGGGCGCATTCTCGCCGCGGCGATGGCCGATCTCGGCGAGCGCAGCGATGCGCCGCTGGTCCTCGTCGTCGGACTGCTCGGCACCAAGGACGCGGAAGGCTTCCTGAAGAACTTCGTCGGACTGGCCCGCTCGCTCGTTGCCGTCCCGATCACCGGCCAGGTGGCCGCGCGGCCCGCCGAGGAAGTGGCGGGAATCGCCCGGTCCGTCGGCCTCTCGGCCGAGGTCGCCCCGAGCGTCGAGGCGGCGGTGGCGGCCCTGTCGGACACGATCTTCGAGCGCCCGCCGCGCGTCCTGATCTGTGGCTCGCTCTACTTGGCGGGCGCCGTGCTCGAGGCCAACGGCACGATCCCGGTCTGAGCCGAGATCCGCTCGAACAGGGCGATATTGAATCGGCGGGTATGCGCGGCGCTCAAGGGAGCCCATCGGCATGCCGGCGAGGACGTCCGATGGGAGACCCGAGTGGCTGCCGTCGGATCCGATGTGGCAGGCTCTTCGCCTAGGCGGGGCGGCCCCGGCCCTGACCAGAGCTGGACCTGGCGCGGACGAACGCATCCGCCGCGGGCCGAGAACGCAATATCCCCGCTGGACAACCGTCGAGCGGGGCGGCGTGTGTCGGGATCGTCTTGACCGCACCTTGACGACGATGTGCCCTCTTCGCGCCGCCGCCCGGCGGAGGGTCATCCTCGCTTCGAATCATCTGGTCGGAATCCATCGGCCGCTGCCGCTCGGCAAGGTTCTGAAGGCGATCGTCTTGATTCACGGCGCCTCCGACCCGCCCGCCCCGGCGCGAAATCTGGTTTCGGCATCGTCCTGAGCGGGTTGCAACCGCCTACCGGCCGGATTGTCGCGCGGCGGGTGTGTCCTGCTCGCTACATCTCGGGCCAGAGAAATGGTCTAGCTTGCCGGCGATCGGGTTTCTGCTGGGGATCAAAAATGAAAAAGCTTCTGACTTCTCTCGCCGCCTTCACGGCGCTGACCGCCGCGGCCTCCGCCGCCGATCTGCCGCGCCGCGCCGCGCCGCCGCCGGTCTTCACGCCCGTCCCGGTGTTCACCTGGACCGGTTTCTACGCCGGTCTCAACGCCGGTTACGGCTTCGGCGTCGAGGACTCCCTGGCGCCGACGCAGGTCGTCACGATCGATCGTCGCGTCGTCGGCGGCCCGGTCGGCGCGATCGCCGGCTTCGCCTTCGACAACGGCGGCCGCAGCGACGGCTTCGTCGGCGGTGGTCAGATCGGCTACAACTATCAGTTCACCCCGGGCTCGGGTGTCGTGATCGGTATCGAAGCCGACGCTCAGTACGCTGACCTCGGCGGCCGCTTCGGTCGTGCGGGCGTCTGCGGCACGGGCGGCATCGCCTGCGCCGTGACGCCGGGCGGCTTCGTGCAGCCGGGCGTGACCCTGATCAACCCAACCGGTCTCCAGGGCCTCGACTTCTTCGGCACCGTCCGCGGCCGTATCGGGTACGCCTTCGACCGCGTCCTGTTCTACGGCACCGGCGGCTTCGCCTACGGCAGCTTCGGTGGCGGCCGCGCCGTCGACACCGACGACTTCAAGACCGGCTACGCGGCTGGCGGCGGCGTCGAGTACGCGCTCCCGACCGACTCGTTCCTGAACTTCTTCCGCTCCTCGGCGGTGACGCTCAAGGTCGAAGGCCTGTACGTGAACTTCGACGGCAACAACAGCCGCTACGGCTTCGCCAACGCCAACGGCGTGATCGTGACCGCGACCCCGCTGACCGCGGCCGGCCCGATCTCGCCCTCGACCATCCTCAACAACACCGCGCGCCGCGACGTCGACTTCGCCGTCATCCGCGCCGGCCTGAACTACAAGTTCGGCAGCTACTAAGCCGAACCTCCGATAAAGGGTCTCGAAACCAGGAAGCCCGGCCGCAAGGCCGGGCTTCTTGCGTTTCAGGATCCGCGGCATCGCACTCAGGGATGGCGCCGCCCGCGCGCATGAAAAAGCCCGGCCTCGCGGCCGGGCTGTCTCGGTTCGGCTCGGCCGGAAGGCGGCGTCGCGTCAGGCGCTGGCCTGGATCCAGCGGGAGAGGTCGCCCTTGGGAGCGGCGCCGACCTTCTGGCTGGCGAGCTTGCCGTCCTTGAAGATCATCAGGGTCGGGATCGAGCGGATACCGTAGGTCGAGGCGATGCCGGGGTTCTCATCGACGTTGACCTTGGCGATCTTCACCTTGCCCTGAAGATCGACGGAGATCTCCTCCAGCGCCGGGCCGATCTGCCGACAGGGGCCGCACCACTCCGCCCAGAAATCCACTACGACGGGCTCGGCGGACTGCAGAACGTCCTGCTCGAAGCTCGCATCGGTCACTTTCACGGTCGCCATCTTACGTCCTTTCGACACGCGGTCCCATACGGGCCCATGGGAGGCCTCGGCATGGACGGCACCGGGGAGTGGGTTCGGCGCCTCACGGTGGCTGAGAATTGGCGACGCCCCCCCGTCCGGTCAAGGCGTCGCGCCCCGGCAGCGGGTCTGGCGCGCCGGACCCACATGGGTCGGGCCTCGCTCGTCCCCGCAATCCCCGCGCCGATCTTCCCCCGCGCCGATCTTCGCGCCGATGCTCGCGCAAAGCCGCCGCCTTCGGGCGCCTGCGGCGCCGCAGCCCTCGCCGCGGGCCGCCCGCGCCCCATTTGGCGGGCAGGATCGGCGACCCGTACAAGGATCAATCGACGTGACGCGCACCCTTTCCCTTCTGCTCGCCACCGTCGCGGCCCTCGGCCTCGATGCCTCCGCCTTCGCGCAAGCCCCCTCCGGACAGACCGGCGGCGAGGATACCCGCGCGCCGCGCATCCAGGGCGAATCGTTCCAGGCGCCGGCCGCGCCGAGCGCCGGCTCCACCGTTGCGGAGAAGGATCCGCCGAACACCGAGTACAAGCCGCTCCTGCCCAACCAGACCCGCGCGCCGGAGCCGGCGCAGAAGACCGAGATCGAGACCGCGGTGGTGGCGAAGGGCCTGGAGAGCCCCTGGGCCATGGAGTTCCTGCCCGACGGGCGGATGATCGTGACCGAGAAGGCCGGCAAGATCCGCCTCGTGGCCAAGGACGGCAGCGTGGGGCAGCCGGTGGCGGGCGTGCCGAAGGTCGATTCCAGGGGGCAGGGCGGCCTGCTCGACGTGGCGCTGAGCCCGAGCTTCTCAGCCGACCGCACGATCTACTTCAGCTACAGCGAGCCGCGGGACAAGGGCAACGGCACGACCGTGGCGAAGGCCAAGCTGGTCGAGAGCGACGGCAAGGCGCGGCTCGACGACGTCAAGGTCATCTTCCGCCAGATGCCGACCTATGACGGCGACAAGCATTTCGGCTCGCGCCTCGTCTTCGCGCCGGACGGCAAGCTGTTCGTCACGGTGGGCGAGCGCTCCGACAAGCAGACCCGCGGGCAGGCGCAGGACCTGACCAGCGGGCTGGGCAAGGTCTTCCGCATCGACACCGACGGCAACGCGCCCAAGGACAACCCCTTCACCGGCGGCGAGAAGGCCAAGCCCGAGATCTGGTCCTACGGCCACCGCAACGTCCAGGCCGCCGCCCTGGACAATCAGGGCCGGCTCTGGACCGTGGAGCACGGTCCGCGCGGCGGCGACGAGCTGAATCGTCCCCGCCCCGGACTCAACTACGGCTGGCCCGTGGTCACCTACGGCATCGAGTATTCCGGCGAGAAGATCGGCGACGGCCAGACCCAGGCCGGCGGCACGGTGCAGCCGGTCTATTACTGGGACCCGGTGATCGGCCCGTCGGGCATGGCGCTCTACGACAAGGACCTGTTTCCGGCCTGGAAGAACCAGTTCCTCATCGGCGGCCTCGTCAGCACCGGTCTCGTCGTGCTGAAGCTCGATGGCGACAAGGTCGTCACCGAGGAGCGCATTCCCCTGGAGCACCGCGTCCGCGACGTGCGGGTCGGCCCCGACGGCGCCGTCTACGCCGTGACCGAGGATGACGGGCAGATCGTCAAGCTGACGCCGAAGAAGAGCAGCTGAGGCTGCAGAGGCGTCGTTGCGAGGTGAAGCTGAGATGATGCAGCGGCGCGGTCCCTTGCGAAAGGGCCGCCCCGCTACATCGCTGACGCTCGCGAGGACGGGGAGCGTCAGACAGCCCCATCAACCCGGCGCACCACCGGACCCGAGGTCCACACCAGCAAGGCGGTGATCGCGTGGTCCGGCCAGATCGCGGCGGCGAGCCGCGCGTAGAGCGCGACCTGCGCCGCCTCGCGCTCGGGCAGCGGCGCATCGTCGGCGGGTGGGCGGCCGGTCTTGAAGTCGCACAGGATCACCCGGCCGGCCTCGACGAAGAGGCGGTCGATCCGGCCGGTGACGTCCCGCTCCGCGCCGTCCACCACGATACGGCCTGACAACGCGACCTCGGCCCGCGCCTGTGCCGAGAACAGCGGCGCGAGATCCGGCGCCTCGATCAGCCGCAGCACGGAGCGCACGAGGTCCCTGCGCTTGCCCTCCTCCAGGGCCGGTGCGCGGGCGCGGGTGAAGCGGTCGGCCGCTTCCGCCCGGCGGGCCGGCTCGATCCGGGGCAGGTGTTCGAGGAGCGCGTGGACCAGGGCGCCGCGGCGGCGGGCCTCGGCGTCGCCGAGGCGGCGCTGGGGCTGGCGCTGGCCGTCCGCAGCTCCGAGTGCACCCGAGGGACTCAGCGGCGGCGCGGCCTCCGCCTCCGGCGCAGCCTTCGCGAACAGCCAGTCCGGCACCGCCTCGGGCTCCGGCACGGTCGTGTCGTTCGCCGCGGCGGCGAGCGCGGCGGTCGAGCCGTCGCGCCAGATCGTGATCGGCCCGTGCTCGGTCTCGATCGCCTCGCCGGGGCCCAGCCCCCGCTCCAGGCCGATGCGGACCATCTCGCACCATGAGGCCGGCGTCTCCCGCGTCGCCCCGCGATAGGGGGCGATGACGAGATGGTCGGCGGCCCGGGTCATGGCGACGTAGAGCAGGCGATTGTGCTCCTCCCGCGCCCGAACCTGAAGTGCCGAGCGGGCCTTGAGCGTGGCGGCGCAATCCTGCGTCCGCCCGCCGGTCCAGACCGGCGGCAGCGGGCCGTCGGCGGAAGGGTCGAGGCCGAGCAGCGGCGGGTCGTTGCGCCCGAGCGGCTCGCAGCCGTCGATGACGACGACGACGGGGGCCTCGAGGCCCTTGGCGCCGTGCACCGTCATCACCCGCACCTCGTCGCGGCCGGCCTCCAGGTCGCGCTTGACCGAGAGGCCTGACTTGCCGCGGCCGGGCCGCACCACGTAATCGGCCAGGAACGCGTCGAGGCAGGGGGCGTCGCCCCCGGTCTCGGCCTCCGCGGCCTGGGCGAGGAACACGTCGATGGCGTCGCCCGCCTCGCCGCCGAGCCGCGCCACCAGCCGGCTGCGACCGCCATGGGGGCCAAGCAGGGCGGCGTAGAAGCCGAACGGGCCGTGCTCCGCCGCGAGCCGGATCCAGAGCTGCAGCGCTGTGAGGCCGCGGATCGCGGCCGCATCACCCGCTTCCGCGTGGCGGGCGAGCGCGTCCTCCAGCGTCTCCGAGAACGGGCGCCGGGCGCAGATGCGGGTGAGGTCGTCGTCGGTGAGCCCGACGAGCGGTGTCTTGAGGGCGGTGGCCAGCGTCAGGTCGTCGGCGGGGAGCAGCCCGGCGCGGCCGACCGCGACGAGGTCGAGCACGGCGATGTGGCCTGCGACCTCCAACCGGTCCTGGCCCGCCACCGGCACGCCGAGGCCTTTGAGGGCCCGGATCACCTCCTCGAATGCCGCCGAGCGCTTGCGCACGAGGATCAGCACGTCGCCGGGCCGCCAGACCCGGCCGCAGGCATCGCCCTTGGTCGTCCAGGCCTTGACCGCGCGGGCGATGCGGCGGGCGGTGACGATAGCCGGCGCGTTGGGCTCCGGAGCATCGACGGGCGCCGCCCAGGCGTCGGGCTCCTCGGCCTCCGCCGGCTCCTCGATGCCCCACAGTTCGACCGCGCCGGGCACCCCGGCGCGGGCGGAGGCGTGAACGGTGCCCGGCGCGCCCGCCTCGAAGGACAGGCCGGCGAAGTGCTCCGGAACGCCGAACACCGCATCGACCGCCGCGAGGACGTGGCTCGCGGTGCGGAAGGACAGCCGCAGGCTGACATCGGCGAAGTCGTGCCCGGCCCCCTCCGCCGCCCGGCCCCAGGCGCGGCGGGTCAGCTCGAATTCCCGCGGGTCGGCGCCCTGGAAGCTGTAGATCGACTGCTTGGGATCCCCCACGGCGAAGCGGGTGCGGGTGAGCCCGCGCGCGCCTTCGCCCGCCGCGAACTCGGCGGTGAGCGTGCGCAGGATCTCCCATTGCTGCGGGTTGGTGTCCTGTGCCTCGTCGACGAGGACGTGGTCGACGCCGCGGTCGAGCTTGTACAGGACCCAGGAGGCGCCGACCCGCGAGAGCAGGTCGAGGGTCTTGTGGATCAGGTCGTCGAAATCGAGGGCGCCGAGCCGGGTCTTCTGCGCCTCGACCCGGCGGTGGATCTCGGCGGCCAGCCGAAACAGCCCCTGTGTCCGGGCTAGGGCGCGGGCGGCGCGAAGATCGTCGAAGAGCGGGATGAGGCGCGCCTGCTCGTCGAGCAGCGCCTGCTTGACGTCCTCCGGCACCGCCTTGGTGCCGAAGGATTTCGCCGCGCGCGGCTCGTCCTTGTCGGTGAAGAAGACCGCGCGGTAGGGCGCCAGCGCCTTGCCCGCGTCCAGGGCGAACTGCGCCTCCACGAGGCCGTCGGCCAGCCGCTCGTCGGTGCTCTTGCCGGTCCGCAGCCGGCCCGCGACCTCGCGCCAATCGCCGAGCGTGCTCCCGCGCAAGATCTCCGCCTCGATGGTCTCGACGCGGGCGCCGTCCCGCAGCGCCAGGGCGCGAGGCAGGCGGGCGAGCGCCGGTTCCAGGGCGCGGTGGTCGGCGAACAGGGCACGGGCCCGCATCGCGGCGCGGATCGCCTCGCGGAGCGTATCGCCGGAGGCTTCCGCGCCGACCACCGCCAGCGCATCGGAGAGTTCCTGGTTGCCGCCGAGGATCGCGTCGGCGAGGACGTTGTCGGTCTCGATCTCGAACGCCTCGCGCGACTGGTTGTCGTCGAGCACGACGAAGCGGGCCGGCACGTTGGCCTCGAACGGGAACATGTGCAGCAGCCGCTCGCAGAGCGCGTGCAGCGTCTCGATCTTGAGGCCGCCCGGCGTCTCGACGGCGCGGGCGAACAGGCGCCGGGCGAGCCGCAGGGTGTCGCGGGCGGGCCGCTCGCCGGTGAGTTCGGTGAGCTCCGCGGTCAGCGCCGCGTCGTCCAGCGTCACCCAGCGGCCGAGACGCTGGAACACCCGGATCGACATGTTGGCCGCCGCCGCCTTGGTGAAGGTGAGGCAGAGGATCCGGCCGGGCGGCGCGCCGTCGAGGAGCAGGCGCAGCACCCGGTCGGTGAGCACCTTGGTCTTGCCCGCCCCCGCATTGGCCGAGACCCAGGCCGAGAGGCGCGGGTCGGCCGCCCGGCGCTGGGCCGCCTTGGTCAGGTCGTCGACGGTGAAGCCGGTCAGCGGGGCGTTCACGCGGCCTCTCCTTCGCCCGCCAGAGACCATTCGAGCACGCGGGCGAGGTGATCGTACTCGTTGTAGGCGCGCACATATTGCGGGTAGGGGCGCGACAGGAAGGCGGCCTCACCGGTCATGTAGCGGGCGATCAGGCCGCGCAGGCGCTCCAGATGCTCCTCGACGATGGCCGCCACCGCCCGCGCATCGCCCGGCGGCGCCTTCACGGGAATCGGCCGGAACGGCTCGCGCCCGCCCGAGGCGTGGACGTAGAGGAGATCCGGAACCGACGCCGCCTTCAGGCCCTCGAAGGCGCCGTGCATCAGCATCGCCGCCTCCAGGGTGAGCTGCGGCGAGAAGCCGGCGAAGACCGTGCGGTTGCTCGGCGGGGTGCCGGTCTTGAAATCAACGATGCAGTAGCCGCCGTCGGCGCGCGCCTCGATCCGGTCGGCACGGGCCGAGAGGGTGAAGGTCTTTTCCCCCAGCGGGATCGTGAGCTTGCCGGACCGCTCGGCGTGGATCGCGCGCAGGCCCTGGCGCTGGCCCGCCTCCCATTCGAGGAAGGCCACCGCCATCCGCTCGTAGCGGGGAAACCACTCGGCGTAGAGTTCGGGGTACTGGTCCTGGAGTGGGCCGAAGGCCTCGAAGGCGATGGTGTAGAGCAGCGTCTCCGCGTCGGCCGGCAGCGGGCCGGGATGGGCCGCGGAGAAATCGCCGAGGATCTTGTGGATCAGGCTGCCGCGCTCGGCCGCGCCGGGGACCACAGCCATCGGCTCCAGCGCCTCCAGCCCCAGGATGTGCCGGGCGAAGATCGAGTACGGGTCGCGCACCAGCGTCTCGACCTCGGTGACGCTGAGGCGCGACGGGAACAGGTCGGGATCGGGTCGCGGCGCGGGTCGGGTCAGGCGCAGCGGCGGCGCCTCCTGGCCGCGGTCGAGGATCGCGGCGAGCCCGCGCAGACGCTGGCCGCGGGCGGTGGCGCCGGCCCAGACCGCGTCGCCGCCGAAGGCGCGCAGGCGCTGGAGGAAGCGCGAGGGCACCGTCGGCGAGCCCTCGCGCTTGGCCGCGCGGGTCACCACGGCGTCGTGGGTGCCGAGGGCCTGGACGAAGTCGTGGGCGGCCTGACCGATCCGGCGCTCCGGTGGGCTCAGGCCGACCTGTCCGCGCATCGGCCGGTTGAGGAAGGCGTCCGTCGTCTGACGCACCGGCCAGACCGTCTCGTCGAGCCCGCCGAGCACGATCCGGTCGACGGAGAGCAGACGGGCTTCGAGCGGGCCGAGGATGCGCAGGCGGGGATGCGCGCTCCGCTGCGCGCAGGCCACCGTCCGGTCGCGGGCGAGCGCGGTGAAGAAGGCGGCGTAGTCGGAGAAGCGGCCCGGCAGATCCTCCTGCTCGGCCGATTCGAGGTCGTCGAACAGGCCGTCGAGGGTATCGAGGGAGGGATCGTCGATGGGCTCATCCTCATCCGTCCCACCCATCATCCGCTCGCAGGCCTCGCGGTGGAGGGCGGCCAGCGCCACGAGGTTGCCGATGGCGGGGTGGAGGTCGGTGCGGAAGGCGTCGAGGGCGATCTCCAGGCGGTCGAGGATGTTCTCGGCCAGATCCCAGTCGATCGGCTTCAGGCGCCGCTTCGCCCGCGGCACCCGCTCGGTGGCGTTGCGTTGGAGCGCCACCGCGGCGCGCATGCCGTCGAAACTGTTCTTCGGGATCGGGGCCGGGCCGCGCAGGCCGCCGATCTCCAGGGCGGCGGCGGCGCGCACAACCTCGCTGCGGGTCAGTCCCAGCCGGACGAAGGGATGGGCCAGCAGCGCGATGACGCGGGCCGGCGCCACCTCGGCGGCCAGTTCGGCCACGAGCCGGGCGAAGCGTCCGGCCTGCGAGCGGGCGAGGCTCAGCCCCGCCGAGTCCTCCGCCGCGATGCCCCAGCGGGCGAGTTCGGCCGAGACCCGCAGCGCCAGCCCGCGGTCGGGCGTGACGAGGGCGGCGGTGGCGCCGGGCGTCTCCAGCGTCTCGCGGAGCGCCAGCGCGGCGACCAGCGCCTCCTCGCGCTCGTCCGCCGCCTCGACCACGGCGAGGCCGGCCATGCCCTCCCGCGCCAGGGTCAGCCGCTCGGTCGGGTCGAGCCGGGCCCAGGCATCGGTGGTCTCGGCCGGGCGCAGGGCCTGCGACAGCAGCCGCTCCCGCGCCAGGGCCTCGGGCGAGGGATCGCCGAGGGTCTCGACCTCCGCCCGGCCGGCGGCGAGGCCCCTCGGCCCGGTCAGCGCCCGCAGGATCGCCTGCGGATGGCCGTGGGCGATCTCCTCGCGCGTGCCGCCGGCGCCGTCGATCGCCTCCCAGCCCTCGTCGTCGAGATGCAGGTCGAGCCCCGGCAGCACCACGGCGCCGCGGGGGAGGCGGGCCACCGCCGCGATCAGCCGGGCGGTGGCGGGCACCGATCCGGTCGAGCCCGCGACGATCACCGGATCGTCCGGCCGGTCGCGTTCGAGCCGGGCGGCCTCGGCGAGCACGAGGCGGCGGGCGCGGGCGGCGGGGTCGGCCAGCGAGCGGGCGGCGAGGATGTCGGGCCAGTGCTCGGCGGCGATCCTCAGGAAGTCGAGGGTGAGGCGGAAGTAGCGGGAATGCTCGGCCTCCACTGCGGCGGCGATCTCGCTCCAGGGCAGCCCCTCGACGGTGAGGGCGTCCATCAACCCTTCGAGGTCGGCGGCGAGCGCCACCGCGTCGGCGGGGGAGGAGGGCACGAGGAAGGGCACCTCGTCGTCGATGGGCAGGAGCTCGCGGTCCACCGTCTCCGCCCATTTCTGGACGAGGCGCGCCAGGATCAGGCGGCGCTCCAGCGCGGGGATCGAGGGATAGAGCAGATCGTCCGGCGTCTCGAGAAGCGTGTTGGAGGAGAGGTCGAGCTCCGCCTCGTCGGCTTCACCCAGCGGGATCATCCGCGGCAGCAGGGCCGCCCCGCCGAGCCGCTGGGCGAGAACGGTCGAGAGCGCCCGCACCGCGCGCTGCGTCGGCAGGTAGAGCGTGACGGAGGCCAGCGCGAACGGATCGCGGCCGACCTCGCCGACGAGGCGGCCCGACACGAGGGCGTCCGCCAGCGTCGGCAGGAACGGGGTGCCGGGGGGAATCGTGAAGACGCGGGGAGCGGCGCTCGCGGACATGCTCGACGGTGTGAGACCTGACGCTGTGAGGAACGTGACCGACCGGACGCCACGCCCCTTGGCCGACCACCTGAGAACAAGATGGTGAAGGCTTTCGAAAGGCGGCGGCCGGAGCAACAGCCGTTCGAGGTTTGTTCTAGCATGCGGCGGTGATTTGTGGCGAGCCGCCTGTTCGCCGCCCCAGGCTTGGCTTATCTCCTGCGCCGTTCCCCGACAGGGCAGGGCGGCAAGGCGGACCGGTGGAAGAAGTCCTCACCCGATGGCTCGGCACGACGGCCTCGCTGCGCACCGAGATCGTCGCGGCGATCGGCCTCGTGCTGTCCCTCGGCGTCAGCACCCACGTGCTGCTGCGCAAGCGGGTGGTGGGCGCGGCGATCGGCTGGATCGGGCTGGCATGGCTGGCGCCGGTCTTCGGCACGCTGCTCTACCTCACCTTCGGCATCAACCGGGTCGAGCGGCGCGCCCGGCGGCTGAAGCGGCGTCCCTCACAGGCCGTCGACGACACGCCGCAGCCCTCCGCCCACGTGCCCGAGCCCTACCGCGCGCTCGACCGGGCGGTGCAGGCGATCACCGGTCTGCCGACGGTGGCGGGCAACCGGATCGAGGTATTCCGCAACGGCGACGAGGCCTATCCGGCGATGCTGGCCGCGATCGCCGAGGCCCGCCGCAGCGTCGCCCTGTCGAGCTACATCTTCCGCGACGACGAGATCGGCCAGGCCTTCTGCGCGGCGCTGCACGCGGCGCAGGAGCGGGGCGCCGAGACCCGCGTGATCCTCGACGGCATCGGCAGCGGGTACTTCTTCCCCGCGGCGTGGCGCCGCCTGCGCCGCCTCGGCGTGCCGGCCGGCCTGTTCATGCATTCCGTGCTGCCCTGGCGGATGCCGTTCCTGAACCTTCGCACCCACAAGAAGCTGCTGATCATCGACGGGCGGACCGCCTTCACCGGAGGCGTCAACATCTCCGACGGCAACCGCGTCCGCGAGAAGCCGGCCTTCCCGATCCGCGACACGCATTTCCGGATCGAGGGACCGGTGGTCGAGCACCTGACCCAGGCCTTCATTGCCGACTGGCTGTTCGTCAGCGACGAGGAGCTGGAGGGCGAGGCGTGGCTCCCGCCGCTTGAGCCGGCCGGCGCCGTGACCGCCCGCGTCGTCACCTCCGGGCCCGACGCCGACATCGAGAAGATCGCCACGGTCATCCTGCAGGTCATCGCCTGCGCGAAGTCGTCGATCCGGCTGACGACGCCCTACTTCCTGCCCAACGACCTCATCGTGAATGCCCTCTGCCTCGCGGCCACGCGGGGGATCGAAGTCGATGTCGTCATCCCGACGAAAAGCGATCACCGCTTCGTCGATTGGGCGACCCGCGGCCATATCGACCCGCTTCTCAGGAGCGGCGTGCGGATCTGGATCGACGGGCCGCCCTTCGACCACTCGAAGGCGATGACCGTCGACGGGCAATGGTGCTTCATCGGCAGCGCCAACTGGGATTCGCGCAGCTTCCGCCTGAACTTCGAGCTGAACGTCGAGGTCTACGACGTGCCGCTGGCCCGCACCCTCGAAGCCTTCATCGCGGGGAAGCGGCGGACCCGTCTGACGCTGGACGACCTCGGCGCCCGTTCGCTCCCCGTGCGCCTGCGCGACGCAGCCGTCCGACTGCTTCTGCCATACCTCTGAGCCGGCCGACCGCGGCGGCCCCCTCCGGCGCGGGCGCGAGGCGCACCACGATCGGGTGATGGTCGGACAGCCCGCGGGGCAGGACCGCGCGCTCGTGGCAGACGAGGCCGCGCACGAGGCAGCGGTCGAGCCGCAGCGGCAGCACGTTGACCATGGCATGGGTCGGTCGCCGGGGGCCGACATCGCGAAACCCCGGCACGAGGGCCGGTCCGACGATGTTGTAGTCGCCGAGCACCGCGGCCTGCTGCGGCAGGTGGCTCTCGATCCGCCGGAGCTGGCGCCGGTTCAGCACCTGCCCGTGGGAAAGGTGGACGTTGGCGACGCCGAACTCGCCCCAATCGAGCACTTGGCAGACCCGGTCGATCAGCACGCCGGAGGGGAGGGCGACGATCTCGGGCGGCTTCGTCCAGGGGATTGGGCTCCACATCGCCAGCCCGTGGATGCGCCCCGGCAGCTGCGCCCAGGCATAAACGCCGCCGACCCGGTCCTTGAGCGCGGCGATCTCCCGCGTCGCCTCCTGCATCAGCAGCAGGTCGGGCCGCTCCTGCTCGATCAGCGTGACGAGGCAATCCACCGCCGCGCCGGTGCGGCGCAGGAGGTTCCAGCTCACGATTTTTTTCGTGTCCGGACCCGGTTCGGGGGAGATCGGAGGAGGGCGTCTGAGGAGCATGCGAGTCCGATTGCCCAGGGGTCGTGACGGCTTGAGGGCGCCGCGGAGGCAATGCGCGGGCGGACGATCGGTTCGCGCCTCACCGCGCCTTACGGTCGAGAAAAGCGCCGATCCCCTCCTCCGCCGCCCGTGCCAGCATGTTCTCCGTCATCACCCGGCCTGCATGGGCGTAGGCCTCGGCCAGCGGCATCTCCAGCTGCTCGTAGAAGGCCCGCTTGCCGACCCGCACGGTGTACGGACTGCGCGCGGCGATGCCCGCGGCCAGCGCCTGAGCGGCCGCCAGGGCACCGCCCGCCTCCACCACCTCGTTGACGAGCCCGAGACGCCGGGCCTCCTCCGCATCCGCCATCTCGGCGGTGAGCAGCATCCGCATCGCCGCCTTGCGCGAGAGGTTGCGCGAGAGCGCCACCATCGGCGTCGAGCAGAACAGGCCGATCTGCACGCCCGGCGTGGCGAAACGCGCCTGAGCCCCCGCGACCGCCAGATCGCAGGAGGCCACGAGCTGGCAGCCCGCGGCGGTCGCAACACCCTCCACCGCCGCGATCACCGGCTGGGGCAGGGCGGGGATCGCCGACATCACGCCCGAGCACAGCGCGAACAGCGCCTCGAACCGCCTCGCGCCGCGGTCGGCCTCGGCCCGGTAGCCGGTCATCTCCTTCAGATCGTGGCCGGCGCAGAAGGCGGGGCCGGACGCCGCCAGCACCACGGCGCGCACGCTCCCGTCCTCCGCCAACCCGGCGAAGGCATGGCGCAGGGCTTCGAGCAGGGCGAGGGAGAGCGCGTTGCGGGCCTGCGGCCGGTTGAGGGTCAGGGTGGCGACGCCGTCGCGGTCGGCGCGCAGCAGAAGGGGGGTCGGGCCGGTCTCGCTCACGGGCATCCTCATCGCACCGATGTCGTCCACCTCGTTCTCGCGCGCGGCGCGGGACGCGGCAACACCACCCCCTAGCCCCCACTTGTGCACTGCCATACGGTGCGCCGCATCAAAGTTCCGCCAGCCTGGAGCCCGCCCCCGGTGACGACCGAGACCACCCGCCCGACGACCCGCACGCCCGACCACGCGATCGACTCGATCTTCCTCGAGCGCTGGTCGCCGCGCGCCTTCACCGGCGAGGCGGTGCCCGAGTCCGAGCTGCTCCGGATGTTCGAGGCGGCGCGCTGGTCGCCCTCGTCCTACAACTCGCAGCCCTGGCGCTTCGTCTACGCGCTGCGCGGCACCCCGGAATGGGAGGGGTTCTTCGACCTTCTCGTACCGGGCAACCAGAAATGGGCGAAGGATGCCGGCGCGCTCGTGATCCTCGTCTCGAACACACGAATGAAGGTCGGCGACGAGTTCAAGCCCTCGGCCAGCCACTCCCTCGATGCCGGCGCGGCCTCGCTCGCCTTCGCGCTCCAGGCCAACCGTCAGGGCTGGCACGTTCACGGGATGGGCGGCTTCGACAAGGAGCGGGCGGTGACGGCGCTGAACGTGCCCGAGCATCATCGGGTCGAGGCGGCCTACGCGGTCGGGCGGGCCACGCCCTGGGCCGACCTGAGCGAGGAGCAGCAGGCCAAGGAACAGCCGAACGGCCGCCGCCCGATCACCGATTTCGCCTTCCGCGCCGGGTTTCCGCAGCGCGAAGACTGAGCCCCGTCACTGCGCGTCGAGTGCGGATTGCGACCGGCGCGGCGAGGGCGGATGAGAGGCGATCGGTCCCGCTGCGGCGGGACCGGCAGGACGAAGCACGACCGGCGCCGGGGGGCCGCCGCAGGTTCGGGGACATTGCCGTGCCGGAGCCGGCCGACACTTACGAAAACCTCGGCGCGGATTTCCGCTGGGAGATCCCGGAGCGCTACAACATCGCGGCCGATGTCTGCGACCGCTGGGCGCTGACCGAGCCCGACCGCACCGCGCTGCTCGTGCTCGGGCCCGACGACCGGCCCGAGACGGTGAGCTACGGCCGCCTGCGCTCCGACTCGCTGCGGCTCGCGGCGGCGCTCGCCGCGCGCGGCGTCGAACCGGGCGACCGGGTGGCGGTGCTGCTCCCGCAATCGGCCGCGGTGGTGATCACTCACTTCGCCGCCTACCGATTGGGGGCGATCGCGCTGCCGCTCGCCGGCCTGTTCGGCGAGGCGGCCCTGCTTCACCGGCTCGCCGATTCGGGCGCGCGGGCCATCGTCACCGACGCCGCCGGGCTCGCCAAGCTGGAACGGCTGCGGGCCGAGCTGCCGGATCTCGTCACGATCCTCTCGGTCGATGGGGCCGCGGAGACCGCCGAGGATTTTTTCGCGGCTCTGGAGGCGGCTCCGGACGGGTTCGAGACGCGGGCGACCGGGCCGGACGATCCGGCGCTGATGATCTACACCTCCGGCACGACCGGTCTCGCCAAGGGGGCGCTCCACGGCCACCGGGTGCTGCTCGGCCACCTGCCGGGCTGGACGCTGATGCACGGCTTTCCCCCCGCGGGCACCGGGCTGATGTGGACCCCGTCCGACTGGGCCTGGGCCGGCGGGCTCCTCAACGTGCTGATGCCGTCCTTGCGCCTCGGCATGCCGGTGGTCGCCCGGGCCTCGGGCCGGTTCGAGCCGGAGTCGGCGTTTAGGCTGATGGCCGATCTCGGCGTCACCCACGCCTTCCTGCCACCGACCGCGCTGCGGATGCTGCGGGGCGTGCCCGATCCGCGAAAACGGTTCGACCTCTCGCGGTTGCGCAACATCGCCTCCGCCGGCGAGGCGCTCGGGGCCGAAACCTTCGCGTGGGCGGAAGCCGCTCTCGGCCTCACCATCGGCGAGGCCTACGGCCAGACCGAGTGCAACCTCGTGCTGGCCTCCTGCGCGCAGGCCGGCGTGGCGCGGGCCGGCGCCACGGGGAAGCCAGTGCCGGGCCACCGCGTCGCGGTCCTGCGCGGGGACGGGACGGAGGCGGGAACCGACGAGACCGGCGAGATCGCCGTGCGCGCCCCCGACCCGGTGCTGTTCCTCGGCTACTGGAATCAGCCGGAGGCGACCGCGAAGAAATTCCGCGACGGCTGGTGGATGACCGGCGACCAGGCCCGGCGCGATGCCGACGGCTACATCCGCTTCATCGGCCGCGAGGACGACCTCATCACCTCGGCGGCCTACCGGATCGGCCCGGCCGAGATCGAGGCCTGCCTCTGCGCCCATCCGGCGGTGGCCCTCGCCGCCGCGGTCGGCGTGCCCGACCCGCTGCGCACCGAGACCGTGAAAGCCTTCGTCACCCTGCGCGCGGGCTTCTCTCCCTCGGACGCGCTGGCCGCCGAAATCCTCGCCTTCGCCAAGGCCCGGCTCTCCGCCCACGAGGTGCCGCGCGCGCTCGCGTTTCGCGACACCCTGCCGATGACGACGAGCGGCAAGATCATCCGGCGACAATTGCGGGACGAGTCGGCCTAGGGCCGCGGCGGCATCCTTGTGCCAGCCCCACCCTGGAGTTAAACGCATAAAGACATCTTTATGTCTTGATTGCTCCCTAAGCCGAGCCCTGCTACAGGGATGGCCGACCCGGCCGGGTGAACCGGCCGATGCGCCGGGCCGAAGCGCCGGAACGACTCGCTGTTTCGCGCCGGCCACGACTGAAAAGGGATACCGAGATGGCAGCTGCCAAGGATTACATCGTCCGCGACATCGGGCTGGCCGATTACGGCCGCAAGGAGATCTCGATCGCCGAGACCGAGATGCCGGGCCTGATGGCGACCCGCGCCGAGTACGGCGCGAGCCAGCCGCTCAAGGGCGCCAAGATCGCCGGCTCGCTGCACATGACGATCCAGACCGCGGTGCTGATCGAGACGCTCAAGGCGCTCGGCGCCGACATCCGCTGGGTGTCGTGCAACATCTACTCGACCCAGGACCATGCCGCCGCGGCGATCGCCGCCGCCGGCATTCCGGTCTTCGCCGTGAAGGGCGAGACCCTGGAGGAGTACTGGGACTACACCTCGCGCCTGTTCGACTGGCATGACGGCGGCATGCCGAACATGATCCTCGACGACGGCGGCGACGCCACCATGTTCGTCCACCTCGGCCTGCGCGCCGAGAACGGCGACACCGCCTTTCTCGACAAGCCGGAATCCGAGGAGGAGGAGATCTTCTTCGCCCTCCTGAAGAAGAAGCTCGCCGAGAAGCCGAAGGGCTGGTTCGCGGGGCTCGCCGACTCGATCAAGGGCGTCTCCGAGGAGACCACCACGGGCGTGCACCGCCTCTACAACCTCGCCAAGGAGGGCAAGCTGCTCTTCCCGGCGATCAACGTGAACGACTCGGTCACCAAGTCGAAGTTCGACAACCTCTACGGCTGCAAGGAGTCGCTGGTCGACGGCATCCGCCGCGGCACCGACGTGATGATGGCCGGCAAGGTCGCCATGGTCGCGGGCTTCGGCGACGTCGGCAAGGGCTCGGCCGCGTCCCTACGCAACGCCGGCTGCCGCGTCATGGTCTCGGAGATCGACCCGATCTGCGCGCTCCAGGCCGCGATGGAGGGCTATGAGGTCGTCACGATGGAGGAGGCCGCGCCGCGCGCCGACATCTTCGTGACCGCCACCGGCAACAAGGACATCATTACGATCGACCACATGCGGGCGATGAAGGACCGGGCGATCGTCTGCAACATCGGCCACTTCGACAACGAGATCCAGGTCGCGGGTCTCAAGAACCTCAAGTGGACCAACATCAAGCCGCAGGTCGACGAGATCGAGTTCGCCGACGGCCACCGCATCATCCTGCTCTCGGAAGGGCGGCTGGTGAACCTCGGCAACGCGACCGGCCACCCGAGCTTCGTGATGTCGGCCTCCTTCACCAACCAGACGCTCGCCCAGATCGAGCTCTGGACGAACCCCGGCAAGTACGAGCGTCAGGTCTACACGCTGCCCAAGACCCTCGACGAGAAGGTCGCGGCCCTGCACCTCGAGAAGATCGGCGTGAAGCTCTCCAAGCTCCGCCCCGATCAGGCGGCCTATATCGGCGTGCCGCAGGCCGGCCCGTTCAAGCCCGAGCACTACCGCTACTGATCGGACCTCGCCGGGCCCAGCATCCCCTCTGGATGCCGGGCCCGGGGACGTCCCCACGTGATCCGGGCCACGTGATCCGGGCATGGGCCGGAAGCGGGTCGGGTTCGACCGGATCAGCCTCCAGCAACAAGATTCGCGAAAGAAGCCCGGCCCACGGCCGGGCTTCTTTCGTCTGGCGGCAAGCAGATCGCCAGCACCGGCCGCCTGGATGGATTCGGCGACACTGTTTTCGCGTCGCGCCGCCCCCCTGGATCGCCGCTCCCGGCACCGCCCGGCCCGCCGATCACCCGTGAGACTTCGTCAAGGGGCCATTTCGGTGGTGTGGCTTTTGGGTGCTGTGCGTCGCCGGAATGCAGGGCGGACCCGTTCGAAGCCATAAAGGCGCTTCCAGCCGGAATCGCCCCCGCGTTACAGTGGCGCGAATCTTCGGAAGCAGGTGCCCGCGCGTCGGCGAGCCGGACGCGACGGCAGGCATGTGCCCGGCGCTTTCCGGGAACTTTCCAGGCCGTGGGCGCAAGCCCCGCGGAGCGCCGGGCATGGTGGGTTGTGGGGGCGGGACATGGGTCTGGAACGGGCGGCGCGCGTTCTGTCGCGCGTCGGCGTCCTCGTCGTCGCGGCGCCGGTGGCCGCACTCGCCGAGGGCGCTCCGTCCATCGAAGCGAAGCCGATGCTGGGAGCGATGCAGACGCACAACGTTGCCGGCCTCGCCGTCGTTCTCGGCCTGATCCTGTTCGCGACCATCCTGTCGCTCGTCTACCTGCGCGAGCGCGTCAGCTGGACACGCAAGGAACGCGTGTATCAGGACGAGCTCGCCCAGCTCCGTGGCGCCCATGACCGGGCCGAGATGCTGCTCCATTCCGAGCGCCAGGTGCTCGTCGCCTGGGCCGGGCGCGGCGAGCCGAGCATTGTCGGCGACGCGGGGTTCGCCCAGGACCTTCGCCAGGATCTGCGGAGCCAGGATGCGCGCGGGAGCCAGGGCGGCTCGCGGCACCTGCTGACCTTCGGCACGTGGCTCACGCCCCAGGACGCGCAGCTCCTCGAGGCGGCGGTCGCCGCACTGCGCGAGCGCGGCACCGGCTTCCGGACGAACCTGCGCAGCCTCGCCGGGCGCTTCATCGAGGCGCAGGGGCAGGCGGTGGGCGGCCGGGCGCTGCTGCGCCTGCGCGAGACCACCGAGGAGCGCCGCGAGCTGATCGAGCTGCGTCACACGCTGGACGAGGCCAAGCGCGGCCTGACCGCGCTCGCAGGTCTGCTCGACGCGATCCCGCAGCCGGTCTGGCACCGCAGCCCGGACGGGGCGCTCGCCTTCGTCAATGCCGCTTATGCCGCCGCCGTCGAGGCCCCGAACCGCGAGGCCGCCCTGAACCACGGCCTCGAACTTCTCGACCGCGGCGCCCGTGAGCAGATCGCCCGCCAAGTGCGGCGGCCCGGCCTCGCGCCCCAGCCGCTGCGCCTCTCGGCGGTGGTGGCGGGCGCGCGCCGCACCCTCGACGTCAGCGAGAGCACCCTGGAGACCGGCCGCGTCGGCATCGCCGTCGATGTGTCGGAGCTGGAGAGCGTGCGGGCCGACCTGCAGCGGCAGATGGATGCCAATGTGCGCACCCTCGACCAGCTGCCGACCGCGGTGGCGATCTTCGACGCGCGCCAGCGCCTGATCTTCCACAACGCCGCCTACCAGCGCCTGTGGGATCTCGATCCGGCTTTT
Source organism: Methylorubrum rhodesianum (assembly GCF_014199985.1). GTDB lineage: Bacteria > Pseudomonadota > Alphaproteobacteria > Rhizobiales > Beijerinckiaceae > Methylobacterium > Methylobacterium rhodesianum. Next base: position 38,753 of record NZ_JACHOS010000015.1, on the reverse strand, counting down.
CTCGAAGGCCGCCCCCTCGACGGCGAGATCCTCGACCGCCTGCGCGCCGCCCGCAAACTGCCCGAGCAAGCCGATTTCCGCTCGTGGAAGGCCGATGTGCTCGCCGCCTACCGGGCAGTCGAACCGACCGACACGCCCTGGTACCTGCCCGACGGACGCACCCTGCGGGTCGTCGCCGACCCCAATCCGCAGGGCGGCCTGACCTATCTCTACCACGACGTCTCGGAGAGCATGAAGCTCGCCTCGCGCTACGACGCGCTGATGAAGGAGCAGGCCGAGACGCTTGAGGCGCTCAAGGAGCCGGTGGCGGTGTTCGGCGCCGACGGGCGCCTGACGGTGGCCAACCGCGCCTTCGCCGTCACTTGGCGCCTCGACCCGGCGACGCTGGCGGGCAAGCCGCACGTCGATGCGGTGATCGCCGCCTGCCGCGCGCTGACGCCGGACCAGAGCCCCTGGGCCGGTATCCGGCAATCGATCACCGGCCTGTCCGAGACCCGCAGCGGCCATGCCTGCCGCCTCGACATCAACGACGGCACCGTGCTCGACTGCTCCTCGCAGCCGCTGCCGCTCGGCGCCACGCTGCTGACCTTCATCGACGTCACCGCGAGCGCCAATGTCGAGCGGGCCCTGACCGAGAAGAACGACGCCCTGGAGCGCGCCTCGCAGCTGCGCGACACCTTCGTCCACCACGTCTCCTACGAGCTGCGCTCGCCGCTCACCAACATCATCGGCTTCACCCAGCTCCTCGGCGACGAGACCGTCGGCGCCCTCAACGAGCGCCAGCGCGAATATTCCGAGCACATCATGCGCTCGTCCGCCGCGCTGCTGGTCATCATCAACGACATCCTCGACCTCGCCTCGATCGATGCCGGCTCGCTCGAACTCCAGCGCGAGACCATCGACGTGCGCTCCACCGTCGAGGCCGCCGCCCGCGGCATCGAGGACCGGCTGGCGGAATCCGATATCGGCCTCGACCTCGACGTGCCGGAGGACATCGGCAGCGTCTTCGCCGACGGCAAGCGGGTGCGCCAGATCCTGTTCAACCTGCTCTCCAACGCGGTCGGCTTCTCCGAGCCCGGCCAGCAGGTCCGCGTCGAGGCCCGACGCGAGGGGACGGCGCTGCGGCTGACGGTGATCGACCGCGGCCGCGGCATCGCGCCCGAGATCATCGACCGGGTGTTCGACCGGTTCGAGAGCAACACGCTCGGCACCAAGCATCGCGGCGTCGGCCTCGGTCTCTCGATCGTGCGCTCCTTCGTCGAGCTGCATGGCGGCCGCGTCGAGATCCACTCGGCGCCGGGGGCGGGCACCCGGGTCACCTGCCTGTTCCCGGTCGAGACGCCGCCGGGCAACAACGGGCTCGCCGAGGCCGCCGAGTAGCGGAGCGCCGGCGCGATCGGGCCGAGAGCGGTCGACGCCGAAGGGCGGGGCTCAACGCGGACGCGGAAAAAGGGTTAAACATCCCCCGCTAGGATGGTTGAGGCTTAACCCTGATCGGGGTGGCCGTTCGCGGGATTGCGGAGGATTGGGGCGTTGAGCGAGGTTCCGGACAGCACGGCGGGAAGCCCGCGGCCCGGCCCGTCGCAGGGGGAGGCCCCGTCGGCTCAGCGGCGCGGCGCCTGGGAGGTGCTGCTGCCCGAGGAGGGCGCCACCGAGGACATGGCCGCCTTCCTGGCCGGCATCCTCCGGCCCGGCGACCTCGTGGCCCTGTCCGGCGGGCTCGGCGCCGGCAAGACCACCCTCGCCCGGGCGATGATCCGCGAGCTGGCCGGCGACCCGGCGCTCGAAGTGCCGAGCCCGACCTTCACGCTGATGCAGCCCTACGAGACCCGCGCCGGCCGCGCGGTGATCCACGCCGACCTCTACCGCCTGCGGGGCCCCGACGAACTGGTGGAACTCGGCTTCGACGAGCTCTCCGAGACCGCGATCACCCTGGTCGAGTGGCCCGAGCGGCTGGGCGCCCGCGACAACCCCACCCTGACCGTCGAACTGTCCCTGCGGGCGGAGTTCGGCGAGGAGGCGCGCCTCGTGCGGATCGACGGCAGCCGCGACATGCGCGAGCGGCTGGAACGCGCCCGCGCCGTCCGGGCGCTGCTCGCCCGCAGCGGCTGGGACGAGGCCGACCGGGTTCTGATGCAGGGCGATGCCTCCTCGCGCGCCTACGAGCGCCTCGTGAAGCCCGGCGGCGAGACCGCCGTGCTGATGATCTCGCCCCCCCGCCCCGACGGGCCGCCGGTGAAGGACGGAAAGCCCTACAGCGCCGTCGTCAAGCTCGCCGAGAGCGTCCACGCTTTCGTCGGCATGGACCGGGCGCTGCGCGCGATCGGCTTCTCGGCGCCGAAGATCCTGGGCGAGAACCTCGATGCCGGCCTGCTGATCCTGGAGGATCTCGGCGCCGAGCCGGTGACCGAGAACGGCGCGCCGCGGCCCGAGCGCTACGCCGAGGCCGTCCGGCTGCTGGCCAAGCTCCACGCCACCGACCTGCCGACGACGGTGCCGGTGAGCGAGGGGATCGACCACGTCATCCCGCCCTACGACCTCGAGGCCCTGCTGTTCGAGGCGGAGCTGCTGCCGGAATGGTACGCCCCCGCCATCCGCGGCACGACGCTGTCGCCGGAGGCGCGCGCGACCTTCCGCGACCTCTGGACCGAGGCGCTCAGGGACTTGGTCGCCGAGCCCGCCACCTGGACCCTGCGCGACTACCACTCGCCCAACCTGATCTGGCTGCCCGAGCGGACCGGGCTGGAGCGGGTGGGGGTGATCGACTTCCAGGACGCGGTGATGGGCCACCCGGCCTACGACGTCGCCTCGCTGCTCCAGGACGCCCGGGTCGATGCCAGCGCCGATTTCGAGCTGCGGCTGCTCGGCCTCTATATCCGCGAGCGCCGCGGTCGCGACATCGGCTTCGACATGCAGGCCTTCGCCCGCGCCTACGCCGTGCTGGCGGCGCAACGCGCGACCAAGATCCTCGGCATCTTCGCCCGCCTCGACAAGCGCGACGGCAAGCCGGGCTACCTCGCCCACCTGCCGCGGATCGAGGGCTATCTCGCGCGCAACCTCGCTCATCCGGCGCTGGCGTCGGTGCGGGCCTGGCACGAGACCCACCTGCCGAGCCTCGTCGCGGCGCGGCCGGACGCCGACCCGTCTCCTTGATCTCCGCCCTGACCGCTCTCCTTTCGAACCGGCCCGCGAACGCGTCATGAGCGACGAGCAGAACCCCAAGAAAATCACCCGCGCCTTCGTGCTCGCGGCCGGCCTGGGCAAGCGCATGCGCCCGATCACCGCGACGCTCCCCAAGCCCCTGGTCGAGGTCGCCGGCAAGGCGCTGATCGACCACGCCCTCGACCGGGCGGCGGCAGGCGGCATCGAGACGGCGGTGGTCAACGTCCACTGGCTCGCCGACCTGATGGAGGGCCACCTCGCCCATCGCACCGGTGCGCCGGAGATCGTCGTCTCCGACGAGCGCGACGCGCTGCTCGAGACCGGCGGCGGCGTGAAGAAGGCGCTCGACCGGTTCGGCGACGAGCCCTTCGTGGTGTTCAACTCGGATTCGTTCTGGCTGGAGGGGCCGCGGCCCAATCTCGGCCGGCTGATCGAGGCCTGGGATCCCGACACGACGGACATCCTGCTCCTCGTCGCTCCCACCGCGACGAGCCTCGGCTACGAGGGGGCGGGCGACTTCTACATGGACCCGGACGGCCGGCTGAGCTGGCGCGGCGAGCGCGAGGTCGCGCCCTTCATCTATGCCGGCGTGGCGATCCTGAAGCCGGAGCTGTTCGCCGACACGCCGGAGGGCTCCTTCTCCCTGACCCTGCTGTTCGACCGGGCGATCAAGCGGAACCGGCTCCAGGGGCTGCGCCTCGACGGGCAGTGGCTGCATGTCGGCACGCCGGAGGCGATCGAGGCGGCCGAGGCGCGGGTGCGGGAGAGCGCCCGGATCGTTTGACCGGCATCCCCGTTGTCGGGGCTCTGCCGCGGGGTTTTGTCAGGACATGAGCCTTCTTCACGACGCGGTCGAGCGGTTCCGCACCACGCTCAAGGCCTATGCCGGCGACGAGACGCTGATGCAGGCGGCCGTCTCGGCCTGCGCCAACGTCGCGGTCGCCGACGGCGAGTTGATGAGCGAGGAATTCGAGACGGCGCTGGCCGGCATCCGGGCGAACCCGATCATCGAGAAGGGCTACGACAGCCTGATGCTGGAACACGCCCTCTACGAGGCGCTCGGCCGCGCCCGCACCCGCGCCGGCCGCGCGGAGAACCTCGTGCGCATCGGTGCCATCGCCGGACGATCCGAGGAGCAGCGCCGCAACGTCTTCCTCGTCGCGGCGGACGTGGCCGACCACGAGGGCATCGGAAGCGAGGAGCACGCCGCGCTCGCCGAGGTCGGCGCCGCCCTGCGGCTCGACGGAGACGCGCTGCTCCGGCGGTTTCCGGAGGTGTGAGCCGGACCCGAGCATCCTGAACACTTCATCTCCCCGCATGCCGGGAGAGGCGAAAGCTCGGCGGAGCGGATCGGCAAAAGTCCGTCGTTCCCGCTCACATCCCCTTAAGCCTCTTTCTCAAGCGGCGCTTCACGCGCGGCTGGCACTGTCGCTCCCCTGACGTGCCGGGCCTCCGGCTCGGGCCGGCCTTGAGGGGACCTGCGTGGAACCGATAACCCTTGCGGTGAGCGTGATCGGCCTGAGCATCGCCGCCGCGATGCTGGCGCTGGTCCTGGTGTCGCTCCGCCGCACCTCCGTGGTGCCGGATTCCGATGTGACAGAGGCGCTTCAGGACCGGCTCTGGCAGATCGCCGAGAGCGAGGAGCGCTACCGGGTTCTGGTCGAGGCCACGACGGAGGCCGTGGTCCAGCGGGACGGTCAGGGACGGATCACCTTCGCCAGCGAGGGCTTCGCCGCCCTGCTCGGCGTGAAACCGCTGGATCTGATTGGCTCGACGCTGACCCCGCAGGTGATCGAGCGCGGCGCGAGCGAGCAGCGCTCCGACGGCGTCAGGGTGATCGAGGAGCGCCTGCTGCCGGTGGACGGCGTGCCGCGCTGGTTCTCCTTCATCGAGATGGCGGGGACCGGCAGCGCGAACGGTCCGAGCTCGCTGCGGGCCGGGCACGACGTCACCGAGCGCGTCGAGGCGGCGCGCTCGCTCGACGAGGCGAAGAGCCGGGCCGAGGCCGCCAACGTCGCCAAATCGCGCTTTCTCGCCACCGTCAGCCACGAGTTGCGCACGCCGCTGAACGGCATTCTGGGCATGGCCGACCTCCTGCTCGAGACCCGGCTCGACCCCGAGCAGCGCACCTATGTCGAGGCGTTCCGCACCAGCGGCAAGGCGCTGCTCGGCCTCGTCGACGGCATCCTCGACTTCTCCCGGATCGAGGCCGGCCGCCTCGACCTCGCCGCCGAGCCCTTCGACATCGCCGCCGTGGTCGAGGGCGTGGTCGAGCTGCTGGCGCCGCGCGCGCAGGACAAGGGCCTGGAGATCGCCCTGGACATCGCCGACGACCTCGCGGCCCTGCGCGTCGGCGACGCCGACCGGGTGCGGCAGATCCTCGTCAACCTCGCGGGCAACGCCATCAAGTTCACGCAGAGCGGCGGCGTCGGCGTCGGCCTGGCGCGCGCGGGGGAGGGGCTCGTCCTCACGGTGGAGGATACCGGGCCGGGCATCCCCGAGGAGCGCATCCCGATCCTGTTCGAGGAGTTCGAGCAGGGCGACGACAGCGCGAGCCACGAGGGCACGGGGCTGGGGCTCGCCATCACCCGCCGCCTGGTGGAGCGCATGAGCGGCACGATCGAGGCCCGCTCGACGGTCGGGCGCGGCTCGACCTTCCGGGTGGTGCTGCCGCTGCCGGCGGCGGAGGGGGCAATGGCCCCCGGAAGTCCCGGCCTCGCGCCGCGAAAGGTGCTCATCGTCGCCGATTCCGCCTTTCAGGCGCCGTTCCTGGCGCGGCGCCTCAGCCGCTCCGGTGCGGCGGCGGTGGTCGTGAACAGCGTGGAGGCCGGCCTCGACGCGCTCTCGGGCGTCGCCTTCGACGCGCTCATCGCCGACCGCAGCCTGGGCGATGCCGCCGTGCGGCGGCTCGCGGCGGAGGCCGCCCGCAGCGGCGTGCGCTGCAGCCTGATCCTGCTCTCGCCCTTCGACCGGCGCGAATTCGGCGCCCCGAACGCGGCGGGCTTCGACAGCTACCTGATCAAGCCGGTGCGGGCCCGCTCGCTGTTCGACCGCCTGCTGGAGCCGCGGTCCGCCGCCTCCGCCGAGGCGCCGGCCGAGCCGGCCGCGGAGCCGGCGCTCGCCGGCGGCGCGCCGGGCCGCCGGGTCCTGCTGGCGGAGGACAACCCGATCAACGCGCTGCTCGCCACCAGGGCTCTGGAGCGGCTCGGCGCGCGAGTGATCCACGTCCGCGACGGGCTCGAGGCGCTGGCGGCGGCGGACGGGCAGGGACCGTTCGACCTCGCCCTGATCGATATCCGCATGCCCGGCCTCGACGGCCTGGAGGTCGCCCGCCGCATCCGCGTCCGCGAGGCCGAGGCCGGCGCGGCCCCGCTCCACCTCGTGGCCCTCACGGCCAATACCGGCCGCGAGGACGTCGCCGCGGCTCACGCGGCCGGCTTCGACGGCTTCCTACCCAAGCCGCTCAACCTGCGCGCCCTGCCGGGGCTGCTGGACCGCCGCGCGGAGGCGGCCTGAACGCAAAAAGAGGATTTCATCCCCTCGCCCTGGTGCGAATTCTGCCTCATGGTCCCCGCCGACACGACGGGGAACGCATGACTGGACCACGAGGCTGTCATCCTGGGGCATCGCCGGGGAGGGGCCGGCGATGAAGCTGATCCAGTGGCTCGCGGCTCTGCCCGCCCTCGGGATGCTGGCGGGACCGTTCTTCCTCAACCGGGTCGAGCCCCTGGTGCTCGGCATGCCGTTGCTGCTGGCGTGGCTCGTCGGCTGCACGGTCGCGACCTCGGCCATCATGGCGCTGATCTACCTCACCGATCCCGCCAACCGGGAACCGGGGGAGGGACCATGAACGCGGCGCTTCCGATCATCGCGCTCGCCGTGGTGGTGGCGCTCGGCCTCGGCCTGCGGGCCCGCTCCGGGCACGACATGGACATGGAACAGTGGAGCGTGGGCAAGCGCGGCTTCGGCACGCTGCTCGTCTTCCTGCTGATGGCAGGCGAGATCTACACCACCTTCACCTTCCTCGGCGGCTCGGGCTGGGCCTACGGCAAGGGTGGGCCGACCTACTACATCCTCTGCTACCTGACGCTGATCTACGTCATCTCCTACTGGATCCTGCCGCCGGCCTGGCGCTTCGCCAAGGAGCGCAACCTGTTCTCGCAGCCCGACTATTTCGCCGCGCGCTACGACAGCCGGAGCCTCGGTATCCTGGTCGCGCTGGTCGGAATCGTGGCGCTCGTTCCCTACATGGTGCTGCAGCTCAAGGGCCTCGGCATCATCGTCGCCACCGCCTCCTACGGCGCGATCTCGCCGACGCTGGCGATCTGGATCGGCGCGGTGGTGCTCACCGTCTACGTCATGGTCTCGGGCGTGCGCGGCTCGGCCTGGACCGCCGTGCTCAAGGACTTCATGATCCTGTTCGTGGTGATCTTCCTCGGGATCTATCTCCCGTATCACTACTACGGCGGCATCGGCGCGATGTTCACCGCGATCGACGGCGCCAAGCCCGGCTTCCTCGCCCTGCCGGACCGCGGCCAGAGCGCGACGTGGTTCGCCTCGACCACGCTGCTGACGGCGCTCGGCGGCTGGATGTTCCCGCACATCTTCGCCTCGATCTACACTGCGAGCGACGCCCGTACCTTCCGGCGCAACGCGGTGTTCCTGCCGCTCTACCAGCTCATGCTGCTGTTCGTGTTCTTCGCGGGCTTCGCCGCGGTGCTGCAGGTGCCGGGGTTGACGGGGCCGGACGTCGATCTCTCGCTCTTCAAGATCGCACTCCAGACCTTCCCGCCGTGGTTCGTCGGCATCATCGGCGCCACGGGTGTGCTGACCGCCCTGGTGCCGGGCTCGATGATCCTGATCGCCGGCTCGACGCTGATCGCACAGAATCTCTACCGGCCGCTGGCGCGCAACGCGACCGACGCCACCACCGGCCGTCTCGCCAAGGGCATCGCGCCGCTGCTGGCCCTCGCCTGCGTCGGTTTCACCCTGTACGGGGGCGAGACCATCGTGCAGCTCCTGCTGATCGGCTACGCGGTCGTCACCCAGCTCTTCCCCGCCTTCATCTTCAGCCTCATGCCCAACAACCCGCTCACCCGGGCAGGGGCCATGGCGGGCATCCTCGCCGGCGTGGCCGCGGTCGCGGTGACGGTGGTCGGCGGCTACACGCTCGCCAAGCTGTTCCCGGGCCTGCCGGGGCCGGTGCAGGATCTCAACATCGGCGTCGTGGCGCTGGCGCTCAACCTCGCCGTGGCCTTCGCCGTCAGCCTCGCGGGCCGCGGGGGGCAGCGGACGGCAATCCCCTGAGGCCCGGGAGGATGGCCGGGCGGTCAGCGCCCGGCCGGTTCCGGCTCGCCGGCGCGTTCCTCCGTTGCGTCCGGCACGGAGTCGTCCACCCGCGCGTCCTCGAAGGCCTCGCCGGTCCAGATGCGGACGGTGACGGTCGCCCGGCCGTCCTCGACGACGATCCGGTTGTAGGCGTTGGGCTCGTTGCCGCGCAGCCGCGTCGAGGTGGCCGAGCCCGCCTGCACCGCGAGCAGCCGGGCGCCGCCGGCCTGCGCCCGGCCGCGGTCGACCGCGACCGTGTCGGGCTCGGTGCCGGTCTCCGGCGCCTCGGCAAAGCGGGCGTAGTGGCGGTGGAGATGGCCGGCCAGCGTCAGCCCGACGCCGTGGCGGCGGAAGGCGTCGAGAGCCTCGTCGGCGCGGCCGACGAGGCGGGCCTCCGCGTCCCAGGGCGGCGGCATGAAGGGGTGGTGGCCGACCACGATCCGGAACACGTGGTCCGGCAGCGCCGCCAGCCGCTCCTCCGTGCGGGCGATCTGCGCCCGGGTGATCTTCCCCTGCGACCAATCGGTCTCCGGCGCCCAGGTCCGCACCGTGTTGAGGCAGACCACCGCGATCTCGTCGTCGAGGAAGGTCGGTTCGGTGTCCCGCGCGATGAAGCGGCGGTAGCGGCCGAAGGGATGGAAGAAGCGGGTGAAGAGCTTGAAATAGGCGATGTCGTGGTTGCCCGGCACCGCGATCCAGGGTGCGGTGAGACCGTCGAGGAAGGCGCGCGCCTCCGCGTATTCCTTGCGCCGCGCCCGCATGGTGAAGTCGCCGGAGGCGACGATCAGGTCCGGCGGATCGCGGTTCAGCTCGTCGGCGAGCCCCTCGACCACCGCCGTGTCGGTGCGGCCGAAATGCAGGTCGGAGATGTGGGCGATCCGTCTCACTCTGCCAGCTCCTTGGACAGATCCTTGGCCGCCTCGGGGACGATCACGGTCAATGCGCGAGGCATCAGGCGGTAGCGCAGGGGCGGGGCGATCAAGCGGACCTCTCCATCGTTCATCACCCGCAAGGCCCGCCTCCGGGCGGAGACGGCGAAACGGGTCGCACCGCGACGCTCCAGGCCCGGCAGCTGCCGCCAGCGGCCGAGCCCGAACCCGAGCGCCAGACGGGCGATGCGCCACGGCGAGAGGCGGCGGGCGATGTAGAGCGTCAACTCGCCGCCATCGACCTGGCTCCGTTCCAGAATCCGTCCGGGCCCCTCGGCGTAGTCGTTGTTGACCACCGCGAGCAGGCGGAGGCGCAGCCGCGTCCGCCGCCCGTCCTGCGAGAGCACCGCCGAGAGGCGCGGATAGGGGCCGAGATGGCGCAGGCTCGCCGCGGCGAGCCGCAGGAGCGCCGCGAGGCCGAGGCGCCGCCCGCGAAAGGCCTCGCGGTGGCGGACCATGCGGGCGGGCATGCCAAGCACCGAGTTGATGAGGAAGAGGTGCCCGTTGACGCTGCCGACATCGACGGCGCGGCTTCGCCCCGCTGCGAGGACGGCGACCGCCGCGTCGAGATCGAGCGGGATGCCGAGATCCTTCGCCAGCAGGTTCATGGTGCCGAGGGGCAGGATGCCGAGGGCGACGCCGCTGCCCGCGAGCATCCCGGCCGCGCAGTTGAGCGTGCCGTCGCCGCCCGCCACCGCCACCGCCGCGACGCCCTCGATGCGCAGGGCGGCCCGCAGGCGCTCGGGCAGGGGCAGGGTCTCGTCCGGTTCGGGAAGGAGGTCGAGGCCCGCCGCCCTCAGCCGCGCGCGGACCGCGTCCGGCGTCACGCCGCCGGCGAAGGCGCCCGACGCGGGGTTGGCGACGAGGACGATCCGCATGTGGCTCCGAGACCCGCCCGTATCCGGCCCGTGACGGCGCGGACATGACAGGCTCGGGCGTCGGCCGTGTGACGAAACCCGTCGATCAGCCCGGCGGGGGGCGCCGCTGCACGAAGCGCGCCTGGAACCAGTCCCGCAGCACCTCGCGCTCGTAGAAGAAGGTCTGCCCCGACGAGAGGCGGGTGGCCCGGAGCAGGAAGTTGATGTCGCTCACGGTCTCTTCCGCCGTCAGCACCGTGCGGCCGCGCTCCTTCAGCGCGTAGCGCAGGCGGAAGCGGGGCGGGGTGATGTCGGTCACCACCCGCACGCCCTGGGCGGCACCGAAGCTCGGCTGGTCGAGCCCGGCGAGGTCGATGTCGAGCACCGCGATGTCCAGCGCCTGGCCCGGTGCCAGCACCGCGTCGCCGAGCGTCTCGAACAGGCGGCGCATCTCGGCCAGCACCACCCGTAGCGACAGGCCCGAACCGAAGCGGTTCTGGGCATCGGTGTAGCGCTCGGGCGCGACGAAGGTCACCCGTACCTGCGCCGCCGCGGGTGAGGCGGCGAGGGAGAGCGGAGCGGCCAGAGCCGCGAGCAGCGCGAGCGCCGCTGCCCTCATTGCTGCGAGCGCTTGAGGATCGCCTGCAGGGCGCGGGCGACCGGCTCGGTGATCGTGCGCCGGTACTTGCGGTGGACGAGCTGACCGTTGTGGTAGATGTCCTGCTCGACATAGAGCCGCTCACCGTCCCAGCGGACGATGTTGTCGGATTCCGTCGTCTCCTCGACGCCCAGATCCCGGCGGAGGATCGGTGCGCCGGATGTCGTTTGCATGGAGCGGCCTCGGCCTTCGCTTGAGAATATGTCGGTCCTGTTTAGGGCCTCGACGCGCGCTGTACCAGGGTCGGATGCACGGGGCGGGCAGCGGAAGGCGGTCCAGCGGTTTCGCTCGCGCCCGGTTGTCTCGCGGGCAGCGGCTGCCCCGCCGATGGCTCGACGGCATCGGCGGTGGCTTCTCGCGCCACGGGCCCGGCGACGGCCGCTACTGCACCGTCACCTGATCCTTGATGCGCTGATAGGTGGCGCGGTTGAGGACACGCTTGCTGAGAAGCTGATCGACGGAGGCGTAGGGGCGGTGCTGGATGATCGTCCGACCGATGGCGCCGCCGCCCTTCAGACCGTTCAGCTCGGCGAGCGAGGCGGTGTTGAGATCGGTCAGCGCGACGGCGGCGGGCGGGGCATTCTCCTCGGCCTCGACCACCGGATCCGGCGGCGGGGACGGCGCCGCCCGCACCACGGGGGGCGGTGCCGGCTCGGCCGGCGGCACGGGATTGGCCCGCGGGAGCGGGGGAGGCGGGGCCTCGACGGGTGGGCGGACCGCCTCCCTTGTCGGTTCCCGCATCGGCTCGGCCTGACCCACCACCCGCACCGGCTCGGGGGGGGGCGACGGGGAGGGACGTCCGGCCGGACGGGCGGGCGTCGCCGTCGAGGGGGCCGGCGCGGCGGCTTGCTGCTCGGGGCCGTGCAGCCAGAACGATTGGACGATCCAGGCCAGACCCGCCGCCGCCACGATCAGGACGAGAACCCGCAGGATCGCCGATCCGCTCAGCACGGGCGCCTCCCGCCCAGGACGCAGGACAACATGGCGGTCTCGTGCTCGGCTCCGGACATCGCGGGGATCCTAACCTGCGGACACCGCTCAAACATATGACAAATCCGAGAGATGCGACATGGCGCCGTGCCGGCCCGCCGAGGCGATCGGGATCACCGCGGGCCAGGCTTCGGCCGGCCCTCCTCGCGGACGTTGTTGCAGCGCGGCATCAGCCCGCGCCCGAGGACGTCCGCCCTGTGCGGGAACGCAATACGGCCAAGCTCGTTTGGTATAGGCTGGCCCCACTTCCTTCGGGCTTGTTCAGGTCATGTCGATGCCAAAGGGTTCCCGCTGGTCGCGCCTGCTCCTCGCCGCGGCGGTTGCCGGACAGGCCGCGGCCTGTTCCTCGTTGCCGCGGACGAACTACACCAAGGAGGAGGCGGAGGCCGCGACCGTGCCCGGCATGGTCGGGGTGCGCGCCTATGCCGACGCCAGCGCCGTCGATTTCGTGGCGATGGCCGCCGGCCCGCAGAAGAAGCGTCAGGCCTTCAGCTATCTGGCCTTGTCGGGCGGCGGCGGTGACGGGGCCTACGGCGCGGGCGTGCTCAACGGCTGGACCGCCTCGGGCAAGCGGCCGGACTTCACCATCGTCTCCGGCGTCTCGACCGGCGCCCTGATCGCGCCCTTCGCCTTCCTCGGACCGGCCTACGACCCCTACCTCACCGACATCTACACCAGCGGCATCGCCGAATCGCTGGTGCAGAGCCCGAGCCTCGCCAACGTGCTGTTCGGGTCCGGCCTGTTCGGCGACGGGCGGCTGCGCAACCTGATCGCCCGCTACGTGACGCCCGACCTGCTCCAGGCCATCGCCGAGGAGCATGCCAAGGGACGCCGCCTGCTCGTGGTGACGACGAACCTCGACACGCAGCGCGCTGTTATCTGGAACATGGGCGCCATCGCCGCCAGCGGCGCGCCGAACGCGGTCTCGCTGTTCACCGACGTGCTCACCGCCTCCGCCAGCATCCCGGCGGTGTTCCCGCCCCAGCTCCTCGACGTGCAGGCCGAGGGCCGCGCCTTCCAGGAGATGCATGTCGACGGCTCGGTGGTGACACCGGTCTTCACCCTGCCGCAGAGCTTCCTCGTGCGCGACGGGCGCTTCCGCAACGCGGGCAAGGCCGACATCTACGTCGTCATCAACGGGCGGCTGGAGCCCGAATTCGACGTGACGAAGAACAACACCCTGTCGATCGTCGAGAAGTCCTTCACCACCGCGAGCCGCGCCCGCTCCCGGGCGACGCTGGTGGCCACCGACGTGTTCGCCCGGCGCAACGGGATGGGCTTCAACCTGACCTACATCGACGAGAGCGCGCCGCAGACCACGACCGCCCGCGGCTTCGACACCGCCTACATGCGCAGCCTCTACCAGTACGGCTACGAGGCCGGCCGCACCGGCCAGTTCTGGCAGCCGAGCGTGCCGGCCGCGCCGCTGGTCAAGAGCGTGGTGCGCGAGGCGGTGGCGGGCCGCTGACCCGCCGCCTCGCCCACGTCACCGGGCGATCCTAGAGCGCGATGCGCAGCGGCTCGACGCTGAGGCGAACCGCGCCCGCGCGGCGGCCGGTCTCGGCGACCGCGTACTGGAACGCCGCCTCACGGCTGCGGAAATAGCCGCCGCCGAGACCGTGACTTTCCAGGGCGATCCAGCGGCCCTGCCCGTCCTGTCCGACGATGTAGCTCGGCAAGCCTCGGCTCGCCTCGGATTCGGCCGGGAGGGATTCGGCGGCCGGGGCAACGTGGTGCAATGGGGACATGATCGCAGATCGGGTCGCGCGGTCCGGTCAGGTGAACCGCGACAGGAACCTGTACCTTCGCCTGTAAGGATTCGAGAGAGGAAGGGAGGCCCGGGCATAACGGCCTCATCAGGAAAAGGCCACCCGAGCGGGCGCGGCCGGTGACCGGCAGCAAAAAGGGCCGTGCCGCCCCTTCGAGCGGCCGGCCCTCGGGCCTGCGCTTGGCGGCGAGACTACTTGCGCAGGAGCTTTGTGACGAGGCGGCCGATCGGGGAGCTCGATTCGGCGTTGCGCTCGTCTCGGGCGACGACGCGGTCGTCGGTGCCGAGGATCTTGGTGACGATGCGTCCGATGAGGCTCATGTTCGGGCTCCTTCGCGTCGGGAGGACGGGCAACGGTGCAGCTTCGACAGGATAACGAGGGCCGCCGGGGCGGCGTTCCGTGCCCCGTCGCATCGGTCCGTCTCTGAGCGCGTCAGGCCGCCCACTCCCGCACGAGGCTGCGAACCACCGGCACCGCGTAGAGCGCGAACAGCAGGCTCATGGCGACGGCGAAGCCCTGCGGCGGGTGCAGGTCCATGCCGCCGCCGATCAGCGGCGGCCCGAGCATCAACCCGGCATTGTAGAGCATCACGAAGGCGGCGTTGGCGCCCGCCAGATCAGGCCCGCGCAGGCTGGCGCCGAGATGGGCGAGGCCGACCGTGTAGAGCGTGCCGACGATCCCGCCCCAGGCGAAGAGCAGGGCGGTGAGCCCCGGCAGCGAGGCGGAGGCCGCCGGGATCAGCGCCGCTCCGAGCGCTCCCGCGAGGCTGCCGCCGAGCAGGACGAGGCGCCGGTCGACCCGGTCGGCGAGGAGGCCGACGGGGATCTGGAACACCACGTTGCCGAGCGCCACCGCACTCACGAGGGCGGCGGCGGTCTGCGCGTCGAGGCCGATGCGCAGGCCGTAGAGCGGCAGGATGGCGAAGGCGCCCGCCTCCACCGCGCCGTAGAGGGCGGCGGCCAGCACCGCGAGCGGCGCGAGGCGCAGATAGGTGACGATCCCGCCCCCCTCGTCGTGCCCGAGCGCGGGCGAGAGATTGCGGGCCAGCACCAGCGGCGTGAGGCCGAGGAAGAACAGGGCCGAGCCGGCGAGATAGGGCGCGAGTCCCTCGGTGCCGAGCAGCGTCAGCAGGGTCGGCCCGATGGCGAAGCCGATGGCCAGCACCGTCGCGTAGATGCCCATCACCAGACCGCGCCGCTCGGGGGGCGCCGCGTCGTTGATCCAGTACTCGGAGAGGACGAAGAGCACGCCCATCGTCGTCGAGAAGACGAAGCGCAGGGGAAACCACAGGACGAGGTGGGGCATCAGCTTGAAGGCGGTGAGGCACAGGCCGCCCAGGATGATCGCCAGGATCAGCAGGCGCACCACGCCGACCCGCGCGGCGAGCCGCGGCACGAACGGCACCGTGAGAATCGCCGCGAGCCCGGCCACGGCGGTGTTGAGGCCGATGACCACGCTCGACGCGCCCATCCGCTCCATTTCCAGCGACAGGAGCGGGATCGACAGGCCGAGCCCCGTGCCCACCACCGCCACGCAGGCGATCGCGGCGGCCATCGCGCCGAGGCGGTCGCGATCGGAAAGGGGAGCGGAGACGGCGGGCATGACCCTCGGACGCGGCGTCAGGGTGGGGGGACGCCCGCCTCAGCAGGGCCGGGCCGCCCCGGCAACCCGCCGCGCTCAGGCGGCGTGCCGATCCGCACCCGCGCCGAAATGGCCGATGTAGCGCGCCGCGATCGCCGAGACCGGCAGCACCACGAGCACGTCGGTGGTGCCGAACTGGCGATCCACCACCGCCCCGTCGCCGAAGGTGGCGCCGACCCGGAGATATCCCTTCACCAGGGGCGGCAGCGCCATCAGCGCCGCCTTCGGATCGACCGCCTCCTTCGCCAGCCGGTCCATCGCGACGTAGCGCTCCGGCAGGGCACGGGCCCGCCACGCCTCGGGAGCGCGGGCATGGTGGTGGAGGAAGCTCAGGGGGAGCGCCAGGCGATCCGGATCGGTGCCCTCCAGGCTGGCGCAGCCGAGCATCGCGTCGATGCGGTGGTGCAGCACGTAGGTCCAGATGCCGTGCCACAGGAGTTCGACGGTCCGCTTGGTGCGGTAGGGCTTGAGGACGCAGGAGCGTCCGAGTTCGAGGAAGCGCTTACCCGGATGGCGCTCAAGAAGGGGCGCGAGGTCGTACTCGCCCGAGGAGTAGAAGCCGAAATGCGCCTCCGCCCGGTCCTGGCGCAGCAGCCGGTAGGTGCCCACCACCTTCGGCCGGGCCTTACGGAAGGGCTTCGCCTCGGTCGCGGCGTGGTCGATCACCAGGAGATGATCACAGATCGCGTCGTAGGCATCGACATCCCGGCGCTTGAGCGCCGCCATGCCGGTCGGCACCGCCGACATCTCCTCGTAGAACACGCGGAAGCGCAGGCGCTGCGCCCGCCGGATCTCGGATTTGGTGGTGGCCAGCCGCACTTCGAGCGGGCCGATCCGGCCCAGGCTGGGATCGAGCCCCGGCTCCGTCAGGAGACGCTTCGCGCGGGATTTCAGCAGGATCGGCGCTGATCCGGGCAGGGCGAGGTCGCCGCCCTCGAAGGTCTGGCGGAAGCGGGCGAAGGGCGCCTGGACCTTGGTCTCCCAGCCGGCCTTCCACGCCGCCGTGGCCTCGCGCGGGGAAAAATTCGGCAGCATGGGCGGCGCGATTCCGTCGTGGCGGAGGCCGCGCGATGCGTCCTCTTGCGCGGCGACAACATCACGAAGGCCGCACGCTTTTATGACGGAAATCTCCTCGATTTGACAGCGACTTGCGCGAAGCCGTTGCCAGGCTCCGCGCGAAGTCCCCATGCTAGCCGGCGAATGAAAACCGGCTAACGATCCCAACGGTTTACCGGATGACCCTGCCGTCTCAGACGAACTGGTTCAGCCCCGGGATCGAGCCGACGATCGGACCCATCACGTCCTCGCCGGCCTTCTCGCGACCGTAGGCAAACAATTCATGGCCGAGCGGCTGCATCTGGTTCATCGGCACGCCGGCCGAGATCAGCTTCTGGCCGAGCGCCATCACGCCGCCGCCCATCATGCCGCCGAGCATGCCCATCAGTCCGCCGCCGCCCTCCGACGCATTCGCCTCGGCGAGCGCCGCCTCGGAGCCGGGAAGCGCGGCCATCAGCTGGCTGACCTCGGTGGCCGGCCCCTCCTTCTGCAGGAAGGCGAGGATGTGCCCGATCGCGGTCTTGGCGGTCGCGGCGTCGAGGCCCGTGCGGTTGGTGACGCGGGCAATCAGCTCTTCCATGAATCGCTTCCTCTCTGGCGGATTTTTCGTCTGTCCGACGCGGCGGCGGCGAAATCAAGGGTTGCCGCTGTCCCGCCCCCCTGGATCGGGCGCGCGGGGCGCCATACCCTGTCGTCCGCAACGGTCACGGTTCGGGCGAGGGCGGCGAGATGGCGGGCGAGGGAACGATTCTGGTCGGCCGGAGCACGGGCCCGCAGCGCAAGCCCGAGGTGCTGACCCTGCGGCTGGCCAACCGCCACGGCCTCGTGGCGGGCGCCACCGGCACGGGCAAGACCGTGACGCTGCAGGTGCTGGCCGAGGGATTCTCCAATGCGGGCGTCCCGGTCTTTGCCGCCGACATCAAGGGCGACCTGTCCGGCTTGGCCGCCGCGGGCGAGGCGAAGCCGCATTTCGTCAAGCGCGCCGAGGAACTCGGGATCGCTTACGAGCCCGACCGCTTCCCGACCGTGTTCTGGGACGTGTTCGGCGAGCAGGGCCACCCGATCCGCTGCACCGTCACCGAGATGGGCCCGCTGCTGCTCGCCCGGCTGCTCGAACTCAACGATACGCAGGAGGGCGTGCTCAACATCGCCTTCCGGGTCGCCGACGAGAATCAGTGGCCGCTGATCGATCTGAAGGACCTGCGCGCGCTGCTCACCTTCCTGTCGGAGAACGCCAAGGAGCTGTCGGCCACGTACGGCAACGTCTCGGGCGCCTCGATCGGCGCGATCCAGCGGGCGCTGCTGGTGCTGGAGAACCAGGGCGCCGACAAGTTCCTCGGCGAGCCGGCGCTCGACCTGCACGACTTCATGCGCACCGACCGGGAGGGCCGGGGCTTCGTCAACATCCTGGCCGCCGACCGGCTGATGCAGCGGCCGCGCCTCTACGCCTCGTTCCTGCTGTGGATGCTCTCCGAGCTGTTCGAGCAGCTTCCCGAGGTCGGCGACCTCGACAAGCCGAAGCTGGTGTTCTTCTTCGACGAGGCGCACCTGCTGTTCAACGATGCGCCGAAGGCCCTTCTCGACGCGGTCGAGCAGGTGGTGCGCCTGATCCGCTCGAAGGGCGTCGGCGTCTATTTCGTGACGCAGAACCCGCTCGACGTGCCGGAGACGGTGCTCGGCCAGCTCGGCAACCGGGTGCAGCACGCGCTCCGGGCCTTCACTCCCCGCGACCAGCGCGCCGTGCGCGCCGCCGCCGAGACCTTCCGCCAGAATCCCGGCTTCGACGTGGCCTCCGCCATCACCGAACTCGCCGTCGGCGAGGCGCTGGTGAGTTTCCTGGAGGCCAAGGGCACGCCCTCCATGGTCGAGCGGGCGCTGATCGCCCCGCCGCAGGGCCGCGTCGGGCCGCTGACGCCGGCCGAGCGCGCCGAGATCATCCGGCAGAGCCCCCTGCGCGGGAAATACGACGAGGCGGTCGACAACGAGAGCGCCTACGAGATGCTGGCCAAGCGCAAACACCTGGATTCCGCCCCGGCGGAAGCCGCGAGCCAGAGCGAGGGCGGCCTCTCGGGCATGCTGGGCGGATGGCTCGGCGGCCTTCTCGGAGGCGGGGAGGAGGCCGCCCCCAAGGGCAAGGGTCGCTCCCGCCGCCCGCCGCCGAGCCTCGCCGAGCAGGTCATCGGCAACGCCGCCCGCTCGATGGCGCGCAAGGTCGGCACGGAGGTCGGCGACGCGATCCTCAGGAACGTGCTGGGCGGGCTGACGAAGCGGTAGGCCAGCCACCGGCCTGCCGGCCTGCGCACCGGCCAGCCTTCTTGACAGAATCCCTGCGCCCGACTATCCGGCCGGCAACGCGCGGCTTCCTCGACGAAGTCCGCGCGTTTCGCGTTCGCGTGCACACGGCCAAGTCGAAGCGATCGACCCCGACCCGCGCGGATGACCTGAACAAGAAGACGGCCCAGGCGCTCACGGTGCCGGAGGCCGGCAGAGAACACGAGAGACAACGATGTTCGCAGTCATCAAGACCGGCGGCAAGCAGTACCGCGTCGCCGCCAACGACGTCATCACCGTGGCCACCCTCGAGGGTGAGGCCGGCGCCGCCGTTACCTTCGGCGACGTGCTGCTGTTCGGCGACGGCGAGTCCACCCAGGTCGGCGCCCCGCTGCTGTCGGGCATCGGCGTCACCGGCGAGATCGTCCAGCACGGCCGCACGCGGAAGGTCATCGCCTTCAAGAAGCGCCGCCGCCAGAACTCGCGCCGCCGCCGCGGTCACCGTCAGGACTTCACGGTCGTGCGCATCACCGAGATCAGCGCCGGCGGCAAGTCCTCGAAGGCCGAGCCGCGCAAGACCCGGAAGGCCGAGCCGGCCGCCGAGTCCGCCCCGGCCGCCGCCGAGTAAGACCGGCCGCGAGCCTCGAACGCAGATCTGAAAAGAATTCCGGAGCAATCCCATGGCACATAAAAAAGCAGGCGGCTCGTCCCGCAACGGCCGCGACTCCGCCGGCCGTCGTCTCGGCGTCAAGAAGTTCGGCTCCGAGGCCGTCATTCCGGGCAACATCATCGTGCGCCAGCGCGGCACGAAGTGGCATCCCGGCACCAATGTCGGCATGGGCAAGGACCACACCCTGTTCGCCCTCGTACCGGGCAACGTGCAGTTCGAAACCCGGCGCGGACGCGCGTTCGTCACCGTCGTACCGCTGGCACAGGCCGCGGAGTAACGGCGGACGCTTGTCGCTGACGACGAAGCGAGCGTCCCGCCGGTGTCCCACACCGAACCGGCGGACGGGTCGCTAAGGCTTCAGGCGAAGCTTCGAGCGGATCGGAACACGGGGGAGGATGGGGCACCATCCTCCCCCTTCGTCGTCCCGGACGGCGCCTCGGCGCCCTCACATGACCGGCCCACGATGTTCCCCGATCTCACCCGCGACGACGTCTTCCGCATCGAGACGCGACGGCTCTGGCTGCGCTGGCCCACCGCCCGCGACGCCGAGGCCGTATCGCGGCTCGCCGGCGATCCGGCGGTGGCCGAAATGACCGCGCGGATTCCGAGCCCGCTTCCGCTGCACGAGGCAGAAGCCTTCGTGATCCGGTCGCGGGCGGCGAACACCGCCGGGGAGGGGCTGATCATGGCCCTGTGCCGGCGGGCGGCGCCCGCGAGCCTGATCGGGGTCGTCTCGGTCGAGCACCGGCCGGACGAGGCGGAGCCGCATCTCGGCTACTGGCTCGGGCGCCCGTTCTGGGGCGAGGGGCTGATGACCGAGGCGGCCGAGGCCATGGTGGACGCCACCTTCGCCTATGCCGGGGGGCGGGCGCTCGCCTCGGCGGCGATGGTCGGCAATACCGGCTCGCGGCGGGTGCTGGAGAAATGCGGGTTCCGCCTCGCCGGAGAATCCGCGCCGGTCTTCGAGGCGCGGGGCGGCGCCGTGCCGAGCTACACCTTCCGGCTCGACCGGGCGGCGTGGCTCGACCGGCGCGGGACGGTGGCGGGGGGGCCCGCGTTATGAGGACGCGAACGGTCGCCGGCCTCGGGGCCGGCTTCACGGCGATCGCCCTCGGCAGCCTGATCTTCGCGATCACCCGGGACGTGCCGCCGCCCCCGATCGAACCCGCGGCGGCGGCCGCTCCGAAGCCTCGGGGCGAAACCCGGCTCTACTGCGAGTTCTACGATTTCACGGGCCGCACGCCGAAGGTCGGGTTCTACTTCGCCGGCCTGGCGGGCGGCGGCACCGCCTACGGGCAGCTGTTCCAGCGGGAGGCGGACGGATCGCAGACGCTGTTCGACGAGCGCCCGACTTGGACCTACGATCGATCGGGCGAGGCACCGACCCTGCGCTCGCCGGACGGCGCGACCCAGATCAACCTCTACGGCGATGGCGGCGCCAACGGCCGCCAGCCGGATGCCGGCGGGTGGTTCGAGGCGGGCCTGCGCAGCATCCAGTACCTCAACCTCGACGGCCAGTGCCGTCGCACCGAAAGCTGACCGGTCCCCGGTCCCGAATCCGAGGCGAAGCACCGTGAAATTCCTCGACGAAGCCAAGGTCTACGTCCGCTCCGGCGACGGCGGTCCCGGCTGCGTCTCGTTCCGGCGGGAAAAGTTCATCGAGTTCGGCGGCCCGAACGGCGGCGACGGCGGCCGGGGCGGCGACGTCTGGATCGAGTGCGTGCAGGGGCTCAACACCCTGATCGACTACCGTTACCGGCAGCACTTCAAGGCCAGGAAGGGCGAGCACGGCATGGGCTCGAACTGCCACGGCGCCAAGGGCGACGATGCGGTGCTTCAGGTGCCCGCGGGCACGCAGGTCTTCGCCGAGGACGGCGAAACCCTGATCGCCGACATGACGGAGGTCGGCCAGCGGGTGCGGCTCGCCAAGGGCGGCAATGGCGGCTTCGGCAACGCCTACTTCACCACCTCCACGAACCGCGCCCCGCGCCACGCCAATCCCGGTCAGGAAGGCCAGGAGATGTGGCTGATCCTGCGCCTCAAGCTCATCGCCGATGCCGGCCTCGTCGGCCTGCCGAACGCGGGCAAGTCGACCTTCCTGGCGACCGTCACCGCCGCCAAGCCGAAGATCGCCGACTATCCCTTCACCACGCTCCATCCCGGCCTCGGCGTGGTGCGCTCCGACGCCCGCGAATTCGTGCTGGCCGACATTCCAGGACTCATCGAGGGTGCGCACGAGGGCGTCGGCCTCGGCGACCGCTTCCTCGCCCATGTCGAGCGCTGCCGGGTGCTGCTGCACCTCGTGGAGGGCACGAGCGAGCATGCGGGCAAGGCCTACAAACTGGTGCGGCGCGAGCTCGAAGCCTATGGCGGCGGCCTCGCCGACAAGCCGGAGATCGTGGCGCTCTCCAAGGCGGACGCGCTCGACGCCGACACGCTCAAGCAGCAGCTGGCCCGGTTGAAGCGCGCGGCCGGGGGCAAGCCGCTGGTGCTCTCGGCCGCCTCGGGGCAGGGGGTGCAGGAGGCGCTGCGGGCGATCCAGGCCCAGCTCGACGGGCAGGACGCGACGGAGGCGGCGGACGTGCCCGCCGAGCCGTGGCACCCGTGACCTTGGCGCCCGTGCTGTCAATGCTGAGCGCGCTCCCTTGAACGCACCCCGCGCGTCCGGAGCGGCGCTACGCCTCAGCCCGCTCCCACAGACGCGCCTTGCCGCTTCGTCCTAACATCGCGCCATGCGCACGGCCCTCGCCCTTCTCCTCGTCCTCGCCGCCTCGCCGGCCCTGGCGGAATCCTCCTGCTCCGACCTGATCGAGCGGGTGCGGGCCGCCACCGGGGCCGAAGTCGCCGAGCGCAACGCCGATTTCGCCCGGTTCGATGCCGGCCCACAGACCTCGCTGACGCTCTCCTGCGCCGGGGATCAGTCCTCGGTCGGCGCACAGTACAAGGGCGAGACCGTGCCGCCGGAGTACGACGCGCTGTTCGTGAAGGCAGGGCATGCCGTGACGGGGATCGCGCCGGACCGACTGAAGGAAGCCGCCCGCCAGGCCCGCGACGGCTCGCAGGCCAAGCGTCACAGCACCGTCGATGTCGATGGCGCCCGCGTGACCTGCGCCGTCATGCGCAGGGACCAGGGTGCGCTGACCCAATGCGCCCTGCTCCAGCGGCCGAGCACCTGATTTCCCCGGGGGCGGTCGGATCGCCGCCCCGATGACCGGTCCAGGGGGTAATCTCTTCGGAATCGCGAACTCAGCTCGTCGCCGGGTCCTGCGGTGCCGCCGAGACCGGATCGTCCGCGTCGAGGGTACGGGCCACGGTGCGGGCGACGCTGACCAGCGCGGTGACCATCGGCGTGGCCGGATCGCGGCGCGGGGCGACGAGGCCGATGGCGTGGCGCAGATCGGGTTCGACGATCGGGATCGCCCGCAGCCCCTCGGTCGGCCCCAGGGCGTCGGCGAGGATCGCCGGCATCACGCTCGCCCATTGCAGCGTGCGCACATGGGTCATCAGCACGACCATGGAATTCGATTCCAGCGTCGGCGCCGGCTCGCCGCCGGCCGCGCGGAGCTGCTGGTCGATGATGCGCCGGTTCTGCATGTTCGGCGTCAACAGGCAGAGCGGAATCTTCGCCAGCTCGGCCCAGGTCACGCTGGCCCGGTCGTCGTAGGGTCCCCCCGCCGCGGTGAGCAGCTGGTAGTGCTCGGTGTAGAGCGGCACGGCGATGACGCGGCCGAGCGGCTCGTTGTCGAGATAGGTCAGCCCCGCATCGGCCTCGAGGTTGTCGATCAGCGAGAAGATCTCCTCCGAGGTCGTGGAGATGACGCTGAAGCGCACGTTCGGGTAGCGCGCCCGGTAGGGCGTGGTCAGGGCGGCCACCATCGGCAGGGCGGTCGGCACCGCGGCGATGCGCAGGTGGCCGGAGAGACCCCGGCGCAGGGCGGCGACGTCGTCCTGCATCGCCCGGGTATCGCCGACGATGCGGCGGCCCCAGGCCAGCACCCGGTCACCCTCGGGGGTGAATCCCTGGAAGCGCGAGCCGCGCTGGACGAGGCGCACGCCGAAGCGGTCCTCCAGGCTCTTCACCCCGGCCGAAAGGGTCTGCTGGGTGACGCCGCAGGATTCCGCCGCGCGCCCGAAATGTTGCTCGCGGGCGAGCGCCAGCAGGAATTCCAGCTTGTCGATCACGTATGCGCCGCCCCGACGCCCGCGGGCAGGGCGGGCTCCCGCCGTGGTAGGACGATTGCGTCAGGCTTCTCAAGCCATCGGGCCGCGAAGCGTATCAGCCCGCGTCGCTGGCGCCCTCGCCCGCGAGCTGCGGGTTGCGGGTGGCCGGGCGCACCGGGCTCTCGGTCGTCGGCTCCTCGCGAAGCGCCTTGTGCACCAGGGGGTCCAGCCGCTCGCCGGCCTCGTCGGCATAGCCTTCGAGGTCGCGGCGCATCTTCGGCGTCCAGAACGCCACGATATGCTTGTGGATGCCCGACACCGCCTCGTCCTCCGGATAGGACCGGAAGAACAGGGCGATCTGGTTGGCCATCCGAACCAGCTTGTCGTTGAGATTCGTCGCGCTCATCGCCTGCTCGGGCTTGTGTGTCTTGATTCGATGCCGTGCCGGCCCGGCTCGCCGGTCCGTCCTCGCGGGGCGGAACCGAAGCGATCCAGGGCGCCGCTCGGTCCGGAGCGGTCACGCGGCTGGATTGCTCCGCTTTCCGCTCGCGAGGATGGACGACGCGGCCGCTTCGTACGGTCAGAGTCGAGGGAGTGAGGGCGGACCGAAGGCCCGCCCCCGGAACTCGGAGAAACTACTCCGCGGCTTCGGCGATGCGGGTGAGCGAGAAATCTTCCTCGAAGAATTTCGCCTGCCAGTCGGAGGGCCGGTTCGTGCGCCGCACCTGCACCGCCGTCACCTTGTATTCGGGACAGTTGGTGGCCCAGTCCGAAAAGTCGGTGGTGATGACGTTGGCGCCGGTCTTGGCGTGGTGGAAGGTCGTGTAGACGATCCCCGGCTGCATCCGTTCGGTGACCTTGGCCTTCAGCGCGATGTCGCCCGAGCGGCTCTCCAACGCAACCAAGTCGCCGTCGACGATGCCGCGCATCTCCGCGTCGAAGGGATGGATCTCCAGCACGTCCTCCTCGTGCCAGCGCGAGTTCTCGGTGCGCCGGGTCTGCGCGCCGACATTGTACTGCGAGAGGATGCGTCCGGTGGTCAGGATCAGCGGGAACTTGCCCGTGGTCCGCTCGTCGGTCGGCACGTATTCCGTGATCATGAAGCGGCCCTTGCCGCGCACGAACCGGTCGACGTGCATCATCGGGGTGCCGAGCGGCGCCTTCTCGTTGCACGGCCACTGGATCGAGCCGAGTTCCTCCAGCTTCTGGTAGGAGACGCCGGTGAAGCTCGGGGTGAGGCGGGCGATCTCGTCCATGATCTCGGACGGGTGGCTGTAGTTCATCTCGTAGCCGAGCGCGCGGGCGAGCAGGATCGTGCCCTCCCAGTCGCCGTAGCCGCCGAGGGGCGCCATCACCTTGCGCACGCGGCTGATGCGCCGCTCGGCATTGGTGAAGGTGCCGTCCTTTTCCAGGAACGAGGCGCCCGGCAGGAAGACGTGGGCGTACTTGGCCGTCTCGTTCAGGAAGATGTCCTGGATCACGATGCACTCCATGGCCTTGAGGCCGGAGGTGACGTGATGGGTGTCGGGGTCGGACTGCGCGATGTCCTCGCCCTGGATGTACATGCCCTTGAACGTGCCGCCGACGGCCTCGTCCAGCATGTTGGTGATGCGCAGGCCCGGCGCGCTGTCGAGCTTGGCCCCCCAGATCGCCTCGAAGCTCTCGCGGGTGGCGTCGTCCGAGACGTGGCGGTAGCCCGGCAGCTCGTGCGGGAACGAGCCCATGTCGCAGGAGCCCTGCACGTTGTTCTGGCCGCGCAGCGGGTTCACGCCCGCGCCCACCATGCCGATATTGCCGGTGGCCATGGCGATGTTGGCCATGCCCATCACCATGGTCGAGCCCTGGCTGTGCTCGGTCACGCCGAGGCCGTAGTAGATCGCCGCCTTGCCGCCGGTGGCGTAGAGGCGGGCGGCCTCACGGATCGCCTGCGGATCGACGCCGGTGATCGCCTGCGCGGCCTCCGGCGAGTTGCGCTCCTCGGCGATGAAGCGGGCCCAGGACTCGAACTCGGCCAGATCGCAGCGCTCGCGGACGTAGTCCTCGGCGATCAGCCCCTCGGTCACGATCACGTGGGCGAAGGCGTTGATGAAGGCGACGTTGGATCCGGGCTTCAAGGGCAGGTGGTAGTCGGCCTTGATGTGGGGCGACTTCACGAGGTCGATCTTGCGCGGGTCGGCGACGATGAGCCGGGCGCCCTCGCGCAGGCGCTTCTTCATGCGCGAACCGAAGACCGGGTGGCCGTCGGTCGGGTTGGCGCCGATGACGAGGATCACATCGGATTCCTCGACCGACTTGAAGTCCTGCGTGCCGGCGGAGGTGCCCAGCGTCGACATCAGGCCGTAGCCGGTCGGCGAGTGGCAGACGCGGGCGCAGGTATCGACGTTGTTGTTGCCGAAGGCCGCGCGCACGAGCTTCTGAACGAGGTAGGCCTCCTCGTTGGTGCAGCGCGACGAGGTGATGCCGCCGACCGAGTCGCGGCCGTACTTCGCCTGGATGCGCTTGAACTCGGAAGCGGCGTGGTTGATCGCCTCCTCCCAGGAGACCTCCCGCCACGGATCCGTGATCTTCTCACGGATCATCGGCTTGGTGATGCGGTCCTTGTGGGTGGCGTAGCCGTAGGCGAAGCGGCCCTTGACGCAGCTATGGCCCTCGTTGGCCTTGCCGCCCTTGTAGGGCACCATGCGGATGACCCGGTCACCCTGCATCTCGGCCTTGAAGGCGCAGCCGACGCCGCAATAGGCGCAGGTCGTCACCGCCGAATGGTCGGGCTGGCCGAACTCGTGGACCGTCTTCTCCTGCAGGGTCGCGGTCGGGCAGGCCTGGACGCAGGCGCCGCAGGACACGCATTCGGACTGCATGAAGTTGGTCGGGCCGGCGGCGACGCGGCTGTCGAAGCCGCGGCCCTCGATGGTGAGCGCGAAGGTTCCTTGCGTCTCCTCGCAGGCGCGGACGCAGCGGTTGCAGACGATGCACTTCGACGGGTCGTAGGTGAAGTAGGGGTTCGACTCGTCCTTGGGCAGGTAGCGGTCGGAGGACGGCTTGACGTGGTTGTCGCCGTCATAGCCGTAGCGCACGTCGCGCAGGCCGACCTGACCGGCCGTGTCCTGAAGCTCGCAATCGCCGTTGGCGGCGCAGGTCAGGCAGTCGAGCGGGTGGTCGGAGATGTAGAGCTCCATCACGCCCTTGCGCAGGCGGTGCAGCTTGTCCGACTGCGTGTGCACGACCATGCCGTTCTCGGCCGGCGTGGTGCAGGAGGCCGGCGTGCCGCGCCGTCCGTCGATCTCGACGAGGCACATGCGGCAGGAGCCGAAGGGCTCCAGCGAGTCGGTGGCGCAGAGCTTGGGGATCTTGGTCCCCATATGCATCGCGGCGGCCATGACCGAGGTGCCCGCGGGCACCGTCACGCTCTCGCCGTCGATGGTCAGCGTCACCGTCTGCTCGTTGAGCCGGATCGGCGTGCCGTAGTCGATTTCCTTGATGAGGGTCATCGGCTGCCTCCTCACTCGGCCGCGACGGGGAGATCCCCCGCGCGCCGAAAATCTTCCGGGAAGTTGGTGATCGCGCTCATCACGGGCATCGGCGTCAGGCCGCCCATGGCGCAGAGCGAGCCGTCGGTCATGATCTCGCAGAGATCCTCGACGAGCTTGAGATTGGCCTCCGGGCGGATGCCGGAGATGACCTTGTCCATGGTCTCGACGCCGCGGGTGGCGCCGATGCGGCAGGGGGTGCACTTGCCGCAGGATTCGGTGGCGCAGAACTCGAAGGCGAAGCGGGCCTGTCTGGCCATGTCGACCGTGTCGTCGAACACCACGATGCCGCCATGGCCGACGAGGCCCTTGTTGGCCGCCATCGCCTCGTAATCGAGGGGCGTGTCGAGCAATTCGTCGGGGAAGTAGGCGCCGAGCGGACCGCCGACCTGCACCGCCCGCACCGGACGGCCCGAGGCCGTGCCGCCGCCGAACTCGTCGATGACCTGCCGGATGGTGATGCCGAAGGCGTACTCGATCAGGCCGCCATGCTTGATGTTGCCAGCGAGCTGGATCGGCAGGGTGCCGAGCGAGCGGCCCATGCCGTACTCGGCATAGGCCTTGGCGCCGTGCTCCATGATGTAGGGCACGGCCGTGAAGGTCATCACGTTGTTGACCAGCGTCGGCTTGCCGAGGAAGCCCTTGAGCGCCGGGATCGGCGGCTTGGCCCGGACGATGCCGCGCTTGCCCTCGAGGCTCTCCAGCAGCGAGGTTTCCTCGCCACAGATATAGGCGCCGGCCCCGAGCCGGACTTCCAGATGGAAGCTTTTGCCACTTCCCAGGATGTTGTCGCCTAGCACGCCGGCCTTGACGCCGTTGGCGATGGCGTCGCGCAGGGTCTTGAAGCTCTGCGGGTACTCGGAACGACAGTAGATGTAGCCCCGCGTGGCGCCGGTCGCGACCGCGGCGATGGTCATGCCCTCGATCAGGTTGAAGGGGTCGCCCTCCATCATGATCCGGTCGGCGAAGGTGCCGGAATCGCCCTCGTCGGCGTTGCAGACCACGTATTTCTGGTCCGACTTGGCCAGCATCACCGTGTTCCACTTGATGCCCGCCGGGAAGCCGGCGCCGCCGCGCCCGCGCAGCCCTGAATCGCGCACCTGGGCGACGATGCCCTCGGCCTCACACTTCAGCGCGGCTTCGAGACCGCGATAGCCGCCATGGGCCCGGTAATCCTCGACCGAGACCGGATCGACCACGCCGCAGCGATGGAAGGTCAGGCGATGCTGCTTGGCGAGAAAGGGAATTTCCTCGGGCTTGCCGAGGCGGAGGGCGTGCGCGCCGCCCTCGACGAAGCCGGCGTCGAGCAGGCCCTCGACATCGCCCGGGGTCACGGGGCCGTAGGCGATGCGGCCCTCAGACGTCGCGACCTCGACCATCGGCTCGAGCCAGAGCAGGCCGCGGGTGCCGGTGCGGACGATGCGCACGTCGAGGCCGCGCCGTTCGGCCCCGGCGAAGATGGCGCGGGCGACGCGGTTGGCGCCGAGCCCGAGGGCGACGGCGTCCTGCGGGACGTAGACGGTGATGCTCACGCGCGGGCCTCCTTGAGGGCGGCGTCGAGGGATTCGGCGGAGAGGCGGGCCAGCGGCTCGTCATCGACGAGGGCGGCCGGCGCGTTGGCGCACAGGCCCAGGCAGTAGACCGGCTCGACGGTGACACCGTCGGCGCTGGTGCCGTGCCAGTCACAGCCCATCCGCGAGAGGATCTCGCCGTGCAGCCGGTCGGATCCCATCGCTTGGCAGGCCTCGGCCCGGCACAGCTTCACGTGATGGCGCCCGGCCGGCGGCTCGCGCCGGAAGTCATGGTAGAAGGTCAGGCAGCCATGCACTTCGGCGCGGGACAGGTTGAGCGCCTCGGCGATCATCGGCACCGCTTCCGCGTCGACGTAGCCGAAGGTTTCCTGCAGAGCATGCAATATAGGGAGAGTCGCGCCCTCCAGAGATTGCAGCTCGGCGACGATCCCGGCCGCGCGGGTGGCGTTCCAAGGCTCGGCACTCGCCATGTTTTCCTGCCCAACTTGGTTTTGTTCTAAGGCTGGATCCAACCAGCGCCGGCACTAAAGTTCAATCAAGCTGTCTCGTGAGACGACAAAAAATCTCGATCAAAACGACGAGTTTGCACTGCATCAACCGTGTAATCAGGGTTTAAGATTTTTTTGAAACCACACTCAAGCTTTTCTTGGGAGCGCCAGGCAAGGCGGCGCATGGGCAGTCGATTCTACAATTATCGTAAGGGCTTACGTGCGCGCGACCGGCTCGCGGGCCCGCCACGAGGCTGCCCGCCGTCCCTCTCGGAGATGCGGTCGACGGCGGGATCGCGGCCCGCTTCAGACGTCGATCGCGGCGTAGGTCAGCACGCGCAACTCACGCCGCAGGGGCAGCGCCGAGGAGGGGACGAGCTGGGCGAGCAGCACCACCGCCATGTCCTCGTCCGGATCGATCCAGAACGAGGTGCTCGCCACCCCGCCCCAGGAGACTTCCCCCGGCGTGCCGAGGATCTGGGCGCGGGCGGGATCGAGCATGACCGAGAATCCGAGCCCGAAGCCGATGCCGGCATAGGAGGATTCGGCGAAGCGTGGCTGCCCCATGGCGGCGAGGTCGCCGGGCAGGTGGTTCATCAGCATCAGTTCCACGGTCTTGCGGCCGAGAAGCCGCACCCCGTCGAGCTCGCCGAGATTCAGGATCATCCGGCAGAAGCGCAGGTAATCGGCGGCGGTGGAGACGAGCCCGCCCCCACCCGAGGCCAGCGGCGGCGGCGACAGGAAGCGGCTGCCGACGCTGTCGTCGTAGAGGCGCAGTCTCCCGGCGCGGTCGAAGGCGTAGTTCGCCGCAAGCCGCGCCTGCTTCTCCTGCCGGACGAAGAAATCGGTGTCGTCCATGCCGAGCGGGCGCAGGATGCGCGCGCGCATGAAATCGGCGAAGTCCTGGCCCGACACCACCGACACGAAGTGGCCGAGCACGTCCGTGGCCACCGAGTAGTTCCACTCCGCTCCCGGCTGGGCCAGGAGCGGCTGCTGCGCGAGCCGCGCGACCAGTTCGCCGAGCGGCAGGGTCGAGGTCTGGAAGTCGATCTCGTTCTGCCGGTAGAGCGCGTCGACGAGGGTCGCCTCCATGAAGCCGTAGGTCAGACCGCTGGTGTGGGTGAGGAGGTCGCGGATGGTGATGGGGCGGAGCGCCGGCTCGGTCTCGAGCTTGGCCCGGTTGCCGCCGGTCACCACCCGCATCTCCCCGAACTCGGGCAGGACGCGCGCCACCGGATCGTCGAGCTGAAACAGCCCCTCTTCGTAGAGCATCAGCACCGCGAGCGAGGTCAGCGGTTTCGTCATCGAGTAGATGCGGGTGATCGTGTCGGCGGCGAACGGTTTTTCCCGCGCGAGGTCGGCGTGACCGTGGGCGCGGAAGAAGGCGGTTCTTCCGCCGCGAAGAACGCTGACCGAGAGGCCGGCGAGGCGCCCGCTCTCCACGTAGCGCCGCATCCAGGCGTCGATCCGCTCCAGGCGGTCGGGGCAGAGGCCGACATCTCGGGGATCGGTCTCGACCTGCATGCAAGGCTCCTCGCGTTCGTGTCCTAAGGCCGGTGTAGCGGCCTCAGATGGAGCGGCGCCAGCCCGGAAGCGGTTACCAGCCCATCGTGCCGGGTCCGCCCTTGAACGGGCCGACGAGGCCCGGCGTGATCCAGCCGCCGTAGAAGCCGCCGGGCTGCGGCTCGGCCCGCACGTCGCCGACGAGGCAGGCATCCATCGGCCCGGCATAGAAGGCGACGTAGCCGGCGATCGACCGGAAGTCCGGCGTCGGGTCGGGATAGGCCCAGGCCGCCCCCGGCGCCCGCTTGGCGCCGCCCGTCACGTCGAACAGCACCGCCCGGCCCTTCCACTCGCAGATCCCCGCCCGGCGCGGGGGCCCGAGCACGCCCGCCGCGATCGCCTCGGGCGGGAAGTAGTAGGTCGGCGGGTGACTCGTCTCCAGCACCCGGAATCCGGCCGTGGTCGCGGCGATGGTCTGACCGCCGAGGATCACCGTCAGGCGCTCCGGCACCGGCTCCAGCCGGGGCGGGCGGGGATAGTCCCAGACGCTTTCCTGCCCCGGGCCGGGGCGGACGGGGATGGGGCGCACGGGGTCCTCCGTAGGTGTCGCATCGGGGGTGGCGCATCACCGGTTTGTCGCAACCCGCCCCCATGCTAGCGCAGGGAGAGCCCGAGAGAAGGACGACGCCGTGAGCGACACCGCAGACTACGCCCTGTTCCTCGATTTCGACGGCACGCTCGTCGAGATCGCACCGAGGCCCGATGCGGTGCGGGTCGATCCCGATCTCGTGCCCGCCCTGGAGCGGCTGCGCGAACGGCTCGGCGGGGCGCTCGCGATCGTCACCGGGCGGCCGGTCGCGGTGATCGACGACTTCCTGACGCCGGCCCGGTTCGACGTCGCCGGCCTGCACGGCGTCGAGCGCCGGGTGGACGGGCGCTTGAGCGGGGGACGGCCGGAGGATCACCCGGACCTTCGCGCGGGCGTCGAGCGGCTGCACGCGGAGACCGCCCGCTACGAGGCCGTGCTGATCGAGGACAAGGGCGCCTCGGTCGCGGTGCACTGGCGGCTCGCCGCACCGGGGGATGCGGAGGCGGCCGAGGCGATCGTCAAGGCCGTGGCGAGCGATCTCGGCGCCGCCTACCGGCTCCAGCTCGGCAAGGCGGTCGGCGAGATCGTGCCGGCGGATGCCACCAAGGGCCACGCGATCCGCGCGTTCCTGGAGGCCCCCCCCTATGCCGGCCGCCGGGCGATCTTCCTGGGCGACGACCGTACCGACGAGATCGCCTTTGCCTCGGTCAACGAGGATGGC
Source organism: Methylorubrum rhodesianum (assembly GCF_014199985.1). Taxonomy (GTDB): domain Bacteria; phylum Pseudomonadota; class Alphaproteobacteria; order Rhizobiales; family Beijerinckiaceae; genus Methylobacterium; species Methylobacterium rhodesianum. Next base: position 6,901 of record NZ_JACHOS010000015.1, on the reverse strand, counting down.
GGGGTCAGCGTGCGCATCGGCGAGGGCGCGACGGTGGCGAGCCGGCGCCTGACCGATCCGGCCGCGGTGCGCGCGCTGCTCACGGCCTGGGCCGAGGGCGCGCCGATCGACCCGGAGGCGCTGCCCGCCGCCTGACACCGGTCGCCGCTTGGTTCACAACTTGCCGAACGGCCCGCGCACCCTCTGTTAGGGTCGCGGCGAAGCACGGCGAGAAGCGAGAGGCGGATGTTCGAATTTCCGGTGCTGATCGGCGATGTCGGCGGGACCAATGCCCGCTTCGGCCTGATCGAGACCAAGGGCGCGCCGCCCCGTCTCCTCTCCCGCGAGGCGACCCACGGCCACCCCGAACCGAGCGCGGCGATCCGGGCCTCCCTCGCTCAGAGCGGGGCACCGGCGCCCCGCTCGGCGATCCTGGCGATCGCGGGCCGGGTCGATGCGCCGGCCGTCCAGCTCACCAATGCCGATTGGCTGGTGGATGCCGCCGCCATCGGCCGGGATTTCGGGCTCGCCCGGGTCGCCCTCGTCAACGATTACGTGCCGGTCGCTGCCGGCGCGGCCGGCATCGCGCCCGACGACCTGACCCCGATCGGCCCGGAGATGAGCGAGGCCCGAGGCCCCCGCCTCGTGCTGGGGCCGGGCACCGGCTTCGGCGCCGCCGCGCTGATTCCCTACGAGGACCGCCTCGCCATCGTCTCGACGGAGGCCGGCCACACCGATCTCGGACCGACCGACGCCGAGGAGGCCGCGATCTGGCCGGCGGTCGAGCGCGTCGAGGGGCGGGTGACGGTGGAGACGCTGCTCTCCGGCCCGGGACTCGCCCGGCTCTGCGCGGCGATCCGCGCGGTGCGGGCGGGGGGCGACGGATCCCTGTGCGACCCGGCCGAGATCACGAATACCGGGCTCTCGGGCGAGGATCCGCACGCGCAGGCCTCGCTCGCCCTGTTCAGCAGGCTGCTGGGCCGGGTCTGCGGGGACCTTGCCCTGACCTTCCTCGCCACCGGCGGCGTCTATATCGGCGGCGGCATCGCCCCGCGGATCGTCCCCGTCCTGCGCGGGGGCGGCTTCCGCGAGGCCTTCGAGCGCAAGGCGCCCTTCGCCGAGCAGATGCGCAGCATCCCCACCAGCATCATCACCGTGAAGGACCCCGCCTTCAGCGGCCTCGCGGCGCTGGCGAGCGAGAGCGGCCGCTTCGTCTATCACGGGCAGAGCTGGATGCCGGGCGGCTGAGCCGGCGGTCGGGCTCCGAAGCCAGTCCCGCTGCAGGCGACCGCGCGCATCCCCCTGGCGCCGGCCGAACGGTCTGTTAACCATGGGTCGCGATAAGCTCGACCGTCCGGCCCGCCTCGTCCCGAGACGGCCGGAGCGTGGAGCCGCCCAGAGTCCCGACCATGCGCGCCAAGCCTTCCCTTTGCGCCCGCTTCCTCGTCCTCGCCGGGGCGCTCGCCCTCCCGGCCGCGGCAGGGGCCGCACCGCGGGCCCACAAGACCAAGGCGGCGCCCGCGGGCGTCGCGGTCGATTACAGCGTCAACCTTGCCGGCATTCCGATCGGCAACGCCCAGCTCACCGGCGCCTTCGAGGGCGCGCGCTACCGCGTGGACGTCTCGGCGGTGCTGACCGGCCTCGTCGGCGCGGTGACCGGCGGACAGGGCTCGGCCCGCTCCTCGGGCAGCATGGCCGCCGCGCCGCTGCCGAACGCCTTCTCGATCGCCACCCGCACCAGCAGCTCGGGCATCGCCGTGCGCATGGCGCTGGCGAACGGCAACGTCACCCAGGCCGAGGTGACCCCGCCGCTCCTCGACACCGGCGACCGGGTACCGGTCACGGCCGCGGCCAAGCGCGGCGTGATCGATCCGGCCAGCGCCCTGATGATGCCGGCCCGGGCCCGGGCCGATCTCACCGACCCGGAGAACTGCAACCGCACGCTCCCCGTCTTCGACGGCGCGACCCGGTTCAACGTGGTCCTGAGCTACGGCGAGACCCGGCAGGTGGAGAAGCCCGGCTACAGCGGCCCGGTTCTGGTCTGCAACGCCCGCTACGTCGCCATCGCCGGCCACCGGCCCGACCGGCCGGGAGTGAAGTTCATGGAAGACAACCGCGACATGTCGGTCTGGCTCGCCCCCGTCGAGGGAACGCGGGTGCTGGTGCCGATGCGGATCGCCGTTCGCACCACCCTCGGCACCAACATCATCGAGGCGGTCCGCTGGACCCGGACCGGCACCGCGACCGCCACCGGCGGCGAGGCCCAGCCGGCCGCCGTCGCCGATGCGAGCCTGTCGCAGCGGTAGTTTTTCGCACCGGGATGCGGCTCGCCCGTACCGCTCCCGCCCTCATCCTGAGGTGCCGACGCGAAGCGGCGGCCTCGAAGGATCCTCCAGGGGTCGCGCGGGATCTGGAGCCTCCGTCAATGCCCGCTGACGCGGGCACCTCACGATGAGGAAGGCGGGTTGGGACACGAATTCGAACGGGGTTCGAAAGCGGTCAGAGGGTTTTCCATGCTCCGGTGCACGCCCCCTACAACCCGGAAAAGCGCACTCCGGCTCCTCTGCCTCGCCCCGCCGCTCCTCGCCGCGCCCGCCGCCTGGGCCGGGGAATCCCTCACCACCGGTCCCGATTGCGGCCCCGACGCCTTCTCCTCGGCCCAGGTGATCGAAGGCCGACCGCCCCGGCGCGGCCCGCTCACGGCGATGCCCGACACCCTCTGCACCGACCTGACGCCGCAGCAGCCGCAGCCGCGGATCGACATCTACGCCTATCCCAGCCTCGGCGCCCCGGCTGGCGCCCCGGGCGCCGGCATCCCATATGAGGGAAGGCCGCAGCGTTACCTCCCGTCCCGCTAGCGGCCGTTCTCCGTCGCAGGGCCCACACGCCCGGCTGCCCTCCGCTCCGCCGACGGCCCTCAGCGCCGCAGGGATCGCCGCCCTCCGCATGACGCTCCGCACCCTTCACCGCGAGGCCCGCGCGCGCGGCGTCACGGCGGTGCTCGGCCCGACGAATACGGGCAAGACCCACATGGCGATCGAGCGGATGCTGCTGCATCCGACGGGCATGATCGGCCTGCCGCTGCGGCTGCTCGCCCGCGAGGTGTACCTTCGCGTCGTCGCCAAGGTCGGCTCCGAGAACGTCGCCCTCGTCACCGGCGAGGAGAAGATCAAGCCGGACCGGCCGCGCTACTGGATCTGCACCATTGAGGCGATGCCGCGCGACCTCGAGGTCGCCTTCGTGGCGATCGACGAGATCCAGCTCGCCGCCGACATGGACCGCGGCCACGTCTTCACCGACCGCCTGCTCTACCGGCGCGGGCGCGAGGAGACGCTGCTGATCGGCTCCTCGACCATGCTGCCGCTGGTGCAGGCGCTGATCCCCGGCGTGCAGACGACGACGCGGCCCCGCCTCTCGAGCCTGACCTTCGCGGGCGAGAAAAAAATCTCGCGGCTGCCGCACCGCACGGCGATCGTCGCCTTCTCGGCGGAGGAGGTCTACGCCATCGCCGAACTGATCCGGCGCCAGCGCGGCGGGGCGGCGGTGGTGCTCGGGGCGCTCTCGCCCCGCACCCGCAATGCGCAGGTCGAACTCTACCAGTCCGGCGATGTGGACTACCTCGTCGCCACCGATGCGGTCGGGATGGGGCTCAACCTCGACGTCGACCACGTGGCCTTTGCCGCCAACTGGAAATACGACGGCACCCGCTTCCGCAAGCTGACGCCCGCCGAGATGGGCCAGATCGCCGGGCGCGCCGGCCGCCATACCTCCGACGGCACATTCGGTTCGACAGGACGCTGCCCGCCCTTCGAGCCGGAGATGGTCGAGGCGCTGGAGACGCACGATTTCGAGCCCGTGCGCATGCTGCAATGGCGCAATCCCGATCTCGATTTCGCCTCGCTGGAAAAGCTGCAGGCGAGCCTCGACGAGCATCCGCACGAGCAGGGCCTGACCCGCGCCCCCATGGGCGAAGACCAGCAGGCGTTCGAAATCCTGATGCGCGAGGACGACATCCGCGACATGGCGAAGGGGCCGGCGGCGGTCCGGCGCCTGTGGGACACCTGCGGGGTGCCGGACTACCGCAAGGTCCATCCGCAGACCCATGCCGACCTCGTGGCGCAGCTCTACCGCTTCCTCATGCGCGGCATGGCGGGGCGCATCCCCAACGACTGGTTCGCCCGCCACGTGGCGGCGATCGACCGGACCGACGGCGACATCGACGCCCTGTCCCAGCGCATCGCCCAGGGGCGCACCTGGACCTTCGTGGCGAACCGCCCCGACTGGTTGCTCGATCCTCTGCATTGGCAGGGCGAGACGCGTCGGGTAGAGGACAGATTGTCCGACGCCCTGCACGAGCGCCTCGCGAGCCGCTTCGTCGACAGGCGCACCAGCGTCCTGATGCGGCGCTTGAGAGAGAAGACGATGCTGGAAGCCGAAATCACCTCCGGCGGTGACGTCACCGTCGAGGGTCAACATGTGGGCCGTCTTCACGGCTTCCAATTCGTGCCCGACCCCCAGGCCGAGGGCCACGAAGCCAAGACCCTGCGCTCCGCCGCGGAGAAGGCGCTGGCCGGCGAGATCGAGGCGCGGGCCGACCGCTTCGCCTCGGCGGCCGACGCCGCCCTGGTGCTCTCGCACGACGGCGTGATCCGCTGGACCGGCGACCCGGTCGCCAAGCTGACGCCGGGCGACAAGCTGTTCGAGCCGGGCATCCGCCTCGTCGCCGATGACAGCCTCGCCGGCGCGTCCCGCGAGAAGGTCGAGACGCGGCTGACCGCGTGGCTGCGGGCGCATATCGTGCGCCTGCTCGGGCCGCTGATGGAGATCGAGTCGGCCGCCGACCTCACCGGGCTCGCCCGCGGCATCGGCTATCAGGTGGTCGAGGCGCTCGGCGTGCTGGAACGGGCCAAGGTGGCGCACGAGATGCGCAGCCTCGATCAGGACGGGCGCGCCAACCTCCGCCGCCACGGCGTGCGCTTCGGCGCCTACCACATCTTCCTGCCGGCGCTGCTGAAGCCGGCGCCGCGCACGCTCGCCGCCCAGCTCTGGGCGCTCAAGAGCGGCGGCCTCGACCAGCCGGGTCTCGACGAGATCGCGCATCTGGCCAGCTCCGGCCGCACCTCGATCAAGGTCGATCCCAACATCGCCAAGGGCCTCTACCGCGCCGCCGGTTTCCGGGTCTGCGGCGAGCGTGCGGTGCGCGTCGACATCCTCGAGCGCCTCGCCGACCTGATCCGCCCGGCGATCGCCTACCGCCCCGGTACCACGCCGGGCGAGCCCCCGGCCGGCACCGCCGACGGCGACGGGTTCGTGGCTACCGTCAACATGACCTCGCTGGTCGGCTGCTCGGGCGAGGATTTCGCCTCGATCCTGAAGTCGCTCGGCTACGTGGCGCAGACCCGCCCCGGCCCGGCCATCACCGTGCCGCTGGTCGCCGCCGCGCCGACCGTGCCCGCCGCGCGAGCCGCCGAGGCCGCACCTTCGGACGAGACGGTGACCGAGGCGCCGGCTCAGGACATGGCCACCGAGACGGCGGGCGACCCCGCCGTCGAGCCGACCTCCGAGGACAGCGTCGAGGCGCCGACGGAGGCCGCCGCTTCCGAAGCCGAATCCGCTGCGGCGGAGACGGCCGAGTCTCCCGCCGAGTCGACGGCTCCGACCGAGGAGCCGGCACGGGCCGAGGCCGCGACGGGGGAAACGCCTTCCGAGACGGCTGCCACTGAAGCTGCTGCCCCCGAAGCTGCGGCGCCGATGCCGGCCGAGACCGCGGTCGCTGCGGAGGAGGCTGCGGTGACCGGCGAGGTCGAGGCGGTGGACGCCGCCGATTCGGCGCTTCCCGCCGAAGAGCCGACGACGGAAGAGCCTGCCACGGAAGCCGTCGTCGCCGAAGCCGGCACCGAGCCGGCCGAGCCGGCGGCGCCCGAGACCGTCGAGGTCTGGCACCTGCACCGCCCGCAGCGCCATTCCGGCCAGCGGCCCGGCCGCGGCCAGGGACGTCAGGATGGGCGCCAGGACGGACGGCAGGAAGGTCGGCAGGACGGCCGCCAGGATGGACGCCACGGCGAGCGGCGGGGCGACGGCCCACGCCGTCCCCGCGAGGACCGTCCGGAGGGCGGTCGCCCGGCCCGCGCCGAGGGGCGGGGGGACGGGCGTCGGGACGGCGAGGGGGGTCCACGCCGCGATCACCAGGGCCCGCGCAACCGGCCCGACCGCCGCGACGACAACCGCCGCCCGAACGCCGAGCCGCGTCCGCCGCGCCGCGAGCGCCAGCCCGATCCCGATTCGCCCTTCGCGGCGCTCGCCGCACTGAAGGCGAAGCTCGAATCCGACGGGGGCAAGCGCTGAGAGCGCTTCGCCCGAGCGCGGAATGAGCGAGGGCCGCCAGCGCCTCGACAAGTGGCTGTGGTTCGCGCGCTTCGCCCGGACCCGCTCGATGGCGGCCCGTCTCGTGACCGACGGCCATGTCCGCGTGAACGGTACCCGCGCCGATGCACCGGCCAAGGCGGTCCATTGCGGCGACGTCCTGACCGTCGCCGCGCCCCACGGCACGATGCTGGTGCGGGTGCTCGATCTCGGCGAGCGCCGCGGCGGCGCACCGGAGGCGCAGCGGCTCTACGAACCGGTCGGCGACGGCTCTTCCTAAGGGCTCAAACGCGGCAATTCGGTCTCCCGGCAAACCTGCCGCTTGATCATCGCCGCGCAAGCCTCTAAGCGGACCGCGCCTTTACGCCCGGCAGCGGCCGGTCCCGCGGTAGGATTGCACGATGGCCAAGGAAAAGTTCACCCGTTCGAAGCCGCACTGCAACATCGGCACGATCGGGCACGTTGATCACGGCAAGACGTCGCTGACGGCGGCGATCACGAAGGTTCTGGCGGAGTCGGGCGGGGCGACCTTCACGGCCTACGACCAGATCGACAAGGC
>NZ_JACHOS010000014.1 GCF_014199985.1 Methylorubrum rhodesianum | reverse complement strand
ACGGCAGAGACGACACGCTGGCGTAGATCGACGGACAAGGGCGAAGGCATCGGCATCCTCCTTTACCCCTCAACGTCCCAACTCCCGAGCCGGCCCAACTCGCTCGGGCGCGGCTCTAGCTTCCTGTGTAACGTATCTTGTAGCTGTTGGAGTTTGCCTACTTTTAGTTTTTTATGGAATTACAGTAGTGGTGTACCATCTGTACGTTTTCAAGATCTCCTCCGCCGCCATCTTTGACGCGTTGAATGTGGTCATATGACATTGATTTGAGTGGATCAATCAATCCGCTGCATAGAGGGCATTTGATTGCTTTGGAAAGCGCATCTCGAATGAAAAGCATCGATTTTGTTTCGTCTGTGATGGTCGGGCTGGATTGCCCGACTTTGACGTCAAAAATCCTAACGCTAAGTCCTATATGAGTGATGGCGCTCTCTGGACTGACCTGATAAGATTGGCTAAACTGATCGATAAGATAGTCAAACGACGATTTTATTTTGGGGATGCGCTGCTTTTTACTAAGGTTTTGCAGAATATTCGTTACAAGAGATTTGTTTTCGATTAGAAATTCCTCGAGAGGACCTCTCGCTTTCGCGAAATCGCGAAAAAAACATGATCATTGTTCCTGATTTTTTCCACAATCAGGGATATCATTCCTAGGAAAAGAAATCTGCTGTATCTTCCGCGTTCGTTGTAAAAGTATACGGCGGGATGTAGGCCCAGGCTAGCGGGTGAATTTCCTGTTATTCGTTCGATTATTTTGAGGGAGTTGTGAAGAACCTCGACAGTTGCCTCGCCTGTCAAGTCGTCGTCGTAGCCGCTAATTGGTTTTGGATGAAGGGCTCTTGTTCCCGCAATTGTTATGAAGTCAATAAGTAGAGATAATGCGTCGATTGGCGCGACGGAGCCGCCTATAGGAACATCGAGTGTTCTGACAGGTTTCTCTGCTTCGGGCTTGAACACATAGTTGTAGAAATTTTTTGATACATCCTCAATCTTACCACGATTTTCTTCGGAGAATGAAGACCAGTACTTATGGCCGGAGCCTGATCTTAATATGGCTCTGGCGCCTATAGCGATAGGCTTTCGTCGATTTTTGATGAGCATTTCTTCTGTTTCATCCAGTGGCGTTCCTTGAGAATTGATTTTGAAAAAAGATGTTTCTGCGGCTGCAGCGTTTCCTTGGATCCACTGCAGCGCCAGCGCGCGCGTCAGCAAAACTGTTGCTCGCCTCCGAATTGGCTCTGGGGCGGCGGATGCCGCCGCCATATCGCGCAGCTTTGAAAAACGGCCTACTCTTTGTTCGATCAGACTTCGAGCTCTTGATGCAATTTTCTTTTGCTCATTTGGGATCTCGCCATTGTAGAACGAAAAAGATATTGGGCCATCACCATAATCGTCGTTTACCCAAGCTCTTAGTGCGCTAATACGATGTCCGCCATCAATTACGAATATGTATGTGGGGGAGTGCCATAATATTAACGATGGAATAACTTCTGCATCAACGAAACTTGCTATAAATGTTGCAAGCTGTTCAGGGGTCCAATGGTTTGTTTCTCTTTGGAAATCTGGCTTCCTAATCAATTTTATATACGGAGAATTTTGATCAAGGTGTGATATTGGAAAGTCGCTGAACAAATTCACTGCGACTTGATTGCTTTCACGTGCAAAATCCTCGCGAGGAATCATTGCATCCAGAGTGACGCGTTGCGGCATTTGTGCTGTTGCTCCCTACGTTCTCATCATCATGCCTCAGAAAGTTTCGCTCGCAAAAGGCGCCATCAAGCAGGTCTCCCCATCTGAATGTCTCCGCTAGTGCAGGTATGTTTTCATTTATCCATTGATAAATCAGAAAAAAGTCCTACAATCTTGGTTGCCCGCCTCCCAGACCAACCGGGGGAGCTTTTCCGGTGACCGGCCGGCGAGGCTCGTGGGGAGGTGGGGCGGTTCCCGCGTCGGTGGCCCGGTCGCCATCGCCCCGGGCGCTGTGCGCGACGCAACGCCGAGGCGGGACGAGGCCCAGGCCGCGCCCGGATCGGCGCCCAGGAACAACCGGAGCCGGGCCCAATACGAGGCCCGGTGCGGACGAGACCGTCGAAGCCGGTCCTGGCCGAGGCGTCCGCCCCTCACGGGGCGGCACACCGGAGAGCACCAGGCCCGCGGGTCCGGGGTCGATGCCGGTGGAGCGACCGTGACGCGAAAACGGATGGGCGGCGTCTCGTGATGGGGACGCGTCCCCTCCGCGGGACGCCGGGAGACCGGCAAAGTTTCAAACAAGCATCCGGAGGTCTCGCGGCGTCCCGCGTCCCCCTCGGGGTTTGTGAAGTGCGGTGCGCGTCCCCAGCCGGCCGATCGGCCAGCCGTCCTCCGGGCCCGCTCTCAGGGCCGCGGGGGGATCCGTGTTGCGACGGGGCCGTTCGACCGGCGGGGGCGACGGGCCGAGGCGACGGGCGGGGCTCCCGCCCCGTCAGGGCGAGGCGTCGGCCGAAGCGAGGAGGTAAGGGCGGCGGTCGAGACCGGGCGCCGCGGAACGGGCGCCTAGGCGACGCCGGTGCGCAGCAGGTCGTGGTAGTGGACGAGACCGACGGGGCGGCCGTCCTCCACCACCACCAGGGCGGTGATCTTCATCGCCTCCTGGATCTGCAGCGCCTTGGCGAGCAGGGTCTCGGGGGTGATCGTGCGGGGGTTGCGGGTCATCACCGCCTCCACCGGCATCCGGTCCAGGCCCTCACGGGAGAAGATGGCGCGGCGCACGTCGCCGTCGGTGAGGATGCCGGCCAGCGCCCCGGCCGCATCGACCACGAGGACGGACCCGAACCCCTTGGCGTCGATCTCGGCCACCGCCGCCCGCATCGCGGTGCCGAGCGCCACCACCGGCAGGTTCTCCCCGCCATGCATGACCTCGCGCACCTGCCGCAGGGAGGCGCCGAGGCGGCCGCCGGGATGGAACACGGAGAAGTCGCGGGCGGAGAAGCCGCGGGCCTCCAGCAGCGCCACGGCGAGCGCGTCGCCGAGCGCGAGCTGCATCGCCGTCGAGGTGGTGGGGGCGAGCCCGTTGGGGCAGGCCTCCTTCGCCTTCGGCAGGGCGAGGCAGGTATCGGCCTCGCGCCCCAGCGTCGAGGCGGCGTTGGCCGTGATCGCCACGAGGCCGACGCGGTAGCGCCTTGTGTAGCCGATGATGTCGGCCAGTTCCGTGGTCTCGCCCGACCACGAGAGCGCCAGCACCACGTCCTCGGGCTGGATCATGCCGAGATCGCCGTGGCTCGCCTCGGCCGGGTGGACGTAGAGGGCGGGGGTGCCGGTGGAGGCGAAGGTCGCCGCGATCTTGCGGGCGACGTGGCCGGACTTGCCCATGCCGGTGCAGATCACCCGGCCGCGGGCGGCGCCGATCCGCTCCACGGCCCGCGCGAAGGGCTCGCCGAGGCCGTTGTCGATCGCCGCCATCAGGCAGGCCAGGCCCTCGCGCTCGGTCTCGATGGTGCGCAGCGCCGAGGCGATGGCGGGCGCCCGCGCCGTCTCCGCCGCGTCCTGATCCTCGATCCGCTGTGCCAGGGCCATGAAGCTGCGTGTCCTGTCGTCCGGGGCCGCGCACGGCGCCCGTGTCCCGCTCTCGGTGTGCTTCGCCCTCTTCGCCCGCGACTGTGGCCGCAAGGCGGCTGCCCGGCCCGGGACAGGACGGCGGTCCGCGCCGCAACGGGGCGTTAACCATGCCCGGTGCAACGCTCTTAACCATGGGAGGCCGCCCGGATCCGGACGCTGCCCCCTCGACGGACCGCCGGCCGCATCAGGGCCCAGACCAGGGAAAGAGTGCTGCCGGTGTCACGCGAGCGGCCGATCGGGGACAAGCGAGGGGGCCGCCGTCGGGCCCTCGCTCTGGCGCTGCTGCCCGGGCTGCTCGTGCCCCTTATCGCCCCCCCTGCCCTGGCGCAGGAGATGCCCGACCCCACGCCCTCCGAACCGGCCCCGGCGCGCGCGCCGGGCCCGGCCTCCGCCTCCCCTTCGCGGGTCACCGAACCGGCCACCGCCGGCCGCGCCCGCCGCCCCGTCTTCGACGCCCCGACCGCGCTGCGCGGCTCCGGCGCCTTCTCCACCGCCGCCCCGCTCGGCGGCGACCCGGCGCCCGCCGCCTCGGGCGAGGAGGAGCCGACGGTGGCGCGCCTGCCGCGCTTCCGCACCGCGCCGAGCCTGCCCGGCTCCGCCGCCGCGCAGGGCACCCCGGCCCGGCCCTCGCTGCTGCGCCTGCGCGCCGCGCCCCCGCGCCGGCTCGGCTCGGCGACCCGGCAGATCACGCAGATGCGCACGCAGCAGACCGTCACGGATCTGCGCCTCACCCCCGTGATCCAGACGCCCGTCTCCGGCGTGCCGCTGCCGGCGCCGATCCTCGGGTTCGGCCTGCCGAACGCCGCCGGGCTCCTGCTCGGCACGGCGCTGCGCCGGCCGATCCCGCCCGACACCGCCTACGCGCCGCTCGGCATCCGGCTCGGCACCTTCACGCTGCTGCCGGCCTTCACCCAGAGCATCGGCTACGACTCGAACCCGGATCAGATCGGCTCGACCCGCCCGCGCTCCTCCCTCGCGCTCCGCAGCGAGGCGGAGCTGGCCCTGCGCAGCGAGTGGTCGGCCTCTGAGCTCACCGCCGAGATGCGCGGCAGCTACCTCGAATATCCGCAGAACCCGGAGGCGAGCCGCCCGAACGCGGTGGGCACCGCGCGGATGCGCATCGACGTCGACCGCGACACCCGCGTCGATCTTGAGACCCGCTTCCTGCTCGACAGCCAGCGCCTCGGCAGTCCGGATCTCGGCGCGGGCGGGGCGACGACCCGGCCGCTATTTGCCACCTACGGCGCGACGGCGGGCGTTCAGGAGACCTTCAACCGGCTGCAGCTCTCGCTGCGCGGCTCGATCGACCGCTCGGTCTTCGAGGACGCGCAGCTCGGCAACGGCACCACGATCATCCAGAGCGACCGCGACGCCAACCAGTACGGAATGCGCCTGCGCGCCGGCTACGAGATCTCGCCCGCGATCACGCCCTTCGTCGAGACCTTCCTCGACACCCGGGTCTACGACACGCCGGTGGATCAGTTCGGCCTGCGCCGCGATTCCGACGGCATCGCCTTCACCGCCGGCGCCGCGGTGGCGCTCAACAGCACGCTGACGGCGGAGATTTCGGGCGGCCTGCAGCACCGCTCCTACGTCGACCGCACGCTGCCGGACATCGATGCGCCGCTGATCAACGCCGCGCTCGTCTGGTCGGTCTCGCCGCTCACCACGGTGCGGTTCAACCAGCAGACCGGGGTGATCGAGACCGCGGTGCCGGGCTCCAGCGGCGCCTTCACCGACGCCGCCACGCTCGAAGTGCAGCACGACCTTCTGCGCAACCTCTCGATCACCCTGGGCGGTGCCTACCTGGCCACCAACTACGACGGCGTGCGCATCCGCGAGCGGGGCTATTCCGCCACCGCCCGGTTCGACTACCGCTTCAATCGCTGGCTGGCCCTTCGCGGCAGCTACATCTACTCGACGCTGAACAGCACCATCCCGCTCTCGACCTACGAGGCGCACACGGTGCTGCTCGGGGTGCGGGTGAACCCCTAGGCCACCGCCTCAGCGGGCGAGCGCGAGCGGCGCGCCGGATTTCGAGAGCGCGCCCTCGAGGCTGCCGCCGGCCTGCCGCAGGCGCGCGGCGACGGTGCCGCCCGGCTGGTAGAGATAAACCTCGCCGTCACGAAAATCCCAGGCCGAGACCTTGGCGAGATCCTTGTTTCCGCAGCCCGCGGTCGTGGCCTTGTAGAGGTCGAGCGAGGGCGTGCTCGACAGGGAGACCTTGCAGCTTCCCGCCGCGTCGGTGGCGTTCCACGAGCCCACCACCGAGGAACGGCCGGTCGCCACCACCGGCGGCGGCGCGGGCGGAGGCTCGATCGCCGGAGACGGCGCGGCGGCAACGCTCGGGGGCGGCGGCTCGCCCGGTGCGGCGGAGGCGCCCGGCGGAGGCGCCAGGGGCTCGCTCGTCACCGTGCCGGCAGGCAGGGCGGGGGTGGCGGGATCGAGCGCCGCCTGCGGACGCGGACGCTCGCGGGGGCCCTCGAAGCGGTTCGAGGCGCAGGCGCCGACGCTCGCGGCCAGCGCGAGACAGGCGGCTTTCGACAGGAACCCACGCGTCATCAAAGACCCCTCACCCCAAACACGCTACGGTCGCGCTTGGCCTCGCGGGCAAATGCGCTTGCGGCAAGGCAAGCTGCGCGGTGCGCCCGGGAAAAGCCGCGCTCGGACCGGTTTTCGAGGGGGTGTGGCGGTGCTGCCGCACTCGGGCCGGCGTTGCGGTGCCGGCCTCTTCGACGGAGCTTGGAAACGCAAAGAGCCGCGCCCGGATCGGGACGCGGCTCTCGCGAAGGGCGGTGTGCTTGGAAAAGATCAGACCTCGCGCTCAACCATCATCTTCTTGATTTCGGCGATGGCCTTGGCCGGATTGAGGTTCTTCGGGCAGGTGTTGGCGCAGTTCATGATCGTGTGGCAGCGGTAGAGCCGGAACGGGTCGTGCAGCCCGTCGAGGCGCTCGCCGGTGTTCTCGTCGCGCGAGTCGATCAGCCAGCGATAGGCCTGGAGCAGGGCCGCCGGCCCGAGGAACTTGTCGCCGTTCCACCAGTAGCTCGGGCAGCTCGTGGTGCAGCAGGCGCAGAGAATGCACTCGTAGAGACCGTCGAGCCGGGCGCGGTCCTCGGGCGTCTGCTTCCACTCCTTCTCGGGCGCGGGCGTCTCGGTTTGGAGCCAGGGCTCGATCGCCGCGTGCTGTGCATAGAAATTGGTCAGGTCCGGCACGAGATCCTTGAGCACCGGCATGTGCGGCAGGGGATAGATCCGCACCGCGCCGTCCTTGTCCTTGCGGGTCAGGAACGGCAGGGCGTTGTCCGGGGTCTTGCACTCGTCGATGCCCATGGTGCAGGCGAGCGCGTTCTGGCCCTCGATGTTCATGGCGCAGGAGCCGCAGATGCCCTCGCGGCAGGAGCGGCGGAAGACGAGCGTCGGATCGACCTTGTTCTTGATCCAGAGCAGCGCATCGAGGACCATCGGGCCGCAATCGTCGCGGTCGACCCGGTAGGTGTCGATGCGCGGGTTCTTCCCGTCATCGGGATTCCAGCGATAGATGCGGAAGGTCTGGATGTTCTTGGCGCCGTCCGGCGCCGGCCAGGTCTTGCCTTCGGTGACCTGGGAGTTCTTGGGAAGGTTGAACTGGGCCATGTCCTGTGCCTTTGGGTGCGGCGGCCTGCGGCGCGCTCCGAGCTTCTGGAAAATCCTATTGCCGGCCGAGCCAGCCGGTCATGAACCGTTCGGCCTCCGCCTTCGGAGGCTGCTTCGCGGCCGGACCGGAGAGGCGGAACTTCACGAACCTCCCGCGCAGGCCGGTGAGGCACAGCAGGCTCTCGGTGGGGCCAAGGGCCGGGTGATCGATGGTGAAGCCGCGGCAGGCGAGCCGGGCTCCGGCAGAGCCGGGCACCTGCACCGCGCCATGATCCTCGCTGCCGCGGTAGACGCCCTGCGCCACCGCCGTTCCGATGTCGGTGGCGGCCTGCGCGAGTTGCCCGGTGACCGGCGGCGAGGATGGCCCGTCAGGGATGTTCGCGACGCCGCCGTCGTAGACGTAGATGTCCGCCTTCCAGCGGCCGTTGGTGTAGACGACGGAGTAGCCGAGGCCCGGCGCGCGGGCCTCGTAATCCGTGCGCGGGCCGCGTGCGAAGCCGGCGACCTCCGCGGGGAAGTCGAAGTCCGGTCCCCGCGCCGCTGCCGGGAGGGCGAGCAGCAGCGTGGCGAGAGCGGCGAGGGCGAGGTGGGTCGGGGCAGTGTGCCGGGAGTCCGCCCGGCCGGCCGGATGAAGGGATCGGATCATCGTCTAATCGTCCGCGAGCGAACGAAGCCGCAAGCGGCCCGTCTCGACCGTCAAGAGTGCGCCGTCGGCAAGTTCGTCCTCCATGCGGGCGATGGCCTGCGCGACGAGCGGCCCGACATGGCTGGACAGGGTGATGTCCGTCCGAAGTTGGACGACGCTCGGCTTCGAGGCTCCGGTACTCACGAGCAGCGTTCCGAAATCGAGGTCGTTGGTCAGGATCGTGCGATCCTCGGCGCGGGCCCACTCGGCGATGTCCTCGTCGGGCGCGTCCTGTGGACCGACGCTCGACCAGTGGACGGCATCGTGACCCAATCCCAGCAGATAGGTTACCCAATCCGCCGAAAGGTTCATGTCGATCACGATCCTCACGCGGCGGATTCGAGTTCGAGTTCGCGCGATTGGGCGAGCCATGCGCCGTATCGCATCGCTTCGAGAACATCCTCCCGTTCGAGGTAGGGATATCCCTGAAGCAATTCCTCGATGCTCGCTCCTCCACCGAGATTGCCGAGGATCATGCCGACGGTCACGCGCATCCCGCGGATGCAGGGCTTGCCGCCCATCACCGCGGGATTGACCGTGATCCGTGGAAACCCCTTGAAGCTCCGTGTCATGGGATCGTTACTCCGGATGGCCGCGGACCTTTCCGTTGCCCGGCCTGGATCAATACACCCGCGCCTTCGGTTCGATGTACTGGATGTCGTTCGACATCGTGTAGGTGTGGACCGGCCGGTAATCGATCTCGACGCCGTGCTTGGACTGGTCGAGCCACGCCAGGGTGTGCTTCATCCACTCCTTGTCGTCGCGGTCGGGGAAGTCCTCGCGGGCATGCGCCCCGCGGCTCTCCTTGCGATTGACCGCCGATTCCATGGTCACGACCGCCTGACCGATCAGGTTGTCGAACTCGAGCGTCTCGAGCAGGTCGGTGTTCCACACCAGCGAACGGTCGGTGACCGCGATGTCGGAGACGCCGCGCCAGACCTCGTGGATCAGACCCTTGCCCTCCTCCAGCACCTCGCCGGTGCGGAAGACGGCGCAGTTGTTCTGCATCGTCCGCTGCATCCGGTCGCGAAGCTGCGCGGTCGGAGTGGAGCCGTCGGCGTAGCGGAAGCGGTCGAGGCGCGAGAGCGCCTTGTCGGCGGAGTCCTTCGGCAGCTCCGGCTGGCGGGCGTTCGGTTCGACGATGTCGGCGCAGCGCAGGCCGGCGGCGCGGCCGAACACCACGAGGTCGATCAGCGAGTTCGAGCCGAGGCGGTTGGCGCCGTGGACCGAGACGCAGGCCGCCTCGCCGAGCGCCATCAGGCCCGGCACCACCGTGTCGGGATCGCCGTTCTTGAGGGTCAGAACCTCGCCGTGGAAGTTCGTCGGGATGCCGCCCATGTTGTAGTGGACGGTGGGCAGGACCGGGATCGGCTCCTTGGTCACGTCCACGCCCGCGAAGATCTTCGCGCTCTCCGAGATGCCGGGTAGGCGCTCGTGCAGGATCTTCGGGTCGAGGTGGTCGAGGTGCAGGAAGATGTGGTCCTTATCCTTGCCCACGCCGCGGCCGTCGCGGATCTCCATGGTCATCGAGCGCGAGACCACGTCGCGCGAGGCGAGGTCCTTGGCGGAGGGCGCGTAGCGCTCCATGAAGCGCTCGCCCTCGGAGTTCGTCAGGTAGCCGCCCTCGCCGCGGGCGCCCTCGGTGATGAGGCAGCCGGCGCCGTAGATGCCGGTCGGGTGGAACTGCACGAATTCCATGTCCTGCAGCGGCAGGCCGGCGCGCAGCACCATGGCGTTGCCGTCGCCGGTGCAGGTATGGGCCGAGGTCGCGGAGAAGTAGGCGCGGCCGTAGCCGCCGGTGGCGAGGATCGTCTGCTGGGCGCGGAAGCGGTGGATCTCCCCGGTGGCCTGATCGATGGCGATGACGCCGCGGCAGCGGCCCTCCTCGTCCATGATGAGGTCGAGAGCGAAGTACTCGATGAAGAACTGGGTCTTGTTCTTCACCGCCTGCCCGTAGAGGGTGTGGAGCATGGCATGCCCCGTGCGGTCGGCCGCGGCGCAGGTGCGCTGCGCGGTGCCCTTGCCGTAATCGGTGGTCATGCCGCCGAAGGGCCGCTGGTAGATCTTCCCTTCCTCGGTTCGCGAGAACGGGACGCCCCAGTGCTCCAACTCGTACACGGCGGCGGGCGCGTTGCGCACGAGGTACTCGATCGCGTCCTGGTCGCCGAGCCAGTCGGACCCCTTCACGGTGTCGTACATGTGCCAGCGCCAGTCGTCCGGGCCCATATTGCCGAGCGAGGCGGAAATGCCGCCCTGGGCCGCCACGGTGTGCGAGCGGGTCGGGAACACTTTGGTGATGCAGGCCGTGCGCAGGCCCGCCTGGGAGCAGCCGACCGTGGCGCGCAGGCCCGCGCCGCCGGCGCCGACGATCACCACGTCGAAGGTGTGGTCGATGATGGCGTAGGCGGGGGCGCCGCCGTTCGTTCCGTTGGAAGCCATGAGCGGTGAATCCTCGGTTTCCGTGCGGCGATCAGGCGAGGCCGCCCAGGCTCACGCGGATGATCGCGTAGAGGCAGGCGGCGGCCACCGCGACCGCGTAGAAGGTGTTGGCGATGAGCGCCGCGAACTTGAGGCCGTGGCTGTGCACGTAGTCCTCGATGACCGTCTGCATCCCCAGACGCATGTGGATCGTCACCGAGACCACGGCGAGGATCAGGATGATCGAAACGAGCGGGTGCGACACCAGCGCGACCGCCTGCGGATAGGTCCGCCCGGCCATCAGGGCGATGATGACGACGAAGGCGAGCATCAGGAGCGCGTTCGACGCGCCGGTCAGGCGCTGCAGCCAGAAATGGCCGGCGCCGTGGCCGGAGGCGCCCAGCCCCTTCACCCGGGCGCGCGGCGTGCGCATCGAGAGCGCGGTGTTCTGGCGGTTGTCGACCTGGGACATGGGCGAGCCTCTCAGCGCACGAGCAGGGCGATCGCCCAGATCACGACGGTCAGGGTGATGGAGCCGATCAGCGTGGCGCGAGCGAGCCCGAGGCGGCGGTCACGGTCGAAGCCGTAGCCGGCATCCCAGATGAAGTGGCGGATGCCGCCGAGCATGTGGTGCATCAGCACCCAGGTGTAGGCGAACAGGATGGCGCGCCCGATCAGCGAGCCGAAGAACCACGCCACCGTGTCGTAGGCGCGCGGGCCGGAGGCGAGCGCCACGAGCCACACCACGACGAGGAAGGTGCCGCCGTAGAGCGCCGTGCCGGTGATGCGGTGGAACACCGACATCGCCATGGTCCATGTCCAGCGGTAGATCTGGAGATGGGGCGAGAGCGGCTGGGCGACCGTGGGTCTGACGGTAGGGTTCATCGCGGCTCACGATCCTCGCGTCGAAGACTGGATAAATTCCAGGGAAGGGTTAGGGCGCCCGCCTCCGGCCGGCAATGCCGATGCTGCAGCGCAGCATTGGTCAAGCTGACGATCGCGCGGATCTGTCTCATGGGCTTTCCTCACGCGAGCCGCCCGATCAGCCGAAACCAGAGATAGGCAAGAGGGGTCGCGACAAGGAGCGATGCGACGCCCGTGGCGAGGGTGAGCCGGGTGGCGTCGGCCAGCGACAGGCGGCCGAGATCCATCGTCATGATGATGGGGGGCGCTTGGTAGGGCAGGAACAGCGTCGAGTAGCCGACCACCTGGACCATCAGGACGCTCATCAGGTCGAAGCCGCTCGCCCGCGCGAACTCGTCCGCCAGCGCCGTGTAGAGAGCGGGCGCGCCGTTGGCGGTGGTGGTGAACAGGAAGCCGATCGACAGGCCGGTCAGGGTCGCGAAGTTCTTGGCGGGCGCACCCGGCTCGAGCGGCGCGACCGTGAGGAGCGCGTGGCCGAGATCGGCCCCGAGTCCGGTCTCGTTGACCACTGCCGTCAGCCCGAACAGGGCGGCGACGTAGAAGCAGGTCCGCAGCGGGATCTCAGCGAAACTCGCCGACGACAGGACGCCGATGCCCGGCAGCAGGCAGATCACCGCGGCCGCGAGGCCGATCCAGGCGGGGGGGATACCGTGCCAGCCGTCGCTCAGCCAAAGGGCCAGCATCACCGCGAGGATCACCGACAGGCGCCGCTCCGCACCCGAGGGCGGCGGTAGCGGGGCGAGGTCCGGCCGGGTTCCGTCGAGGCGATCGGGGAAGATCAGCATCGTGCAGGCCACCAGCAGCGCGCCCTTCACGAGGCCGAGAACGGGTGCGTGCAGAAACAGATAGGGCAGGTAGTTGAGGTGGATTCCAAACAGCGTCTCGGCGGTGCCGGCCATGACGAGGTTGGGCACGTTGGCGGGCAGGATCGCCGCCGAGAGCATCGGCGTGGCGATGCCGAAGGCGAGCAGCGCCCCCGTCCGGCCCGGGCGCTCCGGCTCGAGCCCGAAGGCGTCGCACAGCGCGATCACCACCGGCACCATCAGGGCGATGCGCCCGAGATTGGACGGCATCACGAAGGCGAGCGCGAAGGAGAAGGCGACGAGTCCGGCGATGAAGCCGGGATAGGAGGCGGGCAGCCGCGCCGCCAGCATCCGGGCGAGCCGGTCCCCCAGCCCCGTGCGGTTCATGGCGAGACCCACCACCATGCCGCTCGTCACCAGCCAGAAGGCGGAGGAGGCGAAACCCGAAAACACCGTCTGCGCCGGGGCGAGCTTGAGCAGCATGGCCAGCGCGAAGAACATCAGCGCGGTGACGATCTCGGCGACGAGGCCGGTCGCCCAGAGTCCCATGCACAGCACGAGCAGGCCGCCCGCCGCGACGACCGTGCCCTGTCCTGCGAAAATGCTGGCCGCTGCGGCTCCCATGGGCGCGGTTCAACTGCGAATTGGAACCGTTCGCAATTCGGCTTTCGTGGTGGGTGCCTTCGCCACGCGCGAAGGCTGATGCCGGCATCACGCTGTCGTGATAGGAGATCCTGCTGCCACTGCCTCCAACCGGCGCGAATGCCGGGGTGGCCGAGCGGCCGAAAGCCAACCGATGATGCGCTTCGATCTCGTCGACCTGAACCTGTTCCGGCACGTGGTGGAGGCGGGCTCGATCACCCACGGGGCGGAGCGGGCGAACCTCGCCCTGGCCGCCGCCTCTGCGCGGGTTCGGGCGATGGAGGACTCCCTCGGCGCCGCACTGCTCTTGCGCGGGCGCCAGGGGGTGACGCCGACGCCCGCCGGCCGCGCCCTGCTGGCCCATGCCCGCGAGATCCTCGGCCAGATCGAGCGGCTGCAGGGCGATCTTTCCGTGTTCGCCGGCGGCGCCGTGGGCCAGATCCGGGTTCTTTCGAACACGAACGCGCTCACCGAATTCCTGCCCGAGGCGCTCTCCGCCTATCTGGCGCTCCACACCGGCGTCAGCGTCGATATCGAGGAGCGCACCTCCGACGAGATCGTCGGGATGGTGGCCGACGGGGCGGCCGATCTCGGCATTGTCGCGGGCACCGTCGACACCGGCACGCTCCAGACCTTCCCGTTCCGCCACGACCGCTTTGTCGTCGTGGTCGCGACGGGCCATGCGCTCGCTCGACGCAAGAGCGTCGGCTTCGCCGAGGTGCTGGAGCACGACCTCGTCGGACTGGACCGGCCGAGCGCGCTCACGCGTTTCCTCGCCGGCAAGGCCTCCCGCATCGGCCGGCCGATGCGGTTGCGGGTGCAGCTGCGCAGCTTCGACGCGGTCTGCCGTCTCGTGGAATGCGGCGTCGGCCTTGGCATCGTACCGGAGACCACCGCGCGGCGGGCATGGCGGACAATGGGGATCGCCCTCGTTCCGCTCGAAGATCCCTGGGCCGCGCGCGACCTCAAGCTCTGCCTGCGCGATCTCGCTGGGCTCCCGCCCTTCGCGCAGGACTTCGTGATGCACCTCCGCGCCGCCGAGGCATGAGGCGCGGCCGTCACGCCCCTGTAAGCGTATCGACCAACAGCTTCACGTTCAGCACCACGATGATGCCGGCGATGGTCCAGGATAGAGCTTTCAGCCAGCCGGGAATCACGAAGGCGCCCATCAGCCCCCGGTCCGAGACGAAGCGCACCAGCGGGATCACCGCGAAGGGCAACTGCATCGACAGCACGACCTGGCTCAGCACGAGGAGCCGGGCGGTGCCCTGCTCGCCGTAGAGCGCGGTGACGACCACCACGGGAACGATGGCGATGCCCCGCGTCACCAGCCGCCGGGCGAAGGGCGGCAGGCGCAGCCGCAGGAAGCCCTCCATCACGATCTGGCCGGCGAGCGTCGCGGTCACCGTGGAGTTGAGGCCGGAGGCCAGCAGCGCCACGGCGAACAGGGTCGAGGCGACGCCGACGCCGAGCAGCGGCGAGAGCAACTCGTAGGCCTGCTCGATCTCCTCCACCTCGGTGCGCCCGCCCGCGTGGAACACCGCCGCCGCCAGGATCAGGATCGCGGCGTTGACGAACAGGGCGAGCATCAGCGCGATGGTCGAGTCGGCGACGGCGAAGCGCAGGGCCTCGCGCCGGCCCTCATCGGTCCGGGGATAGGCCCGCGTCTGCACGATCGAGGAGTGCAGGTAGAGGTTGTGCGGCATCACGGTCGCGCCGATGATGCCGATGGCGATGTAGAGCGCGGCCGGGTTGGTCACGATCTCTCTCGAGGGCACGAAGCCGCCGAGCACCGCCTGGACCGGCGGCGCGGCCATCGCGATCTGGATGGCGAAACAGACGAAGATGATTGTCAGAAGCCCGATCACGAAGGCCTCGAGCGCCCGGAAACCCCGTCGCAGGAGCAGCAGCACCACGAAGACGTCGAGCGCGGTGATGATCGCGCCGAGGGTCAGCGGGATGCCGAACAGCAGCTTGAGGGCGATCGCGGTGCCGATCACCTCGGCGAGGTCGCAGGCGATGATCGCCGCCTCGCAGATCAGCCACAGGGCGATGGAGACGGGCCGCGAGGTCCGCTCGCGGCAGGCCTGGGCGAGATCGAGGCCGGTGGCGATGCCGAGCCGCGCCGCCAGCGCCTGCAGCACGATGGCCATCAGGTTCGAGAGCAGGATGACGGAGAGCAGCGTGTAGCCGAACTGGGCGCCGCCGGCGATGTCGGTGGCCCAGTTGCCGGGGTCCATGTAGCCGACCGAGACCATGTAGCCCGGCCCGAGGAAGGCGAAGAGCCGCCACAGCCAGGAGCCGCCCGCCCGCACCGGCACGCTGCCGTTGAGCGCGCCGAGGCTCGGCTCCGCGAAGGTCTGTCCGGGCGGTGCCGGCCGAACCTGATCCATCACCGCTTCCATTCGTGTCGAGGCGCTCGTTTCCCACCCTCCGGTCCGTCGCTCCGGCCGGAGGGCCGACGGGCGGTGCGGCGCGCGAGGAGCTTCCGCCCCCTCGCGCCGGTCGGGACGATACGGCCATATAGCTTTAGCTATAAAGCTGTGCCGAGGCTGGGAGCAAGAGGATCCGCGACCGGGCTCCCGATCGCGGTGCACATCGGTTAAACAGGTCGGCACGAACGAACCGTGACACCCGGCGGATCGGCCGCCCGCGCCGGAGCGTGGCCCGTGCGGCGCGCGTTTCGTGAACCATGTTGATCATGTGTGCGCGGGCCGGCCGGGTCGCGCCCGGGAACGGAGGAGCCCGCCGCCTCATGCAGGATGCATCGCGAGAAATGGGGCAGAAGCCGGCACCGAAAGTGCACCGTGCGGGCACGGATGCGCCGCTCGTCGATGCGCAGGTCCATGTCGAGAGTTTCCGGCAGGCCCGCGAGGCGCGCCGTCTCGAACTCGTGGAGGATTACGTCGAGCTGATCGCCGACCTGATCGGCGACGGCGGCGAGGCGCGGCAGGTCGACATCGCCGCCCGCCTCGGCGTGGCTCAGCCGACGGTCGCCAAGATGCTCAAGCGTCTCGCCGAGGACGGCCTCGTGCAGCAACGGCCCTATCGCGGCGTGTTTCTCACCGCGGCCGGGCAGGCTCTGGCCGAGCAGTCGCGGGAGCGTCACCGCATTGTCGAGCGCTTTCTGCGCGCCGTGGGCGTCAGTGCCGAGACGGCGCGGCGGGACGCGGAGGGCATCGAGCACCATGTGAGCGCCGAGACGCTCGAGGCGTTCCGCCGCTTCGCCGACGCGAAATCGTAAGCGGCGATCCTGACCGCAGGCGCGTTCCGAGGACCCGACCCCGATGGACCAGACCCAGCAACTCGCCGCGCTCGCCGCCGTCAGTGCGCGCCACGATGCGGCGGTGACGAACCTCGCCGAGGGCCTCGCCGAGCTCGGCGCCAAGCAGGTGGCTCACCAGATGGCGGTGGGCTTCCTGGCCAGCGTGCTGCGCTCGATCGATTCCGACCATTACGACGAGCGCCTCGAAGGCTACCTCGCCATGCTGCGCGACGTGCTGTTCCGCGACGATCCGGACGCGGCGCTCGCCAAGACGGTTCTGGAGACGGTCGAGCGCTCCCTGCGCCCCTCCCAGACCGAGGACGAGGGCTGAAGCCCGCCGCTCCGCCGCGAGGGCGCATCCCGAGGACTCATCCCAAACGTCAAGGGCAGGCAGCCGGCCGCAAGCAAATGTGAGCCGTTCACGATGCTGCCGCACCTTGGTCGGGGCCGAGGGGCATGGCACGATGTCCGGATGGCTGACCGGACCGACCACCCCTACTCCATCGATGTGCGGCCGTGCTGGCGGCGCCCCGGCCGCTTCGTCTGCTCCATCGTCGAGAAGGGAGCGCCCCGGCGCTACGGCCCGCAGAGCTACGGGTCCTTCGACGAGGCTCGCCGCGCCGCTCAGGCGCGGCTGCGCCAACTCGTGTTCGAGTGGGAGCTCGTCGGCTCCTGATCCCTCCGCCCCGCGGACGGGCCGGACGGCCCGATCCGGCCGGATCAGACCTGGTCGGCGTCGGCGGTCTGGGCGTACTGAACCAGGGCCGCCATCTGCGCCGGTGCCCGGAACACCCGTCCGTCGGTGGTCTCCACATACACGTCCGAGGCGCCCATGCTCGCGAAGGTCATGGCCCGCTCGGCGGCCCTCGCTCCGAGCGCGTGCGGCTCCCTTGAGGGGCCGGATGGCGCGGTCCAATGAACGGTATAGTGCATGGCGTTCTCCTGTTGCGGGCGCCCAGCATAAGGCAGCTGGCCGCCAATCGCGAGGGGTTGCCGGAGTCTGAGGCGCTGCAGCCATGCGGTTGACGCGGGTGCTGGGGGCTCGCTCAGCAAGGGCGCATGTCTCTGGCCCCTTTTCCGGCAGTGCGGTTCGCGACCACTTCGGAACCATCAATTCTGCATCATATTGCTAATCGAGCGGCTCCTTGTGGGTTCTCCACGCGTTCTAAAGGCTCGGGGCGCTTTCGCTTCGCGCACGGGAGAACGACATGAGGAAGCCGGAGAAGCCTGGCACGGAGGCCGGCAGGACGCAGGCGGGCGGTGCGCTCGGCAACATCGACGAGCAGACGGGGCATCCCGGCAAGGGCACACCGGGCGCCACGGTCAAACCCGAGGACAATCCCGACCCTTCAAAGGATCCCAAGCCGGAGATGCCGGAGGATCGGAGGGCCAAACGCTGATCGCCCGGCACCGGCCTGTGAGGCGGGCGCCGTCTCGATCCTGCGACGCGCTCGTCCGACCGACCGCCGGCCGAGGCGCGTTCGGCGGCTTCCGCGCGGCGCCGCCACCGCCCGGCGCAGCCAGGACGTCCGAATAGGGTCGTGCCGATCAATGCTTGCGAAGGCGATAGACCTGCCACGTCAGCATCATGCTCGCAGCCATCAGAGCGGCATGAAGGAGGTGAAGGAGAAGCGGATCACTATGCATCTGCTCAATCTCGCTGACGTGGCGGTGCCAGTAAGCGAGGGTATCGCAACAACCGGGCCAACATCCCGTGCGAGGATCAGATCGGCATCCTCGATCCGGCGAACGATCGCGCCCTCCGCGGCACGTCTGCTGAGCGATCAGCAGGTCGACACATGCACGCCGGGCGGTGCAGGTTCCGGCCTACGACGATACAAGCTCGGGAGCCGCGAACGCCTTCACTGAGAGCAGGCGCATCAAGGTCGCAAGCAGGTCGGTCTGGGTGATGATCCCCAGGATGTTCCTGTCGTCGTCGACGATCACGACCGCATGCGTGTGCCCGTCCGTCAGGGCCTCAACCAGTGAAATAACCGGCTCATCCGGCTTGGCCGTTCTAGCTTCGCGCATTACCTGCGCGATTTTCACCTCGCCGTGCAGCGTCATTTCGCGCAGACCGAGCGTCCCTGCGAGCCGGCCAGCCTCGTCCACGACGGGCAGCGTTCGGATGTTGTGCGCGATCAGAAGCTCCTTCGCGCGCTGGGCGCTGCTGTCCAGCCGGACAGTGACAACATCGCGCGACATGACCTCGGCACAAGCGAGGTCGCCGTGGGATCGTACGATCGCGTGCAGCTCGACTTGTCGAAGCAGCCGATCGAGATCCGCGCGATCAATATCGAGCGTCTCATTGAGCGCAACCAGCGCCGCATCGACATCTTCCGGCTTGATGCCGACGCGCAGCGGTGCGGGCAGATCTGCCGTCTTGTGCGTGTTGACGGGCGCTGCGGTCGCCACGTGCGGATAGTTGCGTTTCGATATTTTGTGGAATGCGACCCCGAGTGCGACCAGAATGACCGAATTCAAGCAGACTGGGAAAAGGGGAAACAGGAACCCTGCAGACGTCACGGCCGGGCCGCCGATCAACGCCGTCAAAGCGGCTGCGCCACCAGGGGGATGGAGACAGCGGGTCAGCGACATCGCGGCGATCGCGAGCGATACGCCGACGCCGATCGCAATCACCGGATCTGGTATCAGATGGGCGGCAAGCACGCCCATGAACGCGGATATGGTGTTGCCACCTATGACCGACCAAGGCTGAGCAAGCGGGCTGGCGGGCACGGCGAATATCAGCACAGCCGAAGCGCCCATTGGAGCGACAATCAGCGGGATGTGCGGGCCTTCCCCGAAGAACCATCCGCATATCAGCCCGGTGAGCGTGATGCCCGCGAGCGCCCCCAAGCAGGCGATCAAGCGCTCCCGTAAGGTTGCGCCTGCCAGAATCGGCCTGAACAACCGGAATCCGGTCGTCTTCTCAGATCGCTGTTCCGAGCTAGCCGTATTGGGCATCCTAACGCGTCCCTCGCCTGCTCCAACCTTTGGCGCAGTGGCCACTTTCGTAGGCAAATGCGTCATTCGCCGCCTTGGGCATCTGGTATACCAGATACACGCTGGTGGTCCATGGGCGGATTTGCGATGCGCATAGGCACTCTGCTCGTCCCAGAGGCAACTCGTTCCTTGGCCTCGGGCTATGAAGCAGCAGGGCATCGCCGCCGCAGCGCACCTCGCGCCGTTGGCGTTCTATCTGCCCGCAGCGGGATCGTAGCTGCCGCTTTGCTGCTGTTGCTGTCTGGTTTGTTTTATGATGCGGCGACACGCTACGGCATCACTCGGTGCCTCGGCGCAGCTGGTGCGTGGCTTGGTTTGATGATGCTGCTATTCTGCATTGGTCTTGCGCAGCGATGGATATGCTTGGATTGTTGCCGCTGATCTTCCTTCTGCTCAGCGGTTCGCAAATTTCAGCTTATCGCGTTGCTGCGCTGTCGCAGTTCAATGGGGCGGAGATCGTTCCGTGTCCACGCCGAAGGATGACTCCGGGGAAAGTTTCGCTTCTCTGGTCATGCGTCCGGCGGCTCGATACCTGAAAACTGCGATCGATCCTGCCAAGCGCCAGCGGCTCGAAGATCGGCATGCCGAAGGGGAATCTCATTCAGCCGACCGGCATCGGCGTCGGGCAGAGCCTGCTGGTCCGAGAGAGGCCGCTCGCGAGCTTTCATCAGTCTCGTGAAGGCATCCAGCCCAGCGACCGGGTCATGGTCAGGATCCGCCTCCGCCTCTCCCGGCAAGCATTGCCCATAGTCTTGGGCTTTTTCCATGTTGCGGAGGAAGTTGCCTGAGCCGGACGGGAAATCGGATGTGAGGCTTCTGCAGGCCCTTCTGCTCCTCACGATGGGAAAGGTGTACCCCGAGCGGGTGGCCCGCTGCGGGGTTTTCTTGGTCCGGCTGTTTTAGCGGCCGGATCCGCCGCCACCCGCAGAGCTTGTGTTGCCGCCGCCGGCGTTGCTCGGATTCCCGGCATTTCCGCCGTTCTGCTGAGCCATCGCAGAACCAGCTATCAGGGTGAGAGCGAGTGCTGCCGTGATGATCTTCGTCATGCCTTCCTCCTTGCGCCGCCGCCTCAGGCAAACGGTCTGAAACAACTTCAGTCGGCAGTGGAGCGATCAGCGACCGCCGGCCGCGCCGCCAGCCCCGGTCGAGCCGGCACCCGTGCCGGTGCCCATGCTGCCGCCAGTGGCAGCGCCGGGAGCCGCGGGAGCCATGCCAGTCCCTGTCGTTGTGCCGGTGGTTGTGCCCGTCGAGCGCTCCATGGCCTTCTCGGAGTTACTCTTCACGCTGCCCGGGTTGTTCATGTTTCCTTCGGCGCTCCCTCCGCCGGAAGGCGTCTGGGCCAGAGTGGCCCCCGAGAGGGCAAGCGTCAGCGCGGCGGCAAGCGCCAGTGTTTTCGATTGCATGATCGTTTCCATCCCTGTTCGTCGTTGAACAGGAGCAACGCGGGGCGGTCAGCTTCGTTCAGGCCGCCAAGCGTGCTGCGCCAAGCACCGCGGGGAGAGGACGGCACGCGCTCGGGCCGCGAGGCTGCAGGGCCCATCGCCAGGAAGACCCGGTAGGCAGCGGAGCCGCGCCCCAATCGCGATCGTCACCGCAATGAGTCTGGAGAGCGATCTCAGCAGCTCAATCCGGACTCGGCTTGCAGGTGTGCTTCGACCTTCCGGATCACGCCGCAAGGATCGTGACCTTTCGCTTCGGCCAAGAGCATCAGGTCCGTGACGAGGTCGATGATGTCACATTCTCCAACGGTGTCCGATATCCGCGGATGGCACCAGCGTCGGATGCCGGAGTGCTCGTGCAGGTAGGAGTCGAGAGCCTTTTGAGCGAGTTCGGCGCGCTTGGCTTTGTCCGGCATGGGAGTCGCTCCCACCCCTCGCCGCCGAGCCAGAGGCGAGACGGCCGGCGTGTAGGCCGTAAACCGCAGAATACTGCTTCCGTTCAATCTTCGAGCCGTGGAAGCAATCAGCAAAGAGCTGTGCTCCGACCGGCGAACACTGTCGCCTCCCATCCTTTCGGGGAGTCTGGGAGCCCCGAACCTGTACGGGTCGCTGGGGCTCGTCAGCCCCGGATGTCTAGAACATGAGGCGCTTCACCGCTCTCGCACGATGCCTGGGCATTCTCGACACAAGGATAGCTCAGACGCCCGCCCCCACCTAGGACCACCGCAACGCCCGCGAGCCCCAACAGGGCTTCGACCAATCGCCCGAGTGGCGAGCGCTTCGCGATCGGGTGACGGAGCAGCGAGGCAAGCGCTGCGACGACTGCGGACACACCGGCACCCGCATCGACTGCGACCACATCGTGGAGCTTCGGGAAAGTGGTGCGGGGCTGGACGAGGCCAACATCCGACGCCGGTGCGGCTCGTGCCCCACGCGAAAGACGACGGATGCCAGCGCGAAGCGGTTCGGGTTGCGGTGAGGGCTCGGATGCTCCTCCCGCCGCTCAGCGCAGGGTCGGTGACTCGTCGGGCTTGAGCGGACGCTCTTCTCCCTCGGGCCCACCGGCCGAGACGTGAGAGTTGAGCCGGTCCAGATGCTCGAAAACGTGTTCGAGGGCGCGGGTCACGGCCGTTTCAAAGGAGCCGTCTTGCTTGCCTTGAGCGGCCTTGAGTGCGCTCAGGAGTTCGTGATGCTTCCTGGTGTCGCTCGACATGGGAACCCTCCTACCGACTCGAGCGCCGGCTCGAAGCCAAGTCTCGATTTCGGACGGAGTTCCTGGCCACCCGCGTCTCAGCACCCATGGGAGCGTGCAAAGTCAGTGTGCTTTGGGGAGCCGGCATCGCACAGGGGCATCACGGCTGCCGGCTGATGACGGGGCCGACGGCAGAGGGGCACCGGGTTGGCTCCGGCTTACCGGCCGGCCGCTCTCAGGCTTTCTGCGCCCGCGCCAGCAGGATTGCGGTTCGGACCGAGCCAGCGCTTGAGGCTCGTGCTCGAGGCGGGATTGGCGGCGACCTCGCTCGGCCTAGCGATGCCTGGCGACGGCCCCGGCGGGATCGCAGCCGTCGCCCTCGGCGGTCGAAGTGCGTCGGTGTCGGGACTCGGGACGTCCATGTCCACCGCGCCTTTATCTGCTCGTCGGTCACGGCCTTGAATCGGGAGAGTCTGCCGATGGTAAGGGAGGAATCGGCATCGAGCGAACCGATCTCGTGAGGCTCCAGGCGGCGACCGCATCATGCCCGGCGCTTGCCGGGAGCCCCCTCCCCGGCTACTCAGATCGAGCGCTTCTGTGGAGATCCTTGAAAAGCGCTCTGTTGCAGGAGTCCGGGAGCAAGTCTAAGTACCTGGCCGGAAACGGTGAGGGCCTGTAGCTCAATGGTTAGAGCCGACCGCTCATAACGGTCTGGTTGCAGGTTCGAGTCCTGCCAGGCCCACCAGATCTAACCACCTGAATCCGATAGATAATCGGATAATCTGGTTAGGCCCCCACTTCGTCCCGTTTCGGCCTAACCAACGGTTTGACCAACGATCGCGGCTTTCGACGTCGGTTCTTGAAGGCGCTTGCCGCCTCATTCTGGAAGTCGGGATGGTTGTGGCCGTAGACCTTGCAGCATCTCGGGCGTCATCCCGAGGTAGCCGGCGGCCTCCCACAGGTTGACGTCCTGCCGCATGAGCCAAGTCGCTGCCGTGTGCCGGAGGACGTGCGGCCAGGCGTCTTCCTCCAGGCCGGCGAGCCGCACCGCTGTAGCGAACGCCGTCTTCACGGACGCCACGGGCTTGCCTTTCCACTCGACGACGTACGCGGGCAGCGTGCCGCCCTTGCGCGGAAGTTGCGACCAGACGCGAAGGCGGGCCGGGACGTTCGCCGGCAGCTTCACGGGCGGCTGACGCTTGTTGGTAGTCTGAGCAAGACGGATCACGGACAATCAGAGCGCCACGGCCTCACAGTTCCAGGAAGTGACCGCGCGTTTCGGTCGCGGCAGCGTCGTGCCGGCGCGGGCCGGGCTGGAGCGGTAGCGACGCGCCTAGACGACGAAATTCGAGATGCGCGAAATTCGAGATGCGGACGCCGCACTACACCACGCAGGTAGACGGGCTGCCAGTCGCGCACGCTTGGCTGCTGTGGCCCCCGCTCAACGAACTGCGCAGATAATCCTGCCTGCGCCCTTCGTTGCTTGACAGAGCCGCCGACCATAATGAACGAAAAATTGCCATCATCTGGGCAATCATTCGCACGCGCGTTTATTTGCAGGACATAATTCTTCTTGAGCGCGAGGCGCGATTTCTCTGATTTTTTGAAATTTACGGTGTTGACTCTACAGTAATCAAGGATCAAACATGCATCGCGCCGTGACTTCTTAACGCCGAACGCGTCAGCCTGCCGGGAGGCATGCATGAAGAAGGTCCTCACGCTCACAGCGGCATTCGCGCTCGCCGCCATGGCTTTCACGATCACAATGCTCACCAAACCGCCCAAGTCCGAAGCGCGGCCGGGCATCTCCATCGATACCCGAGCTCTCACGAACAGCGCTGGGTTGCTGGAAGAAGCACAATCCGACGCGAACTGACGAGCCGTCGGGTTTGGCAGCAGGGCCCGCTGGCCATCGTTCCTGCTTGACGCGCCCGGATCCGAGAGGTTGCCGGGTGTGTCATCCCACATGGACGTTACCGTGGGGCGGCCGAGATGCCTACTTCAATCTCAAGTGGATCCAGGCGCGCTGTCCTGTTCAACGATTCCCCACGCACGAAGGACTGCCATAGCCGTCATGTCGCCATCGTCGCGACCTTCGTCGCTGGCCGGCATCACCGCCACCGCCTCGATCGTGTTTTTGCTGGCGGCACCAATCACAACCTTGAGACATCGCCCTTCCGGTCCGCGAGTGTCCTGTATCAGGGACACGAGATAACCCGCCTCTGTTCCTTAGACGCGCAGCGGCTGACATTCGTCGTACGGGGCCGCTGCATCGAACGGCTCGGCTTCGCGGGTGCGACCGCCGAAATTCGGGCGGATGATGTTCGTCATAGCCATCGCTCGTCGATGTCGGTCGCGTTGTAGTCGGCCAGCGGCTGATGCTCATCGCCTTCCGCGAAGATCGCCACGTCGTCGGGGCCGATGTCGTGCTTAGCGATACGATCCCAGCGCCGATGGATCATCACCGGTCCGCCCCAGATCCGAAAGGCGTTCCAGTAGCGGTCGTCCCTGAAGCCGATGTAGTGGACGCAGCGGGGAGGAAGCATTCCCCAGCTTACGAGCAGAGCCTAGGCTGCGCGAGTGGTCCTTGCCGCCGCTGCTCACCCTGCGACTATAGAGACCCGCTCTGGGTCACCGTGCTGCCTCAACTCCGCTCCAGATCCCCCTCGCCCGAGCCGGGCCGGGGGGGAAGCATGTTCGGGCCAGAGGTCGTTGTGGCGCTCGCAGGCGTTGTCGGTGCGGTCGCGTTCATGCTGGCGGGGCGACCCGCTTCCGATCGCTTCCTGCCATGGTGAGATGGCGGTGCGACCGGGTCACCGATCGTGTCCGGAACGACCGTCCTATTCCCCAGACTTGGATTGCGCCGGTGCCGGACATAGCCAAGTCAGCGGGCAGAAAGTCCCTCCACCTGCCCGGCCTCAACCCGACGGCGCGGACGCTCCTCGACGGTCGCGATTCAGCGCTTGGGCTGCGCGGCCGTCGGATCGTTCGGGTCGTGGTTCATTTCCCCTCGCGACGGGCCACGAATTCCTAGATCGGGATGCCGGTCGGCGCGCCCGGCACGTTCCGGTAGCCGCTCACGTTGCCGAACAAAGTTCGATTCGGCTCGATGCCGATCGCCTTGTGACCACCCGTGACATCTCTCCGCACCAGTCGATCCGCAACGTGCCGTGTTCCGGATGAACGCCGAAGAGCTCGGTTGATGTTCAGCCCAGGCGCCCGGCCTCGGCGCCGAAGCGCTCGATGAAGTCCGTGCAGTCCTCATGGATGTTCGCCCAGGCCGTCGCGCTGACGTAGCGGAACGGCGGGCTCCTCGGGCGGAGCGTGCCGAAGGCTATGCGCCACTCGGCGGCTTCGGGCGGGAGCGGATCGGATGCGGGTTCGGGAAGGAGCATCACGGCTGCCGGCTGATGGTGGGGCCGACGGCATAGGAGCCCCGGGTTGCCTCAGGCTAACCGGCTGGCAGAGGTCACGCCGTCTGAGCCAGCGCCACTGATCGCGATCTGCCAGTCGCCCTTATCGAACGGCAGCATCCGACCGAGCAGGTGGCATATCTCAGCGGCAGATCGGTCGGGCTGCTCGGTCTCGATGGGATCTCAGGAAAGCACAAAAGCTCACGCATAGCCGAACCAGCTTATCGGACAGGATGGAATTTCAGATTAGGCCGAAGACACGCTGTACATTGCTTTTCGGCTGGCGGGAGGTCTGTGTGCCCCGAAGATCGATCTGCACGTTTCCCCGAAGGTCGAGCGTCTTCACGATCAACACATCGGCGCGAAAATCTGTGTTGCCAGCCTGATGCACATCGCTGGCTGGCATGTAGATGCTCCCTTGTGCATTGAAGTTGCTGTTGCCGTGCAGCTCCAGGCTCGGGCTGCCAACAATGCTGAAGCCCTGATACGGCCCCGACGTCGGAGCGCTGATGTTCAGGTTCAACGTCCCGCTGCCTCGAGTCTTAATCGTCGAGGACGTGTCAAACGCGAGCGTCACGCCGTTGCCTGTAATGTTCAAGGCATCGTTCCCACCGACATCGATGATTGCGCCTTTGAAGAAATAGTTTCCGGGCTGAAAATTGTAGTTGTTTTTGTTCGGAATCGTGCCGGTATAGCAGCCTGGGGTGATGCTCGTCAGCGAGTTCGGGAAGGCTTGGCAGGACATGCCGCTCATGTCGACCTTGAGACCAAACGGATCGCCTTGGAGTGTACAGGCGCGCGGTCGTCCCGGGTTGAAGTTCCCTCGCGCGCCATTGTCGGCAACCGATTGGCAGATTTGGCCATTGTAGTTGCCAGCGCTGCCGGAAGTCGCGATGTATGACGAGAGCTGCACGCCGCAAGTGGCGTTGACCGAGACACTGCCTCTCGCATCGATCCCGGGATTTGCCACATCAAGAGCGTAGAGACAGGCGCGTGGGCTGCCGCCGCTGGTGACCGAGACCACGGCCGCTGACGCTGCTTGCGTCTCGAAGCTTCGATAGCCGAAGATCCAGGCAAAGTAGGCCGGGATCGGGTTGCCGTGAGCGGCACTGCGTTGAGCCGTGACTCTCACGGCGTTCGGCTGTGTTCCGCCGGCCGTGAAGGTCTTGGTGCCAGCGTCATAGGTCCCCACTTCCACATCTGCTTCTGTCGTGACGCGCCCGTAATGCGACGGAAGGTTTTGCGCCACGAGAGAGACAGCTCGGCTGATCGCCGTCGTGCTGTCGGGAAGGGCCTGAACTGCTCCCAACGATGCACTGTCGACGGCGTATTGCAGCCGTGATTGGCTGAGACGCAGGTTCGATCCGTCGATGACGAGCGATGTCATTCCGATCACGGACGGAAGAGCGACAGCCAGGACCACTGCGACCGCTCCGTCCTCGTCACGACGGAATCGTGCGAGAAGTGCCCTCACGGGGTTGGCTCCTTCTGCATCACAACGGTCGAGCTAAGGACCACCTCACCGTAAAAATGGCTCATGAAGGCCGTTGGGGTAGCGGCTGAGGCCGGCATCGAGACCGTTAGGGTGTACTGTCCATTGTTCA
This sequence comes from Methylorubrum rhodesianum, assembly GCF_014199985.1. Lineage (GTDB taxonomy): Bacteria > Pseudomonadota > Alphaproteobacteria > Rhizobiales > Beijerinckiaceae > Methylobacterium > Methylobacterium rhodesianum. Next base: position 129,842 of record NZ_JACHOS010000014.1, on the reverse strand, counting down.
GAACGGGGCCGGTCACGGAAACCTTCTCGGAAGACACCCATTTCGGGAGGCCCTCCATGATTTTGGCCGGCACGTCCGAAGAGTCGATACGATTGGCCGCCACCTGTCTTGCGACGTTCCACGTGACATGCTGCTCGGCTTCGTAGGCAAATAGGATCAGGCCGAACTCGAAAACAGCCATCAGGAATGCAAACAACACGGGTGCGACGAACGCCATCTCGACCGCAACGGCCCCCTCTTCGTCCTTCAGCATGAATTTTCTCGAAGTAGGCGGCTCAGGTCCACAGGGTGACTATCTGAACACAAACAGCGCCGGCTGATTAGGGAGTGAGCGGTGCGAAATTGTGCAAAAGCCGTTCAATCGTTGTGGTAGTAAACGCTCTGATAAAGTTGGCCTGCACGTAAGCGCGTGAATTCAGATTGGGCGTCTGCGAATCCCTAAAATCAATTCGATGCAGTGTGAAATTCGAATATCCTAATTATAGCCTCTAGTCGCGTGTCGGACTCGATAAGGTGAAACGATTGCGGCGCTGACTGCTCATCAGTGACTGCCATCGTCTTGAAGAGTTGCCGACATTGGGGCTCGGATCAGCTATGTCGAAAGGTAGCTCAGCGATGAGGGCTCAGCGATAGCGCAACCCACGTTTGGCCAACGAAACTGGGCCGCCAAGGGCTCGAAAACGCCCTCGAATTGCGCCGGAAGCCTCTGGTGATTCTGCGCTTTCCCATAGAGGCAGTGCGCTGATAGCGGTCTGGTTGCAGGTTCCCGTCCGGCCGGGCCCACCATCTTCATCACGCGCGATGCCTCGACCCGGCCGCTCACCGGTCGGATGGCTTGCTGCCGGTTTCACGGATACCCGGATCGGGTGTGGTGATGAGACGGCGCACATGCGCGGCCCGTCGCGAGCGCGAAGGCGTTCCCCTTGCCTGCCTTGAGGCCGCGCGACGGCAAGCGCCGCACTTGCCATGCGCGCCGAGGCGACGCACTCTCAGCTTAGCAGTTCGAGCATCGGCTGTGTGCCGGTGCCTCTCGCCATCGGGCTGCGGGAGATGGAAAGCCCAGACGCATGACGATGGATGGTGGGCACGCCGAGGCCGGCGGTTCGGAGGAGGCCGCTCCGCGCGGGGGGCAGGGGCGGTTTCTCGGCCGCCGCTCGTTTCTGCTCGGCTCGGCGGCCACCTTGGGTGCGCTCGGCCTCGGCGGCTGCGTGACGTCCGACGGAGCGATGCTGGCCGAGGCGGCGAAGGTCTACGGACCGATGCCGGACGAGAGGTTTCCGATCCCGGCGGTCGATATCAGGAAGGTCGATCCGAAATATTATCGTCGGACGGTTCGATACGAGACGAAGGAAGCTCCCGGAACCATCGTCGTCGATCCGCGCAACTACTATGTCTATCGCATCGAGGATGATGGTTCCGCCACCCGATACGGCGCCAATGTCGGGCGCGACGGGTTCCTGTGGAGCGGTGATGCTTATGTCGGCCGCAAGTCCGAATGGGCAACCTGGACGCCGCCCAAGGAGATGATCCGGCGGCAGCCCGAGGCCGCCAAATACGCCCGTGGGATGCCGGGAGGCCTCGACAACCCGCTCGGCGCCCGTACGCTTCATCTCTATCAGAACGGCGCCTATACGCTCTACACGATCTACGCCAGTAGCGATCCCGAATCGATCGGCAGCGGCATCACAAGCGGCTGCGTCGGCCTGCTCAGTCAGGACATGATCCACCTCTATGCCCGGACCCCGGTGAAGACGAAGGTGGTGGTCCTGCCGGCATAGTGCGATGCGGCAGTCTTGACGCGGTTCCGACGCAGTGTGGTCCGCGCTTCTCCGAAGCCCGCCCTGCATCGCCCCCCGCCGAAGCGGAGGTTTCGGGCCGTGACCCGCGGCGACTATCGGAACGAGGGCTGAGACTGTCCTGATCGTGCCCTAGGCGGAGGACGGGCCGGTGCCCTGCTCGACGATTTCCAGCGCGCGCAGGATGGCCATGGCGGTTGCGTCGGCCTCGGCTCGGCCCTCAGGGGTGATCGGCATCACGGCGACGGCTTCGACCACATTCTGCGTCGTTGAGCCGACCGCCACCTTGAGGGTGCGCCCTTCCAGTCCGCCTATACCCTCTATCAGCGCCACAACGTGGCCGGCCGCTATCCCGTAAACGTGGAGCGGCTCAGACGCATCGCCAGCTTTTGCCGGTTCGGGCGCTTCGGCGCCCCGGTTCCGGCCGCCGAAATCCGGGCGGATGATGTTCGTCATGCGGGGCGGCCTACCACGCTTTAAGCATGCGGCCGACGTGTCACATCGCGTCTTCCTCCGCAGCTCGGCGGAACACCGCCGTGGCCGTCCGCTGCGAGCAACTCGGCAGTTTAGACCGAAATTGCCGAAAATTCCCGCTTGGAATTGCCGAAATTGCTGACTTTGCGTCGGGCGGAATTGCAATTTGTTGCTGGTGGGCCACGTCGCCTTGAAAAGACGCATCGTCCCGAGGTCGTGTGGATTAAGCGCGTTGCCGGTCGTTGTGCCGATCCTCGCGATTGCGCACAGATTTGGCCCCTGCCCTTCCGCGGCAGCAAGAAACACGAACGCGGGTCTGGACATACGATGCGAGCGCTTCGCAGCGGCCTCGTTGCCTCGGTCGCTCTCCTGCCCGGCGCTGCGTTCGCGCAGGGGGCTGTGAGCCTCGATGAAATCAGCGTCGTGGCGACCACGCCGGTCGGCGCGGCCGGCTCGGGCGCGAGCCGGGGCGGACCGTCCTTCGGCACGGCGCCGACGGGTGCCGCGGCACCGCGTCTGCGTGGTGGTGAGCAGCCGCTCTTCAAGATCCCCAGCACCGTCGAGACGGTCACCGCGGCCGATCTCGACATCGACCGGGGCACCTTCAACGCCGTCGCGACCCTGGCCCGCCGCGTCCCCGGCTTGAACCTGAGCGACTCGCAGGGCAGTGCGGGTCGCGTCGATGTCACCTATCGCGGCTTCACCGCCTCGCCGGTCCAGGGCGTGCCGCAGGGGCTCGCCGTCTACCAGAACGGCGTGCGCATCAACGAGGCGTTCGGCGACGTCGTCAATCTCGACCTGATCCCGCCGGTCGCGATCCAGCGCATCGACGTGGTGACCGGCAATCCGGTCTTCGGCCTGAACGCGCTGGGCGGCGCGATCAACATCCAGATGAAGAACGGCTTCACCTGGCAGGGCACCGAGGTCACCGCGCTCGGCGGCGCCGACGGGCGGATCGCCGGCTCGCTCCAGTACGGCCGGATGGTCGGCCCGTGGAGCGTCTATTTCGCCGGTGACGGCCTCAACGATCGTGGCTGGCGCTTCGAATCCCCCAGCACGATCGGCCGCATCTACACCGATGTCGGCTATCGCTCGCAGGATTCCGAATTCCACCTGATCGGGCAGTTCGCGCGTACCTTCTACGGCGCCGCCGCCGCGGCGCCGGTCGACTTCACCCGCATCGACGAGCGCGCGATCTTCACCAATCCGCAGACCGCGACGCAGCAGGTCGGCACGCTCCAACTGACCGGGCGCGTCGATCTCTCGCCGAGCTGGGATCTGGCCGGAAACGCCTATGTCCGCCGCTTCAGCAACCGGTACGTCGACGGCAACGACGGGAATTTCGAGAACTGCAGCACGCGGTCGAACTTCCGGGGGCGGCTCTGCTTCGAGGATGACGGCTTCTCGCCCGCCGCCGGCCAATCTCCGGCCGCCTTCCGCAATCAGTTCCTGATCCTCGGGCGTGGCCTCAATGCGCCGGGCATCCCGTTCACCGCCGGCATCCCCTACGGCACGCTCGACGTGACAGGGACCGAGGCGACGGGCTACGGCGGCTCGCTTCAGGCGGCCAACCGGGACCGCGTCTTCGACCATGCCAACAGCTTCGTCGTCGGCGGCAGCATCGATGTCGCCGATTACAGCTTCAAGTCGTCGAGCACGCTCGGCGTCATCAACCCGGATCTCTCGGTCACGACCGACCCGAACAATCCCTTCTACGGAACCATCCCGGGGCTCGGCACGCAGCAGATCCGGACCGCCGGGGCGCTCGGCATCGCCCCGAGCCAAGTGATCGGCTCGAACCTTTATATGGGTCTCTACGCGAGCGACACCTTCGACGTCACCGATCAGCTCTCGCTGACCGCCGGAGCGCGGCTGAACTTCGCCCGCATCTCCACGCAGGACCTGACCGGCTTCTCGCCCGACGTGACGGGCACCCACTACTTCACCAAGATCAATCCGGTCGCGGGGCTGACCTACCGCTTCACCCCCGAACTGTCGCTCTACGGCGGCTACTCGGAGTCGAATCGGGCGCCGACGCCGCTGGAACTCGCCTGCGCCAATCCCGACCGGCCCTGCCTTCTGCCGAACTCGCTCGTCGCCGACCCGCCGCTCAAGCAGGTCACCGCGCAGACCTACGAGGTGGGATTTCGCGGCCTGGTGCCGAATTTCTACGAAGACGGCCTGCTCAGCTACAAGCTCGGCGCCTTCCGCTCCGACCTGAGCAACGACATCATCCAACTGGCCACGCCCGGCAACGCGGCCCGCGGCTACTACGTCAACGTTCCGGCGACGCGGCGACAGGGGATCGAGGTCGCGGCGGAGTACACGCGCGGTGATCTCTCGCTCTACGCGAACTATGCTTTGATCGACGCCACCTACCGGTTCAACGGCACCCTGTCCTCGCCCAACAACCCGCTCTCCGACGATGGCGCGATCTTCGTCACGCCGGGCAAGAAGGTACCGCTGGTGCCCGAGCATCAGATCAAGGCCGGCTTCGACTACCTGCTCCTGCCGGGCTGGCGTCTCGGGCTGAACGTCCAGGCCTTCTCCTCGTCCTTCTACCGCGGCGACGACTCGAACTTGAACCGGAAGCTTCCGGCCTATTACGTGCTCAACCTGAACACGAGCTATCAGGTCAACAAGAACCTCGAAGTGTTTGGTCTGATTACCAACTTGACCAACAACCGGTACACGACCTTCGGCACCTTCTTCGAGCCCGGTCTGGTCGCCGGACGCTACCCGGTCAACGACCCGCGCACCACGACCCTGGCGCAGCCGCTCTCGATCTACGGCGGCGTCCGCTACGTCTTCGACGCCGATGTCGTGCCCGCGCCTGTAGAGCCGCTCGTCCGCAAGTTCTGAGAACGCGGGAACGAAGTGTCGCGGGTGAGCGCGACCGTCCCAGCGGGCCATCGTGCCCGCTGTCAGCACCTGCTATGGGATGCATCTATGGCAGGGGTTGCCGTCCGATCGTGAGACGGGCCGACGGCCGGTCTCGGGCTGAGAGTGCCGAACGGAACCGGCTGATCGGGTTGAGGGTGATGAGGCTGGTGAAAGCCTCGTCGATGTCGGCCCGTCGCCCGTAGCGGACGGGCAGAGGGCGGACGTGGTTGAACCAAGCGCCGGTCCGTTCAACCGCCCAAGCGGGCATGCCCAAGTCTCTCACGGCTCTCGATGCCCTCGCGGGCGATGCGTGGCACGATCCCGCCCGCCCGGCGCTCCTGTCGACGTAGCTAAGCGCGCCAGGCCTTGTCGGCGTGGAGTTTGGCAGGGCGCGGCCGTCGGGTGGGGCCAAGTCGGCGGCAGAAACAGAGCAGTCCCGCATCAGAGATCGTCGGGAAGCAGAGGTCGATCCGTGCCGGACCGACGCCTCTTCGACCGCCACGCACCGTTCTGTCGAGCGCTTTTCATCGAAAATCGACCTTTGCCGGATGACTTGCCAAGAAATCCTGGGGATGCCGGGAGATTTTGGCATGTTGCGCAGCAAGCACATCGAGATTTTTCAAGTCTATCGAAGGGTAAAACGCGCGAATTTCAGCGAAAGGCAGCGTTTGTCGGCTTTCGCTGAGCCCAAATTGTAATTATCTCTTATTTCGCTGAACGGTCTTTTCGGCCGCACCGGCATCCTGCTTCTTGGGAGAGACGGTCTGAATGGCGCCGCTCGGCTGGCGTCAATCCTGTTTGCACGTCCCAATTAGAGTCGTGCCGAATTCGAGGTGGTCAGGCACGTCTTCAAAAATGTCATCACCTCGATCTGGGAGGGATCAAGCAATGGCGATCAGCTTCAATAATACAGTTTATCAGCCGGGTTTCTTTGGAACCGATGACGGCGGTGCGCCGACCAGCGGCACCTTCCGGATCGACGACGTCTACAGCTATCCCGTGACCGTCAACGGCACCGTCACCAACCCCGGCGATACCGTCACGTTGACCTATACGCTTCCCGGCAGCGCGACGCCGACGTCGCAGACGCTGACCGCCACGGCGCTCGACAATCCCAACATGATCCTGTTCACGGGCGGCAGCGTGCCGGGCAGCCAGGCGGGGGGCACGAACCGCTTCGTCTTCTCCAACGTCGAGCTGTTCGGCAGCGGAAATCCGAACCGGACCGCCTTCACGGACGACGGCAACCGCACGCTCGGCGCCTATGCGCCGCTCTGCTTCACCACCGGAACCCTGATCCGCACGAGCCGCGGCGACGTGGGCGTCGAGGATCTCCGCGTCGGCGACATCGCTGTCACCGCCTCCGGCGGCCTGCGTCCGATCACCTGGATCGGCCACCGCGAGATTACGGCCGCGGCGGCTCTTCCCTTCCATCAGCAACCGGTGCGGATCCGCGCGGGCGCCTTCGGCGGCGGCCTGCCGGTTCGTGACCTCAGCCTCTCGCCCGGTCACCCGGTGCTGGTCGGTGCCGATGCCGGCAGCGAAGGCGGCGTGCTCGTGCCGGTAATGTGCCTGATCAACGGCACCACGATCGCCCGGATGCCGGTCGAGACCGTCACCTACTGGCATGTCGAACTCGACGGCCACGACATCCTGCTGGCCGAGGGGCTGCCGGCCGAGAGCTACATCGACGGCGGCGACCGTGCCTTCTTCACGGAAGCCTCCGATCACGCCCTGCACAATCCCGATTTCGTGCCCGCGGGCTGGAACGCCCGGTGCCGTCCGGTCGCGGCCGACGGCCCGGTCGTCGAGGCGGAGCGGCAGCGCCTCGACACGGTGTTCGCCGGCACACTGAGCGAGCACTGCGCCTGGGATGAAGCGGGCACCTGGGCCGTCTGACGCCCGCCGGTACATGGCCGGTACATGGGATGACCCAGCAGGTTGGATGACAGAGAAAAGGGGACGGCAGGAATTCTGCCGCCCCCTCTCCGTTTTGGGCCCTTGCCGAGGGATTACCGTCGCGGCGAAGGGATCAGTCCTTGAGATCGGCGGGCACCTTGCCGCCGTTCTCTTCCAGCTTCTTGATGACCTGCTTGTGCAGCCAGATGTTCATCGAGGCCGAATCGTTCTTGTCGCCGGTGTAGTGCAGCTCGTCGGCGAGCTGCTGGCGGGCGTGCAGGCTCGAATCGAGGTCGAGCAGCTTCATCAGATCGACGATCGAGGTGCGCCAGTTCAGCTTCTGCGGGTTCTTCGCGGCGAGGTCGTTGAGCACGGCCTCGACATCGACCGACCCGCCCGAGGCCGTGCCGCCGCCAGCGGGCGTGGAGGCCGGGGCACTGCCGCCGGAGGAGGGCTGTGCCTGGCTTCCGGAGGGCGTGGAGGACGACGTGCCGGCCTCGGCGGCCTTCGCCTCCGACGCGCCGAACGGGTGAAGGATCTTGCTGACGATGCTGCCGATGAGGCTCATGGCGTGAGGTATCCTGTCGTCTGTCCCACGGCGTGGATGCCGCTTTCGGCTGAATAAACGGCAGGAGGATCGGGCCGTTCCGTCGCAGGCCGGCAAAGCGTCGCCGCTCGCCCGGTCGCCGCCCTGGTGGCCGAGGCCGGCGACCAGGGCGGAGGCGCATTTGGAAGCGCGTTTGGAAGATCGCGCCTGCTGTGCCATGGGGAACGCCGTCCGGCTCCCTGGAACCCGTATCGATGCGCAATCTGTTCAAGGCCTTCGCCCTGATCGCGGGGCTTGTCGCCCTGCCCGTGCCCTTCGCCGCCCCGCTCGCCGCCCAGACCGTGCCGGTGCGCATCGGCGTCATTCCCGTCATCGGTGCCGCACCCGTCTTCGTCGCCAACGGCGAGGGCTGGCTCAAGGAGGCGGGGCTGGCGCCGGCCTTCACCACCTTCGAGTCCGGCCCCAACATGATCCAGGCGCTGGCGTCGGGCACGATCGACGTCTACGTCGCCGGCATCGCGCCGCTCGCCGTCGCCCGCACCAAGGGCATCGACGTCCGGGTCGTGGCCGCCACCGCCATTGAGGAGATGGTGTTCGTGGCAGCGCCCAAGCTCGCACCCTACTTCGCTTCCGCCCCGAGCAAGGCCGAGGCCTTCAAGCAGTTCAAGGCCAAGGAGGGCCGCCCCGCCCGGCTCGCCACGCAGCCGCCGGGCTCGGTGCCGAACACCACCCTCCAGCACTGGCTCTGGCAGGTGGCGAAGGCCGACAAGGCCGATGTCGAGATCGTCCCGATGGGCATCGATGCGACCCAGCAGGCACTCTTGGCCGGGGCCGTCGACGGCGCCTCGATCCGCGAGCCGGCGCTCACCATCGTCCAGGGCCGCAACCCGAAGATCGCGCTGGTCGCCACCGGCGGGGAGATGTTCCCCGACCAGCCGGGCACCGTCGTCGCCGTCTACGGCAAGTTCGCCGACGCCAACCCGAAGGCGGTGGAGGGGCTCGTCTCGGCGCTGGTCAAGGCGACCGACCTGCTGAAGACCGACCCGGCCCGCGCCGCCCCGCCGGTCGAGGCGGCGCTGGGCAAGGGCATCACGGACGTCGCCACGATCCAGAAGGCGCTCTCCTCGCCGGCCGCGAAGTTCGTCGCCGACCCGCGCACGATCATCGAGGCGACCAAGCAGATGCAGACCTATCAGGTCTCGATCGGAACTCTCGACAAGGAGGCGCCGACCGACGGCCTGTTCGACGCCAAGCCGTTCGAAGCGGTCAAGAAGCCCTGATCTCCCTCACGCCCCTGACGCCATGACCTCGTTCCGCTCGGCTGCGCTTGCGGCCGTCGGGCTCGCCGCCTTCCTCGCCCTGTGGGAGGCGGCGCCCCGGCTCGACCTCATCAACCCGGCCTTCCTGCCGCCGCCCTCCTCCCTCCCGACGGCTTTCGCCCGGGAGATCGCGAGCGGCGCGTGGCTGCGCGCGGTCGCCGAGAGCCTGAGCCACTACGTGGTCGGGCTCGGCGCCGGCGCCGGCGCCGGCATCGCGCTGGGGCTGCTCTCCGGCATGTTCCGCTGGTTCGAGAGCCTGACCGCCTGGGTCGTGCGGCTGCTGCGGCCCATCCCCGGTCTCGCCTGGGTCCCCTTCGCGATCATCTGGTTCGGGGTCCAGCCCTCGGCGGCCGTGTTCATCATCGCCATCGGCGTGTTCTGGATCGTGTTCTTTGCCACGCAAGGCGCGGTGCGCGGGGTCGACCGCGACCTGATCGAGGTGGCCCAGGCCTTCGGCTTCCGCGGGCCGTTCGCGCGGCTCACCAAGATCCTGCTGCCCGCCGCCACCCCCGGCATCCTCGTCGGCCTGCGCACGGCGCTCGGCCAGGCCTGGATGGCGGTGGTCGCCGCCGAGATCTTCGGCGTGCCCGGCATCGGCGCGCGGATGATGCAGGCCTCCTCGCTCCTCTCCACCGATATCGTCGTGGTCTACATGCTCACCATGGCCGGGCTTTACGGCCTGTTCGATACCGGCTTCGTCGCCCTGCAGGGCTGGCTGCTGCGGTGGCGCGCGTGAGTCCGGCGATGAGTTCGACGCAGCCGCCCATCATCGACATCCGGGGTCTGAGTCTCGCCTATGAGCGCGACGGGCGCCGCACCGAGATCCTGTCCGCCCTCGATCTCGCGGTGCCGCGCGGGCAATTCCTCGTCATCGTCGGCGAATCCGGCGTCGGCAAATCGACGCTCCTGCGGGTGCTGATCGATCTGGCCAAGCCCAGCACCGGCACGGTCCATCTCGGCACCGACCCCGAGCGAACCCGCACGCCGATGGCGCTCGTGTTCCAGGACGCGCGGCTGCTGCCGTGGCGGCGGGTGATCGACAACGTCGCCTTCGGCCTGGAGCGGCACGGCCTTTCGAGGTCCGAGCGGCGGGAGCGGGCGGCGGCGATGCTCAAGCTCGTCGGATTGTCCGACCTCGCCGGCCGCTGGCCGCACCAGCTCTCCGGCGGGCAGCGCCAGCGCGTGGCCATCGCCCGCGCGCTCGCGGTCGAGCCCGAGGTGCTGCTGATGGACGAGCCGTTTTCGGCGCTCGACAGCTTCACCCGCGAGGGCCTTCAGGACGAGATCCAGCGCATCAAGGCGCAGACGGGCAAGACGGTGCTGTTCGTGACCCACGACATCGACGAGGCGGTCTATCTCGCCGACCGGGTCGTGGTGCTGGCCGGCAGCCCCGGCCGGATCGCGGCGGATGTCACCATCGCCCCGCCCCGCCCGCGCCAGCGCCGGGACGCCACCCTGGTCGAGGCGGCGCGCCATTTGCGGGCCGAACTGTCGCGCCGCTCGGCGGAACTGTGAGGGACCCGTCAAGCTTGCCATCTTGACGGGTCGCTGCCCGCGTTGGAACCATCGGCGCCGGCACCGTGCGTTCAGGGACGTGCCCCTGGAGGAGTGCAAGATGGGGTTTTTTCAGGACGCCCTCGTCCGTTTCAACAGGGTGGTGATGTCCTACGCGGGCGATATCGCGTTCATGCACGCGGCGGTCTCCGCCGCGGCCAACGTGATCGTCGCCGACGGCGATACCGACGAGGAGGAGATCGAGGCGGCCCTCGTCAGCATGCGGGCCAATCCCATCCTTCAGAAATCCTACGACACGCTCTCCCTCGAGAAGGCGCTGTTCGAGGCGCTGGCCCGCGCCGAGCTGCGCGCCGGTCGCCTGGAGAACAGCCAGCACGTCGCGGCGATCGCCGAGCGTCCGCTCGAGCAGCGCCAGCACGTCTTCCTGATCGCCGCGGATGTGGCCGACAAGGGCGGCATCACGGAGAGCGAGCACCGGGTCCTCGACGAACTGGCCCAGGCGCTCGACGTGGACAAGGCGACGCTGCTCGGCTGATGCGACCCGCCCCGACGGCCGGCTCCCCTTCTCCCGGGCGGCGCCGGGCCTATCTCACGGCTCGGACAGGAGGACGGCCATGTACAAGGTGACGGGAACGGATCCCTCCGGCCGCACCCTGGCCTTCGCCTGCGGCACGGACGAGCAGGCTCTCGAAAAGACCTGGGAGCTGGCCGGGCGCGGCTTCCGCAACATCTCGGTTGCCGACCCGAAGGGGCGCGAGATGAGCGCCATCGCCTTCGAGCGCTCGCTGGATCTCGACTACGACTGAGAGCCGCCGGAGCTTCGGGGAATGCCGCGAAGGGCAGCCCGAGGCTCCGGCCACTCGGCTCACGCCGCCCGCTTCTGGTAGTCCTTCACGTCCGTGAACCGGATCTTCTCCCAGCGCTCCTCCTCGTAGCGCAGCGAGAAGGCGGTGGTGGCCATGAAGACCGGCGCGCCGTCGAGGTCGCTCGCCATGGCCGAGCCGTGGGCGTTGACGAATTTGTCGATCTCGGCCTCCGATTCCGCCTCGATCCAGCGGCAGACGGAGAACCGCGTGGTCTCGTAATCGATCGGCAGGCCGTACTCCGCCTGCAGCCGCTCCTTCAACACGTCGAGCTGCAGCGCGCCGACGACGCCGACGATGGCCGGCGAGCCGTCCTGCGGGATGAAGACCTGGACGACGCCCTCCTCGCCCATCTGCTGGAGTGCTTCCTTCAGCTTCTTGGCCTTCATCGCGTCGGTGAGCTTGATCCGCCGCATGATCTCGGGGGCGAAGCTCGGCACGCCGCGGAACACGATCTCCTCGCCCTCGGTCAGCGTGTCGCCGATGCGCAGCGTGCCGTGGTTCGGGATGCCGACCACGTCTCCGGCATAGGCTTCGTCGGCGATCGCCCGGTCCTGGGCGAAGAAGAATTGCGGCGCCGAGAGCGACATCGGCTTGCCCGTGCGCACGAGCTTGGCCTTCATCCCGCGCCGGAGCATGCCTGAGCAGACCCGCATGAAGGCGATGCGGTCGCGGTGGTTCGGATCCATGTTCGCCTGGATCTTGAACACGAAGCCCGTCATCTTCGGCTCGGACGGCTGGACGGCGCGCTTGTCCGCCTCCTGGCCCCGGGGCGGCGGCGCGAAGCGGGCGAGCCCGTCGATGAGGTCGCGTACGCCAAAATTCCGCAGGGCCGAGCCGAAGAAGACCGGCGTGAGGTGGCCCTCGCGGAAGGCGGCGAGATCGAAGCTCTTGAGGCCGCCCTCGGCGAGCTCAACCTCCTCGCGCCACGCATCGGCTGCGCCGTTCTCGGTCAGCAGCTCGTCGAACAGCGGATCGGCAAAGCCCGAGACGGGGATCGTGCCGGCATCGTCCGCCGCGTCGAGCCGGCGCACCCGGTTTCCGCCGAGCTCGTAGGTGCCGGCGAAGTTGCGGCCGAGCCCGATCGGCCAGGTGATCGGCGCCACGTCGAGGGCGAGCGTCTTCTCGATCTCGTCGAGCGTCTCGAACGGGTCGCGCGCCTCGCGGTCGAGCTTGTTCACGAAGGTGACGATCGGGATGTCGCGCAGGCGGCACACCTCGAACAGCTTGCGCGTGCGCGCCTCGATGCCCTTGGCTGCGTCGATCACCATCACGGCGGAATCGACCGCCGTGAGGGTGCGGTAGGTATCCTCCGAGAAGTCCTCGTGGCCCGGCGTGTCGAGCAGGTTGAACACGCAGTCGCCGTACTCGAAGGTCATCACCGAGGTGACCACCGAGATGCCGCGCTCCTTCTCGATCCCCATCCAGTCGGAGCGGGTCGAGACGCGGTTGCGCTTGGCCTTGACCTCGCCCGCGAGCTGGATCGCCCCGCCGAACAGCAGGAGCTTCTCCGTCAGCGTGGTCTTGCCCGCATCCGGGTGCGAGATGATGGCGAAGGTGCGCCGCCGCGCGACCGGATCGGCGGATTTCGGATCGGCGGGTCTGGGGTCGGTCTGCATCAGCATGGCGGGCACCGGCCGCCGCAATGCGGACGGCCGCTCGTCTCGAAGGGGGCCGGGCGGTGTCTCGCTCTCTACGCGTTCCGCGCGGCCGACGCAAAGCCGCCTCCCCTACCCCCGCCCGACGAAGGGCATGCCGGTGGCCATCACGGTCATGAACAGGACGTTGGCCGAGAGCGGCAGCCCGGCCATGTAGACGACGGCGTCCGCGACATGCGCCGCCTCCATGTACGGCTCGGGCCGGATCGAGCCGTCGGCCTGCCGCGCGCCCTGCCCGAAGCTCCGCGTCATCTCGGTCTCGGCATTGCCGACATCGATCTGTCCGCAGGCGATGTCGAAGGGGCGTCCGTCGAGCGCCGTCGCCCGGGTCAGCCCCGTGATGGCGTGCTTGGTGGCGGCGTAGGGCGCCGACATCGGCCGCGGCGCGTAGGCTGCGATCGAGCCGTTGTTGATGATGCGCCCGCCCTGCGGTTCCTGCCGCCGCATCATCCCGAAGGCGGCGCGGGTGCAGAGGAAGGCGCCGGTTAGATTGACGTTGACGCTGGCCAGCCAGTCCTCGACCGCCACCTCGTCCACGGTCGCGGCGGGTGTGAAGATGCCGGCATTGTTGAACAGCAGATCGAGCCGCCCGAAGCGCGCACCGACGGCGGCGAACAGCGCCTCGACGGCGCGCGGATCGGACACGTCGGTCGGTACGCACGCCGCCTCGCCCGGCAGTTCCGCAGCGACCCGCTCCAGCGCCGCCCCCCGCCGTCCGGCCAGCACCAGCCGCCACCCGGCCTGCGCCAGGCCGAGCGCGACGGCCCGTCCGATCCCGGACCCCGCCCCGGTCACGACCGCGACCCGATCATCCACCGCCATCACACGCCTCCCGTTCGGCCGCAGCATAGGACGTCCTGCCGGTCCCGAGCAGGGGGCGCCGTGAGACGATCGCCGCGCGGGTCGAAGCTCTCCGGACAAAAACGTCGCCGGATCACGGCGGACCCGGTCAACCCGGTTGCCAGCCCTGCCCGGCCCGTCTAGAGAACCGGCGGCTTGGAGCCGATGGGGCGTCGCCAAGTGGTAAGGCAGCGGTTTTTGGTACCGCCATTCCCAGGTTCGAATCCTGGCGCCCCAGCCAAGCCTCAGCTAAGTTATTGATCTGACTGTGATCCGTGCTCAGCCGCTCTCGCGGCTGCACCGATTGTACGCAGAGCTGTTGCACGCGCTTGTCCACAGGGGCAGGCCGTTGACGATTTGTTCTAACGTGTACCGACGCGGTGCGGTATACTGGTGGCGTAGGCGATTCCGTTGCGATGAGCGGACACGACCCCCTGGTGCCTCTGCTAAGGGGAGTTCCGCCACGGTCGCTCTCAGCCTGGGCACAACCGACCCGGCGAGTGCGCGCACACTCGGCTGGGCACTCAACGCGGAAAGCCTCCGCGTCCGGGACGATCCCGCCATGCGTAGCACCAGTCAGATCCGTGACCATCTCCGCGCCTATGTCGACCGGGAGCGAAGCGCGCGCTTGACGCGCCTGCGGCGCGACCTCGATCCACCGCGTGATCCGCTCGTCGGCGACTGGCCGGCGCTGATGGAGAGGCGTGCGCGAGAGTACCGCATCTTCGGGCGTCTGCAGGCGCTCGCAGGCGAGGACGGCTTCGATGCGGGGTACGACAGCGAACTCGATGCGCGCCTGAAGCAGGAAGGCTTCAGCCTGACGGAACGCGGAGCGATCCGCCGCCGCATCGTGAACGGCTATCTGCGCGATCTCGGACGCCCTGACGAGACGGGACGGCTCACACCACCTCGCGCCTATCTCCAGGCCATGCTGATCAGCATGGGCGAGCCCGTGACCGAAGCCGGGCTGACAAAGTGCCTGCGCGGGCTCGCGGCCGTCTCGGGGCACGTCTCGCGCGAATTCGCCACGACCTATGCCGAGGCCCGCTGCGATCCGCGGGAGGCCTGGGCCAACCTCTCGGCGATGCGTGCCAGGGATGAGATGCCGCGCGACACGCTGGGCTGGGCCACATCCGACTTCGACGGCGCTGACAGCTTCGAGTGGGGCGACTTCGAGGTCCAGGCCTCAAACATGCCGCCGCAGGTAGAGGGCAGCTATACCGATCCGGCCAGTCCCAAATCCGCCCCCCTCAGCCAGCCGGCACCCGACCAAGACCCTATCGCCGACCGGAACCCTCCACCCGCGGCATCAGACCCTGCGTCGTACCCTCCAAAAGCGGAGGCGGCCGCGCCGGATATGGCGTCAAGACCATCGTCTGGCGCTTCGGAGTTTGACGGGGAGGATCGCGTTCCAGCCGCCACCGATCACACTCCAGACGTCGATCAACGAGGTCTGGACGATGCGCGTGAGGGGAGCGAAGCCGATTCCGGTCCGGTCACGAACTCGCTGACTGAGGTGGTCGAACAACTCATCACGCACAAGGGCACCACCTGGGATGAGAAAACTCAGCGTCAGCATCGGGCCGTCGCAGCGATGCTGGGCGATATCGCAGGCACCGATGACCTGCGGCAGATCAGGCACTCCCATCTCGCTGCCTATATCCAGAACCTCTCGAATCTGCCGAAGTCCTACGGCAAGAGTTCACGTGACGCGGCACTGTCGATCGCGGACCTGGTCGAGCGCGGCCGAACGATGCGAGCTATGGGGCAGACCGAGAAAGTCGGGCTCAGCCCCGCGACCGTGAACCGGCATATCACGCAGCTCTCGACCATCGCGAAGTACTGCCGGGCCAAGCAGCGCCCGATCGGACAGGTCGAGCTCCTGGGCGACTTCCGCCTGATCGACCCGGAGCGGGACGGCGAGAAGCGACCGGCTTTTGAGGTCGACGAGGTGAAGACGCTGTTCGCGCACCCCGTCTGGACGTCGACGGTCTCGGAAGCGGAGATGCTGCGGGTCGCACGGGGGCAGCAGATCTTCGCAGCCGTCTACTGGCTGCCGCTCCTGGGCTACTACACCTGCGCGCGCCTGTCCGAACTGGTCTACCTTGAGCTCGGCGACGTCGATGTGGAGCAGGCCACGCTCAAGATCCGGCCGACACGCAGACGGCGCCTCAAGAACGCGGTGTCGCGTCGGACGCTGCCACTCCATCCAGAGCTGATCCGCCTCGGTTTCCTGGATTACGTGCGGGACAGATCCGGTGCACGAAGCGATCTGATCTTCGCGGAGATCGCGCAGTTTGGCGAGAACACGCCCTTGTCGAACCTGTTCGACAAGCGCTGGACGGTCGTTCTGGACGAAGCCGTGCCTTCGGCCCGTGAGGAGCGCAAGACATTCCATTCCTTCCGGCATTTCGGCAATACGGAGATGATCCGGCAGCAGGTGCTCGATCCGATCCGGGAGTCGATGATGGGCCATGAGGGCGCCACCGTGAACTCACGGAACTACAAGAAGACGCTCAAGCCGGAAGATATGCGCACGGCCATTGCCGCCATTCCCGAAGTCACGCGGGATCTGCGGGCGTATGACTGGACGCTCCTTGGGCCTTCCCTGACGCTCGGCTCCTTGGGGGACCAAGTATCGGCAAAGGGACGTTCGTCGCGCCGCCGATCCCTTCCATCATCGCCACTTCACTCGCTGCGAAAGGACAACAGGGAAGAACCTGGACGGTCTTCTCTGCTGCCTGAGGCGTGTCCGCGCCGAAACCAGAAGCCGTTTGACGTGCCTTAAAGACCCATGCGCCACGTCAGCTTCGGTGATCAAGCTCGCTAAAGCCGACGTGCCGTTTTGCGCTTAATCTCGGCCATTCAGCAGCCTTCCGGCATCTCAGAAGCGGATATCGGCGCAGATCGGATCATAGGTCTCAGACGCGCCATGAGCGGACATCAACTCGATACCCGTAACCGGACATTCAGCTTCGCGCCCACCCCTGCCTTAAAACCGCATCCTCACATGCCTGAAAGCAGACATGCGAGCCTGCTATCGATTGTTCAGCAATAACAACGCTCCGAGTAGCGCTGCAGAGGTGTAAGGCCTCCCGACATCCACAACCATCGTCGACCGTTGCGGCTCTGTGTGGACATGCATTGATGTGCTATGGAGTGCGGGGAGGACGACACATCAGGATGCGGTCCATCGGTCAGCACCTCGTCGATGCGTGGCCGCGCCTGTTCCGCTACGCGCTAGCCCTGACGCGTGAGCCCGACGCCGCACGTGACCTGATGCAGCAGAGTGCTCTCAAGGCGCTTTCCACGCGTACGACTCCCAGTGAGCCTCACGCGGCCCGCGCCTACCTGTTCCAGATCGTGCGCCACGCCTGGATCGACCGGATCCGCCGGACCCGCCTCCACCACGAGGATGAGCTCCTCGATTGGCCCGACGAGGGGTTCGACGACCGCCTGATCGAGGCGATCGCCGTGCGCCAAGCCTTCGCCGCTCTCGATATGCCCTGCCGGGCTGTCGTGACTTGCGTGGACGTCGAAGGCTTGAGCTACCGGGAGACCGCCGAACGGCTCGGCATTCCCGTCGGCACGGTCATGAGCCGTCTGCACAGGGCGAGGCGGATCATGCTGCACCGGATCGCCGGGTCGTCCGATGGGAGCGAGGGGCCGTGATGCGCTGGGAGACCCTCAATGCCTACGTCGATGGGGAACTCGATCCGCAGGACCGGCGCGCAGTCGCGGAGACGCTGGCCCGCGATCCGGTCCTGGCCGCGCGGGTCGCGACCCTGACCCGGCTGAAGCAGGGAGTGAAACAGGAGGTGAAGGCTGCGGCCGTGCCGCCCCGGCGCGCGCCGATCGCCCGCGCCTCCCTCGGATGGGCGTGCGCCGCGGCCCTGGTCGTCCTCGTCGGCGCCGGCTGGCTCGCCCTGTCGTCTCGCCCGCCGGCCGACCCCGCGCGCGCGGCCTTCACGGCATGGGGTGCGGCGGGCTCACCCGCGAACGACGTGCGGCCCGCGGGCGGCCCGAATGGCTTCCCCCTCGATCTGGGGGCGGCAGGCTTCCGCTTGGTCTACCTGTCCCCGGACGACGGTTCGGCCGGTCGGCTCGCAGGTTACGAGGGGCGTCACGGTTGCCGGCTCGCCATCTGGAGCGGACCGTCGCGCGGGCAGGCCGGTCTGGAGATCGCGCAAGGGGACAGCGGCCCGCGTGTGGCGCGCTGGGATAGCGAGGGGCGGCGATACGTCCTCCTGACCGAGACGGTACCGGCCGAACGGTTCGCCCTGCTGGCCGAGGCGGCCGCGCTGCTCACGACGCCGGACAGGACGGACCGCCTGCGGCTTGCCCTGGACCGGGCCACCGGACTCTCGGCGCGCCCCTGCACCGGCTGACCGGGGCGAGCAGCGAATTTATTTCGGCCCGCCGCGAATAGACCGCGGGCGACGTGCGTCTCCTCCTCCGCACGTCGCGGGCCCGGTCGCCGGAGTCACGCGCGGACAGGGGAGGACTTCGGATGCTCGACAGACGCGATCTCATCAGGCGGGCGGGCCTCACCGCCCTGGCGGGCCTCGGCGGTGGCACTTTCGCGTCCTTGCGCACGCTCGCGGGCGACAACGCCACGCTGCCCTTCGGCAACGGCGAACGGCCCCTGGTGGCCTATCCGGGCAAGCGCCCGCTGCTCCAGATGACCGCGCGTCCGCCGCAGCTGGAGACTCCGTTCTCGGTGTTCGACGAGGGCGCGATCACGCCCAACGACGCGTTCTTCGTGCGCTACCATCTCGCCGACATCCCGACCGAGATCGATCCCGAGACCTACCGCGTCGCGATCAAGGGCCATGTCGAGCGGGAGGTCTCGCTCTCGCTCGCCGACCTGAAGGCGATGCCGACGACCGAGATCGTCGCGGTCAACCAGTGCTCGGGCAATTCCCGCGGCTTCTTCGAACCGCGCATGGCCGGCGGGCAGCTCGCCAACGGCGCCATGGGCTGCGCCCGCTGGACCGGCGTGCCGCTGAAGGCCGTGCTCGACAAGGCCGGGGTGAAGGCGGGCGCCGTGGAGGTCGCCTTCACCGGGCTCGACGGCCCGGTGATCCCGGAGACGCCGGACTTCGCCAAGTCGCTCAAGCTCGACCACGCCCGCGACGGGCAGGTGATGCTCGCCTGGGGCATGAACGGGCAGGACCTGCCCTGGCTCAACGGCTATCCCCTGCGCCTCGTCGTGCCGGGCTTCTACGGCACCTACTGGGTCAAGCACCTGGAGAGCATCAGCGTGCTCGACAAACCCTTCGACGGCTTCTGGATGCAGAAGGCCTATCGCATCCCCGACAACGATTGCGCCTGCACCGAGCCCGGCAAGGCGGCGGACAAGACCGTGCCGATCAACCGCTTCACGGTGCGCTCCTTCCTGACCAACCTGACCGACGGGGCGCAGGTGAAGTCCGGGCGCACGCCCTTGCGCGGCATCGCCTTTGACGGCGGCTCCGGGATCAAGGCGGTGGCGGTCTCGACCGACGACGGCAAGACCTGGACGGAGGCGCGGCTCGGGCAGGATCTCGGCCCCTACGCCTTCCGGCCCTGGACCCTCGACACGGACTTGGCGCCGGGGACGCACGCGATCCGGGTGCGGGCGACCGCCAACGACGGGGCGAGCCAGCCGATGGAGCCGCGCTGGAACCCGGCCGGGTACCTGCGCAACGTGGTCGAGACCACCCGCGTGCGCGCGGCCTGAGGGAGTGACGACGATGACCCGCATCACCCTCGCCCTGGCGGCGGCGCTTGCCCTCGCGACCGGCGCGGCGCTCGCCGCGCCGAAATCCTACGCGGTGCCGGAGCCGACCGCGGAGCTGCGGGCGCCGAAGGCCGGCACGCACGCGGAAGGCTTCGAGGCGGCCCAGGCGAACTGCCTCGTCTGCCATTCGGTGGACTACATCGCGATGCAGCCGCCGGGCAAAGGCGCGGCCTTCTGGGAGTCCGAAGTGACCAAGATGGTCAAGGTCTACCACGCGCCGATCGACGAGGCGCAAGCCAAGGCCATCGCCGCCTACCTCGCCGACACCTACTGATACTAAGCGGCACGGAACAGGACCGATGGTCCTGCTCCGTGCGTCCGGCGGACGACCGCCGCCGCGCAGTCGCGCGGGCAATCGGCGATGAGTCATTGTCATCGCCGATTGGTATGAGGCGCGGCGCGCGACAGGGGGCGGTCCGGCGACCGCCCCCTCGTCCCGTCTCGTCAGCGCGGTGCCTGGGTCTGGACCGTCGCGCCGGTCTCGCCGGGCTTGCCCTCGACGATGACGAGGCTGCGCCGTGCGGCCTCGTTCGCGTTCTGCGTCACCTGCCGGATCGGGCCGACGGCGTTGACGATGGCCGCGCCCGCCGGGTTCGTCATGAAGGCGGCCAGTGGCTCCAGCGGCCCGGCGCCCTTCGGATCGGCCGAGAGGGCCAGCACGTAGGGCTTCTTCGGCGTGAGGCCCGTCACCGCCGCCTGCAGGGTCTGCAGCACGCCCTGGTCGAACAGCGTGACCTGCGTGGCCGCCTTGCCGTCCGGCCCGGCCAGCGTCAGCGTGCTCGATTGGCCCGCCGCGCCCAGCGGCTGGAGGTTCGGCGCGCCGCCCCCCTCCGGCACCGCTTCCGGGACGTAGGCCACCCCCTGCGGCCCCTGGCCAATCGGGATCGTGGCGATGACCGCGTTGCTACCGGTATCGATCACCGCGACCGCATCGGCATTCTCCAGGCCGACATAGATCCGCGAACCGTCGCCCGAGGGCCAGAGGCCGTGCGGGAGCGCGCCGGTGGGAATCGTCGCGACCTGCGAGAAGTCGTCGGTGCGGAACACCTTCACTTGGTTCAGGCCGCCGATCGTCACGTAGGCGAACTGCCCAGCCTTCGTGCGCGCGATGTTGACGTGGTTGGTGATCGGTCCGGTCTCGATGGTCTTGAGCACCTTGAACGGCGGCGTGGCCTCGAACACCTGGACGCGGCCGACGTCCTTGAGGGTGAACCACACCTGCTTGCCGTCGGGCGTCGCCGCGATGTCGGGGCAGAACGGGCTCTCCTGCTTGATCCGCCCGACGATCTCGCGGCTCTTCACGTCGATGGCGACCGTCTCGGGGCTGAAGCTGGAGCAGACGTAGCCGTAACGCCCGTCGGGTGAGAAGATCGTCATGCCGGGCCCGTTCGGCACCGTGATCCGACCCGTCTCCTTGCCGGTCCCCGCGTCGAGGATCGCGACGTAGTCCTCGCCGCGCACGCTGACCCAGACCTCGCGCCCGTCCGGTGTGAAGAACGCCTCGTGCGGCGAGCGGCCGACATAGGTCGTGCGGCGCACCGTGTTGGTGGCGGTGTCGATGAAGCTGACCGAGTTCGAGCCGATCGAGACGGCGAGCAGGGTCTTGCGGTCAGGCGAGAAGCCCATGCCGTGGACGAGGAGCTGGCCGCGATAGAGCGGGCTCAGGTTCGCGGGCGTCGTGTCGCCGAGGCGGATCACGCCGAGGAGCGTGTTGGCGGCGGGATCAATCACCGAGACCGTGTTGGAGAACTGGTCCGAGGTATAGAACCGGTCGCGCGGGCCGACCGGCACGTCCGGCGCCGAGGCGGGCCCCGGCGCTTGGCCCGCAAGCGCAGTCCCGCCGAGGAGGGCGATCAGCAGGGTCGCCGGAATGAGGTGTCGCATCGTGAAGGTCTCTTCGCGTTGATGGTCGGGACGGGGGACGGCAATCCGCTCAGTGACGGTGGTGGGCCGGCGGCTGCGTCGGTGGGGTCTGCGCGACCGGTCGCTCGGCCAGGGCGCGGCGCATGACCTCGATCTCCTGCGCCTGCTCGACGATGATGCCCTGCGCGAGCCGGCGCAGGACCGGGTCGCGGCCGTAGGCGAGTTCGGCCTTCGCCATCTCGATCGCGCCCTGATGGTGCGGGATCATCATGGCGGCGAAGTCCCGGTCGGGGTCGCCGGACGGCGCCACCGCCATGTCCGCGTGCATCCGCGCCATCGATTGGGCCATCATCGCATCGAAGCCGCCGGGGGCGGTCTCCGCATGCCCGGCGCGCATCATCATGCCGCCACCCAAGATCCCCCCGGCCATCAGGAGGGTGATGAGGATCGCCGTCGGTGCTCCGCGCATGGTCTCTCCCGCAGTGTCGAGGTCACGCGGGGAGAGATGCCGGCCGGGCCGGAATATTCCCCACCGCTCCCGGCCAATCGGTCACGGATGCGTGACCGGCTTGCCGGGGCGAGGCTTGGAATAGTTCGACTGATTCCGGCATCTCTCGTCCGAACGGCGGCGCGGGCATTGCCGTCGCCGCGAACCGGAGACCGCCCTTGGACGACCTCGCCGTCCTGATCGAACCGCAAATTCCGGCCCTGCGGCGCTACGCGACCGCGCTGCTGCGGCAGCGCGAGGCGGCCGACGACCTCGTTCAGGACACTCTGGAGCGGGCGATCCGCGCCTGGCCGCAGCGCCGCGAGGGCGACCTGCGGGCGTGGCTGTTCGCGATTCTGCGCAACCGCTACCTCGAAGGCATCCGCCGCCGCCGGGGCATCGAGGTCGGCCCGGAGGCGCTGATGGAGATCGCGGAGGCCGGGGTCGATCCCGAGGCGGCCGTGGGGGCGCGGGACGTGCTCGACGGAATCACCGCGCTTCCCGAGGAACAGCGATCCGTCCTGCTCCTCGTCGCGGTCGAGGACATGACCTATGCCGAGGTCGCCGCCGTGCTCGCAGTCCCCATCGGCACGGTGATGTCGCGCCTCAGCCGGGCCCGCGGCCGGATGCGCACTTTCCTCGATCAGGCCCCCACGATCGTCACCGGGCATCTGCGGAGGGTAAAATGACCGCGTCCGACCCGCGTCCCGTCGGCGAGGATGACCTGCACGCCTTCGTGGACGGACGGCTCGATCCGGGCCGCCGCGCCCGCGTCGAGGTGTGGCTGGCCGCGCATCCGGAGGCGGCCGCCCGGGTTGCCGCCGACCGGGAGGTGCGGGACCGCCTGCGCGCGCGCCTCGCGCCCGTGGCGGACGAGCCGATCCCCGCCCGCCTGCGCATCGCGAACCTCGCAGGCCCGCGCCGGAGGCGCATCCCGCGCGGGTGGCCGAACGCCGCGGCGGCGGCGCTCCTGCTCGCCCTCGGCGGTGCGGTCGGGTGGGTCGGGCGCGGCGCCGTGCCGGGTTCGGCCCCGGCCGAACCGATGACGCAGGCAGCCGTCTCCGCCTTCCGCACCTACGTGGTCGAGGCCGCTCATCCGGTCGAGGTCCGCGCCGACGGTTCGACCGACCTCGTGCGATGGCTCAGCGCGCGCCTTCGCCGGCCCGTCGTCGTGCCGGACCTGCGGGCACAGGGCTTCCGGCTGATGGGCGGGCGCCTGCTTCCCGCCGGAGACGAGCCGGCGGCGATGCTGATGTACGACGACGACCGGGGCACCCGCCTGACCCTCTACAGCCGCGCCGGGCCGACCGGCGGGCGCGGCGTGTTCCGCTACGCCCGCGCCGACGACGTGGCCGCCTTCTCCTGGATCGACGCCGGGATGTCCTACGTGGTGACGGCCCGCACGGACGAGGCGCGGCTGCTCCAGGTCGCCGAGGCGGTCGATGCGCAGGCCTCGGGCAAGCGCGAGGGCGCGCGGTGACGCTCGTGTCCGAACCCTGCCGTACCACGGCCCCCGCCGAGCCCGAGACGCCATGACCCTCGACCAGTTGCGCATCTTCGTGGCGGTCGCCGAGCGCCAGCACGTCACGCGGGCGGCCGAGGCGCTGAACCTCGTCCAGTCGGCGGTCAGCGCCGCCATCAACGCCCTGGAGAGCCGGCACGCCGTCAAGCTGTTCCACCGGGTCGGCCGGGGCATCGAGTTGACCGAGGCGGGCGGCGTCTTTCTCGGCGAGGCTCGCGCGGTGCTCGCCCGCGCCCAAGCGGCCGAACTCGTGCTCGCGGACCTCAGCGGCATGCGGCGCGGCACGCTGGCCATTCAGGCGAGTCAGACCATCGCCAGCCACTGGCTCCCCCGGCACCTCGTCGCCTTCCGGGCGGCCTATCCCGACATCGTCCTGCGGCTCGGCATCGGCAACACCGCAGAGGCCGCCGAGGCGGTCCGGGCGGGGACGGCGGAACTCGCTTTCGTGGAGGGCGCGATCGACGACGGCAGCCTCGCGAGCACCCCGATCGCCGAGGATCGGCTGGTCCTCGTGGTCTCGCCCGGCCACCCGTTGGCCGCATGCGCGCGGCCGGGACGATTGGACCTCGCTTCGGTCTCCTGGGTGCTGCGCGAACCCGGATCGGGCACGCGCTCCGCCTTCGAGGCGGCGATCGTCGCGCTGGGCATCGCGCCGGACGCACTCACCGTTGCCCTCGAACTGCCGTCGAACGAGGCGGTCCTCGCCGCCGTCGTGGCAGGGGCCGGGGCGAGCGTTCTGTCCGAAGCGGTGGTCGGACCCTCGCTGCGAACCAGAGCTCTCGTTGCCGTGTCCTTCGCCCTGCCGACGCGGACCTTCCGGGTCCTGCGCCACAAGGAGCGCTACCGCAGCCGCGCCGCCGACGCGCTGCTCGACCTGATCCGTGCCGCTCCTTGATCCGTCGCGGAACTCAGGCGACCTCGACCCTCACACAGTGCCAGGAGGCGCTGAGATAGCCCTTGAAGTTCCACGTCTCGTCCGGCCGCGCCGGTTGGGTCTGCCCAGCGGCGTCCCAGGCGCGCACCACGAGGTCGCGCTCGCCGGACGGAAGGTCCAGCACGATCTCCCAGAACGTCCAGGCGAAGGGGGCGCCGGCCTCGTGTTCCAGCACGGCTTGATGCCAGGACCGACCGCCATCGCTTGAGACATCGACGCGCACGACCGCCCGGTCTCCCGCGATGGCGTACCCGCGGACGGTGGTCTCGCCCATCTTGAGCCGGGCTCCGCGTGCGGGCTCGCAGATCGCGGCGTTGAGCGGCATCGTCTCGATGGTGTGGCCTTTCGCCGGATCGGCGGTCTCGGCCGTCACGTCCGGCGGGAACAGCTTGTAGTCGTCGGCTTGCATCGGGTTGGTCGAGGGGTGGTCCTGCACCGTGATGCGCTTCAGCCATTTCGGGCTGCGCACGCCTGCGAAGCCCGGCACGACGGCTCGCACGGGGAAGCCGTGTTCGGGCAACAGCGGGGCCCCGTTCATCGCGAAGGCCAGCAGTGTCTCGTCGGCGACCGCCTTGGCGAGCGGGATCGAGACGCCGTAGAACTGGCCCTCGACCACATCGTGGCTCTCGAAGGCCACGTGGAGGTCCGAGTGGAGGTTCGCTCCCGGCGCTACGCCCGCCGCACGCAGGACGTCGCCGAGGCGGATTCCGGTCCAGTCCGCCGTCCCGATGGCGCCGCCGTCCCAGGGATCGCCCGAGACCGGGGCCACCGCCCGCATATCGGCGCGGCGGTTGCCGGCGCACTGCATCGTGGCCGTGACGGTCGCCTCGGGAAAACGCGCGCGCAGATCCGCCAGCGACAGATCGAGGGGGCCGACACCCGCGCCGTCGATGGACAGACGCCATGTGGCGGGGTCGATCTCCGGCAGGTCGCCGTGGGAGCGGACGTAGAAGTCTTCCGCAGGGGTCCGGTAACGGGCCCGCAGGCGAGTCAGCGGCGGCTCGGCGTTGTAGGGGCGCTCCCCATGAACGATCAGGCGCGCCATACGCTCGGTCAAGCTCGACATCGGGTGTCTCTATCGCAGAAGGTCGGAGCTCAACGCGCGCGGACGCGCCAGGTGGCAGGCCTCTGTCAGGCGATGCCGAGCAGGCGGATCAGCCCGAGGCTCACGGCCGTGAGGGCGGCGAGCGAAGCGACCACCGCCAGGGTGACGCGCGGTCCCGCCTTGGCGACGCTGCGCACGTCGACGCCGAGGCCGAGGGCCGCCATCGACACGATGGTCAGCGCGTTCGCCGTCGCGGCCATGGGGTGCAGAGCCCCTTCGGGAACGAGCCCCGCCGAGCGAAGACCCGCCAGGGCCAGGAAGGCTAGGATGAACCACGGCACCAGCCGGTGCAGCGGCATCCGGCCCGGGGCGGGGCGCTCATCGACCGCCTGGGACGGTACGGTCGCGTCCGTTTCCGCCCGCAGCCGGCCGATCCCGAGCGAGAGAGCCAGGACCACCGGCCCGAGCATCAGCACGCGGACCAGCTTGACCAGGGTGCCGACCTGGACGCTGAGGGCGGCCACCGGCGCGGTTGCGGCGAGAACCTGCGGCACGGCGTAGACCGTCAGCCCCGCGAGCACGCCGTACTGCATCGGCGAGAGGCCGAGCAGGGGCACGAGCAGGGGCAAGCCGAGAACGACGAGAACGCCGAGCACGGCGGTGAAGGCGATGGACGAGGCGACGTCCTCGCCGTCCGCGTCGATCACCGGGGCCGCCGCCGCGATCGCCGAGTTTCCGCAGATCGAGTTGCCGCAGGCCACGAGGATGGCGAGACGCGGGGCCAGCCCGAGAGCCCGGCCAATGCCGTAGCTCGCCGCGATGGCGAGAGCCACCACCACCGCGATGCCGACGAGAAGCCCCGGCCCGGCCGCGAGCAGCGTCCCGAGGCTGAGCGAGGCGCCGAGCAGGACGACGGCGATTTCCAGGACGGTCTTGGCGCCGAACGCGATACCGTGAACGAAGCGCCGACCTGGGCTCCAGGCCGTGCGGACGGCCGTGCCCAGCACGATGGCGAGGACCAGAGCCTCCAGCCACGCACGGCCGAAGATATGTTTCTCGACCCTCTCCAGCCCGAGGGCGACGCCCGTCACCGCGAGGCAAAGGCTCAGGCCGGGCAGGATGGAAGGCAGGGCAAGCGCGCGTGATCGGAGAAAGGCTGCTGCGGGCATGGTGCGTGCACCTCGTGGAATGGATCTGCCACGACCATGACCGCATCCATTCGTTCGCTCCAACGGAACGTATCGATCGTTTTGATCACATGATGCGATGATTTGGCTGGCGACGACGAACGTCGTGCTTCGGACTGAAGCGAGCCTTGTCGATCGGGCAACCCGAGTTTGTGGCTTCGCTGATATGCAAGGAACGTTGCAGATCCCCGCTGACTGGGTCTCCGGAGACACAAGCCGTTGAGGTCAGCGGCGGGCCGTCAGGTCGGTGAACGGGCGCGTCAATTGGATGCCTGAGTGACGGCACGGTCGATGTTCACCCTCTCCGCCCAGTCCTTGGCCTCGGACTGACCCTTGAGGTTGATCAGCCGGGCACCGCTGACGTCGACGTTCTTGAAGTCCGCGCCCGTGACCGTAGCACCGGTCAAATTGGCCCCGGACAAGTCCGATCCCATCAGCACCACGCCGGTGAGATCGGCATCCTTGAGATTCGCATACTCCAGGCGTGACCGGCCGAGGTTGGCTCCCCTGAGGTTCGCGCCCGACAGGTTCACCGAGGTGAACACCGCCCGCATCAGACCCATGGACTGATTCTTGATGTCGGCTCCGCCCTTGAGATCGACCAGCGTGGCGCCGCTCATGTTGGCGCCCTTGAAATCGCCGATGGGCATGGACCGGCTGAGGTCGGCCTCGCTGAGGTTGGCGTCCCGCGCCGTGATGCCGAACATCTTCGCGTCTGCGAGCTTGGCGCCGGAAAGGTCTGCCTTCAGGAGCCATGCCTGTTCGAGGTTTGCGCCGCTGAGATCGGCGCCGCGCAGATTGGCCTTGTTCAGGCGCGCAGTGCGTAAGTTGACGCCCCGGAGATTCAGCCCCGAGAGATCGAGCCCCGACAGCGCCTTGTCGTGCAGGTCGATGGGCTTTCCGTTCGCGTCCTGGATCATCGCCTCGACGTCGGCGCGGCTCATCTCGGCCTTCGTCATGGCGGGTGAGGACATATCGGCACCGAGCAGCAGATCTTGTTCGGCCGCGGCAGGGCCGGCAGCGAAGACGGCGAGCATGAAGCTGAGGGCGAAACGGCGCATCGGTTTACTCCCGGCGGGCGCCACGCATGGCGGGCACCCTTATCGTGTTCGTTGTGTCGCGATGCTATGCCGGGCCGCTGCACCCGGTCGGTGACCCCGGTCACACAAATCCGGCGCGGCGGGAGAAAAACGCAACGCGCGCCGGACGATCAACCCGTCGTCATGGCCGGGGGACCACGCCAGCCATGACGGATGCCCAGAAGGTCGAGCGGTGGATCGATCGGTTTCCGCTCCTACAGGCTCTCAGCCCGGCGCACCTTCAGATCGCTCGGGGAACCGTGCATTTCCCGGTGCTGGATGCAGGCGCCATCGCCTACGAACTGAATGGCGAGTGTGCCAACTACCTGATGTGCCTGGAGGGACGCACGCGGATCTTCCGGATGTCGGAGGGCGGACGCGAGGTGCTGATCTACAAGGTTGGCCCGGGTGGCACCTGCGCCCTGACCACCCAGTGTCTCCTGTCTGGCGGCACCTTTCCAGCGCAGAGCGTGGCCGAGGAGCGGACCGAGCTCGCGGCCCTGCCGGACAGCACGTTCCAGCACCTGATGGGCGACAGCGCGGCGTTCCGCAGCTTCGTCATGGATGATTACACGCGATTGATGTCCGGCCTGTTCACGCTGATCGACGAGGTCGCGTTCGCACCGCTGAAGCAGCGCCTCGCGCAACGGCTCCTGGCCGAGGCTGATCCGCGGGGCGTCGCCGCGGTGACTCATCAGAAACTCGCGGACGATGTCGGCAGCGTGCGCGAGGTGGTGAGCCGCATCCTGGCACAATGGGCCGAGGCGGGCCTAATCGAACTTCGTCGAGGCGCGGTCGAGATTGTTGACCGGACCCGCTTGGAGGCCGCAGGGCGGCGGTGACTGGCGGCGTGCTGGTGTCCATTTTTGAGGCCGACGCCAATCGAGCTTTACGACTGGGTTGGTTCGGCAGGACCTTGTCTGCTCTTTTTGGCAAGCCCTCCCCAGAGCAGACAGGCCACTACTGGCCAGAAGTTGCCGAACCGGGTCCATTGAACTGCCTGGAAGCGGACATTCCGACCGTCTGCAATGGGTCAAACTGAGGCATCCGTTTGGGCCGTGCCGAATGTCCGCATTCTCGCAGGCCACGTTCCAGAGTGGACAGGTGGTGTTCGGCTTGGCTCGGTCCGACCCTCGACTGAGCAGGATTTACCGTAGCAGCCCCTTCCGCTGCGAACCGAGGTTTCGGTTCATGGGGCTGCCGTCTGATGTGTTCGCACGGGGTTTGGTACCGTACCCATGCCTGTGCGGCATCGCATCCGAAGGAAACGGCCTCCTCGCCTTTGATCACAGAAGCGCCACCGCCGACACCTTGAGCCTCGGCGGTTGCGCTGATCCCAACTACGCGTTGCGCCGACGGAGGTCAGCGATGCGCGCGGTCAGCACGGCGCGCAGGTGCTCGACCTCGGTGTAGGCGGCCTCCGCCTTCTCGAACGCGCCGAGACCCTCGCGGCGGATCTCCTGTGTCAGTGCCTCGATGCGCCTCACCGCCGAGAGGAAGCTCCGCGTCTCGTGTGCAGCGGTCATGTCGGTACGGGTCGTGGTCATGATGGGGTTCTTCTCGTGATGGGTCAGTGGGTGGTTGCGTAGCGTGTGGATGTGGGCCGGGCTTCGACCCGGGCGGGCACGACGCCGTCCGGGAAGTGCAGCAGCAGCTCTGCCGCCGCGCGGGCCTGCTCAGCCATGGTGACGACCCGGCCTGTCCCGGCCGCGATCACCAGCGTCAGCGCATCGCTCAGGAGAACGTCCTCCCCGGTCTCGTCGAGCAGGGCAGCCTGATCGAGAGGGTCGGTCCCGGCGGTGTTGGCGCCCGACGCGGACTTCGCGTTGACACCGGTGGCTGTGGCGAGGTTGGCGAGCAGGCTCTGCTCGACCGCTTGGCCGAGCTGACTCAGCCGATCATCGGCCAGATCGGCGAGATCGCGCAGCGTCTGATCGAAGGTAGCTGAAGCCCGTGCCAGGATGATGCGGCCCGCCGCCTTCAGCTCCGCCTCGATCGCGGCATCGAGGTCGGCCAGCGCCCGTTCGGCCCGGGCCCCGGTGCGCTCGACGAGCTGGCGCACCCGCATCGCCGCCGCCGTCGGGGTCGGTTCCGAGCGCGCCGCCACCACATCGAGCGCGGTGCATGGCGAGCCGGCGTGGCCGAGGCCGGTGATCAGGTTCGGAACCTCAGGGTGCGCGGCCGCGTTCGCTGTCCCGAAGGCGTTGAGAGGCCGGAACGCCTCGACCGGTCCGCCGCCCCGGCAAACCAGTGTCGCGGAGAGGCTGTGCTCCCGCTGCAGGCCCGCCACCCGGGCGAAGGCCTCGGCGAGCGAGCGCTCCGCCCCCGCGCCTTCGAAGATCGCCCAGACCCGGTGGATCCGGATCAATCCGGCCTCTTCCAGCGGCTGGAGCACGTGCTCGACGTCGCGGCGCACCTCGCCGTGCTCGGAGACGACGAGGGCGATCTGGTAGGGATCCTCCGGCTCGCTCCAGGTCTCGGGTCCAAAGCGCCGCCCCTCCAGGCGGAGCCGCTGCAGCGTGCGCTCGCGGTCGAGATCGGCCTCGAGCGGGACCTGGCCGACGGAGAGCAAGGCCATGACCTTGGCCTGGACGCCAGCCCCGCGGCCGAAGCGCTGGCGCAGGCTGGTGCGCAAGCTGAGCGTGACCGTGCGGTTGACGAGCCCGGCGGGATCGAAGTCCGAACCGTGCTCAGCTCGGATCTGGGCGAGTTCGGCCGCGTCGAGCCGGGCCTTCAGCCGGGGCGGATCGTTGGTGAGGCGGGCCTCGGCCTCGCCGAGCAGAATAAGATAGCTGTCGGGCCCATTCGGCTCCGCGGTGAGCACGCTGGCCCGCACCGTGTGCTCGCCGCGCAGGCGCTGGCGCAGCCAGCCGATGAGGTCGCGCAGCTCGCCGACGACCGCCGCGTCGGCGTGAACCGCATCGTTCGCATCGGGCAAGCTTCGGCGGGCGCCGTCCGGCAGTGAGGCCGGGCGCGGCGGTCGGGGCGGTGCGTCCGGCCCGTGGTGGAATCTGTGATGGCGCATGGGGGTGTCGGGATCCGTGTTGGGGTGAGGGTGTCGCTAGCGCACGGGCTCGCGTGCGGAGGGTCGAGGAGCAGCGTGAGACGATCTGCCTGAGAGGATTGGATCCGGCCGCCCAGAAACGGGCAGCCGGATCGACATTGGGACGGCGTCAGTCGAACAGCGGGCCCTGACGGGCGGGGCTCGGATCGGGGGGAGCGTCGGACACTGAAGCAGGCACTGGCGCGGCTGGATCTGGACCGAGCGCGCGGGCGATCGCGGTGAGGCGGGCGTAGCCCCCGGTGCGGAGTTCGCCGCGCAGGATCCCGGTGAGATCGGCGAGCAGCGCCTCGGCGGTGCCGCAGGCGCGGAAGGCCACGCCGTCGAGAAGGGTCGGCGCGCCGGCCCGGCGGAACAGCACTGGCACCGGCAGCACCGCGATGCGGCGCATCAACCCCTCGTCCGAGAGCACGCGGTGGGCGAAGCCGAGGCCTGGCTCGACCACGACCGCGTCGAGGGTGCCCCAGTCCCATTGGTCGAACACCGCCCCGAAGGCCTCGTGCAGCGCAACGACCGAGCCCGGCTCCTCGTAAGCGACGGGCAGGCGGATCAGCTCGAGCAGACCTTGCTCGTACCAGCGGGAGAGCGTCGCCCCGAGCGGGTGCGGCGTGCCGTCGTCGGGCTCGATCAGCACGACCCGTCGGAGCTTGTGCGGGGCCGGCAGCTTGCGCTGGCGCTCCCAGAGACCGTGCGCCTGGAGCGCGGCCTGCGCGGTCGCGTCCTGTTCGCGCCAGGCCTGGAGGAACGCGCCGCGCTCGAGCCCGAGCACCTGCCCGGTCAGGCCGAGCAGCGGATCGACCACCAGGGTGAGCAGCAGGGTGTGCTCGCCCACGAGGTGGTCCGGGTCGAGCAGGACGCCCGAGGCCGCCTCGATCTGGCGCAGGAAGGTGCCGGAGAGGACGGCGCTGAGCCGACCCGGGCGATGCGGATCGAGCGGCTCGAGCGCGAGGAGCAGCCCGTCCCGGTGCCGGCGCGATTGCCGGACCTGGGCACGGACCCACAGGCCGGTCGGGGCAAGCGGGCAGCCGGGCTCGTTCGCGCCGGAGGGCGCGTCGTGATCTGTCATGGTGGGAGACTTTCGTGATGCGGGGTCAGGGGATCGAAGGAGCCTCGCCGACCTCGAGCGGACGCTGTACGAGCGTCGCCCTCCGTCATCCCGTCGTCAGGTCATTCCGGGGTTTCGAGCGAAGGTGCCTTCGCCCTGCTTCCCCACCCTTGTTCTCGTCCTCGCCTGTTCCCGTCCTCGATCGTCACCGATCCCCCACCCAAGCCGGTACCGCGTCCCCGGCGGCACCGGCTCCAGTGAGCACGCCATTGTCCAGCCCGTCGTGTGTTGTCCAACGCAGGGACAAGTCCTTGCCGCACAACCGGCATTGGTCCTTACGTGTTGTCCAACGCACCCACCCTGCCGACGCGTAACGCAGCGCCATCCGTCTCGGCGTCGTACCCCAATCCCAGTTGCCGGATCCCATCGATCCGGCAGCCCCCGCTTCATCTCATCGCTCGGATCGACAGGCGTCTGACTCAAGCTTCCGTTCCGGTCACCGCCTCACTCGGTCCTGGCCCGGCATGAGACGGGCAGAGCTGGGGCCAATCGTACCGGCTGATCAGCCACCAGCTCCGCTCGACGATCCACTCGCCCATCCAGTCGGCGTTCCAGGCGAAAGTCTCCAACACGGTCTTGTCGCGTGCCTCGTCATGAACGGTGAGTGCCGCCCGCAGGCCGGCCAGGCTCAAGTAGCCGCACGCCACCATGTCCAGGCCGACATGGATCAGATCGGCGCGATCCTGCAGCAGCACGGCCATCACCTCGCGACGCAGGCGCTCGCACAGCACCGAATCGGTCAAGACGAGCAGGGCGTCGCCGCGGAGCCCGGCCAGCACCTCGAGTGGGCCCTTCCGCGTTCGTCCGGCCCGAAAGGCGACGACCAGATTCCTCCTGTCCGCGTCCTGGCCCTCGGCGAGCGTGTGCCGGCGCAGCCAGAGATCGGCGGTGGGCGCGTCCCAGAGATCGAGCGGTGTCTTCGGCCTCGAGGGCTTGGGCGGCCAGTTCTTCATCCACTCGGCGACATCCGCGATGGTCCAGCGCTCCAGCGCCCGGGCGCCCGGCACCAACGGGAGGTCCCAGCAGGGATGATGCTCCACGATCTGCGCCGGTGGACGCCCGCGGAAGCCGAGATCGAACGGTGCCTCGGCGAATGGCCGCTGCTCAGGCGGCAGCAGGGTGAGGTCGCGGCAGGCCGCGCGGGCATCGCGGAAGGCGTCGGAGGCGAACACCTCGGGCAGGGCACGCACGATCTCGGGATCGGTCAACGGCATCGGAGCATCGAGGCGCGCCTTCCAGACAGCCGGGTCGAGACCGGCGTTCTGCGCGAGTGCGTAGAGGATCGGGCGCATCCGCGCGTTCAAGCTGTCCCGCGCCGCATGGCGGCGCGACGCCTCGGAGCCAGTGGGTGCTGCAACGTCGCGGGGTGGCTGCCCGACACCGCCATCCGTTACGGCGTGCCGGTCCGCTGTCGCCGTGGCGGCCTTCGAAGGCTTCGCGCCCACAAGGGCCAAGCGGAAGCGCTGGCTCGCGACGCCCTCGCGCATGTGATCGAGGACCGATGCGATGGCCGCTGGGGGTCGAGAGTGATCCCGATCGATGTTGGGATCGTAGATCTGGCGCTTGTTCGACATGATCGTGGGTTCCTTGTGCTCATGCTGCGGGATGGTGGGTGCCCCGGCAGCGCAGCACCCGGGGATGGGGCCGGCCGGCGGGGCGTGGCGCTGAGGATCGAGGCTGGAGGCGGGGCGGTCTTCGTCCGGCCTCCGGGGTGAGACGCCGGAGCGCTCGCGGCTGCAGAGGCGCCGTGATGCTGGAGCGCCGAGATGCCGTGATGCCGAAGCGTCACGATGCCGGAGCGTCACGGCATCGAGGCGTCGTGATGCCGGGGCGCTCGGGATCGAGGCCTGAGCGGGGTCAGCTCGTGTCCCGGTGGACCGGGGACGGCAGGTGGCCGCTCTCGCGCAGGACCGCCTCCGCGCCCTCGACCAGCAGGTCGTTGACCTTGCAGTCGCGGGCGAGCGCGAGCTCCTTCAGCCGCCGCAGCATCGCCGCGGACAGGTAGACCGAGGTGCGCCGCGTCGCCGCGGAGCCTCGGCCCGGGGCCGGGCACACCTCGCTCCGCTCCGCCGGACGGCGCTCTACCGGAATGGCCGACGGGCCGGAGCCGGGCGGTGCCCCCCCCAGATCGTCCAGGCTGCCGAGCAGGTCGAGCCGCTTCCGCGGGGGCCGGGTCGGATCGCTCATCGCGGCATCTCCGTCAGGCGCTGCGCGGTCCAGGCCCAGAGCGCGCGGATCTCGGCCGCCGCCTTGCCGGCCGGCGCGAACTCGGTGACGGCCTGCCCGCCGAGCAGCGCGTCCTGATGGTCGACCCGCTGGGTCAGCGGCGGCTCGGCGAGATGCCCCCAGCGGCGCAGGCGCTCGGCGTAGCCGGCGGTGCGCGCCCCCCCTTGCGGCGGGCACTGGCTCAGAACGAGCGCCACGCGCGCGGCGAGGCCGATCTGGGCGAGCGCGCGCAGCGTCGGCTCGGTGGCGAGGAGATCGAGCAGGGTCGGCCGGGCCGGGACCAGGACGAGATGGGCCGCGCGCAGCGCCTGGTTGGCCGCGGGGCTCAGGGCCCCGGCGGTGTCGAGGACGACGAGGTCGAAGCCGCGTCGCGCGAGCGCGGCGAGGATCTCGGGCAATTGCCCGACCCGCTCGAGTCCGAGATGATCGACGGCCGGATCGTCCGCAGCACGGCGTGTGGCCCAGGCGGCGAGCGAGCCCTGCGGGTCGAGGTCGAGGGCGGCGACCCGCCGCCCGGCCTGATGGGCGGCGACCGCGAGGTTGACGGCAACCGTGGTCTTGCCGGAGCCGCCCTTCTGGGTGGCGATCGCGAGGACGTCCATCACGACGGCCCCCCGCGCACGGGCAGATCCAGAGTTGCCGCATCACGGCGCCCCGACGCTTCGGCATCGCGACGCCACGGCGTCACGGCGCTGCAGCGCCAGGGCATCGTGATGCGCCAGCGCCCTGGCGTCCCGGTGTCGTGGCGCCACGGCATCGCAGCGCTACGGCATCCTGGCCTCACAGCGCCATGACGTTGCAGCCTCGTCGTGCGGGGCCGGCCGCTCGCCGGGTGCGAGGCGGGCGGGCGATGTCGGGTCCGACGGGTACGGGGGTTCACTATCTCAGTCTCCGATCCCGCGACCGCCGCGGTCGCGTCCGTTTCGCTTTGGCTGTGGTGCGTGCTGCCGCCGAGACGCGCGACGCTCGCCGGTCGCGGCAGCCTCGTCCGCGCCGTGGACGGCCGAGAGCGGCACGCGCAGCGGCGGGGCCTCGGCCGGCGGGCGGGCCGGCGGGGCGACCCGAGGCGCCGGGTCCGGCGCTCCGTCCTGCGGCGGCCCGGGCCATGGCGCATCGTCCTCGTCGTTGCGCTGCTGCGGCCCGGTCGCCACCCGGTCCGTGATCGACTCGTCGGCGGTGGAGGATCTCTCCGCTCGCACCTGCGCCGCCCGCTCGAGCTGGAGCGCCGGGAGCTGTAGCTCGGGCTCAATCCGGATTGCCGGCGTCCCGACCTGCGGGGACTGGATCGGACTGGGCTTCGTGTCTGCGGTGGCCGGACCAGCTACGATCTCTGCCGGGGCCGGGGCCGGCTCGGCCGGTTTGGACGGGGCGTCAGTCTCGACCGCGACGGCGACCGGAGCCGACGTGGTGTCCGTGACCTCGGAATCCGGTCGTGCCGGCACGGGCACCGCCGGCGGCACCGCGGTCTTGTCGGACATCGGCGCGGCCGCGGGCGGGGCTGCCGGCGTTGTGGCGGCGCTCGGCGCACCGCTCTCTGCCACGATCGCGCGCGCGGCCTCCGGTGCAGGCAGGGGTGCCGGCATGGCCGAGGCGGTCAGCGAAGAGGCACGACGCGCCTCGGGCGTCCACGCGAGCGGCTGACCTCCGCCCGGATCCGCGGCCTCTGCGCCCGCACGATCGGTTTTGGGGCGAGGAGCGGCCGGCGTCAGCGGCGCACCGTTCGAGCGGCGAGCCCCGCCGAGGCTGGCGAAGGGCGGTCGGGCGAGTTCGTACTGGGGCTGTAGAGGCCGCAGGGCTGGGATCGGATCGACCTGAGCTTTGCCATGCCGCTCCGCCGCACGCGCGACGGCGTCCGACCAGGACGAAGCGGGAGTAATGACCGGCGCGACCGGAGCCGGCGGCTCTGTCGGTGGTTTTGTCGCGGGCCGCAGGTTCGGTGTCGGCATGATCGAGGCGATCGCCGGCGACGGTGCCTTGGTGACAGCCTCCGTCGTCTGCAGCACGCCCACGTCGTACCGATGCCAGAGCACCGCTGTGGCGGGCTCGAGGCTCGCCCGCACCCGTGCGGCGAACTCAGCCTCCGGGACCGGATCGATCGGAACAGTGGTGATCGCCAGATCCGGGCCCTCCGCGGAGCCCGATCCCGCCCGCGCCGAATCCATGAGTGGCGTTCGCCCGGCCAGGGAGAGGTCGGCGCGGATCCGGTCGAGCCGACCGGACGCGTCCGCGATCCGCGCCTCGTAGGCCGCAGCGAGCTGTCCCGCCCCCCGGTCGAGCCGCTCGCACAGCCCGGCGAGCGCGCTCCGGCGCGCCAGACCGAAGGGCGCGCCCTCCGGCACCGGGGGATCCTCCCCGGTGATCCCGCCCGGATCGGCCTTCGCGCCCCGAGCGTGCTTAAGCACCGTGCTCGCCGCCAGGAGCAGGCGAGGCCGGGACAGGGTCCGCGCGCAGACGAGCCGGGCCAGATCCCGCGCGAGCTCGAGCCGGCCGATCTCCACGACGAGAGCCAGCCCGCGCCGGATCAGTGCCCGCACCGGTTCGCCGGGGTCGCCGATGCCGGCGCGGGCTGCAGCGTTGGACTGGCCCGCTCCTCGGCTCGGCACGGCGAACTCGGCCTGCCGGCCCCGCTGCAGGAACAGGCCGATCTGGGTCCCGGTCGCCGCGGCCCGCGCCTCGAGGATGCGGTCCGCCTCGGCCTGCCACTGCCGTCGGGCGAGGTCGGCCCCCGCCTCGGTCAGGGCGCCTTTGCGCTCTTTGTTGTACTGGCGCGCCGGGATGTGCACGCCCGGCGCCTGCCCGATGCCGATCGTGGCGTAGGCGCGCAGGTCGTAGCGCTTGGCGATCCCCGCCTCGGCCAGCACCGCGTTGCAGCACGCGCCCCAGTTCGCGCGCAGCTCTCCAATCCAAGTGCGGTCGTGGCTGGCGCGATCCTTGGGCTGCCGGTAGGGCCGCGTCAGCACCCGGGTGCGGTTCGCCCGCCGCCTCTCGCAGGTGATCGCGAAGTCCCAGCTCGGTGCGCCCGTGTCCGGATGCGGCATCTGCCGCGCCGGGCGGTCGTAGTAGACGATGTGGACGTGGACGTTGCGCGCGTCGTTGCGTTCGTCGGGCGCGTGCACCACCGCCCAGTAGGGAAAACCCTTGGCCTCGAGCTTGCCCGTGAAGGCCTCGACGATGGCCAGCCGCTGACGGGCGTCGATCTCGTGCGGCAGCTCGGCGATGATCCGGGTCTGGATGCGCCCGCCGCGCCCCGGCGCGATCGCGACCGGCGCGTCCGCGCCGAGGCCGATGGCCCAGCGCCACAGCGCGAAGGCGTCCTCGGTCGGAAGCGTCAGCGTCAGGGGAGCCGAACGCTGCGGGCCCGCCGCCCGCAGCGTGGCCCGGGCCGCCTCCGGTGCCGCGTCGATCGCGGAGAGTGCCCGTGCCCACCAGTCCGGGTCACGCCCAGGCGCGATCCTGATCCGGTCGCCCCGGGCCGAGCGCTCGCTCTCCTCGACGAGCGTCCAGAACCGCGCTCGTTCCTCGGGCGTGTCGCCGATCGTGCCGAACGAGGCGAGCGCGAGGGCGGCGTCCGGATCTGCCTCGACCGCTCCGTCGCGCTCGAGGTAGGCCTGCTGCTCGCGACCGTCGCGGCCGGTGGCGCGTCGGCTTCGGGCCGGCCCGAGCCGCTCGGCGGCGCCCGGCCGCTCGATATACGCCTCGTGCGCGACGGCGCGTGATCCCTGGTAGCACCGGCCGGCCTTCGCGGCCCGGATCCTCGCCAGGATCGGCGAGGTCTTCGAGACCGAGGTCTGGGAGAAGTGGCAGGTCACCGCCCCGTCGCGCGAGAGCGGGCGCTCGCGCCCGCCGCGGCCGGCGAAGCGCACGCCCGGCGCACGATAGAGGTGCCGCAGCGTCTCCGGCAGGCGAGCGCGGCCGAGGCCGTGTTCGGGCATGAGCGGGCCGTCCGCGTCGTGGCAGAGCGACGCGAGGACGCCGCGCACGAAGGGGTGCGTGGTGATCGGATCGGGCATGTTCGATGGCCGCCGGCAAGCACCGGCAAGAGCAGATGGCCAAGCTTAGGCAGGCTCTACCGATTCGATCAAGCGCACAAAAGCATTGAGCGATTCGGTCGGAGTGGCTCGATTGGGTAGATCGATCTGACGTCTTGGATTTAAGAAAGGAATGGTTAGCTGTAAGGAATCGCTAACCATCTTAGATTGATCTGATGCTATATGTCTTACCCTAGATTGCATTCAGCGCTGTGCGATGTTCTGCCGCACGAGGCATCCCGAGCCGTCGTGGGGCGTGCTCGGACAGGTCGCTGGTACCCGACCCGGCCGCGAACCGGCGGACGTGTCAGACGGGCTTGGGCAGCCTCGTGCCGAGCCGATCGGAGCACCGCGATCCGGCGGCTGACGGCCCGGTCAGCCCGCCCTTGTTTGGGAAGTCGAAGCCGGCGCGCAGGTGCCGCCTAATCGGGAGCGGCCGCCGGGCTGCTCTGGATTAGGGGAGCTGAGCCCTGTTCCGGTTCGGCTCGCACCTCCGAGCCGAACCGGAACGTCTTTTTGGGGATCGTCCTTCCTGGGATCGATGTCATTCCGGGGGCCCGGCCGGGCTTTGGTTCGCGCGCCCGAGCGAACGGCAAAGCCCGGCCGTCGCCCGTCGGGGCGGCCGTCTTCCGGGGTTCTTTTCCGGGATTTTGAGGGCTGCCCAGGCCATCCGTTGAGGCGGCCCGGGCAGCCGATCCGGCGCTCCGATGGGATCAGCGGAAGCTTGACGGCTGGCCGCGCGTCCTGGTCGCCTTCACGCGTGAGCCCGTCGCCGATCCCCGGCGCGGCCCGAATGCGAGGTGCGTGGTGTCGTGAAGCGGAGAGTCACCAACCCGGACGTCCGCGAGGTGTTCGCGGCCCTGTGCGCCCGCTTCGGGCTGCAGCCCTACCAGCCCCGTCCCGGCGCAGCGTACGTTTGGGGCGAGGAGAAACTGCGGGCCCGCTGTAACCGCCTGATGCGGCAGCTCACCGTGATCGAGGCCGAGCAGGAGGCCGCGACGCAGGCCTTCGCCCGCAGGATGCACGAGCTCGGCCAACGGCGCGCGGCCTGCCTGCTCGAGCTGACGATGGCGGATTTGTATGCCGCGGCGGCGGAACGGTCGGGCAAGCCCGACGCGGCCGCGCCTGCCCCGGACTCAAACGCGCAGGCGGTGTCGCCCCTCGGGACGACGGTCGCACCCTCATCCGATCCGGGAAGCGGGGAGACGCCGACGCTTCCCGATCACGAGGCCGATCCGGGAAGCGGAGAGCCGGCGCCGGCTTCCCGGACGAACAACGGAGCGGGAGCCGAGGATGTGCATGGCGACGGCGTGTCCATGGCGCAGCGGCCTGCCGATCGTGACCCCGGCCCGGGGCCGGATGCCGATCCCATCGAGTACGATGTCGATCCGGAGCTCGCAGCCATGCTGCCGACGATCGAGGCGTGTGCGCCGGATTGGCGCGACGTCAGTTCGCCCCCGCAGAGCGTGCGTGAGCGCTTTCCCTTGTTCGAGAAGCGGATCGGTCCACTGAGGGATATCGACCGCGAGGATCTGATCGAACTCCTGGTGCTGCTACCCGCAGAGCATGACGATCTCGTCCGGGCGGCGCCCATCTTCGCGGCGCATCTGTTCGAGTGGTTCTGGTCCGAGGACGGGGCCGCCTGCCGGGCAGCGCTCTCGCAGGCGATCGAGCGGGAGCAGGCCCGCCGAGCCGTCTGGTGCAATCTGCTCGGGTGGTATCGTTGGGTCGTGGCGCTCGCGCCCGGCGGCTCGTGGCAGGCCGCGACGCGCGAGCAGGTCCGGGCGATGTTCCAGGAAGAGCAGGCTGAGTTCGTCGCAACCCTGGATCCCCATCGACTTTCGGTCTGGCTCGAACTCACAGCGCTTCTGGCCGGCGGCGCCTGAAGGACCGATGAGTACGGCAGGATGTTGAGCAGAGACCAGCAGGCCGGCAGCGCGGTTCGCCGGCAGACGCCCGGCGCGGGTCATCCGCCGCGCCGGGGGCCACGCTCGGGATCAGCGCAGGAGCTGGAGGATGCCTTGGTTGGCCTGGTTGGCCAGCGACAGCGCCGAGATCGCTAGCGACTGGCGCGTCGACAGCGCCTGCGAGATCGCGGCCTCCGCGTTCAACTCCGCGTTCACGAGGTTGCCCGAGGATGCGGCCGTGCCGCTCGGGCGGGTCGTCTGCGGCGTCGAGGAGCCGGTGCGGGACTACGAGCATCCGCGCGGCCGGGGCGTCCATCTCGATCCGTACGGGACGGGAGAGGTCGAGGAGCAGGATCTCGCCCGGGCCGAGGCTCGCGGTCTCGCCTCAGGCGAGAATGCGGGCGCGACCGTGGAGCGGCGTCCAGAGCACGAGATGGTCGAGCGCCCGCGCCCGGGCTTGTTCCGGGCTGCGCTCAAGCAGCTGGGCCGGGCCGCTTCCGGCCGCGAGCAGGACGACGCCGAGACGATGTAGCGCTGGTAGGCCTCGACGGGCACGGCCGCGTCCGGGGCGAGGCGGGCCGCGAAGAGTGGGGGCGAGAGCGGCGATCCAGGCCCGGCCGCTGCGGGCGTCCTGGGGGATGTGGGCGAAGCGGTGCTTGAGAATCACCGCCGTGCCGCCCGCGAGGGGTGCGACGGGCACGACGCGCAGGACGGCGAAGGCGGCGATTGGGTAATCCGTGGGGAGCGCGCCGGAGCGCGATCGCCCGAGCCGACTACCACATGCGGGCGGCAATCTCGCGTTCCTCGGCGCCCAGCACGTCTGCGTAGATGGCGGTCGTCGAGAGGCTGGCATGGCCGAGCCAGCGCTGCAGCAGGGTGAGCGGCACTCCTGAGCGCAGCGCGTGCACGCCGAAGCCGTGGCGCAGGCCCTTGGGCGAGGCCGCCGAGGCGCCGACCCCCGCCTCGCGCATCACCGCCTTGACCCGCTGCCAGGCGGTGCTGCGCCCGATCGGCCAGAGCCGCCGCTCGGACGGATCGAGGTCGTGCACGAGATCGAGGATGGCCATCACGCCCTCGGGCACCGGCACGTCGCGCACGATACCGGCGCGACGCTTCTTGAGGCAGTGCAGGCTGACGAGGCCCCCGGCCCGGTCGAGGTCGGCATGGGTCAGGGCCAGCGCCTCGGAGATGCGGCAGCCGGTCCAGGCCAGGACCAGGCAGAGGGTGAGGATCTCGGGCGGCTGACGGGAGGCCGCCGCGATGAAGCGGGTGCGCTCGTCGGGGGTGAGGTACTTGCGCCGGCCCTGGAGGGTGTGGAGCGACATGCCGGAGGGCGCGGGCGAGCGTTCGGCGGACCGCCGGGCATGGCCGGCCGGGAAAGGGCTGCGGGTCATGGTGGCGCGTCCTCGCACGCGGCGGAGCCGGTGCCTGGGTGATCAGAATTGCCAATTTTGTTCGGCGCCGCCCTCGGAGGCGCTTGGCGCGCTCTGTGGCGGGATGCAACGGCCGCGCTTGTACCGCAGCCTGCCAGACCTCTGCAAGCTAAAAATACGTTATGGATCAAGGAATGACAGAATTGGCAATTCTGTTCGACGTCATTATGCTTGTGTAGCGCTGGTCAGGGGTCGCGTAAAGATCCATGTGTGCCATCACACGCGATTAGATACTTCCGGCTGCTTTATCTGATCGCTGCGCCGGCCGCGCTCGCCGAGCTGCGCGTGATATCCAACGCAGTGCTAAGGCGTTGGCGAGCATGCGATATTCGACGCGAGAAGATATCCAACGCACCTGCTAGTGCGGTCTCCTCTCATGCCCAGCTGCTTCCCCGCGTTGGATATCACCGCGAGATGGATGGTGATGTCCAACGCGGGCGACCGACGCCGCAGGATGCTGTCGTGGGATGGCCGCTCCGGGGCCGCAGCTGAGGTCGGTTTCGACGAGCCTCCGTTGGAGCGACCGGCGCCGCGATGAGGCGAGAGCCGACCCCTGAAAGCTTCGCCGTGTGCGTTGCCCTCGTCTTGGTCACCTACCTGTTCGCCATGGTGGTCGGTGGCTGGCTCGGCTGATCCCTGTCGTACCCCTCAACCTGCAGATCCCAGCTCATGTCCGAGAGCCGCCGCTCCTCTTCGCACCCTCGTCGGTTCCGGCAGCGGCTGCGTCGCGCTGCCGACCTACTCCTGCCGGGTGATCGTCTATCGGACTTCGCTGCCTGGGCCGTGTTGATAATGCTGGCTGCCTTGCTGCTGCTGTTCGTGGTGCGTGAGATCTGCGACAGCGTGCTCACCGGCTGCCCAGGATACGATGGCGTCACGCACAAGAGGGAGGAGGAAGCGCTCTGTGCGGAGCCATATCGCGGAAGGGAAGTGCCCTCCGGTGGCCTGAATCGAGAACGAGGTGCTAGGATGGATCGCATCACGGGTCGCAGCACGTGATCGGGCGTTTGCAACAAAGAAAAATTTCCGTGCGCTAAACCGCGGCCTCTGTGCGAGCGACAAGCG
The DNA here is from genome assembly GCF_014199985.1 of Methylorubrum rhodesianum. Lineage (GTDB taxonomy): Bacteria > Pseudomonadota > Alphaproteobacteria > Rhizobiales > Beijerinckiaceae > Methylobacterium > Methylobacterium rhodesianum. The sequence continues at coordinate 87,324 of NZ_JACHOS010000014.1, read as the reverse complement.
AACGGTCAGCGAGACCCCCGTGTGGGGTGTTGTCGCGCGAGATCGTCAGCTAGATTCGAGGCATGGGAACCCTCGACCTGTTTCGCCACAATTTCGTGCTGAGCATCAAGCCTCAGTACGCGACGCGCATCGTCGACGGCGTGAAGACCGTCGAACTGAGGCGGCGTTTCCCCTATGGAACCGTCACAGGCGCACGCCTCTACGTCTATGCCTCTGTGCCAATTCAGGCCCTGATTGGCTATGCGACCATCTCAACGGTGGAAAGATTGGCAATCAGGGAAATCTGGGAAAAATACGAAGCAGTCGCCTGCATCGCCTCAGAGGATTTCGACACCTACTTCCGGGGTCGTGAGACCGGGTATGTGGTTCGGTTGGTGAACCCTATCAAGCTTGCGAATCCCGTCGGCTTACCCATATTGAAGGCCGAGCTAAATTTCACACCCCCGCAGTCGTTCGCGTACGCCCACGAGGGCTTCGAACGCCTCGTCGACGGAAGCTGACATGCGCCTGCTGATCGATGCGGACTTGTTGGCGGATCTTGAGCCGGACGAGCGGCCCGATCGTCAATTTGCGAAGCTCGAACATATTTGTGCGCGGAACGGGGTCGACCTGTATCTCCACCCCATCTCTCAGCCCTCTGCCACAGCTGCGTCGGCGAAAAACACTCTGGCGACTTTGCCAGGCAGTCACGCCCCTTCGAAAGCAGATATCGAACAGCATTTCGGCCCCTGCTCGACGGACGAAGGACTCAATGATGCCACCCTGTTGGATGCGGTAAGAACGAAGATAGCAGACTACGTCGTCTCGAACGACGCTGCCCTCCATGCGCTGGCCGCGTCTACGGAACTTGATGCGCTTGTGTTTACGGTTGACGACGCGCTTGCCTGGGCGCTTCGGTCTTACGAACTTGAAGATGTGCCTCTGCCGACCGTGTCGGAGGTAGCCGCTGGGGAACTCGAATTTACCGACCCGATCTTTGACGAGCTGCGCGAGGATTATGCTCCTGACTTCGACAAATGGACCCGCAAAATCTCGGATGACGAGAGAAAGTGCTGGATTGTGAGGGTCGATGGGCAGCTGGCAGCCCTAGTCATTAGAAAGGACGAAACCCACGCGGAAGCTAAGACAAAGCATCCGGGTCCAGACATACTAAAGATCAGCACGTTCAAGGTCGCTGAGGCTTTCCGGGGTCGCAAGCTTGGAGAGCAGCTCGTTAAGCAGATCCTATGGTTCGCTCAAAAGAACGACTATGATTTGGTGTATCTAACCGCATATCCGAAGCAGAAATCCTTGCGTTTGCTGCTGGAGGCATATGGCTTTGTCGTAGCTGAAACTAGGACGAACGGAGAGATGGTCCTAGAGAAGGCCATGGTTAGGGGACCGGTCTCTCCGCGCCAAGGGGAGAATGCCCTCGCAGCAAGCTGCCGCAGCTACCCCAATTTCGTTTGCGGCGCTGGCGTGAGCAAGTACGTCATCCCAATCCGTCCCGCGTACCACGCGATGCTCTTCCCCGAGTTCGGTTCTGCGGTTGCTGACCCTGCCGTGGAGATCCTGGGTAAGCCAGCAAACACGATCGAGAAGGTCTACCTCTGTCACTCTCCGACCAAGACGATGAATCCGGGGGACGTGATCCTCTTCTATCTGTCGAAGCAGGCCGGAACTCACGGCAGCCAATCGCTGACGACGGTCGGCGTAGTCAAATCAGTTAGGTGGAGTAACGATATCGACGAAGTGCGTCGCTGGACTGCCAAAAGGTCGGTTTATCCCGACAGTGAGCTGATTGAGATGGCTAGCAGGACGACACCGCTCTTAATCATCGACTTTTTGCTTGTAGGACATCTCACCGAGGTCGTTCCCATTAGTGCCCTTACGGCCCGAGGCATCCTCAGCAGCTTCCCTCAGTCAATCGTCAGAATTGAAGACGACGCGTTTGACGCCCTTAAAAGATCAATCGATCTCGGGTTCGAATTCTAGGTCTGACGTCGCTAGGGTCTGTCGTCGCCTGAACGTCTTGGGGGTGTGAGCGTTTTCCGTCCTCTGGATGGAGCGGGCTGATGCTGAACGACGCGCAGTGGGCGGCTCTAGAGCCGCTGGTGCATGCCTGCCGGCCGAAGGCGAAGACCCCGCCGCAGGACCTGCAACGCACGCTCTCGGCCATCCTGTGGCGGCACCAGAACGGGGCCAAGTGGCGCGCCATTCCAGACGAGTTCGGGCCGTGGTGGCGGGCGGCGCAGATCTTCATCCGCTGGGCGCGCGCCGGGGTGTGGGAGCGCCTGCTCGCCCTGGTGCAGGAGCGCGGCGTGCAACTCGGCATGGTGTTCCTCGACGGCACCAACATGCGGGCGCACCAGAAGGCGGCAGGTGCGGCCAGAAGGGGGGATCTGCGACCGAGCGAGACGGTCGTGAAGCGCTTGGCCGGTCTCGTGGCGGGTATGGCACCAAGGCCTGCGTGATCGCCGATGGCGCGGGCCGCACCGTCGCCTTCCGCCTCGCGCCGGGACAGGCGCACGAACTGCCCCACGCCGTGCCGTTGCTCGACCAGTTGCCTGGCGTGCCGCTGTGGGTCGTGGCCGACCGCGGCTACTCCAGTCACGGCTTCCGTCAGCACATCCGCGACGTGGGCGCCAAGCCGGCCGTCCCCACCAAGCGCAACGAAGCACCCACCCGCTGCCCGAACTGGATCTACATCAACCGCAACCGCGTCGAGCGCCTCTGGGCGCGCCTGAAGGAATGGCGGGCGGTGGCCACCCGCTACGAGAAGACCGCCGCCAGCTTCACAGGCGTCCTCTGCCTCGCCGCAACGCTCGATTGGATCAAGTGACAACAAGCCCTAGCACTACCTGGGCGAATTTTGATATAAGAGTAAGCGCTCGGTGAGAGGCCGGCTGGTTAGGCGGCGTGCGCGACCGGCTGGGCGGGCGTCCAGTTCCAGGGCAGCAGGTCTGCCAGCCGCTTGGCGGGATGATCGGCGATGCGTGTGAGCACGTCGCGCAGGTAGGCCTCGGGATCGAGCCGGTTCAGCTTGGCCGTCTCGATCAGGGTGTAGAAGACAGCCGCGCGCTCGGCCCCGAGGTCGGAACCGGCGAACAGATAGTTCTTGCGCCCGACCGCCACGCCGCGCAGTGCCCGCTCGGCCGCGTTGTTGTCGAGCGCGATGCGTCCGTCGTCGAAGGCGCGGGTCAGCGCCGACCAACGGGCCAACATGTAGCGCAGCGCCTTGGCCAGCTCGGACCGACCCGGCAGCTGGGTCAGGCTCCGTTCCGCCCACAGCTTCAGCCCCGCCGCTAGCGGCTTTGCGCGGGCCTGCCGCTCACGGGTGCGGGCGTCGGGCGGTTTGCCGTGCAGCTCACGCTCGATCCCGTAGAGCGCACCGATCCGCGCCAGCGCCTCCGCGGCCAGCGCCGAGCCGGTCGCGGCGTGCACGTCGAAGATCTTGCGGCGCACATGCGCCCAGCAGGCCGCTTCCGTGAGTGGGCCGCCCGGTCGGGCCTTCTCGTAGAGCCCGTTGAAGCCGGCATAGCCATCGGCCACCAGCACGCCGGAGAAGCCCGCCAGATGCGCGAGCGGACGCTCGCCCCGGCGGTCGGGCGAAGCGAAGAACACCGCCGCCGGCGGACGGGCGCCACCATGGGAGCGCTCGTCGCGCACATAGGTCCAGAGCCGGCCGGTCCGGGTCTTGCCACTGCCCGGCGCCAGCACCGGGATCGGCGTGTCGTCGCCGTGCAGGACGGCCGAGCCGGCGATCACCTCCCGGCGCAGGAGATCGACCAGCGGCCTCAAGCTGGCCGCGGTGGCGCCGAGCCAGCCCGATAGGGTCGAGGTGGCCAGGTCCACCCCGTCACGGGCATAGATCTCGGCCTGACGGTAGAGCGGCAGGTGGTCGTCGAACTTCGCCACCGCGATGTGGGCGAGCAGTCCGGGGCCGGCCCGTCCGCGGGGAACGGCGTGGTGGGGCGCGGGCGCCTGCACCACCTGCTCGCAGGCGGTGCAGGCGAAGGCCTCGCGCACGTGGCGCACCACCTTGAACCGGCCCGGCACGTAGTCGAGGCTCTCGGTCACGTCCTCGCCGATCCGGCGTAAGCCCCCACCGCAGGCCGGGCAGGTGCAGGGGCCGGCATGGACCACGCTCTCGCGCGGCAGGTGCTCGGGCAACGCCCGCCGGGCCGGCCTGAGGCGCGCGGCCTCCACCGCCTCGGCCACGACCGGCGCGGCACCCAAGCGCTCGGCCGCGTCGGTCTCCAGCGCCTCGATGGCCAGTTCGAGCTGCTCGACCCGTTCGCCGAGCTTCTCGGAGGAGGCGCCGAACCGCGCCCGCTTCAGTCGGGCGAGTTCGAAGCGCAGCTTCTCGATCAGGGTGTCGGCCTGGACCGCCTCGCGCGCCATGCCGACGATCAGACGCTTGAGCGCGTCGACGTCGTCGGGCAGCAGGGCAGGATCGAGAGCCACGCCAACAGCTTAAGCCGTGCCGACGAGGCTCGCCACAGCCTCGGCCTCGGACGTCCCCACCTCGGTAGTCTTCCGCTTCAGCCCGCGACCCTCGGCCGGTCGGTGCGCAGCGGCGCGCGCCAGTCGATGCCCTCCAGTAGCATGGCGAGCTGGGCCGGCGTCAGCGCCGCCGCGGCCCCGGCGGTGGCCGGCCAGATGAAGCGGCCCTTCTCCAGGCGCTTGGCGAACAGGCACAGGCCCTGGCCGTCCCACCACAGCACCTTGATCAGGTGCCCCTGCCGCCCGCGGAACACGAAGGCCTGCCCCGAGAACGGATCGCGGGAGAGATGGTCCTGCACCAGCGCGGCCAGCCCGTCGAAGCCCTTGCGCATGTCGGTGTGTCCGGTGGCCAGCCAGACGCGCGAACCGGACGGGACCGGGATCATCGGTGGAGCAGCGCCGCGATTACACCCTGCAGCAGCGCCAGGTCCGCACCCGCCTCGGCCCGCAGCCGGTGACCGCCGGCCAACTCGATCTCGACGACGCCCGACCCGGCCGGCCTCTCGGCGGCCGCAACGGCGGGCGGCGGCAGGGCGAGCGGGACGAAGGCCGGCGGGGCGGAGGGCGTCCGAGCCTGCTGCTCGGCCAGCACGGCGCGCCGCCAGCGGAACAGCAGGCTGGAATGCAGGCCGTGTCGACGCGCTACCGCCGAGGCGGTCGTGGCGGGATCGTCCGCCTCGGCCAGAATGGCCCGCTTCTGCTCGGGCGACCAGCTTCGGCGCGTGCCGGCGACGATGATGTGAGGGTTGGTCATAGGTCCAGACACAGGGCCGATACAGCGCCATCCGACGCCAGGTCCTGTATCCAGAGCGGAGCACTACCCGCACAAGGCGGCCGTCACCGAGCGCTTACATATAAGACATTGGTAATCAACGACTTAGCATGAACGGGTCGATCCTGTAAGTCGTTGATCCTACTATGCAATCAGGAATGATGCCCAGGTAGTGTTAGGTCGCACCGATCTACCCTGCTCCACGTATTCATCAGCTGTGATGCTGGCTGAAGCGGACACTCTATGCCCGTTGGTGCGTTTTGGGTCGTTCCTGGCTGTCTTGGCCCAGCCGTAGCACATATCTGAGTGCTACGGCTTCGCCGGTTGTCGTATCCCAGGCATCCTGGCAGCATGCAAAAGGCTCAAGCTATCAGACTGCAGCCGCAAGCGCGGAGGCGGTAGCCGACCGTCCCGAACGGCGGTTTGCTGCCGCGCCCGTCTCAGATTCGCTTACTACGGGGGCGAACGCGTATATGCAGACCAACGAACTCGGTGTGATCGACGGGTAGAAGCGGGTCAGGGCGTCGATCAGCTCTTGGCGATCCTTGAAACCGTCTGCCTTCGCGTCGGCGGACGAGAGATCACCGCAGCGCACATACCTCAAGCCGGTTAGCACAACCTCGCCCGCGGGCGCAGCTTCGTGGTGCGGCTGGTTGCCGCCGACGGCATAGATGGGGAGAACCCTGCTAGCCGGATACTCCAGGCCATGCTCATCGAACCTAATAGTGGTGCGTTTCCGGCCGTTCTGTACCAACGCGACGAGATCGTCCTGCATGACAAAGCGACGACGCTCGATCAGGCGCTGATCCGGGAATCGGTTGGCCGCGGCGATTTGCCAGTCGCGGGCTGTCGGGCCCGACGCATCTTGACGACTATCGTACATCTATGTCTCCGTCGCCCCTGACCCAACCCGGTCGCGACCTCAGTTCTAATTGTGTGCCGCGCTGTTCCAAGCTCCAACCAACGGCATTCCCCACGATTCTTTCCTTGCTCCGGACGCGCAGCATGGCCCACGTCACTCATGTCTTTGGCCTCTCAGGCGTCGGCAAGAGCTGGCTCTGCGAGCGATTCGCCGCGCGTCACGGTGCCGTCCACGCGTCGGCTAGTGCGCTTTTGCGTGAGGCGAAGCGGTCAATCGGTGAGCCAACAGACTCGGAAGGTCTGCGGCAGGGGTCCGTCATGGACAACCAGCAGCTGCTCGTCAGGGAGTTCGACCTCCTACGTGCAAAAACTGATAGCCCGATCCTTCTTGATGCTCACAATGTCGTGGATGATGATACTTCGCTCGTTCAGATCCCTCTGTCGGTCGTGCAGGGTTTGGCACCGGATTTGATCGTGTTCATTCGATCGGATCCGGCCGCGATAATCGAGCGACGAGCCTCGGATGCGACCCGCCAGCGTCCCATGCGCGACGAGGCAACCTTGGAGCGGCACCAGGAATTGGCAATGGCCCTCGCCCATTCGCATGCGAAGGATCTTGGTGTGCCCTTCGTGGTGGTCGAAGCTGGTGACGAGATCACCTTTGCTGCTGCCCTAGCTCGATAGGCAGAAACGCTTTCTACTTCTCTAGCTGGTCCAGCCTGACGGCCAGCACGTTGATCACTGCGGTGGCCGTGCTGACCGGTAGGCCAGACACCTTCTGCCGCGCCTGGCGCCGCTTCTCGATCGGTTCAGCCATTCCAGCCGGCACCCACACTGCGCGAGGGGTTCGACCTCTTTACGCCGGTCGGCAAGGCTATGCTCACCATGCTGGCCGTTGTCGCCGAGCTGGAGCGCTCCAGCACCAAGGCTCGGCAGATGGCGGGCATCGTGCGGGCGAAGGCTTCCGGCCAAGCTCTCGGCCGGGAGAAGGTCCTAGACGACGCCACCGTGGCCGCTTGGCGCAAGGAACACTCAGCCAGCATCGCGGTGACAGCCATGCAGTTCGGGATCTCAACAGCCAGTGTTTAAAGGGCCTGCCGAGCACCGGCTGGAACAGATCATTGCACATCTCTCCACAGCTCAGCCATATCAACTTGAGTTGAGGCTGGATCGATTTCTGGCCGGCCTGAAATTTTACGATAGGCGCGTAGCATCAGGAGGGGAGCTTCGGCGTGATCTGTTGCATGGATCATATGGTACATAGTTCGTCCATGTCGGCGTCGACTGTGAATTGCATAGGGATGCGCGTATTTATAGCCAAGCTCGCTCTTGAAGCGATCTGCCAGCATCTTCGCACGTGGTACGCCTTGCATCCCTTGTAACTGCCGCCAGTCTGGACGTCCCCACCAGCTTTCTAGCTTTGCAGTGGTTTGTGGCCGACTCACAGCAGCAATCGAACGATCGAGCCACCCAGTAGCAAAAAAGTAGAAAATCTCGATTTTAGTTGCTTGTGGGTCTAGAGTCGACTTGTATCTGGAGAGCGCTTGAACCGTTTGCCACGAACACTCGAATGTTCTTTGGTCGAGGAGGGCAAAGGTCGCCGTTTTTGAGGTGATGCAACCTGAGGCCAGAATTTCTGGAAGCACTAAGTTGAAGTCACCCTCGCGTATCTCGATGCGCCGTTTTGGTGTTTTATCTGCACCTGCGATTGCCCTAAGCAGCTCGATGCCTTTCGGGTCTAAATCGCAAAGCCAGAAAGTCTTGATGCGCTTTGGCTCGGTCTCCATGACGAGTCTTGCGGAGCAAATTTCTGCCATGCTGCGCTGTTGAGGCGCCGAGAATCCATCTATGTAGATGCCATGCTTTGTAATAAAAGTAAAAAGACGAAGATACTCTTGAATCAGCTTTGCTTTATCCTCGGACCAGACTGGGTACTGAAGGGATTTAAAATTTTTCTCTGGCGTTAGCGGGTGGAGGGGAAGATCAGCTTTGTCGAAAAGCAGAGGGAGCTCTGTCATGCTGACCTCGACCGCGGAAGCCCATCCCACGTGATGCCATCGAAATGGCGACCAGCTACTTTCTTGCCCACCCTGAGCATGGTGGTCCCATCTTCTGCCGGTGCAGCTCTCGCCTTGGCGAGATTGATGCCCTGGCCCGGGGCCCAGTCACCCCACTGCTTGAAATGGAAGGGAATATCTGCAGCCATGCACTGGTTGAGCAGACTTCTGAACCATGAGGGACTAGTTGGTCGCGCCTTTGGGCCGCTCTCGCCACCCGTAATCACCCAATCGATCGCATGAGCCCATCTCCCAAGGTCCACCGGGCCCAGCAGCGGCTCTGCTGAAATGAAACGCACCGCGGCCGGCAGGACCGCAAGTTCTGGTAGACGCTCGTCGGCCCAGTCCTGATCTTCGACTGTCGTGCCTATCCAAACGTTGGACGGCCAATCATCGCCCCATGGGGTGAGGCGGCTTACCAGATCCGGTCGCTTTGTTAGCAGTAACCAGTCGAGATTTGGGGTTGCAGCTATCAGGCCCCACAAACGATCACGCCATTGATCCAGATCTCGGCGATCTTCAAAAACGTCTGCCATAGACGCACAAAATACTCGCGGTCGCTCACCTTCAGCAGCTGCAGCGGTGTTCCAGCGAAGTGGCTCCGCCCAATGCTTGTCGCCAAAAAAGCGTCGTTCAGCACCGATCCCCCAGACGTCCTTGCCTACGCGCTTGGCCCAAGACTCTGCGTAGCAGTGCTTGCAAGCCGGGGAGACCTTTACACATCCCCACCACGGGTTGAACGTGTGGGTCGTCCATTCGATTCGTGAGTTCTTTGCCACGAGGCGCTCCCGGTCGGACTGACGATAGCTCACGCCGCTGCACAGCGCCAGTTCCTGGTACGTTCTCTGCGTGGATCGCTCAAGAATCTCGCCTCCATCGCCTTGAGGGCCAAGCCTAGCTACTCTGCCGTCCGATCGGGTAGGGAGACGACATGCGCACCACCTTCGCCCACACGGCCCGGCTATCTCGCTCTTAGCGGCTGCGTAGGGATGGTCAGCGCCGACAATGCGCCGTTCCGCATGCCTCGAACTTGATAGCCGCGGATCGCAGACGTAGCCGGTGCGGTTCAGTTGCGACCACGAAGAAGCCGCTTGGGAGCCCCTACCCCAAGTGTCGCTGGAGGCCTTGCGGCATGCCATTTCCGGCCGGCTTACTTGGGCCCTCACAATCCTATGTTCGCTCCATCATCTAGAGCGGACCTAGTACCGTCAGGAGGCGCAAGTCCGTTTTGTTGTGAAGGTTTTCGGATGGCGGCCCGTGCGCTGGGGTCGTGCCGGGCTGGGGGCCGGCGTTCGAAAACCTCCAGAGGAGGAAGCCGCGGGGGAGCAGCGACGTTGAAGGCTGGCCCGCGCGCTATGGGGAATGAAGGGTGCGACGGCTCTCTCGGCGACCATCGACGCCGCTGCCCTGGCGCGATCCCGGGGCGGGTGCTGGCCTTCGTGACCGCGCATCGCAGCTCTGATGAGAGCCGTGAGCTCTGCCGGCGGGGGTGAGCCGGCCATGGCTGGGTGTCTCAGCGCATGCAGGCCCGCGGCGGGTCGCTGGTCCCGCGCTCTGTCGGCTGGCGGTGGCGGTCGGGTTCGGGGCGGCTATCAAGACGTGTCGACCCCGACGGCGCTCGGGCGCAGCCTTGGAACCTCGCCGCGGCGGAAGCGCTCGACGATGAGCATGCGGCCCCCGCAGCACGGGCAGGCGGGCCCCGCGGGCGGGTCGACGATGGCGGCGGGTTCGGGCTCGGGGGCGGCCTCGCGCGGCGGCGACGGGGGGGTGAGCAGGCTCAGGATCCTGGCGATGTTGGCAGCCCGCGTGGCGCTGGCGAACAGGACGCAATGGCGGATGCGGTGGAAGCCGTCGGGCAGCACGTGCAGCAGGAAGCGGCGAAGGAACTCGTCCGCCGGGAGGGTCATGGTCTTGATCCACTCGCGGCCCTTCGCACCGTTCCGCGCCCGGTAGTCCTTCCAGCGGAACGTGACGCCGCGCTCGTCGAGGGCCAAGAGCCGGCTGTTGGCGATGGCGACGCGGTGAGTGTAGCGCGACAGGTAGGCGAGCACGGCCTCTGGCCCGGTGAAGGGCCGCTTGGCGTAGACCACCCACTCGGCCCGCTGCAGTGGTGCCAGATGGGCCGCAAAGGCATCGGGGTCGGCGAGAGCCGCCAACGCGCCATGGAAGGTGAGCCGCCCGGCGTGATGCACCTCGGCCAGCCGGTCGAGGAACAGCCGGCGGAAGAGGCGGGAGAGCACCCGCACGAGCAGGAAGAAGCGCGGCCGACAAGCGGTCCAGCGCGCGCCGTCCGGGGACAGGCCACCGCCCGGTACGACGATATGCACGTGTGGGTGGTGCGTCATGGCCGAGCCCCAGGTGTGGAGCACGGCGGTCAGCCCGATCTTTGCCCCAAGGTGCTTCGGATCGGCGGCGATGGTCAGCAGAGTGTCGGCGGCGGTGCGGAACAGCAGGTCGTAGACCACGGCCTTGTTCTGGAAGGCCACGGCCGCGACAACCGCTGGCAGGGTGCAGACGACGTGGTAGTATGGCACGGGCAGCAGGTCGGCCTGCGGCCGCTCCAGCCACGCCCGCGCCGCATCCAACACTCGTTGCCGTGCCGCGAGTGCGGCTTAGTCCCATGGCGCTTTGTCGACCTTCGACATGCTTCAGAGCGACCTGATTTAGCGAGAGGCGATGCCTTAATGCGGCCTGTGGATGGCCAGAGGACGCCCTTGGCAATGAGCGCAGGATCGTATCCACTGCGTGTGCGCACGAAGCTAAGGCGCCTGCAATTGCAATAACTTAACTGATGCCTTCTGTTGAGGTCATGCTGGGTGAGAATCCTGGCGCCCCAGCCAGTTTCTCGAAGCCGATCAGAGCTTGAACGGCCCCACCATAACGGACGCACCGGGACAAACGGTGTTAGGGCGCTGCACAAGAGTCGGCACAGTCTCACCCGGGTATGTCGCCGCGCCGATCCAAGACCTGCATTGGCAGGCTGTCGCATGGCTGATCCCTCGCCCAGCTTCGGTGAACTCTTCCAGGCCACGCCGTCAATAAAGAGCAAGTGAACGCGGCCGTTGAGGCGTACCTCGCTGCCCCCGAAATCGACGCTCACCCAATCGCCGATGACTACAGCCTTAACCTTGCCGCGGCCATCGCCGGCCACCGCTGGGCGAGCGAGTTCACGGGTCGCTCGATGCGCCCCAATCGCTGAAGCGTGGCGGAGTCCGCACGGCGGTCATGCTGGCTCGGGCACGGAAAGCATGACCCACTGCAAAGCCGAGGACTGAGGCCATGCCTTTTAATGAGCATGGCCCCGATCTCGGGCTTGGGATGGGCGGCGACATCATTGGCCGGATCTTGTTTCATGGCGGCAAAGAGCACCTGCCAGATCCCCAACGCGCAGAACGCTTTTGGCCGGTTCCACGTTGCGGAGGGCTCAGCGCGCCAAGCCATATGCGTAGGAGCCAGAGATGATCGATGCCGAGCGGGAGCACCAGCTGAATCGTGACCGGTTGCTGGTCGAGATTGCCGAAGCCGTCGAAAGGATGCTGGAGCTGACACGGCATGCTCATCCATCCGAGTCAATGATCTGTCTTGGCGCAACTCAACAGCAGAGCAGGCTCAATGCGGCTCGAAAACGGTTCGTGGGTTCGCTGGAGAAGCGCTAGCAACGCTCGAAGCCGTCGCCTCATCACGTCAGCAGTCCCTGGGCCGCGGAGATTTGCGCACTTCGGTCCCGCTCGTGCGAGCGCAAAAGGGATGATCTCTGGCGGTGGGTAAGCCTGAGGCAACCAAGCCCAGCCTATGCCGTCGGCCCCGCCATCAGCCGGCAGCCGTGATGCTCCTTCCCCAACTCGCACCCGATCCGCTTCCGCCCGAAGCCGCCGAGTGGCGCAAAGCCTTCGGCACGCTCCGCCCGACGAGCCCCCCTTGCCGGTATCTCGGCGGCGCCGCGTGGGCGAACATCCACGACACCTGCACGAACTTCATCGAGCGCTTCGGCGCCGAGGCCGGGCGTCTGGGCTGGACATCAACCGAGCTCTTCGGTGTTCATCCGGAGCACGGCACGTTGCGTGTCGACTGGTGCGGAGTGATGATCACGGGCGGTCACAAGGCGATCGGCATCGAGCCGAACCGAATTTTGTTCGGCAACGTGAGCGGTTACCGCAATGTGCCGGGCACACCGTCCGGTATCCCGATCTGGGAATTCGCGGCTCGGGCGCAGAAGGCGTGAGCGACCCCGCCGCCGAGGTCGATCGAAAAATTCGCCGGCTGCGGCCTGAAAGTCTTGTGCGCGATAAGATTGCCGTGCATGGGTTTCGGAAGCTGCGCTGACACTGTCTGGCCGGCCTCCAGACCGCTGCGCTGACCTCGTCTGGCCAGCGGTCGGAAACCCTCTCTGCGTTCCCCTGCTGACCGACGCCGCGCTCACACCCGAGCGCGCCGGCCTACGGCGCCGGCAGCGGCATGTCCGCCAGCAGAAGGACGTGAGCTCGTCGCGCGAAGGCGGCGATGCTCCAGGTGTCGCCCTGGCTGCCGCCGAGCAGGACGATCTGGCGCGGGTTGGTGCCGAACCCGAAGCCGACATGGCCCTGCCAGGACGCGTTGCCCCGCTTCTTCTTGGTACCGGCGCCGAGCGCCGGCTGCTTCAGCCCCCATCCTTCATCGGACCGCGCCGTGAGGCTGCCCGAGGGATTGTGGCCCGCCCCCTCCAGAATTGTGCCGACGGCGGGCGCGCACCGCGCGACAGAGTCCTGCTTGATGCTCAACCCGATCGATGAGGGCAAGCGCGCGTGTTCTGCCGATCCGCGTCGCGCGCAAGCTCGAGGCAGCAAGCGTGACCGACACGCACTCCGACCCTGTTCATCCTGCGCGGTGTGCCCAGCCATATCCGCTTCGACACCGGTCCTGACCTCATTGCCATATCCGTACAGGCCTGGATCGTGGTCGAGCGTTGGCGAGACCACGACAACGGTGCCCGCCCGCCTCGCTCGGCGATCACCCACCGACTCCGCCGGCCAAGCGATCCGGGGAGCACAGACAAAGCCTGCACGAATTTTGAACTTGGACCACCGCTCAGGGATCGATCAGATGTACGAGCCGGTTTCGACAAGTCACTTCTTCGTTAGATCCATCCTTCCGCTCTCTGCACAAGAGGAGGTCCGCTATTTTGCCCCCTAGAAATGCTTGGCGGGCAATGCAACCATCTTGGGAGTGTAACCGTAACAAACCCCGCGCGGGCAAGCAGGGTCCATGATGGGGGGGCTGATGGCGTACAGCCGGCAGACGAAAGTCCCGGAGGCTTCGATGGAGCGTTCGGAGAGACGTGGCCTCGCGAGGCTCTTGCTTCGGTATCCCGAGCGCCGCGAGGCGCTGAGGATCAAGGCCGCGGCAGACGCGAACTTCCGCGAACTGTGCGACGCCTACGAGGCGGCGTGCGAGGCGGCGAGCTATTGGTCCAAGTCGGGCGAGCCGGTCGGACCTGAGCGTGCGCGCGAGTACACACAGCTCGCGCGCGACGTTGAGGAAGACATCCTGCGCAACTTAGCGTAACATCTTAACCTGCGCGTAGCCTCTAGGGCTCATCATGGGTCGCCCGAACGTGACAAGCGGGCAAGATCCACCTTGGTTCTAACGCAGTCTGCGGAGGATCGGATGGATGCTGATCATTCGACGGCTAACTCGAACGAGTCTTCTCCGGAGCTTGAACGGGTATTTCGCGAACTCCTCGCTGCCGAAGGCCTGCGGTTATCAGAGCGCAACCGCCGCTTCCTCTCGTTCGTGGTCGCCGAGGCGGTGGCGGGACGGGGCGAGCGCGTCAAAGCCTACACCATCGGCGTCGATGTCTTCGGCCGAGGGCCGGATTTCGACCCTGGCAAGGACCCCATCGTCCGGATCGAGGCGACGCGGATCCGGTCAGCGCTCGCGGCCTACTACGAGGGGCCGGGCGCCGACGCCCCCTTTCGCCTCGTTCTGCGACCGGGTTCGTACATCCCGGTCTGCGAGATGGCCGAGCCGCCGACGATGCCTCGCTCCGTCCCTGCCGTCTGCCGTATCCTGCGCCCTGACGCAGGACCTGCTTCAACGGGCCGGATCCAAACCGCCCTGGTCGTCACGCAGCGGAGCGACCGGCGCGACAGATGCGCGATGGCGAGGGGCGACATCTACCTGCAGGCCATCGTCAAGGCCGTCTGCGGCCGAGGGGTTCGCGTCTTCGTGACACCGCCGCCGGAGCGCAGGGCGGCCCTGCAAGCCATCAAGGCGTTGCTCTCGCAGCCTGACGCAGTCCTCGCCCTCGACATCGCCGTGCACGGGATCGCGGAAGGATGCCGCTACACGTGGACGCTCAGCGATCCTCAAAGCGGTGAGGTGAAGGCGTCCGACGCCGCCGACGGGATGGAGGACGGCGTCCCGGTGGGCACTCGCATCGATGCGCTCGCCGACGCGGTCGCACAGGGCGTGATAGACGCGCTCGCCTGAGCGTCGCTTGAGCCGCCGTGAGCGGTGCCCGGCCGTTCCCGGATGCGGACGGCAAAGGGTCCGCGAGCCGTAACGGTTACAGGCTTCAGGGGCATCCGCCCGCGTGCGACCGTCACGCATCATGGCCATGCCGTTCATCGACCTTTTCGCCTGGATCGTCCTGCTGGTCGTGGTGGGGACGCTCGTCGCGACGTTCGTCGCGCTCGGGGTGATGCCCGGCCGCATCGCGCGCCGGCGCGGGCATCCCTGGGCACAGGCGGTGACCGTCGGCAGTTGGGCCACCCTCGTCTTCGGCTTCATATTCTGGCCGCTGATCCTCGTCTGGGCCCATGTCAACGCCCCTGCACGGCGGGACGAGGACCGATGATCGTCTTCCTGCTCAACGGCTATATCGCCCTCCTCGTCCTGTTCGTCTGGCTGCGGTTCATCCCGTTCAACCTGTTCTGGAAGCTCTCGCCCGCACTCGTGCTCGTCCTCCTGCTGATCGGGCTGTTCATCCCGATGGGCTGGGGGGCACCCTCGGGGCCTGCGGCGGTCATCCGCAACTCGATCCAGATCGTTCCGTCGGTCGCCGGTGAAGTCGTGGATGTTCCGGTCAAGGCAAATACCCCGCTCAAGGAAGGCGACGTCCTCTTTCGGATCGACCCGATACCGTACCGCGCGCAGGTCGATGCCATCGGGGCGCAGCTCAAGCTCGCGGAGACGCGACTCGCCGAGATGTCTCAACTGCAGAGCCGGGGGACCGGGCGCATGTTCGACGTCGAGCAGCGACAGGCCGAAGCCGACCAGCTGCGCGCCCAGCTCGAGGGCGCCAAGTGGAACCTCGACAAGACCACCGTGCGGGCGCCGGCCGCCGGCTACGTGACCAACCTGACGCTCCGGAAGGGCGCGCGCGTCACCGCGCAGGCGCCGGTGATGGCCTTCATCGATACCGGCGATACCCTCCTCGGCGCGGAGATCCCCCAGATCTACACGCGCTACGTCGAGCCCGGCCAGCCCGTCGAGATCACCTTCAAGACGCTCCCGGGGACCGTCCACTCCGGGCGGGTCGAGGCCGTCCTGCAGGCCATCGCAACGGGCCAGGCGCAGTTCGGGGGCTCCGCTGTCGCGCCCGCCGACATCCAGTCCGCGCCGTTCGTGGTCCGCCTCACACTCGACGACGCCGAGGTGGCTCGCCGCCTGCCGGCCGGCAGCACCGGGACCGCCGCGATCTACACGGACCACGTGCAGCAGGCCCACGTCATCCGGAAGGTCCTGCTCCGGCAGAGCGCGATCCTGAACTACGTCAACCCGTTCTGAGCGAGGCGGCCCATGGGAAACACCCTCACGAGGACGTTGGGTCTCACGCTGCTGGCGCTGATTACCGCCACCGGCCTGGCCGCGGCCCAGACGACACCCGTCACCGACCAGGACATCGACGACGCCTACGTCTACCTGCTCGGCCGTGCCCTGGTCATCCGCCAGGAGATGATCGACAGGAGCGGCCCCGACTTCTCCTACAACAGGATCAAGTACAATCCCCTGGGGTCGGCCGACTTCGTCAACCCGAACTTCGACGTGGCCTATCTCGAAGCTTGGTTCGCGACCGACGACAAGGGGGCGGCGCTGCTGGAAATCCCCGAGGTGAAGGGACGCTACTACACGGCGCAGATCCTCGACGAGTGGGGCGAGGTCATCGTCAACATCAACGAGCGCACCTTCCCGACGAAGCCCCACGGAACCTTCGCGCTCGTGAAGCCCGGCTCGACCGTGGCCATTCCGCCCGGTGCCGGGCGGATCGAGCTTCATTCCGGTAAGGCGAAGATGCTCGCGCGGGTCGAGATCAAGGGCGACCCCGAGGGTGCGTTGGCGCTGCAACGCGCCTTCAAGGTGACGACCCTGGGCACGCCGGTGGCCGCTCCACCGCCCCCGCTCCCGATGTTCGGCAACAAGGACCTCGCGGGGGTCGAGATCTTCGACGACGTGGACGCCAAGCTCGCGAGCGCGCTGGACGTGGCTCCCGAGGCCGCCGAGATGCAGCAGAAGGTCCGCGCCGTGTCCGCCTACGCGGCATCGAGCGCGGGAGCCCGCGCCGAGGTCGACGCGAAGCTGCGCGACGTGATCCGCCGATTCCGGGAAGATGCCCTGACCAAGTCGGCCCCGTACCGCAATCACTGGCTCTGCGGGACGGGCAGCGGCAACTACGGGGGCGACTTCCGGCGGCGGACGGCGGCCAACTACGCCGGGATCTGGGCGAACACCTCGGACGAGGTCGTTTACTTCGTCGCCACCCGGGACGCCGAGGAGAAGCCCCTCGACGGGAGCGCGGGCTACCTCATGCACTTCGCGGCCGACCGATTGCCCGAGGCCGTGGTGGACGCCTACTGGTCCGTGATCCTGGTCGGGGTGCCCAACTACCGGGTGGCCCCCAATCCCCTCAACCGCTTCAACTTCAACAACAACTCGCCGCTGAAGAGGGAAGCCGACGGCTCCTTAAAGATCGCCATCGGGCCGAAGCCCGTCTCCGGCATCCCGGAAGCGAATTGGCTTCCGTCAGCCGAGGGCCGGCCGTTCTCCCTGACCTTTCGCGCCTACGTGCCCAAGGACGTCGTGGAGCGATGCGAGTGGACGCCGCCGGCGGTCACGAGGTTAGGGCAAAGCCGCCCCTGATCCGGACGCACCATGGCCCGACCGCGGCCGTGCTCGCGCTGCTTGCAGCCAACCCGGCCTCGTACACCAAGCCACTTGGCAACCGGAATCCGGCGCTTGGCACCCACTCGCGAAGGACTGCTTGCGACGCTTCGCTGACAATCGTCATTCGCTCATGATGCCTCACAGTTGACTACGAAGGGGTGGCTTGATGATCCGCTTTCTGCTTACTTCAATTGCTCTGTTCATCAGCGCCTCAGCATTTGCTCAGTCCAGCAACTCCACACCTACCTCAGTCACCGTTGAGAATTTCACGCGCGCAGAAAGCGACCTCTATTTCGCGACGGCCGTTCGAGAGGCTGGGAGCATCGGGAGGTTCGATCATCATCGCGAGGTGATGGCGATTGACAAGCAGACCGTCATCCGAGCGAACCGAGATACCCTCTATTCGGCCGCAGTCTTCGATCTCGATGCCGGGCCTGTAACGATCACGCTGCCGGAGGCCGGCAATCGCTTCATGTCACTGATCTTCATCAACGAAGATCAGTACGCGCTTGCGGTGGAGTACGGGGCAGGTAAGCACACGATGTCCAAGGACATGGCCGGGACCCGCTACGTGATCGCGGCCGTCAGAACCTTCATCGACCCAACCGACCCGAACGACATCGGCAAGGTCCACGCCCTCCAGAACGCCATCAAGATCGAGCAAGCCGCTGGCGGCTCCTTCAACGTTCCGAATTGGGATCTCGTCAGCCAAAAGAAGGTCAGGGACGCTCTGTTGGTTCTGGCGGGAACTTTGCCCGATACCAAGCGAATGTTCGGAAAGAAGGATCAAGTCGATCCGGTCAGGCATCTGATCGGGACGGCGTCTGGCTGGGGCGGCAATCCGGAAAAGGACGCCACCTATGTCACTGTGACGCCGTCTAAGAACGACGGCAAAACGGTCTATCGTCTCAGGGTCAAGGATGTTCCAGTCGACGGATTTTGGTCGATCAGCATGTACAACGCTGCCGGCTACTTTGAGCCCAACTCCTACAACGCCTACTCGCTCAATAATCTCACCGTGAAGAAGGATGCTGATGGCAGTTCGACAATCCAGCTTGGTGGCTGTGACGGCAAAATCCCGAACTGCCTGCCGACGACTGCGGGATGGAATTATTGGGTGAGGTTATACAGGCCGCGCCAAACCGTTATCGACGGGCAATGGACCTTCCCCGAACCTGAGGAAGTGCCATAGGTCCAATGGCTGCTTTCCACCCGAGCGGACCTCGTGAGAGGGTATCAAGTGTCGGATTTCGGCCACCAGGTCGCCCTCAGATGGCGCGGACGCGATCCCTTGTGTGCACGGAAGTACAATCGGGATCACGGTAACCTAACCGGCTGCAGTCGCGGCCGGGTTCAACGGCGGCAGGTCCGCTCGCTTCATTCCGACAGCTTTCGTCTCGATGTCCCTGACGACCGTCGGGACGAGGTCGCCGAGTTGCCGGCCCTTGTCAGATGACCAGGCACCTCCCTTACCGAACAAGGTCCGCTCCAATTCGTCGGCGAGCGGCGCGAGGCGCGCATCATTCCTTGTATCTGGCCGCACGCCGGATGGTAGCTCGGCGAGCCATGTCGCGAGCGCCCGGTACGTCGCCGGGGCGTCGCCGCTCGGGGCTATCCGGCGCAACTCGGACCGTGCCTTCGCTTCCGGGGTGCCGACGCTCCGGATCCAGCGTCGGCGGAGCACCGACGCAAGACCGAACAGCAAAACGATCCCGAGCGAAGCTCCGGCGACCCAGGCCCATGCCCTTCCGCCGCGGAGGGGCACCGGCTCCGTCGTCGCCTGAGCTACGGATACCTTGACACCGGCAAGCGTCACCGCCCGTGCCCGCACGCCATCCAGGTCCCACCAAGGCTGGACGACGGCCGGCAGGTCGTAGCTGCCGGGCTTCTCGAAGACATAGGTCACCCTGTCGATGCGCGACCCGATGACGGCGCCCCGGTTCATCCGGTCCTCGGAGCGCGGCGGGTCGAGGTAGATCCGGACGCCCTCGGGAGCGGTGAAGGCGAGGTCGGCCATCCCCATGGTCGGTACGCCATCGGCGCTACGGCGGATCGTGCGGACCAGCGCGCCGCCGGGCTTGAGCCGCGCCTGCGTCGGGTCGGGCTCCCAGGTCTGGGTGGCGTCGACCTCGTCCGCGGCGATGACGGGTCCGGATGCGTCGATCCCCGGAGGCACGGTGACGACGAGGCGTCGCGCCTCGCCCGTTGCCGTTCCCGTCCGATCCCCTGCCGCGTCGAGCAGCGTGACCTCGGCCGCTGGGATCTCGATGGCTCCTCCCCGGCGCGCGAAGACGACGAACTCGAACTGTTGCCCGACGTAGGGCCGGCCGCCGATCGCGTCGCTGATCGTGACGCCCTGCGTCTCGAAGCGCAGGACCTGGGCGCCCGGGGCGTCGCCGACCTTGACCCGCGGCGGGCGCGGCATGCTGCCGGGAAAGAGCACGTCCACGCGCAGGTGAACCGGCTGGCCCACGACGATGCCGCCCGTCTCGTCGACCTGGGTCCGGACCACGACCTCGGCGGCCTCTGCCGGTGCCGGACCCGCCCAGACCGCCGCCAACGCGAGGATCATCACCGACCTCCTCACGGTCGCCGCCCTTGCGCCGGCGCCCCGGAATCGGCTCCGGACGCCGTTTGGAGCTGGTAGGCGAACTTCACCCGCAGGAAGTCGGCCGGCCGCGTCTGCACCCGCTTCAGCCAGAGGGCCCGGACCGCCTCGTCCGACATGAGTTTCCCGTCGCCCTCGACCGTGGTGTCCGCGCCGCCCTTCTTGCCCTTGTCGTAGACGATCTCGTCGGGGCTCGACTCGATGTCCCCGGTCTCGCCTCCCTCCTGGCGCATGCGCTCGGCCCGGAGGCGCGCGATCGCGCGGTTGGCGGCCGCAGCCTCCCATCCGGGGCGGAGCGCCAGCGCCCGCTCGTAGCGCCTCACGGCGTCGTCGTACTTGCCGAGCATCACCAGGGCATTGCCCTGGTCATAGGCGCCCTCCGCCGTGTCGACGCCGCCGAACGCCTGCGCCGCCGCCTTGAAGTCGCCCGCCCGGAACAGGGCTACCCCGCGCCAGACCGGATCGCGGAACGCGGAAGCCGCCTCGCCCGGACGGCCTCGCTTCATCAGGAAACGCCCGCGCTGGTCCGGCGTGAGGAAGAGGTTCCTCCAGCCGACGTGGTAGGCGGTCGCGCCGAGCGCCAGGAACACGGCCAGCGCCACGAGGACGTACGGGTGCGAGGGTCGGGTAAGGCGGATCATGCCGTCACCCAACCGCGACGGAACCCGAGAAGCGTGAGGAGGGCGAGGAGCGGCGTCAGCCAGTAGCCCGCTTCCTTCCAATGCTGCCCTTCGCCCGCCACCTCGGCCGCGCGGCCGGTGCGGTCGAGCCGCCGGGCGGCCGCCTCGACATCGGCCTGATCCACCGTGGTCGCGATGAGGTCCGCGTCGAGGGCGCGGGCGACGTCTGCGAGGGGACCGTGATCCTGGCCCGGCGGCAGGAGCGCGAAAACCGTCGCGGGGTGACCGAGCCGGATTGGGCCGAGGCCGCCCGCGGCGTCGGTCGCGGTGTCGGCCATCAGCAGGATCGCGCCGCCGTGGCCGCCTCCCGCGAGGACGCGGTCGGCCAGCGCGGCGGCGCCCGCGATGTCGTCGCCCTCGCGCGGCATGATCTCGGGCGAGAGGGCCTGCGCGAGGTTCAGGACGACGCCGGCGTCCGGCGTCGGCGGCAGGAGGAGATGGCTGGAGCCCGAGTAGGCGACGAGGCCCGTGGAAGCCCCCTCGCGCAGCGTGAGCAGGTCGGCCAACTTCTGGCGCGCCCGGTCGAGGCGGGTCGGCGCCAGGTCCGGGGTCATCATCGTGGGCGCGACCCGGAGGACGACCATGACCGGGGGCTTGGCATCAGCGAAGGGCGACGGCTCGCGCTCCCAGGCGGGTCCGGCGACGGCGACGGCGGCGAGAACCCAGACGGCGAGGAGCACCGCGTCCGGCGAGAACCACGACCGGCGCTCCCGCCCGACGAGCAGGTGCCGAAGGAGTTCCGGGTCGATCACGCGCTGCCAGCGCAGGACCTCGTCCGAGCGCCGCCGCTCCAGGTACCAGAGCGCCGCGGCCGGCAGCAGCAACAGGAGCCAGGCCGGGCGCTCGAAATGGAAGGCCGCGAGGGCGTCCATCACGAGCTCCCCGCCTTCGAGGCCAGCCCGGGATTAAATAGGGACGCACGCGACGGGGTTCGGCCCCGGAGAAGCAGGTGAACCGCCTGCGCGAGAAGCGAGACGAGTAGGGCTCCTGCTAGCGGGACCCAGTAGGCGTCCTTCCGCGGCCTGAACGTGACCGTGTCGATCCGGCGGGTCTCGATCCCGTCCAGGCGGTCGTAGATGCGGGCGAGCTCGTCGCGGTCGAGGGCGCGGAAGAAACCGCCGCCCGTCGCGGACGCCACGTCCTTCAGGGCCGTCTCGTCGAGCTTGTCCTCCCCGACCGTCGCGGGATCCCCGATGGCGACCGTGTGGATGACGATGCCCTTGTCCTTCGCCACACGCGCGGCCTCGGTCGGCGGCACCTGGCTGGCCGTATCGTTGCCGTCGGTGAGGGCGATGATGGTCTTGGCCTTCACCGTGCTGCGGTCGAACAGGCCGATCCCGAGCCCGATGGCGTCGCCCAGCGCGGTGCGAGGGCCCGCCATCCCGACGACGATGTCGCGCAGCATCGCGCGGCAGAGGTCGAGGTCCGTGGTGAAGGGCACGAGCGCGAAGGGCGCGTCGCCGAAGACCACGACCCCGGCGCGGTCGCCCTTGCGACGGGACAGGAAGTCGTCGAGCACGGCCTTCACCGCGGTCAGCCGGTCGACGGTCCTGCCGGACGCGTCGGTGAAATCCTTGGTGTCCATCGACCCGGAGAGGTCCACCAGCAGGAGCAGGTCCCGCGTCGGCTGGTCCCGATGCAGGGGCGCCTCGATCCATTGCGGGCGCATCAGGGCGGCGAGTGCGAGAAGCCAGCAGGCGACCAGCGTCGCGAGGCGCGGGACGCTTCGCGGGGCCACGAGCCCGCCCGCGTGCGGGTTCCGGCCCGTGAGGGCGAGGAGACGGGCGAAGAAGGGGACGCGCAGTCCCGCATGGGACGTCACGTGCGCCGGCAGGAGCCACCACGCCAGGAGCGGCAGGGGCGCGAGGACGGCGAGCCAGGGATAGGAGAACGTGAGCACGGTCAGCCCGCCCCTGCCCTGGGTGCAGGCCGGTGCGCGGCGACCCAGATGCGGGCCTGCTCGATCAACCTGCGGATGTCGGCCGGCTCCGGACCATGGGCGCCGTAGGCCTCGCACAGCAGCCTGCGCAACGCGGGCGCATCGAGCTTGCCCCTGCCGCTTCCGGCGAGGAAATCGGCCCACCGCGCACCGCTCAGAGGCGCGACCTGTTCGCGCGGGAAGGCCACCAGCGCCGCCCGCTTCATCACCTCCGAGACCCGCTCGACGGCATGGGCATCCGGCTGCGGCGACGCCGCGAGAGCGTCGAGTTCCGCGAGGGCCGCGCGTCGATAGGCGTTGGCGCGGTGCCGTCTCCTCAAATCGCTCAGGAAGAGGGCCAGCAGGGCCGCGAGCCCCGCCAACACGATCCAGGCGCCGGGCGCCGGGGGCCAGAACGAAACCGGGGCCGGGGTCGCCAGGTCTCGCAGGTTCTCCAGGCTGCCGGGATCCAGGTTCACGGGGCTGTCCCTCCGACGCCGGAGAGACGCCGCTCGGTCCTTCTCCCGATCAGCGCCTGCAACTGCGTCGCGACGTCCTCGGCGGTCGTGACCGGCAGCACGGGGATGGCGCGTCGCAGCGAGAACGCGCCCAGGCGCTTGCGCCACTCGGCGCGCTCGTCCGCGTAGCGGCTGCGCAGGCTCTTCGAGGAGGAGTCGATCTCGACCTGTGCCTCGCCCGAGCTGAACACCGCGGGACCCACGTCCGGGAGTTCCAGCTCGAGCGGGTCGTGGACATGGATCGCCAGAACGTCGTTGTGGGCCGTGAGGCGGGTGACGAGGCGCGTGGTCTCCGCGTCCTCTCCCGCAGCGTCGGTGACGAGGCAGACGAGCCAGTCGTGCGTCGCCAGGCGTTCGGCCCGGCGCAGGGCCTCGTTGAGCTGACCGTCGGCCCCGGGGGGTGGGGCGCCGGCACCGAGACGCCCGTTCCGCCGCGCGACCTCGGCGATGACCCGGACGGCCCCCGTCTGGCGTCCCTGCGGCTTCACCACGGTCATGTCGGCGTCGCCGAACACGACCGCGCCGACCCGGTCGCCGAGCGAGGTGACCCGCCAGGCCGCGAGGGCCGCGACCTCGGCCGCCACGACCGACTTCATTGCCCGCCGGCTCCCGAAGAACATCGTGGTGCGCTGGTCGACGAGGAGCAGGACCGGCCGGTCGCGCTCCTCCGAGTAGACGCGGACGTGCGGAGCCCCGAGGCGCGCGGTCGCCAGCCAGTCGATGGTTCGGGTGTCGTCGCCCTCGAAGTAGTGGCGCAACTCCTCGAAGTTCAGGCCCCGTCCGCGTAGGCGGGAGGCGTGCCGGCCCGAGAGCAGGCTGTGCACGGGCTGCCGCGGCAGGAAGCTGAAGCCCTTGGCCCGATGCCTCAGGCGCAGGAGCGCGTCGACGCCGACATAGGCACGCGCTCCGTTCGACGGCTTTCCGTCACCCTTCTCGCCGCGTCGCCCGATCAACCGCGCCATCGCGTGCCTCTCGTCAGGCCGCCACCGCGACCTGCTTGATCACCTCGTCGAGGACCCCGTCGGCCGTCACCCCGTCCGCGCCGGCCTCGTAGCTCAGGGAGACGCGGTGCCTCAGGCAATCGTGCGCCACCGCCTGGACGTCCTCCGGCGTGGCGTAGTCCCGTCCGCGCAGCCACGCGTTCACGCGCGCGCAGCGGTCGAGGGCGAGCGAGCCGCGCGGGCTCGCCCCAATAGCCACCCACGCCTTCAACTTGTCGCCGAACTCGCCGGGCCGGCGCGTGGCGGCCACTAGGCCGACCATGTAAGCCTCCACCGCATCCTTGGTGACGACGCGGTCGATCTCGGCCCGGGCGTCGAGGATGACCTGTTGCGGGATCTTCGGCGGCTTCGGCGCCGCCGCTCCCACCGGGGCCTGCTCGGACCGCACGAGGCGGAGCACCCGGACCTCGTCGGCATCGGAAGGGTAGTCGATGCGGACGTGCATCAGGAACCGGTCCATCTGCGCCTCCGGCAGCGGATAGGTCCCCTCCTGCTCGATGGGGTTCTGGGTGGCGAGCACCATGAAGAGGGGCGGCAGGTCGTAGCGCTTGCCGGCCACGGTCACGTGCCGCTCCTCCATCGCCTCTAACAGGGCGGACTGCACCTTGGCCGGGGCGCGGTTGATCTCATCGGCGAGCACGAGGTTCCCGAACACCGGGCCCTTGCGGAACTCGAACTGCCTGTCGTTGCGCAGGATCTCGCCGCCGGTGACGTCCGACGGCAGGAGGTCGGGTGTGAACTGGATGCGGCTGAAGTCGGAATCCAGGTTCTTCGACAGGCTCTTGATCGCCCGGGTCTTGGCGAGCCCCGGTAGGCCTTCGAGAAGGACATGGCCGTCAGCCAGCAGCGCGATGACGATGCGCTCGACGACGCGCTCCTGACCGATGATGTCACGGTTGATGCGCGTCTGCAGGTCGAGGACGGCGGCCCGTGCCGCGGAGCCCTTCCCCACGTCTGCTCGATCCTCGACGTCCTGCAACATGCCGGTGCGCTCCCGGCGGGAGTGTGGACGAGCGGGCGCCCAAGTCAGCCCTGTTACCGTTACAGCCTTGCCGACCGGGCTCAGCCCGGCGCGAGGATGATGCTCAAGGACGTTCCGGTCGCGGACATCACGCGCATCGAGCGCTCGACGAGAAAGGCGGCCCGAATCCCGTTGAACGCGGTGCCTATCGTCCTCGCGCGGCGCCCTCGAACGCGCGGCGCAGCCGCTCGCCGCGGCCCGGCCTCACACGCAGATGAGGGACGATCAGCGTGTCGAAGGCGAAGGCGACCTGATCGTACTCCTCGCCGCAGCCCTCGGCCCTCTCCTTCGGCAGGTAACCCTTGGACACGATGTAGCCGAACCGCTTCTTGTCCGATCCGTAGGCGAGGCAGGCGAGATTGTAGAAGCGCTGCCAGGAGAAGCCGTGGACGTCGGCGAAGCTCCCCTTGTCGACCGGCTCGTATTTGCCCGTCGTCGCGAAGAAGTAGGCGCTCCCGTTCACCACCGTGCGCGCCTCCTTGCCGCCCAGCTGGAGCAGGGCAAAGGACGCCACCTGGTCGGCGGCGTCCTCCTCGCGCCCGAGGATGGGCAGGCGGAGGAGATCGAAGAGGGCGTGCCCGCTCTCGTGCATGAGGATCTGGGCCACGGGACCCACGAGCGCGTCGTGGCGGGAGACGCCGGCGGGCGACTCTGTCTTCGGCGCGACCTTCTGGATGCCGGCGACAAGCTCGTAGCAGAGCGTCACGCTCCGATCCTCGGGTGCGTACCAGGCGTTCGGCTCCCCGGCGCACTCCTTGAGGCGGTACGTCAGCCGGGTCGGGAGGCGGACGAGCCCGATGATGGCGCCGACACGCTCCAGCACGCGCCGCCGACGCATGGTATCGTAGATCTCGCGGTAGGCCGCCGTCTTCGGCGCCTCGTAGACGACCCGGATGCGGTCCGACCCCATAGCGATTGCGCCGCGTGCTTCTGCAGCCTCGATGGGGAGGAGAGCTGCGAGAACAGCGACGGCGAGCCGGTCCCGAACGCTCATGGACGATCCCCCGCCCTCCGCACGCAGCGGAACCCGATGTGGCTCGTCGAGGTGTCGACCGGGTGCGGGTGTCGGGCGGCCGGGCGGTACCGGCGGCAGTAGTTCGGCGCGCAGAGGTGCGAGCCGCCCTTGACGACCCTCCGCGGGATACGGATCGCGGGCTGGTTCGGGTCGAAGCTCTCGTCCGCTCGGCCGCCTCGGGGGTTCTGGGGGATGCAGCAGGCCTTCGCCGCATCGGCGGAATGCTTGGGAACGTAGAAATCGGTCGTCCACTCCCAGACGTTGCCCGTCATGTCGAACAGGCCGTAGCCGTTCGGCGGGAACGCCGTGACCGGCGAGGTGCGCTCGAAGCCGTCCTCGGCCAGGTTCTGGTGCGGGAATGCGCCCTGCCAGGTGTTGGCCATGTGCCGGCCGCCGGGCGTGAGATCGTCGCCCCAGGCGAACTCCGCCCCGTCGAGACCGCCGCGGGCGGCGTATTCCCACTCGGCCTCGGTCGGGAGCTCCTTGCCGGCCCAGGCCGCGTACGCCTCCGCGTCCGCGAAGGCGACGTGCACCACTGGGTGCTGGTCAAGTCCGGCGATGGAGGAGCCCGACCCGTAAGGCCGGCGCCAGTGGACCCCGAACTTGAAGCGCCACCACGAACTCCAGTCCCTGAGGTCGACCGGTCCCTTCGGCGGCTTGAACATCAGGGAGCCCGCCTGAAGCATGTGCGGCATCGCGCCGGGGTAGTCGGCGGCCTTGGGCTTCCGCTCGGCCATAGTGACGTAGCCCGTGGCCCGCACGAAGGTCCGGAACTGGGCGTTCGTGACGGGCGTCGGGTCGATCCAGAAGCCGTCGACGCGGACCCGGTGAACCGGGGCCTCCTCCGGGTAGTGTCGGTCGGAGCCCATCCTGAAGGTGCCGCCGGGCAGATAGACCATGTCGGACACCGGATCGGCGACGGCGCTGTGCCGGTCCAGCACGGGGACGTCGGTCATCGCTCACTCCGAAGGGCTGATGGAAAGACTTGCTTCCAGTCCTGCCGCATGTCGACCACCGTCCACCCGCGCTGACCTGCCTCGTCGAGGGCCTTGTCGAGGCGTCCGACATGGGATTGCCGGTCGTAGGCGAATTCGCGTTCGGCGTCGGTGTGATGCACGAGGCCGAGGAAGCGCGGGCCGGTTCCGGCGGCGGTCCACTGCAGCATCTGGTGGTCGCCGTCCGAGTTGCCGAAGGCGAGGATGGGTCGGCGCCCGATGAAGCGATTGATGCCGGACGGCTTGCCGGGACCGTCGTCGATGAACTCGACCTCGGCTTCCTTCACGAGGACCGGCGACCCCTCGGGACCCATCTCGAACTTCGTGACGCCGGACGAGCCCACGACCTGCTCGGGGGGGACGCCATAGGTGCGTTCCGCGAAGACCCTCATGAACTCGACGCCCCCGCCCGAGACGATGAAGGTCTTGAAGCCGCCAGCGCGCAGGTAGGCGAGCAACTCCAGCATCGGCTGGTAGACGAGCCTGTCGTATGGCCGGCCGAAGCGAGGATGGCGCGCAGTCTTGAGCCAGTCCGCGACGATGTCGTTGAAGGCCTCCGTCGTCATGCCGGCGTGGGTCGCCGCCATGATTTGCAGCAAGCCTCGCTCCCCGGAAGCCGCGACGGCCTTGGGGTCGCCCTCGACGATCCCCTTGAAGGGCTGAATCTCCTTCCACTCCGGATGCTCGGGGGCGAGCGCCTTCACCCGATCCAGGGCGAACGCGACCTGGAAGTAGATCGGCTGCTCCGCCCAGAGGGTGCCGTCATTGTCGAACACGGCGATTCGTTCGGCCGGTGGGACGAAGTCGGGGCTGCCCTCGCGGCTGACGCGGCCGGCGAAATCAAGGATCGCCCGTTTCGGGGCACCGTCTTTCCAGGATGGCAACGGACCATCCTGAGAGCGGGCCGCGCTCTCCGCCAGGATGGGGACGGCCGCTGCGGCCGCAAGCAACCCGCGGCGGCTGAAGGTACCTCCCCGGGTGGACATCGCCTGCCTCCTGACGGGCTACTTGCTGTGCGCCTCGGTGGCACGCCGCATCTTCTCGATGATTTGGTCGATGCTGAAGCTGGCTGCGCGCTGACGCGGCGGAAACTCACGAAATGTCCCGAGGAACTTGGCGACCTCATCCTGCGCGAGGAAGATGATGTAGGGCTGCGAGACGAACCAGTCGTAGTAGGTGTTCGAAGTGATGTCGGCGCGCTCGTAGGGATCCGCACGAAGGTCGAACAGCTTCGGCAAGCGCAAGCTCGTGAAGGGCTCGGCCCAGATGCGCATCGTGCCGGGCGCGCGCTGTTCCTCGAAGACGATCTTCCAGTTCTCGTAGCGCATGGCGACGAGGTCGCCGTCGTCGTTGAAGTAGAAGAACTTGTTGCGGGCGCTCCGGTTCTGCTGCCCGGTCAGATACGGAACCTGATTGAAGCCATCGAGGTGGACCTTGAAGCTCTTCGTTCCCGCCGTATGCCCCTTGAGCAGCTTGTCGGTGATGTCGGGGTCGCCCGCGGCCGCCACGAGGGTCGGCAACCAGTCGAGACCGCTGACCATCTCGTTGGAGACCGACCCGGCCTGGATACGACCCGGCCAGCGGATCATACAGGGGACCCGGAAGGCGCCTTCCCAGTTCGTGTCCTTCTCGCTGCGGAACGGCGTCATCGCACCGTCCGGCCATGAGTTCATGTGCGGACCGTTGTCGGTCGTGTAGAGGACGATGGTGTCGTTCGCGATGCCGAGGTCGTCGAGCTTCTTCAGGATCTGCCCGATGTGCCCGTCATGCTCGACCATGCCGTCGGCATATTCCGTCCGTGCCGTGATGCCTGGCGGGCTGCGGCGGTTCTCGGCGACATGCGTGCGCAGGTGCATGCGCGTGGAATTGAACCAGCAGAAGAACGGTTTGCTGGCTTTGACCTGCCGGTCCATGAAGTCCATCGCCGCGGCCGACGTCTCGTCGTCGATGGTTTCCATCCGCTTCTTCGTCAGCGGGCCCGTATCCTCGATCTTGCCGTCGGCCGACGACTTGATGACTCCGCGAGGTCCGAACCGCTTGCGGAACTCGGGATCGCGCGGGTAGGTCCGCTGCTCCGGCTCCTCCTCCGCGTTGAGGTGATAGAGGTTGCCGAAGAACTCGTCGAAGCCGTGGTTGGTCGGCAGATACTCGTCGCGGTCGCCGAGATGGTTCTTGCCGAACTGTCCCGTGGCGTAGCCGAGCGGCTTGAGGAGCTCGGCGATGGTCGCGTCCTCCTTCTGCAGGCCAACCGTCGCGCCCGGCACGCCGACCTTCGACAGACCCGTGCGCAGGGTCGACTGCCCCGTGATGAACGAGGAGCGGCCTGCCGTGCAGCTCTGCTCGGCGTAGTAGTCGGTGAACATCATGCCCTCGCGGGCGATGCGGTCGATATTGGGCGTGCGGTAGCCCATCAGGCCGAAGGTGTAGGCGCTGATGTTCGACTGCCCGATATCGTCGCCGAAGATCACCAAGATGTTCACGGGTTTGCCTGACGAGCCGATCCCTGCCGGTGCGGGCTGCGGTGCCGGTGCTTGAGCCTGGGCACCCATCGTGGATGCGGCCAGGGCCGTACCCCCGAGGAGCATCGCGCGGCGGCTGAAAGCCCGGCTCGCGCCTTGATCGCCATCGCCATCGTTCGACCGCCGCGTCTCGCTCATGGTCCTCTCCTGCAGGGTAGGTCCGGTTCATGGGCTCGGCTGCGCGTGGCGCAGGTCCGGACCCGAAATGTCGGGATGTCAGCGTGTTTCGGTTCACTCCGCCGGCGCGGGCGGTGTCAGGCCGGCCGCGCCGGCGGATGTCCATGGAAGCCTCTTGCGCTCAGGCTGGGCAGCGGTCCCAGAAGCCCTTCGTCCGAGAGGAATCGGTGTAGAACCAGCAGTAGCCGGGGGCCGGCGGCGAGCCCGCCCAGGCCGCGGCGGTGGCCGCACCGACGAAGCCGAGCGCCGCTCCGGCGGCGATGGCTCCGCCGGCCGGCCACCAGGCGCCATAGGGGCGGTAGGCGCCGCCGACCACGACGTTCCGGCGCACGACGACGCCGCGCCGCTGCACGCCGCCGCCATGCCATCCCGGTCGGACCCTGCCCGCGATGGGACGCTGGACGCCGCCGCCGCGCCAGCCCGGCCGGACCCGGCCCGCGATGGGGCGCCGGATGCCGCCGCCCGCGAAGCCCGGACGTCCCAACCCGCCCCGGAACCCGCCCATCCCGCGCCCGGCGAAACCGCCTCCCCGGAAGCCTCCGCCGCGGAAGTTGTGCCGGCGCGCGACGGGAACGAGCGTGACGTCCGACGCGACGTCGGGCATCGCGGCGGCGCGCAAGGGAGCCGCCTGCGCAGGCTCGATCGGCGCGAGAGTGGCCAATACGAGCAGGGCAGCCCAAGTAATGAAGTCATTCATTCGCATCTTGTGCTGCTCCGCATGCGTTTTACGGGATCGCGACACGGCGCCTCGACGGCGCGATGCCGTTGCAACAATTCAACACCGTTGACGATACCCAGGATATGACTGGTTTTTATATTTATCTCATCCGGGCCCTTTCGTAGCCTGGACTTGGTAGCAACGATGCTGGGGCGAAGGATGCCGACCCTTGAAAGAAGCGGAGCCACTTCCGGACGATCGCTGAGGGCCGCCGGCGTCCTCGCGCTTGCGGCGGCGGTGTGCATCAGCCCGCCCTTCGAGCGGGAGATCGAGGCCGCCGAGGCCGCGACGGGTGTTTATCTGTTGGGTATTCGCGGCCCCCTGGCGGGCGTCACGCCGCCGCCGGGCTTCTACTTCGAGAACGACTTCTACCACTACTCCGGAGCGCTCGGCGGCGGTCGCGCCTTCCAGTCGGGTGGCGTGGTGGCCGCGAACGTCCGGCAGGACTCCAACATCAATCTCGTCACCCCGCTCTGGGTGACGCCGGTCGAGATCTTCGGAGGCAATCTCGGCTTTTCGGTTGCGATCCCGTTCGGCGAGCCGACCGTAACCGCGGGGGCCCTGCTGTACTCGCCCCGCATCGACCGCCTCGTCGGGGGACGGGTGAGCGACTCGACCTTCAACGCCGGCGACCCCTTCGTGTCCGCCTTCGTCGGCTGGCACTCCGGCAACTTCCACTGGAGCCTGAATCTGAGCGGGAACATTCCGGCGGGCGCTTATGAAGTCGGCCAACTCTCGAACGTGGCCCTGAACCGGCCCGCCATCGACCTCACGGGCGCGCTCACCTACCTCGACCCGGTCGCGGGCTACGAGGTCTCGGTGATCCCCGGGGTGACCTTCAACTTCGAGAATCCCGCGACCCGCTACATCTCGGGCAACGAGTTCCACGTCGAGTGGTCGGCCACGAAGTTCCTGACGAAGGAATTCACTCTCGGGTTCGTCGGCTTCCACTACCAGCAGTTCACGGACGACGGCGGTCCCGGCAACCGCATCGGACCGTTCCGGGGCCGGGTAACGGCGTTGGGCGGCATGCTCGGATACGACTTCAAGGTGGGCCAGACCCCGGTTACGACGCGGGTGAAGGTGCTGCGCGACGTCGAGGTGCAGAACCGGTTCGCCGGCACCACTCTGTTCGTGTCCGTCGCCTTCCCGCTCTGGGTGGCTCCCCCGAAGACCGCCCCGGAGCCCCGCCCGCTCGTCGCGAAGAATTAGCATCCGGGCCGCTCCGTCGGATCTGGGAAGCGCCGGCCCGCCCACCTGAGGTGACCCCGCCGAGCGATCCTCCCCGCTCCCGGACCTCGATGTCATCACTGTTACTGTTACAGCGATGACACCCCCGCGGGCCGGCGCTCTAGTCCCGTCGTCCGTCGCACCTCGTCAGGAGCGGCGAGCGGCAGGACGGGGCGCCGGCGCGACCATCCGCTCGGCCGGCCCCGGCTCACGCTGGAGTGCACGCGATGCGAAGCAAGGAATCAGTGGTGCTCTTCGCCTTGGCCTTCGGGACCTGGCTCGGGCTCGGCACGATGGAGAAGGGCCGGATCGGCGTCGATACCGCCGAGGCGGCCGGGGGCTGCGGGATCGGCTTCCATCGCGGGCCCTACGGCGGATGCCGGCCGAACGTCTACGGCGGCTACTATGGAGCGCCCGGGTACTACCGTGGGGGCGCCGTGTACGGCTATCGCGGCGGCGCGGTGTACGGGCGCCGCGTTTACGGTGGTCGCGTCTATGGCGGGCGCGGCGTCTACGCGCGCCGCGCCGGCGGCTTTGCCGGCGGGAGGGGCTACCACGGTGGCGGCTTCCGCGGCGGCCGGTTCCACCGGTAGCTGAAGCCGGTGACCTGAACGTTCGCTCCACCTTGGCCTGACGCTGTCTTCGAATGGCGCAAAGCGGGCGTGTTCGATCGAGTCCTGCAGCGCCTGCAAGCACAGGCGGATGCCCGCGGGAAGCTCGACTGGGACCTGCATTTCGTGGGCGCGACGGGGCGCCCAACACCACGCCGCCGGGGCACGCCGGTCCGCCTCCATCGGGGGAAAGGCGACGGTCGAGGGCTTCGGCGAGGCGCTCGGGCGCAGCCAGGGCGTTCTCGACCAAGCTGCCTCCGCCCGCCGAGGGTGGGGTAGGCCGGACACGGCTGTTCTGACGATGAACGAACGCCACGAGCCGTCTGCGCTGGATGCTTTGATGGACAGGGGCACCGTCCGCGCCCAGGTCGAGGCCGTCCGCGCTTGCGACCGCAGCGGAAGGCAGGTGAAAGGAGGCTATGCCAGCCGCTACGCGGCGTCGCCTCAGGCAGCGCCGGATATGAGCCGGTGATCCCGATCCGCCAAGATCCGCCGCACCAACCCGACTTCGACAAAGCCGCAGACCGGCAGCCCAACACGGTCGAGCGGCTGATTGGCCGGCTCAAGCAGGGCCGCCGCATCGCCACCCGCGACGAGGACCGCGCCCCCACCGACCTCGCCATGGTCGTGCTCGGCATGACCCTGCTCTGGCTCAAATGACCTTGCAGAGACGCCCCCGGGTCGCCGACAGGATGTGCTCGGCATGCAGGTTCGCGACACGGGCAAATGCCTCGATCCGTGCGCACTCGGCCCCGGCTCCCTCGACGGCGGCAAAAATCCGGTGGATCTGAATCGGACCGGCCCTTCGTGCGGCTGCAGCACATGTTCGACGGCGCGGCGCGCCTCGCCGTGCTCCGAGACTACCGGCGCAATGTGATGGGATTCTCCGGATCGATCTAAGTGTCCGGCCCGATGCGTGTCTCTTCCACGGTCCTCGCGATGCGCTAACCGCGAAACCGACGGCATTGGTGCCGCCATCGAACCCCCTTCGCCGGCCGACAGGGGATCGTTCGCACATTGCGAAGGCCCTCCAAAGCCGCGGCGCCAATGCAACCGATCATTGAAAAAACTGAGCCTCTGCACCGGCCTGCCATCATACCGCTGCGCACGCGCTAGTGAGCGCCCGCGCCATCCCACAAAGATTTCCGCGAGCGGCGGTGTCATGCCCGAGCATCAGCACCGATCGCCATCGTCGGCGATGACCCGACCGTGACCTCGCAATGCAACTAGAAGTCATAATAGTGATATAATGTCAACCTGGCGTGGTTTTTGTTGCAATAATGCAACCGGGCTCGAGATCTAACGCACGACAGTGCCGGTTACACGGTGTAGGTATTCCGAAACGCGCAAATTTCTAATAGAACAACATCAGTGAAGCCGGAAATCTGCTCTTCATATTATCCAGTGTTTCTGCCGCAGCGGCCCTACGTCACGCGGGGGGATCTGCGCGCGCAATTGCTCTATCCCTACGCGCGCGACGTGCCGGACAGAGAATTGCTGGACGCGCTGGCGGCGGTGCGGCTGCCCGATCTCGCCGCAACCCATGGTGGTCTGGCGGCCGTCAAGGATTGGGGACAGATCCTGTCGCTGGGCGAACGGCAACGGCTGGCTTTTGCCCGTGTCGTGATCCGCCGGCCCGCCTTCGTCCTCCTGGACGAGGCCACGAGCGCGGTCGATGGCGCGACGGAAACGCATCTCTACCGTCTGCTGGCCGCGACGGGCGCACGTTTCGTGAGCGTCGGGCACCGCGCGGGCATTCTGGAGCATCATGAGCGGATGCTGACGCTGATGCCCGGCGGCGGCTGGACCCTTGCGCCCGTGACGACCGCGCCCGGTCCGCGATAGAGCCGGAGGCGCCCGAGCGGCGGCACCTGCGCTCTTCTCTCAGCGTCGCTTGGAAAGCCGCGTCCCGCAACCGATCGGTGATGGGAGGAGGAGCGACGGACGCGCGATCCGCCTCGCCTCTCGTTCGCCAGCCGGCCGCTCGGAGGCGAAGCCGCAACCGGGGGATGGCCGCCTTTGCGCCGTACCTCTGGTTGGGCTGGCGACGCGAGCCCAGAACCGTCCACACGCCCATCCCCGCAACCATTGCCCGACGCGCTTGTTCGGGCTGCCTGCACGGATCGATCAGGGATCCGTCCACAGAGGCCGGCCCTGCGGGTTCGGCTCACACGACGCTCCCGCGATGCCGCCTCAGTGCTCTTCCTGGGACCGGTGCCTCGGGATGCCCCACGCGACGGCGCGCGGAGCAGGCAAGCCGTGTCGCGCGAGGCTGTTGCCCCCGGAAGACCGGGGTGACGGTCCTGGGAAACTATGCCGGGTAACGGATTAACTCGCGTTTCCATCATATGTTGGCATGTGGGCTGCATAGTGGGTTTGCGCCACGTCGAAGCCGAGTGGCGAGGGAGGGGCGATGAGTTGATATTTTCTAACTCTGCAGCACGGAAAATGAAAAACTGCAGAGTCGAGGTAATTTGGAGATTTTGCCCGCAATACTTGCTTTAAAATTGGACTTAACAGCTTTGGCTCTTAATTGAATTCAGAGCTGTATTGTATGTGCGTAAGGGGTGATAGGATATCTGTCTATGTCCGTCTCAGGCGCATGGCAGATGCAAGCGCGGGGGTGTAGAATGGCAAGCGTTGTTGTCGGTCGGAACTCGAGGCTGATCGAGACCCTGTTCCGGGAGCATTCCTCCTGGCTCGGATCTTGGCTGGCGCGTCAGCCCTGGACCGTTCACGCCCCCGAGGACATCGTCTCGGATGTCTTCGTGTCGCTCCTGACCCTGCCGAGCGTGGAGAGCGTGCGCGAGCCGCGCGCCATGATGACCACGATCGCCAAGCGGATCATCTTCGAGGCCCGTCGCCGAAAGAAGCTTCAGAACGCCTACGAGGACGCGCTCCTGACCATTCCCGAGGCCTTGGACGTCTCGCCGGAAGAACGGCTCATCATCGTTCAGGCGCTTCAGATGATCGACGCGGTGCTTGCGAAACTGTCGCCGCGCGCTCGGACGGCGTTCCTGATGAGCCAGATCGATGGTAGGTCGAACAAGGACATCGCCCAGGAACTCAATGTCTCGCTCAGCGCGGTGAGCAAGTACATGACCCAGGGATTTGCGGCCGTCTATCTGACGCGGATGGAAAGTTGAGGGGATGGCAAAGGCTCGTCGGCAAGCCGATATCGACGATTCCCGTATCGACGAGAGCGGTCGGTCGGCCATCAAGTGGATGGTCGCGTTAAGCGGCGGACAGATGACCGAGCGCCAATTGCGCGAGCTCGATCTCTGGCGCAACGCCACGCCCAGCAATGCCGAAGCCTGGAGGCGCATATCAGGCGGCCTTCAGCCGTTCGACATCCTGGCGCGTTCGGGGCTTCCGCGCGGTACGGTTTCCCAAATCAGAGGGCAGATGGCTTCGCGCAACCGCAGGGCCGTCCTCGGCGGTTTGGTCGGCCTCATCGCTGTGGGCGGAGTCGGCACGACTTCGCTGCAACGTTTCGTCCCGCTCCAGGACCTGCTGAACGATCGATACACCCGCACGGCGGAGCACGACCGGTTCGAACTCTCGGACGGCAGCAAAGTCGTGCTGGCGCCACGGTCGTCGATCAACGTCTCGCTCCAGCCGAACGAGCGGCGCATCGAGTTCGTCGCCGGTCGGATGATGCTCGACGTGTCCGAGCGTGACCCGCGCCCTTTCGTGGTTGATCTCGGCTCGATCCGCCTCGATGCGTCGCCGGGCACCTTCGTTCTCGACCGGCGCGACGCGCGCCTGACCGTCTCCGGGCTGAAAGGCAGCGGCATCCTCCAGGGAGGCGGGCGTCAGCTGAACTTCCGCATGAACGAACGTCTCAGCTACGATGGCGCCGGCTTCGTTCGCAGCAAGATTGATTCCGATGCGGAAGCGTCCTGGACAACCGGTTTCGCTGTCTTCGACGATGAATCCGTCGCGAACATCGTCGAGCTGATCCGCCCCTACTATGCCGGCTTCATCCGCCTCAGCCCCGAAGTGACGGAGCGACGCGTGACGGGCGTCTTCAATCTGTTTGAGCCCATCGTCGCTCTCGACACGCTCGCCCGGTCTATTGGTCTGAAAATGACCCAGACTGCAGGGATCTGGATCAAGATCGAGGCTTGAGCCGCGCGCCCGGGTTCGGCGTTCCCTGCAATTCCATCCAAGCATTCGGCATGACTGCCGAATTCGATGCCAAATTTTGACTCGCGCACGTCTTGCCGGGGGCGAGCCGGTCGCGCGGTCTCGGCGCGCGGACCTTCCCCTGTCTCCCGCTTGCCCCGCTCCATCACCGGGACGCGTTCTGATCCCGGCGAGCCCGGGGTGCAAACGCGTGCGGGCGATTGCGGACTTTGGAATCGAGGCTCCTTCGCAAGGCTGACGATCGCTCTTCTGCAGAAGCGAACCCTCCTCATCCGCCGCCCGAACGGACGATCCTTGCCCCGAACCGAGGGCTGTTCAGCGGCAAGGTTGTCGCCGGCTTGCTGTAGTGCGTTTAACTTCCAGTCAGGCGATGCATAATAATGTCTCAATCTGACGTATTTGATAGCATTACTGCGGTGCAGCAACGATTTTTGACGCTAAACTTCCACCTGTGTCGGCTTCCGGGCAAAAAGCGTCGCAGCCGTACAAGCCCACGGGCCCGCTGCCGCTAGCTTCTCATCATCATAGATTAAGCCATGCGCCGCCGCAGCGCGAGCAGCGATGAGCGGAATGCGCGACTCTAAGAGGTCGGAAGCACATGGGCCGCATTACCTTAGAGAGCGTCAGCAAGATCTTCGGCGCAAATCATGTCGAAGCTGTCGATCTGATTTCTCAAGGAAAGCGCAAGGCTGACGTCGCCGAGGCCTGCGGTGCGGTCGTCGGACTGTGCAATATCTCCTTCGAAGTGCATGAGGGCGAGATCCTCATCCTCATGGGTCTGTCCGGCTCGGGCAAGTCGACCCTCCTGCGGTGCATGAACCGGCTCGTCGAGCCGACCTGCGGCCGGATTCTCGTCGACGACGTCGATGTCACCCGGCTCGACCGCAAGGAGCTGCTGGCGTTCCGCCAGAAGACCTTCGGCATGGTGTTCCAGCATTTCGCGCTGCTCCCCAATCGCACCATCCTGTCGAATGTCAGCTTCGGTCTCGAGATCAGGAACGTTCCGGCCAAGCAGCGCATCGATTGCGCGATGCGGGCGATCGAGCTCGTCGGCCTGAAAGGCTGGGAGAGCAAGTATCCGCACGAGCTGTCCGGCGGCATGCAGCAGCGGGCGGGCCTCGCGCGGGCGCTGGCGGCGGATGCCGACATCCTGCTGATGGACGAAGCCTTCAGCGCCCTCGACCCGCTGATCCGCCGGGACATGCAGGCGGAGCTGCGCGAATTGCAGCGCAAGCTGAAGAAGACCATCGTTTTCGTCTCGCACGACCTCGACGAGGCCGTGGCGCTCGGTGGCCGCATCGTCCTCATGAAGGATGGCGAGGTGGTGCAGATCGGCCAGCCCGAGGAGGTCGTGGCCCGCCCGGCGACCGAGTATGTCCGCCGCTTCGTGGAGCATATCGACCTCGCGGCGGTGATGCGGGCCGAGCACGTCGCCGACCGCACGGCGATCGTGCTTTCGCCGACGCAGACCGTGGCCGAGGCGCGGGCTCGGACGGCGCAGGCCGGCGGCGACGCGTGGCTCGTCGCCGACCGCGACGGCCGCTTCGTCGGCCGCGTCCGCGCCGACAGGATCGCCGCCGCCCGACCCGGCGACGCGCTGACCGGCCTGCTCGATCTCGAGCCCGGCGTCGTGGAGGCGGAGGCCCGCCTCGAGACGGTTCTGGGCCGGATCGCCTCCGAGGGATCCGTTGCCGTCGTCGCGTCGGACGGACGCCTGATCGGTCCGATCACGAGCCGGGATGCCGTGCGGGCCCTCGCTTCGCGCCCGGGTGCGCACGGGCCGCAAGTCGGCCTCCTCTCGTCACAATCCAAGCCGGCAGGAGCGGAGCGATGGACTGGAACGTCCCCAAATTTCCCCTCGACACGCTCAGCGACGACGCCCTCGACTGGCTCACCGAGCATGGCTCTTGGCTGACCCGGGCGGTCAGCCGCATCGTCTCCGACTGGATCGAGACGCTGACCGCCGGCCTCGTCGCGGTGCCGCCCTGGCTCGCGATCGCGGCAGCGGCGCTCGTCACCACCAAGATCGGCGGGCGGAAGGTCGGGCTGCTGACCCTCGCGGGGCTGCTGTTCCTCTGGAACCTGCGGCTCTGGCAGGCGACGGTCGAGACGCTGGTGCTCGTCATCCTCGCGACGCTGGCCGCGCTCGTGATCGGCATTCCGGTCGGGATCTGGTTCGCCTTGAGCCGACGCGCGTGGCGGGTG
The DNA here is from genome assembly GCF_014199985.1 of Methylorubrum rhodesianum. GTDB lineage: Bacteria > Pseudomonadota > Alphaproteobacteria > Rhizobiales > Beijerinckiaceae > Methylobacterium > Methylobacterium rhodesianum. The sequence continues at coordinate 48,643 of NZ_JACHOS010000014.1, read as the reverse complement.
TTCTCGCCGGTGCTCGACATGATGCAGACGCTGCCGAGCTTCGTCTACCTGATCCCTGCCCTGCCCTTCTTCGGGCTCGGCGCGGTCTCCGCCTGCTTCGCGACCATCGTGTTCTCCGTGCCGCCGGTGATCCGACTGACGGCGCTCGGCATCCGCAACGTGCCTTCGGAACTCGTCGAGGCTTCGGATGCCTTCGGCGGCTCGGCGACGCAGAAGCTGTTCAAGGTCCAGCTGCCGCTGGCATTGCCGACCATCATGGCGGGCGTGAACCAGACCATGATGCTCGCCCTCTCGATGGTGGTCATCGCCGCCATGATCGGGGCCGGCGGTCTCGGCCGTGCGGTCTGGCAATCGATCCAGCGCCTCGAGGCCGGCGCCGGGTTCGAAGCGGGCATCGGCATCGTGATCGTCGCCGTCATCCTCGACCGGGCGACCCAGGCGCTCGCCGCCCGCGCCCGTCCCCACGGTGTCGCCTGAAGCGCACGCCTTCAGCCGGGGAAGCAAGATCGCCTTGTTTCCCGGGTTGAGATGAGTGGGCGATATAAAAACGAATCAATTCTGATCAAATCTGCAATCCGAGCTGCGCGACGAAATTCTGAACCTGAAAGTTCAGTCGACGGTCGATATGTGTCCTCAGCCCACCTGAAAGGTTTCGTCGATGCGCGCTCCGATATTTGGGATGGTGGCCTGCCTCGCCCTGATCCAGACGCCGGCCGAGGCGGCGGGCAAGCAGGTTCGAATCGCCTACGTGGAATGGGCCGACGCCGTGGTGGCGACCAATATTCTCAAGCTCGCCCTTGAGGAGAAAGGCTATCAGGTCAAGACGATCCCGCTCGCCGCCGCCGCGATGTGGCAGGCGGTGGCCTCGGGCGACGCGGATGCGAGCGTCGCCGCCTGGCTGCCCGTCACGCAGGGCGCCTATTACGAGAAGCTGAAGAACCGTCTCGAACTGATCGGTCCCAATGTCACGGGGGCCAGGATCGGCTGGGCCGTGCCCGCCTCGTCGCCGCTCAACTCGATCGAGGATCTCGCGACCAGGGCGTCCGAGGTCGACGGCCGGGTCATCGGCATCGATCCCGGCGCCGGCGTGATGAAGAGCTCAGAGGCGGCGATCAAGGCCTACGGCCTCAAGGTCAAGCTTCTCGACGGCAGCGATGCCACGATGACCAGCGCACTGAAGGATGCGGTGCGGCAGAAGAAGGACGTCGTCGTCACCGCCTGGACGCCGCACTGGATGTTCGCGCGCTACGACCTGAAATACCTCGCCGATCCCAAGAAGAGCTTCGGCGAGGCCGAGAGCGTGAACACGTTGGCCCGCAAGGGACTCAAGGAGGACATGCCCGAGGTCTACGGCATCCTGCAGAAGTTCAAGCTCACCATCAAGGACGAGGAAGCCGTGATGGCCGAGAACGAGGAGAAGGGCGCCAAACCCGAGGAGACGGCCGCGAAGTGGATCGCGCGGAACCGCGCGACGGTCGATGGCTGGCTGAAGTAACGCCCGTCATTCGGGTCCGGGAAGGACTGAGAACAGCTGGGACGGCGGATCGGCGGTTCAGTCGAGGGGTGGGGACGTGATGGCGAATGGTTTGGCGGCTGCCCTCGTGGCCTGTGCCGCGGGGATGATGCTGTGCCCCTCGATCGCCGCGGCCCAGGCGCAGGGCCCGGTCGAGGTCGATGCCGAGCCGAGCCAGGTCAACCGCGAGCAACCTGTGGTCGTGCCCGAACCCCGCACCGATTTCGGCTTGGCCCCGCCGAAGAGCAAGACCGACGCGGGCACCTTCACCTTCGGTGGTGCCATCCGCGCCCGATACGACTGGCGCTTCGACGATGCCAGCCGCGGCGGCGTCCGCAAGGCGCGGGAGAACTTCGACTTCGACACCCTCGCGCTCAAGGCCGCCTACGATTCCGACACGATCTTCGGCGCGGCACAGTATCGGTTCTATGGTGGCAGCTCGATCTACGGCCCCCGCAACGGCTACCGCGGCAATCCGGGCGAGGTCCACTTCCCGATGTGGGCCTATCTCGGCTACAAATTCACCCTGGAAGACAGCATTACCTTCGGTCTCAACCAGTCGCCGTTCGGCCTGACCCCATATTTCGGGACGAGTTTTCTCGAAACCCTCGGCTTCACCATGGGGCTGGAGGAGGTCTACAATTTCGGCGTCAAATTTTCCCATGTCGAGCCGGATTTCAACTATCAGGTCGGGTTCTATCCCGGCGCCAACCCGAACGCCTTCGGTCTGAGCCTCGACAGCGCGCGCTACTCAACGAACATCGTCCGCGCCGACCCCTACGTCACGAACGGAACCAGCAACGCCGAACAGAACATGTTCATCGGCCGAGCGGAGTACTTCGTTCTCAAGAACGAGACCACCTCGCTCGCCTTCGGCGCCTCGATCTGGCACTCGGAGATCTACAATTTCGACACGCGCCAGACCGGCACCAAGCAACTCGAGGGCCTGCACGCGCTGGGCACCTATGGCCCCTGGGGCTTCAAGGCGATCTACGTGCGGCAGGATATCGATCCGAAGAATCCCTTCCGCAACGATCTCGTCACGGTGGGCGGCTTCGATTTCTCGTACAATCTCGCCGCGCGCGGCAACTTCGTCTCGGCGGAAGTGACCTACAAGGTGCCCGATCCGATCGGCCCGTTCACCGTGGTGCCCTTCGTCGGCTACAGCGCCTTCTACAAGGACAAGGCGAGCTTCAAGGCGAGCGAGCGCTTCACGCTCGGCGGAGCCTGGACCCTCACGGCGGATCCGAACCTGATCATCTACACCGAGGCCGCCATCGGCCGGAACGATCCCTATGTCGGCGTCGGCGAATTCAACAACGGCCTCGCCCAGGGCGGCGAGAACCGGTGGAAGTCACGGTTCATCATGAATATCGGCTATTACTTCTAAGCGCTTTCAGCACAAAACCCGCTGTGCTGACGTGGCAAGCCGCGGCATGGGCGGTCACTGAGAGTTCCGTGAGGCCCGCCATAAGGTCCATGCCCGTCAGCCTGCCCATGCGGGGAGCCGCTTGCAGCCTTTCGCGGAAGTCCGGCTTGTGAGGGGTTCGCCCAAAATGCGGGCTCTGGCCGTGGCCAAGAAACGGGCGCACTCGTGCTAGCCGATCAGTGCGCCCGTTCAGCCTGAAGTCGTCGGGCTCACCCGCCCCGCACGGGCCGGAACGCGACAACCCGATCTGCTTCGTCCTCGTGCATGAGGCAGTCCGCGACCGCGCGAGCGAGATCGGCTTGTTGGTAGGGCTTGTTCAGCCGAGGCAGCGCGAGGTGGCCCTCCTGCGCCACCTCCGCATAGCCCGTCGCAAGAAGGATCGGGATGCGCGGCCACTCAGCCCTGATCGCCTCCGCGAGGTGCTGGCCCGTCATGCCCGGCATGGCGTAATCCGTGATCACCAGATCGACCTTGCGGCCCCTTCGCAGGAGGGTCAGCGCCTCCTCTCCGGACGAGGCTTCGAGGACCACATGCCCGAGGTCGTCGAGCATCGCCGCTGTGTTCGCCAGGACAAGGGCGTCATCATCGACCGCCAGAACTGTCAGCGAGCGCGTCGCTGCACCAACCTTCTGGACCGGGTCAGCCGCGATCTCTTCGGTCTCCTCTCCGGTTTCGGCAACCGGAAGCCAGACCTCAGCGGTCGTTCCCGCGCCCACGCGGCTCTTGAGAACCAGGGCTCCACCAGACTGCTCGGCAAGGCCATGCACCATGGACAGTCCGAGGCCGGTTCCCTGGCCCACGCCCTTCGTCGTGAAGAACGGCTCCATGGCTTGTCCCAGGGTGACCTCGTCCATGCCCGTGCCCGTGTCCGTTACCCAGAGGCAGACGTACTGGCCCGGCGAGAGACCGCGCACCTGATCGGCTCCAATCGTCTGCTCGCGCGCGCCGACCGTGATGGTGCCGCCATTGGGCATGGCGTCCCTCGCGTTCACGACGAGGTTCAACAGCGCCAGTTCAAGCTGGTTGGCGTCCGCATAGGCGTAGGGCAATCCCAGAGGGAAGTGCGTCTCGATCTGCACCTGCGGACCGATGGAGCGGCGAAGCAGATCCTCCATGCCTCGCACAAGATCCGGGGGACAGACGGGCTTGGGCCTCAGACTCTGCCGCCGTGCAAAGGACAGCATGCGCTGCGTCAACGAGGCTCCCCGCTCAGCCCCTTGGATCGCGTGCTCGACAAGGCGCGTGAGCCTGGGGTCGTCGGGCAGGCGCTTGCGCAGGAGATCGAGATTGGCGATCACCACGGCAAGCAGGTTGTTGAAGTCGTGCGCGATGCCGCCGGTGAGGCGTCCAACGGCCTCCATCTTCTGGGCCTGCCGCAGCGCCTCCTCCGCACGTCGTCTGGCGGTCACATCGACGATGCCGCCAAGCGTGCGCAGGAACGCGCCCTGCGCGTCGCGCTCGACTTGCGAGGACAGGAGAACGTCAAGGGGCTCGCCGAGATAGGTCACGAAGCGGTACTCGGCGTCGCGAAGCGCGCCGGTCGCCAGGAGCCTGGGCCAATCCTCCTGAACGCGGCGGCGCGCCGACTCCTCATTCATGAAGTTGATCAAGGGGCGGCCCACAACGCTCTCGCGCGGGTAGCCGAGAAGGTCGAGCCAAGCGTCGCTGACCTCCTCGACACGGCCCTCGGCATCGAGAGCGTGCAGCGGCAGCGGCGTCTTGCGGTAGAGCGCCCGGAACTGCTCCTCGCTCCGGCGCAAGGCTACGGCCTCCCGTTCGGCGAGCACAGCGAAGCGCCGGTCGAACATGGCCGCGATCAGCGAGAGGAACAGGATCAAGAACGTGGTGGCGGCGACGGCGAGGGCGAGGTTCGTCTGGCCGATGCTTGCATAGCCATGCCCGCCGTCAGTCACGCCGTGAGCGGTGAAGGCGGCGGCATACATGGCCGTGTAGTGCATGCCCGAGACCGCAACGCCCATCACACCTGCGGCCACGAGCTTTTGCACCAGCCCCGTGTTCTTGAAGGCCAGCCAGAGCGCGATGGTCGAGGCTCCGACCGCGATCAGGATCGAGACGGCCACCCACAGCGCGTCGTAGCGCAGGGAGGCGGGCACATGCATCGCGGCCATGCCGGTGTAGTGCATGGCCGCGATGCCGATACCCATGAGAAGGCCGCTTGCAACGAGAGCGAAGCGGCTCCTCCTGGGCTGGTTCACGACGGCGAAGCCGATCCCGGTGACCGCGACCGGCACGATCAGCGAGAGGAGCGTGAGGCTGAGGTCGTAGTGCGCCTCCATGCCCGGCATGCTGAAGGCGAGCATGGCGACGAAGTGCATGGCCCAGATGCCACCACCCATGGCCAGGGCTGCGGTCGCGAGCCATGCATGCGCCGCCCAGCCCGTCGCGGCCCGGATGCGGCCTGCGAGATCAAGGGCGGTGTAGGAGGCGACCGTCGCGATGAGGATCGAGAGGGTGACGAGGGTGCTGTCGTGGGCTCCTGACACGGACATACTCGCCTCCTCGCATGGGCGCGAAGCGGCTGCCCAGGCAAACTTTAGGAGGCTTTCTTGCGGCCTCCAAGTGACGGACGTGTCAGGCGGGATCGTGTTCAGCGAGCCTCGCGAGAACAAGGTCCGAGAAGGGTCATGCCCGTCCGCTCACCGCGTCAGGCGAATGACTGGCTCCCACCCTCGGCAGCCCATCACCCGGTGAAGCTGATCGCACTTCGATCGTAGGCCCCGTCCGCCTTCAGGACATTGCGAGGCTGGCCGGAGCCGCGTCATCGGGCGTGACGTCTCTCGGATCATCCCGGCGCCGGATTCGGCGCGCTGGCACAAACCGCTCAGGCGCGCGCGCTCTGCGTCTGTACGATCTTCCGCTCGGCGCTCGGCGGCTGGCCGAAGCAGTCGAGATAGGCCTTCGAGAAGTGCGAGGCCGAGGTGAAGCCGCACTCGAACGCCACCGAGAGCAGCGGCATCGCCGTCTGCCGGATCAGGGTGCGGGCGTGTTCCAGGCGGATGCGCAGGTAGTGCTTGGCCGGCGAGCGGCCCAGATACTTCAGGAACAGCCGCTCCAGCTGGCGGGTCGAGAGCTGCACCGCATCGGCGAGTTCCTGGCTGCCGAGCGGCTCGGCGAGCGAGGTTTCCATCAGCCCCACCACCCGCAGAAGCTTCGGATGCGAGACGCCGAGGCGCATGCGCAGGTCCATCCGCTGACGCTCGCCTGATTCGCGGATGCGGTGATGAATGAGCTGGTCGGCGACCTCCGAGGCCACGCTCGGCCCGTGGTCGCGCATGATCAGCGACAGCATCATGTCGGCCGCCGCGGTGCCGCCGGCGCAGGTGAAGCGGTTGCGGTCGATTTCGAACAGGTCCGAGCCGATCTCGAGCCCGTCATGCTCCGAGACGAGGCCCGGCAGGTTCTCCCAGTGGATCGTCGCCCGGTAGCCGTCGAGGAGACCGGCCTTGGCCAGCACGTAGGTGCCCGTGCAGACCGCGCCGATCGCCGCCCCGCGGGCGCTGCACCGGCGCAGGGCCGCGTGGAGAGCGCGGTGATCCGGCCTCTGGATGTCGATGCCGCCGCACACGACGATCATGTCGAAATCCTGTGCATCGCAGAAGCGACCCGCGACCTTGACCTCGATCCCGTTCGAGGCGGTGCACTTGGTGCCGTCCTCCGACCACAGCGAGAAGCGGTAGAGATCGCGCCCGACCGCGCGGTTGGCGAGCCGCAGGGGCTCGATCGCCGAGGAGAAGGCGATCATCGAGAAGCGCTCGACCAGCATGAAGCCGACGGAGAGGACCCTCCCCGTGACCGCCTCGTTCGCGGTCAGCACATTGGCCGGGCTCGTCTCCCCGGCGGCTATCGTCATGTCCATCCCGACCACCGTTTGTCGGCCTTACGCCGCGGCTTGGTGGGCAATTCACGTGCCGCGCCGACTCCCGTGCCGGCCGGGGAGCGATTCAGGATCGTCCCGATCGTAACCGGCGCCGTCGATCGAGCGGGGCGCGTCCGCCGAGGCGGCGCCCACACCGGAACTTAATCTCCGATCGCCGGGCGCATGCAATAAAATAATTCTTGTTCGATTTCCTGCTCACGGCAGCGTGATCAACTGATCGTCGGACCTGTCCCTCGAGCGGGCGGGCCGAAGTCTTGCGCCGAGCGAGGTCTGTCGAACCGGCCGGGCCTCTTTCGGATCGGGAGCGTGGGACATCGGTCGAAGTCGGGAATCCCAAACTCCCGGTCGCCACCGATCAAGCCCCGCCGCGGCGCGCGGACCATGATCCGTCAACACCGCGAGGTCGACCGATGCGCCGCTTCTCCCTCACGTCGCTGCTCTCCGAATCCCTGCGGGGCCATACCGGCTGGGGTCGCCAGTGGCGCGCCCCCGAGCCCAAGCCCCGCTACGACGTCGTCATCGTCGGCGGCGGCGGCCATGGGCTGGCGACCGCCTATTATCTCGCCACGGTGCACGGCATCACCAACGTGGCGGTGCTGGAGAAGGGCTGGATCGGCGGCGGCAATACCGGCCGCAACACCACGATCATCCGCTCCAACTACCTCTACGACGAGAGCGCGGCGATGTACGAGCACGCGCTCAAGCTCTGGGAGGGGCTGTCCCAGGAGCTGAACTACAACATCATGTTCTCCCAGCGCGGCGTGTTGATGCTCGCGCACAACGTCCACGACGTCCAGAGCTTCAAGCGCCACGTCTACGCCAACCGTCTCAACGGCATCGACAACGAGTGGCTCTCGAAGGAGGAGTGCAAGGCGTTCTGTCCGCCGCTCGATATCTCGGGCTCCTTGCGCTACCCGGTGCTCGGCGGGGCGCTCCAGCGCCGGGCCGGCACCGCCCGCCACGACGCGGTGGCCTGGGGCTATGCCCGCGGCGCCGACGACCGCGGCGTCGACATCATCCAGAACTGCGAGGTCACCGGCATCCGCCGTGACGCCTTCGGCAGGGCGGTCGGCGTCGAGACCACGCGCGGCTTCATCGGCGCCGGCCGGATCGGCGTGGTCGCCGCCGGCCACACCTCGACCCTGATGTCCATGGCCGGCGTGTCGATGCCGCTGGAGAGCTACCCGCTCCAGGCGCTGGTCTCCGAGCCGGTCAAGCCGTGCTTCCCCTGCGTGGTGATGTCGAACGCGGTCCACGCCTACCTGTCGCAATCCGACAAGGGCGAACTCGTGATCGGCGCCGGCACCGACCAGTACACCTCCTACAGCCAGCAGGGCGGCCTTCACATCACCACCCACACGCTGGACGCGATCTGCGAGCTCTTTCCGCAATTCACCCGGATGCGGATGCTGCGCTCCTGGGGCGGCATCGTCGACGTGACGCCGGACCGCTCGCCGATCATCGGCAAGACCCCGGTCCAGAACCTGTTCGTCAATTGCGGCTGGGGCACCGGCGGCTTCAAGGCGACGCCGGGCTCGGGCCACGTCTTCGCCCACACGCTCGCGACCGGCACGCCCCACAAGATCAACGCGCCCTTCACCCTCGACCGGTTCCGCACCGGGCGCCTCATCGACGAGGCCGCCGCCGCGGCCGTCGCGCACTGATCCGGAGCCAGACCCATGCTGCTGATCGCCTGTCCCCATTGCGGCAAACGGCCCGAGACCGAGTTCCGGTGCGGCGGCCAAGCCCATATCGCCCGCCCCGCCGACCCGATGACCGTCGATGACGGCGCCTGGAGCGAGCACCTGTTCGTGCGCGCCAACCCCAAGGGCGTGCATGCCGAGCGCTGGTGCCACGTCCACGGCTGCGGCCGCTGGTTCAATGCGCTCCGCGACACGATCAGCGACCGCTTCATCGAGACCTATCCGATGGGGGCGAAGCCCACCCAATTCCCCCAGAGCGAGACGAGGGCGTGAGATGGCACAGCCGTTCAGATTGTCCCGCGGCGGACGCATCGACCGCACCCGCCCCATCGTCTTCGCGTTCAACGGCAAGCCGGTCCACGGATTTGCCGGCGACACCGTCGCCTCGGCGCTGCTGGCCAACGGCATCCATCTCGTCGGGCGCTCGTTCAAGTATCACCGCCCCCGCGGCATCCTGAGCCACGGCCCCGACGAGCCGAGCGCGCTGCTCTCCGTCGATCGCGGACCCGGCCGGATCGACCCGAACAACCGCGCCTCCGTGGTCGAGGCACGCTCGGGCCTGCGCACGACCTCGCAGAACCACTGGCCCTCGCTCGAATTCGACGTCGGCGCGGTCAACGACTTGCTCTCGCCGGTCTTCGTCGCGGGCTTCTACTACAAGACCTTCATGTGGCCCCGGAAGTTCTGGGATAAGGTCTACGAACCCTTCATCCGCGCCGCCGCCGGTCTCGGCAAGGCACCGACCGTGGCCGATCCCGACCGCTACGCCAACCGCCACGCCCATTGCGACGTGCTCGTCGTCGGCGCCGGCCCGGCGGGGCTCGCCGCGGCGCTCGCCGCCGCGCGCACCGGCAAGCGGGTGATCCTGGCCGACGAGGGCGCGGAGCCCGGCGGCTCGCTCCTGCACGACACGACCTCGCAGATCGACGGACGCCCGGCGGCGGACTGGCTCGCCGAGACGCTGGCCGAGCTCGATGCCCGCGAGAACGTCATCCTGCTGCCCCGCACCACGGCCTTCGGTTATTACAACCACAACCACGTGGCGATGACCGAGCGCGTCACCGACCACCTGACGTCGGCCGCGGGCCAAGCGCCCCGCGAGCGCCTGTGGCAGGTGCGGGCGGAGCAGGTCGTGCTCGCCGGCGGCGCCCACGAGCGCCCCCTCGTCTTCGCCGACAACGACCGGCCGGGCATCCTGCTCGCCGAGAGCGTGCGGGTCTTCCTCAACCGCTACGGCGTGGCGCCGGGCCGCCGGCTCGTCTTCGCCACCTGTGGCGCCTCCGCCTACCAGGCCGCGCTCGATGCGCGTGCAGCCGGACTCGACGTCACCCTCGTCGACCTGCGCCTGGAAGCGGATTGCGGGCCGGAGCTGGCGCAGCTGCGCTCGGCCGGGGCCGAGGTGTTGACCGGCCACACCGTGATCGGATCGAAGGGCCGGAAGCGCGTCACGGGTCTCGTCGTGGCACCTGTCGGGAGCGACGGCCGGTGCGGCGGCCGTCGCCTTCTCGCTTGCGACTGCGTCGGCATGTCCGGCGGCTGGACGCCCGCCGTCCACCTGTTCTCGCAGTCGCGCGGCAAGCTGCGCTACGACGACGCCATCGATGCCTTCGTGCCGAACATCTCGGCCCAGGCCGAGCGCTCGGCCGGCGCGGCCCGCGGCACCTACGATCTCGCCGCCTGCGTCAACGAAGGTTTCTCCGCTGGCGCCGCCGCCGCGGGCTCCGACGAGCGGCAGGAGGTCCGGGCCACGCCGACGCTGACCGGCTTCCAGCCGGTGCGGATCATGCCGACCGATGCGAACCCGACCAAGGTGCGCGCCTTCGTCGATTACCAGAACGACGTCACCGCCAAGGACATCAAGCTCGCGGTCCGCGAGGGCTTCCAGTCGATCGAGCACGTCAAGCGCTACACCACGACCGGCATGGCGACCGACCAGGGCAAGACCTCGAACATGAACGCGCTGGGCATCGTCGCCGGGCAGCTCGACAAGGCCCTGCCGGCGGTCGGCACCACGACCTTCCGCCCGCCCTACACCCCGGTGACCTTCGGTGCGCTGGTGGGGCCCGCCCGCCATGCCCTATTCGATCCGATCCGCACCACGCCGATCCACGAATGGGCCGAGGCCCACGGCGCCCTGTTCGAGAACGTCGCCCTGTGGCGGCGCGCCTGGTACTTCCCGAAGGCCGGCGAGGACCTGCACGCCGCGGTCGCCCGCGAGTGCAAGGCCGTGCGCGAGGGGGTCGGCATCTTCGACGCCTCGACGCTGGGCAAGATCGAGATCGTCGGCCGCGATGCGGCCGAGTTCATGAACCGCCTCTACATCAACCCCTGGACCAAGCTCGCCCCCGGGCGCTGCCGCTACGGGCTGATGCTGAAGGAGGACGGCTACATCCTTGACGACGGCGTCGTCGCCCGCGTCTCCGACGAGTGCTTCCACGTCACCACCACCACGGGCGGGGCGGCCCGCGTGCTGGCGCATATGGAGGACTACCTCCAGACCGAGTGGCCGGAGCTCGAGGTCTTCCTGACCTCGACCACCGAGCAGTGGGCGGTGATCGCGCTCCAGGGGCCGAAGGCGCGCGACGTGATCGCGCCGCTGGTCGACGGTATCGACCTGTCGCCGGAAGCCTTTCCGCACATGGCGATGCGGTCGGGCACGATCTGCGGCGTGCCGACCCGACTGTTCCGGGTGTCGTTCACCGGTGAGCTCGGTTTCGAGATCAACGTGCCCTCCGACCACGCCCGCGCGGTCTGGGAAGCCGTGTTCGCGGCGGGCCGGGCGCACGGCATCACGCCCTACGGCACCGAGACGATGCACGTGCTGCGCGCCGAGAAGGGCTACATCATCGTCGGCCAGGAGACCGACGGCACCGTGACCCCGGACGATGTCGGCATGGCCGGCATGATCCCGAAGGCCAAAGGGGATTTCGTCGGCAAGCGCTCGCTGGCGCGCCCCGACGTGGTGGCGTCGGGCCGCAAGCAGCTCGTCGGGCTGATGACCGACGATCCGAAGCTCGTCCTCGACGAGGGCGCGCAGATCGTCGCCGATACGGGCCAGCCGATCCCGATGCGCATGCTCGGCCACGTCACCTCGAGCTACTGGAGCGCCAATTGCGGCCGCTCCATTGCGCTCGCCCTGGTCGAGGGCGGGCGCGAGCGGGCGGGGGGGCACCTCCACGTCACCACGCCGGACGGCTTCACCCGCGTCACCGTCTGCGAACCGGTCTTCTTCGACACCAAGGGGGAGCGCATCAATGCTTGAGACCCGCTACCGCGCCGCCCGCGCCCTGCCGCTCGCCACCCTGCCCCGTCCGGCGGCCTCCGGAGCGAGCGTCTCGGTCCGACCCGCGGGCGCCGAGTCGCGCTTCTCCCTGCGCGCACGGCTCGGCGGCGGCGCGCCGACGCTCGCCGGGCTCCCGCTCGATGCGCCGATCAACACGGTCGGCACCGACGGCGAGGTCTGGATCGCCCGCCTCGGGCCCGACGAGTGGCTCGTCGGCGGCCCGGAGGCCGATGCCGACCTGCTGCAGGGCCGCATCCACGAGGCGCTCGCCGGCCTGCCCCACGCCCTGGTCGACGTCTCGCACCGCAATGTCGGCATCGACGTCTCGGGCCGTCAGGCGGCGGCGGTGTTCAATGCCGGCTGCCCGCTCGACCTGTCGGAGACCGCCTTCCCGCCGGGCAGCGCCACCCGCACCCTGCTCGGCAAGGCCGAGATCGTGCTGATCCGCGCCGCCGCCGCACCGCTCTACCGCGTCGAGTGCTGGCGCTCCTTCTCGACCTACGTCCACGGCTTCCTCAATGAGGCCGTGTTCGGGGCCGAAGGGGCGGTCGCGCCTTGATGCAGGGTTGATGCACGCCGAAGGCGAACCCACCTCGTCGTCCATCACCTCCGCACTAGGCCCCGGCACCCTGTCGCGACGCGCCTCTCCCCGAACTTGCATCCGCAGCGGGGAGAGCCCCCTATTGAGAGAGCAGCGGACCCGATGATCAGCACCTTCGATCTGTTCAAGATCGGGATCGGTCCGTCGAGTTCCCACACCGTCGGGCCGATGGTCGCCGCCCGCCGGTTCCGCGAGACCGTGCTGGCCCGCGGCGGCGCCGCCCGGATCAGCGCCGAGATCTACGGCTCGCTGGCCTGGACCGGCCGCGGCCACGGCACCGATGTGGCGATCCTGCTCGGTCTCCTGGGCCACGCGCCCGCCACCATTGATCCCGATCTCACAACGCCCCTCTCCGACACCCTGCGGCGCACCGGTGATCTCGGCATTCCGGGTGTCCACTTCGAGCCCGAGCGCGACCTCGTCTTCAACTTCAAGGACATCCTGCCGCTGCACACCAACGGCATGCGGTTCCGCGCCTACGATGCCGGGGATGCGCTCCTCGAGGATCAGATCTTCTATTCGGTCGGCGGCGGCTTCGTCGTCACCGCGGCGGAAGCCGAGGCGGTTTCGGCCGGGGATACGCAGACGCCGCCGCTCCCCTTCGGCAGCGGCCGCGAACTCCTCGACCTGACGCTGCGCACCGGGCTGACGATCCCGCAGATCCAGCTCGCCAACGAGCTGACCCTGCGCTCGCGCGAGGCCATCGACGCCGGCCTCGACGCGATCCGCGACGCGATGTTCGCCTGCATCGAGCGCGGCCTGCGCATGGACGGCGAACTGCCCGGCGGCCTGCGGGTGCGGCGGCGTGCCAAGCGTCTCTACGAGTCGCTGGAGGCGACGAAACTCGCCAACAGCCGTCCGGCCCACGAGATCATGGACTGGATCAGCCTCTACGCGCTCGCCGTCAACGAGGAGAACGCGTCGGGCGGCCGGGTGGTGACGGCGCCGACCAACGGCGCGGCCGGCATCGTCCCGGCGGTGCTGCGCTACACCCGCGACTTCTGCCCCGACTGGAACGACGAGCGCGGGCGCGACTTCCTGCTCACCGCCGCCGCCATCGGCGGCCTGATCAAGGCCCGCGCCTCGATCTCGGGGGCGGAGGTCGGTTGCCAGGGCGAGGTCGGCTCGGCGGCGGCGATGGCGGCGGCAGGTCTGACCGCGGCGCTCGGCGGCTCCGCCTTCCAGATCGAGAACGCCGCCGAGATCGCCATGGAGCACCATCTCGGCATGACCTGCGATCCGATCGCCGGCCTCGTCCAGGTGCCCTGCATCGAGCGCAACGCCTTCGGCGCCAACAAGGCGGTCGTGGCGGCCTCACTCTCCCTGCGCGGCGACGGCGAACACCGGGTGAGCCTCGACGAGGTGATCGAGACCATGCGCCAGACCGGCCACGACATGCAGGCCAAGTACAAGGAAACCTCGCTCGGCGGGCTGGCCGTCAACGTCGCCGCCTGCTGACACGCAAGCCGGGCGGAACATGGATTCTCGCCCCACGATGCGACCGATCGGACCTTGGTCGGGCCCCACCCGATCGGTTCGGCCATGACCGATCCCGCAACCCCTCTTCCGACCCCGGAAGAGGGGTTTTTCATCGCGGCGTTGCAGGATCGTTCCGGCGCGGCGGACGGTCATCGGGCGAGTGGTTCATGCACAATAGGTAAGCAATCTGCTAAAAGACGGACTTTCATGCGCAATGCATGCGCATCAAGCAGAGCTGATCCCAAGCATCCGCGCTCCTCTCAAGACTGACGAGGGCTCATATGAGTTGAAGCGCGAGCCGTCCTTGTCTTGATCAGCGGCGGCGCGATCGAGGCTCATTCGATGTTCAGCAAAGTTTTCGAAAGTGTTCGTGCCCATCTTCGCGCCAGGGCCGATCAAGAGGCTCTGATGAATCTCAGCGACGCGGCGCTCGACGATATCGGCCTGACCCGCGGCGCGCTGTCGGAGTTGCGGACCGGCCCGGAGACGGCCCGCCCCGGCGCCGTGAGCGTCGCGCCGCTCTTCGCGACGCTTGCCTTTCCGACCGCCCTGCAGAGCGCCTGAACGGCGGTTCGACGAAGCGCGGATGTTCGCGGCGGGCCGGCCGTTCGGCTCCCGTTCGGGCTCGACCAAGACCCTTTCCCGACGCGACAGCGGCCTCGAAGACCCGTCCGGTGCGATCGCACGGCGATCCGGAAGGGTCTTCGAGGCCGCTGTCTTGCGCCGCCGGGCGTGACCCGGATCGGCCGGTCCCTCCGCAGGTACAGCGCCTCGAAGGCGCGTCCGCCGAAGCGGCCCTCAGGCCGCGACGCTCTCCGGAAGAGCGATCGGCGTGGGCTCGTGCCCTTCCGCCCGCAGCGCCTGCATCAGGTCGGCTGGGATGAGCGAGAGAGTGCGCGTGCTGACGAGCGGATGGATGTTGACCCGCGTCTCGTCCAGCAGGCTGTCCTGAATGAACACCCTCACGCTGTCCGGCTCGGCGTTGAGGGCCGCCAGGGGCGAGACGGCCCCACTCTCGACCCCGAGGCGTTCGCGCAGCGCCTCGGGGCTCGCGAAGGAGAGGCCGCCGCGCGCGCCGAGCACGGAGCGGAAGGCCTTGAGATCGACCTGCGCGTCGTGCTGAAGCGTGACGAGGAAGTAGGTCTTCTTGCCGTCGCGCAGGAACAGGTTCTTGGTGTGGGCGCCGGCGATGTCGCCGCAGACCGCCATCATCGCCTCGACGGTGAGAACGGCTTCGTGCTCGTAGAGCTTGTAGGCGATGCCGCGCTCGCGCAGCCGCGTCAGCAGGTCGTCCGGGCTCAGGGGCATGGGCATCCTTCCGCCTTCCTCAGGTCTTCGGTTCCGCCGGCGCGGCGACAACGCCGATCTGCCGGAGATAGGTCAGGATCTCGCGCGCCGCGTCCTCGGGATCGGGCTGGATCAGGAGGCGGCCGCTCCCGGCCGGGCCGCTCTCGCCGGTGGCCGCCTTCAGCCGTTCCGCCGCCGAGCCGCCGGCGGGCGCGCCCTTCACGATTCTGGGCCGGCGACGATACGGCCGCTCCTCCGCCGCGAGGGCCGGAGCCGGGGTCGCGACCGGGGCGATGGCCACCGTCTCGACGCGCCCGCGGCGGGCCCGGCCGTAGGCGTAGGCGAGCGGGGCCGGAGCATCGGGATGGCAGGTGACGACGACCGGTCCCCGCACGAGCACCCGGCGCAGGGCGCCGCGGCCGAGGCTCTGGTCAAGGCGCAGCGCGCCGTCCTCGGCGGCCGCCGCGGCGACCACGTCGGGCATCAGCGGCATCGCGAGGGCGCGGGCCAGCGCGTAGGGCACGAGGCCGCTCTCGTCGCCGCCCTGGCTGCGCCGTCCGGCCAGGATCAGGTCGGGCGCCCGCTCGGCGAGCCGCGCGACCAGCGCCGGCACCGGATCTTCGCCGGCCGCGACTGCGACGTGCTCGATGCGGTCGAGCCCCTGACCCAGCGCCTCGGCGACCGCGGCGGCCTCCGGCCCGGCATGCAGGCCGAAGATCTCGGACGACGCGGCGAGCCCGGCGGCCAACCGGATCGCCTGTGCCTCGACCCGCGGCAGAACGGGGGCCCCGGAGACGGGATGGAGGCCGGCGGACAGGAGAACCGCGATTCTCATGGCGCCTTCCCCGCCCCGGTCGCCCGGCCGGCCGTCTCTTGCGCGAGCAGCCGCAGCAGGGCCGGCATCACCGCCTGCGCGTCCTGCACCACGGCGAGGCCCGCCCGCTCGATCATCGCCGCGTGGAGGTCGGTGTTGACCGCCACCACGTGCTCGCAGCCGGCGACGCCCTGAAGGTGCTGCGGCGCGCCGGAGATGCCGAGCGCGAAGTAGCAGGTCGCGGCCAGCACCGTGCCCGAGGCGCCGACCTGGCTGTGGCGCGGCATCAGCCCGGCATCGCACAGGACGCGGCTCGCCCCCGGCGTCGCGTGGAGCGCCGCCACCACCTGCCGGAAGCTGTCGAGATCGGTGAGGCCGTTGCCGGCGGACACGACGAACTCGGCGAGGGACAACGGCACCGTCGCGGGGTCGGCGGGGATGCGCGTCGCCGACAGGATACTTTTCGGAGGCGGCGGCGTAGGTCCGTCGATGGGCACGGCGCGCGCCTCCCGCGGCGGGCCGGCATAATCGGCGGCCGCATCCGGCGCGACGGTGGCGAAGCGCGGCGCGGCGAGACTCTGCTCGACCCGGCGGCCCCTGGCCGGGCGGACAAGGCCCTTGGCGGCCACCACTTCGGCATTGGTGAACAGAGGCTCGCGCAAGCCCACGGCGACGCGGCGGGCGAGGTCGCCGCCATCGAGCGATTCCGGGAACAGGGTGTGGCGCGCCGCGAGCGCCGCGAGCGCCGCCTCGACGCGGGCGGCGCGGGCCGCAGGATCGTAGCCTTCCGCGGCCTCGAGCCGGAGGACGCGGTCGGCGCCCGCGGCGCCGAGTCCCTCACACGCCCCTTCCACGATGGCCGCGACGGCACCCTCGCGTCCGGCGAGCGCCCGGGCGGCGCCGAGCACCTGCCGGTCGTGGCCCGAGAGGCGGCCGCCGGGGGCGTCCGGCACCACCGCGACGAGGAAGGCGGGCGCCTCGACGATGATCGTCTGCGGTGCTTCGGGCACGGACCGCGGCGGGGCGACGACCGCCTCGCCCAGCGGGCGGCCAGCCTGGCCGAGATCGTAGCGCGGCCGCGCGGCGGCGCCGACGCGCTGGGCCTCGCGCTCGCTCCGCGGGTCGCGGCGAGGCCGGCCGGCGGCCGCGCGGCGGGTGCGGTCGTAGCGCGGGCGGAGGCCGGCGCCCGCGACGAACTGGGCCGCCCACTCGGCCCGCGGGTCGCGGCGGGGACGGGTCATCGGCCCGCCTCCACCGCCTGGAGCAGCAATTCGGCCACGTCGCGGATCTCCGCCTTGCGGTCGGTCACGCCCTCCAGCATCGCCGTGCAGGAGGGGCAGGCCACCGCCACGATGCCGGCGCCGGTCTCGGCGGCCTGGGCCATGCGGAGGTCGGGGATGCGGCGCTCGCCCGGGACGTCGCTCACCGGCGCGCCGCCGCCGCCGCCGCAGCACATCGCCCGGCGCCCCGAGCGGCTCATCTCGCGGCGGGCGACGCCGATCGCGTCGAGCACCGCGCGCGGCGCCTCGGTCTCCCCATTGTAGCGGGCGAGATAGCAGGGGTCGTGATAGGTCACCGAGAGGTCGGGCAGGCGGCCGGGATTGAGCCTGCCCGCCCGGATCAGCTCCAGCAGGAAGGCGGTATGGTGCACGACCGTGTAGCACCCGCCGAGCGCCGGGTACTCGTTGCGCAGCGCGTGCAGCGCGTGCGGGTCAGCGGTGACGATCCGGTCGAACCGGTATTGTGCCAGAGTAGCGATGTTCTCCCGCGCCAGGCCCTGGAAGGTCGCCTCGTCGCCGAGACGCCGGGCGAGGTCGCCGGTGTCGCGCTCCTCCGGGCCCAGCACCGCGAAATCGACGTGCGCCTCGCGCAGAAGCCGCACCAGGGCACGGAGCGAGCGGCCGTAGCGCAGGTCGTAGGCGCCCTCGCCGAGCCAGAGCAGGATCTCGGCCTGCCCACCATCGGCGATGCGCGGTAGCTCGACACCGGCAGCGAAGTCGGTGCGGGCGGCGAGCGGACGCCCGCCGGGATCACCGGACTGGCGCAGCTCCGTCACCGGGCCGACCGCCTTCTCCGGCAGGGCCCCGCGCTCCAGCGTCTCGTGCCGCCGCAGGGAGACCACGGCGTCGACATGCTCGATCATCATCGGGCATTCCTCGACGCAGGCCCGGCAGGTGGTGCAGGACCACAGCGTATCGGGATGGATGCGCGCATCCGGCCCGATCAGCCGGGCCAGCGCCCCGCGCTCGCCCTCCGCCGCCCGGCCGCCGGGATAGGGATTGCCGGCATAGGCCGGTTCGGCCGGCGAAAGGCCGGCGACGAGATCCTGGATGAGCTTCTTCGGGTTGAGCGGCTGGCCGGCGGCGAAGGCCGGGCAGGCGGTCTCGCAGCGCCCGCAGCTGACGCAGGCGTCGTAGGACAGCAGCCGGTTCCAGGTGAAGTCGGCCGGCATCTCCGAGCCGAGCCGGGGCGCGTCGAGGTCGAGGGGCTGGAGCGCGGTGTCGGGGCGCCCCCCGAACCGGCCGGGCCGGGGATGGGCGACGAGGTGGAGCGCGCCCGCCGCCGCGTGGCGCATCGGGCCGTGACGCACCTCGAAGGCGAGGCCGAGCCCGCCCGCCGCGGCCAGAGCCAGGGCGACGGAGCCGAACACGCCGCTGCCGGCGCCGAAGGCGAGCAGCAGCGCGGTGAGCGTGCCGCCGACGGCGTAGGCGAGGAGCAGGAACGGCAGGATCTGGAAGTGCCCGGCGGAGAGGCGCTTCTGCTTCGAGGGATAGCGCCGGGCGCCGACGAGCAGCGAGCCCACCGCTGTCACGCCGAAGGCCAGGGCCACGAGGAACCAGTAGGGCCGGAAACCGGCGAGCGGCGGCAGGATCGCGAGCGCCGTCAGGATCGAGGCCGCGAGCAGGCCGCCGGCCACGACCGCGTGCATGCGCGAGGCGTAAGGATCGCGCGCCACGACGTGGTGGACATCGACGAGGTAGCGGCGGGGCAGCTTGGCGAGCCCGTCGAGCCACGCCACCGGCGCCGCCGCGCCGACGCGCCAGAGCGCGGCCCGGCGCAAGCCCTGGACGAGGGCGAGCGCCGCCATCAGCCAGACGAGGCCGGGAAACACCGTGGTCAGGGGCATGAGGCTGGTCATGACGGTGCCTAAGGGAGTGGCGACACTTCCGGACGAGGCTCACGAGGACCGTGCGCCCCCTCTGACCGGATCAAAGATCCTTGCAAAGCCGCAGGGCGTCGTAGATCGCCGCGTGGATGTTGCGGCCCGACACCGCGTCGCCGATGCGATAGAGCGCGTAGCCCTTCGACAGGTCGTAGGGCTGCGGCTCGCCGCGGATCATCGCTTCCTGGTCGGTCTGGCCCCGGTTGACCGATGCCGGCTTCAGGCCGTGGTAGAGCGCGTCCACCGGCAGCGTGCCGTGATCGACGATCACGCGATCGACGACGCGCTCCTCCTCCGCATCGGTCATGGTGTTGCGGAGCGCCGCCACCAGCCGGTTGCCCTCCGGAAAGATCTCGATCAGCTCCATGTTCGGCGTCATCACCACGCCGAGCTTGTACAGTTCGCGCAGGTGGATCGGCTGGTTCGTGGTGCCGACCTCCTCCGCCACCATGCGGTCGTGGGTGGCGATCTCGACGAGGCAGCCGCGCTTGGCCAGCTGCTCGGCCACCGACGCGGCGTTGTGCCCGCCCATCTCGTCGTAGAGCAGCACCGAGCCGGTGGGCTCGACCGCGCCGGTCAGCACCTCGGTGGTCGTCACCGCGTGCTGCTCGGCGCCCTTGGCGTGGCCGCGGAACGGCGTGCCGCCGGTGGCGACGATCACCACGTCGGGCTTCTCCGCCAGGACCGCCGCTTCCGTCGCC
The DNA here is from genome assembly GCF_014199985.1 of Methylorubrum rhodesianum. Classification (GTDB taxonomy): domain Bacteria; phylum Pseudomonadota; class Alphaproteobacteria; order Rhizobiales; family Beijerinckiaceae; genus Methylobacterium; species Methylobacterium rhodesianum. Next base: position 28,772 of record NZ_JACHOS010000014.1, on the reverse strand, counting down.
TCGGTGTTGAGCCGCAGGTCGACGCCGAGCTTGGTCACCTGGGCCACCAGCCAGCGGGTGATGCCCGACATCGCCTCTCGCCAGCCGGCTTTCGCCGCGATGGAGATCTGGCCGCCCGCCTGCCCGCTCTTCTCGAACAGCACCACCGAATGGCCGCGCTCGGCGCAGACGCGGGCCGCCTCAAGCCCACCGGGACCGGCGCCGATCACCACGACGCGGCGGCGGACATCCGCCCGGCGGATCTCGTGCGGCATCGTCGCCTCGCGGCCCGTCGCGGCATTCTGGATGCAGAGCGCGTCGCCGCCGACATAGATCCGGTCGATGCAGTAGCCCGCGCCGACACACTGCCGGATGTCGTCGGCCCGGCCCTCTGAGAGCTTCTTCACGAGGTGCGGGTCGGCGATGTGGGCGCGGGTCATCGCCACCATGTCGACATGGCCGTCCGCGACCGCACGCGCGGCGGTGGCGAGATCGGTGACGCGCTGGGCGTGGAACACCGGCACGTCGACCTCGCGCTTGATCGCGCTCGGCAGGAACAGGAACGGCGCCACCGGGAAGGACATGTTCGGCAGCGAGATCGCATGGGCGATGTGGTCGCGCGCCTGGCCGCCCAAGATGTTGAGGAAGTCGACGAGCCCGCGCCGGGCGTACTCGCTGGCGATCGTCAGGCAATCCTCCTGGCTGAGGCCGTCGGCGATCATCTCGTCGCCGGACATGCGGATGCCGATGACGTAGTCGTCGCCGGCTTCCGCGCGCATCGCCTCCAGCACCTCGATGCCGAAGCGCATCCGGTTCTCCAGGCTGCCGCCGTACTTGTCGGTGCGCTGGTTGACGGACGGCGACCAGAACTGGTCGATCAGGTGGCCGTGGGCGGCCGAGACCTCGCAGCCGTCGAGCCCGCCTTCCTTGCAGCGCCGGGCGGCCTGGGCGAAGCTCTTGACGATGCGGGCGATGTCCTCGGGCTCGATCTCCTTCGGGATGGTGCGGGAGGCGGGCTCGCGCCGCGGCGAGGGTGAGACGGTGGGGAGCCAGTGCTCGGTGTCCCACTTGGTGCGCCGGCCCATATGGGTGAGCTGAATCATCAGCTTGCCGCCGTGCTGGTGCACCCGGTCCGAGAACTGGCGGAAGAACGGGATCACCGAATCGTCGGCGACCGAGATCTGGTTCCAGGGCGCGGCGGGGCTGTCGACGGCGACCGACGACGAGCCGCCGAACATGGTGAGCCCGATGCCGCCCTTGGCCTTTTCGGCGTGGTAGAGCTGGTAGCGCTCCTGCGGCTTGCCGTCCCGGCCGTAGCCGGGGGCGTGGCTCGTCGACATCACCCGGTTGCGGATGGTGAGGCCCTTGATGGTGAGCGGCCTCAAGAGCGCGTCGGCATTGGCGATCACGGGACGACTCCCGAAGGCGATGGGGAAAGCTTGGGACGCTGGAGTGCTGCCCGGCCACTGGAGCGGCCGGAAGCGCTCAGCGTTCGACGACGAGGTCGCTCGTCGGCTTGGAGCAGCACAGCAGCGCCATGCCGGCATCGATCTCGCGCTGGCGGATGCCGCCGGCATGCGTCATGGCGACGGTGCCGGAGGTGAGTTTCGACTTGCAGGTGCCGCACAGCCCCTTGGCGCAGGACGAGGGCAGCCGAATACCGGCCTTGCGGGCGGCGTCGAGCACGGTCTCGTTCTCCGGGCATTCGAGGACGCGCCGGGTCTTGGCGAACTCCACCCGGAAGGTGCGCACGCCGCCCGCGGGCGCGGCCTCGGCGTCGCGTTCCTGGCCCGCCTCCGCCGCGGCCTCCTGCTCGGCTTCCGGCAAGGCGCCGAAGTCGAAGCTCTCGTAATGGTACCGGGCCATGTCGAAGCCGGCGTGCCGCAGCATCGCCTGCACGGCGTCCATGTAGGGCCCGGGGCCGCAGACGAAGACTTCGCGCTCGAGGAAGTCGGGCACCGCCTCTCGCAGGATGTCGAGGGATAGCCGCCCCTTCGGACCCGTCCAGACCTCGTCCGGGGAATCCGCCTCGCAGACCGCGTGGAAGCGGAAGGCGGGATCGAGCCGGGCCATCGTCTCCAGCTCGCTCCGGAACACGATGTCGGCGGGCGAGCGGGCGGAGTGGACGAAGGCCACGTCCCGGGCCTCGCCCAGATCGTGGAAGGTGCGCGCCATCGACATCATCGGCGTGACGCCGCTGCCGCCGGACAGGAGCAGGTAGCGCTTCGCCGGATGGGTGAAGCAGGAGAAATCACCCATCGGCCCGAGTGCCCGGACCGTGTCGCCGGGCTTCAGGGTGTCGTGCAGCCAGTTCGAGACCGGGCCGCCGGGCACCCGCTTGACCGTGAACGAGATCGCGTTCGGCCGGGTCGGCGCGGAGGAGATCGTGTAGCAGCGGTGGATCGTGTCCGTACCGATCTCGAAAGAAAAGGTCAGGAACTGGCCCGGCGCGTAGGCGAAGCGCCGGGGCTCGCGGGGGCTCAGCACGAAGGTCTTCACGTCGTGCGTCTCGTCGCGCACGGCGAGGCAGACCAGTCGGTCATCGGCCTCCGCATCCCAGGGCGCGGAGGCCGCGAGGCGCCGGGCGGCCGGTTCGGAGGAGGCCGACGTCACGGCTCAGCGCCCCAGATGCGCGGCCATGCGGCCGACATACCAGTTGCAGAACTTCTCCACGAGCATCTCGGTATGCGGCGAGTAGGGGCCGGGCTCGTAGGCCGGGCTCGCGACACCCTGCTGGCAGATGCCGACGAGCTCGCTGTCCTGATCGTTCGTGGCTTCCCAGACGCCGGTGAGGTTGGCGAGGTCGTAATCGACGCCCTCGACCGCGTCCTTGTGGACGAGCCACTTGGTGCGCAGCAGCGAGCGCTCGGCGTCGAGCGGCAGCACCGAGAAGGTGACGATGTGGTCACCGAGGAAGTGGTGCCAGGAATTCGGCTGAGTCCAGACCGACAGGCCGCCGAGCTTGGCGCTGGTGAAGTTGCCGAGCAGCTTCTTGCAGGCGGCCCGGGTGTCGAGGGTGTGGGACTCGCCCTCGCCGTCGAGCGGCAGCCGCTCGGTGCGGAAGCCGCTGATCATGGTGTCGAGCTCGTCGATCTCCTTCGAGGGCAGCCCCTCCGCTTCCCACTCCCCGTGCCGGGTCTTGAGCAGGCAGCCGTAGCGCTCGGCCTGAGCGCGGTCGTGCTCGTCCATCTCTTCGGGGGCGAAGCCGAAGCCGTAGGCGAAGAGCGGCACGGTCAATTCGGGATGGTTGGCCCCGCAATGGTAGCACTCGCGGTTGTTCTCCATCGTCAGCTTCCAGTTGCCGGGCTCGATGATGTCCTTCTGGAAGGCGACCTTGGTCTCGCGCACGTTGTGCGGCTCGATGTAGGGGCCGAGGCGCTCGGCCATCTCGTCGAAATCGGCCGGGGGCTCATCGGCGAGGCAGATGAAGAGCAGGCCCGCAAGCGAGCGGACATGCACGGGCTTCAAGCCGTGGCAGGCCTTCTTGAAATCGGGCCCCATATGCTCGGCGTGGATCAGCTTGCCGGTGAGGTCGTAGGTCCAGGAATGGTAGCGGCAGACGAGATTGCCGACCGTGGACTTCTCCTCGTGGACGAGCCGGGCACCGCGGTGGCGGCAGACATTGTGGAAGGCGCGGATCCCGTCGTCGTCGTCGCGCACGATCGCGACCGAGGTCTTGCCGATCTCGACGACCATCACGTCGCCGGCCTCCGGCACGTCGGGCTCGACACCGACATAGATCCAGTGCTGCCCGAAGATGATCTCCATGTCGGCCTCGAACACGTCGGGGCTGAGATAGAAGGGAGCGGCGAGGGTGTAGCCGGGGCGACGCTCGCGCAGCAGGCGCTGAAGCGGAGTGGGCGTCACATCGAGCATGGGGACCTCCCGAGCCGTATCTGGGCCTCAGGACTATCGCGGCCCGCTCCCCAGCCCGCTGCCATGGCAGCGACACTCCCTTGGCTCGCCGCGACGTTCCTCGCCTCGCGCGATCCCCGGGCATGTCGGCGGCCGGACGCCCTGTGCCTGAGCCGGTCCGCCGCTCCCTCTCCGCACCGAAGGGCAATCCCGGTTGCGCGCCCCGTGCAGGCCCGGCGTCCCGATCCGGGCCGGCTCCGATGCGCGCCACGGCGTGTGAGAGCCCGCGCGGATCATCGGCATCGTCAATTGCGGCGCGATCGATTCACCATCGTCGCAAGTCGACGCGCGGCCGATGCACCCTTACGGGCAGATGAGCGCGCAGGGCGGCCGGTCTCGGCGAAATCGATCGTTCGCGTGCTCATGTTCACGACCAATTGAAGAGCCGCAGAGCCTCACGGATCTTGAGAGGGGCGCTGCAGATCGACGGACGGCGCAGTCTTTCCGATTGGATTCACGGAGCATAAAGGCGCTCCGCCGTAAGGTGCTGGAGCGAGCCCGTCTCGTCTCAAGGAAGAACCCCGGCGCTGCTGCGACCGCGGGGAAGCGGCATCGACGAAGACCAAACCTTGAAAGCCTCTCGGCTCCTCCAGCATGGCCGGCACTTCTCGGCATCAGATCTGCTGAGGTCTCGGTTCGTCCGTAACGTCGACGGCATTGCCGCGGTCGAACTCTCGCTCGTCATCCTGCCGCTGTTTGTCTTGGTGCTGGTGATCATGGAGGCGTCGATCCTCGCTTTCGCCCAGCACCAGCTCGACGTCTCGGTTCAGCGGGCGGCACGCCTCATCCGCACCGGCGCCTTTCAGGAAGATGCGGCCGGCGCGGACGTCGCGCAGCAGATGCGCGGCCTCCTCTGCGGTACCGGCCTTCGCTTCTACCAATGCGACGAGATGCGGTTCGATCTCGTGCGCTCCGCCACCTTCGCCATCAAGCAGATCGCACCGGCCTACGATGCCGGCCGCGGCGACTGGGCTGCCGGATTCGGCAGCCAGTTCGACTGTCCGGTGGGCGGAGCTGTCCACGTTCTGCGCGCGGCCGTGCCGATGCTGCGGCCGTTCCGATTTCTCGATTACACCGGCCAGCGGATGCCCGGCGGCAAGCAGCTCCTCACCTCGACGGCGGTCTTCCGGGCGGAAAGCTATGCGGAAGGGTCGTGTCCATGAAGCTGCGGCGGCTGCTCCCGGCGAGAGGGCGCGCCGTCGCGGCGGAGCATCCGCTCACGCGGGCCCTCGCCCGCATCGGCCGTGCGCAGGGCGGGGCGAGCGCCGTCGAGTTCGCTTTCATCACGCCCGTCCTCCTGCTCCTGTTCGTGGCGACGATCGAGATCCCGCGGGCCATCGCCACTAATAACCGTCTCGCCCAGGCCACGATCACGATGGCCGACCTCGCCTCCAAGAGCGATTACAGTGACATCAACGACGTGTACTCGGCCGCACAGGTCGTGGCGTCCCCCTACAGCTTGGCCGGCATCGGCATCGTGCTGACGGCCGGCGGGGTCTACAAGGTCGGAAACGACTTCGTGGCCAGGGTCTGCTCCAGTGTCCAACAGGGGGACACAGCCCGCGCCGTCGGATCCGACATCGGTCCTCCGCCAGCGGGGACGGCGTCGAAGGGCGACCGCTTCGTCATGGCCGAGACGCGGCTGTCCTATCGGCCGCTGTTCTCGTTCTTCCCGTTCCTCAACGATCTGACCTTCACGGCGAAGACCGTGTGGCCGGTGCGCGAGGGCATCGCGAAAAACGGTCAGGTCGAAGTCGTCCTGCCGGGGGGAAGTCCCTGTCCGGCGTGACCCGGTCCGAGGAAGAGATCCCGCCGGCCGAGGACCGCCGACGATGACCCCGGCCGATCGTCCGCCGAGCGTTATCATTGTAAATCTTGCGTAAACTGTACGGTAACGGCTCCGCCATTGCCAAGTATGACCTATTAACTCGGGAGAACTAATCCTGGGATGGGGTGCAGCGGGCGATAGGGCTGAAGTCACGATGGTGTCGTGTGACGCGAAGAGGGCGGCGAAACGCACGATCTGGTGGAACAGGCCGCTGCCGAACCTGTATCGGGAAACGGACGGCGCGGTTGCGGTGATCTTCGGGCTGGCGGCCTCCACCCTGATCGCCTTGGTCGGTGGCGCGATCGACTACGCGAAGGTCGTCTCCGCCCGCACGCATCTGCAGAGCGCGGTCGATGCCGGCGTCCTGGCCGGCGGCAACGCCCTCAAGCTGGTCGTCTCGAGCACCGAATCCATCGTCGGTCTGACGACCCAGACGATCCAGGCCGAGGCGAAAGCCGGTGCCGATGCGCCGATCTCCCTCCAAGTCACCGTCGCCTCCGACAAGACGAGCGTCGAGGCGCGCGCGGAACAGGTCATCAACCTTACATTCGGGACGTTCGTCGGCATGGGATCGATGCCGGTCTCGGCGCGCGCACGCGCGAGCGTCGTCGGCCGGATGCGCCTGTGCATGCTGGCGCTCGATCCGGCGGCCCCCGGTGCGTTCAACCTCGAGCGCAACGCTCAGGTCACGGCCTATGACTGTGCGCTCTACTCGAATTCGACCAACAGCGCCGGGATGGTCGGTCGCGACGGCGCGCTCGCGCGGGCGCAGACGATCTGTTCCGCGGGGGGATTCCGGGACGATCGGGCGAACTTCACGCCCAATCCGCAGACGAGCTGCCCCGTCATCCAGGATCCGCTGCGCAACCGGCCGGCCCCGCCGGTCGAGAGCTGTGTGAATCTTCCCGAGGTCCTGCGCCTCGCCGATGCGCTCACGGGCAAGAGCAAGGGCAACAACGCCGTCTCGGAGACGGTGACGCTCGATCCCGGCACGTATTGCGGGGGCTTGCACATCACCAAGGATGCCGTCGTCACCCTGCGGCCGGGCATCTACGTCATGAAGGATGGCCCGCTCATCGTGGACAAGAAGGCGACGATGACGGGGCGGGATGTCGGCTTCTACTTCACCGGAAACAACAGCGGCCTGCTCTTCGACAAGAAGACGACGATCGAACTGTCCGCGCCGACGACGGGCGTGATGGCGGGCCTTCTGATGGCCGAGGACCCCTCCGTCACCCTGCCGCTCGATCCGGTTCTGGCCGTCGACCTGCTTCTCGGAGACGTGATCACGCCGACGCCCCCGCCCCTCAGCGCGACCAAGCCGATGCGGATCTACCGCATCATCAGCGACAACGCCCGCACCATGCTGGGGACGATCTACCTTCCGGCCGGCCGTCTCGTGATCGACTCGAAGCGCCCGGTCGCGGACCTCTCCGCGTACACCGTCGTCGTGGCCCAGCAGATCAATCTCTACGAGGGGCCGAACCTCTACCTCAACGCGGATTACAACCGCTCGAGCGTTCCGATCCCGAAGGGTGTCGGTCCGATCTCGGGGCGGCTCGTCATCAGCCAGTGACACACGCGATCCGTACCGGCGCACCGATCCGTCCCGCCGCGAGACCCCTTCCCGCCTGACCCTTCCCGCCTGACCCTTCCCGCGTGACCTTGCCCGCGAGACCCATTCCGTGCCCAGCCCGTTCACGAACCCGATCCGCTCGCTGTCCGGCCGGCTCGCGCTCGCCGTGGCCAGCGCCGTGGCCATCGCCCTGCTTCTCCTGACCGGCCTCTCGACCTGGCGCGAGGTCGAGCGCTACGCCGCCGCCAAGCGCGAAGCCCTGCGGATGACCGCGCAGATCCTCGCCGCCAGCGCCGCGCAGGCGACGGCGCAGGGCGACGAGGCGGCGGCGCTGAGCACCCTGCGGGCGATCGCCCACGGGCAGGCCCTGGTCTACGCCTCGGTCGAGCGGGCCGACGGCGAGATTCTCGCCGAGCAGGGCATCGGCCTGCGGCTCTCGGACGACATCGACCTCGATCGGGGCTCGGTATCGCCGCTGGATCTGATGACGACGCGGACCCTGCGCGTCTCGGTTCCGATCCTGGAGAATGCCCGCCCGATCGGGCGCGTCGTCCTGGTCTCGGACAACCGCGACCTGGCCGAGCGCATCACCGAGGTCGGCCTCACGGCGGTGCTCGCCGGGCTGCTCGCCCTGGCGCTCGGGCTCGCCGTCTCGATGGGACTGCAGCGCAGCGTCACCCGGCCGCTGGCGGCGCTGGCCCGGACCATGGACGGGGTGCGCCTCGGCCACGACTATTCGAGGCGGGCGGAGGCCGGCAGCGGCGAGGTCGGCGCGCTGGCCGAGAGCTTCAACGACCTCCTGCGGGCGGTGAACGAGCGCGACCGGGCGATCGCGCGCTACAATGCGGGCCTGGAAGAGGAGATCCGGCTGCGGACCCACGACCTGATCGAGGCCAAGCAATCCGCGGACGAGGCCAACGCGGCCAAGTCCGTCTTCCTCGCGACCATGAGCCACGAGATCCGCACGCCGATGAACGGCATGCTGGTGATGGCCGAACTCCTGGCCTCGGCCGATCTGCCGCCGCGCCAGCGGCGCTACGCCAGGGTCATCGCCCGTTCCGGCCAGTCCCTGCTCGCCATCATCAACGACATCCTCGATTTCGCGAAGGTCGAAGCCGGTCGCCTGGAGGTGGAGCGCATCCCCTTGAGCCCCCGGGACGTCGCCGACACCGTCGTGACCCTGTTCGCCGAACGCGCGGCGTCCGCGGGGCTCGACCTCGCGGCGCAGATCGACGCTGACGTGCCGCGCACCCTCCTCGGCGATCCGGTGCGGCTCGGTCAGGTGCTCGGCAATTTTGTCTCGAACGCGCTCAAATTCACCGCCGCCGGCCACGTCCTGGTGCGGATGGCGATGGAGCGGGAGGCGTCCGGTCCGGTCCTGCGCATCGCCGTGTCCGATACCGGCATCGGTATCCCGCAGGACCGGCTGGCGGGAATCTTCACCGCCTTCACCCAGGCCGACCAGTCGATCGCCCGCCGGTTCGGCGGCACCGGTCTCGGGCTGTCGATCGCCGAGCGCCTGATCGCCGCCATGGGCGGCCGCGTCGGCGTCGAGAGCCGTCTCGGCGAGGGCTCGACGTTCTGGGCGCGCATCCCGGTCGAGGGCGCGGAGAGCACCGAACCGATGGTCCGCCGTGCGCCGGCGGTGCCCGCCGCGATCCGCTTCGGTGCGCTCGGCGCGGCGACGCGCGCCGCACTCTCGGCGGACCTGCAGGCCGCGGGCTTTTGCCCCGTGCCGTCCGGGAACGGTCACTGGATCCTTGAGGCGTCCGAGCTTCGGGCGGGCGGCCGCCGCCCGGAGGGCACGGGCCGGGTCGTCGCGCTGGTCCCGATCGGCGACGACTCCGGTCCCGGTCTCATCGGAGCCGGTCTGGCCGATGCCGTGTTGCGCCGTCCCCTCGCCCAGGCCGAATGGCGTCCCCTCCTCGCCGCCCTCGCCGAAGGCACGCCCTTCGCCGTCGAGGAACCGGAGGCGAACGAGAGCCCCGTCGCCCTGCCCTCCTTCGCCGGCGCGCGGGTGCTCCTGGCCGACGACAGCGCCGTCAACCGCGAGGTCGCGGCCGAGGCGCTCGGCCGCTTCGGCGTCCGCGACATCGTCTGCGTCGAGGACGGTCAGGCGGCGGTGGAGGCCGCCGCCGCGAGCCGCTTCGATCTCGTCCTGATGGACGGCAGCATGCCGAGGCTGGACGGATTCGGCGCGGCCGCCGCGATCCGCGCCCGGGAGGCGCGCGACGGGGCGGAGCGGGTACCGATCGTGGCCCTCACCGCCCACGTCGTCGGCGACGGCGCCGAATCCTGGCAGTCGGCGGGCATGGACGGCCTGCTCGCCAAGCCGTTCACCCTGGCGCAGCTCGGCGCGCTGCTGGCACGGCACCTGCCGGCCGCGATCGGCGACGCTCCCGTGGAGGTCGTGCCGCCGCCGATGCCGGAAACGTCAGAGGTCATGCTGCTCGACGAGCCGACGATCGCCAACTTGGAGGAACTCGGCGACCGGGATTTCCTGGAGCGCATTCTCCGCCTCTACGTCGCCCAGGCGCCTCAGGCGCTCCTGGCGCTCGACGACGCCCTCGCCCAGGACGACGCCCCGGCCGCGGCCCGCGCCGCCCACGGCCTCAAATCGATGAGCGCCAATATCGGTGCGGCCCAGGTGAAGGATCGCGCCGGTGCGATCGAGCGGGCGGCCCGCGACGGCAACCTGGCCAGCCTCGCCGACGGGGCGTCCGGCCTGGACGATCTGCTCGCCCGCACCATGAGCGCGCTTCATCTCCGTCTCGGGCTGCGCGCCGAAAGCGGGCCGGACGAGACCGCTCGCGGGCAAGGCGCGCTCGAACGCTGCTGAGGATCGCGTGAGGGGCGAGCGGGGCCGGTCCGGTTGTCCGGCCCCCGCCGCTCGTGGGGAGGCCGGCTCAGGCGGCCTGCGTCGCGGAGGCGGTGTCGTCGCGGCCGAGGGTGAGGAAGGCCTGGACGGCGGTCCAGCGGCTCAGGAATGCCTCGACGACGCTCGGGTCGAAGTGGGAGCCGGCGTTCTCCTGCAGAAAGGCGCGGGCCCGCTCCGGCGACCAGGCTTGCTTGTAGGGCCGCTCGGTCGTCAGCGCGTCGAACACGTCGGCCACCGCGACGATGCGGCCGGCCTGGGGGATGGCCTCGCCCTTCAGGCCGTGCGGGTAGCCGGCCCCGTCCCAGCGCTCGTGGTGGCTGCCCGCGATCTCGGCCGCGAGCCGCATGACGGGCGATTCGCTGCCGCCCAGGATGCGCCGGCCCCGGTCAGCATGCTTCTCCATCTCCCGGCGCTCCTCGGGCGTGAGAGCGCCCGGCTTCAGCAGGATGGCGTCCGGCACGGCGATCTTGCCGACGTCGTGCATGGTGGCGGCCAGGGATATCTGCCGGATGTCGGCGGCGGACAGGCCCATCGCCTCGGCGATCAGCCCGACATAGGCGGAGACGCGCGCGATGTGGTCGCCGGTGTCGGAATCCCGGTGCTCGGCCGCGCGCATGAGCGTCGAGACGATCTCGCGCTCGCGCTCCTCGACCAGGGCCACGGCCGCCGCGACCTCGCGGGCGAGCTGCGCGGCGTGGTCGCGCTGCGCCCGGTGGGCCTCGGAGAGGGCGAGCAGGTTCGTGACGCGGGCACGGATCTCGACCGCATCGGCCGGCTTGGTGAGGAAGTCGGTGGCGCCCGCCTCCAGCGCCTCGCGGCGCAGGCTGCGCTGATCGTGGCTCGTGACCATGACCGTGGGCACGGCGGCGAGGCCGGGGATGCGCCGCACGGCCCTGATGAACTCGACGCCGTTCATGCCCGGCATCTCGTAGTCGGTGATGACGATCCCGATGTCGCCGGCGCGGGCCTCCGCGAAGGCGAGCGCCTCCGCCGGCACGGTGAAGGCATGCGGGACGCAACCGGCGAGCGGCCGCAGGGAGGCCACCATCACCAGGTTGTTCATCTCGGCGTCGTCGAGGACGAGAGCGAGCATCGCGAGGTGTTCCAGGCCGGTTCGGACCCCCATGCCCAGCCGGGTGCTCTGACGGCGACCCTGGGGTGGACGAACCCACTAACACCCTCGCCCCTTGCCGAAAGGTGAAGGCGGTGCCGGTTCTTCCCCGGAGGTGGCCGGCGCGCGTCGAACGTGAGCGGAAGACGGACTGCCCGGGCGCCGCGCCGGCTTGATTGCCTCTGAATGGGTCCCGGCGCGCGTCGTCGGCGGATCCGCCCGGGCGTTCAGCGCGACAGGAACAGCGGGACGGGGCAGCTCCGCAGCAGCGAGCGCGTCACGCCGCCGAAGAAGAATTGGCGCGCGCGGGAATGGCGATAGGCCCCCATGACGATCATGTCGGCCCGGAACAAGCCGGCCTGGGACCGCAGGGTGTCCCCGATGGAGCCGGAGACGGGCAGATGGTTGACGATGACGTTCACCCCGTGCCGGGCCAGGTGCGGCGCGAACTCCGCACCGGGCACCGAGTCGCGGATCTCCGCCGCGTTCCCGACGGAGACGATCTCCACCGCGTCGGCCGCGCGCAGGAGCGGCATCGCGTCGTTGGCGGCCCGCGCCGCCTGGGCGCTGCCGTCCCAGGCGACGATGATCCGGCGCCCGGCGAAGGCCGCATGCCCCGGCGGCACCGCGATGACCGGGCGACCGCTCTGGAACAGGGTCGATTCGAGCGCCTCGCGGTCGAGGTCGCAGGTCCAGATCTCCGCATCCAGAACCGTCAGATCGTGCAGGCGCGCCTGTTCCGCCAGTCGGCGGATGACGGCCGGATAGGGCAGACTCGGCGTTTCCGTCGTGCAGGCGACGCCGGCCATCAGCGCATCGCCCGCCGTGCGGTCCGCGATGGCGCGGGCCAGGGCGTCGAGGCGGTGATCGATCTCCGCGACGCTGCCGTCGTCGAAGCCGCTGATCCAACGGTCGTCGCCCGAGAGGCGCCAGGAGGCCGACTGAAGGGTCAGGTGGGCGCCCGCGGCCTTCGCCAGCGTCAGGCCGTAGCCGACGGCCGAAGAGGCCGTCTCGCTCTCATTCTCCACGGCGATGCCGACGAGGATGTCGCGAAGGCCGGCGAGCGCGGAGGAGGCGGGGTGGGACATGGCTGGGACTCCGGTCTGAACGTCCGTCACGAGAATGTCCTCCGCACCGTCATCGCCGACCCGTGGACGGCCTTTTGGGCCGGCGCTCCGTGAGGCACTCCGAACCGTACCATCGTTGGAGCGGCCGGAGCGACCCAGCCTTGATCCAGCGCAAAGTCGGCTGCGAGGTGCCAGCCTGGGCGCGGATCCATCGTCTTGCCGGCCCGGCCGCCGCCGACTTGCATAGCAAAAGTTGTGAGAGGCATCTCGGATGTCGGAATTTGCACCGATTTGCCGTATATGTTGCCTTTTCATGCAAGCAAAAATTGCGTATCTTTTATCGAATATGCTTCTTTGATTGTGAGCCACGAGGGCGATTTCCAGATAATATTTTATCAAATGACACGAATGACGCTGGGTTCATGCGGCTATGAACTTTGGATCCCATGCAGCGGCTTCTGGAGTGGATCGATGACGCTCCCCTTTGCAGCGTCCGGTACGGCTCAGAGTGTGGATGAAGGGCTGACCATCGAGGATTTCCGGCAAACCCTCCACGAGGTCGGGGTCTGCATCTGGTCGCTGGACATCGCGACGGGACGCGTCAGCGTCTCGCAGAGCTGTGCCGGTCTCTTCGGTGTCCCGTCCGATCAGTTGACGAGCTTCGCCGCCACCCAAGATCTGGTGCATCCGGATGATCGCCAGGCCCGCGCCGATGCGATCGAGCGGGTGGTGCGTGCCGGCGGTAGCTACGAGGTCGATTACCGCGTCAGGCCGCCGAACGGCCGGGGCGGCTGGCTGCGCTCGCGCGGGCAGGTGAATCTCGATCGCGACGGGCGGCCCGGGCGGCACCGGGGTGTCGTCTTCAGGATCGACGAGCAGAAGCAGGTGGAGGCGGAGCTGCGTGCCCGCGAGGCCCATCTCCGCTCGATCCTCGACACCGTGCCGGAGGCGATGGTGGTCATCGACGAGTCGGGCGTGATCCACTCGTTCAATCCGGCGGCCGAACGCCTGTTCGGCTATGGCGCCGCCGAGGCGATCGGGCAGGATGTCGGCATCCTGATGCCGGAGCCGATGCGGGATCGGCACGATGCCGACCTCGCGCGCTATCTTCGGACGCGTCTGCGCCACATCATCGGCACCACGCGGACGGTCACGGGCCGCAGGCGCGACGGCTCGACCTTCCCGATGGAACTCGCCATCGGCGAGATGAGCTCGGGCAAGCAGGTCTTCTTCACCGGCTTCATCAACGACCTCACCGAACAGCGGCGGACCGAGGTGCGGCTCCAGGAGCTCCGATCGGAACTGGGACACGTCTCTCGCCTGAGCGCCATGGGCGAGATGGCGACGACGCTTGCCCACGAGCTGAACCAGCCGCTCGGCGCCATCAGCAACTATACCAACGGCTGCCGCCGCCTGCTGGCGCAGCCCAGCCCCGAGACTATCGCCAGGGCCCAGGAGGTCCTCGACAAGGCGGCCGAGCAGGCGTTGCGGGCCCGACAGATCATCTCTCGCTTGCGCGAGTTCGTCACCCGCGGCGAGACGGAGAAACGGGTCGAGCCGGTTGCGACGATGATCGAGGAGGCCGGCGCCCTGACCCTGCCCGGCGCCGACGAGGAGGGTATCACGGCGCGGGTCGTGCTGGACCCGCAGGCGGGATCGGTCCTCGCCGACCGGGTGCAGGTGCAGCAGGTTCTGGTCAACCTGATGCGCAACGCCCGCGAGGCGATGCAGCGGAGCAGTCGGCGCGAGCTGAGGGTCGAGACGCGACGGGTCTCGCCGGAATGGGCCGAGATCGCCGTGTCCGATACCGGCACCGGCATCGCCGAGGAGGTGGCCGACCGCCTGTTCCAGCCCTTCGTCACCACCAAGGCCGGGGGAATGGGGGTCGGCCTCTCGATCTGCCGCACGATCATCGAGGCGCATGGCGGTCGCCTGTGGGCCGAGCGCAACGCCGCCGGCGGGGCGACCTTCCGCCTGACGCTGCCCACCGCGTCCGCGGGAGAACCGTGATCGATGGCGCCAGCCCTCGTGCATGTGGTGGACGACGATCCCGCCATGCGGGATTCGGTCGCCTTCCTTCTCGACACGGCCGGCTTCGAGGTACGGCTCTACGAGGCCGGCGCGATCCTGCTCAAGCGGCTCGCTCCGCCGGTCAGCGGCTGCATCCTGACCGATATCCGCATGCCCGGCCTCGACGGGCTGGAACTGTTCCGTCGCCTCCGCTCGGCCGGTCACACGCTTCCCGTCGTGATGATGACCGGTCATGGCGACGTGCCGCTCGCGGTGGAGGCGATGAAGCTCGGCGCCTGCGACTTCATCGAGAAGCCGTTCGGCGGCGAAGCGCTCCTTCAGGCGCTGCACTCCGCCCTGGAGCGGGGCGGCCACAACGGGACGACCGACCCGAGCCTTCAGGAGTTCGTCCGGCGGCTGCTGACCCTGAGCGAGCGCGAGCGTCAGGTTCTCGACCATCTGGTGGCCGGCGGCACCAGCAAGGAGATCGGGCGCATGCTCGACATCTCGCCGCGCACCGTCGAGATCTATCGGGCCAAGGTCATGGCCAAGACACGGGCGGGAAACCTGCAGGAACTGGTGCGCTGGGCGGTGCTGGCCGGTTTCGCGTGAGGCCGGCATGAGGCCCGCATGATACCCGCTTGAGGTCGATCAAGGTGGATGGCGGAACCGGGCCCATGATGGGGGGCTCGCTCCGTATGATTCTCGTGGCCCTCTCGGTCCGGCCGACGCCTCCAATGCCGCTCTTTCCCTCGAGCCTCATCTATGTCGTCGACGACGACCCGGCCGTCCTGCACTCGACCTGCTTCCTCTTCGAGAGCGCGGGGCATCGGGCCGTGGCCTTCGCCAGCGGGGAAGCGTGCCTGACGGCGTTTCCCGGGCCGAGCCCGGCCGTCGTGCTGCTCGATCAGATCATGCCGGGCCTCGACGGCATCGAGGTGTTCGTCCGCCTGCGGCACCTCGATCCCCGCGTGCCCGTCGTCCTGGTCACCGGGCACCCGAACCCGTCCATCCGCAGGAGGGCCCACGCGGCCGGGATCTTTCTGGTCGAGAAGCCTCTCGCTCTCGACGACCTGTCGGGACTGATCGCTGCGGGCCGGAATGACCGGGAGCGGCTCTGGTCGGGTGAGGAATAGCCCGCCGCGGGACTTCGCGGGCGCGGCGGCTTGCGCGGATCGGCCCAGGGCGCAACGTGGGGGGACACGGCGTGCGCCTTCCCTGCTCCGGCTGATCGCGAAGGCTGACAGGCGATGCCCCGCACGGCGTTGATCTCGCGCAATCCCGGCCGAGCGGGGTTCGGCCGCGCCGCGGGTTTGACGGCCCGCGGCCGCTCCGGCGGTAGCTCCGGCGGTAGCTCCGATGCCCTGGCGGACCCCTGCGGACCCTTGCCCGCTCGATCCGCTCCGATCGGTGGATCCGGAATGCCTCGCGAAGCGCCGCGCAGGCTTGCGCCGGGTTCGTTGCGGCACGGGCCGGTCTGCACCTCTACGTAGTTTTCCTTAAGCGAAGCCACTTAAGAGAGCGCACGGAATATCGTCGGCGCGACGCTGCGGCCACTCTCGCTCCCTTGAGACGGATGAGGAGCGAACCGATGGGCACCAAGCCGACACCGAGATCCGCCCTGGCCGCCGCGCGTTCGCGCACGCCGCTGCGGAGCATCCACGGAAACGGCCATGGTTCCGGCCATGGAACCGGCTATGGAACCGGCTATGGAACCGGCCTCTTCGCCGATTGCCCCGACCTTCTCGGCACGCCCTTCTCCTACGCCCGCGAGGAAGAGATCTACGGCGAGGGCGAGGATGCCGAGTTCGTCTACCGCGTCGTCGAGGGGGCGGTGCGGTCCCACAAGGTTCTGAGCGACGGCCGGCGCCAGATCACCGGCTTCCACTTGGCCGGCAGCCTGTTCGGCTTCGAGCAGGGCGACGTCCACTGGCACACGGCGGAAGCGCTCGCGGACACACGGGTGCTGATCTTCCAGCGCCGGCCGATCGAGCGCGCCGCCACCCACAGCGCCGAGGTGGCCTGCCAGCTCTGGAGCATGGCGACGGCCAACCTGCGCGATGCCCAGGATCTCACGCTCCTGCTCGGCCGCCGCTCCGCCCAGGAGCGCCTCGCGGCTTTCCTGGTCGAGGTCGACGGTCGGTTCGGCGGGACCGGGACATTCGCCCTGCCGATGACCCGGCGCGACATCGCCGACTATCTCGGCCTCACCATCGAGACCGTGTCCCGCACCTTCTCCCAGCTCGAGGAGGACGGGGCGCTGCGGCGCTCGGGCGGCCGGCAGATCACGCTCCACCGCGCCCGCCTCCGCCACGTGGTCGAGAACTGAGACCGCCTCCGCCCTCCGAGGGGATCGACCCGAAGGGATCGACCGGCCTGCGTCTCAGCCGACCGGAGCCGCCGAACGCGGGCCCTCTCGCCGGAACGCCGGCCGAAGGCGGCGTCCGGAAGGCACGCGCCGCCGCGCGGCCTCGGGCGCCGCTTCCGCGATCAATGGGCGAGGAACAGCGGCACCGGCGAGCGTGATAGAAGCGCGTGCGTCACGCCGCCGAGGAACCACTCCTTCAGGCGCGAATGGCGGTAGGCGCCCATCACCAGCATCTCCGCTCCGAAGAGCCCGACCTGACGCCTCAGCGTCTCCGCGGCGTCGCCCGCGACCGGCACGTTGGTCACCGACACGTTCACGCCGTGGCGGGCGAGGTGCGGAGCGAACTCCACGCCCGCGACCGAGGTCGAGAGATCCTTCTCGCCGACCACGGACACGATCTCGACCGCCTCCGCCGCGCGCAGGAACGGCAGGGCGTCGTTGGCGGCCCTCGCGGCCTGGGCGGAGCCGTCCCAGGCGACGACGATCCTTCGCGCCGAGAACGCGTCGCAGCCCGGCGGCACCACGAGCAGGGGCCGCCCGCTCCCGAACAGGACCCCGTCGATCAGATCGCGGTCGAGATCGACCTCCCGCGCTTCGGCGTCCAGAAGGGTCAGGTCCGCGAGCCGGGCGCGGGCGGTGAGCCGCCCGACCAGCTCCGGATAGGCCAGAGCGGGCACCTCGATCGAGCAGGTCACCCCTTCGAGGGAGGCCTCCGTCGCGGCGCGCTCGGCGATGGCCCGGGCCCGGGCGCTCAGGCGCCGGTTCTCCTGCGCGACCAGATCGTTGACGAAACCCCACCCCGATCCGCCGACCAGGGTCAGGCGCCGGGCGGCCGACTGGACGGTGAGGTGAGCGCCGGTCAGCCCGGCGAGCGACAGGGCAAAGCCGAGCGCGCTCGCCGTCTCGTCGCCGCGGCCCTCTTCGGTCAGACCGACGAGAATGTCGCGCAGGCCCACGAGGGCGGCGGACGGTGGGTTCGGCATCGATTTCCTCCGAGATGACGTTGATCCGGAGAGTGCCGCACCGAGGCAGGGTCGCCTTGATCCAGCGCAAGTCCGGGATTCGCGAGGGATACGGGCGGAGGCCGTCCGCCGGCGCCGGGCTTCGGCGCATCCGGTGCGGCCACTCCGGACTATTCGCAGGTTCGGCTCCCCGCGGGGCGAAGGTGCCGCGGGCGGGCTGCGGCAGCCTTGAGGTGGATCAAGGCATCGTCCGCCGGGCGCGGCAGGATGCCCCGGTCAGTCAAGGACGGGAGCGAGCGATGAGTGTGGTGCTTCAAACCATCGACATCGAGACGGTGCGCTACGTGCGGGTTCCGGCCGGATCGGTGCCGCACGACGATGCGGCCTCCAGGGCCGGCACGCGGGCGGCGGGCGTCGTCACGGATCTCGCGCGTTATCAAACCCTCCCCAGTCTGCAGGCGCTCGCCCTGGCCATCGTCGCCGCTGTGGCGACGACGGGGCTGATCCTCCTGGGGCTCTGACCGTTCGAGGCTGCGAAGCGAGGAGGCGGGAGATGGACGACGTCATCGTGCGTCAGCACGTTCTCGACGAACTGGAGCTCGCGCCGATGATCGACGCGGCGCAGATCGGGGTCACGGTCGAGAACGGCGTCGTGACCCTCAGCGGGCATGTGCGGAACTATGCCGAGAAGGGGATCGTCGAACGGGTCGCCCTGCGGGTTCGCGGCGTCCGCGCCGTCGTCGAGCAGATCGAGGTCCGCTATCCGGACAACCCGCGGATCGGCGACGAGGCCCTGGCCGACCGCTGCGCTCGGGTGCTGGAATGGGATGTGCAGATCCCCGAGCGATCCGTCTCGCTCAAGGTCGAGCGCGGCTGCGTCACGCTCCATGGCAGCGTGCCGCACTACTATCAGAAGGCGGCCGTGGACAAGGCGCTGCGCCGCCTCGCCGGCGTCACCGACATCGTCAACCTCATCGCCGTGACGCCGCCGGCCCAGGCCACGGAGGTCGAGGCCCGGATCCGGGCGGCCCTGAAGCGGAGCGCGAAGAGGCCCGACACGATCCGGGTTCAGGTCGAGGGCGGCAAGGTGACCCTCGACGGCTGCGTCGATGTCTGGCGCGAGCGCGAATTGGCCGAGCGGGCGGCCTGGTCGGTCCCGGGTGTGTCGGCGGTCGAGGATCGCCTGACGATCGCCTGAGGAGCGCGACGGACGCGGGTAGGCCCTGCCGTCCTGCGAGGTCGGTGCTGGCGAAGAATCGAGGTTCGGACCCCGGCGGCGGCGCAGGATGCCCGCCGAGCCGGAGCCAGGAAGCGGGAGATGGGCATGACGATCCGCACCATCACGGTCTCGGTCGATCTCGGCGCCGCAGCCGCGGATCGTGTCCAGCTCGCCGCCGGGCTCGCCGAACGTCTGCGGGCCTGTCTGATCGGCATCGGCGCATGCCGGGTCCCCAGCTACCTGCCGGTGGGCGACATGCTGGCGGTCGAGCGGATCTACGAGGACGAGGAGCGGCGAGCACGGGAGCAGCTCGAACAGGTCAGGGCCCTGTTCGAGCGCGAGGCGGGGACGATGCCGCGGACGGAATGGCGCTCGGCGCTGACCGATCCCCTCGCCTACCACGCCGAGCAGGCCCGGGAAGCCGATCTCGTCGTCGTCGGCCGGCAGGGACCGGCGGACGGCGATCCGGGTCCGACGGCGGCGCCCACCGGCGCCCTCCTGATGGCAGTCGGCCGTCCCGTGCTGGTGGTGCCCCCCGGTCTCGAACGGCTCGGGCTGGGATGCGCCGTCGTGGCCTGGAAGGAGACCCGCGAGGCGCGGCGGGCGGTGCACGACGCCCTGCCCCTGCTGAGCCTGGCGGAGCGGGTCTGCATCGTCGCCGTGGGCCCCGAAGCGCATCGCGCGGGCGCCGAGGGCACGGCGGCCTACCTCACGCGCCACGGCCTCGCGGCGACGACGCACCTGCTGCCGGATCAACCGGCCGTCGGCGCGGGGGACGCCCTGCTGCGCTTTGCCGGGCGCGAGGGCGCCGATCTGCTGGTGATGGGTGCCTACGGCCACAGCCGCCTGCGCGAGTGGATCTTCGGCGGCGCCACGCGCGACATCCTCCAGGCGACGCATGTCTGCTGCCTGATGAGCCACTGATCCCGAGGCCGCCATTCCCGAGGGGCCCGGCGCGGCGGACCGGCTCTCCCCTGGGAAAGCCTCATCCCAGGGCTTCATCCCAGGGCTTCATCGACGGGTCAGGCGTTGCCCGATTTCCTCGATCGGCAGCTTGGTCAGATCCTTGTCGATCTCGGCGATGACGACGTGCTTCAGGCGGTCCGAGAGCGCGTGCCGCAGGGAGGCCAGCGCGCGCGGCGGGGCGACGACGATGAGCGCGGGAATGGCGTCGGCGATGCGGTCCAGCGTGGCCGCGACCTCGTCGGCGAACCGGTGCTCCGCGATCTCGTGCCAATCCGTCTGCGCGATGGCGCTACGGTGCTCGCCCTGCCGCACGCGGGGCGGCCGGTCGGTTCCCTGCTCGCGGGTCGGCGGGTTGGGCGGCGCCTCGAAGAGATGCTGCACCTTCAGGCTGACATGCAGGGCGTGGCCCTCGTTGCGCAGCACCAGGGCGCGGCGGCCGTCGCCGACGAGGACGTATCCACCGTGCGGGATCTTGAGGTTGAACGCCTCGGTCATCGGGGGCTCCGGGCCGGATCTCGGGTCAGTGACTCATCAGGCAGCTGATCGGCGCGCCGGCCAGCAGGTCGCGGGTGACCCCGCCGAAGACCCATTCGCGCAGGCGTCCGTGGCCGTAGGCGCCGAGGACGATCAGGTCGGCGGCCTGCTCGGAGGCCGCCTCGACCAGCGCCTGGGAGGTCGCGGCACCGCCCGCCTCCCAGCGCAAAGCCGTGGCGTCGATATCGTGGGCCTGAAGGAAGCTGACGACGTCCGCCGTGTCGTCCGTGCCCTGCCCCTCGTCGATGGACACCACGATGACCCGCGAGGCCCGGGACAGGAACGGCAGCGCGTCCCTGACCGCACGGCGGGCCTCGCGGGTGTTCTTCCATCCGACCGCGACCCGCCGGACGTCGAGGTGATCGATGCCGGGGGGCACCACCAGAAGGGGCCGCCCGAGATGCATGACGAGATCGCCGGGATCGACCGAGAACAGCAGAGGGCCGGATGGGGACTTTCGGCCGACGACCACGAGGTCGGCCGCGGCGGCCTGCCCGATCAGGAACGGAAGCGGAAAATCGAGGTTCGAGCGCCACTCGACGCGGCTGCGCCCGCCCGCCGCCGCCTCGAAGACGGCATGTGCGCGCTTGAGGTCGTTGAGGATGAGCTCGTTGTTGGCTGCCAGCGCATAGGCGCTCGCCGGGATCGGGCCGACCGGCGGGACGGCATAGGACGCCTCCTCCGCCGCGACGCCGATCAGCCGGGCCCGGAAGTCGTCGGCGAGGTGTCCGGCGAGGTGGACCCGTTCGCGCGCCCCGGCCGAGAGATCGACGGCCACCATGATGCTGGCATAGGTCATGGGAGAGCTCCTGCCGCAGGAGGTTGACGGTTGGCGCGCGCCGTGCGGCCGGCGGATCGGCCTCGTGCCGGCGGAGCCCGAGCCGGATCCGGCGTCGCAGGCCCCGTTCGGTGGAAGCCGAGGCTAGGCGCGATGGCGGGACCGACCTTGATCCAGCGCAAAACCCGACCCGCGGCGACGATCGCCGCCCTTGCCGCCGAGGGACGGCGGAGGGAGTCTCCGCGCCGCTCTCAGGGCGCCTTGATATCGATGCGCTTCGGCTCGGGCGGGGTCAGCGCGCCCTTGGGCAGCGTCACCGTCAGAATGCCCTTGTCCATGCTGGCCTGGATTTCCTCGGCGTTGATGCCGGCGGGCAGTTCCAGGCTGCGCACGAAGGCGCCGTAACTGCGTTCCGTGACCTTGCGCGCGCCCTCCGTCTGCTCCTTCTCCTGCCGCTTCTCGCCGCTGATGACGAGGGTGTCGTCGGCGAGCTCGACCTTGACGTCGTCACGCGTGAGCCCCGGCAGCTCGGCGGTGATCTCGACCTTTCCGTCCTTCTCGACGACATCCATGCGCGGCACCGCGCCGCCCTGGAAGAGCGGGAATCCGAGGCGGAGATCGCCGAGCATGGACTCCGCGAGATGATACGAGGGGAGCGGCGTGGCGCCCGGATCGGTCGAGGGAGAGCGGTGGCCGAGCGTGAGGAGCGATTTGAGATTCATGGATCATCTCCCGTCAGGCGGCTGCTTCCCGCCGCTCGGGGGAGTCTGCGGTCCGCGCGCCGTCCTGGCGATGAGGTGGATCAAGCGGAGACGATCAAGTCGTCGCGCCGAGCCGCGCCGAGCGAAGAGCACGGGCTGCTTCACTCCTCTCGCGGGGCGATGAGGGCGATGCATCGCCGCCCGCGTGAATCGCGCCCGATCCCTTCGGAACGGCGCCGGGCCGGGTCTCGACCTCGGCTCCGCCCGACGCGGCGCTCGCCGAGGCCGAGGCTCAGGCGCTGGCGACGCGCAATGCGACGGCCAACCGCTCGCAGCAGGCCTCCTGAAACGCCCGCGGGCCGTCCGATCAGGCCGCGGGGCGTCGGGCTGAGATGCTTCCGGCCGCGGCCGCCCCGCGCGAGGAGGCCGCTCGCCTCGGCCGTGGCCAGCATGTCGCGGACATGCGGCCGGGATACCCCGAACCGTGCCACGATGTCGGAGAGGTCGCTCTCGCGGATCAGGGCCTCCGCGTCCGTCTCCCTCAGCAGGATCACCCGCATCAGGACCTGGAAGCCCTGATCCATCCGCCTCGCGAAAGAGCGAACACGGACGTCCCCTCTGGCCCCTTATTCGGGCGGCAGGTCCGTCTCGGGGCCCGTGTCGGTTTCGGGCTGGGTCGGCACGTCGACCGCCGCGGGGGCAGCAGCGGGGGCAACCGCGCGGACGCGCGGCCCGGCCGATGGGGCAGACGGCATCATCGCCGCGCCCGAGGCGACGAGCCCGGCCAGCATCCGCAGGTCGGTCGGCTGACGCGGATCGTCGGCCACGCGCTCGGCATCGACCTGGAGGCGCAGGTTGCAGGCTTTCGGGGCGAGCGCACCGTCCGGGGTGCAGGCATCGTGGCGGGCGCAGGCCGCGTCCAGCGCATCGACGGGGGCCGCCGGCGCGTTGTTGCCGGGTCCGCAATAGTTGCCGTGCAGCAGCATCGGGGGACCCTCGACCGCGGCTGCGGTTTGGCTGAAGGCGGGGACCGTCAGACCGGCCACCAGAACGAGCGGAAGAATGGAACGGGTCATCGGAAGGCGTATCTCCTGTCGTTGAGCGGTGGCGGGTGCCGTCCCGGCGCCGCCCGGTCGCGCTGCGCGCGCGACGACCGGTCTGAAGAGGGGATGTCGACGTTGAGTCGTCGCGCTTCGGCCGTCAGCGGAGGCTCGCGGAGCGCCGCCCGGCCGAGGCGGTCATTCCCTCGTCGAAGGCGGCCCGGCAGCCGGGGCTGAGGCTCGCCCGCTGCGCCTTCATGCAACTGACGATGCGGCCGCGGTCGGGGATCGATGTCAGGCACAGCCGCATGACGTCATCGCGGCAGAGAGCGGCCTGCTCCTCCTCGCCGGCCCGCACGCTGGTCGTACCGGCGGCCGAGAAGGCGATCAGAGCCAGCGCCGTGCGGGTTCCGATCCTCATCATCCAACGTCTCCTGTCTCCTGCCGGCCGGGCGAACGCTCCGGCCAAGGTCCGACGGTGAACGCCAGGGGATGTCGAGCCGTTCCTTCGCCGGCTTGGGCGCCGGCTTGGGCGCCGGCTCGATACCGGCCACCTCGCAGCCGCCGGTGAGGTTTTGCGTGTCTTCAGACAGTCCGAGCTTCGTATTGATATAAGACAATATTAAATCGGTTCGATGATTTCAGTTTGAAACATCATTTGGCGGCGGCGTTTTGCGACTGTGTCTTGCTCGGGAGATCATTCATGCGAAAAGTCCACGCCGTCTGTTTTGCCTCACTTCTTCTGGTCGCGGGTCCCGGTGCGGCCACCGCACAGCAAACGTCCGGCCAGGACGCTTCGAAACCATCCGTCCCCGCGGGCTCATCTCGCGCTGGAACGGCGGGCGAGATGCGGAAGGGCGACGCCATGAAGGCCGGGGAAATGGGCGGCGGCTCCGGGAATACGGGCGTACCGGGAGCCTCCCCCGCTGCGGAGGGCAACAAGAACCAGGATTCGCGCACCACGAAGACACGCGACCGCTGAGCCGGTTTGCCCGCGGCCGGGACCGCCCGATCCGGACGGTTCCGACCTCAGGCCGCTTCCGGCCTCTCGCGATGCAGGTAGTTCGGCCGGAATTCAGCCATGTCCATGAGGCGCGGCAGGTCGCACAGGGTCAGGCGCCTGCCGGTGCGCTCGATCAGCCCCGCGCGCTTGAGTTCGCCCAGCGAACGGTTCACGTGCACGCTGGTCATGCCGGTGGTGTCGGCGAGGTCGAGCTGCGTGATCGGCAGATCGTAGCTGTTCCCGAAGGTCAGCCCCACGGCCCGCAGGCGCACGAGCAATTCGCAGAAGAGGTGGGCCAGGCGCTCCACGGCGGAGCGTCGACCGAGATTCATGATCCACTCGCGCAGGATCGCCTCGTCGACGAGTGCGGCCGTGCGAAGGCTGCGGGCCAGGGCGGGGCGCGAACGCAGATCCCGGCCGGCCTCGGGGGCGACCCGCGCGACGCGGCAGTTGGAGAGCGTGCCGACGGCGTGATCGATCCGGTTGAGGACCGAGCTGTCGAAGTCGCAGATATCTCCCGGGACGAGGTAGGCCATGATCTGGCGCGCCCCGTTCTCCCGCAGCCTGTAGCGGCAGGCGAAGCCCTCGATCACCGCGATCATGCCCTCCGGCCGATCGCCTTCACAGATCAGGTCCGCGCCGGCCGGGACCGGACGCGTTCCCGCCTCGAGCATCGCCAGGGCCGCCGCATCCGCATCGTCCAACCGGCCGAACCCTTGCAGCTTGCGCAGGACGGGTCCGCTCATCGCCGTTCCGCCGCCCGGCACGACCTTCATTGTGCCCATTGCGCCCGTCCCGCCCGATCGGCCAGCTCATCCATCGCCTAAGTGCGTCGCACCGCCGGGCCGGCTCGGTTGGGCGCGCTCCCGAAACGTGAGAGGCCCGAGCCGCCGTGAAAACGGGCGAAGCGGCCTCCCCACCGTGCCCTCGCCGATCGTCCGCTGGACCGGCACGATCGAAGGGAGCACGTGGGTGACACGGAAACTAGAGGGCAGTTTAAGCATCGATGCGACGCGATGTAAGCCGGTCCGCCGCTCGGTATGGTTTCCGACATTTCGATATTTGCTGGGGCATCGGTATGAGGCGCGAGCGCCGAGACCCGACATCGTATCTTGGGGGCGCCCCGGTCGGATACGGTTGCCGTCAAGCTGAGGCGGTGCGGTCGGCGCGAGGCTCTTCGTCGGCGCCTCGATCAATGGCCGGTCCCGGCTTCCGGGCGGCCCGGCGAGGCCGCTCGTCCGGAGCGAACCGGAAGCGGCCGAGAGCGGGAGCGGAGGACGGCCGTACGATCGCGGCCGTGACGGGCGGCTTCAGGGCTGCGCGATCCGCCGGACGATCCGGGCCACGGTGGCAGGGTCGAGATCGGGATAGATCGGCAGGCACAGCACCCGGTCGGCGGCCATGGCGGCCACGGGCAGATCCTCGCGTCGGGCGCTCGGCAGCGTCCGGTACATCGGGTGGTCGGAGATCAGGGGGTGGAAGTAGCGCCGCGGATGAATGCCGTCGCGCTTGAGCGCATCGTAGAGCGCCTCGCGGCCGATCGGATAATCGGGACCGACCAGGATCGGGAAATAGGCGTAGTTGGCCGTCCCCTCCCCCGCGCGGTCGAGACAGCGGATGCCGGGAATGTCGCGCAATCCATGGCGGTAGGTCGCATCGATCGCCTGTCGCCGCGCCAGCACCGTGTCGATATGCCGAAGCTGGACGAGGCCGAGCGCGGCATTCAGCTCGCTCATCTTGCCGTTCAGGCCCACGCCGATGACCGAGGTCTCGTCGTCGAAGCCGAAATTCTTGAGCTTGTCGATCCGGTCCTTCATCGCCGGATCGGCACAGACGATGGCACCGCCCTCGAAGGTGTTGAACACCTTGGTGGCGTGGAAGCTCAGCACCGACAGGTCGCCGTGGTTCAGCACGCTCGCGCCGCGATGGCGGACGCCGAAGGCGTGGGCGGCGTCGTAGATCACCTTGAGCCCGTGCCGGTCGGCGATCTCCGCGATGGCGTCGACATCGCAGGGCTGGCCGTAGCAGTGGACCGGCAGGATCGCGCTGGTGCGCGGGGTGATCGCGGCCTCGATCCGGGCGGGGTCGAGGTTGAGGGTCACCGGGTCGATGTCCACGAACACCGGTGTGAGGCCGCTCCAGAGAAGGGCGTGCGACGTCGCCACGAAGGAATAGGGCGTCGTGATCACCTCGCCCGTAAGATCGAGCGCCCGCAGGGCCATGATCAGCGCGGTCGTCGCGTTGTTGAACAGGGCGACCTGCGGCACGCCGAGATGACCGCTCAGCCGCGCTTCCAGCTCCTGGTGGAACGGGCCGCCATTGGTCAGGATTCGTGTCTGCCAGATCTGGCGCAGCAGCGGTTCGAACTCTTCGAGAGGCGGCAGGAACGGCCGGGTGACGTAGACCGGTCCGGCCGCCGCCTCCGCGTCCCCAGCCGCGTCTGGCCCGGAAGCGAGGACGCGCGCGAATTCCTGCTCCAGCCGGCGCAGGGTCTCCTGCACGGGCAGCGCGCCCGGAGGCGCGGCGAGCGCGGGGGCATCCGCCCCGGGCGTGGGATCAAGCGGCGCGGTTCGCATCGACCCGGCGCCTTCTCAGGATGTGCGAGGGGCCTGCGGCCTCTGCGGCGCGGCGGGTGCAATCGGCCGGCGCCATGGCCGCCACCGATCCGGCCGAGCGCGTTCTGCGATGTTCGAGCATGCCCGGCCTTCCTGCACCGGCCGGACGTTAGGAATTGTTTGGCTAACGAACCGTTAACACCGCCCCGACAGCGCGTTACGGCGGCCAGAACGACGAAAGCCGCCCAAGGGCGGCTTCTCGTAGGTCGGTCAGTTTTTATGAAGAAACTGGAGCGGGCGAAGGGATTCGAACCCTCGACCCCAACCTTGGCAAGGTTGGGACATTCCGTTTCATTGCGTTTCCTGGTGTGTCACTGCGTGTCATTGTGTGACCTAAGTGATTGATTGGGTTGACAGAATTGTTGCATTAGCTTTCATTGCATGGCCCTGCGTTTCAGAAAGCGTGAAGCCTGGGTGCAGCCCGAGGAGCATGCGGATGAAGCGCGGGAACTCAGTGCGGCTGACAAGAGCAGTCGTCGACAAGGCCAAGGCGCGGCCTTCGAGCTACTTCGTCTGGGATCTGGATCAACCGGGCTTCGGACTGCGCGTCCAGCCTTCGGGCGTGAAGGCCTTCTATGTCCAGTATCGTGTGGGACGAGGTCGAACCGCAAAGCTCGACAAGCTCAAGCTTGGCGATGCCGGGACCATGCGTGTCGAAGACGCTCGGAACGAGGCCCGGATCAAGCGTGGGCTCGCAGCGGACGGAAAAGACCCGGCGAAGGAACGCCGGAAGCTCCGAAACTCGTCGCTCGTATCGGAACTGATCGACCTTTACGAGAATGAGGGATTGTACTGCCGGACAGGTAAGCGGCAGGGGCAGCCCTTCGGAGAGAAGACGAAGCGCTACACGATGGGCCGCCTTCGCAACCACGTAGTCCCCATCCTCGGGAAGCTGAATCTCTGCAATCTGACGGAGAAGGATGTCGAGACGCTCTTCAAAAAGGTGTCCGAAGGCGTAACTGCGACCGGGGTTGGAAAGGACCGCAAGCGGGACAGGAAGGGCAAGGCCGGGCAGAGGAGCTCCGGGTCCGAAGGAGGCGAGTGCAAGGCGGGCGGGGGAGACTCCGCTGGCAGGCGGTCTGAGGTCTGCGGGGGGGTGGGCGCCGCCAGGAAGGTCATCCGCGACTTCTCGTCGGTCTGTAGCTTCGCGGTCGAGCGCGGACTCATGGTGTCCAACCCGGTGCGGACTGCGAGGGTTTCCAAGGTTGACGGTGAGAGAAAGAGCTATCTGACCCTGGCCATGATCAAGCGGCTAGGCAAAGCGCTGGACGATGCAGAGCAGTTGCATGGGGTCAATCCCAAAGGCCCCGACCAGATCCGGCTTTGGCTGCTGACCGGCCTGAGGCGTGAAGAGGGGGCTGGTCTGCTCTGGGACGAGGTGGACTTCGAAAGGAACCAGATCGTGCTCAAGCGCTCGAAGAGCATACCGGAGCGCCCACTGACCCCCGAGGCACTCAAGCTTCTCATGGAAATCTGGAGGAAAACGCCGAAGGTCCGTGGCAGGCCGGCCTCCAGGTACGTCTTCCCTGCGGAGCACGGCATCGGCCACTACACCGGCACCAAGCGTATTCTGCCGCTACTCAAACGCCTCGCAGGTCTCGACGAACTCTTTCCGCATCTGCTGCGGCATACCCTCGGCTCGAGCGCCGTGTCCGCCGGCCTTAGTTTGCGGCTGATCGGAGCGATCCTCGGACACAAGAATCCCCGTTCGACGCTCGTCTACGCCCACGTGCAGGACAAGGCTGCATTGGACGCTGCCGCTCCGGTCGCTTCGAGCATCGCCTGCGCCCTTGTATCCTTCAGGTCGGATGCCATGCCGTGCCGTGCGGCCGCTGCCGGCCCGCCCCCTCCCCTCGTTCGGCCGGGGCAGTTCGTTCATCCCGCGGCAAGCGCGCCGGAGCAGACTGCGCGCTCCTCCCGCAAGGAGTCGAGCCTGTGAGCGTTCCAACTGCCGTTCCTTCCGAATGGGTCGAGCTTCGGCTCGCGCCATTCGTTCTCGGCCGGAATGCCGAACCGTCCGAAGCTGACGTGCAGCGCGATGCTGATCTCACTCACTGGCTGGTCACTTTGCCGAGTTTCCCCTCAAGCTTATGGGTCGAATGGGATGCCGGTATTGTTTGTGCTGCCTGACCTTGCCCCCTGGCCTGCCCTCGTTCTGAAGCTAGGGTCCGTCGATGAGGAGACGGACGATGAAGAAGAGCCGGTTCAGCGAAGAGCAGATC
>NZ_JACHOS010000013.1 GCF_014199985.1 Methylorubrum rhodesianum | reverse complement strand
GACTGCATCGACAGGCCGGACACAAGACTGCACCCGACCAACGCGCCAGAAGCTCGATTCGCCACTTGCAATGCGGGAGCCATCCACACAGGACACTCGGTGGCCGAGCAGCGCACAGAGTTTCGTTCGAGGCAGCACCGTAGCGTTGGGGGGCGCACAATGTCATCCGTTCTTCATGTCGCCCCGCTACTCACATTCGCAATCAATCGGGGGTTTCGATTGGATTTTCGAATGGGTGCGGAATGCTGGCCCTTGAAAGCTTGGAAGTCGCGTATCCTGGTGGCATCAAGGCGTTGCGACCGACAACTCTGACTTTTCGCGAAGGCGAGTTCGCGGTCCTGCTGGGACCGTCTGGTGCCGGCAAGTCGACGCTCCTGCGTTGCCTAAACGGCCTCGTCCGCCCAACGAACGGCCGAGTTTCCGCCCCTGGAGTAGGAGACATCGCCGCGAGCCGCGCCACGCTGCGCCGCCACCGGGCGGTGACCGGGATGGTCTTCCAGCACCACCATCTGATCGGCCGCCTGACCGCGCTCGCGAACGTCCTGATGGGCCGGCTCGGCCATCAGAGCACCCTGCGCTCGCTCTGGCCTCCGTCGCGGAGCGATCAACGTTTCGGATTGGAGGCGCTAGAGCGCGTAGATCTTCTCGATCGCGCCCTCACCCGCGTGGACCTGCTCTCCGGCGGGCAGCAGCAGCGGGTGGGCATCGCGCGCGCGGTTGCACAGCGGCCCCGGCTCATCCTCGCCGATGAACCGGTAGCCAGCCTCGACCCGGCGACGGCGACGCGGGTGCTCGATCTCCTCCGCAGCATCTGTCGGACGGACGGCATCTCAGCCGTGGTGAGCCTGCACCAAGTCGATCTGGCCCGGCACTTCGCTGACCGGGTCGTCGGGGTCCGTGGAGGCGAGGTGGTCTTCGACGGCCCGCCAGCCCGTCTCTGCGACGGCGTCCTGTCGCGAATCTACGGCGCACGGCCCGCCGAGGTCTCGGTCGACATCGTCGAAGCTCCTCGTGCGCGGCGGGCCGCGATCTACGCCTCCCGAACAGTCTGAAGGAAAGCCATCATGATTTCGAGACGTACCTTCGGCGCCGGCTTGGCGCTGAGCGCCGTCCTGCGTGCCGGACCGTCGCTGGCTCAGGGCGCGAATCCCGACACGCTCAAGGTCGCGCTGCTGCCCGACGAGAGCGCATCGACGATCATCCAGAACAACCAGGGCCTGAAGAGCTACCTTGAACAGGGGCTCAATAAGCGCATCGAACTCGTGGTCACGACCGACTATTCTTCCATGATCGAGGCCATGCGCTTCAAGCGTATCGACCTCGCCTATTTCGGGCCGCTCTCCTACGTCCTCGCGAAGAGCCGTTCGCCGGAAATCGAACCGTTCGCGGCACTCGTGTCGGGCGGGCAGCCGACCTACACCAGCTACCTGATCGCCAACGTGGCCGCAGGCATCGCGCGAGCGGACGACGTGAAGGGCAAGACGGTCGGCTTCGGTGACACGGCGTCCACATCAAGCCACCTCATCCCTCGGGCCCTGCTCAAGAACGCTGGCCTCGAAGCCGGTCAGGACTACGGCTTTCAGCATCTCGGCACCCATGATGCCGTCGCGCGGGCCGTACAGGCAGGCCATGTGCAGGCCGGCGGTCTCAGCCGGCCCATCTTCACCGCCCTCGTCGAGAAGAAGAGCATCGATCCGGCCAAGATCAAGGTCGTGGCGGAGAGCCGACCGATCCCGAACTATCCCTGGACGGTGCGTGGCGACCTCGCGCCGGACCTCAAGGAGAAGATCAAGGCCGCTTTCCTAGAGATCAGGGATCCAGTGATCCTCAAGCCGTTCAAGGCCGAGTCCTTCGCCCCCATCACGGACGCGGACTACGACGTGCTTCGGGAGACGGCCAAGCTCCTCAACATCGACTTGACGAAGGTGAAGGGCTGAGCGATGGCTCGAGCGCCCTCACTTGCGTCGGCGGTCGGTGCCGCCGACGGCTATGACGCCATTCTCGGACGGGCCCGTGGCGCGTCGGTCCGCCGGCTCATGGTTGCCCTGCCGGCTGCCGCCGCGATCCTCGCCTGCCTCTGGAAGGTGGGACTTCTCGATCCGGGGCGCCTCGCCGAAGGCGCGCCCGCGATGGCGCAGCTTCTCGGTGAGATGACCCCGCCCGACTTCACGCGATGGCGCTCGTGGGTGGGACCCATCGTCGACACGCTCGCGATGAGCGTGGCCGGCACGGTGCTCGCCGTGACCTTGTCCCTGCCGCTCGGGCTGCTGGCTGCCCCCAACACGAGTCCGCACCCGTTCGTCTACGGCGCGTTCCGGCTGCTGCTCAACGCGCTTCGGTCGGTCCCCGAACTGATCATGGGTATCTTCTTCGTCGCGGCCGTCGGATTCGGCGCGCTGCCGGGCGTTCTGGCGCTGGGCCTGCATTCCACCGGAATGGTCGGCAAGTTCTTCGCCGAAGCGATCGAGCACGTGGACCACAAGCCGATCGAGGCGGCACGAGCGGCCGGCGCTTCGCCCCTTCAGGTCGTCACGCATGCCGTGCTGCCCCAGGTCCTGCCGCAGCTCACCGACACGACACTCTATCGCTGGGAATACAACTTCCGGGCCTCCACGGTGCTCGGCGTCGTCGGCGCGGGCGGCATCGGCTTCGAACTCATCGCCTCCCTACGCCTGCTCCAATACGATCAGGTCGCAGCCATCATGCTTTGCATCCTGGCTGCCGTGACGCTCGTCGACGCCCTGGGCGGGGCTCTGCGCCGCCGGCTCAAGTGAGAAGCACCATGCGTTTCAAGGTCGTCGTCACGAACCCCGTTTTCCCTGAGACCCGCGAGATCCTGGAGGAACTCTGCGACGTCGACATCAACCCAGGCCCCGAGCCCTGGCCCGTGGCAGAGGTCCGCGCTCGCTGCTCGGACGCGGACGCCCTGCTGGCCTTCATGACCGACTGCGTGGATGCCGGCTTCCTGGAGGCCTGCCCGCGCCTGAAGGTGGTTGCGTGCGCGCTGAAGGGTTGGGACAACTTCGATGTAGAGGCCTGCACACGGTCCGGCATCTGGCTCACCGCCGTTCCCGACCTCCTGACCGAGCCGACGGCCGAGTTGGCGGTCGGCCTGGCCATCGGCCTGTGCCGCAACGTGGTGGCCGGCGACCGGGCGGTGCGGGCCAGCTTCGACGGCTGGCGACCGAGGCTGTACGGCAGCGGCCTGTACGGCAGTGTCGTCGGCGTTGCCGGAATGGGGAAGGTGGGCCGGGCGATCACGCGCAGGCTGAAGGGCTTCGGCGCACGCGAACTCCTCTACTTTGATGAGCAGGCGCTTCCGGCTTCCGCTGAGGCGGAACTCGGCGCTTGCCGCGTATCCTGGGACACGCTGGTGGGTCGAAGCGACTTGTTAATCCTGGCGCTTCCCCTGACACCGGACACGCGCCACATGCTCGATGCCGCCGCACTCGCCGCAGCCAGCCCCGGACTGCGGATCGTCAACGCCGGTCGTGGCTCGGTCGTGGACGAAGCAGCCGTGGCCGAGGCCCTCGCGGAAGGCCGCCTCGGGGGCTACGCGGCCGACGTCTTCGAGATGGAGGATTGGGCACTGGACGACCGTCCGCGGCGCATCGCACCCGGACTGCTCACGGACGAGGACCGAACGCTGTTCACGCCGCACCTCGGCTCGGGTGTCGTCGACACGCGCCGCCGGATCGAGGCGGCGGCGGCCCATAACCTTCTCGACGCCCTAAAGGGCTTGGTGCCCGCGGACGCGATCAACCACCCCGATAGCCTGCGCGGGTTCGATGGCGCGAACTGAG
Source organism: Methylorubrum rhodesianum (assembly GCF_014199985.1). GTDB lineage: Bacteria > Pseudomonadota > Alphaproteobacteria > Rhizobiales > Beijerinckiaceae > Methylobacterium > Methylobacterium rhodesianum. The sequence goes on along the minus strand of NZ_JACHOS010000013.1, from coordinate 171,739 downwards.
CGCGGAGGGGGTGGCAAGACGCCGGTGCTGAACCTCCAATACGTGGAGACGCTCCTAGCGGTCCTGGCGACGGGCAGCTTCCACGCGGCTGGCCGGTATCTCAACCTGTCCCAGCCGACGGTCTCTCAGCATGTGCGCAAGCTGGAGACGGCGCTGCGGGCGACACTCGTCGAGCGCGATCCAGCGGGGTGTCGCCCGACACCCCAGGGACGAGCCCTGCTCCCTCATGCAGAGGCGTTGGTCCGCGCCAGCCGACGCGCGGAGGAGGCGGTTGCGGGAAGCCGGCTCGCGATCGGCGCTTCAGGCAATATCGGCACCTTCCTCATGCCGGAGATCCTGCGACGCTACGAGGAAACGCACGCCGCGACCGCGGACGCGGAAATTGCCACCAACCCTCACCTCATCGCCCGGCTCGAAGCTGGCGAGATCGATGTTGCACTGCTGGAATGGTGGGAGCCGCGAACCGGTCTGGATGCCCACGTATGGCGTCGCGAACCGCTCGTTGTCATCGTGGATCCCGACCATCGGTGGGCTGGACGGGCGCATCTGACGCCACAGGATCTGACCGGCGCATCGCTGCTCGGAGGCGAGCCGGGAAGCGGGACGGGACGTGTTCTTCGCGAGGCCCTCGGTGCGGTCGGTGCAGGCTTCCGCCTCGACCGGCAGCTCGGCAGCACGGAAGCGGTGAAGCGCGCAGTGCGGGCCAGACTGGGGATCTCGATTGTCATGGCTTGCTCGGTTCAAGATGAAGTGCGGAGCGGAGTGCTGGCCGCATTGCCTGTGGCAGGCATCGAACTCAGCAAAAATCTCTTTGCGGCTTATCGCGATCCGCTGCCTGAAACCGCGCGAGCCAGCAGCTTCCTCACACGCTGCCCGAGCCGCGTCACGGCGACGAGGGGCGCGACCCACAGGTCGCCCCACAGCCTATTCGCCGCCGCCACGACCGCCCGCAACAGTGCCTCGGCGAGCACGGCATGCTCGACCGGCCGGCCGTCGACATAGGCCTGCCTGCCCTCGTACGAGAGGACCGCGCCCATCGTGGGGACGCGGCGGGTGAGCTTCGCCAGGCCGACCGACCCCACGCGGCCGACCGGTGTCCCTGGGATCCGGGGATCCTCGGGGACGGGGCAGAGCAGGATCTCCTCGATGTCCATCAGACCGTCCAGAGCGTAAAGTAGTGGACCACCACGAGGAGGCGGCCATGGTTAACACGGTCGCCGACGCCGGAGGCCGAATGGTTCGTATACGCGACATCGCGGGGATGGGGCGGTCCGGATGTCGCGTATAGAGGCCACTCTCGGAATCGCATGGTTAACGCGGTCGCCGACGTCGGCCGCCGGGCAACTCATATAGCTAGGGTCGGGCGCCCTAGGCCCCCGGATAACTCATTTACGAGTTCATCCAGACCCCTCACCGCCGTCAACATGGTTACCGCAACCGGCGGCAGGACCCCTGTTCCCGGCCCGCGCCGAGGGTAGCCTGATGGGCATGAAGAAGGCGCATCCCATCCGCTGCCGGGCGCTCGCCGCCCGCCGTGCCCGTCCCTACGACCCGTTCATCGACGGCGACATCCGCCCGAGGATCCCGGGGCTGCCCAGCTTCGAGCCGCTCGAACTCGTCGCGCTGCCAGCCGGGGAGGCCGCCACGCCGCCGGCGTCCGGGATGCAGTTCGACGCCGAGGGCAACCCGACCGCCTACGTCATCCCATTGGATCCGCCGGCCCGCACCCGCGACGCCGACCTTCCCGCCGTGGGGTCCTTCCATGGCTGAGATGACCTACGAGGAGTGCATCCGCGCCACCATGGCCCGCATGTGCGCCTCCCTCGACCTCTCCTGCGAGGAGGTGATGGCCGAGCGCGACCGTGACAAGCGCGAGCGCCTGCGGCGGATCTGGCGGGAGATGCAGGACCTCGCGAGCACGAGGGCGGCCGCCCTGTCGCCAGGCGCGGTGACCTACTCGGTGGGCAGCACGGACAAGAAGCTAGCCCGCGAGCTGGCGCGCCGGCTCGACAGCGGCCGCCCGTTCACCCCGCGTCAGTGCCAGGTCGCCGCCTACCTGGCATGGCGCTACCGCCGCCAGATCTCGGGGCGCATCGTTCCGGGCGGCCCAGTCGCGAAGCCGTAGGGGCCGCAACGCATGAAGACCTCGATGTACGACTTCTTCCTCTCGCGCGCCGACGGCGCCCACATCGCGGCGTGGCAGATCGGGGATCGGACGGTCTCGGAGGATGAGGCCCGGCGCCGGCTCTCCATCATCGAGCTCTCGTCGGAGGACTGGGTGAACCCGGAGGGGGGCGAGCCGGGGGACCGTGACGACCTCGACATGGAGACATTCGGCGCGCAGGCTTGGACCGCCGAGCGGGTGCTCTTCACCATCGGCACATACGAGGGCGGCATGTGGGTCTACGGCGCTCCGCGCCATCCCCGGACACGGTGACCTGACGGGCCCAAGCGGTTACGAATCGCTCGGCTTGAGAGACCCTGGCCGCGCGGTTCCCGTGCACGGCGGCCGCGCCCCGGCCGGGGGGCTTGCCGCGGCATGAGAGGGGTCCCCGGCGCGAACCGGGGCCCCTTCTGATTTCACACGAGCGAGGGAATGCCGGGGCCGGACGGGGGAATTCATCCGAGCGTCTGAACCTCGGGCGGCCGCCCCACCGGTGTAGCGCGTCCCCGCCCAAACCCCGCCCAAGGCCCGGAAACGACAAAGGCGCCCCGGGGGCGCCTTGCGGAAAAACGTTTATTCTGTGGGGGTTATTTGGTGGGCGCACTAGGGTTCGAACCTAGGACCCGCTGATTAAGAGTCAGCTGCTCTACCAACTGAGCTATGCGCCCCAAGCCTCTCTGGAGAGGCTGGACCGCCGGGCCACCAGTCCCGTGCGGTGGCGGCGAATTAGCAACGGGCGGGCAGCCTGTCCAGCCCCCCGCGAAAAGTTTTCCGACAAAGCGTCGCGTGCCGCCCTTGCCTCGATCTTCGGCGAGCCGTCAGCCGGCACGAAAGCGCGGCCCCGCGTGACGGGCGGCGCCGTCTCGGCTACAGCGCGAGGATGACTCTCTCGCGACCTCTGAGAATCGGAACCCGCGGCAGCCCGATGGCGCTCGCACAGACTGGAATGGTCCGCGATCGGATCGTGGCCGCCAATCCTGGGCTCGAGACCGAGATCGTCGTCGTCTCGACCGTCGCCGACCGGGTGCTCGACCGGCCTCTGTCCGAGATCGGTGGCAAAGGGTTGTTCACCAAGGAGCTGGAGCAGGCGCTCTTCGCCGACACGATCGACGTTGCCGTCCACTCCATGAAGGATGTGGAGACCTGGCTGCCCGACGGGTTGGCGATCGCCTGCATCGTGGAGAGGGACGACCCGCGCGACGCGTTCCTGAGCGCGGGGGCAGCCAAGGGCCTCGCTGACCTGCCGGCCGGCGCGCGCGTCGGCACGTCTTCGCTGCGGCGGGGCGCCCAGGTGCTGATGCACCGTCCCGACCTCACCATCGTGCCGCTGCGAGGCAATGCCAACACCCGCTTGCGCAAGCTCGAAGCGGGCGAATGCGACGCCACCCTGCTGGCCATCGCTGGTCTCCAGCGGCTCGGGATGACGGATGTCGCGCGCAGCGTGCTGTCCGTGGAGGAGATGCTTCCGGCGGTGGCGCAGGGGGCGCTCGGGATCGAATGTCGAGCCGGAGACGACGCGATCCGCGCGCTGCTGGCGCCGGTCGCCTGCGCCACCACCACGACCGCGCTCGATGCGGAGCGCGGTCTCCTCGCGGAACTCGACGGCTCCTGCCGTACTCCCATCGCCGCGCTGGCCCAGGTGGCGGGTGACCGCATCACCCTCGATGGCCTTCTCTTCTTGCCGGATGGCAGCCGCCACTGGGCCGTTCACCGCGAAGGCTTGGCGGCGGATGCCGACGCGATCGGTCGCGATGCCGGGGCCGAGCTGAAGCGGGCAGCGGGCGACGTTTACTTCGCCCATCTCAAGTAGCGTCGCCTCGGCCCCTACCCGGCAGGGTCTCGCTCACACGAGGCTTCGCTCGATCGTTTCCTCGTCGCAGACGACGCCCGCCGTGCCGGCGAATTCCGCCTCGCTGGCCTGGGACGGCGGCCGATCCCGCTTCTCCCCTGACCCGGGCGAAAAGCTCGCCATGAAGGTGCGCATCACGTGGGCGACCCCGGCCTCGGCGATGCTGCGCTGGTCCTCCTCGTAGTAGCGCCCGCCATTGGTGTGGCTGGTGATGATCTCGTATGAGGGAAAGTAGACGAGGCGCGGATCGTCGCGCTCGCAGACCTCGCCGGCCGCAGCACGCAGGACCGCCTTCGAATGCGCGTTCGCGACGAGCACATGCCCGTCGCGATAGGTCGCGATCAGTGGAACCGGCGAAACCGTCAGGATGACCCTCGCCGCCGCGTTCACGCTCCAGAGGCGGTCGAGAAAGCCGGAGACGTCGGCGGTCACCTCCGCGGTAGTGGCGTTGACGAAGGCGACCTCGGCCGGATCGAAGCGCCCGCCGGCGACGCCCGGCGCGAGGGAAAGCGCCGCCCCGTCGGCGCGGCAGCGCCAGCCTTCGGTCAGACCAAGGGTCACCACCAGCACGTCGAGGCTTTCGAAGAGCTCGCGCACGCGGGCGAGATGGAGATCGCGCGCTTCGATCACCGCCGCCTCGTCGGCGAAGCCGTCGGGCTCGATGGTCGGGCGGAACGGGTCGACGAAGCGCCCATCCTCCCGTTGCCACGCCTTGAGGTCCGGATCGAAGGCGCCGAAGGCGCGGTCGAAGAGCTGCACGAACTGGCGCGGGCCGTAGAGATTGCCGTAGCGGGCGGAGAAGGTGCCGTACTGCCGCGCCGACGCGTCGGCCGCAGCCATCCCTTCCGGCGCCGATTCCGTGACGTGATAGCGGAAGCCGCCGCGGGCGAGCGCCTGCGAGACCCGCTGCGCGAAACACGAGCCGGCGGTCGCGACCCGGTCGGTGCGCGCGATGCGGAAGACGTCGCGCGGCCCCGGATCGACGGCGAAGGGCGGCACGCCGGCCACCGCCTTGCGCCAGAACCGCTCGGCCGGTAGATCGCGGTAAGGGTTCATCGCCTGATCCGATCCTGCACGCCCGCCCGCGAGAGGCCGCGCGCCGTTTGGCCCCGCTCCCCGCCCTTTTCAAGCCGTTCGTTCCGGTCGTCCAGGCCGCTGCGGCGCGTCCGTTCTCCCCCCGATCCTGGGCGAGACCGTGGCGGCGTTCGCCGGGCCGCCCCCGCATCGCGGTGATCGGCAATTGCCAAGCCACGGGCATCGCGCAGGCCCTGCGCCTGCTTCTGCCGGGCGCCGAGGTCGAGGCGATCCTCGTCGGCGGGCTTGCCCGCAGATTCGGGCATATCGAACGGCTCGCGCAGCATCTGGCAGAGGCCGATCACGTCTTCTCTCAGTTCTTTCCGGTCGGCTTCATCGCGGGCGGCAACGTCCACGGGCTGGCTGAGCGCATCCCCGGCCTCAGGCTTTTCCCGACGATCCTGTTCTCCGGCTTCCATCCCGATCTCGTTCATGTCGGCGACGAAGCGAGCCTGAGGCTGTCGCGGCTCGTCGCCTCGCCGATCGGACCGTATCACTCGGCGATCGCGCTCCAGGGCTATCGCCTCGGTCTCAGCGTCGAGGCGACGCTGACGCTCTACACCGGCCCCGTCTTCGATCGGCTCGGCTATTTCGATCTTTGGCAGCTGAGCGCGGATTATCTACTGCGCACGGCGCGCGACGTCGGCTTCGGCCTGGATCGGGAGTTCGCGCTCTGGAGCCGCGGCGGCGTGTTCATGCACGTCATCAACCATCCCCGCCTTCACGTCCTCGGCGACATGGCCCTGCGCCTGGCCCGCGAGTCGGGCTGCGATCCGCTCGACATCCCTGTTGCGGCCTACGCGCCGGATACGCTGGCGGCCGAACCGGTCTGGCCGGTGCTGCCCGCGATCGCCGAACGCTATGGCGTGCCGGGCTCGACCCTGTTCAAGGGGGACGGTCGCCGCGCACCGCCGCGTCTCCTCGACCTGCCGGAATTCGTCGCCGAGAGTTTCGCCCTCTATGCCCGGCACCGGCCGGAGGATCTCACCTGCGCGCGCCTCGACGGGTGGCAAACCGATCCGGAGATCCGCGAACTCTTCGACGCCCCAGCGTAGCGCGCGTCGACACGGGCGATCTCAGACGGCAGCGCGGCGCCCGCCCTCGCCGGGACGCGCGGCCATCAGGCCGGCGAGCTCCACGATCTCGCGCGTTTCGAACGGCTTACGGAGATAGATGCTTCCGGGAACCGTCCGGCCCTCGAGTTGCGCCGCCGTCGAGGCATAGACGATCGGCCGGTGCGGATGCCGCTCGCGATAGGCGCTCGCGACGGTCCAGCCGTCGATCAAGCCCGGCAGGAGGATGTCGGTGAACAGCCAGTCGATCGACTCGCCGCCGTCTCGCAGCACCGTCAAAGCGGCCTCGCCGCTCGAGGCCGCCAGAACGCGCATGCCCTCCCGCTCGCACAGCCGCGTCAGCATCTCCAACAACAGGTAATTGTCCTCGACGATGAGCACGGTCGTAGCTGACGACATGACCCTTATCCGGTTTCGGGCTGTGCTCATCACACGGCCGAACGGTTAATGCTTCGTTAACTCCACGGCTGCATAGCAATCTTTCGCAAAGCTGAGCAATCGAATGAACCCGCCCGACCTGCCTCAGCCCGAGCCGCCCCGGGCGGCTGCCTTCGATGCCGAGACGCTCGCCGAGCTGGAGGACCTGTTCGGCCGTTCCCGTTTGATGGAGCTGCTCAGCGTCCTCGACCGCGAGATCGCGACGCGCTTCGATCCGCCGGCCGTCGAACCCTCACGACTCGCTCAGGACGCGCACATCCTCGTCTCTTCGAGCGGCGGTCTCTCCTTCCACGATCTGTCGGGAGCCTGTGCAGCCCTGGAACAGGCCTGCCTCAGCGGCGCGGAGATCGCGGTGCCCCTCGGAAACGCCGTTCATGCCGCCCGCCACGCGCGGGACGCGATCGCCCTCCTGCGCGCAGCCTGACGTCAGAGCTGTTGCTGCACCGCAACATCGGCAGGCAAAGCGACGAGGCTCCGGCTCCGGCCCTCGGGGCGCCGCATTTACTGCCAGAACACTGATGCCGCGTTGCGGTCGAGCTTGAACCGGTGACGGATCTCGCCGGCCCGGCCGCTCGGCCCGCCGAGGAACCCGTCTCGCACCCAGACAGCGGCGTCAGCACACCCGTGAGAGACACTTAACCATCCGCGGCTACACCATCTGGAACGAGAACGCCCTCGGTCGACGCAGGTCCGCGTGCGGTGATCGAGGTCTCACCCCAGCAGGAATTCGGGTCTGGTCCCGATCGCCGAGCGATCGTGGCGGGAACCGGAAGGACAACCGACACGGCTCGGCCGTGAGGAGACAGACGATGTCGACACCCGCGCGCTTTCGTGGGCTTTCCCTGACGCTGGCACTCTGCGCCGCCCTCGGGCTCGGCGCCTGCAGCAAGGATAGCGATCTCGCCGACGCCTCGGGCTTCGGGGCAGGCGGCGCCGGCGGCGTCGCACGCCCCGGCAGTGCCCAGGATTTCGTCGTGAATGTCGGCGACCGGGTCTTCTTCGAGTCCGACTCGACGGATCTCACGCCGACCGCCACCGCGACCCTCGACAAGCAGGCGTCCTGGCTTCAGCGCTATCCGCGCTACAGTTTCCTCATCGAGGGTCATGCCGACGAGCGCGGCACGCGCGAGTACAACTACTCGCTGGGCGCCCGCCGCGCGCAGACGGTTCAGGACTACCTCGCCTCCCGCGGCGTCGCGTCGTCGCGGATGCGGACGGTCTCCTACGGCAAGGAGCGCCCGGTGGCGGTGTGCAACGACATCTCCTGCTGGTCGCAGAACCGCCGCGCCGTCAGCGTCCTCGACGGCGGCGCCGGATCCTGAACCGGGCCGGGGCCCGGTTTTGCGGCCGACCGGGCCTTCTGCTAACGGGTGAGCGTGCCTCGTCGAAAATCCCGGTGATTCACCTTATCCGCTCTGGCCGCATCGGCGAGGCGGAGGACTTTCGAGGCACGAAGACGGCCGCGAGCCAGATGACCGATCGGTGCCAGCCGCCATGTTCCGCCGCCTCCTCCTGACCCTCGGACTCGGCCTCTCGATCTCGACGGCCGCCCTGTGCGCCGCGCAGGCGCAGGACGCATCCGAACTCGTGGTGCGCCTGAACCGCCTGGAAAACGTGTCCCGTCAATTGTCGGGGCAGATCGAGACGCTTCAGTACGAGAACCGGCAACTCAAGGAACAGCTTCGGAAGTTCCAGGAGGATGTCGAGTTCCGCTTCCAGGAAGGGAAGGGGAGCGCCGCCCCCGCCCGCAAGACCCCGGCTCCTGCCGCATCGCCGCCTTCGGCAGCGCCCTACGGCACCAATCCCGGCGAGGGACGCCCGGGCAAGCGCAGCGATGCCTTCGACCCTGGGCAGAACCCGAACGCGCCGGGCGCCCCGAAGCCACTCGGAACGACGCAGCCCTCGCTTCCGCTGCCGACCGGCGCCATCGCCGAGGCCGAGGCGCCCCTTCGCCGCTCCGTCCCGCCGACGGTGGCGGATGCGGATGCAAGTGCTGCCGATGACACCGATCTTCCACCGCCCGGTTTCGGCGGCCCGGTTGACCTCTCTCCGCCGCCCGTGCGCACCGGGTCGATCGGTACGGTCGAGGCGCCCGGGACAGCCGCGAGTATCGCCGCCACCGGCAGCGGCGACGCGCAGGCCGACTTCGAGGCGGCCTACAGCCTCATCCGCGAGCGGCAATACGAGCAGGCCGAGATGAGCCTGCGCCAGTTCATTCAGTCGCATCCCCGCGACCGGCTGGTGCCCAAGGCGACCTATTGGCTCGGTGAGAGCTACCTGCAGCGCAATCGCTCCCGTGAGGCCGCCGAGCAGTTCCTGAAGGTCTCGACCGACTACGCGAACTCCCCCGTCGCTCCCGAAGCCATGCTGAAGCTCGGCGCATCGCTGCATGCCCTGGGGGCCAAGGCACAGGCCTGTGCCACGCTGGCCGAAGTCGAGCGGAAGTTTCCCGGGGCGGGCGCCGGCGTGCGTCAGGGCGTCGAGCGGGAGCAGAAGCGCGCCCGCTGCGCCGCTTGAGCGAAGCGCCCGTACCCCTCGACGAACGGCTCGCCCGCGCCCTCGCTCCGCTTCTCGACGGGGCCACGTCTCCGCTTCTCCTCGCCGTCTCCGGCGGACCCGATTCCACGGCCTTGATGCATGCGGCCCGCTCCGGTGGCGCCGGCGTCCATGTGGCGACCGTCGATCACGCTCTGCGCGCCGGGTCGGCGGAGGAGGCGGCCGGGGTAGGGCGTCTCGCGTCCGAATTCGGCCTCGTCCACACGGTTCTGACCTGGCAGGCGCCGCGCCGCGACAGCGGCATCCAGGCCGCCGCACGCCGGGCCCGCTACCGCCTTCTCTCCGACCACGCCGCCCGGATCGGCGCCGGCCTCGTTCTCACCGCCCACACGCTCGACGATCAGGCCGAGACCGTGCTGATGCGACTCATCGCCGGCAGCGCCCCCTCCGGTCTTGCCGGCATGCGCGGCGATCGCCCGCTGACTCCGGAGATCCGGCTGGCTCGGCCCTTCCTCGGCATCCCGAAATCCGATCTCGTGGCGTATTGCGAGGCGCATGGGCTTCCCTTCCTGCGCGATCCCTCGAATGCCGACGAGCGCTTCGCCCGGGCCCGGCTGCGCAATCTTCTGCCCCTGCTGGCGCAAGAGGGCCTGACCGCGGCGCGCCTCGGCCGTCTGGCCGTCCGCGCCGACCGGGATGACGCGGCGCTGAGACAATGCGCCGAGACGGTGCTGTCGCAGGTCGCACGGAACGGCATCGACGAATTGCGCCTCGACGGCCATCGCCTGTCGCGCGAGCCGGAGGCGATCGTGATGCGCGTGCTCGATGCCGCCCTCGACCGGATCGCGCCGGACCACGAGGCGCCGGTCCCGAAGCGCCTCGAACGGCTCGAGACTCTTGTTCTCGAGGGTTTGCTGCCGGCGCTGAATGAGGGGAGGGTACTGCGCCGGACCCTGCGCGGGGTTCTCATCGAGGTCGACCGGCAGGGCAGTATCCGTCTCGCCGCCGCACCGCCGCGCAGGGCAATCCGGGAGCGCCGCTAACGCTGCGTGGTGAGCCTCGCCGCAGGTCCGTCCGATTTACTTGGCAACCGAGGGGGCGCCGCCTACATTGGCTTCGAGCGCGTGGGGTATGCCGCGACCTTGCGGGACGACGCTCGCACGCCTCCCAGGACCGATCGATGAACCCGAATTTCCGCAATTTCGCCCTGTGGGTCGTCATCTTCCTGCTGGTGCTCGCCCTCGTGACCCTGTTCCAGAACCCGGGTCACCGCGGCGGCGGCAGCGAGATCGCCTACAGCCAGCTTCTGAACGACGCCGATGCCGGCAAGATCCAGTCCGTCACGATTTCGGGTCAGGATGTCAGCGGCACCTATGTGGGCGGCGGCAATTTCTCGAGCTACCTGCCGAACGACCCGAGCCTCGTTTCGAAGCTTCAGGCCAAGGGCGTGCAGATCACCGCGCGCCCGCCCTCCGACAACACGCCCTGGTTCATCCAGCTTCTCGTGAGCTGGCTGCCGATTCTCGTGTTCATCGGCGCCTGGATCTTCCTCTCGCGCCAGATGCAGTCCGGCGCGGGCCGCGCCATGGGCTTCGGCAAGTCAAAGGCCAAGCTTCTGAACGAGGCGCATGGCCGCGTTTCCTTCGAGGACGTCGCCGGTGTCGAGGAGGCCAAGGAGGATCTTCAGGAGATCGTGGAGTTCCTGCGTGACCCGCAGAAGTTCCAGCGTCTCGGCGGCCGGATCCCCCGCGGCGTGCTCCTCGTCGGCCCGCCCGGCACCGGTAAGACCCTGATCGCCCGAGCGGTGGCGGGCGAGGCCAACGTGCCGTTCTTCACGATCTCGGGCTCGGACTTCGTCGAGATGTTCGTCGGTGTCGGCGCGAGCCGTGTGCGCGACATGTTCGAGCAGGCCAAGAAGAACGCGCCCTGCATCATCTTCATCGACGAGATCGACGCGGTCGGCCGTCACCGCGGCGCGGGTCTCGGCGGCGGCAACGACGAGCGTGAGCAGACCCTCAACCAGCTTCTCGTCGAGATGGACGGCTTCGAGGCCAACGAGGGCGTCATCATCATTGCGGCGACCAACCGCCCCGACGTGCTCGACCCGGCGCTGCTGCGTCCCGGCCGCTTCGACCGTCAGATCATGGTGCCGAACCCGGACGTCACCGGCCGCGAGCGCATCCTGCGCGTCCACGTCCGCAAGGTGCCGCTGGCGCCCGACGTCGACCTCAAGACCATTGCTCGCGGCACTCCGGGTTTCTCGGGCGCCGACCTGATGAACCTCGTCAACGAGTCGGCCTTGCTGGCGGCGCGTCGCGGAAAACGCATCGTCACGATGCACGAGTTCGAGGACGCCAAGGACAAGGTGATGATGGGCGCGGAGCGCCGCACCCTGGTCATGACCGAGGACGAGAAGCGCCTCACCGCCTACCATGAGGGCGGCCACGCCATCGTCGCTCTGAACGTTCCCGCGACCGATCCGGTCCACAAGGCGACGATCATTCCGCGCGGCCGTGCGCTGGGCATGGTCATGCAGCTGCCCGAGCGCGACAAATTGTCGATGTCCTACGAGCAGATGACCTCGCGTCTGGCGATCATGATGGGTGGGCGCATTGCCGAGGAGATGATCTTCGGACCCGAGAAGGTGACCTCGGGCGCACAGTCGGACATCGAGCAGGCGACGCGGCTGGCGAAGATGATGGTGACCCGCTGGGGCTTCTCGCCGGAGCTCGGCACCGTGGCCTACGGCGACAACAACGACGAGGTTTTCCTCGGCATGTCGATGGGCCGTCAGCAGACGGTCTCGGAGGCGACCGCTCAGAAGATCGACGCCGAAGTGCGGCGCCTCGTCGAGGCCGGCCTGGAGGAAGCCCGCCGCATCCTGGGCGAGCACAAGGACGACCTCGAGGCGCTGGCGCAGGGACTGCTGGAGTACGAGACGCTCTCGGGCGAGGAGATCCGGAAGCTGCTTCAGGGCGAGCCGCCGGTGCGCGACTCGGGCGATGTGCCGCCGACTCCGGCGCGCGGATCCCCGGTCCCCTCGACCGGACGCGGCCGCCCCCGCGGCAGCGACGGCGGTCTCGAGCCCAGCCCGCAACCGCAGGGCTGAACCAGACCAGGGGTAGGGAAGGGGGCGCCGTGCGGCGCCCCTTTTCGTGTCTGCCTCCCGTCCGGCTGCACATCGAGCGGCCACTTCATCATCAATCGCTCTCGAATTCTCGACGGAACGGCCGATCATGCCGAGTTCGGTCACCCTGATCGTCGCCCTCGGCGCGGCGGTCGCCGGCTTCGTCCAAGGGCTGTCCGGGTTCGCATTCGGCCTCGTGGCCATGTCGATCTGGGTCTGGGTGATCGATCCGCAGCTTGCGGCGGCTCTCGCGGTCTCGGGCGCACTCGCCGGCCAAGTCATCGCCGCCTTCACCGTGCGCCGTGGCTTCGCGATCGGCTTGCTGGCGCCCTTCGTGCTCGGCGGTCTCGCCGGAGTCCCTCTCGGCGCCTTCCTGCTGCCGCACCTCGACATCCACTGGTTCAAAGCCGTCCTGGGCGCCGTCCTCGTCCTGTGGTGCCCGGCGATGCTCCTGTCGAAGGATCTGCCCCGCATCACCTTCGGCGGTCGGATCGCCGACGCGGTCGTCGGCCTCGGCGGCGGCGTCCTCGGGGGGCTCGGAGGGTTCACGGGCACGCTGCCGACGCTCTGGTGCACCCTCCGGGGCTACGAGCGCGACGTGCAGCGCACGGTCATCCAGAACTTCAACCTGTCGATGCTCGCCGTCACGCTCGTCGTCTACGTCGCCTCCGGGCTCATCACCCGCAGCATGCTGCCGATGATCGCTCTGGTACTCCCGGCCATGCTCGTCCCCGCGCTCATCGGTGCCCGCATTTACGTCGGATTGAGTGAAGCCGGCTTCCGCAGGATCGTCCTGAGCCTCCTCACCGCCTCGGGTGTCGCCCTCCTCGTGTCGGCCCTGCCGCATCTTCTCCGATAGCGGCCCCTCGAACGGCCGCAGCCGCCCCATTTCGACCGCCTTTGTCGCGGAGCAACCGATTCACCACGCCCGCGATCCGCTCCGCCGGCCCGGGTCGTTGTCTGGTAATGTGGCCGTCTGCGAGCCACGCCGAGCGCGGAGAAGCGACGTTGCGCAAACACTTCGGAACCGATGGCATTCGCGGCCGGGCCAACGGGGTCATCACGCCGGAACTCGCCCTCAAGATCGGGCAGGCCGCGGGCCTGATCTTCCAGCGCGGCGACCATCGCCACCGCGTCGTGATCGGCAAGGATACGCGGCTGTCGGGCTACATGATCGAGACCGCGCTCGTCGCCGGCTTCACCTCCGTCGGCATGGATGTGCTGCTGCTGGGTCCGATGCCGACCCCCGCCGTCGCCATGCTGACCCGCTCGATGCGCGCCGATATCGGCGTGATGATCTCGGCCTCGCACAACCCGTTCGAGGACAACGGCATCAAGCTGTTCGGACCCGACGGGTTCAAGCTCAACGATGAGCTGGAATTGGAAATCGAGAGCCTGATCGACGGCGACATGCGCCGCCGCCTCGCCAGCTCGCGCGACCTCGGCCGTGCCAAGCGGATCGAGAGCGTGCATGCGCGCTACATCGAGTTCGCCAAGCGCACGCTGCCCCGCCACGTGACTCTCGACGGCCTGCGCGTCGTCGTGGACTGCGCCAACGGCGCCGCCTACCGCGTCGCTCCGGAGACACTCTGGGAGCTGGGCGCCGAAGTGATCTCCATCGGCGTCGAGCCCGACGGCTTCAACATCAACCACGATGTCGGCTCGACCGCGCCGGAGGCCCTCGTGCAGAAAGTGCGGGAGCTGCGCGCCGATGTCGGCATCGCCCTCGACGGTGATGCCGACCGCGTCCTGATCGTGGACGAGAAGGGTCAGAAGGTCGACGGTGACCAGCTCATGGCGGCCGTGGCCCAATCGTGGAAGGAGGACGAGCGCCTCACCCAGCCAGGCCTCGTCGCGACCATCATGTCGAATCTCGGTCTCGAACGCTTCATCAACGGGCTCGGCCTCACGCTCGCCCGCACGGCCGTGGGCGACCGCTACGTCCTCGAGCACATGCGCGAGCACGGCTACAACCTCGGTGGAGAGCAGTCCGGCCACATCATCATGTCGGATTACGCCACCACCGGTGACGGCCTCGTGGCCGCCCTGCAACTGCTCAGCGTCGTGAAGCGCCGCAACCTGCCGGTCAGCGAAGTCTGCCACTGCTTCGAGCCGCTGCCGCAGATCCTCAAGAACGTGCGTTTCCGTTCCGGCGAACCGCTGCGGGCGGATTCGGTGGTGACGGCCATCGCTCATGCCAAGGATCGGCTCGGCCAGTCGGGGCGCCTCGTCATCCGTCCTTCCGGCACCGAACCCGTCATCCGCGTGATGGCCGAGGGCGACGACCACGACCTTGTTGCCGAAGTGGTGGACGAGGTGGTGGATGCCGTCACCCGCGCTGCGGCCTGAAGCGCCACTCTCTTGAACCTGGGCCCTCGCTCGATACGGGGGCCTGTTCAACTTGAGCGGTGACCCGCAGGGCGTGTGAACGCGGACAGCAAAGCCCTCCGTCAAAGGCGATTTTCAATCGCACGGCGCAATCGACGATTGGCACTGACTATCTCGAAACTTCAGCAAGCGGAGAAAGGAGTCAGCAAGACTAAATTTTTACGTTAAGTCTGACTTAACCTTCATAGACCATCCTTCTCTCCGCATCTCGGGCCGGCCTGACCTTTCGGCGCGCTCGATGGGTGAAGGATATCTTAATGCGCCGCCGCTCCAGAATTCCCGCATTGGCGCGCACCCTCACGCTCCTCGCGGGCGTCGGGGTGCCCTGCCTTGCACAGGCCGCCGACCTGCCTCTCCCCATGCCGGCGCCGCTGCCCGAACCGGAGGTGTTTGCCGGTGGATGGTATCTGCGCGTGGATGGCGGCTATGGCTCGCTCGACCTGCGCAAGAGCATCGCCGAGGACGTTTCGCACCCGCCCAAGCCGTACGACTACGCCGTCATACAGGATAAGGTTTCGAACCAGTACTTTGTCGGTGCCGGCGTCGGCTACCAGATCAACCCGTGGCTGCGCGTCGACGCGACCGGCGAATACCGTTTCCGTAGCACGTGGAGCTTCGTCGCCGAAGACAAGACATTCGGTGATACCGGTGGCTACAACGTCACGAGCGGCAAGTTCGACTCCATCGTCGGCCTCGCCAACGGCTACATCGATCTCGGCACGTGGTACGGCATTACACCGTTCGTCGGCGCCGGCATCGGTGTCGCTCATCACAGCTTCGGCGGTGTGACGGACAAGGGCTACGGCGCGTATGAGGGTGGCTACGGCATCGGCCGGCACAACGAGCGGACGAACTTCGCCTGGGCGCTCCACGCCGGTCTCGGTTACGCCGTGACGCAGAACCTCCGGTTCGAGGCGGCCTACCGCTTCCTCAACATGGGCGAGGCCGCGACCGGCGTGGTGACCTGCGCGCCGGACTGCCCGAAGACGGTCTACCGGATGAAGGAACTCGAATCGCACGACGTCAAGGTCGGCTTGCGCTACATGTTCGGTGCTCCCGTTGCGGTCGCCGCCGTCGATTACGCGCCGCCCCCGCCGCTGGTCCGCAAGTACTGATTGCCGAACCCTCTCGATGCACTTTGGCACGGCGCGGAGCCTTCCCGCGCCGTTGCTGTTTTCGCGTCCGCGCGGCCGGATCCGGTTAAGGTTAAGCCGATCATAACCTTTATCGAAAAGACTACCGGTCGATCGAGGCGCGGCCATCTCCTGCCGCCATCTCCGACGAGGCTTCCCATGTTCGTATCGCATCGTCTGGCGCTGGCGGCCACGCTCGCGACCGGCACGCTGTTAGGGGCCCTGACCGGGTCCTTCGCACTTCCCGGCGCCGCCACCGCCGCCGACCTGCTTCCGCCGCCGCCGCCACCGCCCGTTCGGGCCGAACCGGTGGTCATCGGCAGCGGCTGGTATCTTCGGGGCGACTTCACGCAGACCTGGTACGATCACCCCCGCGACGACGCCATTCCCGATCCGAGCGATCCCGGCATGCCGCCCCTGGTCGGGCTGCGGCTGAGCTCGGAAGCGGGCTACGGCGGCGGCATCGGCTATCAGATCAATCCCTGGCTGCGCGTCGACGCCACGATCGACCAGCGCGGTACCTCTTCCTTCCGCGGCTACTCCTCGCGCTCGGTGTTTCAGACCGGCTACAACCTCGAGGCCGGCAAGGTCGACGTGCTGACGGGTCTCGTCAACGTCTACGCCGACATCGGAAAGTGGTACGGGTTCACGCCCTATGTCGGCGCCGGCATCGGCTTCGCCGACATGAGCATGCGCCGCAACTACACGCAGACGACCTGCCTCATCGATGGCTGCGACGGCGCCGCCGGCACAGGGCCCCGCGACCCCGCCTTCCGCGCCAACCATTCGGTGACGACCTTTGCGTGGGCGCTGACCGCCGGTGTGTCCTACGATATCGGCGCCGGCTTCAGCCTCGATGCGGCCTACCGCTACATCAATCTCGGCCGGCTTCGCAGCGGGCTGGACGAGTATGGCGGCCTCACCCGGGTGAAGGATCTGGCGGCCAACGAGTTCAGGGTCGGCCTGCGCTACCGCTTCGCCGACGGCCTGCTCCCGACCGCCGCCCAGAACTTCGGCAACTGAACCGACCAGAGCTGTCATTCGTCGACACACGGCGTCCGGGTGGATCCCGGGCGCCGTTCCCGTTTCGCGCGCCGGCAATCCGCCACGCGCCGAACGGCATAGGCCGGTATCCAACACAGCACGATACTCGAACAGAAGAGTCGCCGATCCGGCTCGATCTGATGTCCGGAGCGCAGCGCCCGTCATCTCGGGACGCCAACCAATGTTGGTTCAGCATAAAAAATTAAGGTTACCGAGATAGTACGAATGGGTCAGCCCGGCGCCGCGACGGCCCGGTGCGTGAGGACGACGACGATGCGCATCGCGACCCTGGCCCTTCTGACTTCCGTTCTAGTATCGCCTGCTCTCGCGGCCGACCTCGACTACGGCGTCTTGCGCGGCGCTGATGACGACTACGTCTCCACGGCTCCGCTGATCGATTGGAGCGGGTTCTACGTCGGCGGACATGGCGGCTACTCGTCGGCCGCCCTGGGCTTCAACAACGCTTTCCAACCGATCGTAGCGAATGCGCTCCGCAACACCGTTGCAGAGATCGAGATGGGAGCGTCTCAATATCTCGCGACGCGCGCAACCCATTCCGGCGGAGCCAGCTACGGCGTTTTTGCCGGCATCAACTATCAGTTCGAAGACGTCGTCGCTGGCCTGGAAGCCGATTACACCTATTTCGGAAGATCCGGATCTTCCTTCGATCGTATCGCTCGCTTCAGAATCACGAATGACGGCTTCCTCACCACAGTCGCACTGAATGGCCAGGCAAGTACCGAAATCGAGGATTATGGGACAGTTCGGGGCCGCCTCGGCTACGCCTTCGGAAATCTTCTGCCATTCTTCACAGGCGGTCTCGCGGTTGGCCGGGCGACGGTCAGCGACACGGTTTCAGTGCAAAACTACGCCTACGATAACGCCGCCTACACCGCCAATCAAACAGGCGGTACGACGACCTACATCAAAAACTACGGCTACTCATCCTTCAGTCAGACAAATCCGCCCGGCAGCATCCCCGCACCCGGCACCCTCTACGGGGCGACGAAGAAAGTCACCGTCGTCGGCCTCGCCGTCGGTGGCGGCATCGAATATGCCATCACGTCGAACTTCCTGCTACGTGGCGAATATCAATACGTGTTGTTCAACGACTTCCAGGGCCACAAGGCTGAGCTGAACACCGTGCGCGGTGGCGCCGCCATCAAGTTCTGATACGACCGACCACGAGGGCCTCCGATGCGCCACCTGCTTCCGCTCGCCGCCGCGACACTGGCCGGTTTCGCGGCGATTTCGCAGGCTGAGGCCAGCGAAACCAGGAGGCGGACGGCACCGCACTCGGCGGTGACGGCACTCCCGCCGGAAACGCCCTACCGCGATCCGCGTCCGCGCTTCCGCGCACCGCCGGTCGAGAGGCTTGCCGTCCGGGCCTATGTCCCGCGACCGACCAACCAGCCGATGTTCAACGAGCCGCCGCAGCCGCTGCGCTGACGCCGGCTCAGCTGTCGAGCTCGCTGTCCCAGTAAAGATAATCGAGCCAGGTGTGGTGATATTGCCGGTGGTCGAACTCCGGTTGGCGGCGGTGGAGTTCGTGACGCGTCGGCCGGTGCGGCTCGTTCAGAAGGGGCATCTCCGCCTCGTCCGGCGTGCGGTTGGCCTTGCGAAGGTTGCAGGGCGAGCAGGCCGCCACGACGTTTTCCCAGGTGGAGAGGCCGCCGCGGGAGCGGGGCACGACGTGATCGAAAGTCAGACCGCCCGAGGGAAGGCGGAGACCGCAGTACTGGCAGGTGAAGGTGTCGCGCAGATAGATGTTGTAGCGCGTGAAGGCCGGGCTGCGGGCGAGCGCCACGTAACTCTTGAGAGCGACCACGCTCGGCACCTTCAGGGACCGGCTCGGGCTGTGGGCCTCGATGTCGTAGTTCGCGACGAGGGTGACGCGGTCGAGAAACAGGGCCGTGAACGCGTCCTTCCAGGACCACAACGAGAGCGGATTGTAGGAAAGCGGCCGGTAATCCGCGTTGAGCACCAGGGTTTGCAGATCGATCATCGACGCCACTCACTGCTCGTGACGGCGCCCTTCGGGCGCCTCGGCCTTGGACGCTGGATGTCACAAGGGCCATGCCGTGCCCGCGCCGGTCGGAGCCTAGGAGGTGCCTCGGATCCGAACCGGTGGGCATGGCGCTCCGGTACGGCCACGAGTCTCCGACCCGTCGCGCGCGCTCTCACCGCAGCCGGCGCGCGGTGCGCTCCAGCGGGGCGGCGGATGTAGATGAAACCAGTGGGATCTTGACGCCGAAAGCTCCCCCGACCGGCGAATCTTGCCGGTTCGAGCCGAAGCGTGGCAGGGCGGACGATCAGCGCCGCCTCCTCGCTGCGTGAGGATATGGCCAAGTCCATCGACGCTTAGTGTAATATCAGCGTGACAAGCTTGTGAAGGCGAGCCGGTGGTTCGTGACGTCGCGGCGGCTGATTTTTCCTACGAATCGGACTTTGATCGCCCGATCCCGCACGCTTTCGCCCAATTGCGCGGGCAGAGATTGCGGCACAGAGCCATGGGTCGCGCTTTGCGGCGGGTTGTTGTGCGCTGCAAAAAGTTTGTCCGCGCTCCCCTGGGAAGCCCGGGCCGGGGCCCTAGCTCGAGGGCATCACGGCGGAACTCCCGTATCGGCTCGCCCGAGGCGGCCGTCGCGCGGGCTTGCGCAATCGAGGCGGCGTGGCTGCCTCAGCGCCGCCAACCCGACGCGAACCGTTCCTCCCGCGAAGGATGACAATGCTACGACGCTGCCTTCTCACCCGCTTCCGCCATAGGATCGTCGGCACAGCCCTGATCGCGACGCTGGCCGCGACCGCCGTCCTTCCGAACCCGGCGGTGGGGCAGGGGAGTCCGCCAGCGGCGCAAGCACCGGCCGCGCAGGCTCCGGCCGCGCAGGCTCCGGCCGCGCAGGCTCCGGCGGCCAAGCAGCCGACCGCCGCGCCGACCCCGGCGAACAATCCGCCGGCTCCTGCCAACGGGCAAGCGGCGCCGGCCGCCAAGCCGGCCGCGCCGAAGGCCCCCACCTCGGAGGCTCTACAGACCCTTCGGGACCGGCTCGATACGATCAAGGCGGATCTCGAAGCGCGGGAGAAGGCGATCACCGGCCCGAATGTCGGCGCGGGGGATCTCACCCGTGCCCGCGACGGACTCGATCCGCTCGCTGACCGGCTGCGGTCGATCATCGACCTGCTCGGACCGCGCCTAGAGGCCGCCCGCGAGCGTCTGGCCCAGATCGGCCCGAAGCCGAAGGAAGGCGAAGAGAGCGAGGAGGTCGCCCGCGAGCGCGCGGAGCGCGAGCAGGCCGTCAACGACATCGACGGCACCCAGCGCTTGGCGAAGTCTCTGCTGGTGCAGAGCGATCAGATCGTCGATCAGATCTCGAACCGCCGCCGCGCCGCCTTCACACGCGGCCTTTTCGAGCGCAGCTCATCGCTGCTGACCCCCGATCTCTGGATGAGGGTCGGCGCCGACATCCCGCGGGACATCAGCTCGCTGAAAAGCGGCTTCGACGACACCGTCTCCCTGTTCCGCCGAAACGGCAACCTGTGGAACCTGCTGGTCCTCGGCCTCGCCCTCGGTCTGTCCGTCGCTCTGTATTTCGGACGCCGCAACATCGCTCCGGCCCTGGGGCGCCGGGACATCAATGTCACCAATCCCTCGAAGCGCGCCAAGCTCCTCGGTGCTTGGCGCGTGCTCCTTCTCGGGACCCTGCCGGCCCTGGCGGGAAGCTATGCCGTCTACTACGCCCTCGATGTGACCGAGCTGCTGCCGGCCCGCTTCCTGCCGGTCGCCAGCACCATTCTCGGCGGCATCGCCTTTATCGCCTTCGTCGAGGCGACGGCCGACGCCCTGCTCGCGGTCAACAAGCCGGCCTGGCGTCCCGCACCGGTCTCGGATGCCGCCGCATGGCGCATCACCGCGCTCGCCGTCAGCATCGCCGTAGTCATCACGGTATCGAAATCGACGGAAGCCCTCAATTCGGCGATCTACGCCGCCCTGCCGATCTCGATCGCCACCCGCGGCATCGGAGCTATCTCGGCGGCGCTGCTGCTCGCCATCGGCCTCCATCGGTTCGCCGACACGGCGGAGAAGGAGGAGGAGTGCTTCGGCCCCTATGTCGGCACCGAGACCTCGTCGAATATCGGCGGCCCGCTTCGGCTGCTCGGCTGGGTCGCGGTCGCCGTGATCGCGGTCGCGCCGCTCGTCGGCTACGTCGCGTTCTCGGCGTTCGTCGTCGATCAGCT
Source organism: Methylorubrum rhodesianum (assembly GCF_014199985.1). Lineage (GTDB taxonomy): Bacteria > Pseudomonadota > Alphaproteobacteria > Rhizobiales > Beijerinckiaceae > Methylobacterium > Methylobacterium rhodesianum. Next base: position 150,717 of record NZ_JACHOS010000013.1, on the reverse strand, counting down.
GATCTGGAGCGCCAGCATCCTCGTGCTGCTCTGGCTCCTGATCGTCAGCGCCGACGTCCTGATCGGCGGCTCGCTGTGCGAGGACACCCGCATCGCCACGACGCTCCAGGCCAATACCGGCCTGCGCAAGCGCTCGCTCAACCAGATCGCGGTGCTGGCCACGGGCTTTTCCCGCGTCCTGCTGATCGCTGTCGCCGCGCTCCTCGCGCTCGCACCCTGGGGGCTCGACTCGACGGATATCTTCTCGTCGATTCGCACGGCCTTCTTCGGGTTCAAGGTCGGCGACGTCACGATCTCGCTCTCCGCGATCGCCTTCGGCGTCGGCATCCTGGTGCTCGGCGTCTTCATCACTCGCGGCGTGCAGCGCTGGCTGGAGAACACCTATCTTCCCGCGACCGACCTCGACGCGGGTCTGCGCAACTCGATTTCGACGGTGGCCGGCTATGTCGGCTTCCTGCTCGCCCTGGCTCTGGCCTTCTCCTATCTCGGCCTCAGCCTCGAAAAGCTGACCATCGTCGCCGGTGCCCTCTCCGTCGGTATCGGTTTCGGCCTGCAGTCGATCGTCAACAACTTCGTCTCGGGCCTTCTGCTTCTCTGGGAGCGCCCGATTCGCGTCGGCGATCAGGTGCTGATCGGCGACAGCGAGGGCATCGTGCGGCGCATCTCGGTGCGCTCCACCGAGATCCAGACCTTCGATCGCTCGGCGGTCATCGTGCCGAACTCGAACCTGATCTCCGGCATCGTGAAGAACCGCGTGCGCGGCGACCGGACCGGTCGGGTGATCATCTCGGTCAACGTCCTTCGCAGCAAGGACCCGGTGGCGGCGGCCGAGATGATGGTCGCCTGCGCCAAGGCGCATCCGGACGTGCTCAAGGAGCCGGCGCCGCGGGTGGTGTTCAAGAAGATCGGCGATCCCTTCCTCGAGTTCGAGCTGATCGCCATGGTGGTCGACGTCAATCTCGGCCAGAAGGTGCAGAGCGACTTGAACTTCTCGGTGTTCAAGGCCCTGGCCGACGCCGAGTTCATCCCGCCGATGGGCCCGGCTTCGAGCTTCATCACCGTGCAGGGTCTCGAACCGGTGCGCGACGCGCTCGGACAGATTGCCCACGCGGTCGGCAGCCCGGCGGCGCAGGTCATCGCACCGCCGGCTCCCCCCCGCTCCCAGAGCGAGGAGAGAGCGGCGGACGACACGCCGTCATCCGACTCGAAGGAGGCGCCCCGCCGGCCGACCGGCGCGTCGCAGGACGTGTCCCTGCGACGCCATGGCTAGACCAAGCCGGATCGACAGACGGCGAGGCCGGCCCTGAGGATAGCGGGGCCGGCCGCACCGATACACTTGAGTTTCCCGCGGGCAGGGGCCACCTGAATCCTTCGTTCACGGGAAACACGCTGTCGTGCTCGGACGTCACACCAATCTTGCCGCGCCCGCGGTGCTCGCCCTCGTGACCCTGCTCCAGGGCTGCGCGGGACAGATCGCACCGGAAGCGACCGGCATGCCGAGCATGTATCTACCGCTCACCACCGGCAGCACCGCCGTTGATACCGGCGCGGCGCGGGACATGATCTCGGCCTATCGGCGCAACAACGGCTTCGCACCGCTCGTCGTCGACCCGGAATTGCAGCGCTTGGCCGAGACCGAGGCCGCTGCCATGGCTGCTTCCGATCGGCCGAGCAAGAGTCAGACGGTGCGCGCCGCGGTGACCCGCCTCGGCTACGATGGGGCCGACGCAAACCTTTCGGCCGGCTACCACACGCTCGCGGAAGCCTTTTCCGGATGGCGCGACAGCCCTCCGCACCGGGCGGTCATGCTCGCGCCGGAGGCGAAGCGCATGGGCATCGCAACCGCCTACGCGCCGGGCTCCAAGTACAAGGTCTATTGGGCGCTGCTGGTGTCCAAATAGCCGTCAGGGCAGAACCCTGCCGTTCGGCGTCGGCGGCGGCTCCGAGAGAAGCGTCACCGTCACCCGGCGGTTGGCCGCGAGATAGGGATTGTCGGGGAACATCGGCTCGGTATCCGCCTTGCCCGTGACCGAGGCGAAGCGGTCGTCGGGCAGCCCGGCATTGGCCAGGACGTCGCGCACGCTCAGAGCGCGGTTGGCCGAGAGTTCCCAGGGCGGGGCGGTGTCGCGGGTGCCGGGGCGCGTGGTCGCGGTGAAGCCGGTCACGGCGATGCGGTTCGGCAGCTTCATCAGCGTCGGCGCGAGGCGCTCCAGGAGCCGCCGGGTGCGGTCGTTGGGACGGCTCGACCCTTCCGGGAACATCGAGCGGCCGTCCTGATCGACGATCGACACGTCGAGGCCCTTCCGGCTCGGCGCGATGATCACGTTCTTCGACAGTTCCGCCACCTCCGGCATGTCCTGCATCGCCTGCCGCAGGGAGGCGGCGGCCTGTCCGAAGGCATCCGGGAAGCCGCGGTCGGGGATGCCGTCGTCCAGCCCGCTGTCGATCTGCGGCGGCGTCGTGCGGTCGGTGGCACGCTCGGGCGGCACGTCGCGCAGATGCTTGAACTTGTCGGCGGTCGGTATCCCTTCGCTTTCGAGAATGCCGGCGAATTTCGATTCCTTGTTCACGCCGAAGGCATCGCGCATCGAGCCGGCGACGACCTGCAGCTTCTTCTGGTCCTGGGTCGAGTAGGCGGCGATCATGACGAAGAAGCTCATCAGGAGCGCCATCAGGTCGGCGAAGGTCACGAACCAGCCGTGACCGCCATGGGCGCCGCCGCGCTTCTTCTTGGCCACCGCCTACGCTCCCGTCACGCCGCTTCCGCGGCGAGATCCTCGCGGTGGTTGGCCGGCAGGTAGGCGATCAGCATCTCACGCACCAGCGAGGGGCTCTTCTGGTCACGGATCAGCAGGATGCCGTCGATGATGAGGGAGCGGGACACATCCTCCTCCTCGAGCTTCACGTGCAGCTTGTCGGCGATCGGCAGGGTGACCATGTTGGCGATCAGCGCGCCGTAGAGCGTCGCGAGCAGCGCGGTCGCCATGGCGGGCCCGAGCTTCGAGGGGTCGGACATGTTGGCGAACATCGTCACCATGCCGAGGATGGTGCCGATCATGCCCCAGGCCGGGGCGCAGTCGCCGAAGGCGCGGTAGATCTTCGAGCCCTCGTCGAGATGCATCAGGAAGTTGTCGCGGTCGCGCTCCATCGTGTCGCGGATGAAGTCGCGGTCGTAGCCGTCGGCGATGTAGCGCGCGCCCTGGGCCAGGAACGGATCGGAGATCTCCATGTTCTCCAGGGCGATCGGGCCGGACTTGCGCACCACATCGGCGATCTTGGTGATTTCTTCGATCAACTCGTGCGGCTTCACCGAGCGCATGGTGAAGGCGTAGCGCAGGCCCATCGGCAGGCCGTGCAGCATGGTGGAAAACGGGAAGCGGATCATCGTCGCGGCGATGGCGCCGCCGAAGATCACGATCACGGCGTGCTTGTCGAAATAGGCGGCGAAATTGCCGCCATCGATCATGATCAGCGTGAACACCACGCCGACGCCGCCGAGCAGCCCGATACCGGTTGCGAGATCCATGACGCCGACGCCCGAAGCCCGGCCGATCCTGCCGGCCGTCCCCGAGGTGTAAAAAAACAGGCTGAAGGAACCGTAAAGGGGCTTGGACGAACCGACCATTCGCCGTCATGTGCCGTTCAGGGGCGGGACGCCATAAGTGCCCGTGCCGATTGCCCGAGTGGCGTTTCGCGGACAACCGCAGCCTCACGGTCGGCCGGCGCCGGATCAATCCGGTTCCAACGACGGGACCCCACGGCCGCAGCCGAATGGGGCGGGGAGCGAAAGCACGATGTCGATGATTCGACTCTATGCGCGGGTTCTGAGCCTGCTCGGAGCGGAGAAGCGGCTGGCCACCGGTCTGATCGTGGCCAATGTCGCGCTCGCGGTGGCGGCCTTCGCCGAGCCGCTGATCATGGGCCGTATCATCGACGGCCTCACCCATCTGTCCAAGGACACGCCGGCGACCGCGCTGGTGCCCTGGATCGTTTCCTGGGTGGTGTTCGGCCTGTTCACCATCGGCGCGGGCGTGGCGATCGCCCTGCATTCCGACCGGCTGGCCCACCGCAACCGGCTCTCCACCATGGCGAATTTCTTCGAGCACGTGCTCGAACTGCCGATCGCCTTCCATTCGTCCAACCATTCGGGCCGCGTGCTGAAGGCGATGCTGGAAGGCACGAACGCCATGGCCTGGGTCTGGCTCAACTTCTTCCGCGAGCACTTCGCCGCGCTGCTCTCCGTCGGCGTGCTGCTGCCGCTGACACTGTTCGTGAACTGGCGGCTCGGGGCGATCCTCGTCGTGCTCGTCCTCGTCTTCACGGCACTCGCGACCTACGTCATGCGCCGCACCGAGACGCTCCAGGGCGAGGTCGAGCAATTCCAGTCGGGTCTCGCCGCCCACGCCTCCGACGCGCTCGGCAATGTCGCGGTGATCCAGTCCTTCACCCGCGCGCGTGCCGAGAAGGAGGCGATGCGCGACATCATCCACGACCTGCTGCGGGTGCAGATTCCGGTCCTGTCCTGGTGGGCGATGGCCAACGTTGCCACGCGCGCCTCCGGGACGCTGACCATGACGGCGATCTTCATCACCGGTATCGCCCTGCACCAGCGGGGTGAGGCCACCGTCGGCGAGATCGTCGCCTTCATGAGCCTCGCCACCATGCTCGTGACCAAGCTCGATCACGTCGTGACCTTCGTGAACGGCGTGTTCATGCAGGCCCCGAAGATGCGCGAGTTCTTCGAGGTGGTCGACACCGTACCGACTGTGCGGGACCGGCCGCAGGCCAAGCAGGTCGCCCGGTTCGAGGGCGAGGTGAGCTTCGAGGACGTCGCCTTCTCCTACGACGGCCGCCGCAACGCGCTCGACGGCGTGTCCTTCACGGCCCGTCCCGGCGAGACCGTGGCGCTGGTCGGCACCACGGGCTCGGGCAAGTCGACGACGCTGGGCCTGCTGCACCGGACCTTCGACCCGGACGCCGGCGCCATCCGCATCGACGGTCTCGACATCCGCGACATCGGCCTCTCGAGTCTGCGCCACAACATCGGCGTCGTGTTCCAGGAGCCGATGCTGTTCAACCGCTCGATCCGCGAAAACCTTCAGGTCGGCCGCCCCGACGCGACCGATGACGAGATGCTCGACGCTCTGGACCGTGCCCAGGCCAGCGAGTTCATGGCGCGCCAGCCGGACGGGCTCGACACGATCATCGGCGAGCGCGGCCGCTCGCTCTCCGGCGGCGAGCGCCAGCGGCTCTCAATCGCCCGGGCGCTCCTGAAGAACCCGCCGATGCTGATCCTCGACGAGGCCACCAGCGCCCTCGACGCGGCGACCGAACGCAAGCTGCAGCAGGCGCTGGAGACGGTGATGGAGGGGCGCACCACCTTCGTGATCGCCCACCGCCTCGCGACGATCCGCAACGCCGACCGCATCCTCGTGTTCGAGAACGGCAAGATCGTCGAGGCCGGCGATTTCGATGAGCTGGTCGCTCTCAACCAGCGCTTCGCGGCGCTCGCCCGGGCCCAGTTCATGGCGGCCGAGACGGAAGACGATCTGCCGCTCGCCGCCTGACACGGCGGTCGCTCAATCGAAGCCGAGATAGCCTTGGCTAACCCGCACGGCACCCGAACGGTGATCCAAAAGGGAGCGCTCGGATTGGGCCTCCGGCGAGACAGGATCGGGCCCGGTCCCCACGGGGGCCGGGCACTGGGCACAAAGCGCCGCCGGTGGAACCCCCTTGACCAACGCTCAGTCGAACCGGGCGTCGCTTCCGAATGCGCTGCGGATTACGGTCTGGCCCGGACCCGTGGCGCGGTAGGAGCCGGGTTTTCGGATAGCGGCGCCGGCGCGGCGTCGAAGGCCGTCTCGTCGAGCGTCAGAATCGGCAAGGCTCCGAGATCGATCGTCTGAGTGGAGACCGGTTTGGAAACCGGGGCAGCGGGCGCGACTGAGACGACCGGCTGCGGCTCGGGCGCCGTGATAGCCGTCGAAAGTTGCCGGGAGGCCTCGATCGCAGCCGGCGCTTCGCTGTCCGGGGCCGCTGGGTTGATAACAACGGAGCGGACCGGCCGAACCTCGTCTTGAGCAGGTTCTGCCCCTGCCACGAGGGCGGTCTGCTCCGAAACGGCGTCACTGCTGCGGATCTGCGAGGCGATCGCCCAGGTCGTGACGAGGGAGAGACCCAACAGGCCGGCGGCGATGCTCCAGGCGGGCCGTCGGCCGCGCCGATCGAGGAACTTCAGCGGGCCGGGCTGCAGGCGTCCGCGCCGCAGAGCGAAGCGCGGCTGGCGGACCCGCGGCCAAGCGTCCAGCGCGGCCGCACCGTCGGCTGCTCCCATCGGGGTACTCCGGTTTCGTCGAGGATCGGCCGTTCATACACGGGTAGGATCCACGTCGAAAATGAGGCGGACGCCGCAACCTGCGGCGAGGAGGCGCGCTCGGGGTCAGGCCTCGGCTGCCTCGCGATCGATGTACCACGTCAATCGCCCCGCGCTCTCGACGTGACGCGCCGGCAAATCCTCGCCCGCCGCGAGCCGCCGAAGCGCGTCGCGCTTGCCCGCGCCGTTGACGAGAAACAGCACGGATCGCGACGAGGCCAGGGCGGGAAAGGTCAGGGTGATGCGCGGCACGAAAGGCTCCATCCCGGCTTCCGGCACCGGCGCCACCCAGGCCGAGCGCTCGGCCAGAGCCGGCTTGCCCGGAAACAGCGATGCGGTGTGACCGTCGCTGCCGAGACCAAGGAGCACGAGATCGAAGAGCGGACGGTCCGGGTCGAGCCGCTCGCCGCCGTAGAATGCCTGCAAAGTCCGCTCGTAGGCGCGGGCGCCCGCCTCAACGCCTTCGTCCGAGGGGATGAAGTGCAGGTGCGTCGCCGGCACCGGTGCGGCGTGGCCGAAGGCCTCGCGCACCATCCGCACGTTGCTCAGGGGATCATCCCATGTCACGACGCGGTCGTCACCGAAGAACCAGTGGATGCGCGCCCACGGCACCCGCTCGACGAAGCCGGGCGAGGCCAGCAAGGCGTAGAGCCGCTTCGGCGTCGAGCCGCCTGACAGGCAGATCGCGACGCGCTCGCCCGGCGCGCTTTCAGCTATCGCGAGAAGATGCTCGGCGGCCGCACGGGCGGTCGCCTCGGCGTCCGCCGTCAGCTCGGTGTTCGGGGGAAGCGCGATCACGGCGCGGGCCCGCGGCGCGGCGGCTCCTTGTGGCCACCGAATCCCTGGCGCATCGCCGAGAGCAGCTTGTCGGCGTAGCTCTCGTCCTCGCGGGAGCGGAAGCGGCGATACAGCGCGCTGGAGAGGACGGTGGCCGGTACGGCCTCCTCGATCGCCGCGTTGATGGTCCAGCGGCCCTCGCCGGAATCCTCGACATAGCCCGAAAACCCTTCGAGGCGCTCGTCGCCGGCCAGCGCGGCGGCGGTGAGATCGAGGAGCCAAGAGGAGACGACGCTACCCCGCCGCCACACTTCGGCGATGTCCCCGAGATTGAGATCGAAGCGGCGCTCCTCCGGGACGTCGGGAGCGTTGGCGTGGCGCAGGATGTCGAAGCCCTCGGCATAGGCCTGCATGAGGCCGTACTCGATGCCGTTGTGGATCATCTTCACGAAATGGCCGGCGCCGCTCGGGCCGGCATGGATGTAGCCCTGCTCCGCCCGTGGGTCGCGGTCCTCGCGTCCCGGCGTGCGCGGGATTTCGCCGATGCCCGGCGCGAGCGTGCGGAAGATCGGGTCGAGCCGATCGACGGCCTCCTTGTGGCCGCCGATCATCATGCAGTAGCCGCGCTCCAGCCCCCATACGCCGCCGGATGTGCCGACATCGACGTAGTGGATCCCCTTCGCGTCGAGGTCGCGGGCACGTCGCACGTCGTCCTGATAGAACGAGTTGCCACCGTCGATGATGCAGTCGTCGGCGCTCAGGAGGCCGCCGAGCGTCCTCACCGTCTCCTCGGTGATCTGCCCGGCCGGAAGCATCACCCAGGCGGTTCGGGGCGCTTCAAGCTTGGCGACGAGATCTTCGAGGCTCGTGGCGGCGGTCGCACCTTCGGCGGCCAGCGCCTCCACCACCTTCGGATCGCGGTCGTAGACCACGGCCGTGTGGCCGTCGCGCAGAAGACGGCGAACGATGTTACCGCCCATCCGGCCGAGGCCGATCATGCCGAGTTGCATCCGGTCGCACTCCCATCGGGGCCGTCAGGACCCGCCGCGCGATCCGTCCGGTTCACGGATCGGATCGTTCGAGCGGCGGCGACACCCGGCAATGGTAGGGCGTAAAACCCGGAATCAAGGCTTGGGTGGCGTTGCCCCCGAGGCCGGGGGCTGGCCGGGCGCGGCGTCCACCCGTTTCTCCGGGTTCTTGACCTGGCTGTAGGCGACGTTGCCGAACGAGCCGATCGTCGCGGACCAGGGCAGCGGCTCGGCCGTCCGATCGGTGCGGTTGGCCTTGCAGAAGGCCGCAAGCAGTCCGTTGACCACCGCATCGTCGCCGGCTTCGGGGGCGGCCGCCTTCACCTGCGGCGCGACCCGGGAGAGGACGGGAACGAAGTCGTTCGGCTTCAGCCCGTTCAGCGCATCGCCGCCCACGGCCTGCTCGATGCCGGCCTTCAGCTTATCGTTCTCGATGGTCGAGCACGGGGCGTTGCCGGCCATCATGGTCCTGATCTTCCGCCGCGCGTTCGCGACGACGCCGGTCTCCGTGACCACCGGCGCCTTGTTGCCCCAGGAATTGCGGATGTAGTCGGTGACATCCTTGATCTGGTCGTCAGTCATCTCCTGCCCGATGGCCGGCATCGGCGCGTAGCCGCTTTGGGCGGCGAGTCCGCCGACGATCACGTTGATGACCGTCTCCGGGCCTGCGGACTGAACCGAGGTGTTGCCCGCCAGAGCAGGGATCGCGCCCTCGACGCCCTTGCCGTCCGGGCGGTGGCAGGAGGAGCAGTAGGTCAGGTAGGTGTCTGCCCCCGGTGCGCCCGGCTGGTTGAAGGCCTGGAGGTCCCGCTCCTTGTAGGTCTGCTTGGCCGGAACCGTCCGCAGATAGGCGACCATCGCCTTCAGGTCGGCGTCAGTCATCTTGGAGAGCGATTCCTCGATGGTCTGGCGCATCGGGCCCGCGGCCACGCCCGGCCGGTTGCCCGGGGCCGTGCCGGTCTTGAGGTAGGTGACGACTTCCGCATCGCTCCAGGCGCCGATCCCCTGGTGCCCGTCCGGCGTGATGTTGGGCGCGTACCAGCCGTCGATGACACCGCCGCCGAAGCGGCCGGAAAGGCTGGAATTGCCGACGAGCTTTCGCTCGTTGTGGCACATGCCGCAATGGCCGAGACCTTCGACGAGATAGCCGCCGCGGTTCACCTCGGCGCTCGCATTCGGATCCGGCTTGAACCGTTCCGCGGTGAAGAAGGCGGTGCGCCAAGTGATCAGGGCAGTGCGCACGTTGAAGGGGAAGGGGATCTCGTTCTCCTCCCGCATCTCCCTCACCGCCGGCAGCGATTTGAGATAGGCGAAGATCGCCCTCGTATCCTCGTCGGACACCTTGGTGAACCAGCCGAACGGAAAGGCCGGATAGAGGTACTCACCCTCGTCGCCGATGCCGTGACGGAACGCCTTCTCGAAAGTCTCGTAATTCCACTTACCGATGCCGGTCTCGTCGTCCGGCGTGAGATTGGGTGTCATGATCGCGCCGATCGGCGTGTCGAGCCGATAATTGCCGGCCATGAACTTGCCGCCGGTCTTGGTATGGCAGGCCGTGCAGTCGCCGGCCGTTGCCAGATACTCGCCGCGCTTGATGAGATCGGTATCTGCCTCCTGCGCGCGGGCCGTGCCGACCGAGAGGAGTGTGGCCAGAGCGAGCCCACCGGAGCCCAGGACGGTCAGACGTGTCATGAACCCGATCTCCGACGTTGAAGAGCCCCCGGCGAGAATCGTTCTAGGTTATTGGCGGACGCGCACCGAACGTCCGCCACTTTCGGTTGTTCCGGGCCGCATTGTCACAGTTCCGCGCGGAGCCGGATCGCTCCGGCGAAAACGGATCGCCAACTCGGCGAGATGCGCGACGAGGGCCACGGTCAGCCAAGCCGCAAGGGAGGGCCAGGCGGCACCGGTGACCGCCGCACGGAGGGCCAGCATCAGCGCGGCACCGGAGGCGAGATTGCTCAGGAGTGCCGCCGGCGTCGGGCCGCGTCCCCAGCGTGCGCGGGCGCCGAGCAGCACCAGGGCCTCGATGCCGATCAGCACGAGGATGCCGTCGACGATGCGCCCTGAGAAGAAGAGCGGGGCGAGGATCTCGGCCATCGCTCATGTGCTCCTCAAGCGGGGATCGAAGGGCGGGTTGAGGCGGACGATGGTACGGTTCAGACAGGCCGCCACGCTGACCCAGGCGAGATAGGGAAGGTTGAGCAGCGCCGCCGGCAGCGAGACCGCGCCGACGATGGCCATCACGGCCAGGATCGAGAGCCAGAGCACCAACACCTCGGCGAAGGCCCAGTCGGGCCGACGCAGGCGGAAGAAGATCACGCTCCAGGCGATGTTGAGCGCACCGTTGACGGCGAAGACGGAAACGAGCCTCGCGCGCGCCATCGGATCGGGATCGGCGTTCCAGGCGATGACGGCCGAGGCGGTGGTGAGGGCGAAGATGATGGCCCAGACCGGACCGAAGGCCCAGTCCGGCGGTTTCCAGGCGGGAACGCGCAGCCGGCGATACCAAGCGTCCGTCCGGGTCGCGACACCGCCCGCCAGGGCGACGGCAAGGGCAGCGAGGCCGGCGACGATGGGCGGCCCCCACCCGCCGGCGACCATACCGGTCACGGCGAGACCCAGCGGAACAGGTGCGCGAGATCCTTGAAGAAGATTCGCGCATGAGCCGCTGGCTTCGCGCGGACCAGTTCCTTGTTCATGTAGGCGTCCCAGGTGAGCTGCTGGACGTCCCGGTCCTTGCAGATCGCGACGAAGCGCTCGCGCAGGGCGTCACTGCGGTACCAGACCCACTGCATCATCCCGAGGATCCAGAAGACACGCCCGTGCAGCCGCATGAAGCGCTTGCGCGCGCCGGCCAGCGCCCGGGCATCGTCGGTGGCGAGGAACGCCTTCGCCGCCTCGGCCGCGAGGCGGCCGCCGAGCATGGCGTAGTAGATGCCCTCGCCGGATGCCGGTGCGACGACGCCCGCCGCGTCGCCCGCGAGCAGCACGTCGCGTCCGTTGTCCCAGCGCCGCAGCGGCTTGAGCGGGATCGGCGCGCCCTCACGGCGGATCGTCTCGCAGGCGTCGAGGCCGGTGCCCGCACGCAGATCGCGGATCGCGCCGCGTAAGGAGAAGCCTTTGCGGGCGCTGCCGGTGCCGACGCTCACGGTCTCGCCGTGGGGAAAGATCCAGGCGTAGAAATCCGGCGACAGGCGGCCCTGATAGTAGACGTCGCAGCGCGCCCCGTCATGCGCGGCATCGGCCGGGCGCCGGATGATCTCGTGATAGGCGAAGACCTGCCGCATCCGGGCATGCCCGGGTATCTCGGCGCGTCCCACGGCGGAGGTCGCCCCGTCGGCACCGATGACGAGGCGCGCACGGGCGCGATGATCCGCGGCCCCCTTGTCGGAGCGGTAATGCACGGTCGCGAAACCCGGAGCGTCGCGGGAGATGCGCTCGAACAGGCCGTCGCGCAGCTCCGCCCCGGCCAGCGCCGCCCGCTCCCGCAGATAGGGGTCGAAATGCTCGCGATCGACCATGCCGACGAAGCCGTCACCGACCGGCATGTCGACGTGGCGCGCGCTCGGCGCCACCATCCGGGCGCTGCGAATACGAGCGACCAGAAGCGCATCGGGAATCGCGAAGTCGCGGATCAGCCGCGGCGGGATCGCGCCGCCGCACGGCTTGATCCGTCCGGCCTTGTCGAGGAGCAGCACGCGGTGTCCGGACGTGGCGAGATCCGCGGCCGCGGTCGCTCCGGCCGGGCCGCCCCCCACCACCACGACGTCGAAGATCTCGCAAGCGTCGTGGTGGGCCATGGCGCTACCTCGCCTCGTATCCGGGGTTGAGCTGGAAGGAGGCCGTTTCGGTCAGCGGGTTCTGCCGACGGCCGACGGTGACGTGCTGGACGCTCAGACTGATGAGCAGGGCAACGAGGAACAGGACACCTTCGAGCGCGAAGACCGCGGCGTAGGCGTAGACCGGTTCCGTCGCGACGAGGCGGGCGAGATCGACCGCCAGGGTGCCGAGGAAGCCGCCTGCGCCGAAGGCGACGCCTTGGGCCGCGCCCCAGACGCCCATGCGGGTGCCGCGCTCGGCCTCGCCGCCGCGTCCGGCCAGCGCCATCATCGAGCCGATCGCCGCCACGGCGTAGACCCCGTTGCCGAAGCCGAGCCCCGCCACCGCCGCCCGAAGCGGGAAATCCGGTCCGACCGGCCCGCCGCCGGCGATCGCCCCGAGCGCCAGCGCCGAGAGGGCGCAGCCGACCGCCGTCCAGAGCTTGAGGGAGCCCAGAACCGGCCCGCCGACGAACACGGTGACGCCGGCCACGAAGAGCATGCCGGCGAGCACGCCGCCGTGCTGCAGGCCCGCGAGCTTGGTCGTCGCCCCCGGCGTCATCGCGAAAACGAGACCGGCATAGGGTTCGAGGATCAGCTCCTGCGCGCTGTAGGCCAGCATGGAGACGAAGATGAACAGCGTGAAGCGCCGCGCGGCGGGCTCAGCCAGCACCTGGGCCAACACGGCGCGGAACGGCGGCCTGTCCGCAAGCCTCGTGGCGGCGGAGGTCGTCCGTATCGGCTCGATGCCGGCGACCGCGAGCCCGGCCACGGCGAAGGCGATCAACGAAACAGTGCCCGACACGGCGACGAGGCGGGCGCCGGAGAATGGATCGAGGAAGTGCCCCGCGAGCGGCGCAGTGACGGCGAAGCCGGCGATCATCATCACCCAGACGATGGTCGCCGCCGCGCCCCGTCGCCTGGCCTCGACCCCGGTCGCGAGCAGCACGAGGAGCGAGGTGCCCGCCGCGCCCGCGCCCATGCCGACGAGCAGGAACGACAGCACCGCAAGCGCCAGCCCGGCCGCGACGTCCGTCGCGGCGAGAGCGGTCGCCGCCGCGGCGCCGAAACCGCCGAGGCAGAGCGCGGCCATGCCGCCGACGATCCAGGGCGTGCGCCGACCACCGACATCCGAGCCGTAGCCCCAGCGGGGCCGCAGCACCTGCGTGGCGTAGTGCAGGGCGACGAGCCCGCCGGGCACGATGGCCGGCAGGGCGAGTTCCACCACCATGACGCGGTTGATGGTGGAGGTCATGAGAACCACGACCGCTCCGAGGGCGGTCTGGACGAGCCCGAGCCGGACGATCTGGATCCACGAGAAGGATGGCGGGAAGGCAGGGACGGCGCGGGTCATGGCGCCAGCCCTTGCACGAGTGGACGCAGGGCGAAAGCCGAGGCCAGCATGCCGAGGACGTAGAGCGTCGTGCCGGTACCGTTGTACCAGGCGGCGCGGGACCGGGGCGCCTTCAGGAAGTGCAGCATCAGGGCGAGCTGCCCTGCGAGCAGGGCGGCGACCAGCCCGGCATGCCAGGTGCGCTCCCAATGGAAGAGGAGCGCCACCACGACCACCTGCGGCAGGGCCATGACCAGGCAGGCGAAGCGCGCGGCCCGATCGGAGCCGAGCTGCACCGGCAGCGAGCGCAGGCCCATTGCCCGGTCTCCCTCAACAGACTTGAAGTCGTTGAGGGTCATGATGCCGTGGGCGCCGACGGAGTAGAGCAGGGCAACGAGGAGCACGTGCCGGTCCGGCATCGACGCGGCCATCACTGCCGCGCCCGTGAACCAGGGCAATCCCTCGTAACAGAGGGCAACCGCCGAGTTGCCCCACCAGCCGTTGCGCTTGAGCCGGAGCGGCGGCGCGGAATAGATCCAGGCCAGCACGAGGCCGAACAGGGCAGCGCCGAGGATCCAAGGTCCGAGCATCGCGGCGACGACCAGCGACAGGATCGTCCAGCCGGCGGCGAGATAGAGGCCCCACCGTCCGGGAATGCGCCCCGACGGAATCGGGCGGTTCGGCTCGTTGATGGCGTCGACGTGGCGGTCGAACCAATCGTTGGCGGCCTGGCTCGTGGCGCAGACCAGGGGCCCGGCCAGGACCACGCCGGCGGCGATGACGAACCATTGTCCGGACGGCGCCTGACCGGACGAGATCACCCCGCAACCGAAGGCCCACATCGGCGCGAACCATGTGATCGGCTTGAGGAGCTCGACGACGGCGCTCGGTGCGGGCGTTGCCATGCCTGGAAGCTAGCGGCCCGGCACGACAAGTGTCAATCAGACTTTACACTCGCGTGAGACAAAATCGGTTTCGCCGACAAAGAATATAAAATTGCATTATATTTCATGAAAACGAGGCCACATGCTAGGGCATCAACTCAGGGTCGTTCGCATCGAGATCGCCGACGCCGTAACGGCGCATCTTGGCGTAGAGCCCCTGCCGGCTCAGACCCAGCATCTCCGCGGCGGAAGCGCGGTTGTCGCGGGTGATTCGCAGAGCCGCCTCGATGCACAGCTTCTCGATCAGATCGGTCGTCTCGCGCACGAGAGCTTTCATCGAGACGCGTCCCACCAGCTCCGTCATTTGCTCGACCGAGCGGGGGAGGTCGTGCATGCCGCCGCCCGTATGGACCGGGGCCGCTCGCCGCGGCGTGGCACGGACCGTGAAGCCGAAACAGGGCTGCTCGGCGTGAGCAGTGGCGACGGCGGCAATCTCCACCTCCTCGACCGACCCGTATTGGCCGCGCATCGCGGTCGGGAAGTGGCGCACCGAGCCGTGATCGCGCAGCAGTGCGAACAGCGCGAGCGCCTCGGTCTCCTCGCGGCCGAGCCAGTTGTCCAACGTCCGGCCCCGCACCTGCTCCTCGGTGGCATGCTGGGTGAGGTCGAGGAAGGCGGTATTGGCGGTGAGAATCCGGCGCGCGGCGTCCGTGACGACGAAGCCTTCCGGCATCCGCTGGATGATATCGAGCGCGCCGCCGCCGAACTCGACACGTTCGGGCGTGACGGGGGCCAGCGGGGCGAGGCGCACCAGCACCGAGGTCGTACCCTCGCCGCGGAACAGGGAGGCGGAAACGCGGACATCGCCCCGGCCGCCGGTCAGCGGCACGACGAGGTCGGCTGCCTGCCCGGTCACGCGGAGGCCCGCGAACAGGGTCTCGAGCTCCCGCAGGCTTCCCGAATCGAACAGGTCGGCGGCATCCTGCCCGACGACGCGCTTCTGCGAGCGGCCGAGCAGCCGCATCGCTGCCGGATTGATCTCCGTCACGCGCCGCGTGCCCGCATCGACCACCAGCACGGGCTCGCCGGAGAGTTGGAAAAGAAGCTTGTAGCGGGTCTCAGCCGTACGCAGGCGGTCGTAGTCACGCTCCAGCGCCTGCTGGGCCTCGGCCAGCCGCCGCTGCAGCGCGGCGGTCGCCCGAAGGTCCTGTCCGACCACGATGATCGGTCCGTCCTTCTGCGGCCTGAGGGTGGCGTAGCGGATCGGCAGATCGGTGCCGGTGGGGGAGGGATGGTTGACCTGCCGCCAGCGAGTGATGGTGCCGGGTGCCGCGTCGCGCAGCAGCGCGTCGATCTTCGGCCGGCTCTCGACGGTCACCGTGTCGATCCAGGGCCGTCCGAGCCAGGATTCGATTCCCTGCCCCTCGAGATCGGCGCGGCCCGCACTCGTGTCGCGGATGATGCCGCGCTCATCGACCACGAGAGAGAGATCGGACGTCGCCGCAATCAGCAGTCCGGCCGCCTCTCCGTCGAGGAGGCCGGCCGCCTGTTGCAGCGCCGGGGAAGGGCGCCGGGGAGTGGGGCTCGCCAAGCTGCTCAAGGTCAACACTTCGTGATGGCGCGGAAAGCGCCCTTATCAACAGGCTCGCGATCGCATTTCAAGCAAGCTTTCCGCGATGAGCGGTGCAAGGCGCCCATCTTCCGCGGTGCCGTCCGCGCCCACGAGGCGCACATGGGCCGGGTTCCTGACGAAATAGGGCCCTCCGACCAGAACCTTCAGCCGCGGATTGCGCGAGGCGACGCGCAGGCGTCGGATCAGATCCGCGAGGGCCGGGAGGAACACGTCGCAGGAGAGCGTCAGACCGGCGACGTCGAACCATTCCGACCGGACGAGCTCCTCGGGACCGTAATCCGATCGCACGCCCGCGGTGGTCACGTCCCATCCCGCCTCGCGGAAGATGGTCGCCACCAGCGACAGGCAGAACACGTGGGTCTCGCCGGGGCACGGCAGCAGGAGGATACTACGACCCGCCGGATCGGCGCCGTCGTCCTCCAATCTCGCGCACAGATCCCGCGTCGCCGCCTGAAGCCGCCCCAGGGCGAGGGTCACGTCCACGAAGTCACACGCATCGTCTTCCCAGAGCTGCCCGAGGTGACGGGCCACGGGGGCGAGCAACTCGACCAGCACGCCTTCGAGCGTCAGCCCGGCATCGAGCAGGGCCAGAAGATGCGCAGCGAGGTCGGTATCGGTGCGGGCGAGCAACAGCGCGCAGAGGCGCTGGATCTCCTCCTGTTTCGGCTGGGCGCTCGAAACCGGACCGCGCGGATGGGTCCGGAGGCGGTGGGCGAGCATGAGTCGGGGCAGAATCTCCGCCTCGACAACGCTTGCGAGCTGACCGCGCATCAGCGCCCCGCCGGGCTGGTCGTCGAGGGCCGAGTTCTCCAGCGGCTCCCCTAGGGCACCGCAATCCGGTGCGACCGTAGGGAATTCGAACCGCTCGCCGAAATGCCTCCACTCACCCATGGGCGCCTCCCCGAGGATGCGGATCAATGGGGAAAGGCGCATTTTAATGCGCTATGCCCCGCCGAAAGCAACGGACGCGTGTAGCCCAACGATACGCTTCCGCCGACGATTGGCAATCCCCGGCCTCGCTCCGGACGCCGAGAAATGTCATCTTGAGAGAACGTCAACTTGGATTGACAGTTTCTGCCGGCCAGGCCTAGGCTCCACTGCAATCGGGGTTCCGCGAAACGGGACCGGGAAGCGAGCGAGGGCCGACGCCATGCGTCAGCGCCAGGGCCGGCACAGACCGCTCTACACGAGCGCCGAACGCCAACGGCGCGATGCCTCGCCCTGGACACTCGTGCAGGGGGTGCTGGCCCCGCTGCAGTTCGTCGTCTTCCTCGTGAGCCTCGGCCTCGTCCTGCGCACGCTCGCGACGGGGGAGGGGGCGGAGTTCGCCAACGCTTCCGTCGTCGCCAAGACCCTACTTCTTTACGCGATCATGGTGACGGGCTCGATCTGGGAGAAGGTCGTGTTCGGCCGCTACCTGTTCGCGCCGGCCTTCTTCTGGGAGGACGTGTTCAGCATGCTCGTGCTGGCGCTGCACACGGCCTATCTCGCCGCACTGGGCCTCGGTTGGCTCGGCACGCCCGGATTAATGGTCCTCGCTCTGGCCGCCTATGCCGCCTACCTCATCAATGCCGGCCAGTTCCTCCTGAAGCTCCGGGCGGCTCGGCTCGAGGCGCCAGCCCCCCTCGCCCTCGCAGCGGGGGCCACACGGTGAACGCCCACGCGCCCATCGCCGCAACGGAATGCGGCGTCGCCGTCCGCGCCGAGCGTGGGCAGAGAGCGGTGTTCTGCGGCCTGACCGGCATCGTCTGGTTACACCGGAAGATCCAGGACGCGTTCTTCCTCGTCGTCGGCTCGCGCACCTGCGCCCACCTGATCCAATCGGCGGCGGGCGTGAT
Organism: Methylorubrum rhodesianum; assembly: GCF_014199985.1. GTDB lineage: Bacteria > Pseudomonadota > Alphaproteobacteria > Rhizobiales > Beijerinckiaceae > Methylobacterium > Methylobacterium rhodesianum. Next base: position 133,030 of record NZ_JACHOS010000013.1, on the reverse strand, counting down.
GATCTTCGCCGAACCGCGCTTCGCCACCGCCATCATCGACGAGCGCGATCTGGCCGGTCTCGCCGACATGAACGAGGAGCTCGACCGGGTCGTGACGCGGTTGATCGAGCGGCGACCGGACATCCGGCTGCTGTTCCTCGTCGGATCCTGTCCTTCCGAGGTGATCAAGCTCGACCTGTCGCGGGCGGCCCTGCGGCTGTCGCAGCGGCTGGCTCCCGCCGTGCGCGTGCTCAATTACTCGGGCTCGGGCATCGAGACGACCTTCACTCAGGGCGAGGATGCCTGCCTCGCGGCGCTGGTGCCCGCTCTTCCCGAAACGGCCGCGACGCGGGACCTGCTCGTCGTCGGCGCGCTCGCCGACGTGGTCGAGGACCAGTTCACGCGACTGTTCTCCGATCTCGGCATCGCCGCACGGTTCCTGCCGGCGCGGCGAGCCGATCAGATGCCGGCGGTCGGACGCGGCACGCGCTTCCTCCTCGCCCAGCCCTTCCTCGCTGACACCGCCCGGGCCCTGGAGGAACGCGGCGCCCACCGGATCGCCGCTCCGTTTCCCCTCGGCGCGGAGGGGACGACCGCTTGGCTTCACGCGGCGGCCGAGGCGTTCGGCGTCGATGGGCGGCGCTTTGAGACGGTGACGGCGCCGGGCCTTCGCCGGGCGCGTCAGGCACTGGCGGCCCACGCCGAAAAGCTCGCCGGGAAGCGGGTGTTCTTCTTCCCCGATTCGCAGCTCGAAGTGCCGCTCGCCCGCTTCCTGGCGCGGGAGATGGGCGTGGAGCTGATCGAGATCGGCACGCCCTACCTCCATCGCGCCCACCTCGCCGCGGAGATCGACTGGCTTCCCGGCGGGACGCCGGTGGTGGAGGGCCAGAGCCTCGATGACGGTCTCGACCGCTGCCGGGCAGCGCGGCCGGACCTGACGGTGTGCGGCCTCGGCCTCGCCAACCCGCTGGAGGCGGAGGGGCTGACCACGAAGTGGTCGATCGAGCTGCTGTTCACGCCGATCCAGGGCTACGAGCAGGCGGGCGACCTTGCCGAACTGTTCGCGCGACCGCTCGTCCGGCGCGCCCGGCTGGAGGTGTAGCCGCGATGCAGCTCACCGTCTGGACCTACGAGGGACCGCCGCATATCGGCGCCATGCGGGTCGCCACCGCGATGCAGGGCCTGCACTACGTGCTGCACGCGCCTCAGGGCGACACCTACGCCGACCTTCTGTTCACGATGATCGAGCGGCGCGCCAAGCGTCCGCCCGTGACCTACACGACCTTCCAGGCCCAGGATCTGGGTCGCGACACCGCCGCGATCTTCAAGGAGGCGGTCGCCGCCGCCTACGCGCGCTTCCGTCCGCAGGCGATGATCGTCGGCGCCTCCTGCACGGCGGAACTGATCCAGGACGATCCGGGCGGCCTGGCCAGGGCGCTCGACCTGCCGATCCCCGTCATTCCTCTGGAACTGCCCGCCTATCAGAAGAAGGAGAACTGGGGCGCGTCCGAGACCTTCTACCGCTTGGTGCGCGCGCTCGCTGGCAGCCCGGCCGAGCGCCGCCCGCGCACGGGACGGCGCCCCTGCTGCAACCTCCTCGGGCCCACCGCGCTCGGCTTCCGCAACCGCGATGACCTGATCGAGGTCCGGCGCATTCTCGATGCGCTCGGGATCGCGGTGAATGTCGTCGCGCCGCTCGGTGCCAGTCCCGGCGATCTCGCCCGGCTGGGGGAGGCCGACTTCAACGTCGTGCTCTATCCCGAGGTGGCGCGCTCCGCCGCGCAGTACCTCGAAAAGACGTTCGGGCAGCCCTTCGTCGACACAGTACCGATCGGCGTCGGGGCGACACGGCGTTTCGTGGAGGCCGTTGCGGCGCTCGCCGGCGCCGATCCCGCCCCCGTCCTCGCCGACGCGTCGTCGCGGCTGCCCTGGTACAGCCGCTCCGTCGACTCGACCTATCTCACCGGAAAGCGCGTCTTCGTCTTCGGAGATGCCACCCACGCCCTGGCCATCGCCCGGGTCGCCGCGCACGAACTCGGCTTCAGGCTCGTCGGACTCGGCAGCTACAGCCGCGAGTTCGCCCGAGAAGTCCGGGCGGAGGCCGTTCTACACGGGATCGAGGCGACGATCACCGACGACTACCTCGACGTCGAGGCGGCGATCCAGGCAGCTATGCCGGAACTGGTGCTCGGCACGCAGATGGAGCGCCACGTCGCCAAGCGGCTCGGCATCCCCTGCGCGGTGATATCGGCGCCGATCCATGTCCAAGACTTTCCGGCCCGCCACTCGCCGCAGATGGGCTTCGAGGGCGCGAACGTCCTGTTCGACACCCTCGTGCATCCCCTGATGATGGGGCTGGAGGAGCATCTCCTCGGGATGTTCCGTGAAGATCCCGAATTCCACGATGGCGCCGCCCCGTCCCATCTCGGTCGCACGCCGAGCCGGATCGCGGACGCCGCGGAGCGGGCGCCGATGAATCCTCCCCTCGCGTCGGCGCCCGTTCCATCCCTCCCCATCCCCGACGCCGATGCGATCCGAACCGCGCCGTGGGCGCCCGATGCCGAGAAGGAGCTGAAGAAGATCCCGTTCTTCGTGCGCGGGAAGGCCCGCGCCAACACCGAGCGCTTCGCCCGCGAGCGGCACCTACCGCTCATCACCCTCGAGACCCTCTACGATGCCAAGGCGCATTTCGGCCGATAGGCCCACCATCCGCGTCGCCATCGTCACGCTCGACAATCATTTGGCGAGCGCGGTGGAGCGGGCGCGTCTGCGGCTCGCCGCGCAGATGCCGGGCCTGGTGCTGAGCTTCCACGCCGCCGCCGAATGGGAGACCGACAAGGCCGCGCTCCAGGCCTGCGAGGCGGACATCGCCCGCGCCGACATCGTCGTCTCGGCGATGCTGTTCCTCGACGAGCACGTTCGGGCGATCCTGCCGGCGCTGCTGGCTCGCCGCGATGCCTGCGACGCGATGATCGGCTGCCTCTCGGCCGCCGAGATCGTGCGCACGACGCGGCTCAACCGCTTCGACATGAGCGGCGCCAAGCGCTCGGCGCTCGACTTCCTCAAGCGTCTGCGGGGCAAGCCGGGCGCGGAGGGCAACGCCGCCCGGCAGATGGCGCTGGTGCGCAAGCTTCCGAAGATCCTACGCTTCATCCCCGGCTCGGCGCAGGACGTGCGGGCCTATTTCCTGACCCTGCAATTCTGGCTCGCGGGCTCGGACGAGAACGTAGCGAGCCTCGTGCGCTTCCTCGTGCAGCGTTACGCCGCCGGTCCCCGCTGCGGATGGCGGGAGATCGCAGCCGCGCCGGCCCCACAGCACTATCCCGAGACCGGCCTCTACCATCCGCGCATGTCGGGCCGGGTCGGCGAGAACCTCTCGGCGATGCCGGCCGTGCCGGGGGCGCGCGGGCGCGTTGGCCTGCTGCTGATGCGCTCCTACGTGTTGGCCGGCAACACAGCACATTACGACGGCGTCATCGCCGCGTTCGAGGCGCGCGGCCTTTCGGTGGTGCCGGCCTTCGCCGCCGGGCTCGACAACCGCCCGGCGGTCGACGCCTTCTTCACGGCGGACGGACAGCCGACGATCGACGCGCTGGTCTCACTCACCGGCTTCTCGCTGGTCGGCGGCCCGGCCTACAACGACTCGGCGGCGGCCGAGGCGACCCTGGCACGGCTCGACGTGCCGTATCTCGCCGCCCACGCGCTCGAGTTCCAGACGCTCGAACAGTGGGAGGCGGGCGCGCGCGGCCTCTCGCCGGTCGAGGCGACCATGATGGTCGCGATTCCGGAACTGGACGGCGCGACCGCGCCGATGGTGTTCGGCGGCCGCTCATCGGCTTCCGGCCCCGGCAATGCCCGTGACATGCGCGTGCATCCCGAGCGTGCCGAGCGCCTCGCCGCCCGGGTCGAGCGGCTCGTGCGCCTTCGACACCGTCCGAAGCACGAGCGGCGGCTCGCCGTCGTACTGTTCAACTTTCCCCCGAATGCCGGCGCCACCGGTTCGGCCGCCTTCCTCTCGGTCTATGCCTCGCTGCTGAACACCCTGCGCGGCCTGAAGGCCGACGGCTACGATGTCGAGGTCCCCGCCGACGTCGACGCGCTCCGGGAAACGATTCTCGGCGGCAACGCCGCGCGCTACGGAGCGCCGGCCAACGTCCATGCCCGTGTCCCGGCCGAGGAACATGTCCGCCGCGAGACCTATCTGCCGGAGATCGAGGCGCAATGGGGTCCGGCGCCTGGCCGCCACCAGAGCAACGGCGCCGACATCCTCGTTCTCGGCGCCCGGTTCGGAAACGTCTTCGTCGGAGTGCAGCCCGCCTTCGGCTACGAGGGCGACCCGATGCGGCTGCTGTTCGAGGAAGGCTTCGCGCCGACCCACGCCTTCTGCGCCTTCTATCGCTGGCTGCGCGAGGACTTTTCCGCCGACGCGGTACTGCACTTCGGCACGCACGGCGCGCTCGAGTTCATGCCCGGCAAGCAGTCCGGGCTGTTGGGGGCCTGCTGGCCCGAGCGGCTGATCGGCGACCTTCCGAACATCTATCTCTACGCCGCCAATAATCCGTCGGAGGGCACGCTCGCCAAGCGGCGGTCCGCCGCGACGCTGGTGAGCTACCTCACACCGAGCCTCGCCACGGCGGGGCTCTACCGCGGTCTGAGCGACCTCAAGGTCTCGATCGAGCGCTGGCGCGGCCTGGAACCCGAAGCGTTCTCGGAGCGGACGGCGCTGGCCGCCATCATCCAGGCACAGGGCGCAGCCGTCGATCTCGTGCCGGCCGAACCGGCCTGGGAGGGCGACACGGGCCCGCGCGTCGCCGCGCTCGCCGCCGCGCTGAGCGAGCTCGAACAGACCTTGATCCCGCACGGCCTTCACGTGGTCGGCGAGGGCATGGCCGGCGAGGAGCGCGTCGATCTTCTGCTCGCGCTGGCGGACGCCTCGCACGGATTGAAACCGGCGCGCGCCGGGATCGAGCGGCTGACCGAGGGTGCGGCGCTCAACGAAGCGTTGGCCGAGGCAGGTCTGCCCCTCAGCGAAGCGAACCGAACCGCTTTCGCCGATCTCGCCCGGATCGATCGTGACCTGACCCGCGACAGCGAGATGCCCGCCCTGCTGCGGGCACTCGACGGGCGCTTCATTGCACCCGTGGCGGGCGGCGACCTGTTGCGCAATCCCGCGATCCTGCCGACGGGGCGCAATCTGCACGGCTTCGACCCTTACCGTCTGCCCTCGGCCTTCGCGCTGGCCGATGGAGCGAAGCAAGTGGCGCGGGTGCTGGAGCGCCACATCGCCGAAGGCCGGGCATTGCCGGAAAGCGTTGCTCTCGTCCTGTGGGGCACCGACAACCTGAAGAGCGAGGGCGGCCCGATTGCCCAGGCGCTGGCGCTGATCGGCGCGGCGCCGCGATTCGACGGCTACGGACGGCTTGCCGGAGCCGAACTGATCCCGCTTGAGCGGCTCGGCCGGCCGCGCATCGACGCGGTGGTCACGCTTTCGGGCATCTTCCGCGATCTCCTGCCGCTTCAAACGAGGCTTCTGGCGGAAGCGAGCTTTCTGGCGGCCTCGGCCGACGAGCCGATCGACCGGAACTTCGTGCGCAAGCACGCCCTGGCGATCCAAGCCGAGCAGGCTTGCGACTTCGAGACGGCAGCCCTGCGGGTCTTCTCGAACGCGGAGGGGGCCTACGGCGCCAACGTCAACCATCTCGTCGAGTCCGGCCGCTGGGACGACGAGGGTGAGCTCTGCGAGACGTTCTCCCGCCGCAAGAGCTTCGCCTACGGCCGCACCGGGCGTCCCGAACCGCGGCGCGACCTGATGAAGGCGGTGCTCGCCCGGGTCGATCTCGCCTACCAGAACCTCGATTCGGTCGAACTCGGTGTCACATCCGTCGATCACTACTTCGACGGGCTCGGCGGCATGAGCCGTGCGGTCGCCCGCGCGAAGGGCGCCAGCGTGCCGATCTACATCAGCGACCAGACCCGCGGGGAGGGGCGCGTGCGCTCCCTCGATGAGCAGGTGGCGCTGGAGACCCGCACCCGCATGCTCAACCCGAAATGGTACGAGGGCCTGCTCGGCCACGGCTACGAGGGCGTGCGCCAGATCGAGGCGACGCTGACCAACACGGTCGGCTGGTCGGCCACCGCCGGCGCGGTGCAGCCCTGGATCTACGAGCGCATCACCGAGACCTTCGTGCTCGACGATCAGATGCGCGACCGGATGGCGTCGCTCAACCCGACCGCCTGCGCCAAGGTCGCGAGCCGTCTCATCGAGGCCCATCGCCGCGGCTTCTGGACCCCCGACCCGGCGATGCGCGACGCGCTCGACCGCGCCGAGGAGGAGCTGGAAGACCGGCTGGAGGGCGTCACCCCCGGCATCACCGCAGGAGTCGCGGCATGAACATCGCCATCCGCAATCCGGTCGCCATGCGCCGCGAGGAGGGCAGCCTCCAGGTCGCGCTCGATCCCGCCGACCGGATCGAGACCGCCAAGGTCTTCGCGGTCTACGGCAAGGGCGGCATCGGCAAGTCCACCACCTCCTCGAACCTTTCGGTGGCCTTCTCGAAGCTCGGAAAGCGCGTCCTGCAGATCGGCTGCGACCCGAAGCACGACTCGACCTTCACCCTGACCAAGCGCCTCGCGCCCACCGTCATCGACGCGCTCGAGTCGGTGAACTTCCACTCGGAAGAGTTGCGGCCCGAGGATTTCGTCGTCGAGGGCTATAACGGTGTGAAGTGCGTCGAGGCCGGCGGTCCGCCGGCCGGCACCGGCTGCGGCGGCTACGTCGTCGGGCAGACCGTGAAGCTCCTCAAGGAGCACCACCTGCTCGAAGACACCGACGTGGTGGTGTTCGACGTGCTCGGCGACGTGGTCTGCGGCGGCTTCGCCTCGCCGCTGCAGCACGCCGACCGGGCGCTCATCGTCACCGCCAACGATTTCGACTCGATCTTCGCCATGAATCGGATCGTCGCGGCGATCCACTCCAAGGCCAAGAATTACGGGGTGCGCCTCGGCGGCGTCATCGCCAACCGCTCGGCCAAGACGGACGAGATCGACCGCTTCAACGCCGCGGTGGGCCTGCGCCGACTGGCGCATTTTCCCGATCTCGACGTGGTGCGCCGCTCACGCCTGAAGAAGTCGACGCTGTTCGAGATGGAGCCGTCGCCGGAGCTGAAGGCCGTCACCGACGAGTACATGCGGCTGGCCGAAGCGCTCTGGGCCGGCGCCGACCCGTGCGAGGCGGCGCCGATGAAAGACCGCGACCTGTTCGAATTTCTTGGTTTCGACTGATCGGGCTTCGATTGATGAGCACGCCCTATCTCACCCGCCGCTCGCAGCTCGAGACCTATTTCGACCGCACCGCCGTCGAGGCGTGGTCGCGCCTGACCTCCGACGCGCCGGTCTCGAAGATCCGCGCCACGGTGCGGGCCGGGCGCGACACCATGCGGGCGACCCTGCTCGGCTGGCTGCCGCAGGATCTGACCGGCCGACGCCTGCTGGATGCCGGCTGCGGCACCGGCGCGCTCGCGGTCGACGCGGCCCGCCGGGGGGCGGAGGTTGTCGCCATCGACGTTTCGCCGACGCTGATCGGGCTCGCCCGCGAACGTCTGCCGGCGATGGTAGGGCCGGGCTCGGTGGAGTTCCGGGTCGGCGACATGCTCGACCCCTGGCTCGGCCGCTTCGACCATATCGTCGCGATGGATTCGCTGATCCACTACCAGGCGCCCGACATCGTGCGGGCGCTCGCCGAACTCTCCCTGCGCACCGATGGCAGCCTGCTGTTCACGGTCGCCCCGCGGACAGCGCTGCTGACGCTGATGCATGCCGCCGGCAAGCTGTTCCCGAAGGCCGACCGGGCGCCCGCCATCGTGCCGGTGACGGAGGGCGGGCTTCGGCGCCGCCTCGCGCGGGAGCAGGCCCTAGCGCGCTTCGCCGTCGAGCGGACGCACCGGGTCAATAGCGGGTTCTATCTCTCGAACGCCATCGAGCTGCGCAGGATGCCGCCTGCCCCGGTCGAGAGCGGGGCCACTCGATGAAGTCCGGACCTGCCATCACCCAGGCTCTGCTTCGCCTCGGCCCGGCGGTTCTCCCCTTCGCCGACGCGGCGACGAAGGAGCTGCCGCTCGGGCGGCTGATGCGGCTGTCGCTGTTCCAGGTCACCGTCGGCATGGCTGCAGTGCTGCTCATCGGCACGCTCAACCGCGTCATGATCGTCGAACTGGCGGTGCCGGCTTGGATCGTCGCGGTGATGCTGTCGCTGCCGCTCCTGTTCGCGCCCCTGCGGGCGCTGGTGGGCTTCCGCTCGGACACGCACCGGTCAGTGCTCGGCTGGCGGCGGGTGCCTTACATCTGGTTCGGGACGCTGCTGCAATTCGGCGGGCTGGCGATCATGCCGTTCGCCCTTCTGATCCTCTCGGGCGACACCACCGGTCCGCTCTGGATCGGTCACGTGGCCGCCGCGCTCGCCTTCCTGCTCGTCGGCGCGGGACTTCACACGACGCAGACCGTCGGCCTGGCGCTCGCCACCGATCTTGCCCCGGCCCACGCCCGCCCGAAGGTGGTGGCGCTCCTCTGCGCCATGCTGCTCGCCGGCATGATGGGCAGCGCCGTTCTGTTCGGGCTGGCACTCGCCAATTTCTCGGCGATCCGCCTGATCCAGGTGATTCAGGGTGCGGCGCTGATCACCGTCGTGCTCAACGGCGTCGCGTTGTGGAAGCAGGAGCCGCGCAATCCCGGCCGCACGGACCGGACCAAGCCGCGGCCGCGTTTCTCGCAATCCTGGCGCGCCTATGCCGGCGAGGGCACTGCGCGGCGGCGGCTGGCGGCTATCGCCCTCGGCACCGCGGCCTTCTCGATGCAGGACATCCTGCTCGAACCCTATGGCGGCCAGATTCTCGGCCTCACCGTGGCGCAGACCACGGCGCTCACCGCGATGCTCGCGGCGGGCGGCGGGCTCGGCCTGATCGCGGCGGCGCGCTGGCTCAACCGCGGCGGCGACCCCTACCGGGTCGCGGCCACCGGCACGGTGATCGGCATCGCCGCCTTCTCGGCGGTGATCTTCGCCGCGCCGCTCGCCTCCGCCCGACTATTCGCGGCGGGCGTCACGCTCATCGGCATCGGCGGAGGCCTGTTCGCCCACGGAACGCTCACCGCCTCCATGTCCAAGGCCGGGCCGGAGGATACGGGCCTCGCCCTCGGCGCCTGGGGCGCGGCCCAGGCCACCGCCGCCGGTTCGGCGATCGCTGCCAGTGGCATCCTGCGCGATCTCGGCGGGGCGATCGCCCAATCGGGCGCGCTCGGCGAAGGCATGAACGAGCCGGCGATCGGCTACCTCATCGTTTACCACGTCGAGATCGCGCTGCTGTTCGCGACCCTGGTCGCGATCGGCCCGCTCGTGCGCGCGGCCGAACCCGCAGCCGACTGCCCGGACGAGGGGCAGGTCGGCCGGTTCGATCCCCTCGTCAACCGACTTACCTGATCGGGAGGCCTGCCATGCCCAGAGGCGAGATCACCGGTTACATCGATGTCGCACAGATCACGCTCTACGCGTTCTGGATCTTCTTCGCGGGCCTCGTCTTCTATCTTCGCCGCGAGGACCGTCGCGAGGGCTATCCGCTGGAGAACGAGGCCGCCGGCCGTCTCAAGAGTCCGGATCCGATCCTGATCCCGACGCCGAAGGCGTTCCATCTGTCGAGCGGCCACACGATGTACGCGCCGCAGACCAACATCGCCTACGACACCGACGTGCCGAGCACCCGCCGCGAGGTCTTTCCCGGCGCCCCCTATTTCCGGACCGACACCTCGCTTCAGGCCGGCGTCGGTCCGGGCTCGTGGGTGCCGCGCCACGACGAGCACGACCGGACCTGGGATGCGCAGTACCGCATCGTTCCGTTGCGGGTCGCCGATGCCTTCGTCGTCCACGAGGACGGGCCGAACCCGATCGGGATGCCGGTCTTCGGCGCCGACCGGCAGGTCGCCGGCACCGTCGTCGATCTCTGGGTCGATCGCGGCGAATCCTTCGTGCGCTACTACGAGGTCGAACTCGGTGCGGGCGGCCGCCGGGTGCTGATGCCGGCGACCTTCTGCACCACCGGCCGCTTCTCGCGCACCGTGAAGACCGAGGCGCTGCTGGCGGCGCAGTTCGCCGACATCCCCGGAACCAAGGATCCCGACTCCGTCACCCTTCGGGAGGAGGAGCGGATCATGGCCTATTTCGGCGCCGGCACGCTCTACGCCTCGCCGGCCCGCCAAGAACCGATTCTCTGAGGCCGATCCTATGAGCGAGTCGGATTTCCTGCCCGAAGGGACTCTGCGGGGGCTGCCCGGTCCGCTGCCTGCGGGCGAGCGCATCCTATGGCGCGGCGCCCCGACCTTGCACGGCGTGCTGCTGCGCGCCTTTCACGCCCGGCTCATCATGCTCTGGTTCGCCGGCGCCGCCACGGTGCTCGCCATCGGTGCTGCCGCCAGCGGCGGGCCGGCGCGGGCACTCGCCGTCGCGGGTCCGACCCTGCTGATCGGTCTCGGCGCTCTGGGGCTGCTGACCTTCCTCGCTTGGCTCGTCCAGCGCACGACGGTCTACACCCTGACCGACCGGCGGGTGGTGATGCATGTCGGCATCGCCCTGCCGATCACCCTCAACCTGCCGCTCACCCGGATCGAGTCGGCGGATCTGCGCCTGTTCGCCGATGGCAGCGGCGACCTTCCCCTGCGGCTGCCGCCGGGCGAGCGTGTCGCTTACCTGCACCTGTGGCCCCATGCCCGCCCCTGGCGGGTGAGCCGACCGGAACCGATGCTGCGCTCCGTGCCGGAGGCCCGGAGCGTGGCGGCCCTGCTCGCGCCGGCGCTGGCGGCCCATGCCGACGGCCCCACCCGCATCGAGGAGCCGGCCGCCATCGGCGCGCGCGGGGGTGCCGCACCGGGCCGTCTCTCGACGGCCGCGGCGCGATAGCCGGGAATTGGACCGATGCCCGTGGAACTGAACTTCCGCCGACCGCCGCAGAAGCCGCCGTCCCAGCGGCCGGCTCTTCTGGCCGTGGCCTCTCTGCTGGCGGTGTCCCTGCTCGCGGTCGCCCTCGGCCGCGGCCAGGAGAAGGAGCCGGAGGAGCAGCCGTCCCGGCCGGTCCAGACTCTGGCCTTCCACGCCGAGGATCTGCCGGACGGCGGCATCGATCTGCGCGCGGCCGGGGACGGACGCTTGGTCGCCCGGATCGAGCCGGGTCAGGACGGCTTCATCCGCGGGACGCTGCGCGGCCTCGCCCAGGCGCGGCAGCGCGAGGGCCTGGGCCGCGAGCCGCCCTTCACCCTCACGCGATTCGACAACGGCACGTTGTCGTTGGAGGATGGAGCGACCGGGCGCCACGTGGCGCTGCTGGCCTTCGGCCCGTCGAACGCGAAGGCCTTCGCTCGCCTGCTGCCCGGCACGGAGCTGCGCTGATGGGAGGAGCGGCTGACATGGCCTGGATCGGCAAGACGGTCGTCGAGGTGCCCTGCACCGTCGAGATCGAGCAGACACCCGAGAGCCTGCACGCGCACGTGACGCTCGATGCCGGGTTCGAGATCGAACCCGGCGACGAGGTTCAGGTCCACGACGCCCCGACCGAAGTGCCCTACGGCGAGCGCCTGACCGTGCGCCGCACGGCCACCGTGACCCGCGCCGGCTGGCTGGAGCGGGCCTGGACCAAGCTGATCGCCCATCTCGAGCTGACCGAACTCTACGAGGTGAGCTTTTCCGAACGGAGGAAGCTGTGAACGCCACCGTCCAGCCCCAGCACCCGTCCTCGGCCGGAGCTCCGCCGCCGCGCCATCCGGTCAACGACTCGACCAAGAGCGCGCAGCAGACGACCTTCCTGAGCCCGCGCTTCTACACCACCGATTTCGCCGAACTCGACCGCACCGACGTCGAGCCGGTGCGCCGCGAGTGGGACATCCTGATCGACGAGTTGCGCTCGGACCCGAACAAGCGCCACTTCGTGCGCAACGAGGAGTTCGACTGCGACCTCGCGGGCATGGACCCGGAGCTTCGCAAGGAGTTCCTCGACTTCCTCGTCTCCTCGATCACCGCCGAATTCTCGGGCTGCGTGCTCTATGCGGAGATGCGCAAGCGCGCCAAGAACAAGGACATCAAGGAGTTGTTCGGCTTCATGAGCCGCGACGAGGCGCGTCATGCCGGTTTCATCAACGACACGCTGAAGGATTTCGGCGTCGGCGTCGATCTCGGCTTCCTGACGAAGACCAAGAAGTACACCTTCTTCAAGCCGAAGTTCATCTTCTACGCGACCTATCTTTCGGAGAAGATCGGCTACGCTCGCTACATCACCATCTACCGCGAGCTGGAGCGGCATCCCGAGCGGCGCATCCACCCGATCTTCAAGTGGTTCGAGAAGTGGTGCAACGACGAGTTCCGGCACGGGGAGGCCTTCGCGCTGCTGATGCGCGCCAACCCGCGGCTGACGGAAGGGGTGAACCGCTACTGGATCCGCTTCTTCCTGCTCGCCGTGTTCGCGACGATGTATGTCCGCGACCATTGCCGTCCCGCCTTCCACAAGGCGCTCGGGGTCGATCCGACCGATTACGACTTCAAGGTCTTCCGGATCACCTCCGAGATCTCGAAACAGACCTTCCCGATCACCCTCGACCTCGACGACCCGCGCTTCAAGGCGGGTCTCGATCGGCTGCTGGTCTGCGCCGAGAAGATCGCCGCCGCCAAGGCGGAGGGCGGCCTTTCGGGCAAGCTCAAACACGGCGCCCAGGCTCTGACCGCGGCGGCGATCTTCGCACGGCTTTACTGTCTGCCGGTCAAGCAGAACGCGATGCCGGCCGACATCCGCCTCCGGCCGGTCTGGTAGCATGGGAGCCTATGCCGCCCCGGCGCTCTACGCCGTCCTGCTGTGGTGGTCGGCCACCGGTCTGGTGCTGGTTCTCCAGCACCTGCCGCGGCGGACGCATCCCCGCAGCATGGTCGCGGCGAGCGCCGTGCTGGCCGGGGCGCTCTGGGCGATCGGCGCTGTCGCGGACGACGACACCGAGACGGGAGCCTATATCGGCTTCACCGCCGCGGTGGTCGTCTGGGGCTGGCAGGAGATGAGCTACTACATGGGCTTCGTCTCCGGCCCGAAGCCTATGGCCTGCGCGCCGAACCTGCGCGGGCTCGACCGCTTCTTCGCGGCACTCGCCACCAGCCTCTGGCACGACTTCGCGATCCTGCTCGGCGGGCTCGCCATTCTCTGCCTGACCTGGGGGGAGGGGAACAGGGTGGCTTTGTGGACCTACGCCCTGCTCGCGCTGATGAACGCCTCGGCCCGGCTCAACCTGTTCCTCGGTGTGCGCAACCTCCACGCCGAGTTCCTGCCCTCGCATCTCGGCTATCTCGCCTGCTACCTGAGCCGGCGGCCGATGAACCCGCTGTTTCCGGTCTCGGTGACGCTGGGCACGGCGGCGACGGTGCTGCTCGCCCGCGGCGCCCTCTCGGCGGAGGCCGCTCCGCAGGCGGTCACGGGCCTGAGCCTTCTCGCGGCGCTCGCGGCCCTGGCCACCCTCGAACACTGGTTCCTGATGCTGCCTCTGCCCTCGGCGGCGCTGTGGAACTGGAGCCTGCCGGGCCGCACGGCCCCGGCGTCCGCGGAGGTGCAGGACACGGCCGCGGTGCCACGCGAATGAGGTGAGGCGGACGCGAGATCCACCCGCCGCCGGGATTTCCATCGGGGAGGACGGTTATGGACTACGAGGCGTTCTTCGGCAGCGCGATCACCGGTCTCCACCGGGAGGGGCGCTACCGCGTCTTCACCGATCTGGAACGTCAGGCCGGGCGCTTTCCCTACGCGACACATCACAGCCCGGGGGGCGAGCGCGAGGTCACCGTCTGGTGCTCCAACGACTATCTCGGCATGGGCCAGCACGCTTCCGTGCTGCGAGCGATGCACGAGGCGATCGACCGCTGCGGCGCGGGGGCAGGCGGCACCCGCAACATCTCCGGCACCAACCACTACCACGTGCTGCTGGAACAGGAGCTGGCCGACCTCCACGGCAAGGAGGCGGCGCTAATCTTCTCCTCCGGCTACGTCTCGAACTGGGCGGCGCTGGGCACCCTCGCCTCCAAGCTTCCGGGCTGCGTCGTGTTCTCCGACGAGGGCAATCACGCCTCGATGATCGAGGGCATCCGTTCGAGCCGGGCCGAGCGCCAGATCTTCCGCCACAACGATCCGGAGGATCTGGACCGCAAGCTCGCCCTGATCGAGCCCGGCCGGGCCAAGCTCGTGGCCTTCGAGTCGGTCTACTCCATGGACGGCGACATCGCCCCCATCGACGAGATCTGCGATGTCGCCGAGGCCCACGGGGCGCTGACCTATCTCGACGAGGTGCACGCGGTCGGCCTCTACGGGGCGCGGGGCGGCGGCATCTCGGAGCGGATGGGGCTCGCCCACCGGCTCGACGTGATCGAGGGGACGCTCGGCAAGGCCTTCGCCGTCCACGGCGGCTACATCACCGGCTCGGCCCAGCTGTGCGACTTCGTGCGCAGCTTCGCCTCGGGCTTCATCTTCACCACCTCCCTACCACCGGCGGTCGCGGCGGGCGCCGCCGCCAGCATCCGCCATCTCAAGGCGAGCGGCGTCGAGCGCGCCCGCCATCAGGAGCGGGTGGCGCGGGTGCGGCAGGCGCTGGACGCGGCGGGCATCCCGACGCTCGCCAACCAGAGCCACATCGTTCCGGTGATGGTGTGCGACCCCGTGCTGTGCAAGGCGATCAGCGATTCTCTGCTCGACGAGTTCGGAATCTACGTCCAGCCGATCAACTATCCCACCGTGCCGCGAGGAACCGAGCGCCTGCGCATCACGCCCTCGCCGCTGCACTCCAACGCCGACATCGACCACCTCGTGGACGCGCTGAGCACGATCTGGCGGCGGATCGGCCTGAGCAAGGCGGCGGCGGAGTAGGGAACGGCGCTCGGGCTACATCTTCTTCTCGAGCGCGGCCTTCACCTGCATGAGCTGATCCCACACCACGCCGGGGCTGGTGCCCATCGCTTCCAGCACCGCGTTCACGCCCCAAAACAGACCGAACAGAATCACCGGCACCAGAATCCAGCCGAGGATCTCCTCGCCGCGGTGGCGAGCCTTGCGGCGACGGCGTCGTCTCTCGCGGGACGTCAGCGGCTTCGGCCGGGGCGAAACCGGCTGTGGCGCGACAGGCGTGAGGGGCTCCTCCTGCGCGTCGCTCGTCATGCTACCCCCATTGCTGGCCGATGCCGCGACCTCTCACAGAGCGCGGCGCCGTCCATATCCGGGAGGCGGCACGGGAACGCAACCCGCACCGGCCTCGAAGGCCGCTCACTCTTGCGCGTGAGCGGCCTCGTTCCGTCAGACCTTGAGCGGGACCTTCGGCACGGTGCGGACCGAGCCGCCGCCCGATGAGCCCCCACCGGACGGGCCGCCGTCACGCTTGGTCGCCTTCTTGCGCGGCGCCGAGCGTGGTTTGGAGCGCTTGCGCTTGGTGGCGTTGGTGACGTCCTTCTCCGGCTTCGGCGTGACCGGGCCGGCGGGGAACTCGAAGCCGAGCTCGCCCTTGCCCTTTCCGGTTTCACCCTTGCCGTCCTCGCCCTCCGGCTTCTTCAGCACGACCTTGACCGCGCCGCCGTCCTTGAGACGGCCGAACAGCACCTCGTCGGCGAGCGGCGTCTTGATCGTGGACTGGATCAGACGGGCCATGGGCCGGGCGCCCATCGCATCGTCGTAGCCGTTCTCCACGAGCCAGTCGCGGGCCTCGTCCGAGAGCTCGATCGTGACGTTGCGGTCGGCGAGCTGGGCCTCGAGCTGGAGCACGAACTTGTCGACGACCTTGGCCACGACCTCCTTCGGCAAGTGGCCGAACGAGATGATCGCGTCGAGGCGGTTGCGGAATTCCGGCGCGAACAGACGGTTGATCGCCTCGACGTCATCGCCCGAGCGCTTGTTCTGGGTGAAGCCGTAGGCGGACTTCGCCAGATCGGAGGCACCCGCGTTCGAGGTCATGATGATGATGACGTTGCGGAAATCGACCTGCTTGCCGTTGTGGTCGGTCAGCTTGCCGTGGTCCATCACCTGCAGCAGGATGTTGAACAGGTCCGGATGCGCCTTCTCGATCTCGTCGAGCAGGAGCACGCAGTGCGGGTGCTGGTCGATCCCATCGGTGAGCAGACCGCCCTGGTCGAAGCCGACATAGCCGGGCGGGGCGCCGATCAGCCGCGAGACGGTGTGGCGCTCCATGTATTCCGACATGTCGAACCGCAGCATTTCGACGCCGAGCGAGGCGGCGAGCTGCTTGGCGGCCTCGGTCTTGCCGACGCCGGTCGGGCCCGCGAACAGGTAGGAACCGATCGGCTTGTCGGGATCGCGCAGACCCGCACGCGCCAGCTTGATCGCCGAGGTCAGCGCCTCGATGGCGTTCGTCTGGCCGTAGACGACGCGCTTCAGGTTCTCGGTCAGGTTCTTGAGCACCACCGCGTCGTCCTTCGACACGGTTTTCGGCGGGATGCGCGCCATCGTGGCGATCGTGGTCTCGATCTCCTTCACGCCGATGGTGCGCTTGCGGCGCGCCTCCGGCACCAGCATCTGCGAGGCGCCGGTCTCGTCGATCACGTCGATCGCCTTGTCCGGCAGCTTGCGGTCGTTGATGTAGCGCGCCGACAGCTCCACCGCCGCCTTCACGGCATCGGTGGTGTACTTGAGCTTGTGGAATTCCTCGAAGTAGGGCTTGAGGCCCTTGAGGATCTCGATCGTGTCCGGGATCGACGGCTCGTTGACGTCGATCTTCTGGAAGCGGCGCACCAGGGCGCGATCCTTCTCGAAGTACTGGCGGTACTCCTTGTAGGTGGTCGAGCCGATGCAGCGCAGCGCGCCGGAGGCGAGCGCCGGCTTGAGCAGGTTCGAGGCATCCATCGCGCCGCCCGAGGTTGCACCCGCACCGATCACGGTGTGGATCTCGTCGATGAACATGATGGCGTTGGGATGCGCCTCGATCTCCTTCATCACCTGCTTGAGGCGCTCCTCGAAGTCGCCGCGATAGCGGGTGCCCGCGAGCAGCGTGCCCATGTCGAGGGAGAAGACCGTCGCGTCGGCCAGAACTTCCGGCACCTCGTGCTGGATGATCTTCCGCGCAAGGCCTTCGGCGATGGCGGTCTTGCCGACACCGGGATCGCCCACCAGGAGCGGGTTGTTCTTCTGGCGGCGGCAGAGCACCTGGATCGTGCGCTCGACCTCGGAATGGCGGCCGATCAGCGGATCGATCTTGCCGTCGCGCGCCTTCTTGTTGAGGTTGACGCAGTAGGCCTCCAGCGCGTCGCCCTTCTTCTTCGGCCGCGCCTCGCCGTCCTCGCTGCCGGGGCGCTCGGAGGCACTCTCCTCCTCGGCACCGCGCACGGGCTTGGCCTCGGAGGCGCCCGGCCGCTTGGCGATGCCGTGGCTGATGTAGTTCACCGCGTCGTAGCGGGTCATGTCCTGCTCTTGCAGGAAGTAGGCGGCGTGGCTCTCGCGCTCGGCGAAGATCGCGACGAGCACGTTGGCGCCGGTGACCTCCTCGCGGCCCGACGACTGCACGTGGATCACCGCGCGCTGGATCACCCGCTGGAAACCGGCGGTCGGCTTGGCGTCCTGACGCCCATCGCCCGTCAGATTGGAGAGTTCGGTATCCACGTACTCGACGAGATTGCGGCGCAGCACGTCAATCTCGACGTTGCAGGCCCGCATCACGGCGGCGGCATCCTGATCGTCGACGAGGGCGAGCAGGAGATGTTCGAGGGTCGCGTATTCGTGGCGGCGCTCTCCGGCCAGGGCCAGGGCGCGGTGGAGGGCTTGCTCGAGGCTGCGTGAGAAGCTTGGCAATGCTCTGGCCTTCGCTGGATGCCTATTTCTTTTCCATAACGCACTGAAGCGGATGTTGGTGCTTGCGGGCGAAATCCATCACCTGCGTCACTTTCGTTTCCGCGACTTCGTAGGTGAACACGCCGCACTCCCCCACGCCATTGTGGTGGACGTGCATCATGATCTGATAGGCGTCTTCGTGACTCTTGTTGAAGAAGCGCTCCACGACATGCACGACGAATTCCATCGGCGTGTAGTCGTCGTTCAGCAGCAGGACACGGTACAGGCTCGGCCGCTTCGCCCGCGGCTTGGTCCGGGTGATGATCGCGGTGCCTGAACGATCGTCGTCGCCCGGATTGCGTGGGGTCGAAGCCGCACGCACCGGAACCCGTCCCCGACCCGCCTCCTGCACGTCGTTCTGGATCTGCTTGAAAGACATCTGAATCGAAGCGACCCTGGTCTGGCAGACTTCGGCACCACCGTCCCGGCGAGGGGCGCGGTGCTCGAGACGCAATCTATAGGCCGATCGGCGACTGCGCCAGTGAGGTGCGTGAAACTGTCCGGCCCCGTCCGTCCTCACTTTGCCGCCGCATGATCGTGACAGACCGTCCCGCAGAGCGGGCCGGTACGGCGTCCAACGCGCTCTGCGAGACGGTGCGGACGGATGACGGGCGGGTTTCGTCAAGATCGGCTTAACCCCTGTGGCAAAAGGACGATCTCGAACGTCCCTGCGGCCGCATTAACGGCCGCGTAACCGCGTTCGTCCTACCGTCCTCGCCAGAGATTGCGGACCCGGTGGCGGTGTCCGTGAAGGGTGCCAGCCGGGCTCGAAGGGTCCGACTGTCGAGGCGAAGGTTTCGAGATGCGTCGCGTAGAAGGCCGGCCCGCCACGGGGTCCCGCGCTGTCGCCGTGCTGCTCCTGGCGACGAGTTTTCTCGTCGCGGTGGCCGATCCCGCCGAGGCCAAGCGCCGAGGCCACGCGCGCAAGGCGGTGAGCGGCTACAACCCGCCCTACGCCGCCATGGTGGTCGACGTGAAGTCGGGCCGCACGCTGCACGCGGTCAACGAGGACGCTCTGCGCCATCCGGCCTCGATCACCAAGGTGATGACCCTCTACATGCTGTTCGAGCAGCTGGAGAAGGGCCGCTACGACCTCGACTCGCCGCTGACCGTCTCGGCCAACGCCGCCGCCCAGGCGCCGTCGAAGCTCGGCCTGCGCCCCGGCTCGACCGTGACGGTCGAGGAAGCGATCAAGGCACTCGTGACGAAGTCGGCCAATGACGTGGCCTGCGCCATCGGCGAAAACATCGCCGGCTCCGAGCCGCGTTTCGCCGAGATGATGACCCGCAAGGCCAAGGCGCTCGGCATGAGCCGCACGCACTACGCCAACGCCTCCGGCCTGCCCGACCCCGACCAGATCACCACCGCCCACGACCTGACCATCCTGGCCCGCGCGATCCAGGACCGCTTCCCGCGCTACTACCGCTACTTTCAGACCCGCTCCTTCGCCTTCCGAGGCCGGACCATCGGCAACCACAACCGGCTGCTCGGCAATGTCGAGGGTGTGGACGGCATCAAGACCGGTTACACGCGTGATTCCGGCTTCAACCTGATGACGGCGGCCAAGCTCGGCGACCGGCAGATCGTGGCGATCGTGCTCGGGGGTAAGTCGGGCGCGAGCCGCGACCGGATCATGGCCGACCTGGTCCGGGCCAACCTGCCGCGGGCCTATGCCGGCGCGCGGCAGACGTCGCCGGTCGTCGAGGTCGCCGAGCGCGGCCGCCCGGCGGTCGTCGCCGAGGCCGAGTCCCGCACCCGCACCGTCCTCGCCTCGGCGGACGACGACGCGGTCGAGACCACGAGTTCCACGAGCACAGCCCCGCTCGACATCCGGCCGCCCACGACGACGCCGGGCTCGCGCCGCGCCGGCCTGCAGGCGCTGCCGAGCGCTGCCCAGGCCTATGCCGGTGCGGCGAGCCAGGCGCCGTTCCCGAGCGCCGGCGGCAAGTCGACCGCCCGGCTGCCCGCCGTCGAGGGCGTCGCCTCCCGCGCCGAGGGTCCGCCGAAGGATGCCCGCAGCGACGGTGCCAAGCCCGTCACGCCGAGCCCCTGGGTGATCCAGCTCGGCGCCATGGACGACGAGGACAAGGCGAAGTCGATCCTCGCCGATGCCCGCAGCCGCACCGGCATGCTGTCCAAGGCCGCCCCCTACACGGTGCGCGTGACCCATGGCGGCACCACGCTCTACCGGGCCCGCTTCTCGGGCTTCTCCGAGCAGAGCACCGCGCAGGATGCCTGCACCGCGCTGAAGAAGAACGGCTTCAACTGCTTCGCCACCCGCAGCTGAGCTTTATCTCGCCATCGCTTCGGTTTGCCCTCCGTCGCCGCGAGGCGAGGCCGAAGCGATCCAGGGCGCAGACCTTTCCGGAGACGTCGTGCTCCGGATCGCCTCACTTCCGCACGCGATGACGGCGTGTGGAGAAAGCCGGAGCGATCAACCGGAAGCCCAATGACACCGCACGGTGCGCGACCCGCTCTGTCCGGCGGGCCGTCGCTCCTCATACGAGCCGCGCAAAGCGGCCATCAAAATCGGTTCGCGTAAAAAATCCTGACAACGCGCGTGGAGTTCTAGCGATGTCGGTTCACCAGCCTGTCACGCGCCGCGTTCACCCGCGCCGCCCGCTCGACGCTGCCGCCCTGGTCGGGATGCAGCCGCTTCATCAGCGTCCGATGAGCCGCGCGGACCTCCTCCAGGGGCGCCCCGCGCTCAAGCCCCAGGACCTGATAAGCCTCCTCCTCCGTCATCGTCCCTGGCTTCGCCGCGCCGCCCGACCGCGGGTATCCGTCGCCATCAGCGTCTACACGCCAGCCGGACTGCCGGCGGTCGAGATACGCCTCTAACAGGCGCGTGCCCTCGGGATCGTGCGGGCGCAGAAGGATCGTCAGTTCAATCAGCGCCTCCGTCGGCACCGCCGACAGGGGGCGCCCGGCGAAGGGCCCGACGAACAGGGTTCCGTCCAGCGGGGCGCCGTCGAAGCGCAGCGCGAGCTCGAGCGAGGCCGTGCGCACGAGTCGCGGCTCCGGGTGCCCGCGCCACGCGCGGACCCGCCGGATCACGCCCGCCTCTCCCTCCGTCAGCCAGAGCCCCCCGGCGCCGAGCAGCAGGGCGGGGAGGAAGCTGCCGCGCAGCGAGAGCACGAAGGCCGTCGCCAGAAGGGCGTAGCCGGCCAGCAGCCTCGGCGTCAGGCCGAAGGGCAGGCGCCCGTTGCGGCGGCCGAGCCACCAGAATCCGATGAGCGCCAGAAGGCCGAGGGCGAGGAGCATTCCTCGCTCATCGGCCGGTTCGGCCCGCGGGTAAAGCGCTCATCCGGTGAACGCCCCTGTGCGCAGGATCACAGCCGCGTCTGCGCCACATCGGCGGTGTTGAGCCGCACGGTCCGCACCCGGCCGTCGCGCTCCACCAGCAGCGTGACCGGACGATCGAGCCCGGCTTCCTCGACCACGGCGGTGAGGTCCGACAGGCGGTGGACCGGGCGGCCATTGGCGCCGACGATGACGTCGCCGATGTCGCCGGTCCGGGGATCGACGCCACGCAGGCCGGCCAGCGCCGCCGGTGAGCCCGGGAGCACCCGCAGCACCACGACGCCGTCGATGCCGAGCCGGGCGGCGGTCGCCTCCTGGCCGGCGATGATGCCGATGCCGGGATTGCGCACCCGGCCGTTCTTGATGAGGTCGGGGACCACCCGGTTGACCACATCGACCGGGACCGCGAAGCCGATCCCGGCGCTGGCGCCCGAGGGCGAGAAGATCGCCGTGTTCACGCCGATCAGCCGGCCCGCGGAATCGAGGAGGGGCCCGCCGGAATTGCCGGGATTGATCGCCGCATCGGTCTGGATCACGCCCGACAGCTCGCGGCCCTCCTGCGTCGGCAGGCGCCGCTGGAGCGCGCTGATGACGCCGGTCGTCAGGGTGTGGTCGAGGCCGAACGGATTGCCGATGGCGAAGGCCGACTGCCCCACCTTGAGGTCGGCCGAGGTTCCGACGGCCAGGGGCGGCGGCATCTTGGCCACGCGGCCGAGTTGGAGCACGGCGAGGTCATAGCTCGGCGCGGTGCCGACGACCCGCGCGCTCACCACCTCGCCGGAGGCGAGCCGCACCGAGATCGAGCCGCCCCCCTTCGTCGCCGCCTCGACCACATGGTTGTTGGTCACGACATGCCCGGCCGCGTCCCAGACGAACCCGGTGCCGGTCTGCGTGCCGGAGCCCTGCTGCTGCTCCCCTTGTCCGAACTCGTCGTCCGGCTCCATCAGGCCACGCCCCTGCGCCGCCGCCTGGGCGAAGACGTGCACGACGGAGGGAGAGGCCCGGGCGAACAGATCGACGGTGGTCTTCTCCGCCGCCGACAGGTCGCCGCGCGCGGTCACCGAGCGTGGCGCGTCCGCCGAGTAGAGGAAGGCGAGGATGTAGGGCTGCGCCACGAAGGCGATCAGCAGCCCCAGAGTCACGCCCAAGGCGATCCGCACAAAACGATCCGGCACCGACAACCCCAACCGTTGACCCACGCCTCGCGCGAGCGCCTGCCCGCCGCTCAGGCCTTCTTCGTCCGACCCTCGCGCGTCCGTCGCCCGCACCGAACGTATGGGCCGCGTTCAGACAGAGGCCGCCATACTCCCCGGCATCCGGTTCCTGGCGACGAAGATCGCGGGACCCCGAAGAATGAGACTTAGCTGTGTCCGGTGTGGCCTCCGGTCAACAAATCCCCGCTTTTCCGCACAGGCAGGCTGGGTGCGGCATCGCACGGTCAAGCCTGCTTACCGAGAGTAACCAATTGCATACTGTTTCGTACGCAGTGTCACCCTACTGATGAGAAGGCATCCGTGGGTGGGCCTGAACCAATCTTGGCAAAACCAAGGCAAGGGTACAGGCGAGGAATTGCGACGACGCAGTGTCCGATTGGCCATCGAGCACTCGAATTGATCGCAAAGCCGCCCCAGAGATGCTTCGATCGCCCTTGAAACTTTGAACATACCGTCCCGGCGGCCCCAGTCGTCGCGGTGTCCTTCCACGGACGATGACGGTTCGAACAGGAAGAACCAGAGATGGAAACCGAAGCTCTCGAACGTCCTGCCGACCTCACCATTTGGCGCACGCTGCCGGCCGCCTCTCCGCTGGCGCAGCCGGCGCGTTACGACACCCTGCGCGAGGCGCTTGCCGCCGCGAAGGGCGCGCTCGGTGATCCCTCGCAGCAGCCCTGGATCATCACGGAAGAGGGCGAGATCCTCTCCCCGAACTGGATCCGCACCTACGTCAACTGACCGCGTTCTCAGCGTGCGGGACGCGCCGCGTTCGAACCGGTGGGCCGTTCGGGGGCCAAGGCGGCCTCAGGCGCCGGCTCCGGTCGGTTCACCAGCGTGACCAGCACGTAGGACACGATCATCAGCAGGAACCACGAGCCGAGCTTGGCCGCCGAGACCGGCGACCAGCCGGCCGCCTGGTTCGGATAGAGCCAGACGCGGGTCGCCGTGCCGATGTTCTCGGCGAGCCAGATGAAGAGCGACACGAGAACGAAGCCGAGCAGAAGCGGCATCTGACGATGCACGTGCCAGACCTTGAAGTGCACGACGGTGGCGCCGAACAGCACGCCGGTCGCGATGAACAGCATCGCGCGTAAGTCCGCCATGTAGTGGTGGCTGAAGAAATTGATGTAGATCGCGCCCGCCAGCGGCAGCGTGAGGGCCAGCGGCGGGTGCCGCGTGAAGCGGAAGTCGAACAGGCACCAGACGCGGGCGATGTAGGAGCCGATGCTGGCATACATGAAGCCTGTGAACAGCGGCACGCCGGCGATGCAGAGCCAGCTCGCCTCCGGATAGATCCACGACCCGACACCGGTCTTGAAGATCTCCATCGCCGTTCCGACGACGTGATAGAGCGCGATGACTTTGGCCTCCTCCCAGGTCTCCATGCCGAGCGCCAGCAGCGTGATCTGAATCAGCACGGCCGCGAGCGTGAGGAAGTCATAGCGCGAGAGCGGTGCGTCGGCCGGGTAGAACAGGTGCGTTGCGATCAGCAGGGCGCAGATCAGGCCGCCGAAGAGGCAGGCCCAGCCCTGCTTCACCCCGAACCGGAGGAACTCGTAGACGAAGGCCGGCAGACGGCCCGCGGCGCGGGCACGCTCGCCGACCCGGCGCTCGGCCGCGACGAAGCCCGCCAGGAAGGGCCAGATCCGTGCCGCACTCGGCGCCGCTCGCCCCGTCGTCATCCCAAACTCCGTCGCGCCCGCCGCCTCCCGCGACACGGGGTCGGAAAACGGCGGTTTGACGGTCGCGCTTGCCATGTCCCACACTTCGACCGGTCGAACGCGGGCGAGGAGGGGGCGTGCAGGCGGCAGAGGTGGAGGATCGGGCCTGCGCCCGACGACGGCTGGAACGCGAGTTGCGCCGGCTCGAAGCGCTGGCGGCGCGCAAGCGCTTCCGCAGGCGGAGCCTGAGAGCCCTGCGCGGATCGGCCGGGGCCGCAGCGACCTTCGCCGCTCTCCTGAAAGTGAAGCTGATCGGAACCCTGGCGGGCAAGGCCGCCATCGCCGTCCTCGTCGGCCTCGGCCTCGCGTGGCCGACCCTGGTCATCGGCATCGTCGGCCTCATCGGGATCGTGCTGGCCTTCGTCAGCCTGTTTTCCGGTGAAGGCGGCTCGCATCACCTCGCTTGCGATTGCCCCTGCGACTGCGCCGGCCGCGAGAAGCGGGCCGAGCGGCTCAAAGCCCTGATCGCGCAGCGCCGGGCCTGGCTCGCGGCACCGTCGGGACCGGCCCCGAGCGTGCGCTGGGACGCGCGGGGGCGCCGTCACGTGACAGAAGCCCGGCGCAAGCGCGGCCGGTGAGACCGGCCTTATGGACAGTAGCCGCGTTTGGTGGCTTGCCTATAATGCTCAAAAAAATCATCGTCTCGGCCGAAGCCGAGACCGACGCCAGGAACAGCCGCACGATGAGCTCCCGGATCCCCGATTTCGCCTCCGTCGCCTACGCGACCGACGGCTTCAAGGCGCCGCCTCCGCCGGCCGGGGAGCCGTGGATGACACCCGAGGGCATTCCGGTGAAGGGCTTCTACGGCCCTGAGGATCGCGAGGGTTGCGAGGGGATCGCCTCGTTTCCCGGTCTGCCGCCCTACCTGCGCGGCCCCTATCCGGCGATGTACGTCACCCAGCCCTGGACGATCCGGCAATATGCCGGCTTCTCCACGGCCGAGGATTCCAACGCCTTCTACCGGCGCAACCTCGCCGCGGGTCAGAAGGGCCTCTCGGTCGCCTTCGACCTCGCGACCCACCGTGGCTACGACTCGGACCACCCGCGCGTCTCGGGCGATGTCGGCATGGCGGGCGTGGCGATCGACTCGATCTACGACATGCGCACGCTGTTCTCGGGGATCCCCCTCGACCAGATGACCGTGTCGATGACGATGAACGGCGCGGTGCTGCCCGTGCTGGCCCTCTACATCGTCGCGGCGGAAGAGCAGGGCGTGCCGCCGGAAAAGCTCGCCGGTACGATCCAGAACGACATCCTGAAGGAGTTCATGGTCCGCAACACCTACATCTATCCCCCCAAGGGATCGATGCGGATCATCTCCGACATCTTCGGCTACACCTCGAAGAACATGCCGAAGTTCAACTCGATCTCGATTTCCGGCTACCACATGCAGGAAGCCGGGGCGACGCAGGATCTCGAACTCGCCTACACGCTCGCCGACGGCGTCGAGTACATCAAGGCGGGCCTCGCCGCGGGCCTCACCATCGATCAGTTCGCACCGCGCCTGTCGTTCTTCTGGGCGATCGGGATGAACTTCTTCATGGAAATCGCCAAGATGCGGGCCGCGCGCCTGATCTGGGCGAAGCTCGTCAAGGAGTTCGAGCCGAAATCCGACAAGTCGCTGCCCCTGCGCACCCACTCGCAGACGAGCGGATGGTCGCTGACCGCGCAGGACGTGTTCAACAACGTCACCCGCACCTGCATCGAGGCGATGGCGGCCACGCAGGGCGGGACGCAGTCGCTCCACACCAACGCGCTTGACGAGGCGCTGGCTCTGCCGACCGACTTCTCCGCCCGCATCGCCCGCAACACCCAGCTCTTCCTGCAACAGGAAAGCGGCACCACGCGGATCATCGATCCGTGGGGCGGCTCCTACTACGTCGAGCGGCTGACCCACGACATCGCCGCGCGGGCCTGGGAGCATATCCGCGAGGTCGAGGCGCTCGGCGGCATGGCCAAGGCGATCGAGGCCGGCATTCCGAAGCTGCGCATCGAGGAGGCGGCGGCCCGCGCCCAGGCGCGGATCGATTCCGGCCGCCAGACGATCGTCGGCATCAACAAGTACAAGCCCGACGACGAGATGAAGATCGACCTGTTGCGGGTCGACAATGCCGACGTGCGCGCCAAGCAGATCGACAAGCTCAAGCGCCTGCGCGCCGAGCGCAACCAGGCCGAGGTCGATGCGGCGCTCGCCGCGCTGACGACGGCCGCCGACGGCGAGGGCAACCTGCTCGAACTGGCGGTGAACGCGGCACGGGCCAAGGCCACGGTCGGCGAGATCTCGGAGGCGCTGGAGAAGGCCTGGGGCCGTCACCGCGCCGAGATCCGCTCGATCTCGGGCGTGTACAAGCGGGAGGTGGGCGGCATGTCGCCGGTGGTGGAGAAGGTCCGCGGCCTCGTCGAGGCTTTCGAGGAGAACGATGGCCGGCGCCCGCGCATCCTCGTCGCCAAGATGGGCCAGGACGGGCACGACCGCGGTCAGAAGGTGATCGCCTCGGCGTTTGCCGATCTCGGCTTCGACGTCGATATCGGGCCACTCTTCGCCACCCCCGACGAGGCGGCGCGGCAGGCGGTGGAGAACGACGTGCACATCGTCGGCGTCTCCTCGCTTGCGGCGGGCCACCTGACCCTCGTGCCGGAACTGAAGGCCGCCCTGAAGGCGGAAGGGCGCGACGACGTGATGATCGTGGTGGGCGGCGTGATCCCGCCGGGCGATTACGACGCCCTCTACGCCGCGGGCGCTTCGGCGATCTTTCCCCCGGGCACCGTGATCGCAGAGGCGGCGGTGAAGCTCCTGGGCGAACTCAATGAACGCCTCGGCTACGGCGAGCGGCAGGCGGCCGAGTAAACGGCGCCTCCGGAGGCGGCGGGGACAGCCTCCCCGCCTTCCGTTCCAGTTTACCTGACTCCAAGGCGACGTCGCACCTCGCGTGGTGCCGCCCGGAGAGATCGGCTAAGACGGGGGCATGTTCGCGCCCGCCGGCCGTTCGGCTTTCGGCAGCGCTCCTGTTGTTCTTCGAAGGTGTTGGACGATGGCCGAGGCGGACCGGGAAAAGATCCTGCCCGTGATCCTGTGCGGCGGCTCGGGCACGCGGCTATGGCCGGCCTCGCGGGAGAGCATGCCCAAGCAGTTCACGCCGCTCGTGGATCCCGCGGCCTCGACCTTTCAGGCCACCGTCCGCCGCGTCGCCGATGGGAGCGTGTTCGCCAAGCCGACCGTGATCGCTTCGGCCGAATCCCGCTTCATCGTCGCCGAGCAACTCGCGCAGAGCGGCATCGCCGCCGACATCCTCCTCGAACCCGAGCGGCGCGACTCCGCCGCCGCCGTGGCGGTGGCGGCTCTGCATGGCGCGCGGCGGGGGCCGGAGACGGTGGTGCTGGTGATGGCCGCCGATCACGTGATCGAGGATGCCGCCGCCTTCGCCCGCGCCGCGCTGGAGGCGGCGCTAGGCGCCCGGCTCGGCCAGATCATGACCCTCGGCATCACCCCGACGCGGCCGGCGACCGAGTACGGCTATATCCACAAGGGTGCCGCCATCCCGGACGCGCCGGATCTTCACCGGGTCGAGCGCTTCGTGGAAAAACCCGATGCCGCGGGGGCCGAGCGGCTGATCGGGGAAGGGGCCCTCTGGAATTCGGGCTACTTCCTGTTCCGTGCCGACGTGATGATCGCCGAACTGGAGGCCTACGCGCCGCAGGTGCTGGAGGCCGCCCGCGGAGCGCTCGCCAACGCCGCCATCGATCTCGATTTCGTGCGGCTCCAGGCCGAGTCCTTCGCGCAGGCGCCGAAAACCTCGATCGATTACGCGGTGATGGAGCGCACCACCCGGGCCGGCGTGCTCGCGGTCTCCTTCGCATGGTCGGATGTCGGCACCTGGGACGCGGTCTGGCAAGTGCTGCAGCGCGACGCGCAGGGCAATGCCGTGCGCGGCCGTGTCGAGCTGGTGGAGACGACGGGCAGCCTCGTCCACAGCGAGGGCGACGGGCTCACCACCGTCGTCGGGCTCGACGACGTCGTGGTGGTCGCGACCCCGGACGCGGTGCTGGTCGCCTCGAAGGCGCGGTCAGGCAAGGTCAAGGATCTCGTCGGCGTGCTGCGCGAGAAGGCGCATCCGGAGGCGGATGCGCATCGCCGGATCTACCGTCCCTGGGGCTGGTACCAGCGCATCGATATCGGCGAGCGCTTCCAGGTGAAGCGGATCATGGTGACGCCGGGCGGGCGCCTCTCGCTGCAGAAGCACTTCCACCGGGCCGAACACTGGGTGGTGGTGAAGGGCACGGCCGAGGTGACTCTGAACGATTCAATCATCCTCGTGCATGAGAACGAGGCGGTCTACCTGCCGATCGGCTCGCGGCACCGCCTGACCAATCCCGGCAAGATCCCGCTGGAACTGATTGAGGTGCAGGTGGGCTCCTACACCGGCGAGGACGACATCATCCGCCTGGAGGATGTCTACGGGCGCTGAGCGACGGAACCGACCGGCGCGGCGGTAAGATAGCGCCCGAGCCGTGCGACGCCCTCGCGATCCATGTGGAGGCCGAGTTTCGAGCGGCGCCAGAGGATGTCGTCGGACGCGCGCGCCCACTCGTGTCGCACGAGGTAGTCGACCTCGCGGGCGGTGAGATCGCCACCGAAGATCTCGCCGAGATCGGACGGAGCGCGCGCATCGCCGAGCACGTGGCCGGTACGGGTGCCGTAGGCGCGGGCGAGGCGCCGGGCGGTCGCCGCCGGCAGGAAGGGGTAATCGGCTGAGAGCGTCTCCACGAAAAGATCGAAGTCGGCACCCGCCATGTCGCCGCCGGGCAGGGGCGTCCCTCCCGTCCAGGCCGCCTTCATGTCCGGCAGATGAGGCGTCAGCTTCTCCAGCGCGTGCTCGGCGAGCCGCCGGTAGGTGGTGATCTTGCCCCCGAACACGGAGAGGACCGGCGGCCCCTCGCGATCGAGTTCCAGCACGTAGTCGCGGGTCACCGCCGAAGCGTTCGCGGCCGCATCGTCGTAGAGCGGGCGCAGCCCCGAGAAACTCCACACCACGTCGTCCGGGCCGATCTGCCGCTCGAACGAGCGGTTGATGCAGGCACAGAGATAGCGCGTCTCCTCGCTCGAGATCCGGACCGGGCCGGGGCCGCCCTCATGCGCGACGTCGGTGGTGCCGATCAGGGTGAAATCGCGCTCGTAGGGGATGGCGAAAACGATGCGCCGGTCGGGCTGCTGCAGGATATAGGCCTGATCCCCGTCGTAGAGCCGCCGCACGACGATGTGGCTTCCCTTAATAAGGCGAACCTTCGGCCGGGCCTCGACGGCGAGCGTGCGCAGGAGGGTCTCGCCGACCCAGGGACCGGCGGCATTGACGACGACCCGGGCCCGCACGCTCTCCCGTTGCCGACGCTCGGCATCGTAGAGGGTGACGGTCCAGCCGCCCGCCTCGCGCCGGGCAGATTCCACCGTGGTGCGGGTGCGGATCTCGGCACCGCGCTCGGCCGCATCGAGCGCGTTCAGCACGACGAGGCGGCTATCCTCGACCCAGCAGTCGGAATAGGCGAAGCCCCGCGTCAGCCGCTGCTGGAGCGGCGCTCCGACGCCGGTCCGGTCGAAGCGCAGCGCCTCGGAGCGCGGCAGCGCCTTCAGGCGCGCGAGGTGATCGTAGAGGAACAGCCCGAGGCGCAGCATCCAGGCCGGGCGAAGGCCGGCATCGTGCGGAAGGACGAAGCGCAGCGGCCAGATGATGTGCGGCGCGAGCCGCATCAGCCGCTCGCGCTCGGTCAACGCCTCGCGCACGAGCCGGAACTCATACTGCTCGAGATAGCGCAGGCCGCCGTGGATCAGCTTGGTCGAGGCCGAGGAGGTGTGCTCGGCCAGATCGCCCCGCTCGCACAGCAGCACGCGCAAGCCCCGGCCCGACGCGTCTCGGGCAATGCCGACACCGTTGATGCCGCCGCCGATGACGAGGAGGTCGAAGGGCTGGCTCACAGGCGGCTCGAACCGCTGAGACCGAGACTGACGATGATCCCGATCAGCACGACGGCTCCGAGACAGCGCCGCCACGGATTGACGCCACGGACGATCTCATCGAGCGCCCAGATGGTAAGACTCAGCAGCGCGACGATGCGAAGGCCGGCGAAGACCGGGGCCGGCAGGCCGGGCATCGTGATCTCGAGCAGCCATTCCAGGGCCGAAGCCGCCGCGAAAATCCAGAGCGGCAGGTTCGGCCATTGACCGATCACGACGGCGCCGGTGCGCCGGTCGCGGAAGAACCAATCGAAGGCCTTGTGCAAGCGGCGGCTCAGATCGCGTCCGTGCCCCTTGCGGCACGGATCGGTTCGCAGATCTTCGGGCTGATCTGGTCGAGATGCGGGCAGGCATTGGTCTCGTACCAGCCGCGCAGTTCGGGCTGCTTCGGCGCCACGTACATGGCGGTCAGGACGAAGCCGCCGGCGATGATGACCAGTAAGAGAAGAAGGTTGCGCACGGGATCTCTCCAATCCGGCGGCCCTCGGCGGGGACGCCAGCATCAACGCGGCAGACGCGCGAAGGCCGGGAGAGTTCCCTGGCCGAGCCTCGCCCCAACGCCTCATCAACGGCGCAGATCGTCGACGGTTTGCGGTCGGGTGTGAGTCAGCGGCCCCTGTGAGCCGGGCAGGAGGCCGAGATCCTGAAGCCAGAGCATCGCCAGCAGGGCCGCGAGCAAGCTGCCCACGCTCATCAGGATCGTGAGATTCCGCCTCCGGACGAGGATGAGGACCAGCACGACGAGCAGGGCGAGCGAGAGCGCGAGCGTCAACATGGAGGACGTTGTACGACAATCCGCCCCGCGGCGATCCTCCGGCCACGCGCTTTCGCAAGGGGGACGAGCAGCAATTCATCTCCGAACCGAATCCGATCGAGAGAGAGGCTTATACACCGAAAAGCTGAATTAGCCCGCCGCAAAGCTTGGGGCAGCACCTGTCATCAAAAATTCACGGAACCGCCTGCTGTACCGACATTTGTCAGCTCGGCGGTGGATCGTCGCCGTGGCAGGTCCTGTCAACCGACGTCGGACGATCCGCAGCCGAAAGCCGGCGCGCTCCGCGACCGGGCTGCATCGCTCGCAGCGGTCTTATGTCCTCGGGGTTCACATGTCTGACGCTCTCAGCCTGACGGGCGGCGGCTCGACGCCGACCCGCACCGAAGCGCCCGCCCGAGGCCCGAACCTGGACCGGCGCACCCATCCCGCCGGCATCGGCCTGTTCTTCCTCGTGCTCGCCGGCGGCCTCGGCTACGCGCTCCTCAATCTGATCACCGACATGCGGGCGGCCGGCCAGCCTCCGCTCGCCATCGGCGCGTTCGTGCTGCTCGGGCTCGCACTGCTCATCGCACTCGCCTTCGAGTTCGTGAACGGGTTCCACGACACCGCCAATGCCGTGGCGACGGTAATCTACACGCACAGCCTGCCACCGGTCGTGGCCGTGGTCTATTCGGGCGTCCTGAACTTTCTCGGCGTCGTCGTCTCGACCGGTGCGGTCGCCTACAGCGTGGTGACGCTGCTCCCCGTCGAACTCGTCCTCAAGGCCGGTTCGTCCGCGGGCTACGCCATGATCTTCGCGCTCCTCATCGCCGCGATCATCTGGAATCTGGGCACCTGGGCCCTCGGGCTGCCGAATTCGTCCTCCCACGCGCTGATCGGCTCCGTCCTCGGCGTCGGCCTCGCCAACCAGCTCCTCGCCCCCGAGGGCTCTCAAACGTCCGGCGTGCAATGGGATCAGGCCTGGAGCGTGCTGCGCGCCCTGCTGTTCAGCCCGGTCGTCGGCTTCGTCATGGCGGGCCTGCTGCTGCTGGCGATGCGGCTCCTGATCCGCAACCGAGCCCTGTACCGGGAGCCGGACGGCGACGCACCGCCTCCGCTCTGGATCCGTGCGCTGCTGATCCTGACCTGCGGCGGCGTGTCCTTCGCCCATGGCGGCAATGACGGGCAGAAGGGCATGGGCCTGATCATGCTGATCCTGATCGGTGCCGCGCCCACCGCCTACGCGCTCAATCGCACGATGTCGGAAGCCTCGACGCCCGGCTTCGTTCAGGTCTCCGAGCGCGCTTGGGCGGTTTTCCGGAATCGGGCGGAGACGGCCCCGCTTCCGAGCCCGGCCGCGGCCCGCACACAGATCACCGAGGCCGTGGGCCGAAAGGAGCTCGATCGACCGGAGGTCTACGCCGCCCTGGCCGCGCTCTCGAACGACATTGCCACGCAGGTGAAGGCGTACGGCGCGCTCCGCCACGTCCCGGCGGAAGCGACGCCGAACCTGCGCAACGACATGTTCCTCGCCTCCGATGCCATCCACAGCCTGGCCAAGCGCGAGGGTCTCTTCGCCGGCGCCGAGGCGGAGACGTTGAAGGCCTACGAGAAGAGCCTCAACGACGGCACCCGCTACATCCCCGACTGGGTGAAGGTGTCGGTCGCCCTGGCCCTCGGGCTCGGTACCATGGTCGGCTGGAAACGCATCGTCGTCACCGTCGGCAGCCGGATCGGGAAGAAGCACCTGACCTATGCCCAGGGCGCGTCCGCGGAGATCACGGCGGCCGGCACCATCGGTTTGGCGGAAGCCTACGGCCTGCCGGTCTCGACCACCCACATCCTGTCGAGCGGCGTCGCCGGCACCATGGCCGCCAACGGTTCGGGCCTGCAATGGGCCACCGTGCGCAACCTCGCCGCCGCATGGCTGATGACCCTGCCGGCGGCGATCGTCCTGGCCGGCGTGCTCTACGCCGGATTGCGGTTCGTGTTCTGACGCGGCGTCCCGTCAGACTCCCGCATACATCCGGCCTGGATTGAAGATGCCGGCCGGATCGTGGGCGGCCTTGATGCCGGCGGTGATCCGCATCAGCGGCTCGGGCAGCGGATCGAAGACAGGCACCGCCGCCCGCAGGGTCTCGGGTGCCCGCACCAGCGTCGCGTGGCCGCTGCCGGCCGCCTTCACCGCGGCGCGGATCACGCCGGCACCGGCATCGTCCGCTTCGTCCGTGGCGAGCCAGATCAGGCCGCCGCCCCAATCGTAGAACCAGCGCGCGGCGCGCTCGCCCCCGATCGCCGCGGCGACCGCCGGTCCGCGCGTCGGTGCGGTGGAAATGCGCCAGATCGCGGCGTCCCGCGGCTCGGCGAGCGGGGTCGCGTCGCGCACGGCCCGCCACAGCGCGCCGCTCTCCTCAGCCTCCACGACATGCGCCTCGCCATACCGGCGCAGGAGACGGCGCAACTCGCCGATGCGATAGCTGACCGACTTCGCAAAGCCCTCGACGCGCATCAAGGTGCGCGGTTCCGGGCCGCCGATCCCCGCGGGCAGATGAGCGGCGCCGGTCAGCTCGAACGGCGAGCCGAGGGCCGCGGCGAGCGCTTCGACGGCCGCCGCATCGGCGAGGCCCGGCAGGACCAGGGTCGCGACCTGCTCCTGCACCGGCAGCACCTTGAAGGTCACCTCGGTCAGCAGACCGAGAGTGCCCCAGGATCCGGCCATCAGCTTCACGAGATCGAGACCGGTGACGTTCTTCATCACCCGTCCGCCGGACTTGATCGGCTGGCCGCGCCCGTTGACGAAGCGCACGCCGATCAGACTGTCGCGGGCGGCACCCGCATTGATGCGGCGGGGCCCGGAATTGTTGGCCGCCGCCACCGCGCCGAAGGTCGGCTCGCCGGTCGAGCCGAGGAGCGGGCGGTGATCCATCGGCTCGAAGGGCAGCATCTGCCCACGCCCGGCCAGCAGCGCCTCCACCTCGGCGAGCGGCGTACCGGCGCGGGCCGCGACCACCATCTCGGCCGGCTCGTAGAGGGTGATGCCGGAGAGCCGGGTCGCGGAGAGCGTCGCCTCGTCATGAGGCGGACGGCCGAACGTCGCCTTGGTGCCGCCGCCGACGAGCCGCAGCGGTTCCGAGCGGCCGGCAGCCTGCGCGACGATGGCGGCCGCCTCCTGCTCGTCGGCCGGCGCGTATGAGGTCATCGTTTCCGTCCCGTGGGGTTTCTTATCGGCGTTTCGCCAGAACGTCCGGACACAAACCCCGATTGGACGAAGCTGGCAAGCCGGCCTTCATACACGCGTCAACGGGCCGGCGCGGGGAGCCGTTTCGGAAAACGCTCCCGCGCCACCGTGCGCAGCCCCGCGATGTCGAGGAACCAGACCAGCGCGCCGTAGACCGCCACCCCGGCCACGATGCAGGCCGGCAGAGCCAGCGCCGGCTCCAGGCGGCGGAACGGCAGCACGGCCAGGACCATCGCGAGGCAGGCGCCCGTGGTCAGGGCGAGGTCGCGACCGGGCAGGCGCAGGCGCTCGCTCCCGGCCAGCGCCCGCAGGCCGAGCACCACCACGGCCGCGACGAGACCGAGGGTCTGCGCCACAGCGACGCCCTGCGGACCGATCCACCGCGGCAGGAGGACGAGACCGAGACCGTTGACGGCCAAGCCGACCAGAGCGGCGGAGACGACCGGGCTGGTCCGGCGCCGGATCTGGAAGATCGGATTCAGCGCGAAGTTCATGATCGAGAGGCATAACAGGCCCGGGATCAGCAGGTCGGTGTAGGCGGCGAACGGACCGCGGAACTCCTCCGGCACGATCAGCCCCTGCAGGGCCGCGGTCACCGCCCAGTAGCCGGCGGCGCAGGGCAGGAGCAGCGCCACCACGATGGCGATGTTGCGCGAGACCTGCGTCTCGGCGGCCTCGCGGCCGTGATGCTCCTCGGCCTGCACGGCGATCTGGAACAGCAGCAGGTCGAGCGCGGCGCCGAGCGTCGAGAAGGCCCGGGAGCCGAGATCGGCGGCGAGGGCGAAATAGCCGGCCTCGGCAAAGCCCGCGCTCCCGGCAATGGCGGCGCGGTTGAGAAAGGGCATGATCTGGTAGACCGCGTTGGCGGCGATCAGGGGCAGGGCGTAGGCCGCGAACAGACGCAGGGTTTCCCTCACCCGTCCGCGGGGCAGGGCGGCGGCGTGGCCGAGCAGCCTGTCGCCGAGAACCTTGCGCATCGGGATCACCGCCAGGAACTGGCTCATCCCCCCCGCGATCAGCACCCAGACCGGCTGCGGAAACAGCCATGCGGTGCCCGCCATCAGCACGAAGGCGAGGGCGTTCTTCCACACCACGAGCCGGAGATAGGCGCCGCCGATGAAGCGGGCGCGGGCGAGCGCCGCGTGATAATCGAAGAGACCGATGCCGATCGCCGCGACCATGGTGCCGGCGGTCATCACCAGCCGGCCCTCAGGGGTCGGATCGACGGCGATCCCGAGGCCGGCGCAGAGGGCGGCGGCGGCGAAGAGCGCGAGCGCCACGGCACCGTAGGCCCGGTCGAGCCCCTGGCGGATCCAGGGCTCGGCCTCGCGCACCCGCGCCGAGTAGAACCGCGTCGCCGAGAGCCGCAGCCATTCGAACAGGAGGGTGTTGAGCACGACCGCTCCGGCCGTCGCCAGGGCGAAGCGGCCGAAATCGGCCGGCCCCAGCATCCGGGCGATGGCGATGCCGAGGACGAAGTTGAGCCCGGCATTGAGGACGAAGGCGGCGATGACGGCCATGGGACGGGGTGCGCTGCTCGCTCGGCCTGAGATCTGCCGGCGAGATTCGCAGCTAGCCGCCAACAAAGCCTGAATTGTGGGGCGGTCGCCTCAGCGAGGCCCAGACGCGTCCGGCAGCCGGAGCCTTCACGACCGGTCGATGCCGGCGCGACGGAGCCCGGCCGAGGCCCGAGCCGTGCTATGAGCGGGGCTCTCGACACCGAGGCTCGCGATGTCTGTGGATCTGCCCTTCGTCACGAAGGTGTTCGCCGCCCTCTTCGCCATCATGAACCCGATCGCGAACGTGCCGGTGTTCCTCTCCCTGACCGAGGGCGCCTCCGATGCGGTGCGGCGGCGGGTGGCCGGCACAGCCGCCCTCGGGACCACCATCGGGTGCCTCGTCTCACTGGTCGGCGGACAGGCCGTCCTCGATGCCTTCGGGCTCAGCGTCGACGACTTCCGCCTGGCGGGTGGCCTGATCGTCCTGACGATCGCGCTCTCCATGCTGCAGGGCTCGTCGAGCCGAGCGCATGGACGCAATCCCGGGGGGAAGCAGGACGTGATCGATGTGGAGAGCGTCGCCATCTACCCGCTGACGATCCCTCTGCTCGTCGGTCCGGGCACGATCGCCACGCTCATCGTGTTCGGCCACACCGCCGAGAGCCAGGGCAAGTGGCTGGACGTCGCGGTCGGCGTCGGCGCCTTTCTCGTCCTCCTCACGGCCGCGCTGCTCGCCGCTCCCTGGCTGGGCCGCCATCTGTCGGCGACGGCGACCGCGATCACGCGCCGGCTGATGGGCATGATCCTCGCCGCCGTCGCGATGGAGATGATCGTGACGAGCCTGCGCAATCTTTTCCCCGGCCTCGGCCATTGAGGCGGATGAAGCCGCGAGACGCGGGCGTCCCGCGAAGCCGCGTCAGAGCCAGCCCCGCTTGCGGAAGTACAGCAGCGGCGCGATCGCGGAGATCACGATCAGGGCGAGACCATAGGGATAGCCGTAAGCCCAATCGAGTTCGGGCATGTGCTTGAAGTTCATGCCGTAAATCGAGGCGACCAGAGTGGGCGGAACGCCGACCACCGACACGACGGTCAGGATGCGGAATGCGTTGTTCTGCTCGATGTTGATGAGCCCGAGGGTGGCGTCGAGCAGGAACTGGACGGTCTCGGAGAGCCGTGTCTCGAACTCGTCGATCGAGGCGATGTCGCCCGCCAGGGTGTCGAAACGGGGCAGGTCGCCCTCGCCGAGCCCCTGCTGGCACTCGCTCTTCGCGAAGGCGATGATCCGCCCGAGCCCGAGCAAGCTGGCGCGGACCTTGGCCAGCGACTTGCCGTGGCGCCCGACCGAGCGAAGCAGGCGGCGCAACGCCAGGTCCCGGCGCTTGGGAGCCGTGGTGTCGCCCTTCCGCGCTCCCGGGCGCGCACCGGCATCGAAGTCGAAGATGCGGGTGGAGAGACTGTCGAGGTCGCCCGACATTTCCTCCAGCAGGTCGGCGAGATTGTCGACGAGTTCCTCGACGACGAGCAGGAACATGCGCGTGCTGGTGCTGCCGTCGCCGTCCCCGTCATCCACACGTTTGCGCACCGCCGCGAACGCCCGCATCTCGTGGAAGCGCACGGTGACGAGGTGATCGGCGGTCAGCAGGAAGCCCAGCGGCTTCAGGCTGAAATCCGAGCGATCGAAGGTCACCATCGGCGTCGAGAGCGAGAGTCCGTCGCGGTTGCGCCGCAGGCGGCTCGACGATTCGACCTCGCTCAACGCCGCGCGCGACGGGATGCGGATGCCGGTCTTCCGCTCGACCTGCGCCGCCTCTTCCGCTGTCGGATCGTTCAGGTCGATCCACACCGCGTGATCGGGCAGGCTTGCGCCGTCCGCTCCGCCGCCGTGCTCGACCGCGCCGTTTGCCCCGTGCAGGCTCATCATGGGGAGAGATCGTCCCTGTCGCGCGAGAGGCGCGGAAAAATTCGTGCAGAAACGCCGCAGGGGGAAAGAAGCTGCGCCTTGACTCGAAAACGGCCCGCGCCTATCTCGCGGCCGTCGTTAGCACTCACCGGTTTAGAGTGCTAACAAGCAGGTGGAGCGCGGTCGTCCCGGCCGCATGAAGACCAACCGCCATTTCGAAGCAAGAGGGCAGCTCATGAAGTTCCGTCCGCTGCACGACCGCGTCGTCGTCCGTCGCATCGAGAGCGAAGAGAAGACGAAGGGCGGCATCATCATCCCGGATACCGCCAAGGAGAAGCCGCAAGAGGGCGAGATCGTCGCCGTCGGCCCCGGCGCCCGCGACGAGCAGGGCCGCGTCAACGCCCTCGACGTCAAGGTCGGTGACCGCGTGCTGTTCGGCAAGTGGTCCGGCACCGAGGTCAAGATCGACGGCCAGGATCTCCTGATCATGAAGGAATCCGACATCATGGGCGTCGTCGCCGCCTAAGGCTGCGCCCGCTTCACCGCCCTTGGAGGCCGCTCCCGCTGGCTTCAGGGCTTTCCGACACTCTCATCTGAGGCAGGTACTCACATGGCAGCGAAAGACGTTCGTTTCTCCGCCGACGCTCGCGACAAGATGCTGCGCGGCGTCGACATCCTCGCGGATGCCGTCAAGGTCACCCTCGGCCCCAAGGGCCGCAACGTCGTCATCGAGAAGAGCTTCGGCGCGCCCCGCATCACCAAGGACGGTGTGACGGTCGCCAAGGAGATCGAGCTCGCCGACAAGTTCGAGAACATGGGCGCCCAGATGGTGCGCGAAGTGGCCTCGAAGACCAACGACATCGCCGGTGACGGCACCACCACCGCGACGGTGCTGGCCCAGGCGATCGTCCGCGAGGGCGCCAAGTTCGTCGCCGCCGGCATCAACCCGATGGACCTGAAGCGCGGCATCGACCTCGCGACCCAGGCCGCCGTGAAGGACATCACCGCCCGCGCCAAGAAGGTCGCCTCTTCCGAGGAAGTGGCCCAGGTCGGCACGATCTCCGCCAACGGCGACAAGGAGATCGGCGAGATGATCGCCCACGCCATGCAGAAGGTGGGCAACGAGGGCGTCATCACCGTCGAGGAGGCCAAGACCGCCGAGACCGAGCTCGACGTTGTCGAGGGCATGCAGTTCGACCGCGGCTATCTCTCCCCGTACTTCGTCACGAACGCGGAGAAGATGGTCGCCGAGCTCGAGGACCCCTACATCCTCATCCACGAGAAGAAGCTCTCCTCGCTCCAGCCGATGCTGCCGGTGCTCGAGGCCGTGGTGCAGACCGGCAAGCCGCTGCTCATCATCGCCGAGGACATCGAGGGCGAGGCGCTTGCGACCCTCGTCGTGAACAAGCTGCGCGGCGGCCTGAAGGTCGCGGCGGTGAAGGCTCCGGGCTTCGGCGACCGCCGCAAGGCGATGCTCGAGGACATCGCGATCCTCACCAAGGGCCAGACCATCTCCGAGGATCTCGGCATCAAGCTCGAGAACGTCGCCCTGCCGATGCTCGGCCGCGCCAAGCGCGTCCGCATCGAGAAGGAGAACACCACGATCATCGACGGTCTCGGCGAGAAGGCCGACATCGAGGCCCGCGTCGGTCAGATCAAGGCGCAGATCGAGGAGACCACCTCGGACTACGATCGTGAGAAGCTCCAGGAGCGTCTGGCCAAGCTCGCGGGCGGCGTCGCGGTGATCCGCGTCGGCGGCGCGACCGAGGTCGAGGTCAAGGAGAAGAAGGACCGCGTGGACGACGCGCTCAACGCCACCCGCGCCGCGGTGGAAGAGGGCATCGTTCCCGGCGGCGGCACCGCGCTCCTGCGCGCCAAGAAGGCGGTCGCCGAGCTGAAGTCCGAGGTCCCGGACGTCCAGGCCGGCATCAAGATCGTGCTCAAGGCGCTTGAGGCGCCGCTGCGCCAGATCGCCCAGAACGCGGGCGTCGAGGGCTCGATCGTCGTCGGCAAGATCACCGACAACACCGGCTCCGAGACCTACGGCTTCAACGCCCAGACCGAAGAGTACGTCGACATGATCCAGGCCGGCATCGTCGACCCGGCCAAGGTCGTGCGCACCGCCCTTCAGGACGCGGCCTCCGTCGCCGGCCTGCTGGTGACCACGGAAGCCATGGTCGCCGACGCGCCGAAGAAGGACAGCCCGGCCCCGGCGATGCCCGGCGGCGGCATGGGCGGCATGGACTTCTAAGTCCACGCACTCAGCCAAGGACGAGAGGAGGGGTCGCCGCGAGGCGGCCCCTTTCTCATTGGTGATCCTGGATGCTGCGGGCGAGCACCAGAGTGCTGCAGATCTCACAGCGGGAAAAGCGCGCGGAAAATATCCTATGCAGTGGCCGCGGGCACCGGGTCCCGGCAGCTTCGTCCCAGCCGCCCTCCGATGTTGTCGGCCCGACTTCCGCGAGCACCGTGACGGACCGAACTCCCGCCTCCTCGACGCCGCACATGCATATCCGCGAGGAGATGCTGAGCCTGATGCAGGCGCTGGCGGATGGAATACGGATCGACGGCCTGATGGCCGATCAGCTCTCGCAGATCGCCGATCGGGCCCGGCTCTGCGGTGAAGGGGAGATGGCTGACGGCCTCCTCGGCGTGACCCGCCAGCACCGGGTCGCCGTGCTGGAAGGGCAGGGCCGGCTCGCCGCTCTCGAAGCCCGCTACGCGATTCTGTTCCCCGACGAGGCTTGATCCGTCGCTTCCGCCCCGTCTCATCGAATGAAGTGGCGCCCGTCGTTCGGGACGGCCCCTTCGTGAGGGGCATTCAGCCCTTCTTCTTCTTGCCCTTCCGCTCCTTCTGATCCTTGTCCTTGCCCTTCTTCTCGCGGCCCTCTTTCGCGGCCGGCGCGTCGTGGTCCTTGCCGTCCCACACCGCGGCGAAGGGACGGCTGGCGAGTGCGCGCTCCGGCGGCGGCTCGACGCGACGGGCCGTCGTCGCCGCGTCCTCGGCCCGGGTCTCGCCCTTGCGGAACGGCGCGTCCCCGGCGGCGAGGGCGGCGAGGCGGTGGCGATGCCAACCCGGTGTCGCGGTCTTCAGCGAGGGGTGGTGCGGGTCGAGGCGGGTCACGAGGCCCTTCACCTCCGCCTCCGACATGCCGTCGGCGATCAGGGCGAAGCTCTCGCTGCCCAGGATCTCGCGGATCATGCGCAGCGACGCCACGCGCAAGGTCCGCGCCTTGAGCTGCTTGACGACGAGGATGCGGGCGACCTTGGGGACTTCGGTACGGATGTCGGGAAACGCTTCCGGCGCGGAGGCCATCGCCTGCAGGACGGCGTAGCCATCGACGTCAAGAGCCATGGAGGACTTCCTTCACTTCCGCGACGAGCGGAATCAGCACGTTGGGAACATGGGCGCCGTACTTGGCGGAGAAGGTCGGCGGCGCGCCATCGACGGGAACCAGTGCTTCGGCAAGCGCCGCCGCCTGAGGGATGCGGGTTTCGAGCAGATGGAAGCCGGCGTCGTCGGACCTCGCCTCGGCCTGAAGCCTGGCCAAGGTCCGCTGATGCTGTCGCACCTGGGCCTGGAAGCGGGTGACCAGTACGTGCGGTGCGCTCCTCGGGACGATGTGGCTGCCCTGTCGGGCGGGGCGCCGCCAGATCGACTCGACGAAGGCATTGAGACCGTAGGTTGAGAGAAAATCGGGGATCGAGGTCACGAGCACGAGGTCGGCGGCCCGCACCGCCACTTCCGTCATCGGTGAGATGCCGGGCGCGCAATCGAAGAAGATGTAGTCGTACCGCTCGGCCAGCGGCACGAAATCCTCCTGGAAGATCGACCACAGCTTCTCGTCGATGGCGTGCATCGAGAATTTGCGCTCGGTCAGCTCGTAGAGGATCTCGCGCTCGACGAGGCGCAGATGCGGACCAGACGGGAGCAACGCGAGTGACAACGGCCGGTTCTTGTGGACGGTCAGGCTGACGCCGGGCTGGATCCGGGCGGAGAGGTCCGGCTTGAGGCGGGTGATGAGCTTGAGGGCGAGATAGGCTTCCAGGGTGCGGCCGCGGACGATCATCTCACCGAGCAGCTGGTCGCCCGCGAGGCAGACCGACACGCTCGCCTGCGGATCGAGATCGACCACGAGCACCCGCGCCCCGCCGGCAGCCAGCGCCTCGGCAAGCATGACGACGGTGGTGGTCTTGCCGACCCCGCCCTTCATGTTCGCCACCGCGATCAGCTTTCCGCCCACCGACATCCCCTCTGAAACGGTCCCGGCATCCGGCCCCGCCCCGCGCGCAAGCCGGGCCGTTCGACGGCACTCTAGCGCATCGATCCTTGCCGGAGGCCGTCAACGCCTTTCGGCAGAGTGCCGACTGTCACTCGACGGCGCGCCGGCCGGCGGCGGATCTCGGTGGCCGATCCGCGCCCGTATCGGACGGAATACGCCTTCGTGATCGCGGGTACGGGCGGAACACGCCGCGCATAATCCTATTTTGCGAAGCGCCAACGACATCCGCCACCCGGCGGGAGCCCTTCGATCCGAGGTTCAGCGCTGTGATCTTTCCAACCACCACGGCCTTCTACGGCGCGATCCTGGGGCTGATCTATGCCGGCCTGTCCGGTTGGGTGATCGGCGGTCGCGTCAGCGGCAACGTCCTGTTCGGCGACGGCGGCCAGGATGGCCTCCAGCGCCGCATCCGCTCGCACGGCAACTTCCAGGAATACGTGCCGATGACCCTGCTGCTGATCGCGCTCTACGAGGCGGGCGGCGGCTCCCAGGGGTGGATCCAGGGCCTGCTGATCGTGCTCGTGATCGCGCGCATCCTGCACCCGATCGGAATGTTCGCACCGGAGAACTCGCCGCGCCAGTTCGCCTGCCGCGGCGGCGGAATCCTCGCGACGATCGCCGTCATGGCGATCGTCGCGCTCCTGCTGCTCCTGCGCGTGGGCTGACCGGCCGGCGCTCCCGTGCCTAGGGCGCGGCGGCAACGCGCGGCGCGCTCCCCCTCGCGAGCGGCGCCGCGCCCTCGCGTTCCAGCGTCGCTACGGAGAGCGGCTGGCCGCGCCCGCGCAAGGAATGCGTGCCGAGTGGCCTGACGACGACCCCTTCGGGCAAGCGCGGCAGCCGCTTCAACAGATCCTCGGAGATCAGGGTATCGACGCCGAGGGGGCGGCACAGGGCCTCAACGCGGGCCACCACGTTCACCGCATCGCCGAAATAGGCGATCTTGTGCCGGTCCACGCCGACTTCGGCGGTGATCACCCGGCCGCCATGCAGGCCGGCCCGCAGCCGCGGAACGGTGCCGAACCGCGCCTCCCACGCTTCCGCCTCCGCTTCAATCCGCTCGCGCACGGCAAACAGGCATTCGACGCAGCGCGCGTCCTTCAGGCCGCGCTCCATCGGCCAGGTGATCATGGCGAGGTCGCCGATATAGTCGTCGGTCGAGCCGTAGAACCGGCGCACGGGCTCCGCGAGGGTGGCGAAGACGGCGCTGAGATACTCCTGTGCCCGCAGGTCGCCGTGAGTCTCGGCGAAGGCGGTGGATCCGACGACGTCGAGGAACAGGAAAATGCGCTCCTCCTCCACCGGGCGGTGATAGCGCCCGACGAGAAAGTTGATGAAGACCTCTCCGCCGATCAGGTCGCGCATGCGGATCACGAAAACGAGGAGCGCCGAGACAGCGAGCGCGTAGGCCAGCACCCGTGGCGTGGTGCGCACCGCCTCCTCCAGGCTGTCGCCGGTCAGACCGAG
Source organism: Methylorubrum rhodesianum (assembly GCF_014199985.1). Taxonomy (GTDB): domain Bacteria; phylum Pseudomonadota; class Alphaproteobacteria; order Rhizobiales; family Beijerinckiaceae; genus Methylobacterium; species Methylobacterium rhodesianum. The sequence goes on along the minus strand of NZ_JACHOS010000013.1, from coordinate 89,786 downwards.
CAGCCAGACGACGAAGCCGCCGAGCGCGTTGCCGACGACGATCATCGCCACGTAGGAGAGCTCCGCCGCCACGACGTACAATCCGGCCGGCAGGCGGCGGATGCGCGACTGGACGCCGGCGAGCAGAACGCCCCGGTCGAAGGCCAGCGCCGAGATGCCGACGCAGAGGCCGTAGGTGAAGCCTGCCAGGGGCGACGCGCCGCCAGCGAAGATGACGTTGTAGAGCAACCCCGCCCCGCCCGAGGCGAGAAGGATGAGGAGCCAGAACCAGCGATGGTGCGGCAGCATCAGTTCGGGCTCCGGCAGCCGTCGGAGGAAGTACCCGGCCCGTGCACGGCGGCCCTGAGGGCAGGCGTGCAACGGTCAGGCAGGCGGGTCGACACGGGGGCTCCTTCCGTCGCCGATCAGGAGGTTCGGGAAAACTTCCGATCCACTTCAGGCCGTCGAAGGCTCATGCCTGCAACGTGGCGCGAATGTGGCGCACAGCCGCACGCCACGTTCGAGGCGGACCATAAATTTTTTCGCCTCCGACCGCGCGGAAGGGATTGAGCGCCCCGCCGCATCGGAAGGGCGAAGCCTATTCGCCGACCCCGAACAGTTTCTCGAGGAAGTTGCGGTCGTCCCGGCTCGGCCCCCGCTCCCGGCCCACGGGGCGGGGGGGGAGGGCGGAGGCGGTCTGCTCCGGTTCGCCGAGCAGCGCGCCGATCAGGCCGCCGGGGCCGGAATCGCGCTCCGGCTGCGCCTCGGGCCGCGGCGCCCGCCAACGGTTCAGGCCCGGCAGGCCCACGGGCTTCTCGCCCTTGAGCGCCGTGGTCATGTAGGCCTTCCAGATGTCGACCGGCAGGCTACCGCCCGAGGCGCGCTTCGTCGGCTCGCCGTCGTCGTTGCCGAGCCAGACCCCCGTCACCAGCGTGGCCGAGTAGCCGACGAACCATGCGTCGCGGAACTCCTGGCTGGTGCCGGTCTTGCCGGCGAGTTCCCAGCCGGAAATATCGGCCTTCTTCGCCGTGCCCATGGTGAAGACGTCGTGCATCATGGCGTTCATCATGCCGACGGCGTTCGGATCGATGACGCGGCCGAGGCCACCCTCTCCGCGCTTGTAGAGCACCTTGCCGGTGGCGCTCTTGATGCCGGCGATGACGTAGGGGATCACGCCGGTGCCGCCGTTGGCGAAGGCGCAGTAGGCTCCCACCAGTTCGAGCGGCGTCACCTCGGAGGTGCCGAGCGCGATCGAGCCGTTGGCCTGGAGCGGCGAGGCGATGCCAAGCCGCTGGGCGGTCTGCACCACCGCCTTCGGACCGACCTCCTGCCCGAGTTTCACCGCGACCGTGTTGAGCGACAGCGCCAGCGCCTCGCGCAGGGAAACCGGACCGCGGTAGTTGTGCGAGTAGTTCTCCGGCGCCCAGTTGCCGATGCGCACGGGCGCGTCGTCTCGGACCGTGTCGGGAGTCAGGCCGCGATCGACGGCGGCGAGGTAGACGAAGGGCTTGAAGGCGGAGCCCGGCTGGCGCCTGGCGGTGGTGGCGCGGTTGAACTGGCTCTGCGCGTAGTCGCGCCCGCCGACGAGGGCGCGGATCGCCCCGTCCGGCCGCATCGAGACCAGCGCGCCCTGCGCAACGTTGTAGCGGGTGCCCTTGGCGTTCAACTCGTCGGTGAGCGCCTTCTCTCCCGCGGCCTGCATGCTGGCATCCACGGTGGTGGCGACGACGATGTCCTCGTCGAATTTCGGCAGGAAGTCGTCGAGCACGTCCATCACAAGGTCGGCGACGTAGTTCTGCGAGCCGCCGCCGCGGGTCGAGGCCGGCCGCGCCGGCTGCGCCAGCGCCACCTTCACGTCCGGGCCCTTGGCAAAGCCCAGCTCCTCCATCGCCGCGAGCACCTGGCCGGCGCGGGCCTGAGCCGCCTTCAGGTTTCGGTTGGGCGCGAGCCGCGAGGGCGCCTGGACGAGGCCGCCGAGCATGGCGGCCTCCGCCAGCGTCACGTTCTTGGCAGGCTTGCCGAAATAGCGCTGCGCCGCCGCCTCGACGCCGTAGGCGCCGGCGCCGAAATAGACTCGGTTGAGGTAGAGTTCGAGGATCTCGTCCTTGGTGTATTTGTGCTCCAGCCACAGCGCCAGGATCGCCTCCTGGATCTTTCGCGAGGCGGAGCGCTCGGGCGTCAGGAATAGGTTCTTGGCGAGCTGCTGGGTCAGGGTCGAGCCGCCCTGCGCCACGCCACGGCGGGTCAGGTTCTGCGCGATGGCGCGGGCGACGCCGATCGGATCGATGCCGAAATGGTCGTAGAAGCGGCGGTCCTCAATGGCGACGAAGGCACGGGGCAGGTAGGGCGGCAGCTCCTTGATCGAGACCACGCGTCCGCCCGTCTCGCCGCGATTGGCGAGCAGGCTGCCGTCACTGGCGAGGATGGCGATGTTGGGCGGCCGCTTCGGCACGGCGAGCTGATCGATCGGCGGCAGCTGCGAGGCGTGATAGGCGATGAGCCCGGCGAGCCCGATCACCGCCCAGATCCCGAGCACGACGCCGGCATAGATCAGCCGCCCGAGCCAGGAGCGCCGCCGCGGCGGGCGCCGGCCTCCACGGCCGCCGGACGCCTTGCGCGCGGGCGCCTTCGATGCCGAGCGTCCGGACGACATGCGCTGGCCACCCGCCGACCGGTCGTTGCGCGACAGGCGCACGTCGAGGCGGCCCGGCTCGCTCCCTTCGGGAATGTCGAAAGTGGGTTCGCTGCGTGGTTTGCGTCCGCGAGACTGCGCCATGCGTTCCGTGCGTCCTGGGCTGCCGCTCGGTCCTCGAAGGATCATCCTTCGAGCCTTCGGGGCCTCCCGCGACCGTGCTCCCCTTGTCGAAATGCCGGCCCAGCTCATCACCGCCGGACCGATCCCTTCGGACGGCGCCGCCGGCCCGCCCTGCGGCACGGCGGTTCCCCCGCTTGCGACAGAGAGAGTAAATGCGGCGGGTTTAAGGGTTGTTAAGCCAGCCGGACGCTGCCGGACCCGGCTTTACCGGATCTTCATGCGTGATCGTCTCGCACGCGATCCGAGAGCCGGCGACGGGCTGGCGCGCCGCGGCAACTGCCTTTATCGAGGGTCCCGCTCCCGCGGCGGCGGCAACCGGCGGCCGGACTGAACTGGACCCAGACAGCGCGTCCGGGGACCGAAGTCCTGCCCGTTTCCGATGGCGCCGGCTGAGCCGCCCAGGAACGAGGCTCGAGGGTTCGATGGTGCGCTCCGTTTTCGTTCTGCTCCACCGCTGGGCGGGTCTGACGGTCGCCGCCTTCCTCCTCGTGGCGGGGCTGACCGGCGCGGTGATCTCCTGGGATCACGAACTCGACGACTGGCTGAACCCGCATCTCCACACGGTCGCGAGCCGCGGCGCGGCGATGCCCGCCCTCGACCTCGCGCACCAGTTCGAGGCCCGGGAGCCGCATGCCCGCGTCGCCTATCTCCCGCTGGCGGCCGAGCCCGGCGAGGCGCTCACCCTGTTCGTCGTGCCTCGGGTCGATGCCGCGACGGGCAAGCTGTATGCCCTCGGCTACAATCAGGTCTTTCTCGACCCCGTGACGGGAGCCGAACTCGGCCGGCGGGAATGGGGTCAGGTCTGGCCGATTACCCGCGAGACGCTGATCTCGTTCCTGTACAAGCTGCACTTCTCCCTGCACCTGCCGGAGATGTGGGGCGAGGAGCGCTGGGGCATCTGGCTGCTCGGAATCGTCGCCATCGTCTGGATGCTCGATTCCTTCGTCGGCTTCTACCTGACGCTGCCGGTGCGCAAGGCCGCCAACCCGGCGCGTCCGGCTGCGGTGGAGCGGCAACTCGGCCGGGGCTGGTGGTCGCGCTGGAAGCCGGCCTGGAAGGTGAAGACCTCGGGCAGCGGCTACCGGATGACCTTCGATCTGCACCGCGCCTTCAGCCTCTGGACCTTCGCGCTGCTGTTCCTGCTCGCCTTCACGGCGTTCTCACTCAATCTCTACCGGGAAGTGTTCCTGCCGCTGATGTCGAGCGTCTCGCAGGTGACGCCCGATCCGACGAACACCCGCCCCTTCGTCTCGCCGCTCAAGCCGATCGAGCCGGGCGTGGATTACGCTCGAATTCTCGATTCGGCGCAGGCGGAAGGTCAGCGCCGCGGCTGGAAGGAGCCCGTCGGCGCGCTGGCCTACACGCCGCTGCAGGGTTTCTACACCGCGCGCTATTTCGAGCCCGGCGACGACCACGGCGCCGCGGGCGTCGGGCCGGCGGCGATCTACTTCGACGGGCGGGACGGCCGGGTGATCGGCGATCGCCAGCCCTGGGTCGGCACCGCCGCCGATCTCTTCGTGCAGGCGCAGTTTCCGGTCCATTCGGGCCGCATCCTCGGCCTGCCCGGCCGCATCCTGATCTCGATCATGGGTCTCGTCGTGGCGATGCTCTCGGTCACCGGCGTGGTGATCTGGTGGCGCAAGCGCGCCGCGCGGCTCTCCGTGCGCCGCAAGGCCGTCGCGCAGCCCTTCGGCCGTTCCGTTCCGGCGGAGTAGCCTCAGCGGCCGACCGTCAGTCCTCGACGTCCGGCCCGGCGTGTCGGCGCCAAGGTCGTAAGATCGTCGTGGTGCAGGAGCAGGACGCCGGTCGTGCCGGCGAGCTTGCGGGCGGCTGGCGTGAACCCGGCATTCGACACCACGGCCGCCATCTGACCGGACCAGTGCAGGGCCGCTGCCGCGACCTCCTGCACCGCCGCGTTGCCGACCGGCCGTCCGTAGCGCTTACATTGCACGACGAGGCGCACGCCCGCCTTCTCGGCGATCACGTCGCAGCCCTGGTCGCCGCTCGCGCCCGTCGGCCGAGCATCCCATCCCGCTTCGCCGAGACGCTCGGCACAGTAACGCTCGTAGGCGATGCCGTCCTCCGGCGTGTCGACCTCGTCGGGCAGTTCGTGCGCGCAGGCGACGCGCTCGACGATCGCCAGCATCTCCTCGAAGCGCGGCTCGGCGTCCTCGGAGAATCCACGCTCCCCGACCAGCGGCAGCACGGTGCGCTCGACGAAGTACGCGCGCTCGCGCAGCCAGCCATCCTCGATGGTGTTGCCGTAAGCGTCGACGAAGCATTCCTGCCGCCGTCTCAGCGCCAGCGTCGGAGCGTGACGCCGGGCGATGCGGCGCACGAGCGCGCGGAACCGGCGCGGGCGATCGAGGCGGTGGAGGAGGATGGCGAGGCAGGCCGCTCCCGTCGCAGACAAGGCCGGCGCTCCGTAGCGGAGGCTGGCGCATCCCCCGATGACGGCGACCCAGAACAGGCGCGTGGCGGTGGGCGACCGGCCGGACATCACATCTCCCGCGAAAGGCCGGCCCCGGGCCCGGCATGCGGGAAGACTGTCCTTTCGAGGAGTTGCCCGACCTCTAACGCCGCTGCCTCACCTCACCATCCCCGTCGGGCGAAGGCGCATCGCGTGTGGATAAGCCCCCCCGCGCGGTTCGCCGAAGCGAGCACGGCCCGGTACATTTTCGCGGAGACTGCGCCTCAGGCCGCGTCACCGGAATGGGCACGGCCGCGGCGGCGTTGCGGTGCAGCATTGCCGTCCTGAACCAGTTCCGAAGCAGCCTCAGGCGGGGTTTTCGCCGGCCATTTCCGGCGCTGCTGGCCGAGCCCCATGGTTCGAGCGAGCTGCGACCGGGTCGCGGCATAGCTTGGAGCGACCATCGGGTAGTCGTCGGGCAAGTTCCAGCGCGCACGATATTCGTCGGGCGAAAGATTGTAACGCGTCCGTAGATGCCGCTTGAGTGACTTGAATTTCTTACCATCCTCAAGACAAACGAGGAAGTCCTGCTGGATCGAACGCCGGATCGGCACGGCCGGTGTGAGTGCCGGTTCCTCTGGCTCGGCCGGCTTATCGGATAATTGTGCCAGAGCCGCGTGGACCGCTGTGATTAGGCCGGGCACCTCTCCGACGGCCAGGGAATTGTTCCCCACATAGGCTGACACGATATCGACGGCCAGGGTGACGTAATCGCCAGTGGAGCGATCCTCAACCGACATGCTCAATATCCCTTCTGATATGTGCAAGCGACGAACATCAATACGCGTCGCGCAGGCGACGCCTTCATTGCCGAGCACGAAGCGACTGCGTTGAATGACGCAGGACTTAACCTTTGATGGATCCGGCCGCAAGGCGGATTTTACGTTCTCAAAAAATTCAATTGAACTTTTGGCGAGGTGATCGGCCGAATTTCGCTTAAACGCGTATAAAAAACTCCACATATACGTGGGATTTGGCGGCACATTCAGGATTATCAATCTGGTAAGATTGCGTAAATCAGCAAGACGCCTTGATGTTGCAGTGCAACAACGGTCTTGTCCTGGAAGCGTCAGGCTGGAGTAGGAATCCGCCAACGCAGTTCTATCACAGCATCATCCATCCAATCTCTTGCTACTTTTACGCATGTTTCCTTTGTGAATCCATTTTTATAGTTGGGTTTAGCATCATGGAGGCTTGGCACTGCGTGAATAAATGTAAATGCAATCTGACGAATATACATTCCGACGACGGCATCGATCAAATTGATTGCAAGCCGGAATCCGTACTTCGGACGTTGTGCGGCGACGGTGAAGCGTCGTTCTCATAGATTACAAAGAAGAGGTATCGTCAGCCGCAAGTCGCCGAAATCGACCGGACCGAGTTCGCACGCACTGCAAATGCGATTCCCGCTCTGCGATCGGGCCGGGGAGCGAAGGAGGCTCCGGCCGCACTTCCTCCTATTTCAGTGCGTGGACTTGTCCCGCGGGCCGTAGGAGCGGAAGCGCTCCACCGTCTCGGCGACCTCGGCGTCGGATAGAACCACCGGCGCGCCGACCTGGAGCGCGATGGCGTACTGGCGACACAGCGCTTCGACTTCGACGGCGAGCCACATCGCTTTCGACAGGTTCGGACCGGTGGCAATCATGCCGTGATTGGCGAGGAGGCAGGCGCTGCGGCCCTCAAGGGCCGAGAGGGCGAGATCCGAGAGGCGCTGCGTGCCGTAGGGCGCGTAGGGAGCACAACGGATGGTCGGCCCGCCGGCCATGGCGATCATGTAATGCACGGCCGGGATCTCACGGCCGCAGATCGCGAAACCGGTGGCGTAGGGCGGATGGGCATGGACCACGGCGCCGATCTCGGGCCGCGCCGCCAAGATGTCGCGATGAAACCGCCATTCGGAGGAGGGCGCGAGCGGGTGGTCCCAGTTCCCGTCGAAATCCATGGGCACGAGGTCGTCGGGGCTGAGCTGCTCGGCCGGAATTCCAGACGGGGTGACGAGAAAGCCCGCACCCGATCGGACCGAAAGGTTGCCCGAAGTACCCTGACTGAGGCCGAGATCGAGCATCCGGCGCATCGCCTCGACCATCGCCTGGCGGGTCGCGAATGACGGCACGGGCACCTCCTCCAATAGGGACGAACCTGCGGCGCGGGCATGGAACGGGCTTCGTCAGGCGCGGCCGGCCCGGCAGGTCCGGGAAAATCGGCGCGACCCTACCCCCGGCAGCCTGCCGGCGAAACAGGAACGGCTCGCCCGCACCGAACTCGCCCGGACGCAGCAGGCCGGGGCGCACACCGAACGATGGTGCTCGAACGGAAGGCGACGGTCGCCGGTTCACTCCGCGCGGATCCCTCGGCATCCTTCGGACTCGAAGCTCTGTCGAAGCCGACTCATGCCGTTTGAGGCTCGGCCTTCCGTCCCGGGATGCTATAGGCGGCCCATGAGCACCTATCGATTCGAGGCTCTGCTCGCGCCGAGCCGCATCGCCGTGGTGGGAGCCGGCGATCGGCCGGGCTCCGTCGGCCGGGCGATCATCGACGGCCTGCGCGCCGGCGGATTCACCGGCGACATCGTCCCCGTGCATCCGCGCGAGGTCAGTGTCGACGGGCTGGCATGCAGTCCGCGCCTCGCCGACATGCCTCGGCCCCCCGATCTCGTCCTGGTGGCGACGCCACCGGCGGCGGTGCCGGCGATCGTGGAGGAGGCGGGCCGGATCGGCGCCGCCGCGGCGGTGATCCTGTCCGCCCATCTCGGGCACGGCGAGGCAGCGCCCGTCGGCGCGGCCCAGGCGGCGGCACGGCAGCACGGCCTGCGGCTGATCGGCCCCGACAGCATCGGGCTGAGCGTGCCGGCGCGCGGCCTGAACGCGACCCTGCTCGCGCGGCCGCCGAAGCCGGGAGATCTCGCCCTCATCTCGCAATCGGGCACCGTCGCCTCGGCGATCGCCGAATGGGGATGGCGGCACGGTGTCGGCTTCTCGGCGGTGATGACGCTCGGCCGCTCCGCCGACGTCGATATCGCCGACTGCCTCGACTACTTCGCCGAGGATTATCACACCCGCGCGATCGTCCTCTCCCTTCATCATGTCGCGGATGCGCGGAAATTCCTCACGGCGGCGCGGGCGGCGGCCCGCGCCAAACCGGTGGTCGTGCTGCGCACCGGCCGCCACGAGGCGCCGGGCCGCCAGCCGGAGACCCATACCGGCGCGCTGGCCCGACCGGGCGCCGTGTACGAGTCCGCCTTCCGCCGGGCCGGCCTCCTCGCGGTGGACGGGCTCGACGCCATGTTCTCCGCCGTGGAGACCCTGGGGCGGCAGCGGCCCTTCCCCGGCAACAGGCTGATGATCGTGTCCAACGGACGCGGCATCGGAGCGCTGGCCGCCGACCATCTCACCGACCGCGGCGGCACCCTTGCGGCGCCGGCGGAGGCGACGCTGGAAAGCCTCGCCTCCGTTCGGCACGGACGGCACGCCAACCCCCTCGATCTCGGGATCGACGCCGTGCCGGGCGACTATGTCCGCGCGCTCGAACCGTTGCTGGCGGGCCGCGACAGCGACGCCATCGTCGCGGTCCACGTGCCGACCGCGCGGGCGGGCAGCCGCGACGTGGCCGAGACCGTGGCCGGCACCGTCGCCAAGGCCCGTTCCGCCGGGCGCCGCAAGCCGGTCTTCGCCGTGTCGATCGGCGAGGACGAGACGATCCGGTCGATCTACGCGGACGCCAAGATTCCGCTGTTTGCCACCGATGCCGACGCGGTCGAGGGGTTCCTGCACCTCGTGCGCTATCGCGAGGCGCAGAACGACCTGATGCGCACGCCGGACGCTCTGCCGCGTGATTTCTCGCCGGACGTCGCCGCCGCCCGCCGGATCGTGGATCAGGCGTTGGCGGAGGGGCGCACATGGCTCGACCCCCACGCCGTGACCGAACTCCTGACCGCCTACAGGATCGTCTCGGTGCCCGTGACGCTGGCTCCCGATCCCGATGGCGCCGCGGCGGCGGCGTGGCCTCTGATCGCCGGCGGCGGCACGGTGGTGCTCAAGCTCGTCTCGCCGGACGTGGTGCACAAGTCTGAAGTCGGCGGGGTGCGCCTCGGCCTCACCTCGGAGGCCGATGTGCGCGACGCGGCGCACGCGATGATCGCGCGGGTGAGGGAACTGCGCCCCGACGCGCGGGTGGCGGGCTTTGCCGTTCAGCCGATGGTGCGCCGGCCGCAGGGGCGGGAGCTGATCGCCGGCCTTGCCGAAGATCCCGTCTTCGGACCGGTCGTCGTGTTCGGCCGGGGCGGGACCGCGGTTGAGGTGATCGACGACCGCGCGCTCGCGCTGCCGCCCCTCGACCTTGCGCTCGCCAGCGAACTGATCCGCCGCACCCGCGTCGCCCGGCGGCTCGAAGCCTATCGCGATGTGCCCGCGGCGGACCTTCCGGCCATCGCCCTGCTGCTGGTGAAGCTCGCCCAGCTCGCCGCCGACCTGCCGGAGGTGCGCGAGCTCGATATCAACCCCCTGCTCGCCGACGCCGATGGCGCGATCGCGCTCGACGCCCGCGTGCGCATCGCGCCCGAGCCGGCCCGGTCCGAACGCCGGCGCGGGAACTGGCACCCGCGCTTCGCGATCCGCCCCTATCCGTCCGACTGGGAGCGGCGCCTCGATGTGGGAGAGCGCTGCGTGCAGGTCCGGCCGGTGCGGCCCGATGACGAGGAGATGTTCCGCACCTTCTTCGCACAGGTGGATCCGGAGGACGTGCGCCTTCGCTTCTTCGCACCGGTGCGCGACTTCAATCACGCCTTCCTCGCGCGGCTGACGCAGCTCGACTATTCCCGCGCCATCGCCTTCGTCGCCATCGACGAGGCGGCGGAGGAGGGCCGGCGCATGCTCGGTGCCGTGCGCCTGCACGCCAACGCCAATCACGACACCGGCGAGTTCGCGATCCTCGTGCGCTCCGACATCAAGGGAACGGGGCTCGGCGTCGCCCTGATGCGCATGATGATCGATTGGGCGCGGGCCGAAGGAATCGGCTGTGTCGAGGGGAGTGTCCTCGCGGAGAACCGGCCGATGCGCGCGGTCTGCCGCCATCTCGGCTTCGCCGAGAAACCGATGCCGGACGATCCGAGCCTCGTGAAGGCAACCCTGAGAGTCGCGAGTTAGGCGGCCGCGGCCCTCCGCCCCACTATCGGCATCGCCCGACGAGGGACGGGTCCGGCCGGATCCGCTCGGTCAGACAACAAAGGGCCGGTACGCGGGACGAGAAAGGCCACCGACCCTTTCGGATCGGCGGCCCTTCGGCGTTCGAGTGTCTTCAGACGGCTCAGTGGCCACTCTCGGTAGCCTCGCGGGTCGACTCGTAGAGGAACCACGTGCGCTCCTCGGACTGGTCGATCCACTCTTCCAGCAGGCTCGTGGTCGAGACGTCGTTGGCCTCGTCGGTGACGGCGTGCAGCTCGCGCATGTTGGCGGTCAGCGCCTTGTTGTCGTCGCGCAGCTCCTTGAGCATCTCCAGCGGGCTGACGTAGTCCGCGTTGTTGTCCGGGACGCGCTTGAGCTGCTCGGCCTGGCCAAGCGAGCGCAGGGTGGTGCCGCCGATCTTACGGGCCCGCTCGCCGACGGCATCGATGATGCCGAAGATCTGCTCGGACTGCTCGTCGAGCAGCAGGTGGTAGTCGCGGAAATTCGGTCCGCTGACATGCCAGTGGAAGTTCTTCGTCTTGATGTAGAGCGCGAAGAGGTCCGACAGGAGGACGGTCAGGCCCTCCGAAATCTTCTTGACGTCGTTCGGATCGAGATCGGTCGGCGTGTTGAGCCGATCGCTGGCGACACGCAGCTTAGCCTTGGCCATGGGGGAAGATCCTAACAATCTGCAACCGAATTCCAGCCGGCGACAACCGCGCCGGCACTCGATCGGCAGAATGAGGAAGCGGGAAGCTTTGTTCCGCTCCGCATGGCAGCGCTGTTGTGGATGGGATGCCGCGGATCGCGGTGCCGGTCAGCCGCGCCCGCCGACGAGGCCGGGCGGCAGCAGGACCGGTTCGCCGTCCTGACCGCGCGCGGGCGGGGCGGCCTTGCGGGCCTGCGGCTTCTGCGGGGCCGGGAGCGCGGTCGCGGGAGGCGAGGCGGGGGGCGAGGAGCTTGCAGGAACGTCTCGGACCACCGGCTTGACCGGCTCGGTCCTGGGCGCCGCCGGCTTCGCCGGCGCCCCCTGCGCTGCGGAGGGCTGAGGACGCGGGGGCGTGCTCGCGGCCGGAGCGCGCGGCATCGGCGCTCGGGGCGTGATGGCGCCGGTGGTGGTGACGTCCGGCGTCGCCGCCGCGGCCGGCGCGGGTGGCGTGTCGAGGCCGTAGATGTCGTCGCGGAAATGCACCCGACCATCCGAGGTGGCGTAGCCGGTGAGATAGACGAAGGCGACCGGCGTCGGCTTCACCAGCTTCACGTCACGACGCTCGCCCGCGGCGATGGCAGTCTCGATCTCGATCGGGCCCCAGGTCGAGCCGGCGCCGTTCGGGCCCTCGGTGCCCTGGAGCAGCCACGCGGCGAACTCCTTCACCTGCCCGACGCGGACGCAGCCGTGCGAGTGGAAGCGCACCGAACCCGCGAACAGGGATTTCGAAGGTGTGTCGTGCATGTAGATCGCGTGGCGGTTCGGCATGTCGATGCGGATCTGCCCGAGCGAATTGTCGAGGCCGGAATCCTGGCGGAGAGTGTAGTTGACCGCCTTCTGCGTGTTCCAGTCGATCGTGGTCGGATCGACCTCGACGCCGCCGGGGCCGAGGATGCGGATGCGGTTCTTGGCGAGATAGCCGGGGTTCTTGCGCATCGTCGGGATGATCTCGTTCTTGATCACCGAGACGGGCACGGTCCAGGTCGGGTTGAGGTTCACGTCGGTGATGCGCGTCTCGACCCCGGGCGTCTGCTTGTCGGGCGAGCCGACCACCGCGACGTAGCGGCGGGTGACGGTTCCGTTCTCCACCGCCTCCACGGTGGCGGAGGGGATGTTCACGGTGACGTAGCGCTCGCCGAAGCCGAAATTCGAACCCATCAGTCGCTGCGCCGAGGCGCGCAGCTGCCGCTGGCGCACGTCAGCCGGAACGTTGAGCGCATTCAGCGTCAGGCGGCCGAGGATGCCGGCATCCGGCAGGCCGTGCCGCGCCTGAAACGACTTCACCGCGGCCACCAGCGGCGGATCGTAGCGGTCGGAGGGCGGCGCATCGGCGGGAAGGTCGCCGGTCAAGGTGAGATGGTGGCGGAGCGAGGGGATCGCCGGATGGCTGTCGCCGGGCTTCGGGGCGAAATCGGCGGGCAGCGTCTTCCAGCCGCCGGCCTCGGCATAGATCTGATAGCGCTCGGCGGCGCGCATGGTGTCCATGAACGTCTGCGCCGTGTAGGTCGGCAGCGGATCCTCCGACACGCGGGCGTAGACGACCGGCGGCAGCTCACGCGACGCCTTCTTCGCCGGCGGAGTCTCGGTCGGCACGGCGACCGTGTCGGCGGTGGGCCGCTCCAGCTTGGGATCGGCCTTGATGTCGGACTTGGGTTCGGCCTTCTCCGAACGCGGTTCCGGCTTCGGGTCGGCCCTCAGCTCGCGCTTCGGCTCGGCTGCCTTCTCGGCCTTCGGCTCGATCCGCAGGTTGATGCGGGATTCGGCCTGAGGCTCGGGCGCAGGCGAAGGCTCGGCCCGGAGCGGGGTGGCGAGCAGGAGGGCGAGCGCCGCCCCGGTCCCGCCGAGGAGCCGGACGCGGCGGGGCCCGCGCGGGGCGAAGGAAACGTTCGGCATCGCGGATCTCGTCGAGAGCACGCGGCGATCATCGGCGGTGTTGGTTACCAACTCGCTGAAGACTTCCCGCGCGGCGTGTGCCGCGGCACGTCGCCCCCATCGCCCGGAGCCGGTCCGCCGCGGTGGCCCCGGCGCGCCGGATGTGCAAAACGCGAGGTCAGCCGACGCCCCGTGAGACCCCCGTGAGCGAAGACAGACCCTCGAAGCCCGGCAAGACCCTGTTGAACCCCGAGCGCAGGGCGGACGACGCCGATCAGTCGATCCGCCCCCTGAGCCTCGCCGAGTTCATCGGCCAGCGCGCGGCGCGCGCCAACATGCAGATCTTCATCGAGGCGGCCAGGAAGACCGGGCAGGCCCTCGACCACGTCCTGTTCGTCGGCCCGCCGGGCTTGGGCAAGACGACGCTCGCCCAGATCGTCGCCCGCGAACTCGGGGTGAACTTCCGCTCGACCTCCGGCCCGGTCATCGCAAAGGCCGGCGATCTCGCCGCGCAGCTCACCAATCTCGAGGAACGCGACGTCCTCTTCATCGACGAGATCCACCGCCTCAATCCGGCGGTGGAGGAGATCCTCTACCCGGCGATGGAGGATTACCAGCTCGACCTGATCATCGGCGAGGGACCCGCCGCCCGCTCGGTGAAGATCGAGCTGCCGAAATTCACCCTCGTCGGCGCCACGACCCGCGCGGGCCTGCTCACCACGCCGCTGCGCGACCGCTTCGGCATCCCGATCCGGCTCGAATTCTACGAGATCGACGAACTCGAACTCATCGTCCGCCGCGGCGCGCGGGTGCTCGGCCTCGGCATGTCGGAGGAGGGCGCCAACGAGATCGCCAAGCGCGCCCGCGGCACGCCGCGCATCGCCGGGCGCCTGCTGCGCCGGGTGCGCGACTTCGCCATCGTGGAGGAGGCGCAGACGGTCAGCCGGGCCATCGCCGACCGGGCGCTGCAGATGCTCGACGTCGATCCGGTCGGCCTCGACGTGATGGACCGCAAGTACCTCACCCTGATCGCCACTTCCTTCGGCGGCGGCCCGGTCGGGATCGAGACGATCGCCGCGGCCCTGTCCGAGCCGCGCGACGCCATCGAGGACATCATCGAGCCCTACCTGATCCAGAAGGGGTTCGTGCAGCGCACGCCCCGCGGTCGCGTGCTCACGCCGCACGCCTTCCGCCACCTGGGCTTCGCCGAGCCCCGGCGCGATCCGAGCACCCAGTTCGGTCTCTTCGGCGGAAGCGACGACCCGGATGCCTGAAGTGGACGGCCGGGGGAGGGCGGGCGGACGCAGCCCTGTCTCCGTCACACGCCGCACGGTGCTGATCGGCCTCGGCGCGACGGCGCTGACGGGAACCGCGACGGGCGCCTACGCCGTCGGCATCGAGCCGATGCGCCTGACGGTCACCCGCTACAGGCTTCATCCGAAGGGCCCCTGGCCGGACGGCCTGACCCTGCGGATCGTCGCGCTCGCCGACATCCATGCCTGCGAGCCGTGGATGTCGGCCGCGCGCATCGCCGGCATCGTCGCCGCCGCGAACGCCCTGAAGGGCGACGTGACGGTGCTGCTCGGCGACTACGTCTCCGGCATGAATCTCGTCACGCGGTACGTGGATGCCGCGGAATGGGGACCGGTTCTGGGACGGCTGCAGGCGCCGCTCGGGGTCTACGCGATCCTCGGCAATCACGATTGGTGGGAGGACAGATCGGCGCAGGCGCGCGGCAGCGGTCCGACGATCGCGGGCGAGGCCCTGCGGCGCAACGGCATCCGCGTGCTGCAGAACGAGGCGCTGCCGCTCGCGGTGCGGGGACACGAGGTCTGGCTCGCCGGCCTCGGCGACCAGATCGCCTTCGTTCCGAGCGCGCGCAAGCGCGGCCATCCAAGGACCGGCGTCGACGACCTGCCCGGCACCCTCGCTCAAATCCCCGAAGGCGCGCCCGCGATCCTGCTGGCGCACGAGCCCGACATCTTCCCTCAGGTGCCGGCGCGGATCGCCCTGACGCTCTCGGGTCACACCCACGGTGGGCAGGTTCGCCTGTTCGGCTACGCGCCGGTCGTGCCCTCCCGCTACAAGAACCGCTTCGCCTACGGCCATGTCCGCGAGCAGGCCGACCTGATCGTCTCCGGCGGTCTCGGCATGAGTATCGCTCCGGTGCGGTTCGGCATACCGCCGGAGATCGTCGTGATCGACCTCGGCGAGGCCGGAACCACAACCTCCCGAGACATGCAGTGATCGCATATCACTCTGATCGTTGAAGCGACGATCCTCATCGTCGAGCGGAGCCATGCGTGCTGTTCCGTGGCAGCGCCTGCCGGCGATCGGCCTTGATCCCTCATCGTTTTTCGAGCCAGCTCCACGGATCGGACGCGCGAAAGGCGCAGCTTCAGACCTGTGATCACAGGATTGTGCGGCGGCGGAACATGCATGCACCGCACAAGTTGAGGCCGCGACCCCGCTCTTTCACGGGCGTCGGCCTCAACAACGTATCCAGCACGACCTTCAAGGAAGCATCCGCCATGAAGTCGACCGTTCTGGCCGCCCTCGGCCTGTCCGTCGCCGCTCTTGCTACGCCCGCCCTGGCTCAGGACGCCCTGCCGCTCCGCATCGGCGCCGAGGCGCCGATCGGATCGGCCGCGACCGACACGCGGGAGTTCCGCGCCGAGGCGCTGCGCTCGGACGCCGCGAGCATCGAGGCGAGCCGCATCGCCCTCGAGCGCTCCCGCAACCCGCGCGTGCGCAACTACGCCAACCGGGTGCTGGTCGAGCGTGAGGCCACCACCAGGGCGCTGCTGCCGGAGGGCACCTCGCTCACCGCCAGCGGACGGGTCGTCTCCGATCAGCAGGGAATCCCGACCCGCCTCGACAATCCGGTCGGCGTGGTGCTCGCCCCGGTCACGCTCGCGGCCAACATCGGCACCGGCATCGTCGGCGGCGTGCTCGGCGGCGTCGGCCTGATCGACAACAGCCCGGGCGAGCCCGGCCGCCCCGTCGCGCTCGGCCCGAACGGACAGCAGCGCCTCGAGCGCCTGCGCTCGGCCCGATCCGCCCGCGAGTTCGACCGCACCTACGTCAACGAGCAGGCGCGTTCGGATGCCCGCACGCTCGCGCTCTACAGTAGCTATGCCCGCAACGGCGACAGCGCTGCCGGCCGCACCTTCGCCAACCAGGCGCTGCCCTACATCGCCGACGAGCACGCCCATTCCGCGACGCTCGCCGACCGGATCGGCGGCTGAACGATCCAATTCCGTCGCATTGGCAGGGCCGCTCCCGAAAGGGGCGGCTCTCGCCGTTTCTGGTCTCGGCCGCCCTCGCCACCGCGGTCGAGAGCCGGTAAGAACCCGGACCCTTTTCACTTCCGGATGCTCATGGATCCGATGACCGGCGCCGACGCGCACCGACTCCCGCTGCGCGTCTATTACGAGGACACCGACTTCTCGGGCTTCGTCTATCACGCGAGCTATCTGCGCTTCATGGAGCGCGGGCGCACCGAATTGCTGCGCTCCCTCGCCGGCGACCAGTCGGATCTGCACGCCGACGGCGCCGGGCTCGTGTTCGTCGTGCGCAGGATGACCCTCGATTACCTGAAGCCCGCCCGCATGGACGACCTCATCGAGGTTCACACGCGAACGAGCGAGCTGCGTGGCGCCTCCATGCATCTGGCCCAGGAGGTGCGCCGCGGCGAGGACGTGCTCGTGCGTGCCGAGGTGGTCGTCGCCTGCGTCCGCAACGGGCGGGCGATCCGCCTGCCCGAGAGCCTGCGCCGGACACTGACGCCGTCGGCAGCGAGATCCGCCTGAACTCGTGGCCGGGCCGCAGGACATGTCGTTCGATCCGAGCCCATAATCCATGACCCATGATCCCGGCGGCTGCAGATCCTGGTCCTCTCGTGAAGGGCCGGATGCTGGACCGAGCAACGCTTTCTTAACCCTGTCGCAGGCTTAGACTCGTGTGCGGGCAAGCTAGCACCGCGCCGCAGCAAGGGCCGGGCCGGCTGAGCGTCCGACCCTTACTTTCGACAGATTCGCGAGTGATCTCAGGTCTCATCGCTCAAAGGATCAGTCGGCAGTCCGGCCCGCGGTGGCGCGGCCCTGACGACGCGAGGATCGTTCGATGACTCCAGCCGATGCCATGCAGGCCGCGCCCGTCGCAGACATGAGCCTGTTCGGCCTGTTCTGGCAGGCCCACTTCGTCGTGAAGATCGTGATGCTGGGCCTGCTCGGCGCTTCGGTCTGGTGCTGGTCGATCATCGTCGACAAGACGCTGCTGTTCCGCCGCGTCGAAGCCGAGATGGACGCCTTCGAGGAGGCGTTCTGGTCCGGACGCTCGCTGGAGGAGCTCTACCGTTCCTTCAACGACCGCCAGCCGACCGGGCTCGGTGCCCTGTTCGTCGCCGCCATGCGGGAGTGGAAGCGTTCCTTCGAGGGCTCGGGCCGGCAGATCCACTCGCTGTCGCAGCGCATCGACAAGGTGCTCGACGTGACGATTCAGCGCGAGGTCGAGCGGCTCGATTCCAAGCTCCTGTTCCTCGCCTCGATCGGCTCGGCCGGCCCGTATATCGGCCTGTTCGGCACGGTCTGGGGCATCATGACCGCCTTCACCTCGATCGCGGCTTCCAAGAACACCTCCCTCGCGGTCGTGGCGCCGGGCATCGCCGAGGCTCTGTTCGCCACCGCCATCGGACTGTTCGCGGCGATTCCCGCGGTGCTCGCCTACAACAAGCTCCAGGCCTCCGTCGCCAAGTCGCAATCGCGACTCGAGGGGTTTGCCGACGAGTTCTCGGCGATCCTCTCGCGCCAGATCGACGAGCGCCTCTCGGTCGCCGCCTGATCATCGCAGCTAAACGGAAGCGGGAGCCGGATCGATGGGCATGACGCACGGCGCGGCGCAGGGCGGCGGCAAGCGCCGCCGCCGCGGACGGCGCGGACACGGCGCCATCAACGAAATCAACATGACGCCGTTCATCGACGTCGTGCTGGTGCTGCTGATCGTGTTCATGGTGGCTGCGCCGATGATGACGGTGGGCGTGCCCCTCGACCTTCCGCAATCCAAGGCGAGCCCGCTCAATTCCGACGTCAAGCCGATCACGCTCTCGATCCGCCGTACCGGCGAAGTCTATCTCGGCGAGGTTGAGCTGAAGGACGACGACATCGTGCCCCAGCTCATGCAGACGGCGAAGACGGGCACCGAGGAGCGCGTGTTCGTGCGCGGCGACAAGCGCGTCGATTACGGACGCGTGGCCCAGGTGATGGCGATCGTGACCGGCGGCGGCTTCAAGAAGGTCGCCCTCGTCACCGAACCGGAATCGAATTAGCGGAGCGGGACAAAGTGGCTCTGCGCTGGCCCGAGTCTTTTCGAAATCGCGAACCGGGCGTCTGGATCTCCGCCGGCGCGCATGCCGCCGTGCTCGGACTCGCGCTGTTCGCGGTCGCCGCTCCGGCGCTGCCCGACGCGCAGGAGGGCGTGCCGGTCGAGGTGCTGACCGAGCAGCAGTTCTCGGAACTCACCCGCGGCGAGCGCAACGCCGAGAAGCCGCAGAACAATCCGAACCGCGCCGATCGCGTCTCCGAGAAGATCGAGCAGCGCGAACCGGAGAACGCCAAGACCGACGCGCCGGCCGCGCCGACCCGCACCGCCGACACCAAGCTCGCCGCCGTCGATGCGATGCCCCTGCGCGCCGACACCGCCGACCCCGTCAAGGAGGAGGCGGAGGCCGCCGCGGCCAAGGCGGAAGCCGCGAAGGCCGAGGCCGAGAAGGCGGCTGCGGCCAAGGCCGCCGAGGCGAAAGCCAAGGCCGAAGCCAAGGCGAAGGCGGATGCCGCGGCCAAGGCCGAAGCTGCCAAGGCCGAGGCCGCCAAGGCGGCGGAAGCCAAGGCCGCCGCTGCCAAGGCGGAGGCCGAGAAGCGCGAGGAGCTCCAGAAGCTGGTCGAGCGCGAGCAGGCGGAAGCCGAGGCTGCGGCGAAGGCGGCGGAAGCCAGGGCCAAGGCGCGGGCGGACGCCAAGGCGAAGGCCGACGCCAAGGCGAAAGCGGAGGCCGAGGCCCACGCCAAGGCGGAAGCGGAGGCAAAGGCCAAGGCGGAAGCGGCGGCCAAAGCCGAGGCGGAAGCCGAGCATCGCAAGCAGGTCGCGGAGGCCAAGGCCAAGGCGGAAGCCGAAGCGAAGGCCAAGGCCGAGGCCGCCGCGAAAGCCAAGGCGAAGGCGATGGCCGAAGCCAAGGCGAAGGCGGATGCCGAGGCCAAGGCGCGCCAGCAGGCGGAACTCGCCAACAAATTCAGCCCAGGAGACATCCGGCAGACGCTCGCCTCGAAGGCCGCCTCGCAGTCGACGGGCTCCACCGGCCGCGAGGTCCAGCGCACGGCCTCGCTCGGCACGGCGACGGGCAATGCCCAGCGCCTCTCGCCGTCCCTGCGCGATGCCCTCGTCGGCATGCTGCAGCAGCAGATCGAGCGGTGCTACTCGGCCCCGCCCGGCGCGACGCAGGGTGTGG
Organism: Methylorubrum rhodesianum; assembly: GCF_014199985.1. Taxonomy (GTDB): domain Bacteria; phylum Pseudomonadota; class Alphaproteobacteria; order Rhizobiales; family Beijerinckiaceae; genus Methylobacterium; species Methylobacterium rhodesianum. The sequence goes on along the minus strand of NZ_JACHOS010000013.1, from coordinate 70,283 downwards.
TGCTGCCGATGCTCGATATCCGCCTCAACCCGGACGGTTCGCTCACGAGCGAGCCGCGGGTGATGCGCGCTGGAAACAATTCGGTCGATCAGTCGATCGCCCAGGCGGCGCTCCGGGCCGTGCGGCGCTGTGCGCCCTACAAGATCCCGACCCAGTACGCGCCGTATTACAACGACTGGAAGGCCATCAACGCCGAGTTCGAGTTCTCGCCCGTGTGATCCGCTCCCGCCGATCACACCGCATCCTCGCGGCCTTCCCTCCTCGCACTCCCTGACCGACCTGGACTCGTCCCATGCCTGGAACAGCCTTCACCCGGCGCGCCCTCCTGCCGGCTTTCGCGGCCGCGCTCGGCGTCTTCGCCCTGGCGCTTCCCGCTGCCATCCCGGCGCAGGCGCAGCTCCAGCTCCGCATCGGCAGCGGCGCCTTCCAGCCGATGCCGATCGCGATCGCCGACTTCGCCGGCGATGCCAGCCTCGGGACGCTGGTCTCCAGCGTCATCACCAATAACCTGCGCCGTTCCGGCTACTTCACGCCGCTGGAGAAGGGGCGCTTCCCCGAGAATCCGAGCTTCGACGCGGCGCCGAACTTCGAGGCGTGGAAAGGCGCGGGCGTGCAGGCGCTGGTGACGGGACGGGTCGGGCGCGACGCCTCCGGCCGGCTCACCGTCGCCTTCCGCCTCTGGGACGTGGCCTCGGGCCAGCAGATCACGGGTCAGCAATACGGCACCGACGTCGCCAACGCGCGCCGCACCGGGCATCTCGTGTCGGATGCGGTCTACACCAAGGTCACCGGCCTCGGGCCGTGGTTCGACAGCCGCGTCGCCTATGTCGATGAATCCGGCCCGAAGGAGAACCGCCGCAAGCGCCTGATGGTGATGGATCAGGACGGCGCAAATGTCCGCGCGCTCACCGGCGGCGGCGACGTCTCGGTTGTGGCGCCGCGCTACTCGCCGGCGGGGCAGGACATCGCCTTCATGACCCAGGCGCCGGGCCAGCAGCCCAAGGTGCAGATGATCGACCTGGAGACCGGCAAACGCCAGACCGTCGGCAACTTCGCCTCGATGAGCGCGAGCCCGCGCTTCTCGCCGGACGGGCGCCGATTGGTGATGAGCGTGCAGCAGGGCGGAAACGCCGACATCGTCACCGTCGATCTCGCCTCGAAAGCGCAGACGCCGGTGACGCAAGGTCTCGCCATCGACACCTCGCCCAGCTACTCGCCGGACGGCAGCCAGATCGTGTTCGAATCCGACCGCGGCGGCTCGCAGCAGATCTACGTCATGGGCGCCGACGGCTCGAACCCGCGCCGTCTCTCCTTCGGCGAAGGCTCCGCCTCGCAGCCGGCCTGGTCGCCGCGCGGCGATCTCATCGCCTTCACCCGGCAGCGGAAGGGCGGCTTCGCCATCTGCGTGATGAAGCCCGACGGCTCGGGCGAGCGGGTGCTGACCGAGGGCTTCCACAACGAGAGCCCGACCTTCGCGCCCAACGGCCAGTACGTAATGTTCTTCCGCGATCCCGGCGGCCAGGGGGGCGGCAAGCTTTACATGGTCGACATCACCGGAAAGGTGGAGCAGCCGGTGCCGACGCCGTCCTTCGCCTCAGACCCGACATGGTCGCCATTGCTTTCGGGCAAGTAGCCGGCGGCCCGGAGACGACCGGCCCCGCCCCGCGAGGCCGGTGACGAATGCTTCCCGGACGATGCGGACGGGGACGGTAGCGGGAATCTCCGTCCCCCGACGCGTTCCGGCGCTGCCGACTTCGGCCGGACTGTCATTCCGTCGAGCTAGGACTCCGCAGCAATGACGAAATCCGCGCGAGCCTCAACGGCTGGCACGGTGCAATCGTCTCTCTCGCAATAGAAACCGCGGCGGAAGCGGTCCGCAGGTGGGGCTGATGCGTGTTCGAAGTCGCGCCGTGTCGGCCGCTTCTGCGCCCCTAGGGAGCCGCTTCCGTCCGGTGTTCGTGGCGGGCCACTAAGTCCGAGACCGAACGGGTTCTCAGGCTATCGTCGCGGCTTTGCGCTGCGGTGGAGTCATTCCTGTCTCCTCCAGCTTTCGCCAACAAACCGTGCGCGGACCAGCGGTTTCTTGGCCGATGTGCTTGCGAATGCGAAGCACGCAGAGAGACTGCGTCGGTATTGGCAGGTCGTCAAGAAGAAATCTGCTGCCAAGCCGACTGTTTTTTATCTCGACGAATTACTGACCGGCAAAATCGTTCGCCGGCAACGGCTTACTGCGGCCCAGGGATAAAGTCCTGTGCGTCCTGGGAGAAAACACTCCGTGCCTCTTCGCGAGGCGCCGGGCTCCCGGTCTCAGCGTGCCTCGAGAAGGCGGTTCTTGACGAGGTAGCGGATGCCCCGGTCGAAGGATTCGTCGGTATTTCCGCGCAGGTCGACGCTGTAGGCCCGCTCGGGCGCACCGGCCGCGAGGGGCTTCACGTAGACATTGATGTTGAGGATCAGGTTCGAGACCTTCTGAACCTCGCCGGTGACGACCGTGTGGGCACCGAGACGGCGGGCGAAATCCTCCGCGCAGCCGTTGCAGGCGCGCAGGTCGGCACTCTTGGCCACCTCTTCCCGAACCGGATCCGTCGAAACCAGCGTGTAGCGCCCGCTCTCGGCCATCAACGCGCGCAGGGTCTCGCTGGTCCGCCTCAGTCGCTCGTGCTCGGCCTCCGAGGGCTCGGTCGGCGCGCCCTTGGCGAATTGGAAATCGAAGACAGCGGCCTTCTCGGGCTCGGCGCGCGCGACACCGACGAAGAGGCTGAGGCCGCCGACGAGTGTCAGAGCCGCGAGCATGCAACGAGCTACGAACCGATCCATGTCCATCCGGGTCTCCGGCCGCGGCTGAAGAGGCCGCTGGTGGACATCACAGGGGGCGACCTCGGAGTTCCGTCGCACAGGCCGGCGATGGCCCGACGCGGTGCCCTGGCTGCCCGTGCGATCCGCGCCGGTCGGACCCGCCGACGACTACAGCGGATCGCCGCGGCGGGCGGACACAAACCAGAATCAATCCGGCGTGAAGATGGAAACCCTGTCGCCACCGCTTCCCCCCGGCGGCGGGACGGTTTCGCGGGCCGGTACGAAGCGCCCCAGCAGATGTGCCGGCCCGTGGAACGCGCGCTGCCGCGGGTGCGCTGGGGTGGGGAGGGTGGTCTCGGGGCCGCCTCCGGTCAGATCGCGGCAAGGCCGCGCTGTACCGCCGGACGGGCGAGGAGCGCATCGAGCCAGCGACGAACGTTCGGGAGGCCGTCGAGCTCGATGCCCTGCTTGCCGTGGAACTTCGCCCAGGTCAGCGCGGCGATGTCGGCGATCGAGTAGGCGTCGGCGAGATATTCGTGCGCCGCCAGCCGCCGGTCGAGGACGCCGTAGAGGCGCTTGGCTTCATCCGTGAAGCGCTCGATGGCGTAGGGGATCTTGTCCTGGGCGTAGATGCGGAAATGGTGGGCCTGTCCCAGCATCGGGCCGAGGCCGCCGACCTGCCAGAACAGCCACTCATCGACCGCCGTGCGGGCACGCTCGTCGCTCGGATAGAGGCAGCCGGTCTTGCGCCCGAGATACTGCAGGATCGCGCCGGACTCGAACACCGAGATCGGCGCTCCGCCCGGGCCGTCCGGATCGACGATGGCCGGGATCTTGTTGTTCGGCGAGATGGCGAGGAAGTCGGGCGCCATCTGCTCGCCCTTGCCGATATTCACCGGCACGACCCGATAGGGCAGCCCGCACTCTTCGAGCATGATCGGGATCTTCCACCCGTTCGGTGTGCTCCAGGTGTAGAGTTCGATCGGCTGCGCCGTCGTGACCGCCATGCTGGCATCCCGGGAAAGCGGGCCCGCGCCCATCCTCGGCCCATGAGGTAGCGCGGAAAGCCTCGAAGGCTCAAGCCAAAGGCCAAGCTCGCCAAAGGCCAAGTTCGCCAAAGGCCAAGCTCGCGACGGGACCGCGATGACGGCCACGCCCGTCGCGCCCAGCCGGCTCTCCGGGATCCCGGTTCCGAAATGGCCTCGTGCGCGGCCGAACCCTGGGCGCAGGGGCATGTGCCGGGGATCGAGGCCGAGACAAAAGCGGGGCTTTCCTACGCAAGTTGCAGAGAACGCTTGCTCTTTGCCCGCCGATGCGGCTGTGATGCGGCGTACGGCGACGCTGCCGAATCCGTCCCACCGGAGTTGCCTGATGCTCTCTCGTCTCCTCGCCGCCGCCATGATGGCCCTGCCGCTGCTCCTGGCTCAGGCCGCGACGGCCAAGGAGGCCTGGAGCGCGCCGACCGCCAAGGAGACGGCGAAGGAGACCGGGAAGGAGCCGAGCGTCGCCCAGTCCGCCGCCCGCGAGCGGCAGAAGAAGTGCGGCGCCGAGTGGCGCGCGCTCTCGGCGACCGAGAAGGCCGCCCAGGGACCGAAATGGCCGCAATACTACAGCAAGTGCGTCAAGCGCCTGAAGCAGCAGAAGGCCTGACCGGTCGGAACGGCGGTCCGGGAACTGCTCGCAGGGTCGAGGGGCCAAGCCGCGGGTGAACCGAACGACGGCGGGCGTGTTGCCCTGCCGAACTGATCTGAAACGCTACCCGCCGAAGCGGAGGCCAACTCCGCGCGGGAGCGAATGAGAGCATCGACGGAAAGCCTGACCGAGATGGAGCGTGAACGCCGCATCCTGCAGCGCACGGTGGCGGTTGCGGCGGTCGTGCCCGTTCTGGCGGGACTCTACGGTGTGTTGTTCGGCATCGACGGCATCGGCGGCGGCACGTCGGTCAACGTTTCGGCCGACAGCCATTTCCGCTACCTGTCCGGCCTGCTGACCGGCATCGGCCTCCTGTTCTTCACCTGCGTGCCGGGGATCGAGGACAAGTCGCGGCTGTTCCGCTTCCTCACGCTCGTCGTGGGGCTCGGCGGTCTGGCACGCCTTCTCGGGCTCGCTCTCACGGGCGTGCCGTCACTGACCATGCTGGCGGCGCTCGCCCTCGAACTCGTGGTCACGCCGCTGCTGTGCCTGTGGCAGTTGCGGGTCGCGCGCCTCGCCCGGGATCAGCGGCAGGCTCTGCAGCCCGGAGCCGGATTCGCGGGATGAGCGGGGCCCTGCGACGGGCCGAAGGGGACAGTCCCGGCGCGCGCCTGCTCGACATCCTCGATCGCTGGGTCCCCAAGCCCGCCGCCTGGGCCTTCGCCCTCCGGATCTGGCTCGCCATGATGCTGGCGCTCTACGCCGCGTTCTGGCTCCAGCTCGACAGCGCCTCCTCGGCCGCCGTCTGCGTGGCGATCCTGGCCCAGCCGAAGCGCGGCCAAGCCCTCTCGAAGGCCGGCTACCGCTTCCTCGGCACCGTCATCGGCGGCATCGTCGGCATCCTCCTGATGGGGCTGTTCGGGCAGGATCGCGTGCTCCTGCTCCTCAGCTTCGCCTGCTGGCTGGGCCTGTGCGTCTTCGTCGCGCAGTTCCTGCAGGACACCCGCGCCTACGGGGCGATGCTGTCCGGCTACACCGTGGCGATCGTCGCGATCGCGCATATCGACGCGCCGCAGACGGTCTTCGATGCCGCCATCGGCCGCGTCGCCGCGATCGCGGTCGGCATCGTCGCGATCACCTTCATCAACGACGCGCTGGCCTCACCGAGCACGTGGCAGGCCCTGCTGCCGCGCCTCGCCGGCGCCCACGCGGAGGCCCGGACTTTCGCCCGCGAGAGCCTGACCCGGGGCGATCCCAGACCGGAGCGCACCGCCGCGCTGATCCGGCAGGTCGCGCCGATGCGGGCCGATGCGAGCGCCATCGCCGGCGAACTCGACGACGGCATCCATCGAGCCGCGGGCGCCCGCAGCGCGATCGCGGCGCTCTACGTCCTGACCGCCGCCAGCCGGGCGCTGGCGGCGGCGACGGCGCGTATCCACGCGCCGGGAGCGCGGGTGCGTGAGGCGCGGGCACTCGCCCTGGCTTCGGTCGCGGAAGGCGGGGAGACTCGGTCCGCGGCACTCGCCCGCGACGGCGACAGACTGCGCGACCTCGTGGATGAGGGGATGCGCGATTCGGGCGCCTCCCTGAACGAGATCATGGTGCTCCAGCGCGCTCTGGACGTCGTCAACGCCGCAACCCTCGCGGAGGACGGCGCGCGCGCCCTCGCGGACGGCCACGCGCCGATGCGCGACGTCGCTCTGCCGACCCATCGCGACTTGCAGGTCGCCCTGCGGGCAGCCCTGCGGGTGATGATCGCCTTCGGCCTCGCGGCGGCGCTCTTCATCCTTCTCGGGCTGCCGCAATCTTCCTTCGCCCTGGTCCAGGTGGCGGCGACCTGTTCCCTGTCCTCGGTGACGCCGGACCTGCGCAAGTTCGCGCAAGGGGTGCTGATCGGGATGCCGCTCGCCGCGCTCTGCGCCGGGTTCGTGCTGTTCGTGATGCTCAACGGCAACCAGGGCTTCCCGCTCCTCGCGATCGCCATGGCGCCCGTGGTCTTCTTCGGCTGTCTCGTCTCGCTTCACCCGCCGAGCTTCACCATCGGCTTCATCACCCTCGTGTTCACGCCGGCGCTGATGGCGCCGGAGAACCCGCAATCCTACGATCCGCAGACCTTCCTCATGAACGCGCTGCTGGTCGTTGTCGCCGCCGTGATCCTGTTCCTGACGATCCGCCTCGTCCTGCCGATCTCGGCGTCGCAGCACCGCGCCTTTGCCCTCGACGAGGCCCGCCGTGACCTAGCCGAGGCTCTGGCGGGGGAGGGGGGCGACGCCACCACCCGCACCAGCCTCAATGCCGACCGGCTGTTCCAGTTCTCGGCCTGGAATTCGGGCAGCGGCGCGGTGCGGCGGGCGAGCCTGCATCACGCCTTCGCCGTGGCGCAGTTGGAGGCGGCCGCCGCACGCGCCCATGCGCAGCTGCGCACCTTGAGCGAGATTCGCCCCCTCGCTCCGCTGATCGGGCAGGCCCGGACGGCGCTCGCCTCCGCCTGCACCGCAGACCTCGATCGTGCGGCGACCGCCCTGATCGATGCGCCGAAGCGAGAGGACCGTCCGGTGCGCATGCAGCTCGCCCGTGCTGTGACAGACCTTGCCACCGCCTCGCGCGTTATCAGGCGGCACGGTCGCTTCTTCCGGCGCCTTTCCCTCCCCCGTTCCTGACGACGCAGATGCAGCACGACCTCACCATCGGCGGGATTTTGGTCTCGCCCTTCGTCGCCTACGCGCTGCTCGCCTTCGCGCTGCTCGTAGCGCTGCGGGTCGTATTCCGCCGGATCCGGTTCGGGCGATACGTCGCCAACGCGCCGCTGGCGGAAGCCGGCATCTATGTCTGCCTGCTGGCGCTCGTGGTGGTGCTGCTGTGAGGCGCGAGGACGACGCACCCGCCGACCACCGGAACCGGGAGGAGGCCTCCTCCGACGACACTCCCTCCGACGAGCCGCGTCCCGGACGGCAGGAAGGTACGAAGCCGGCGTCCGGCCGGCGTCGACGGTGGAACCGCCTGCTGCGGCTCGCCGCCACCGGCCTCGTCCTCGCCCTCGCGGCGGTGGCGGCCTACGTGGTGTGGCAGTTCTACGTGACCGCCCCCTGGACCCGCGACGGACGGGTGCGGGTGCAGGTGGCGAACATCGCGCCGCAGGTCGCCGGGACCATCGTCGAGCTGCGGGTCGCCGACAATCAAGAGGTGAAGAAGGGGGACGTCCTCTACGTCATCGATCCGTTCGACTACCAGGAGGCGGTGGTCTCGGCCGAAGCCGCGATCAAGAACCGCGAGGCCGACCTCTCGGTGAAGGAGGCGCAATCGGCCCGGCGCGCGGCGCTCTCCACCGTCTCGACTTCGGTCGAAGAGAAGCAGCAATATGCCGGCACCGCCAAGATCGCCGAGGCGGCCCTGGAGACCGCCAGGTCGCAGCTCTCGCAGGCGCGGAAGAACCTGGAGCGCACGCAGGTGCGCTCGACCGTCAACGGCCGGGTGACGAACCTGCTGCTGAGGGTCGGCGACTACGCCCAGACCGGCACCGCCAACATACGGATCATCGACACCGATTCCTTCTGGGTTGATGGCTATTTCGAAGAGACCAAGATGGCCCATATCCGCGTCGGCGCGCCCGCCGAGATGGCGCTGATGGGCTATGGCGAGCCCCTGCGCGGTACGGTCGAGAGCCTGACGCTGGGCATCTCGACCGCCAACGCCGCGACGAGCACGCAAGGGCTGCCGAATGTCGATCCCGTCTATACCTGGGTGCGGCTCGCCCAGCGGGTGCCCGTGCGCATCCGCATCGACCACGTGCCGCCGGAGGTGACCCTGGTGGCGGGCATGACGGCCACCGTCGTCGTCGGCGACGGCCGCGAGGGCCAGCCGCTCTGGGTCCAATCGCTGCGCGACCGGTTTCTCGGCCGTCCCGATCGGACGGAGCCCGGCGGCGAGCGGAGGAACTGAGACCACACGAGCGCGCAGACGGTGCGAGACCCAACAAAATTGGGTAAGGCGGCGTCATGGCCACCGCTCCTCTCGTCCGCTTCGCTCCCTCGCCGACCGGTTTCCTTCATATCGGCAATGCCCGGCCGGCGCTGCTGAACGCCCTGTTCGCGCGCCGCGAGGGCGGTCGCTTCCTGCTGCGCCTGGACGACACCGACCGGGAGCGCTCCACGGAGGAATTCGCCACGGCCGCGGCCGAGGATCTCGGCTGGCTCGGCATCGAGCCGGACCTGTTCTTCCGCCAGAGCGACCGCACCGCGCTCTACGACGCGGCGGCCGAGCGACTGAAGACGGCGGGCCGTCTCTATCCCTGCTACGAGACGCCGGAGGAATTGGAGCGGCGGCGCAAGCGTCAGCTCGGCCGCGGCCTGCCGCCGATCTACGACCGCGCCGCGCTCGCCCTTACCGACGCCGACCGGGCTACCCTGGAGGCGGAGGGCCGCCGCCCGCACTGGCGGTTCAAGCTCGATCACCGCATCGTCGCCTGGAACGACCTCGTCCGGGGCGAGAGCCACGTCGATTGCGCCTCGCTCTCCGATCCCGTGCTGGTGCGCGCCGACGGGAGCTACCTCTACACGCTGCCCTCGGTGGTGGACGACGCGGATGTCGGCGTCACCCACGTGATCCGCGGCGAGGACCACGTCACGAACACGGGTGTGCAGGTGCAATTGTTCGAGGCGCTCGGCGCCCTCGTGCCCGTCTTCGGCCATCACAACCTGCTGACCACGGCGGACGGGGAGGGGCTGTCGAAGCGCCTCGGCCACCTGTCTCTGCGCTCCCTGCGCGAGGCCGGCTACGAGCCCGCGGCGGTGCGCTCGCTCGCGGTGCTGACCGGCTCGGCCGAGGCCGTGCGCCCGATCGCGTCCCTCGACGAGTTGGCGGGCCTCGTCGATCTCGCCCACCTGTCGCGCGCCCCGGCCCGGTTCGATCCGGCCGAACTCGACGGGATCAACGCGCGCCTCGTCCACGAGATGCCGTTCGGGGCCGTGCGCGAGCGGCTCGCCGCCCTCGGCGTGCCGTCGGAGCAGGCCGAGCCGTTCTGGCTCGCGGTGCGGGCCAATCTCGGCCGCGTCTCCGAGGCCGCCGAGTGGTGGCGCGTGGTGGCGGGACCGGTCACGCCGCAGATCGCCGAACCGGACTTCATCGCCGGGGCCGCCCGCCTGCTGCCGTCGGCCCCGTTCGATGCCGGTACGTGGAAGGCGTGGACCGACGCCGTCAAGGCCGAGACCGGCGCCAAGGGTCGTGCCCTGTTCATGCCGCTGCGCCTCGCCCTGACCGGTCTCGACCACGGGCCGGACCTCTCGGCGCTGCTCCCGCTGATCGGGCGGGAGAGCGCGCTGCGGCGGCTCGCCGGAGAATCGGCTTAGTCCAGGACCCCATCGGGCTCGGCCTCGATCATCATCACGTCGAGGGTGAAGCTGCCGTCGTCCTCGATCGCGAAATGCGACCGCACCAGCTCGGGCGCTCCCCCCTGGAGGGCGCGGATCGCCGCCGCGCTCGCCTCGGGCGTGCCCATCCGCGCGATCCAGGACGGGAAATCCATGCGAACCCGCCAGCGTCGGACGGCGCCCGGGACGAAACCGGCCTCCGCCAGCATCCGGCGCCATTCGGCCTCGCCGTAATCGCGCACGTGGGACGGGTCGCGCAGCAGCTCCCAGGCCTGGAGATGGGTGTCGAGAAGCGGAGGGCCCGGATGCACGACATCGACCAGGCCGAGGCGACCGCCCGGCGCGAGCACCCGGTGCGCCTCCCGCAAGGCGGCGGGCACGTCGCCCCAGTGATGGGCGCTGTAGCGCGAGAGCACGCACTCGAAACTCGCATCCGCGAAGGGGAGCGCCTCGACGCTGGCCTGCCGGGTGACGACATTCGTCAGTCCGCGGCGCCGTGCCTCCGCAGAGACGGCGTCGAGCATGGCCTGCGACAGATCGAGGGCGGTGACGGCGCGGACATGAGAGGCTACCGCGTAGGTCACATGGCCGCCGCCGCAGCCGAGATCGAGCACGGCCGCATGGGGGAGGGCGCCGAAGCGGGCCAGCGCCGCGAGATCCTCGCCCGCCGCGTGGACGGCGCTCGCGACGTAGTCATCGGCGCGGCTGCCGAACTGGCTTTCCGTGTGGGCGTCGTGGCTCAGGGGTGCTGTCACGCCGTCGCTCCTTCCCTCGCGGCGCGTTCGAGCGCGGCGACATCGAGCTTCACCATGTCCTGCATGGCGGTGAAGACGCGGGACGCCACGTTCGGATCGGGATCGGCGAGGAGGCGCGGCAGGATCTCCGGCACGATCTGCCAGGGTACGCCCCAGCGATCGCGCAGCCAGCCGCAGGCGATCTCCGCCCCGCCCCCGGCGGTGAGCGCCGACCACAGCCGATCGACCTCGGCCTGATCCCGGCAGGTGACCGAGATCGACGCGGCGGTCCCGTAATCGGCCGGACTGCCGCCGTTCAGGGCCTGGAAGCTCTGACCACCCAGGGTGAAGACGATCAGGATCGGCTCGCCGGCCTCGCCGCCCGGCCAGGGGCCCGGGGCGCGCTGGATATGGTCGATCCGCGAATCGGGCACGAGCGAGACATAGAGGCGGACGGCCGCCTCCGCGTCCTTGCCGAACCAGAGGCAGGTACTGACGTTGGCCATGCCGGGCTCTCCCACTCCGTCGGCAGGATAGCGAGAGCGCCGCCCGGTATTCAACCGCGGTCGGCCGGCCGGCTCATTGGACTGTCATCCGCCGGCGGGCGGAAGCGGCGCGAGGCGCGTCAGGCGCAGCGCGACCAAAAGGGCCGCCACGTAAAGGCTGCCGAAGAAGCCCGCGACCCCCGGCCAGCCGAAATGCAGGAAGAACCAGCCGCCCGCCGTGCCGAGCAGGGACGAGCCGAGATAGTACATGCAGAGATAGACCGCCGAGGCCTGTGCCCGGTCGCTCAAGGCCCGGCGCCCGACCCAGCTCGACGCGACCGAATGCGCGCCGAAGAAGCTGACCGTGACGACGACGATGCCGGCGATGATGAGAAGGAGATTGTCGGCGAGGGTCAGCGCGATACCACCGATCCCGAGCAGGATCGCCAGCCACAGCACCTTGCGCCGCCCCAGCAGGCCGGCGACGTGACCGGTGATGGCCGAACTCGCCGTGCCCGCGAGGTAGACGATGAAGATCAGGCCGATCTCCGTCTGGCTCAGCGAGAAAGGCGGATCGAGAAGGCGAAAGCCGATGTAGTTGTAGACGCAGACGAACCCGCCCATCAGCAGGAACGGTTCGAGGAACAGCCAGGGCAGCCCGGCGTCGCGGAAATGGTGGCTGAAGGTGCCGGGCACCTCGCGCCAGCGCATGCGGTGGGCGAGGAAGTGGCGCGAGGCTGGCAGGGCGAACTGGAAGGCCAGGGCCGCGAACAGGGCCAGGACGCCGATGACGCCGAGCCCCCAGCGCCAGGAGGCATGGTCGGCGATGACGCCCGCGAGCAGACGCCCGACCATGCCGCCCAGCGCGTTGCCGCCGATGAGGAGACCCATCGACAGTCCGATCGCGCGCCCGTGCATCTCCTCGCTGAGATAGGCCATGGCGACGGCGGGCAGGCCGCTCGCGGCGATGCCGGTGAGTGCCCGCAGGACGAGGAAGCCGTGCCAGCTCGGCATCAGCACGGCGCCGATGGTGAGGAGCGCCGAGGTGAAGAGCGAGGCCGCCATCACCCGCTTGCGTCCCCAGACCTCGGAGAGCGGGCTGACGATCAGCAGGGAGATCGCGAGCGTGGCGCAGGGCAGCGACAGCGCGAGGCTGCTCTCGGCCGGCGAGACAGCGAAGGTGTCGTGAAAGACCGGCAGCAGCGGCTGAACGCCGTAGAGCACCGCGAAAGTGGAGAAGCCCGCCGCGAACAGGGCGAGCGTCGCCCGGCGGAAGGTCGGCGTCCCGGCCTCGATGAACCGGTCGCTGTCGTCCGCCATCGCCGTCCCGTGCTCTCGAACCCACCCGCAACCTCCCCCACCTGCGCCGCAGGAGGGGGAGGGTCAAGAGCTTCGGTTAACGCGGTGCCGGCGCCTGTTGCCCCTCCGCCTGCTGCTGGAGCAGCGGCGTGATGCGGCGCACCGTGACGCGGCGATTCTCGCGGTTCGCCTCCTGCGTGTTCACCTTCAGATACTGCTCGCCGTAGCCCTGCGTGGTGAGGTTCTCCGGCGGGACCTGGAAGTTCTGCGTCAGCACCGCCGCAACCGACTGTGCCCTGCGGTCGGAGAGCGAGAGGTTGTCGATGTCCGACCCGACGGCGTCGGTGTAGCCCTCGATCAGGAAGACCTCCTGCGGATTGTCCTTGATCGTCCGATTGATCGCCTCCGCGATGGTCGACAGGCGCTTGGCCTGATCCGGCGTGACCGTGAAGGAGCCGGTGTCGAAGGTGATCGTGTTGATGTCCACCGAGGGCATGCGCGCGCGCAGCTGCGGGCTGTAGCGCACCTGATCCAGGGTGTAGCGCCGATCGAGCTTCTGCACCGGCGGGGCGGAGAGCGCCTCGTAGACGGTGCGCTCGTCGGCCTGATCGTAATCGACGACGTAGCGCTCGCGCGGGATGCGGATATCCGGCGGCGGCAGTTCCACCACGTCCTCGTAGATCGGCCGGGGTGCGCCCCCGTAGGCGTTGTTGATGAGAACGACCTCGCGCCCGTCCCGGTATCGGCGGGATCGGCGCAGCAGCCGGCCGTCGTCGTCCACGACGGTGATGATCTGGCCGCCCGCCGGGCTGTCGACGTAGCTGTAGATCTCGCCTCCGCGACGCTCGCTGCGGTAGCCGCGCTCGCCGTAGAGGGTGCGGAAGCGCTCGTTCTCGTCGTGGCGGATGAAGGTGGTGTCGCGATCACGCACGATGATCCGGCCGGGCTCGCGGTAATAGGTGCGGCCGTCGACGTCGTACTCGCGGCGATCCCGGCGGATCGTGTCGTAGTCGCGCACGCGATAATCGTCGTCGCGGAAGCCGCCGGGAACGTAGGCGGGAGTGCCGGGCACGTTGAAGCGGTCACGGCGGTCACCACGCCGGTCATCGTCGCGGCGGTCGTCGTCACGGCGATCGAAACGGTCACCCCGCCGGTCGCCGTCGCGCCGGTCGCCGTCGCGGCGATCTTCGAGGCTGCGCTGATCCGAGCGGCCGTCCGGCTGGTTCGGCGCCGCTGCGTCAGGCGGCGTGCCCGGAGGCTGGACCGGACGGCCGGGGATGCCGGGCTGCTGGTTCGGAGCCACCGGGCGGCCAGGAACGCCCGGCTGCTGGTTCGGCGCCGTGCGGCCGCCGGGCGCCTCGCGGGCGCCGTCGGGCTGGGCCGCCGAAGGAGGGGTCGGTTGATCCGGACGGGCGGGCTGCTGCGCGTTGGGCGCCACCGGGCGCCCGGGAACGCCGGGCCGCTGGTTGGCCGGAGGTTCGGGCTGGGACGGGCTCGGGACGGCCGGCGGCGTCGGACGCACGGGACGTTCCGAGGCGGGCGGCGTCGGCGCATCCGGGGCCCGGCGCTGGCTCGGGGCGGCATCCGGACGTTCGGTGTCGCGATCCCGGCCAGTGGGGCGCGCCGGACGATCGGTGCCGTCGCGATCCGGCCGGTCCGGCGCGTCGCGACGGGCCGGTGCCTCACGTTCCGGGGCTTCGCGGCGCGCGGGCGCCTCGCGATCCGGAGTCCGCTCGCGGGACGCCGGCGGGGTCGGGCGCTCCTCGGACCGGTCCGGCCTCTGGGCGGGGGCCGGCGCACGCTCGGGACGCTCCTGACGGTCCGGGCGCTCCTGTCGTTCCTGGGATGCCGGCCGCTCGGGACGGGTCGGACGTTCGGCGGGCTCCGGCCGCTCGCGGGCCGCGGGCGCCTGACGCGGCTCGGGCCGCTCCGGACGCTCGGATCGGTCCGGCCGCTCCCGTGCCGGCGGTCCGCCGCGCTCGACGCCACCACGCTCGGCCGGACCGGGGCCCCCGGGCGCACCCGGTCCACCCGGCCCGCGTCCGCCGCCGCGTGGACCCTCGCCGCTCTCCTCGCGCTGTGCGAGCTCGATCCGCCCGCCATCGCCGAGAGACCGCGCCAGGGACAGATCGGACAGGACGAGCGCCGGCAGTATCGTGCCGGCCAGGAGCAGCGAGCGGGTTATCCGCATGAAGACAGCCTCGTGAAACGCAATCGGCGGTTCCGAACACAATCGGACCGGATTGGTTCCCCGTTCTCCCAGATCGAGGGGCAACGGAGATTGGTCGAGGCGAAGAGATCTTCTGTGGTTTTCCCGTCGATAAAGCCGGCTGGAATCGGCGGTCCCTGTCTACGGAGCGGGCGTCAGCGCCGGGGGCGGAAGGAGGCTCGGGACGATGATGCGGATGCCGTTGCGGCTCTCGACGGTCGAGCCGGTCTGCTCGGCGGCCTCCTTCGAGGAGGGCGTGACCGCCACCCCCTCCCGGCTGGCCGCGTCGGCCGCGAGAGTCGCCGCCGTCCGGTCGGCACGTCCCACGAGCGTCAGGCGCACCTTCGGGGCGCGCGAGAGCCTCTCCGCCGTCATGGGCGTGACGAAGATATCGCCCTTGTGCCGCACCAGCATGCTCTCGGCCTTGGCGAGCGACTGCGCCCAGCTCTGGCCCTCCCGCTTGCAGGAGCAGTCCGGGGTGAAGCTCTTGCGGAATTTGAAGGCCGCCGGCAGCGCGGTGTAGGCGCGGTTGCCCTTGATCGTGGCGGCGTATTTCAGCGCCTCGTCGCCGTGCGGCATCGAGTAGGCCACCGCTTCCGTGCCGGGGCAGAGCGCCTGGCACATCTCGTCCGCCCCGCCGCGCCCGTCGGGCAGGTTCGCCATCGGGAAGTAGGAGCCGTCGCAGGTCTTCACGCAGATCACCTGCGCGCCACCGCGGGCGGTCTGGTTCCCGGCGGTCTGTCCCTCCTGCCCCTCGCCGGGGATCAGGCCGGTGCAGGCGCTCGAAACGGCGGCGACGAGCTGCCGGCGGCGGGCGGCGACCACCTCGCCGTCGCCCCCGCCATAGGTGGCGTTGAGCGAGCGGATCCGCGCTTCGACGGCCCCGCATTGCGGCGGCCGGGTATCGAAGAACAGGAACTTGCCTCCCTCGCAATTGAGGCTGCGATAGTAGGTCTCCAGGCGCGCGACCTCGCTCTGCAATGCGGAGGCCGTCGAGGCGCTCGCGTTGAGGTTGGCGAGTTCCGTGCGGTATCGCTGGCAGGCCCACACATCGGGTGCAGCCGCCGCCGGCGACGCCCCGCCGAGGGTGAGCACGGCGAGCGCGAGGGCGAGCACGCGGCGGAACTGCGGTCCGATCATCGGCATGGTGCGGATGCTGGGGATCTCGGGCAGGAGGTCGCGGGGGTCACGGAGAGGATGCCCGGCCGTGCGCGACGGCCCAAGCGATCTTCGACATGTGTTAAAGCCCCTCGCCCTTTCGGGACAGAGACACCATGTCTCTGCGGCCAAGCTTTGGGGGGATTGCGTCGATGATGTGGCTCACGGGCACCAATGGGGATCGCCGCCGGCGAGCGGCGGCCGGCCTCGCCGCCTGCCTCGTCTCTTGCTTGGCCTTGGCTGCCCCGGCTCGGGCGCAGGAGCCCGACCGGGTCTTCGATAAATCGACCGTTTGGCGTCCGCTGACGCCCAACGACAAGCTCGTGGTCTACGGCATCGACGACCCGGCAGTGGCCGGCGTCGCCTGCTGGTACACGCAGCCCGAAAAGGGCGGCATCAAGGGCACGCTCGGCTTGGCGGAGGATGTGTCGGACATCTCGCTGGCCTGCCGGCAGGTCGGGCCGGTGCAGTTCAAGGAGAAGTTCAAGCAGGGCGAAGTGGTGTTCAGCGAGCGGCGCTCGCTGATCTTCAAGTCGATGCAGATCGTCCGCGGTTGCGACGTCCGGCGCAACACGCTGATCTACATGGTCTATTCCGACAGGGTGATCCAGGGTTCGCCCAAGAACTCCACCTCCGCCGTGCCGCTCGCCCCGTGGGGAACCGAGCCGCCGCCGAAATGCGCGGATTTCGTGAAGTAGGGCGGCCGTGGCCTGAATCCGGCCGGCCTCAGTCCTGGCAGGTGATGCGCAGCGGGCGCGGCGCGCTCTTCACCGGAGCGGCGTCGCCGATGGCACCGGTGTACTCGTCCTGCGCGGCGACACCGTAATTGGCAGCACTGGCAAAGCCTTGCGACTCGCACCACGCGTTGGCGACGACTTGGCCGCACTCGCTCGGACCGCCGCTCAGGCACTCGCCGACGCCGTAGCCGTCCTCGGTCGGAATCAGGAAGGTCTTCTCGACGGGCTTGCGCGCGACCGGTTCCGTGCCGGCGCTCGCCGGCAGGGCGGTGGAGGCGAGAACGAGGGCAAGAAGAGCGGCGGCCGGACGGCGCATGGTGAAAACCTTGTGAACGGGTTCGTTCGAGTTCGGAGTGTTCGGACGGCGCGGTAAACAAATCCTTGCCGGATCCGGTCACGGTCGGTTGAGAGGCGGAGGAGCGGTCGCCCTTCTCGAATTCATCACCGTTTTGGGTTAGCCCAACCTCGTGGCGGCGACCGTCGCGGCGGCGCAACAGCGGCGGGCGGCGGCTCGGGCGACACTGTGGCGGGGCCGCGCTCCGGCTCCGCCCGGCGGTCCGCCGAAGGTGCTGCGCCGCAACGACAAACGACGAGGGCGGCACGCGCCGCAGGGGAGGCCGGATGAGCCCGGCAGGAACGCAGTCGATGACGCCGATGTTGCGCCTCTACAACACGCTGATCCGCGAGAAGGCGGTCTTCACGCCGATCGATCCGGCGAACGTCCGGATGTATGCCTGCGGACCGACGGTCTACGACGCGGCGCATATCGGCAACGCGCGGCCGATCATCGTCTTCGACCTGCTGTTCCGGCTGCTGCGTCACCTCTACGGCGCGGCGCATGTCACCTACGCCCGCAACGTCACGGACGTGGACGACAAGATCAACGCCCGGGCGCTGGAGCGCGGCATCACCATCCGCGAGCTCACCGACGGGACGCTGGCGCAATTCCACCGCGACATCCGCGACCTCGGCGTGCTGATGTCCGACGACGTGAATCGCGCCGGTGAGCCGGCCCGGTTCATCGAGCCGCGGGCGACCGACCACATCGCCGAAATGCACCGGCTGATCGAGGGCCTCGTCGCGGCCGGCCACGCCTACGTGGCGGAAGGGCACGTGCTGTTCGACGTGCCCTCCATGCCCGATTACGGCGCGCTCTCGAAGCGCCCGCTCGATGAGATGGAGGCGGGGGCCCGGGTCGAGGTCGCGCCCTACAAGCGCTCGCCGCTCGATTTCGTGCTGTGGAAGCCGTCGAAGGCGGGGGAGCCCTCCTGGCCGTCACCCTGCGGGATCGAGGTACCCGGCCGGCCCGGCTGGCACATCGAGTGCTCCGCCATGTCCTGGAAGCACCTGGGACAGACCTTCGACATCCATGCCGGCGGAATCGATCTGATCTTCCCCCACCACGAGAACGAGGTGGCGCAGTCCCGCTGCTGCTTCGGCACCGACGTGATGGCCAATGTCTGGCTTCACAACGGCTTCCTTCAGGTCGAGGGGGAGAAGATGTCGAAGTCGCTCGGCAACTTCATCACCATCCGCCAGGTGCTGGACGATTGGCCAGGCGAGGTCGTGCGGCTCAACATGCTCAAGACCCATTATCGCCAGCCGATCGACTGGACCCTGCGCGGCCTGGAGGAGTCGAGCCGGATGCTCGACCGCTGGTACGAGGCGGCGGGCGAGGCGGCGCCCGACGCGGCGGTGCCCGCCGGCGTGGTCGAGGCGCTGAGCGACGACCTGAATACGCCGGCCGCCCTCGGCGAGCTGCACCGGCTCGCCGGCGCCGATCCCGGAGCGCTCAAGGCCGGTGCGGGGCTGATGGGCTTCCTTCCGACGACGAAGGCGCAGCGCGAGGCGGACCGGGTCGGCGCGGCGGGGATCGACGTGGGGCGTGTGGAAGCGCTGATCGCCGAGCGCAAGGCGGCCCGCGCCGCGAAGGACTGGGCCGCCTCCGATCGGGTCCGCGACGCCCTCACCGCCCTCGGGGTGAGCGTCAAGGACAACAAGGACGGCACCACCACCTGGACGGTGGCGGGCTGAAGCATCAGCCCGTCAATCGCTGCAGCCAGCCACCGCCATGGGCGTAGGACCGCCCGCCGAGGCGGCGCAGCGCCTCCTCCGTCGAAGTGAGCGGGGACTCGGCATAGATCTGCGCGATCTCTTCCGCCGTGTTGGGCAAGCGCGAGAATTCCTCGACGATCGCGTCGTGGTTGGTCTTGAGCGTGCGCGAGGAGGGATCGAGCCCGGTGACGATGACGAGACCGGTGGGCGGGGCATCGACCAGCATCACGTCGAGATCGGGCCGGTAGCGCTTCAGGATCGGTACGATCTTCCACACGTCGCCGGTCCACCAGCCCTCGAACGGCGTGCCGCGCGCGCGGATATCGGCCTGCATCGGGTCGCGATCGGCCATCGGCTCGGCCACCGGCAGGCAGTCGTGCATCACGATGATCGAGTCACGCCGGCAGATCGCCTCGGTGTTGAAGAAATCCCGCAGCAGGAACTCGAACAGGTGCATTCCGTCGAGGAAGGCGAGGTCGATCCGTCCGCCGATGTCGCGGCGCAGGTTCAGGTGGGCGAAGAAGACGTCGCTCATCACCTGAAACAGCGAGACCTTGTTCTTGTTGGCCGCGATGTTGGTCTTGAGCCGGAATTCCGGATCGACGGCGATCCCGTGACGGCAGGCGATGCCGGAGAAGATGTCGCCGAAGGCGACGCCGATCTCGAGGTAGCGCCGCACGGCGGCGTTACGGGAGAGCTTGGCCAGCACGTCCGCGTAGTGCTCGCCCCGGTGCTCGCCGGCGATCGTCTGTCCGGGCTCGGTCAAAGCGGTCATCAGAAACGCTTCTCGATCAGTTCATCCGCCAACGGCGCCGGCTCCGACTGGGCCAGGACCTCGCTCAGCGTCGCCACCACGCGGTCGGGATCCGTGCCGACGAGATAGTTCAAGTCGAGGCCCTCTCGGATGAAGCCGTGGGCGCGCATATGGTCGATCAGGGTGATCAGCGGGTCCCAGAAGCCGTTCACCGAGAGGAGCAGGATCGGCTTGCGGTGCTGTCCGAGTTGGGCCCAGGTGAGCTGCTCGACCAGTTCCTCCAGCGTGCCGATGCCGCCGGGCAGGGCGACGAAGGCGTCGGCCCGGTCGAACATCAGCCGCTTGCGGGTGTGCATGTCGGAGACGACGATGGTCTCCTGCACCGCGTCGAGCATGCGCTCGCGCGATTTCAAGAAATCCGGAATGATGCCGGTGACGTAGCCGCCCGCATCGAGCGTCGCGCCCGCGACGGTGCCCATGAGGCCGACATTGCCGCCGCCATAGACGAGCTTGACCCCCGCCCGGGCGAGGGAGGTGCCGAGCCGGCGCGCGGCCTCGGCGAAGGCCGGATCGCCGCCGAAGCCGGAACCGCAATAGACACAGACGGAGGTGAGCCGCGCCATCACGCATCTCCCCGACGGCGAGGGGGGGACGCATCGAGGCGGAGGTACATGCACCCGTCCAGGCGAAAGAATGCTGAGTTCACGCGGGAAAAATGGGTACCCGCCCGTTCGAGCTTTGGTGTTCTTCTCATGTTCGTTAATATGTCACCGGATTTAGACGGGTTGTCGACAAACGGCGGCGCAGCGCGCGCATCCGCGGCAACCCGAAGCGTACGGGAGTGTGCGGCCATGACGGCTGAGGTGCGGCGAAGCATCGTCCTCGCGGTAGCGGGGCTGCTCGGCGGCTTCGCCATGGTGGTCGCGCTGTTCGGGACCGGGGAGCTTCTCAAGCGCAACGCGGCGGTCAATCCTTCTGCCGAAACACCGGCGACGCCGGGGGAACCTTCGGCCGGAGCGGAGACCGGCGACCGTGCCGGCAAGACATCCTCGGACGCACCCGCGACGGACTCCTCTCATGCCGCCCTCGGAGCCCTATCGCAAGGGGGCGTCGGGCAGGGGGGCGTCGGGCAGGAGGCGTCGCCGGCCGGCCAAGCGAAGGTGCGCGAGGAGGACGGAGCGCCGAGCTTCGACATCGTGCGGGTGGAGCCGGACGGGGCGAGCGTCATCGCGGGGCGCGCGGCACCCAACAGCCGCATCGCGCTGTTGCGCGACGGAAAACCCTTCGCCACGGCTCAGGCCGACGCCGCGGGTCAGTTCGCGCTGACGCCGCCGGATCTGCCCCCGGGCACGAGCGAGATCGCCCTGCAGGCCACCGGCCCCGACGGCAAGCCGCTGCCGGGCCGGGAGAGTGTGACGATCGTGGTATCGGACAAGCGCGATGCCAAGCCGCTGATCGCCCTGAGCGCGCCGGATGCGCCGACGCGGGTGCTGTCCCAGCCCGACGCGCCCGAGGCCGGAGGCAAGGAGGCCGGGGAGAGCCGCTCGGCTGCGAACGATCCGGTCCGCGAGGCGGACAAGCCGGCCGGCAAGGCGCCCGCGCCGGGGGCCGTCCGCATCGTCAGTGTGGACGCGCAGGAGGGCGGGCGCCTCCACGTCACCGGTCAGACGACGGCGTGGAGCAGTCTGCGCCTCTATCTCAACGACACCATGGTGGCCTCCGGACGGTCCGGAGCCGACGGGCGGGTCGCCTTTACAATCGGGCGCGGTGTGAAGCCAGGCGCCTACCGCATCCGCATCGATTCGGTCGATCAGGCCGGCAGCAAGGTGAAGGCGCGCGCCGAAGTCGCCTTCGCCTATCCCGATAGCGGGCCGCCGACCCGGTCTGCGGAGGCCGGCACCGACGACCCGGCGAAGCCCGGCGTCGCAGCGACGAAGCGCCCGGCAACGCAGCCGATCCCGAGCCGGGAGCGGGCGGCCGAATCGCGCGCCGTCGCGCCGCAGCAGCCCGAAGCGGACCGCTCGGCGCCACCAGCCAGAACGGCGGGAATCGGTGCCGCTCCGAGCCTGGCCGCGCCCCCGCCGGCGGCAGCGGGCACGCCGACGCCGGCGGCCTCTTCGAGGGCCGCCGCGCCCGCGTCGAGCCCTCTGGCGGGCGCGGCCCCTCCGGCCGATGCCGGCGCCGTGTTCGTACCGGAGGTGAACACCGCGCGGATCACCCGCGGCGACAGCCTGTGGCAGATCAGCCGGCGCACCTATGGCCGCGGCAACCGCTACACCGTGATCTACGACGCCAACCAAGATCAGATCCGCGACCCGAATCGGATCTATCCGGGTCAGATGTTCGTGCTGCCGAAGGACGCACCGGCGCGGGAAACGCCGTCGGCGCGAAGCGGCATCGATCGCCGGAGCTGACGGGGAGACCGGAGGGTCGGGAAGGGGGAGGGTGCGCGATCGTTCGCAAGCGCCTATATGCGCCACGCGACGGCCGCCCCGTGCCGAAAGATCCTTCCGAACCCCACAATGGCAAAAGCACCCGTCCAGGCGGGGGAGGGCGCGCCCGCGCCCCTCGAACGTCCCGGCCTCCTGACGACCTATCGCCGGCTCTGGCCCTATCTCTGGCCCCACGGCCGCGCCGATCTCCAGCGCCGGGTGTTCATCGCCTTCGGGCTGCTCTTCGTCGCCAAGGCCGCGACGATGGTGATGCCCTTCACCTTCAAATGGGCCACCGACGCGCTGGTCGCGGCAGTCGGCGCCAAGGATGGGGCAGGCGACGCCACCGCCGCGGTGCCGGCGGGCCTCGTCTCGGCGCCCTTCCTGCTGATCGCCCTCTACGGCCTGTCGCGCATCGCCATGGCCGGGCTGACGCAGGTGCGCGACGGGCTGTTCGCCAAGGTGGCGATGCATGCCGTGCGGCGACTCGCGCTGCAGACGTTCGAGCACATGCACCGGCTCTCTCTGCGCTTCCATCTGGAGCGCAAGACCGGCGGCCTCACCCGCGTGCTCGAGCGCGGCCGCTCCGGCATCGAGGAATTGTCGCGCCTGATGGTGCTGACGCTGGTGCCGACCATCGTCGAGCTGGTCCTCGTCCTCGGCATCCTCGCCTACGAGTTCGACTGGCTCTACTCGGTGGTCGTCGCGACGATGATCGCCGCCTATCTCGGCTTCACCTGGAAGGCGACCGAGTGGCGCATCGGCATCCGCCGCCGGATGAACAACTCGGACACCGAGGCCAACACGAAGGCGGTCGACTCGCTCCTCAACTTCGAGACGGTGAAGTATTTCGGCGCCGAGAACCGGGAGACCGCCCGCTACGACGCCTCGATGGAGCGCTACGAGAAGGCCTCCACCCAGACCTACGTCTCGCTGGCGGTGCTCAACGCCGGTCAAGCGGTGATCTTCACCCTCGGCATGACCGCGGTCATGTGGCTGGCCGCGCGTGACATCATGGCCGGCCGGACAACGATCGGTGGTTTCGTCCTCGTCAACACGATGCTGGTGCAGCTCTCGATCCCGCTGAACTTCATGGGGATGATCTACCGCGAGATCAAACAGGCGCTGATCGACATCGACGACATGTTTCTGATCCTCAAGCGCAATCCCGAGATCGCCGATCGTCCGGGGGCCGCGCCGCTCAAGGTCGAGGCCGGCACCGTCCGCTTCGAGGACGTGCGCTTCTCCTACATCCCGGAGCGGCCGATCCTGCGCGGGATTTCCTTCGAGGTGCCGGCCGGCCGCACGGTCGCCATCGTCGGCCCTTCGGGCGCGGGCAAGTCGACCCTGTCGCGACTGCTGTTCCGCTTCTACGAGCCGAATGCGGGCCGCATCACCATCGACGGACAGGACATCGCGAGCGTCCGCCAGAATTCCCTGCGCGCGGCGATCGGCATGGTGCCGCAGGATACCGTGCTGTTCAACGACACCATCGGCTACAACATCCGCTACGGCCGCTGGGACGCCAGCGAGGCCGAGGTGCGCGAGGCCGCCCGCCTCGCCCAGATCGACCGCTTCATCGAGAGCCTGCCGGAGGGCTACGACACGCCGGTGGGCGAGCGCGGACTGAAGCTGTCGGGCGGCGAGAAGCAGCGCGTGGCGATCGCCCGCACCATCCTGAAGGGCCCGCCGATCCTCGTCCTCGACGAGGCGACCTCCGCCCTCGACTCGTTCACCGAGCGCGAGATCCAGGCGGCGCTCGACCGCGTCAGCCAGGGTCGCACGACGCTGGTGATCGCCCATCGTCTCTCGACCGTGATCAACGCCGACGAGATTCTCGTGCTCGATCACGGCCGCGTCGTCGAGCGGGGCGACCACACCAGTCTGCTCGCGCGGGACGGCGTCTACGCCGCCTTGTGGAACCGCCAGCGCGAGGCCGACGCCGCCCGCGAAGCGCTGAAGCGCGCCGAGGACGAGGGCGCCCTGCCCGAAGCAGACCAGCAGGAGGCCGAGCCGGCGCTCTAGCCGCCGGTTGACGGAACCGCGCCCCCCTGCCATCCGGCGGGGAAGATTCGCCCCGCCGGAGTCCAACGGGAGCCCATGACCGACCTCATCGAGACGATCCGCCGGACGCTCGTGCCGATCCACAAGGAGGGCTACCCCTTCATCCTGATCGGCATCGTGCTGACCGTGGTGCTCGGCTACTTCTCGCAGTTCTTCGGCTGGATCTTCCTGATCCTGACCCTCTGGGTCTGCTACTTCTTCCGCGATCCGGAGCGGGTCGTGCCCGTCGGCGACGGCCTCGTCGTCTCACCCGCGGACGGGCGCGTGAACCTGATCTCGACCGTGCTGCCGCCGCCGGAGCTCGACCTCTCGCACGAGCCGATGCTGCGGATCTCGGTCTTCATGAACGTGTTCGACTGCCACGTGAACCGCGTGCCGGTCTCCGGCAAGATCGGCCAGATCCACTACACGCCGGGCCTGTTCCTCAATGCCGAGCTCGACAAGGCGAGCGAGGACAACGAGCGCAACGGCCTCGTCATGGAGACGACCCATCGCGGCCAGCCCCTGCGCATCGGCGTGGTGCAGATCGCCGGTCTCGTGGCGCGGCGCATCGTCGGCTTCGTCTCGGCAGGCGACAGCAAGCAGGTGGGCGAGCGCTTCGGCCTGATCCGCTTCGGCTCGCGCGTCGACGTCTACCTGCCCGTCGGCACCCGCGTGATGGTCGGCCTCGGCCAGAAGGCCGTGGCCGGCGAGACGATCCTGGCCGATCTCGGCGGCGGCCCCGAGCGCGCCTTCCGCCGCATCTGACCTCTCTGCAGAAGGGCGACATGGCCAGAAGCGACGAGTCGAGAGACGACATGGACGATCTCTTCCCGCCCTTCGCGCCGGAAGCGAACGACCGGCCGCGCCGGTTCCGGCCGGTCCCGTTCCGGATGATCGCCCCCAACATGATCACCCTTCTCGCGCTCTGCCTCGGGCTGACCGCGATCCGGCTGGCCTTCGAGGGCCGGTTCGAACCGGCGGTGATCGCGGTGATCGTCGCCGCCGGTCTCGACGGGATCGACGGGCGCGTGGCGCGCCTGCTGAAGGGAACCTCGCGATTCGGCGCCGAACTCGATTCGCTGGCCGACTTCGTCAATTTCGGCTGCGCTCCGGCCCTGATCCTCTACAGTTTCACCCTGCACAATCTGAAATCCGTCGGCTGGATCGTGGCTCTCGTCTTCGCCATCGCCATGTGCCTGCGTCTCGCGCGCTTCAACGCGATGCTCGACGACCCCAACCGCCCGGAGTGGAAGAAGGACTATTTCGTCGGCATGCCGGCGCCGGCCGGCGCCATCACCGGCATGCTGCCGCTCTACCTGCATTTCCTCGGCCTCGACTTCAGTGCCTGGGGCACGCCGGTGATCCTCATCTACGTGCTGGTTATCGCGCTTCTCGTGGTCTCCACCGTCCCGACCTTCTCGGGCAAGACCTGGGGCAAGCGGGTGCCGCGCGACCTCGTGGTGCCGATCTTCCTCGTCGTCGTGGTCGGCTTCGGCCTCGTCATCAGCTTCCCGTTCGAGGCGATGGCAGCGGTCAGCGTCGCCTATCTGGCGGGCCTGCCCTTCGGCGCGGCGCAGTACCGCAAGCGCCTGAAGCAGGAGGCTGCGCGCACGACCACCTCCGCAACGACGGAACAGCCGGCGGCGCCGGGGGCCTAACCCTCCGCCCTCGCGACGATCCCTCCGCTGACCGGGATCTGGCCCCGCGCCCCGTCCGGCCTTCTCCCGTTACCCGCATCGGGGCGTGCGAGGAGACAGCCATGGCAGGTGAGACGGATCTCGTCCGGCGAATCGGAATCGCGCATCCGATCATCCAGGCCCCGATGGTCGGGCCGAAGGCGCCGCTCGCGGCCGCCGTCAGCGCGGCCGGCGGGCTCGGCTCCCTCGGCTGCGCCGCGCTGACACCCGATCAGATCCGCGCCGAGGTGGCCGCGATCCGGGCGGTGACGGATGGGCCGTTCAACCTGAACTTCTTCTGCCACGCGCTGCCCGCCCTCGATCCGGCACGTGAGGCCGCGTGGCGGTCCGCCCTCGCGCCCTACTACGCAGAGTTCGGCCTCGATCCGGCGGCTCCGGTGGCGATGGCCAACCGCGCCCCCTTCGATGCCGCGATGGCCGAGGTGGTGGAAGAGCTGCGCCCAGCCGTCGTCAGCTTTCATTTCGGCCTGCCGGCGGAGCCGCTGCTGCGGCGGGTGCGGGAGGCCGGCTGCCTGATCCTGTCCTCGGCGACTACGGTGCGCGAGGCACGCTGGCTCGCCGAGCGCGGCGTCGATGCGGTCATAGCGCAGGGGGCGGAGGCCGGCGGCCATCGCGGCATGTTCCTCACCGACGCGGCGGCCTCGCAGGTCGGCACCATCGCCCTGGTGCCGCAGATCGCCGACGCGGTGAACGTGCCGGTGATCGCGGCGGGCGGCATCAGTGATCCCCGCGGCGTGGCGGCGGCCTTCGCCCTGGGCGCCAGCGCGGTGCAGGTCGGGACCGCCTATCTGCGCTGCCCCGAGGCCGGCCTCTCCGCGCCCTACCGCGCCGCCCTGAGCACGGCCCGGGACGAGGACACGGCCCTCACCAACGTGTTCACCGGCCGCCCCGCCCGCGGCCTGCTCACCCGCGCGGTGCGGGAACTTGGGCCGATCAGTGCGGTCGCGCCGGCCTTCCCCGGTGCTGCGGTCGCGCTCCAGCCCCTGCGCCCGGCCGCCGAGGCGCAAGGCTCGGGCGATTTCTCGCCGCTCTGGTCGGGGCAGGCGGTCGGCCTCTCGCGGGAGCGGCCGGCGGCCGACCTGACCCGCCTGCTGGCCAGCGGCGTTCCGGGCTGAACCACCAACGAGGAAGGGCCGCCCCGAGGGGCGGCCCTTCCACAATCCGAGACGGATCTCGAAAAATCAGCGCGAGTAGAACTCGATGACGAGGTTCGGCTCCATCTGCACCGGGTAGGGCACCTCGGAGAGGCCCGGGATCCGGGTGACGCGGGCGGTCATCTTCTGATGATCGACCTCGATGTAGTCCGGCACGTCGCGCTCGGCGAGCTGCGAGGCCACGACCACGATCTCGAGCTGGCGGGAGGCTTCCTTCACCTCGATCACGTCGCCGGCCTTGACCTGGTAGCTCGGGATGTTGACCCGGCGGCCGTTGACCTTGATGTGCCCGTGGTTGACGAACTGGCGCGCGGCGAACGGGGTCGCGACGAACTTCGAACGGTACACCACGGCGTCGAGGCGGCGCTCGAGCAGGCCGATCAGGTTCTCGCCGGAGTCACCGCGCAGGCGGATCGCCTCGGCGTAGTAGCGGCGGAACTGCTTCTCGGTGATGTTGCCGTAGTAGCCCTTGAGCTTCTGCTTGGCGCGCAGCTGCGTGCCGAAGTCGCTCATCTTGCCCTTGCGGCGCTGGCCGTGCTGGCCGGGGCCGTACTCGCGGCGGTTCACGGGGCTCTTCGGGCGGCCCCAGATGTTCTGGCCCATGCGGCGATCGAGCTTGTGCTTCGCCTGGACGCGTTTTGACATCGCTGTTCCTCTGGAACAAATTTTTGAGGAACGCGCCCTCCTCTCCCTCTTCGCCGGAGCGGCGAGGACGACAGGGCGGCTGTTACCGCCCACGGGTGCGCATGAAATGCGACGGGGCCCCAAACCGGAGCCCCGTACACGAGCGGGTGCCTAGACGAGAACGCCGGCACGGTCAATGCCGCGGCCCCTGTCACCCTCGGCCGCAGCCGATCCTCACCTTTCATTAACCCTCGTATCGCCTGAATCAGACGAGAAATTCCCCCGAGCATCGACGGAGCGCCGACCCATGCCGACGCCAACCACCCGCGCCAGCCTCATCGGCCTCGCGCTGACCGGAAGCCTGATCGCCGGCCCGGCCCGCGCGGACTTTCAATCCTGCCTCTCCGGCATCCAGGCGCAGGCCGCAGGCGCCGGCGTCTCGGCACAGACCTTCCGCACAGCGACGGCCAACATCGCCTACGACGAGAAGGTGATCGAGCTCTCTCAGGCCCAGCCCGAATTCAAGACGCCGATCTGGGACTACATGTCGGCGCTGGTCGACGAGGAGCGGGTCGAGGACGGGCGCGCGGCCATGCGCCAGCACGCCCAGGCGCTCGCGAATGCCGAAGCGCGTTACGGGGTCGACCGCTACACCATCGCCGCCGTCTGGGGCGTCGAATCGAATTTCGGCAAGAACCTCGGCAAGATGCCCCTGGTGCAGTCGCTGGCCACGCTCGCCTGCTCCGGCCACCGGCGCCGCGAGTTCTTCCGCACCGAGCTGATCGCGACACTCAAGATCATCGAGCGCGGCGACATCGAGGCTTCGCGGCTCACCGGCTCCTGGGCCGGTGCCTTCGGCCAGACGCAGTTCATGCCCACCACCTATCAGCGCCTCGCAGTCGACGGCGACGGCGACGGGCGGCGCGACGTGGTCGATTCGGTGGCCGACGCGGTCGCCTCCACCGCCAACTTCCTGCGCGTCGCCAAGTGGTCGAACGCCCAGCCCTGGGGTTACGAAGTGCGGCTTCCCCGCGGCTTCAACGTCGCCGCCGCCGGCCGGAAGAACAAGCACGCCGTCGGCCACTGGGCCTCGCTCGGCGTCACCCGCGTCGACGGCCGGCCGCTGACGGGGGAGGGGCCCGCCGGCATCCTGGCGCCGGCCGGCATCAACGGCCCGGCCTTCCTCGTCACCAAGAACTTCGACGCGATCTACTCCTACAACGCCGCCGAATCCTACGGTCTGGCCATCGCCGTACTGTCGGACCGCCTGCGCGGCCGCCCCGGCGTCCAGGCCGATTGGCCGACCGACGACCCGCCGCTCTCCCGCGCCGAGCGCCGTGACCTCCAGAGCCGCCTGATCGCCCGCGGCTACGATGTCGGCGAGCCGGACGGCAAGGTGGGCTCGAAGACCCGCGAGGCGATCAAGGACGTCGAGCGCCAGCTCGGCATGCCGGCCACGGGCCGGCCGGGCGGCAAGGTGCTGGAGGCGCTGCGGCGGGGGTGAGGTCTCTCACCCTACAGCTTCGGCTTCGCTCAGAGCTCCGGAAAGCGGACTTTCACCACGTTGACGAAGGTTTCCGCCTGCTCGACGGCCCATAGGCCGTCCTCCGCCGGCAGCACGTCGCCGAAGTAGTCGGAGGAGAGGCGAAGCTTCTCGACTTGGTTCAGCGAGCGTCCGAAAGCGGGGTCGATCCGGTCCGTGGCGACGAGATACTGGCCGAAGGCCATGATCAAGCCGCGATGCGTTTTGATCGTGGCGATCGGCGCGGTGCCTTCGGGAAGAAGCATCAACGCAGCGCGGGCGGCATCGAACATCGCGTAGTACGCCCGGTTGCAGGCACCCTCGGCAT
Source organism: Methylorubrum rhodesianum (assembly GCF_014199985.1). GTDB lineage: Bacteria > Pseudomonadota > Alphaproteobacteria > Rhizobiales > Beijerinckiaceae > Methylobacterium > Methylobacterium rhodesianum. The sequence continues at coordinate 41,255 of NZ_JACHOS010000013.1, read as the reverse complement.
CACCGGCATGGAGAAGCACGCGTGCGCTCGCCAGAGCGCGCTCCGCCTTCCGCATGAAGGAGGAGGGGTCGGGCGTCTGGCTCACAGACGCACCCCGTCGCGCCAGATCGCGTCGATGAGGGCCGGATTGCTGAATGCGACCCGGCCCTCTAGCTCGTCTTCCCAGAGCGGAAGCGGATCAACGAGAACACCCGTTTCCATCAGGATGTCGAAGGCGATCCCGGCCATGTCTCTCGACGCGGAACGTCGGTCGCCTGAAGTGCCAGTGCCAGCGAGCACGACGGCCAAGTCCGCGTCGCTGTCCTTGCCATGGCTGGCGCGCGCCCGGCTTCCGAACAAGATCCCGCCCCGCACCGGATAACGGCCATCGAGCCTTTTGAGGAAGATCCCGGCCACGTCCAGGATCTTGCGCTCAACCAACCTCTTAGATGTGCTGTTCGTCCTCATCGCGGGCGCGTCCAATGCCGAGCGTGCTTGGGCGGCATTCAACTTACACAACGCAGTCGAAGGGCCAAGGTGCGCCGTCCCTTCCTTTGAAAGCGCTCTCCTGCGGGGATCCCGTTGCCACCGGGCGCCTCGCACGGTGCCGGCCAATAAAAAACCCGCCCCGAGCATCTCGGGACGGGCGCATCGGCGGAAGCGGCTCCGCGGAACCGCTCCTCGAAACGGATCACTCCGCGGCGGCGGGCGCCTTCTCGGCCTTGGCGGGGCGGTCGTTGCGCTCGACGATGCGGGCCGACTTACCGCGGCGGTCACGCAGGTAGTAGAGCTTGGCGCGACGGACCTTACCGCGCCGGACCACCTTGATCGAATCGATCATCGGGGAGTGGACCGGGAACACGCGCTCCACGCCCTCGCCGTAGGAGATCTTGCGGACGGTGAAGCTCTCGTTGAGGCCGCCGCCGTTGCGGGCGATGCAGACGCCCTCGTAAGCCTGGACGCGGGTACGCTCGCCTTCCTTCACGCGGACGTTGACGATGACCGTGTCGCCCGGCTCGAAATCCGGAATGGTCTTGGCGAGGCGGGCAATCTCTTCCCGCTCGAGCTGCTCGATGATGTTCATGGAAATGCTCCGGCCGTTAGCGCCCGTCCGGTGAGGTCCGGGCGTCAGGATTTCGGCATCCTGTTGTGAGTTGGCCGGGCCTGTACCCGATGCGCGCGGCTTTGTCGATGGGCTCGCGCGAACGGCGACGTCAGTAGCGGGAGGGGATGATCATCGAGGGCGCGATCGGCGCCCGGATGTAGTCGGCGTGCCGCACGCGGTCCGGAAGCACGACCGGCGGCTGATCGACGGCGCCGTAGGGAACCTGCTCCAGCAGGTGGCTGATGCAGTTCAGGCGGGCCCGGCGCTTGTTGTCCGCCTCGACCACCCACCAGGGCGCCTCCGGGATGTGGGTGCGCGCCAGCATATCCTCCTTGGCGCGGGTGTAGTCCTCCCAGCGGCGGCGCGATTCGACGTCCATCGGCGAGAGCTTCCACTGCTTGAGCGGGTCGGCGATGCGCATCCGGAAGCGCAGGGCCTGCTCGGCATCGGTGATCGAGAACCAGTACTTCACCAAGCGGATGCCCGAGCGCACCAGCATGCGCTCGAATTCCGGCACGGAGCGGAAGAACTCCTCGACCTCGGCCTCGGTGCAGAAGCCCATGACACGCTCGACGCCGGCGCGGTTGTACCAGGAGCGGTCGAACAGCAGGATCTCGCCCGCGGCCGGGAGGTGGGCGACGTAGCGCTGGAAGTACCATTGCGTGCGCTCGCGCTCGCTCGGGGCGGGCAGCGCCGCCACGCGGCAAATGCGGGGATTGAGGCGCTGGGTGATGCGCTTGATGACGCCGCCCTTGCCGGCCGAATCACGGCCCTCGAAGATCACGACGACCCGCAGGCCCTCGGTCTTCACCCAATCCTGCAGGAGGACCAGCTCGTGCTGGAGCCGGAGCAGTTCGCGGAAATACGTGCGGCGGGGCAGCGTGTCGCCGTCATCATGGTCCTCGTCGAAGCTGAGTTCCAGCTCCTCGTCGTAGCTGTCGGCCAGTTCGCGACGGATCGCCTCGAAATCACGGGCGTGGAGGCGGCTGTCGTCGCGCATGGAGGCCCTGTCCGGTCGTCGGCTCTTGCACGACGCGTTAGAGCATCCTCGTGTGACAGACCGGCGAAGGCGGCCGGCAACTTCCGGGCCCCGCGTCCGTTGAGTCGCCGCTCGGCCGCGCTGATCCGCTCTCCGCTCCGATCCGGTGCAAGCCCGATCAGTTGCGGACGGAGCCGGTCGTGGTCACGGCCGCGTGGGATTTCGCGGCGGAGGCTGTCTCCTTGGACGCCGGTTTCGGTTTGGACGACTCGGCGGCCTTCTCGTCCTTGCCCGGCTTCTCGTCCTTGCCCGGCTTCTTGGCGAGCACCTTGCTGAAGGCGCTCACATCGCCGTCGGCATCGGCGACCGCGATGCGGTTCGATTTGGCGGAGCCCGCCTTGGCCTCACCCGCCTTGGCCGGCTCCTGCACCGCCACCACCGTCGTCGGCTTCTCGTGCGCCTTGCGGGCGGCCGCGGCCTTGGTCGGGCCGGGCGCGTCGGCTGAGGCCGCCGCGACAAGGACGGGCTTGCCCTTGGCATCGACCTCGAACTCGTTCGGTCCGAGTGCGAGGCTTTCCGGCCGGCTGACCTCGCCGAGGTGATAGCGGCCGTACTCCTTCGCGGTGTAGGCCAGTTCCTTCTCCTTCTCCTTCTCGTTCTCGATCAGGCTGGCGAAGGTCGGCCCTTCGGGCTTCTGCGGACGGAAGACCGGGTTCTGTCCGCCGTCGTCGTAGACGACGCGGGTCGCGGGCGTGCCCTTGGCGATCAGCTCGGCCACGTCGTGGCTGTCGCGGTCGCGCTTCTCGGCCACCAGCGGATCGACCCGCGGGGTGCAGTTGCCCGCCGCTACGTCGGCGCCGCCGAACACGTATCGGGTGCCGCAGGCCGCGACCCGCGGCTCCTCCTTGAGGGTCTCGAAATAGTCCGAGCCCTCCTTGAGGTTCTTCCAGAACGGCGCGTTCGGGTCGTTGCGGAACTTGGCGATGTTCGCCGCCGTCATCCGGAACGGGTAGGACTGGAACTGGAAGGCGCGCTGACCGCCGTTGAAGGCCTCGCGGGCGATGGCGTAGATCTCGGCCATCGAGGCGTCGGTCATGGCAAAGCAGCCCGACGACGAGCAGGTGCCGTGCACCATGATGTAGTTGCCGGTGCCGCCCTTGGCCCGGTCGACGGCGTTCGGGTAGCCGACGTCGAAGGACAGGTAGTAGCTGGAATTCGGGTTCATCTGACCCGGCGTGATCGTGTAGAAGCCCTCCGGCGCCTGGCGGTCACCCTGCTTCAGCTTGGGGCCGAGCTGACCCGACCAGCGGCAGATCGGGAAGGTCTTCAGCAGCGCGTACTGGCCGTTCGCGCCGCGCTTCCACACCTCCATCTCCGCTTCCTTCTTGAAGGCACGGATCAGGATCGGGTCCGATTGGCTCATGCCCTTGGTCTGCATGAGCGCGAGCGTCTGGGGCGGGATTGGGGTGAGGCTGCGGGTCGAGGCGCCGCCGAGCATGGCGCTGTCCTGGCAGGCACCGAGGGTCATCGCGAGGGCGACGGCAGCAGCCGCCACGAACGGACGCACAGCCATGGGGAACCCGTCCTTACGTGTCCTTGCCCGCCGGGCACCTTCCGGCCCTTTTGCGGACGTCACTCCCCGAACCCAATAGCCTCGCTAAGCTTACCCGGAGCTTACCGCAATGCGCTCATCCACATTGTGGACAGGCGTTGCAGGATGGTCACGGTTCCGCTGAAAACCGCCTGCGCTGTCGCAGCAGATCTTTCACGAAGGCGTCATCGGCGGGATCGGCGAAGCGGACACCTACGGAGGACGAGCGGACCTCGACCCTGAGCCAGTCGAGATGGGGCGCCTGCTCGAGAACGCTCGCGGCCCGATCGTCACCCTGGTGAAGCTCGAGCATGGTGAGGTGGTTGTCCGCGCCGCGCGCCTGCGCCCGCGTCGCGAGCGCGTCGTGGATGGAATGGACCGTCGCCGCGTCGGTCGGGAGGGCGGTCATCAGATAGAAGCGGTTGCGGGCGCCGGGCCGGTCCAGCGCCGCGCGAAGCCGCCGCACGCCGGCCTGCAGGAAGCGGTAATCCTCGTCGCTGGCCGCCGGATCGTGGTGGTTGAACACGAAGGGAATCGCGTGCCGCTCGCGGTAGAGGAGATGGCGGCACCGGGTCTCGTCGGGGACACGGCGCTCGCCGAGCGGTGTGCTCTCGTAGTGGCGCCGGTCGAGCAGATCGGAGAAATCGTCGGCGAGGCAGTCGCGCACCATGCCCGGCGACGAGAAGATCCAGTCGAACGGGGCCGACCAAGTCCGCAGCCCGAGGGTCTTCAGGATCTGCGCGGTGTGACAATGGCTGCCGAGCGAGATGTGATTGACGGGGCCGGGCTCGCGGGCGTCGCGCCGGCCGAGGCGGCGCAGGCTGCCGAGCAGGCCCGCGCCGAAGACCCGCGTCACAGCTTGCGGCCGATCTCGAGGAATTTCTGGGCGCGGCGGTCGCGGATCTCGTCGCGGCCGAGGCCCTCGAACTCCGACAGCGCGCGGGCGATGGCCTCGCCGGTCGCGTCGAGCGCCATCTGACGGTCGCGGTGGGCACCGCCGGTGGCCTCCGGCACGATCGCGTCGATGATGCCCAGTCGCAGCAGGTCCTGCGCCGTGATCTTCATGGCGGTGGCCGCGTCGTGAGCGCGGCCCTGGTCGCGCCATAGGATCGAGGCGGCGCCCTCCGGCGAGATCACGCTGTAGATGGCGTGTTCCAGCATCAGCACCGTGTTGGCGGTGGCGATGGCGATGGCGCCGCCCGAACCGCCCTCGCCGATGACGACGGCGACGTTCGGCACGCCGAGGGCGAGGCAGGCCTCCGTCGAGCGGGCGATGGCCTCGGCCTGGCCGCGCTCCTCCGCCTCGATGCCGGGGAAGGCGCCGGCGGTGTCGACGAAGGCGAGGACCGGCAGGCCGAAGCGGTCGGCCGTTTCCATCAGGCGCACCGCCTTGCGGTAGCCCTCCGGACGGGCCATCCCGAAATTGTGCCGCAGGCGCGCCTCGGTGGTCGCTCCCTTCTCCTGGCCGATCACGCAGACGGGGCGTCCGCGGAAGCGCCCGAAGCCGCCGAGAATCGCCTCGTCCTCGCCGAAGCTGCGGTCGCCGGCGAGCGGTGTGAATTCATCGATCAGCCCGGCGCAGTAATCAACGAAGTGAGGGCGTTGCGGGTGGCGGGCGACCTGCGTCTTCTGCCAGGGGGTCAGGGCGGCGTAGATCTCGGCGAGAGCCTGGGCCGCCTTGCCTTCGAGCCGCCCGACCTCCTCGCTGATCGAGACCGCGCCGTCTCGTTGGCCCAGGGCCTTGAGTTCCTCGAGCTTCGCTTCGAGTTCCGCCACGGGCTTCTCGAAGTCGAGATAGGAGCGCATCACCGCCATCGATCGTCGGTCCAACTCTTGTTCGGCAGCCGCGCATCCGCCCGGCATCCTGCGGCCGGCTGGCGCGAGGTGTTCGGGGAAGCGGGCATGGGTGTCAACCGTCGCTTTGCGTCAGGGCGTGCGGCGCAGCAAGATCGACTTCACCGGTCCGATGAGGCAAGCCGAGAGCGAGAGGGTCCGCGCGGCCCGCGAACCGGAGGGAATCCATGAGCCTGAAAGGGAAAGCCGCCGTCGTCACCGGCTCGACGAGCGGCATCGGCCTCGCCATCGCCCGCGGCCTCGCCGGGCAGGGCGCGAACGTGGTCCTCAACGGCTTCGGCAAGCCCGAGGAGATCGAGCGGACCCGGAGCGGCATCGAGAGCGAGTTCGGGGTCAAGGCCGCCTACTCGCCCGCCGACCTCACCCGGGCCGATGCGATCGGCGGCCTGATCGAACTCTCGGTCGAGACGTTCGGCAGCATCGACATCCTCGTGAACAACGCGGGCATCCAGTACGTCTCGCCGATCGAGGAGTTTCCGATCGAGAAGTGGGACCAGATCATCGCGCTCAACCTCTCCTCCGCCTTCCACACCCTGCGCGCGGCCGTGCCGCACATGAAGGCGAAGGGGTGGGGCCGGGTCATCAACACGGCCTCGGCGCATTCGATGGTCGCCTCGCCCTATAAGTCGGCCTATGTCGCGGCCAAGCACGGCATCGTCGGTCTCACCAAGACCGCCGCCCTCGAACTCGCCACCCACGGCATCACCGTCAACTGCATCTCGCCGGGCTACGTCTGGACCCCGCTGGTCGAGAGCCAGATCCCGGACACGATGAAGGCGCGTGGGCTGACCAAGGAGCAGGTGATCGAGGACGTGCTGCTCAAGGCGCAGCCGACCAAGGAATTCGTGACCGTCGACCAGGTGGCGGCGCTCGCCGTGTTCCTGTGCTCGGACGGTGCCAGCCAGATCACCGGCGCCAACCTCGCTATGGACGGCGGCTGGACGGCGCAGTAGCGCCGCCGACGCGGAGCGCGGCAGGGATGCCGCGCTCCTGTGCCCGGCTCAGCGGCGGGAATGCAGCAGCAGGGCGAGACCGTAGCCGACCGCACCGGCGATCAGCAGGGCGAGGAACGGGTTCTCGCCGACCTGGGTCTCGACGCGCTCGCGCCCGTCGCGCAGATAGGTGCCGCCGTGGCGGCTGACGCGGTCATAGGCGTCCTCGGCATAGCCGCCGACATCGTCGGCGATGTCGCGCACGGCGTCCTTGGCCTGACCGTAGATCCGCTGCGCCCGGCCCTCGGCCTCCCGATAGCGGCCCTCCAGCGAGTCCCGGTCGGAGCCGAGGGCGTCGCCCACCGCACCCTGCGCCCGGCCGCCGAAATCTTTCGCAGCACCGACGACGCGATCCGTATCAACCATGGCGGAACTCCTGTTCTTCCCTTGCCCGCCACCTTGGGAGTTTCGGGCGGGCGTCGGTCAGAAGAACGTGCGAGGACCGGATCGGTCCCGCGCCGCAGCGAAAAAGCGGTGATCGGGGCGCGGTTCGCGGCGCCGGCTAGCCCGCCTCCGCCAGCACGACGGCCCGTGGCGGCGGCAAGTTGGAGCGCAGCTCGCGGCTGACCGCCGAGGAGGTCGCGACCGTGCCGAGATTGACGTAGGTCTCGTGGTTCTTCTCGATCGCCGAGAGATCGTAGAGGTAGTTCACCATCAGTCCGTAGGACTGCTTCATGCCCTTCTTCGAGGTGTCGCCCAGGAAGTTCATCCGCTCCAGCCGGGCGCCGTTGCCGAGGTGGAAGCGGGCGACCGGATCGAGCGGGCGGCCCTTCTCGTTCTTGGCGCGCAGGAAATAGGCGGCCGCCGCCGGCAGCATGGCGCGCCGCACGGCCTCGCACTTCGCCTTGTCGCCGCGCCAGTCGTCGGTATCGAGCAGGCGAAGCGTCTCCACATCCTCCCGCGTCAGCCCCTGCGGGGCGTCGGCGCCGCGCTCGCGGTCGAGCCAGGTGCGGAATCCGGGCACCGGCGAGAGCGTGACGAAGGTCTTCAGCGAGGGGATTTCGCGGGCCAGATCCTCGACCACCTGCTTGATCAGGAAGTTGCCGAAGGTGACGCCGGCCAGACCTTTCTGGCAGTTCGAGATCGAGTAGAAGATCGCGGTCGTGGCGGCGCGCGCCAGCACCGGCTCGCGGCCATCGGCCAGGATCGGCTGGATCGCCGGAGCGATGGCGTTGGTGAGCGCCACCTCGACGAAGATCAGCGGCTCGTCGAGCAGGGCCGGGTGGAAGAAGGCGTAGCAGCGCCGATCCGTCGGCTCGATGCGGCGGCGCAGTTCGTCCCAATCGGCGATTTCGTGGACCGCCTCGTAGCGGATGATCTTCTCGAGGATGTGGGCCGGCGTCGACCAATCGATCGGCCGCAGCACCAGGAAGCCCCGGTTGAACCACGACGCGAAGAGGTGCTCGAAATCGCTGTCGAGGCTCACCGCGGCGTCGATCGTGTCCGGGGCCGCGCCGCGATCCTTCAGGCGCTTGCGCAGGGCGAACAGGTCCTCGCGCATGCGCACGAGCGCCAGGGTCCCGCCACGGGCGAGGTTGAGCCGGCGGATCAGTTCCTGCGAGCGGGGCTCGGCGGCCTCGTGCAGCAGGCCGAGGCGCGCCCGGGTCGGCTCGGCCCGGTAGGCGGCGATCGCCGCATCGACCGCATCGTGGTCGGCGCCGAACTCCGTCGCGACCAGTTCGAGGAAGGCGAGCCGTTCGTCGATGGGGAAGGCCGCGTAGCGATCGAGGATCAGGCGGGCGAGCGCCACTCCGGATGCCTCGCCCCGGCGGGAGATCAGATCCTCGCACAGCCGCGCGAGGTCGGCCGGACTCGCCGTCCGAGCCAAGTCGGTGCGGGCCAAGCCGATGAGATCGCGGCCCCGATCGCTGATGGTCTGGATGAGATCACCGAGGAACGAGATCGCCGCCATGACCGAACAAGCCCTTGGATCTGTCGAGCCGACCCGTGGCAGGCTCGGCTGTTGCCGGAACCTAGGGCCTCGGCCGTGTCGGCGCCAGACATGCGCGGTATGACAATCCCGTTTCGATTCCGCCCGCGTATGCCCGCCAGCCGGGTTTCACCAAAAAAAAGCTGCTTCAGCCGGCCGATCGATGCCGCTCAGAGATCCGCCTCCGCATGCGGCGCGAGATCCACCGTGTCGGCCCGCTCGCGCCAATCCGTCACGCCACGTGCGCGGGCGAAACGGATCTCCGCCGCCCTCAGGGCGCGCTCCGGATCGCGGGCGCGGGCGATCTCCACGAAACCGACCGTGAAGGGAACTCCGAGGATCTGCTTCGCGAAGTGGACGCGGTAGTTCGGCATACACGACTCCTTGTGTTGAAGCGGCTGCCAGGCGCTTGGAGAAGATGTGCGCTATCGCGCTTCCATCCGCAACCGCCGGCCCGGCCAAGCCGCTGCAAAGGCTGTGCCTTTTTCCGTGCAAACCATCATATGGGTGTGGCACCGAAGGGATGCTACCATCAGGCGTCTGAACGGAAACGGACACTCTGCCGCGCGGCAATCGCAGGGGCCCTTTCCCGGCAGGGGCTGGCCTTCCGGTTCAAGCCTGCCGTATGGGGCGGTCCATGCAGCCTGCTCCCTCCCTCGGCGCCCCGCCGGCCCGTTTCCCCGCGCTCCCGGCGCCGCAGCGATGAACGGCGACACGAGGGATGGACGCGCCATCCCGCCGACGACCCGACTCGGGCTGACGCTGATCGCGGGCGGCGCGGTCGCCAACATCTACTACAATCAGCCGCTTCTCGCGGTCCTCGTCGCGGAGTTCGGTGATCGGGCGGCCCTGCTCGTGCCGACCGCCAGCCTCGTCGGATACGGGCTCGGCATCCTGTTCCTCGTGCCCCTGGGCGACGCGCTGCCGCGGCGCGACCTCATCGTGTGGCAGTTGCTCGGCTTGGCGGTGGCGCTGGTCGCCGCCGCGCTGAGCCCGAACCTCGCCGTTCTCGCGGCGGCGAGCCTCGTCACCGGCGTGCTCGCCTGCGCCGCGCAGCAGGCGGTGCCCTTCGCCGCCGAACTCGCCCCCGATGCGAGCCGGGGGCGGATCGTCGGCGGCGTGATGACGGGTCTGCTCTCCGGAATCCTGCTCGCCCGTACCGCGAGCGGTTTCGTCGGCGCGCATTTCGGCTGGCGCGCCGTGTTCTTCGCCGCGGCCGGCCTCGCGCTGGCGATGGCGGGGGTGGCGCTGCGCACCCTGCCGCGCAGCGCGCCGACGCGGCGCCTGCGCTACCGCGCGCTGATGCTCTCGCTGCTGCATCTGGTGCGCAGCCAGCCGGTCCTGCGCAACGCCAGCCTGTCGCAGGCGCTGCTGTTTGCCAGCTTCAACGCCTTCTGGGCGACGCTGGCGCTCCTCGTCGAGGCACCGCCCTTCGATCTCACGGCGGCGGGCGCGGGGCTGTTCGGCGTCATCGGCGTCGCCGGAGCATTGATCGCCCCGTATTCCGGCCGCTACAGCGACCGGCGCGGCGCCCGGCCCGTGGTCATCGCCGGAAGCGCGTTCGTCGCGGCGGCCTTCGTCGTGCTCGCTCTGGCCGGACAGGTGTCGCTCGTCGCCATCGCCGCGGGCGTGCTGCTCCTCGACATCGGCATCAACGGCGCGCTGATCGCCAATCAGACCCGCGCCTACGCCCTCGCGCCGGGCGCGCGCGGTCGAGTGAACACCGTGCTGTTCACCGCGGTCTTCATCGGCGGGGCGGCCGGTGCCTTCCTCGGCTCGCGGGCCTTCCTCCTCGCCGGCTGGCCCGGCGTGTGCGCCGTCGGCGGTGCCTTCGCGCTCGCCGCGCTGGCCGTGTCCTGGCTCGGCGGCCGGCCCCGGCCTACTTGAGCACCCGCGAGAGGCGGCACCACGCCGCCTTGTCGGGGGGCAGGCCGAAGCGCAGTCGGGAGGGCGATTCGGCGAAGCGCCGAACATAGATCCCGGCCTCGCCCAGCGCTCGGAACAGGCCGGGACCGTCAGAGAACTCCGCGGTGCGGAACAGGGCGGTGCCGCCGACGAGGCGCCCACCGGCCCGCCCGATCATCCGGTCGAGGCGGGCCGCGTCCTGCGCCCGCGCCGCGGCAGCCTCCCGGCGCCACGCCGCATCCGGCAGCGCAGCGAGGCCCGCCACGATCGCCGGACCCGAGACCGCCCAGGGACCCAGCGCAGTTTCAATGCGCCGCGCCAGCGCCGGCTCGGCCAGCGCGAAACCGAGCCGGATTCCGGCGAGTCCGTAGGTCTTGCCGAAGGAGCGCAGGACCACAAGGCCGGGCCGCGGCGAGACCGCCTCCACCGGCTCCAGGTCGGCGAAGGCTTGATCGAGCACGACGAGGCCGGCACCGGCGCACCCCAGCGCGGTGGTCGAGAACACGCGCCCGTCGGGATTGTTGGGGCTCACCGCGACCAGAACCTCGGCGTTCCCGGCTTCCGCCGGATCATCCACCATCCGCACCGCATGGCCGGACCGGGTCCAGGCGGCGGCGTGCTCGGCATAGGTCGGCCCGACCACCGCGACCCGGCAGGGCGGCCGCAAGCGCGGCAGGGTCTCGATCAGGATCTGCGTGCCGGGCGCGGCGACGATATGGTCCGGCCCTGCCGCGCCGTAGGCCGCCGCCGCCGCGGCCTTGAGCCGCGCGAGGTCGCCGGGGGAGGGCAAGCGGTGAAGGACACTGGCTTCAAAGGGCGGCAGCGGATAGGGCACCGGGTTGATGCCGGTCGAGAGGTCGAGCCACGGCTCGGGTGCGGCCGGAAACAGTTTCCGGGCCGCGTCGAGATCGCCGCCATGCGCGATGGCGTCCGTCGAACCGTCCTCCAGCACCTCGCGTCCGTCCATCCCGCCCTGCACCGACCCTGCCAACGATGCCCTGGATCGCCCTGACCCACCCGCCCGACACCCTCGGCGTCCTGGCGCTGGCCCTGCTGCTCGAGGCCTTGGCGGGCTATCCCGACCGCCTCTACAGGGCGCTCGGCCACCCTGTCACCTGGATCGGCCGGCTGATCGCCGCGCTGGAGCGCGGGCTGAACCGGGGCGGCGCCGCCGCGCGCCGGCTCGGCGGCATCCTGGCGCTCGCGCTTCTGCTGACGGTCACGGCCGCTTTCTCTCTCACCCTGACCGCGCTCGCCGCACTCGCCGGCCACGGCTTCGGCATGGTGCTGCTGGCCTTGCTCGCCGCGAGCCTGCCGGCGCAGCGCAGCCTGTTCGTTCATGTCCGGCGCGTCTCCGCCGCCCTACGGGCGGAGGGGCTTCCCGGCGGTCGCGCGGCCGTCTCGATGATCGTCGGGCGCAATCCCGACAGTCTCGACGAGGCGGCGGTGTGCCGCGCTGCGATCGAGAGCCTTGCCGAGAATTTTTCCGACGGCATCGTCGCGCCGGCCTTCTGGATCGGCGCCGGTGGCCTCACCGGCGGCGCACTCTACAAGGCGATCAACACCGCCGACAGCATGATCGGCCACCGCACCCCGCGCCACGAGGCGTTCGGCTGGGCCTCCGCCCGCCTCGATGACCTCGTCAACCTGCCGGCCTCGCGGCTGACGGCCCTGCTGCTGGTCGTGTCCGCTGCCCTGAGCCGGGACGTGTCCGCGGCGGGCGCGTGGCGGGCGATCCGCCGCGACGCCGGCCGCCACCGCTCGCCCAATGCCGGCTGGCCCGAGGCGGCGATGGCGGGGGCGTTGGGCCTGCGGCTCGCCGGTCCGCGCATCTACGGCGCCACCCGCGTCGAGGATGCCTGGATGGGCGACGGGCGGGCGGAGGCCGGCCCCGACGACATCGTGCGGGCGCTGAAACTCTACCGGACGGCCTGCGCGCTGCAATTCACCCTGGTCTTTGCCGGAGCCGGCATCTGGCTCTACGCTTTCTGAAGAGCGCCGGCCGCTGACCGGATACCTCCGAAGATCGAGTTCCAATTGCTCGAACTGAACAGGAGATTGCGGCCATGCGCCCCGTCAGTTGCATCTGTCTTGCCCTCTTCCTTGGATCTGGCCTGACCGCGGCGAGCGCCAAGGACACGATCCTGGAACCCGAGGGCAAACCCTATAGCTTCAAGGAAGACTTGCGCGGATCGGGCAAGAAGGACGACGCAGCGGCCTATGACGTCAGCGGCATCGCCTGCATCCTGCGCGCCTCGGGCAAGCGGCGCTGCCTCGTCGTGAACGACGAGGGGCGCAAGGCTCAATTCCTGACGATCGACGACCGCAGCATCGAGCCCAAGAAGTCGATCGACCTGATCGGCAAGGCACCGGACCCTGCGACGCGTGGAACGGTGTTCGCCGGCAAGCAATGCCCGGACAAGAGCCCCGCCAAATTCAAGGAGTTCGACGGCGAGGGCGTCGCCTACGCCAGGCCGTACTTCTACGTCGTCGGCTCGCATGGCTGCGGCCGCAGGAAGGACACACTCAACACCTCGGCGATGATCCTCGCGCGCATCCGCGTCGATGACGAGGGCAAGCCGGATGTGGAGGACGACGAGAGGCCGGAGGCCGCCGTCGAGACCACCTATCGCCTCGGCGAGGTCCTGGCGGGGGCGGACCGCGTGGGCGCGTCCTTCCTCGAGAGCCTGAGCGAGGCGAACGGCCTCAATATCGAGGGGATCGCGGTGGTGAAGGACCGGCTCTATGCCGGACTGCGCGCGCCCACGATCGAAGGGGACGCCTTCCTCGTCGAGGCCGACGTCGATGCCCTGTTCGCCGACGGGCACGGCCCCTACCAGGGAAAACGGCGCACGATCCCGATCAAGGTCGGCAAGGATGCCGGGATCCGCGACCTCGCCGCCCTCGACGACGGGCGCCTGATCGTGCTCACCGGGCCGGCCCAAGAGCAGCCGAAGGTCGCCTACAAGCTCTTCCTGTTCGATCCCGGCAAGGGCGGCGACCCGCAGCCTCTCGGGGAGTTGGACGAGCTCGACGATGCCGAGCGCGCCGGCAAGCCCGAGGCGGTGACGGTGATCGGGCCGAACCGCGTGCTCGTCCTCTTCGACAGCCTCCGCAACGGCGGGCCGCGTGCCTACAAGGTGCCGGCCAAGCTGATGCCCGAGGAGTGACACACAATCCGTCTGAGGCGCGGCGTTCAGCGCAGGCGCAGCAGCCCGTCGCAGTCGAGATGGGCCTCGAGATGGTCGGCGAACCGGTCGAGCACCTCGTCGATGCCGGCCTCGTAGCGCGTGTCGCCCGGCGCGGCGCCGAGCCGGGTGAGCCAGGCGGCGCGCTGGCGGTCGTCGGCGAACAGGCCGTGGACATAGGTGCCGGCCACCAGCCCGTCGCGCGAGACCGCCCCGTCGGCCCGGCCATCGGAGAAGCGCAATAGCGGCCGGGCGGTGTCCGGTCCGCTCGTATCGCCGACATGCATCTCGTAGCCCGAGAACGGCTCGCCATCCGCGAGCGTCGTGCCGGTGACGGCGACGAGACGCTTCGCGTCCGTCATCACCGTCTCGACATCGAGCAGTCCGAGGCCCGGCAGAGCGCGCGGCGCGCCCTCGATGCCCTGCGGGTCGGCAATCGTGCGTCCGAGCATCTGGTAGCCGCCGCAGAGCCCCAGCACCCGCCTCCCGCGGCGGAGATGCGCGCGGATGTCGATGTCCCATCCCTGCGCGCGCAGACAGTCGAGGTCGTCGATCGTGGTCTTCGAGCCCGGCAGCACGATGAGATCGGCCTCCGCCGGGACCGGCGTGCCGGGGGGAACGAAGACGACGCCGACGCCGGGCTCCTGCCGCAGCGGGTCGAGGTCATCGAAATTGGCGATGTGGGGAAATCGAAGGACCGCGATCAGCGGTCCGGCGCCATCGCGGGGCGCCCGCACGGCCTCGAGCGCCACCGCGTCCTCCGGCGGCAGGCGGGCTGCGTCGGGGAAGAACGGCACGAGACCGAACGGAGACCAGCCGGTTCGCTCGGCGATCAGGGCCATGCCGTCGGAGAACAGGGTCGGGTCGCCGCGGAACCGGTTGACGATGAAGCCGCGGATCATCGCCGCGTCCTCTGGCTCCAGCACGGCCTGGGTGCCGACGAGGCTGGCGATGACGCCGCCCCGGTCGATATCGCCGACGAGCACCACCGGCGTGTCGGTCGCTCGCGCAAAACCCATATTCGCGATGTCGCCGCTCCGCAGGTTCACTTCGGCGGCCGAGCCCGCGCCCTCCACGAGCACGATGTCGGCCTCCCTGCGCAGCCGCTCGAAGCTGTCGAGCACCGATGCCATCAGGCGCGGCTTCCATGCCTGAAACTCGCGCGCCTTGGCGGTGCCGATCATGCGCCCCTGCACCACCACCTGCGCGCCGACCTCGCTCTGGGGCTTGAGCAGCACCGGGTTCATGTGCACCGACGGCGCCACCCGCGCGGCCCGAGCCTGCAGCGCCTGGGCGCGGCCGATCTCACCGCCATCGGCGGTGACGGCGGCGTTGTTCGACATGTTCTGCGGCTTGAACGGACGTATCGTCAGGCCGCGCCGAGTGAAGGCACGGGCAAGACCCGCCACCAGCAGCGACTTGCCGACATCGGACCCGGTCCCCTGGATCATCAGGGCGCGGGTCATGGGCGGTTCCTCGTTTCAGGCGCGGACATGGCTCTGCCATGGCACCGGCGCCGGGCCGCGTCGAGCCGGATCTATACGCGGTCGCGTCGAGCGAGCTTGGTCTCGAGCCAGTTCAGCGCACCGGCGGCGTCGGGGACAGCGGGCACCTCCGGCAGGGCGGGGCGGGCAACGATCACCACCGGCAGCCCGAGCCGGCGCGCGGCCTCGATCTTCGGATAGGTGGCCGCGCCGCCGGAATTCTTCGTCACCAGGACCTCGACCGCCGCCTCGCGCATGAAGCGAATCTCGTCCTCGAGGGTGAAGGGGCCGCGGGCGCTGACCGCCACGAGGTTCGGCACCGGCAACGCGTCGCCGACCGGCTCGATGCTGCGCACGATGTAGGCGTGATGCGGGGCGTGGGCGAAGACGGACACTTCCTGCCGGCCGATGGTGAGAAACACCCGTCTCGGCGCGGGCCCGAGGGCCGCGACACAAGCGGCGACGTCTCGAACCTCGCTCCAGTCGTCACCGGGCAGCCGCTTCCAGGCCGGACGGCGCACGGCGAGCAGCGGCACGCCGCCGGCCCCGCACGCCGCGGCCGCATTGGCCGAGATCCGCGCGGCGAAGGGATGGGTCGCGTCGATCACCGCCTCGATGCCGTTCTCGGCGACCCACCGCGCCAAGCCCTCGACGCCGCCGAACCCGCCGACGCGCATCGGCACCGGCTCGGGCCGAGGGGCGGCGGTACGGCCGGCCAGCGACAGGGTCACCGCGAAGTCCGTTGCGCGGGCGAGGCGGGCGACGAGCGCGCTGGCCTCGGTCGTCCCGCCGAGCACGAGGACCCGCCTCGCCCGATGATCGGGATTCGACGCGGGATAGAGAGCGGGAGAACCCTGGTCGGCGGCCCCGGACATTCGTACAACCTGTCTCGCCCGCGAAAGCCCGGAAGGCCGGGCAAGGTTTTCGACGTGAGACCCTTCTGCCGCGATTGCCTGACGATGCAAGCCGAGGGCGCCCTGCGCTGTCGCGGCTGCGGCTCGCCGCGGCTTCTCGCCCATCCGGCCCGCGATGTCCTCAGCATCGCCCATGTCGATTGCGACGCCTTCTACGCGGCGATCGAGAAGCGGGACGACCCGTCGCTTCGGGACAAGCCGCTCATCATCGGCGGTGGCCGGCGCGGTGTCGTCTCGACCGCCTGCTACCTCGCGCGGATCTCCGGCGTGCGCTCGGCCATGCCGATGTTCGAGGCGCTCAAGCGCTGCCCCGACGCCACCGTGCTGCGGCCCGACATGGAGAAATACGCCCGCGTCGGGCGCGAAGTGCGGGCGATGATGCTGGCGCTGACGCCGCTGGTCGAACCCGTCTCGATCGACGAGGCGTTCCTCGACCTCTCCGGCACCGAGCGCCTGCACGGCACGAGCCCGGCCCTGACGCTCGCCCGCTTCGCGGCGCGGGTCGAGGCGGAGGTGGGCATCACCGTCTCGGTGGGATTGTCCGCCAACAAGTTCCTGGCCAAGATCGCCTCCGACCTCGACAAGCCCCGCGGCTTCTCGATCATCGCCGGCGAGGAGGCCGCCGCCTTTCTCGCCGACAAGCCGGTCGGCATCCTGCCCGGCATCGGCGACAGCACCCGCAACCGGCTGGCCGCGCTCAACATCCATCGCGTCGGCGATATCGCGCGTGCCGATCCGGTGCGGCTCCAAGCCTCCCTCGGCCGTGACGCGTCACGTCTCGCCGATCTCGCCGCGGGCCGTGACCGGCGGCCGGTGCGCCCGACCCGGGAAGCCAAGAGCGTGTCGGCCGAGACGACCTTCGCCACCGATCTCGCCCGGTTCGAGGATCTGCGGCCGATCCTGTGGCGATTGTGCGAGAAGGTCTCGGCGCGGCTGAAGCGGGCGGAGCTCGCCGCCGGCAGCGTCACGCTGAAGCTGAAGGATGCCCGTTTCCGGCTGCGCACGCGGACCCGCGGCGGCTTGAAGCCGACGCAGCTCGCCGACCGGCTGTTCCACGAGGGCGAGCCGATGCTGCGGGCGGCCTGCGACGGCACCGCCTTCCGGCTGATCGGCATCGGCGGCGGCGACCTGTGCGGGGCGATCCATGCCGACCGCGGCGACCTCGCCGACCAGGGCATCGAGCGCGTCGCCCGCCGGGAGGCGGCCCTCGACCGGCTGCGGGACAAGTTCGGCAGCGCCGCGATCCAGCGCGGCCTCGTCTTCACCGGCGAACCGGAGCGACGGCGGACCTGAAGGAACCCGTGTCCGGGTGCTGCGTCGCGCGGCTCACCCGAAACGGCGCATCGCCTCAGGGCAGCTTTCGGCGATCCTGCGGTTCGGCACCGGTCTCCTCGCCGTCGCGGCGGATGACGCTGATGCTGCCGTCCCCCTCCAGCGAGGCGAGCCGCACGAGCGCCGGGTCGTCGATCCCCTGCAGGCGAAGCTGCGTCATCAGCTCGGAATGGGTGATCATCTCGCGGCGCATGTTCCGCCAGCAGAGGCGGCCATCGACGACGAGCGGCAGCCGCTTCGGTGTGATGAAGCGCTCGAAGGCCGGAGAGCGGAAGGCGAGCCAATCGATGGCGTAGTTCCAACCGACGATCGTGAGCACCAGCAGGACCCCTTCGGTCAGCGACTTGTACTCGTTCGAGAAGGCGTTCTGCGACACGTCGGCGATCAGGACGATGACCAGCAGGTCGGCCAGGCTCACGGCACCCGCCTGACGCTGCATGACGAAGCGCATGATGAGGAAGAGGACGAGGTACATGACGCTGCCGTGCAGGGCGATCTCCACCAGGGAGTGCTCCGGCACGAACAGCGCTCGCCAATCGGGCATCCGGTCCTCCGCCTCGCTCAGCCGCCCGGGACGACCCTTCGCCCATCGCGCCGTCGGGTCCATGGGACGCGGCCGTCATCCGACGAGGAACGCGTCCCGGACCGGGGCCGATGCGGCTCAGTCCGAGCCCTCGTCGGGAATGTTGAGCAGGGTGCCGCAGGCCTTGCAGTGCACCGCGTCCGCCTCGTGCCGCTGCAGGCCGCAGGCCGGGCAGGGGAAGCGCACCTTGTAGGGCCGGAACAGCACCTGGGCGAGGCGCAGGAACAGCGTGACGCCGCAGATCATCACCACGACGGAGATCAGGCGCCCGGCCGTGCCCTGAAGGGTGACGTCGCCGTAGCCCGTCGTCGTGAGCGAGGTGACGGTGAAGTACAGTGCATCGACGTAGTTGCCGATGTTCGGGTTCGAGCTGTGCTGCGTCGCGTAGACGATGCTCGTCATGATGAAGATGAACACCGCGAGGTTCACCACCGCGATGATCACCTCCTCGTTGCGGCGGAAGAACCGAAAGTCCGCTCTCAGGCGGTCGAGCAGCTGGTAGGTCCGCAGAAGCCGGAGCGTGCGCATGATGCGCAGGAAGCCGGCGCCCTCGCCGACGATCGGGGCCAGGAAGGAGGCGATCGCCGCCACATCCGCCCAAGTCGTCGGCCGCAGGAACTCCCGGACCGGCCGCGGGCAGATGGCCAGCCGCGAGAGAAAATCGGCCGCGACAGCGACACCGATGAGGACGTCGATCCCCTCGACCAGCGGCTGACGCGGCAGGAAGGAGGAGACGATGATGAAGACGAGGGTGGACAGGTCGAAGGCGAGCAGCCCGTAGCGGAAGCGGTGCGCGCGGTCGCTGCTCCCGTCGTAGAGTTCCCGCAGCCTCTGCCTCACGCCCGCCATCTGCCACAGAGCGCCCGTCCGCCATCCGGGAGCATGAACGTTGCACGCGACCGGCTCGATCCACGGCGGACGCCGCTTCTGCGGGGGAGGGGTGCGCCCCCTGGCAGACCGCTACTTCCGGCAGGCGCCCTCGGACTTCGGATCCAGCTTGGCGAGGTCGAGGCGGCTCATGTTGCCGTCGATGGCAAAGTCTCCGTAATCGAGGTGGAGCCGCCCGCTGACGCCATCCTCGTAGAGGTCGAAGGTGAGGGTGTAGATCGGTGTCCGCTCGCCCTCGCCGGGGGTGAAGTAGCTCAGGGTCACCGGCCAGCGCCGCATGCCGGCATGGTCGCCCTCGCGCAGAGGCTTGTCGCGCTCGGTGTCGGCGGCGGGCGCCGCGTTCGGACGGCCGATGATGGCCAGCGTGTCGTAGACCTTGCGCCCGTCGTCCGAGCCGTCGAAGACCTTGGCCGGGACAGTGGTCTGGCCCGCTTTGGCCGCTTCGATCAGCCGGATCATATGGTGGATCGGGAACAGCACCGTCCCCTCGGCCTGGAACTGGTCGCGCTTGGGCTCCTTCAGCTTCACCTTCAGCGCGTCGCCCGCCTCGGCCGTCCCGTCCACCGCCGGCGACGGCGCATTGTTGAGGATGGTCGTGGTGCGGAAGCGGAAGCTCTTGCCATCGCCGTTCTCGAAGGTCGTGCTGCGCAGGTCCGAGGTGCGATCGCCGGACTCGCCGGAATTGAGCATCGTCACCTGACGCGTCTGCATGGTGTAGCCGCGGCAGGCGTCGCCCGAAAAATCGATGACGATGCGCCCGCGCACGCCCTCCACCGCCCGCGTACCCGTCGAGCGAGCGAGCGACAGATCGTAGACTGCCCGGTGATTGGTGAGCCGGATCGCGGTCTCGTCCGGTACCGGTGCGGCCGGCCCGGCCGCCAGAGCAGAGCCGGGCAGCGCGGCGAGAAGGAACAGGGCCGGCGCGAGGCGCAGTCGCATGCGATCTCCAAAGATCCGTTTCGAAGACCTGCTTCAGGTCGGTTGTCCACAGGCGCCCGGCCGGCGGAGCCCGCCCGTCACATAGTCATTGCGCCTCTTTGGACAATCTTTTTCGCGGAGCGTTCAAAGCGGGGCAGAGGCGCTGTCCCGGCCTTTGCGACCCGTCGAACGGCCTACGGCAACGGGCCGCGAGCGACCGCTCAAAGCGAAAAAGAACAATTTTATCCAGTTCGTTAAGGGACCCCGGCAAGGATCGTGGACATCCCGCCGTGACGGCTCCGAGCCCGCGGCCGCGAACGCGGATTGCCGGTGGAAACCGGCCTGTGAAACGCGCCGACCCTTGCTCCGCGGCCGAGCTGTCCTGTAGTCTCCACAGCGTCGCCATCCGAAGCTTTGGCGTCTGTTAACCGACATGTGCAGGGCCGGATTGCGGGTCCTGGCGAGGGTTGCTGTCGCTCCGCGCGGCTGCGGTGCCGCGCGGTCGGTCGGTTTTGCGTACATGAGGACGTTTCGACGTGGAGGGGGCAATGACGGAAGCGGTCCCGAGCTGGACGGATGAGCGCGTCGAGCTGCTTCGTCGCTTGTGGGACGATGGCTTGAGCGCCAGCCAGATCGCCCTCCAGATCGGTGGCGTCTCTCGCAACGCCGTCATCGGCAAGGTCCACCGCCTCGGCCTCGCCGGCCGCGTCAAGCCGATCGGCCCGGCCGCGGCTCAGGGACGTCGCAAGGATGACCTGCCCGCCGAGGTCGAGGTGGAGACGTTGGTCGTCGAGGAGCCGACGCTGCCGGAGCCGCCCGCGATCGTGGCGCACCGCCCCGCACCGAACTTTCCGCTGCGGCCGTCGCCGGCCCCGGAGCCGGTGGCGCTCGCCGTTTCCGAGCGGGTCACCATCATGGACCTGCGCGACTCCATGTGCCGCTGGCCGATGGGCGACCCCACCTCTCCGGAATTCCGCTTCTGCGGGGCACGCTCGATCACGGGCCTACCCTACTGCACCCAGCACGCGCAGGTCGCCTATCAGCCGGCGGCCGAGCGCAAGCGCGACCGCCGCGTCGCCGGCTTCCGCTGAGGTCTTCCGGACTCAACACGATCTTCGTGACGCGGCGCGATGTTCCGATCGCGCCGCCGAAATCGGACGCGACGACGGCTGAAGCTGCCTTCGGCTGATCGCCTCGGCTCTCGCGCCGCTCCGTCATCGCGAGCGCCCGCAAGGCGATCCACGGCGGGACATTTCCGGACCATGCGCAGCCCTGGAGGGCTTCGCGCGAACCGTCGGCACGAAGAACTCGGGTGCCGTCAGCCGATCGCGCGCGACGGGCTCGCGTCATGCGCCTACGAGATGATCGGTCTCACTCCGCGCCCGCGAACATCTCGTCGAACGAGTAGCCGGAGCCGCGGACGGTGCGGATCGGGTCGCTCTGGCGCGGGCGGTTGATCGCCTTGCGCAGGCGGCCGACATGGACGTCGACGGTGCGCTCGTCGATATAGACGTCGTGACCCCACACGCCGTCGAGCAGCTGCTCCCGCGAGAAGACCCGACCGGGGCTCTGCATCAGGTACTCGAGCAGCTTGAATTCGGTGGGCCCGAGATGGATCTCGCGGCCCTGGCGGCGGATGCGGTGGCTGACGCGGTCGAGCTCGATATCGCCGGCCACCAGCATGTCGGCGACGTGGGCGGGCTTGGCACGGCGCAGCAGGGCGCGCACGCGCGCGAGCAGTTCCGGCACCGAGAACGGCTTGACGACGTAGTCGTCGGCCCCCGTGGAGAGACCCCGGACGCGGTCGGCTTCTTCGCCCCGGGCAGTCAGCATGATCACGGGCAGCCGCTCGGTCTCGCGCCGCGCTCGGATGCGGCGGCACAGCTCGATGCCCGAGAGACCCGGCACCATCCAGTCGAGCAGGACGAGATCGGGCGTCATTTCGTGCAGACGCAGATCCGCCTCGTCGCCGCGGATGGCGACATCGACCGCGAAGCCTTCCGCTTCGAGGTTGTAGCGCAGCAGCGTCGTCAGCGATTCCTCGTCCTCGACGATCAGGATGCGCGCGCTCGTCATCGTCCGTCTTTCCATCCGTCGCGCCCGGCCGAGTCCTTCGGGAGATCGGCCGGAAGCGCCTGTTGGACGCCTCTCGCGTCCCGAGCGTCGCCCGGCGTCAGGCGCCGGGCGTCACTGTCGCGTAGTTCGAAGCGTCGTTCTTGGGCCGCTCGCCGGCCGGCGTCTCACCGGTAACGAGATACTCGATCGTCTCGGCGACGTTGGTGGTGTGGTCGCCGATGCGCTCCACGTTCTTGGCGCAGAACAGAAGGTGCGTACAGAACGAGATGTTGCGCGGATCCTCCATCATGTAGGTCAGGAGTTCGCGGAACAGCGAGTTGTAGAGCGCGTCGATGGCGCTGTCGCGCTCCCACACTTCGTGGGCGGCAGTGACGTCGCGGCTGGCATAGGCGTCGAGCACGTCCTTGAGCTGTTCCTGCACGAGGTCGCTCATGTGCTGGACGCCGAGCACGATCTTCTGCGGCTGCGCCTGATCGCTGATGGCCACGACGCGCTTGGCGATGTTCTTGGCGAGATCGCCGATCCGCTCGAGGTCACCCGAGACGCGGATGCCGGAGATCGTCTCGCGCAGGTCGATGGCGAGGGGTTGGCGCCGGGCGATGAGGAGAACGGAGCGCTCCTCGATCTCGCGCTGGAGCGTGTCGAGGCGCTTGTCGGCGACGATGACCGCCTGGGCCAGGGTCGTGTCCCGACGCACCAGCGCCTCGGTGGCATCGGTCATCATCTTCTCGGCCACGCCGCCCATCTCGGCGATCGAGCGGCGCAGGTTCTCGAGGTCGGTGTCGTAGGAGGAGACGATGTGCTCGGCCATGTCGCGAATTTCCCGATCAGGCAGTCGGACGAGAGCGCTCCCGGGTCGAGGCGGATACCGGTCCGGCCTCGGAGGAAGCGTCGAAACGAGGAGGCGGAGTGGGTCGCGACGGCTGCGCAGTCGCGACCGGGCTTAACCGAAGCGGCCGGTGATGTAGTCCTGGGTCTGCCGCTTGGCCGGATTCATGAAGATCTTCGTGGTGGCGTCGAACTCGATCAGCTCGCCGAGATACATGAACGCCGTGAACTGCGAGATGCGCGCGGCCTGCTGCATGTTGTGGGTCACGATGACGATGGTGAAGTCGGCACGCAGCTGCTCGATCAGCTCCTCGATCCGTCCGGTCGAGATCGGATCGAGAGCCGAGGTCGGCTCGTCGAACAGGATCACCTCGGGGCGCTGCGCCACGGTGCGGGCGATGCACAGGCGCTGCTGCTGACCGCCGGACAAGCCGGTGCCCGGCTGTTTCATCTTGTCCTTCACCTCATCCCAGAGCGCCGCCTTGCGCAGGGATTCCTCAACGCGCCCGTCCAGCTCGGACTTGGGCAGCTTCTCGTAGAGCCGCAGGCCGAAGGCGACGTTGTCGTAGATCGACATCGGGAAGGGCGTCGGCTTCTGGAACACCATGCCGACCCGCGAGCGCAGCTCGTTGAGGTCGACCTTGGAGTCGAGGACATTCTGCCCGTCGAGGAGGATCTCGCCCTCGGCGCGCTGCTCCGGATAGAGGCTGTAGATGCGGTTGAAGGTGCGCAGCAGCGTCGACTTCCCGCAGCCGGACGGCCCGATCAGCGCCGTGACCTGCCGGTCGCGGAAATCGAGGTTGATGTCCTTCAGGCCGTGGAAGCTGCCGTAGTAGAAGTTGAGGTCCTTGACGGCGATGCGCACGGGCGCCTTGACGTCGGCCGGGCTGCGGCCCTCGAACTGGCTTCGGATCGCGGGGGAGGCGCTCATCGGATCTCTCGTCGGTAGGAGGTCTGTCCCAGCGGCTCAGCGCGGCCGCTGGTCCTTGATCACGAAGCGGGCCACCACCGACAGGGCGAGGATGGTGACGGTGATGAGAAGCGCGCCGGACCAAGCGAGGCTCTGCCAGTTCGGATAGGGCGAGAGGGCGAACTGATAGATCATCACCGGCAGGTTCGGCACGCCGCCGAGCAGGTTCGCATTGAACCAGCTGTTGTTGTTGAGCGCCGTGAACAGGAGCGGCGCGGTCTCGCCGGCGATGCGGGCGAGCGCCAGGATGATACCGGTGACGATGCCCGCGCTCGCCGCGCGCCAGGTCACCGCGCGGATGACGAGGGAGCGGGGCGCGCCGAGCGCCGCTCCGGCCTCGCGCATCGGCCCGGGGACGAGGCGCAGCATGTCCTCGGTGGTGCGCACGATGACGGGGGTGGCGATGATGGCGAGCGCCACCGCGCCGGCCCAGCCGGAATAGGTGCCCATCGGCCGGACCATCAGCGTGTAGACGAAGAGGCCGATCAGGATCGACGGCGCCGAAAGCAGCACGTCGTTGAGGAAGCGGATGATGTCGGCGAGCTTCGAGGTCCGGCCGTACTCGGCCAGGAAGGTGCCGGCCATCAGCCCGATCGGGGTGGCGATGAGGATGCCGAGGAACGTCATCACGAGGCTGCCGAGGATGGCGTTGGCGATGCCGCCGCCCTCGGATCCCGGGCCCGGCGTCGGCGCCGTGAACAGGGAGGGCGAGAAGCCCTTCACGCCCTCGACGATCAGCATGAGCAGGATCGAGCCCAGGACGACGATGCCGAGCAGAGTGGCGATCGTGCTGGCAAGGATCAGCACGCGGTCGGCGATCCGCCGGCCGGGGCGCACGCGGCTGGCCGTCGGCGCGCGTCCGGCCGTCGCGATCGGGTTGCTGGCGTCCATGTTCGGCGTCCCTCGGGCTCGGGCAGTCTCGTACGGTGTCGCTCGGGCCGCTCGGCTCAGGCGACCTTGGCGCGCCGCACCAGCAGGCGGGCGATGATCAGCACGAAGAAGGTGATGATGAAGAGCAGGCAGCCGAGCGCCATCAGCGAAGAGAGCTGGAGCCCGTCCGCCTCATTGAACTCGTTGGCGATGCGCGAGGCGATGGTCGAGCCCGGATCGAAGATCGAGGCGGAGAGGCGGTTGGCGTTGCCGATCACGAAGGTGACCGCCATGGTCTCGCCGAGCGCCCGGCCGAGGCCGAGCATGATCGCGCCGATGATCGACACCGAGGCCTGCGGCACGAGCACGTGGCGCACGACCTCCCAGGTGGTGCAGCCGATGCCGTAGGCGCTCTCGCGCAGCACGGTCGGGATCTGGTCGAGCATGTCGCGGGTGATCGAGGCCACGAAGGGCACGATCATGATGGCGAGGATGATGCCGGCGGTGAGCACGCCGACGCCCGAGGGGATGCGGGCGTAGAGGATCGTGCCGAGGATCGGCATGCCCTCGACGAGGTTCGAGACCGGCACCTGCACGAAGCGGGCGAAGAGCGGGGCGAAGACGAACAGACCCCACATGCCGTAGATGATGCTGGGCACCGAGGCGAGCAGCTCGATGGTCATGGCGACCGGCTTGCGCGCCCAGCCCGGGCAGAGCTGCGTGAGGTAGACCGCGATGCCGAGCGAGATCGGCACGCCGATGATCAGCGCCAGCATCGCGGCCGCGACCGTGCCGATGACGGCGGGCAGGGCGCCGAACTGCTCGGTGCCGATGTTCCAGGCGCTGGAGGTGAGGAAGCCGAAGCCGAATTCCGAGAAGGCCGGCCACGCTCCGTAGATGATCGAACCGAGGATACCGGCCAGCACGAAGAGCACGAGCAGGGCGGAGGCGTAGGCGGCCCCCTGGAAGAGACGGTCGGCGCCCTTGCTCGGAGCGATACGGGCCACCGCGGTCTGGCGGTCGACGGCGAGGGTCTGGGTCAAGGCGGTCATCCGCGGAGGCTCTTCGGCTGGGGAGCGTGTAGCGCGCCGTCGCGCGCGAGGCGAGCGGATCACTTCAGGAAGAGCCCCCTCCCGAGCGGGAGAGGGCTCTTCTCGACACTCAGTTACCGGCGAAGACGGGCTTGCCGTCCTTCTTCACGGCCTTCCACTCGTCGTGGATCAGGCCGACGACGTTGTCGGGGAGCGGCACGTAATCGAGCTCGGTCGCGAGCTTGTCGCCATTCTTGTAGGCCCAGTCGAAGAACTTCAGCACGTCGGCGGCCTTGGCCGCGTCCGCAGGCTCCTTGTAGACCAGGATGAAGGTGGCGGCGGTGATCGGCCACGCGTCGTCACCGGCCTGGTTGGTCAGGGCGATCCCGAAACCGGGGGTCGACTTCCAGTCGGCGCTGGCGGCGGCGGCCTGGAAGGCCTTGTCGTCGGGCTGCGGGAACTTGCCGGCCTTGTTCTCGATCAGGGCGTAGGCAAGCTTGTTCTGCTTGGCATAGGCCGACTCGACGTAGCCGATGGAATTCGGAACCTGCTTGACGGTGGCGGTGACGCCCTCGTTGCCCTTTCCGCCCTGACCCACCGGCCAGCTCACGGTCGTGGCGGCGCCGAACTCCTTCTTCCAAGGATCGGAGACCGAGGAGAGATAGGTGGTGAAGATGTTGGTCGTGCCGGAGGCGTCCGAACGGTAGACCGGGGTGATGTTCGCCTCGGGCAGCTTCAGACCGTCATTGAGCTTGGCGATCTTCGGATCGGACCACTTCAGGATCTTGCCGGCGTAGATCTCGGCGATGATCTCGCCCGTCAGCTTGAGCTTGCCCGGCTCGAGGCCGGCGATGTTGACGACCGGAACCACGCCGCCCATCACGGTGGGGAACTGGATGAGGCCGTCCTTCTCGAGCTGGGCCGGCTTGAGGGGCGCGTCGGTGGCGCCGAAGTCAACGGTCTTGGCCTGGATCTGCTTGATGCCGCCGCCCGAGCCGATCGACTGATAGTTGAGACCGGTGCCGGTCTCCTTGCGGTAGGCTTCGGCCCACTTCGAGTAGACCGGGAAGGGGAAGGTGGCACCGGCGCCGGTGATGTCGGCGGCCACGGCCGAGGTCGCGAGCTGAGCGGCAGCGAGGCCGACCGCCAAGGCGTAAGCGAAAGGTTTCACAAGCATCTCCGTAGGGTGTCGGGCGCATTGTCGGGACCGATCCTGGATATTGGGACCGATCTCGCTGCGACACTGCTGCCATCTAGTGCGCCGACGCGCCGCCTCTATGACGCCCACATGACGGTGACATGACAGCCCCGGCGGAGACGGAATTTGATTGAGGATGGGACCGTCGGATGCTCTCGAGCGTTACGTGAACAGGTCCTGTGGCCGTCGTCCCAGCTGCTGTTACCCCCAAGGTACTGTCGCTGGAGGCTGCCTCAGCGATCTGGAACCCCGCGCGATCCGGGACCGCGGCGGGTTCATGCCAGTGAGTTCGAGGAGACCGTCGGCGTGACGGAACCGCATTCATCGCGCGAGGAGGATCCTGCGCTGGATCCAGCCGATCCTCAGGAGGCGGCCTATCGGGCGCTTCACGCGGAGCGGGCTGCCCTCGAAGAAGAGCTGACGCTGCAGCAGCAGCGCCAGCGGTTCGGCAGCGACGAACAGGAGATCGCCTCGGCACGGGCAACGGAATCCTCGCTGCTCAAGGATCTCGACCGCGTGCTGACGATGATTCGCGCCGCCG
Organism: Methylorubrum rhodesianum; assembly: GCF_014199985.1. Lineage (GTDB taxonomy): Bacteria > Pseudomonadota > Alphaproteobacteria > Rhizobiales > Beijerinckiaceae > Methylobacterium > Methylobacterium rhodesianum. The sequence continues at coordinate 14,099 of NZ_JACHOS010000013.1, read as the reverse complement.
AGGTCCGGCGTCAGCAGCCGAAGGCGCGGCGCTGGCAGTAGCGCGGGCCGGCCCGTTCATCGCAGCGGGCCCGTAAGGTCCGGGCGGATCAGGGGCTGCGACGCCGGTCGCGCTCCTTCTGCCGCAGGCGCAGCAGCATCTCGACCTGCTCGGCCGTGATCGGCTGGGCGTCGCAGCGCTCCACATAGGCTTCGCGCAGGCCCTGCCCGATGCGGTCGCGGCTCTCGCCGTTCAGGGCCGGCATGGCGGCTTCGACGATCGCTCCGCTGGGATAGTCCGTCGCGAGATGTGCCATGGCTCGACCGGGCCAACTGTTCAGGATCCGTAACGCAACCGGCCAGCGGAAGCGATGATGCCCAGAATTGCACGAAGGTGGTTAACGGAGCCTTAAATTGCGAACGGCCTCACCCCTTCCCGGCAAAGCCGCCCTCAGCTCCGGCGGCTCCGCGCTCCTCTCCCAGATCTTCCTGCGCATCCTCTCCCGCACGAGCCCGCTCGGACGGGAACGCCTCCCGACCCGGTCGACGGGCGACGCGAGGGTGAAATGAAGCGGGCGGAGTGGGTGTGCTGGCGCACATCGGCGTGCCAATCCCGTCCAACCGGCAGCAGCCAACTCCCGAAGGCCCACACTTTTTAAGCCGCTCGGCAGGCGGAACGAGGCCATCATTCCTTTGCAGCGCCTGGGATGACGGACCGCTTCCGCGCCGTTTGCTCAATGTCGTTGGGCTGCCCGCCCCCATGCGGAACGCAGGCGACAGGCGGGTCGGCATTCTTCCGAGAATCCGGCCCGCCACGCCTCTCCGGCCAAGGCAGTCCGCGATAACCGAGCCGCTGATCAGCGCTCCGCCTCGCGCCGCTCTCCCTCCGCCTTGTCGCCCTGTCCCTGCTTTGCGCCGCCCTGGGGGTCGGTGTCGTCCTGGCCCGATGGCGTTCCGCTGCTATGACCCTGCGGCGTCAGCCGGGGGCGATCCGGCGCTTCGACTTCGTCCGGCTTTCTCGACTCGGCCATGGCATACCTCCACGGTGGCAACCCGAACCCCGGTCGAGAGTTCGCCGATCACGGACTGGCCGCGTGCCGGCAGGAGGCTGACTCACCTCGTAAGGGCAAGCCGGGAACGGGGAGCGCGACGAGAGGACCCACCGGAGCAGCCCCTCCGTCGTTGACCGAAGATGATGACGGACAGGACAACAATCCGCTCCCGCTCCGGCGCGCCGAGGAAGCAACGCGGGTGCTAACGGTAGCGCGCTCCGATCACCTCGTCCGTCCGCCAGACCGTCCGGCAAACCTTGAGCAGCTCGCGGGCCGGGGATGTCAGCATGAACACGTCGGGGACACACGATGTGTCCAGGACGGTGATCTCGATCTCCGTTCCCGAGAGGTCGTTCACCCAACATCCGATCGAGGTGTGTTCATCGACGGCGATCAAACCCGCCTCGCCGGTCGCAAGCGTTGCGTCGGGGTTGATCGCGGCTTGTCTGGACATCGATGTCCTCACGTGACCGCGCAAGCTTGGCAGGCACCATATAAGATGTCGTTTCGCGCCTCGTTAAAGTTGCAGCAAACGACCCTTGTCCACTCCGACACCGTGCAGGAACGGGATTGGGCGGTCCCAAACCCACCGGTTTCGGAGGCCGTCGCGACTCGGTTCCCCACCTTGGCACCGAACCCATCGTTCGGGCTCAGGCGGCGGGCTCAGCGCAGGAACCAGATGACGAGTCCGACCGTCAGGGCAGCCGCTGCGATGATACCGTAATAGGCGGACATGACCCCACGGTTGGTGCCGTGTCCCGTCCGCATTCTGCCGGCCCTGACGCGACGGGGCCCGGTCTCCTCGTCCCGCGCCATGGCAATGCGCGATGAGGACGAAGGCCTGCCGGCCGCCTCGTCATCGGTGCCGAGGGGCGACAGCCCGGGATCGTGGGCGGGGATCTTGTCGCCAGTGCGCCCGGAATCGATCTCGGCCTTCAACTGCGCGCTGGTCGGTCGCGTCGAGGCGGCGGGCGCTTCCGGCACACGGTCGGCGGGCGGGGGCGGCGTTTCGGATCGGAGGGCCATCGGTCAAACGTCTCCTTCACAACGCCCGCTGCCGTGATCACGGTGTGGACCGGCTCCTTCGGCGTGCGTCCGCGCTCAGGTCACTGAGCTCCGGCACCGCCGCTCCCGCCGCCGCCGCTGCCCTGCGGGACCGCGCGCTCGGGCTGGTTCGCGTTGCCGCCGGCCGCGGAGTTTCTGTTGATGGTGCCGGCCCCGGTCGCGCCGCGGGAGATCGTTCGGTCCCGACCACGCCCGCCCGTGACGCTGCCGTCGTTCGTGACGACTCCGCGGCTCTTGTGACGCGAGCGGGCATCGGCCGGCCCCGCCGTCAGCGGCACGAGACTCGCGGCGGCCAAGCCGACGGCGCTTGCGCAGATCAGGAAGGTCTTCATGGCTCGTCCCAGTGATCCATCCACCGGGGAACCCGGCGCGGCGGCTTTGTATCCAATCACCGGCCATTTGCGATCGATGGTGCTTTTCGCAGGGAGCGACGCTTCATCGCTTTGGAGCCGGAGGGATACGGCCGTGCCGTCACGGGCTTTCCGCTCCAGCGCCGCCCGCGCGACCGCGGAGGGCGCGGCATGATTTCGGCCGCCACGACCGCGAACACAGCTGCCCAATGACCCAGAACCACCTGACGCTCGATCACCTTCGGCAAACGCCTCTGCCGATGCCCCAGGAGGGCGGCAAGGAGCAACGCGGCACCGTTCTCGTCGTCGGCGGGTCCGTCGAGGTTCCGGGCGCCGCCCTCCTGGCCGGGATCGCCGCGCTCCGGAGCGGAGCCGGCCGCCTCCGGATCGCGACCGTCAGGACGGCCGCGGCGAACCTAGCCGTCGCGGTGCCCGAGGCCCGTGTCATCGGGCTCGCCGAAACGGACGAAGGCGCGATCGATCCGGCGGATGCCGTGGCGCGCCTGCCGGCCCTGGCGGAGCGCTGCGACGCGGCGCTGGTCGGCCCGGGCCTGAACGCCGACGCGGTCGCAACGGCCCTCTCCCGCACGCTGCTGGCGGCCCATTCGACGGCCGCGCTGGTGCTTGATGCAGGGGTGATCGCCGGTCTCGGCGGACAGGCCGAGGCGGTTCGGTGCTGCCGCGGTCGCGCGGTGATCACACCCCATGCCGGTGAGATGGCCCGGCTGCTCGACATCGATCGCGGGGCGGTCGAGGCGGATCCTCTGGCAGCCGCCCGCCGGGCCGCCGCGCTTCTCGGATGCGTCGTGATCATGAAGGGGGCCAAGAGCTGGATCGTCGATCCCGGCGGTGGGGCTTGGCTCTACGACGGTGGCGGTGTGGGGCTTGCCACCTCAGGCTCCGGCGATGTTCTCTCGGGCATCGTCGCAGGCCTCCTCGCACGGGGCGCCGAGACGGCGACGGCGGCCGCCTGGGGCGTCTACCTGCACGGGCAGGCGGGGCGGCGCTTGGCCGAACGAGTGGGACCGATCGGCTTCCTGGCACGGGAGATCGCCGGCGAAATCCCCGCCCTCTTGCGCGAGGCCTAGGGCGCGTCGCTCGGCACACGCTTCGATGCCGGGAACATGGCCCCAAGCGCGAAGGTTTTGCCCTACCTCAGACCAGGGAGGGCGATCATGACGCAGTCGGAGCCAGTGAAACCCGGCGATGACGCGCCGCCCGGAACGCCCGGTACGGGCGAGAACCTGTGCCCCCGGTGCGGGGGGAGCGGTCGTGTCGAAGCCAAGAGCTGCCCGGACTGCAACGGCACCGGCAAGGTCGTCACCGGCATCGGCGGCGGCTGACGATCCTCTGCCGAGGTTTGCAGAGCGCTCAGCAAGCCAAGGAGAGGCCTCTCACAAGCTGTCAACCGGCCTAAGCGCGTCAGAGAACGCGCCGCGCCGTCTGCCTCTCAGCCAGCCAGTTCGATCCCTGCCGACCGAGTGATCTGGACTGCCCCGGACCGCCGCGCGCTGACCCGGGACGGGATCCGCTCCGACCGTCTGGAGCGTCCCGCTTCTCGACCGGTATCGCCGCGATGGGGCAAGAGCGCGCCGTCTGCAGCGAATCATCTTTCGCAAAATTGGCTCACCCGACGTCGCCTTCTGTGCTAGAACGAAAACGGAACAGACGTGTGGCCTGTCTCCAGGCGGCAGGAAGGTGACGGTCGCACGCCGTCCGTACCGCTGCGGCAAGCCTGGATGACGGCCGATCCGGCCTCAGCGAGGGAGAACGCGGGTGACGATGCGGACGACCTATCTCGTGCAGACCTTCGTGCTGAAGCGCAAACGCCTGTGTCCGGGCGATCAGCAGGTGTCGCCGACGGTAAGCGGTGCGCTGAAGCGCGCGGAGGCGATGGCGGCGCGGCTGCCGGGCACGGCCGCTATCCAGATCGTGGCCGACGACGAGACCGGGGAGCTGGAAAGCGCAACGATTCTCGGCCGGTTCGGCGACGTGCCGGATGATTTTGCCGACACGCTGCAAGCCGCCTGACGCGGGGATCGAAGAGAGGAATCACATGGCCTTCAAGCCGAAATCGGCCGCGGAGACGAAAGCGCGCGATCTGGGTTTGGCCCTAGCACGCATCGCCGAGAGCGAGGGCATGCCCGCCCATGTCGGCGTGGATGCCCTGCGTCGCGCCAGTCCGCGCCTGACGCCGCTGGCGATCGGACAGATGGTGCGCAAGCACCGCGACATCGTCGAAGAGACGCTGACCGAGCGCGGGCTGACGCTCATCGACTATGCCGATCAGGGACCGGGACGCGGAATGGAATTCACGGTCGTCGACGCGTGAGGCGCCACCACTTAGAAGAACCGAGCCATGGACGCCGTGCGCCGGGTCGGCGCCTACCTGCAGGTTCAGGACGGTGACGGCTGCCGTCACCTGCTGCGCGTCTCCAGTGTGCAGGCGGTCAGCGACACTGATCTGATGCGCAACGAGACCTTCATCACCGCGGCGGGACGCACGATCCGCGTGCCGCAGCCGCTCGACGAAATCGTGCCGCTGATCTCTCCGGGTGAACGGTTGCCGGTCGATGAGGACGCGAAGCCCTGGCCGTTCTGAATGATGATCGGGGAAGAGAGCAAAGGTCCATTCGCGGCCTCGAATCCAGGCAACGCGGCTGAGCCCTCTCTCGCTCATCCGGCAAGAGGACTGTTGCCGCGCGATAAGTGGCGACCTCAGGAACGATCGGCGCGGGCCGGTCTTGTCTCGGCACGTCGAGAACCTGAGGAGAGCCGCGTGGACGATGATCGTGTCTGGTCGTTCGAAAAAAGCCTCTGGACCGGAGGGTCGGACCATTATCGTGAATTGGTCGATGACGAGTGCCTGATGGCGCTGCCGCATCCGCCCTACGTCTTCGGCGGCGCGCAGGCGATCGAGGCGGTCTCCGACACGCCGCGCTGGTCGGAGGTCGTGATCGACGACGGCCGGATCGCCCGTCCCCAGGAGGGCCTCATCGTCATCGCCTATTCGGTGACGGCCAAACGGGGCGAGGAGACCTACGAGGCGCACTGCACTTCGACCTACCGCCGGCTCTCCCATGAGGAGTGGCGCGTCGTGCAGCATCAGCAGACCCCACGCATCCTCGCGCCGGCAGTCGATGAGGGACACTGACGGACCTGTCGCGTTTCCCATGGCAGCCGTCGACGGATAGGTCCGCCTTCTGCGGGGAGCCGGCTGTTGACAAACCGCAACAACGGGTAGGGCGGCCGCACGACTGCTCGATGGCTCCGTCTCCGGTTTGAACGGCGAGCGATCCGCCCAGCCAGCTTGGCTGATTGGTCGGAAAAGCGGCCTCGCATCCGAGTGAACGTGCCCCGCAGCGCTGAATGAGCGATGAGGTCACGGTGCGATTGCGGGTGACGTTCCAACCCGTAAGACGGCTGTTCAACCGTCGGAGGCGGCGCAAATATGCGGCCTTCAAATCATGTTGAAAGATTTGGCTCCCCGAGCAGATCGCGAATAAGCTAGCTGCTGCAGCAACTTAACCCCCGCACCCGGGGGTAACAGCACCCTTTGACGCAAAAGGGAAATTTTTGGCTTGCCCCGCACCATCTGCGGAGCGTTTTCCAATTGCGCACCTCGCTGACCCGAAGACCGACGCCCACCCGATCACAGTCGTGTACAGCCCTCGGTCTCGTTGACACGGCCGCCGGCTGCCAGTTGGGGGAGAAGGGTCGTCGCTAATCTCGAGACCGGCGCGAGCCTCAAGCGCAGCGCGTTATGCACTGCTATCCTGATCGCGCGGTCGCATCAGGATTGAAGTCACTGACGCACGTTATATTGCATCTGGCTGATGCATGATATTTCATGCGGGCGGAGGTAGGCGTCGTGACACACCAACAGACCCAAGAGGACCGGATCAAAGCAGTTGCAGAGATCTTGTCGCGGCTGCGACTGGATCAGCGGCCCTTACCGTCATCTGGCCGCCTTCCTCACGACATCGCACGCGCCCTCGCTGAGCAGGTTGTCGACGTGCTGGCTACCTTTGATCGGCGGACTCACGGGTAGTGGTGTGAGCAAGCTCTGGCTCGAGCTCCAGGGCGCGCCTTCGATGAGCCAAGTCGGGTTTCCATGTCAGTAGGCCTGAGGCAAGCTGGCGCCCCTATGCCGTCGGCCCCGCCATCAGCCGGCAGCCGCAATGCTCCTTCCCGAACTCGCGTCCGATCCCTTCCCGCCCGAAGCCGCCGAGTGGCGTAAGGCCTTCGGCATTCTCCGCTCTACCAGCCCGCAGTGCCGCTACGTCAGCGCGGCTGCCTGGGCCAACGTCCACGACGCCTGCTCCGACTTCATCGCGCGATTCGGCGCCGAGGCCGTCCGCCTGGGCTGGACAGCAACCGGGCTTTTCGGCGTTCATCCCAAGCACGGCACGCTGCGAGTCGATTGGTGCGGGGGGATGATCACGGGCGGTCACAAGGCGATCGGCATCGAGCCGAACCGGATCCTGTTCGGCAACGTGAGCGGCTACCGGAACGTGCCGGGCGCACCGGTCGGCGTTCTGATCTGCGCTTCGCGGCTCCGGCGCAGATGGCTTGAGCCTGGCGGATCAGGCGTGCGCCACGGGTAGCTCGTTCACCTGCGTGGTGTAGCGCGGCGTGCGCATCGCGAACTTCGTCGTCCAGGTATGCCGCTGCCGCTCTAGGCCAGCCCGCGCCGGCACCACGCTTCCGCGGCCGAAGCGGGCGTTGCAGGCGTCCATCGCGCCCATGAGCCGCGTCGAGCGCTCGCGGTCAAGCCGACCGATCAACGCCCGCTGCGAGGCGGCCAGCGGCACAAGGTCGACCGTCACCACGCCCGCCTTCGCGTAGCGCCAGGGCGGGTTGTCCTGTTCGCGCCAGGTGCGGGCCACGCCATGCAGCGCCGCAGGGATCAGCGCCAGCGTGTCGTTGGTCGCCTCTGGCAGCGTCACCATCGTCGAAACCGAGCGCGTCGGCTCGCCGCGGTCGTGTTCGCTCGTGTGGTAGAAGACGGTGATGTGATCGGTCCCCAGCCCTTCCCGCCGTAGCTTCTCGCCGAGCCGCGTGGCGTGAGCCGCTACCGCCTGCTCCAGTTCGGATCGCTCCGTCATCCGGCCGGAGAACGAGCGCGTCACGGCGCAGCCCTTGCGCCGGGCCGGCACGAGTTCGAGCCCAAGGCATGAGAGGCCGCGCAGCTCGTGGATCATGCGCTCGCCCACCACCGTCAGAGCCTTGCGCACCGGCCGCGGGTCGATATCGCGCAGGTCTGCCACGGTGTCGATGCCGAGGGTTTCCAGCTTCGGCAGCGAGGCCCAGCCGACGCCCCACAGTTCGCCAAAGTGGATCCGGCAGAGCCAGTGCTCGTAAGCCGCCGGCTCGGTCAAGTCGCACACGCCGTCGAGCTCCGGCACGGTCTTGGCGATGTGGTTGGCGAGTTTGGCGAGCGTTTTGGTCGGGCCGATGCCGACGCAGGTCGGGATGCCGGTCCAGGCCCGCACGGTGGCGCGGATGTCCCGGGCGAGCGCGACACGAGTCCGGCGCACGAAGCCGGACAGATCGAGGAAGCTCTCGTCGATCGAGTAGACCTCCACGTCGGGCGTGGCGTCGCGATAGATCGCGTTGATGCGCGCCGACATGTCTCCGTATAGGGTGTAGTTCGAGGAGAACACGCGCACGCCCTGGGCCTCGCAGAGCCCGCGGATCTTGAAGTTGGGGTCGCCCATCTTGATCTCGAGCGCTTTGGCCTCGGTGGTGCGGGCGATGGCACAGCCATCGTTGCTGCTCAGCACGATCACCGGCACGCGGGCGAGCCTTGCGTCGAACACGCGCTCGCACGAGCAGTAGAAGCTGTTGCCGTCGATGAGCGCGAGGGCGCGGCCGCCACCGATCCGGTCGCGCAGACGAGCGTCGGCGCCGCTCATCGGCCTTGTCCGCCGCGGGCGACGTGCCAGCGGATGGTGAAGCGCACCACGCCCCAGACATCGACCTCGGCCAACTCATCGAGCGCGTAGACGGGCAGGGCCGCATAGTCGAAGGCAAGGCGTGCGGTGTTGCCCTCGACTACCATGCGCTTGATCGACATTTCGCCATCGACCGCCGCGACGACGACGCTGCCATGGCCAGGCTTGAGGCTGCGATCGACGCAGGCAAGGTCCCCGTCGAAGATCCCAGCATCACGCATCGAGTCGCTGGCGATGCGCCAGAGGAAGGTGGCAGGCGGGTTCGGCACGAGCCAGCGCGGCAGCTCCAGTGCGTTCTCCACGAAGTCATCAGCTGGCGAGGGGAAACTTGCACAGAGTGCCGGTCCCATCAGCGGCACACGGAATGTGGAAAACCCTTCCTGCGGTAGCTCCGTGGCCGTGTGCAGCCTCACCCGAGCCCCCATCTGCGCTAGAACAGATGAGGAACAAACGGCACGCGCGCCGCTGGTTCAATCGAGTCGACAGACCAAGCGCAAACGGCTGTGGGCGCCTGTGGATAACGGGGATGAAGGGGTGATGACGACGTCGCAGGAGCGCTGCCACGTCCACTGCACGGACGGCCTCGATGTCGTCTTCGACCTGAAGGGGCGCGCCGTGTCCGATGAAGATCTGCGCCCAGTTTGCGCCACCGTGGCGTTCGAGCTGATGCAGAGCTGCGCTGCGCCGCTCGACTGGTCAGCTTGGATTGTCGACGTGCACGACGCCTACGGGCAGCACGTGATGACGATGGGCTTCGACGAGATCGCGAACGAGGTCGGCTGCCTGCCGGCGCTGGCAGCCTGAGGAGAGCACCATGGCAATGAAGACGGCCCTCCTCGTGCAAACCTTTGCGCTGAAGCGGAAGCGGCTCGTCCCCGGCGATCGGCAGGTCTCAAACACCAACAGCGGTGCGATGAAGCGGGCCGAGGCGATGGCCACGCGCATGCCGGGAACGGCCGCCCTCCAGATCGTGGCCGACGACGAGATAGGCGAGCTGGAGAGTGGGCCGATCCTCGGCCAGTACGGTGAGGTGGACGAATCTGTCGAGAGCCTGCGGGCTGCGTAACCGTGGCGGCGAGTACGGGCCTCCCGACCCACCGTTACCTGTTCCTAGCCCTACCCGATGATCCGCCGTCGCGCGATGTGGTGCGTCTCCACGTCGAAGAGGCCGACGAGAAGATCGCGATCAACGGGCTGTGGCCTCGGAGCCGCTAGATCTCCGGACACTTATCTGTGCGCCGATCAAAGGCCAGACGACCGCCGACAAGCTGCTGGAGTTGCCTGCCAAGCATTTTCTTCGGCGTGAGGCGCACAGGCTCCAAGGCGGCTGGTCAGATAACGATTTAGGCTTAGGAGCGCCAGCCGAGGTACGGAAGCGGATGCTGGCGGCGGCGTGATAGCGACCTTTGGCTTAAAACCGAGCCCGTGCGTACGAGGATCTGAGCACAGCCTGTCCTCCAGAGCCTCAACCGTGCCAGGCTCGACGGCCATCTACGGTCTGGACAATCGAACAAACGTCATGTCTGGCTTCACCAAGGTCCAAGCCGCATCAGCGTGAGGCATGGAGATTGGAACGAGCGGCGTGTGGCTTGCGGCCATGCCGCCTGAGCGAGGGCGTACCGTGGATCAAGGCTACAAATGCATCTCCATCCATGGGGGAGTACTATATTTTTCGGAAGCTGAAAAAGCTCTGCGCGCAGGCGAGGACATAAACCATCCGCAAGTGGTTCGCGTCATAATCGAGGGAAATTCGGCATTTTTTTCGTACAGAGACAGCTACGGCGACGTCCGCTACGTCATGCCAAGTAACCACGGCTTGACCACTTATAAGTCAAAAGACTTCATAGCAGATCCCATGAGAGCTATCGCCTATGTTGATACATATATGTATTTTGAAAAAAATAGGTTCTTTTTGTCGTGCAACCCAGATGGCTCGGTAGATTTTAAGGTTTATATGGAAATCTATGAACGGTTTTTCTTGTTGCCTGACGATTCTTTGCACTCAAGCATTCTCAGCAACGACTGGTATTCACAGGAAAGAAAGGCTGTCGTGCGAAAATCACAAATCGCGATTGCAGATAATTTCCGCATAAATTTCGGCGGCGTGTACTTATCATTTGACTCTCTGACAAATTATACATCGATGGGCGACAAAGAGTTCAGCGTCGTTTATGATGAATTTAAAATTGATCGCATCTCGCTATACAATCCAGCGATATATTTTTCTGCCTTCGGGAGAGAGCAATCTTTTACTTTGCTGAACATGTGCATCCGAAGCATTGAGGCGCATGGCAACTTCGATGGTAGGTATTTGATAATTAGCAATAGAGATGAAGATTATATTTATACATTACTAGATTTTATCGAGCCAGAACGCCTCGAAATAATTGCAATGCCTGTTATTGATGAAATCGATATGGTTTGTGCGCGCTTCAAAATTTCGGGCCTATCAACTATCCAGCAATATCAGCCAGTTCTTTATATGGACACCGATATTATCTGCAACTCACCGATCGATAATCTCTTTTTAGAAATCATGGCCGGCAAAAGCAACATTTTCGTTAAAGCCGAAGGCGAGCTGTCATTGGACCCCTACGGAGGCGTTCTAACCTCGAAAGACGAAAATGCCGAGATTACATACCCAAATGTTGGATTTAGCACCGGTGTCATCGGATTTAGAAACACTCAGCGGGTGAAAATAGACTTCGAGTCGATCGTAAACTGCATTTATCTTCAAATTCAGACTGGAACGGACAGGCACAGCCATCAGGTCTATGATCAACCAGTCGCGAACTATTATTTCAACAAGCTGTCAAGTTACGATGTTGTCGCTGTCGACCGTTTCATACATGGATGGCCACCAATCGAAAACGATCAGATCACTGGCAAAGGGCTGATTCACTTCTGCGGTGGCGTAGGCCCAATGCACAAAATTGACCGCATAAAAAGCTACTTCGAACACGTCATGGCACCGGATACACTATAGCTGACAAAACCGTAATTATATGCATATGGACCTTGTGGAGAATTCCGATGGATAGAACGCGTCTCAACAATATCGTTATCAACGCGACAGGCTCGATCGTGCAACATGGCCCATTTAAGGGGATGAAACTCATCAACAAATTTTCGTGGGGTGACGGAGATATTAGTACGAAGCTATTGGGCATGTATGAGCAGGAGCTACACCCCGCTTTGATCGAAGCGTCAAATGAACGGTATGGCTCTGTCGTAGATGTCGGCTGCGCGGAAGGGTTCTACGCAGTTGGTCTAGCAAGAATGTTTAAAGATCTAAGTGTTTATGCCTTCGACTTAAACGACCGGGCATTGGCGGTGGCGCGGGAGGCTGCCGAAGAAAACGGTGTTGCGAGTCTCATAGCCTTTGGAAATGATTGCACACGGGAACACTTACGAGATATTGTCCTAAAGCAAGGGCGTTCTTTTATACTTTGCGACTGCGAAGGGTACGAATTTGACTTGCTTTGCAACCCAGAGGCTGCGGGTTACCTTCGGTCATCTGATATCCTGATAGAATGTCATGACTTTATAAATGGTCATATAACACCAAGCTTGTTTGCGCATTTCCTCCCGACTCATCAAATCGAAGTAATTTGGGCGGCTGGCAGAAACCCAAATGCCTTCCCGATACTTGCAAATCTAACAGACCCAGAGCGGTGGAATCTGGTGTCTGAAAATAGGATGTGTCAACAACACTGGCTTTTCATGCGAGCTAAAGAGCGGTAGCCGCAGTTCCTACTTGTCGCTACCAACTAGCAAGCGCAGCACGCTTCCACGTATTCTTGGCTACACAGGCATAGATATAATCACCGCTGAACCGCAGGTCGCCAGCGTTGCATGGCGACCTTGATGACGAAGGCGTTCCAGTACCCACGTTTAGTCCAGCGACACGCGCGAACCCCTGCGGGTCTACTGTGAACCCTGGACTCTGAATAGCATATCCCGAATAGGTGCCCTCCAGCTTTAACCCCACTGGAGATGCGGACTTATCGTTGATGCTAGCCGTAGAGTGGGAGCAGGTTGTGACGCCCGAAGAGCAAACACCAATTCCTACTGCGCCAGAGCTTTCGGTGATGATGTCTGCGATCTTTGAGGCTTTAGCGCCAGCAATGCGGATACCGAAGTAGGCGGCATAGGAGTTACCAGACACAGGCTCGCCATCTACCTGAATGTGTCCCGTCAGCATATTTTTACCTCCGGAACGCATGAAGAGATTGAAGCAGTCGCCGTTGCCAAATCCACAATTAGTACCGCTGTTATTTCCAAAATCAAGCTCCGTATTGACGTGAAAACTTGGCATCACGCCAGGTTTTAGCTCGACATTATGTGCTTGCGCCCAAGTGGAGCCTGCGCCCGTTTTGACTGTCTGCTCGTTGTAGAAGTTCGCTTTCACGGCGATTGCGGGATCGTTGATCCATTCCCAGACCACTGTACCGTCGGCGAAGGTAGACGGCAGGCTTGCCGGACGTACGGCAGGCGGTGCCGATGTGCCGCTCGTACCAGCCTTCACCGCGCGGTAGACTGCCCCGGTTCCATTCGGCTCGATCCGATTGATGTTGTCCCCGATCGCGTACGAGTAGCGCGGTTTCCATGGGGTGGAGCGGCCGGTTGCTACGGTCCCGACAATAGCGAGAAGCTGTTCCTGAGCTACACCGTCCAGTTGCGAAGAGCCTGAGATGAGAAGGCTTGCTCGCTGATGGTCGAAAAAGCTCGGCACGACCGAACCGTTGGTGGGACCACGGACACAAGAAAGCTCGGGACAAAAGCTTATGCGGTTTCCGAGTCCGAAGCTGATCGCTGCAGGGTTGTAAATCCCAGAAATCGAGAGATCTGGTTTTTTTCGGCTACTATGAACCGTTAGTCCGGACTCCATGAAGCTGATGATGGGCGGAACGATATCGGCGCACAGTGTGGCAGCAAGTGTTCCAGTTCCTGGCTTGTTCATCTCCGGCATACTGCAAAGCTGGGCCGCCACGCCTGACTTGTCGGGCTGCTGTTGATCAAAAGCATTTGCTGATAAAGTCATAATCAACTGCAATACGAGTATAGTCGGTATGAACCTAATCATCTCTCATACTTCCGTGTTTTCAGCGTCGCTGCTGGCGGCGCAACGTGCGCTTTGATGTTCTGCAACCAGCATACCGGATTGGTGATAATCTGTAGCCTGCCCGCCTGAATATAGCCCTCTGTCGATACCATCACGAAAAAGCCCCAAGGCCGGAGCCTCGGGTCGGTGTGTCGACGGATGTTAACGGCCGGCATTAGCCTCCGCGCCCAGGTTGCCCCTGCCGCTCCTGCCTGGTCACGCGAAGCAACTCGATCATCATAGACATTTGCTCTTCGATCCGGTCTAAGCGCTCCTCGAACTTCGGCAGCCTGTCCCGATCGCGTTCCTGATTCGAGCCCGCTCGGCGAGACGGAGATCGTTCTCGGTGAGGCTTCCGATCTTGCTGTCAAGCCCGGCCGTATAGTTGCAGGCACAATAGATCTGACCTGCCACGGCCGCTGCGAGCCCGCACACCGCCCAGACGGGGGCGCGCCGCGGCAAAGTCCCGATGCCATCGGTCGCGTTCTCGGAAGCCTATAGAGCCGTGCCCGTTCACGTAGCGACGGCCAAGTCTGTATCGTAACCGGCTGCGGCGAGGCAGTTTCGGCACTCATCGGCTGTGAAGCGAGGGC
>NZ_JACHOS010000012.1:70880-218815 GCF_014199985.1 Methylorubrum rhodesianum | reverse complement strand
GCCCTCGCTTCACAGCCGATGAGTGCCGAAACTGCCTCGCCGCAGCCGGTTACGATACAGACTTGGCCGTCGCTACGTGAACGGGCACGGCTCTAGGAGCCGTCACGGTGCGGTGGCGGCCGGGCGGTTCAGCACGGTGAAGCCCTGCTTCTCGAAGGCGGCCCGGGCGGAGGGACCGCGCAGGTAGGCCAGGAGGACGGATGTGTCCGGGTTGCGCGTGTCTCGCGTAAGCGCAATCGGGTAGACGATCGCCGGGTGGCTGTCGGCGGGGAAGGTCGCGACGATCCTCACGTTGGCGTCTACCGCCGCGTCGGTGGCGTAGACGATGCCGAGCGGCGCCTCGCCCCGCGAGACGAGAAGCAGGGCGGCCCGCACGCTCTCGGCCTGCGCGATCCTATCCTTCACAGCCGCCCAGCTGCCGAGCTTCTCCAGCGCCGCCTTGCCGTACTTGCCGGCCGGCACCGCATCGACATTGCCCATGGCAAGCTTGCCGGTGCCGAGCGCCGATGTGAGATCGAGATCCGGCCCCATCGTCACCTCGGCCTTCGCGTCCTTCGGGGCGATCAGCACAAGGCTGTTGGCCAGGAGGTTCACCCGCGTGCCGGGCTGGATGAGATCCTTCTTGGCGAGGTAATCCATCCAGTCGAGGTCGGCCGAGAAGAACAGGTCGGCGGGCGCGCCCTGCTCGATCTGCTTGGCCAGCGTGTTCGAGGCCGCATAGGAGACCTTTGGAGCCGGCTTCCCCTCCTTGGCGAAGAGTCCGGCGATCTCGTCGAGGGCGTTCTTCAGGCTTGCGGCGGCGAACACGGTCGGCGCTTCCGCGGCCGGTGCGGAAAGTGTGCCTGCCAGCGTGATCGCGACCAGGCCGGCGAGGAAGCGGGTGCGAGTGAGCAGGGCCATCCGGGAAAGATCCTGTATCGAGCCAGGGGAGGGGTTCACGCCAAGCGCGTCAGGCCTACGGTTCTTCCCCTCGCGGCAGACCGTGCCGGCGCGGCAGGAAGCGGCCATACGCCCACCGCGGCGCCCGACGGTGACGCGGTCGGAGGGGTCTCGGCGCCGGTGACCACACAGCCCGTGCAGGTGAACATGCGCGTGTCTCCGCGGTGATGGCGCCCGGACGAGCCGAAGCAGCGATCCGTCACCGGATGCGCTGTATACAGAAAATCATATCCCTGACCAGGGCCGGCCAGCTTCTCCCGATGGCCGGGATGCGCCGGGGGAGCCGACCTGCCGATACCGATCGCTGCCGCGAAGGTGGCCATCGACAGGCTTGCGAGCGGGAAGGCTCTCGCACGGGCGGAGCCCTGCCTGCGCGCGACCGTCGGCGAATGCGTGCCGCCCGACGCCGCCCTCACACCGGCGCCCTCCCGACCGGCACGGGCATGGAGCGGGCAGGCGAACCGGTCGGTCCACCGCTCGCACCGCGCCGCAGCGGAACTTCATCGGCGCGCCGGTTCCGCCTCAGGCCGAAACGGTCGTCGTCCAGGACATGAGGGAGACCGTCTCAGCCCCGGCGGCCGAAGGCAAGGGCGCCTGTCGGGATCGAGTCCGGCGAGGCCGGCCTCGTCTTCGTCCGTGCGGGCGCTTAGAACGGCTCGAACCGCGTGAGGAGAGTGATGGCCCGCTTGAGCATCCGCATCGATCTCGGGCCGGACCGGCGGATCGGGCCGGGCAAGGTTCAGCTTCTCGAAGCGATCGCCGAGCACGGCTCGATCTCCGCCGCGGGCCGGGCGCTGGGCATGTCCTATCGCCGGGCGTGGCTTCTCGTCGAGGACATGAACAAGGGCTTCGGGCGCCCGGTGATCGAGGCGCAGGTCGGCGGCAAGGCGGGCGGCGGCGCCCGGCTCTCGGCTTTCGGCACCGACGTCGTCGCGCATTACCGGGCGATCGAGCGCGCCGCCGAGAAGGCGGCCGCCCCCTTCCTCGCCCGCCTGACGCAACCGGCCGATCCGGCGGGGTGACCCGGTTCGAAGGGACGCCGCCAAGGCGCGTTGCGCGGTCAAACTATATCCCAATGTATATAGCGATCCCAGGCAGCCAGCCGCGGCACACGGCTCCATTCGGGACGGATCTGCCTGCGCTGAAACCGCGCGCCGGACGACCCGCTTCCCCTGTTACCCGACGGCTCCCAAGCAAGATGATGCGTTATGTGTCGATGCGCTGGGCCGGATTGCCGAACATGACGGCGTTGTCGGGCACATTCCGGAGCACGACACTTCCAAGACCGATCTTGGACCAGCTGCCGATCTTCTTGCCCGGATAGACCATGCTGCCGGCCCCGAACAGGACGCCTTCTCCGACCGTGACATTGCCGTTGATGCTCACGGCGCCGAGAAGCGAGGAATAGTCGCCAACGATCGCGTCATGGCCGATACCGGATGCGGAGTTGATCAATACATGCTCACCGATCTCGCAGTCGGTCGAGATGCAGCAGCGCGGGCAGATCACCGTTCCGGCGCCGATCTTCGGCGCCAAGCCGGATGCGACGCTGTCATGGATGAACGTCTCCGCCTCCCAGCCGCGGGCCTGGAGCGACAAGGCGAGGCGTTTTTTTTCGAACGGGTCCGACAGACCGATGACGAAACGGGGAGCGGAACCGCTCCAATCGTCGGGGTGGAGGATCGGAACGCCGTGGCAGACGCCCCCGGCGTCCTTCGCCTCCGAGATGAACGAGGCCACCTGAAAGCGCCGGCGCGTGTCGGGGCCGCAATCCGCGATCCAGCCCAGCAGTTCGCGTCCGAGACCGCCGGCACCGACAATGACGAAGGGTTTCATGCCGATATGTTCGCGGAGCGACCGCCATCGACCACCATCTGATGGCCGGTGATCCAACGCGCTTGGTCGGACATCAGGAAGGCAACGGCGTTCGCGATGTCGGAAGGCAGGCCGGCGCCGAGCGGATAATCGCGCATCAGGCGCTCCGCGGTTGCCGGATCATCGAACATGGCTTCTGTCATCGGCGTCCGCACGCCCCCCGGCAGGACCGAGTTGACCCGCACCTCCGGCGCGAGCTCGACGGCCAGCGCCTTCATCAGGCCGTCGAGCGCAGCCTTGCTGGCGCAATAGGTGGCGAAGCCCCTGGCGCCGAACTGGCTGGCGATGCTCGAAACGAACACGACGCTCCTCAACATCTTGCTGTTGACGTCCTTGCGCAGCAACAGCCGCGTGATCTCCAGGGCCGCGAGCACGTTCGTGTTCATCACGTCCTGCGCCTGCGCAAGGGTGACGCTGCGGAGCGGCAGAACCTTCAGAAGGGCCGCGCAATGCACGAAGCCGACCACGCGGGCGTCGTGCTGCCGCAGGAAGGCCGGCAGCGCGGTGGCGAGGGTCGTGGCGTCCGCAAGATCGCGCGCCCAGCACAGATGCCGCTCGGGCGCCTGGCAGGCAAGCCGCGTCTGTTCGAGGCGCTCTTCATCGCGCCCATTGAGGATCAGCGAGTACGCCCCGGACAGGGCGACCGCCATCTCGCGGCCGATCCCGGAGGATGCGCCCGTGATCAGCACGGAGGTCGCGGGCACGGGCGGCTCTGACATCGGGCGTTTTCCAGGAGTTCAGCGCGCGAGATAACCACCGTCGACGACGAGTGTCGAACCGGTGATCCAGCGCCCGGTATCGGCGACCAGAAACGCCACGGCATGGGCGACGTCTTCCGCCTCGCCGAAGCCGAGCGGATGCAGGTCCTCGACGGCCCGCTTGGTTTCCTCGTCCCACAACCGCTCCGTCTGCTCGAAGAGGGGGGTCCGGACGAAGCCGGGCGCGATGCAGTTGACGCGGATGCCCCGGGACGCGAGCTCGAGCGACAGCGACCGGGCCATCCCGTCGAGGGCGGCCTTGCTCATCGAGTAGGCGACGGCGCCGACCGAGCCGACCGTTCCCATGACGCTCGAGATGAACACGATCGCACCGTGCTGGCCGGCATAGACCTTCCGGCTCGACAGGCACTTGCCGAGCATCAGGGCCGCTTCCGTATTGACCGCGAAGATCCGCCGCCAGCCGTCGATCTGCAGCGTTCTCACCGGCACGATCGCCTGGATCCCGGCGCAGTGCACCACGCCGTGGAGCCGCCCGCCGGCATCGACGCAGCGACCGACCAGGGCCTCGATGCCGGCAATGTCGGACAGGTCGGCCACGTGCTGCGCGACCGCCTCGCCTGCGCTCAGTTCCGCGCCGAGGGAGACAAGGCCGGCCTCGTCCCGGTCCACGACCGACAGACGGGCGCCGAGGGCGTGCAGCATCACGGCGGTCCTGCGCCCGATGCCCGAACTCGCGCCGGTCACCAGGATATGGCGGCCATCCAACCGCAGCGGGTTGAAGGTCGTCACCGCGTCACGACGCCTTCTTGGCGAGGATCAGGGCGTAGAGTTGATCGAGCGTCATCGCCGGGTTGAGTTCCTGCGGGACAAGTCTGACGCCGAACCTGCTGTCGGCCATCGCCATCACCGAGAGGCTTGCGAGCGAGTCCCAGCTCTCGAACTGGCCCAACGCGTCCGACATCGTGACGTCGTCCTCGAGGATTTCGGACATCTCCGTCAGAAACTCGTCCATCTCACACGTCCTCTCGATACTCGATCATCTCGCAGAACCGGAGCGGCCCCAGCCGCATCAGCATGGCGCCCCAGGTCAGGCCGACGCCGAATCCGGCGAGGCAGACCTTCCTGGAGCCGGCCAGCAGCGCGTCGGCGAGATTGAAGGTCGTCACGAGCGGAATCGTCACGCCGCTCGAGTTCCCGAAGTTCTCGACGACGTTGCTCGGCATCTTCTCGTGTGGAACGGCAAGCTTGTCGGCGAGCTTCTGAAGCATGAAGCGGTTCGGCTGGTGGCAGAGGAAGGCGTCCACCTCGTCCACCGTGGTTCCGGTCCGTGCGAGCAGCCCGCCGATTAGTTCGGGCACCTCGGTCATCACGAAGTTGAAGACCGCCGAACCGTCCATCTTGAGATGGTCGAGGGATCGGACGTTGCCTTCGGCATCCTCGATCATCGCCGCGGTCTCGGCGTCGGATGGACGACGAAAGCCGCCCGCCGGGATCATCAGCGTCTCACGGCGCGTGCCGTCCATCTTCAGCTCGGCCTCGATGACGCCCGCATCCTCTCGGCGTTCCAGAACCGTGATCGACGCGGCGTCGCCGATCAGGGGATAGCTGTTTCGATCTCGAGGGGACACCTTTCGGCTCAACACGTCGACGTTCACCAGCACGACCTTCGCGACGGCCGGCTGGTCCAGCAGCATGAAGCCCTGCATCAAGCCGACGATGAAGCCGGCACAGCCCTGGTTGATGTCGAGGCAGATCATGTCGGCGTGAAGGCCCAGTCGGCCCTGCACGACATGCGACGTCGCCGGCATCAGATAGTCAGGCGACTGCGTCACGACGATCAGGGCGTCGATGTCGTCGCGGACGAGATGGCCGCCGGCGAGCAGGTGCTCGATGCCGGCCACCGCCAGGTCGGACGCGCAGACCGGACCGGCGACGATGCGGTGACGATCGTAGCCCATGACCTGCTTGAGCTTGAGCGATCGCGCCTGCGAAAAATTGAAGTTTGCCATTTCATCGACGAACTTGCGCTCGTTCGCCGGCACCACGGTGAGGAGGCCCGAGATCGCCTTGTCCCGGAAGGAGAGTCTCACGGCACCACCCCGTTGCGGCTCAGAAGCGCCTCGATGGCCGCGACATTCTGGAAGTTCTCCGGCACGATCTGAAGGCCGTCGATCGAGATACCGTAGGCTTTGTCCAGTTCCGATACGAGCGTGACCAAGTCGAACGAGTCGAGCATCCCGTCTTCGAAGAAATCGCTCGATTGGGAAAAATCGAATTCGGGGCGGATTTGCGTGAGAATCTCGACCACCGTGCTCATCGATGCGCCCCCTCGTGTCGGATCATGATGCGATCGAGCAGCCCATCGGGCACGAAGCCGTAATGCCGGTAGATGGCAACCGATCGCGCGTTGTCGCCGATCACCCACAGCACGAGCCGCTGCACCTGCACCTGCGCGCACCGCGCGAGGAAACTTCTCATCAGACGGCGCCCGACCCCCAGGCCCCGCGCGTTATCATCCACGTGCCAGAGGCGCAAATGCGCCATGCGCCCCTTGATCTCGTACAAGAGCATGCCGGCGATCACCCCGTCTCGGCGGACGATGAGGAGACGTCCGTCATGGGCCTCCCGCTGCAGCGCGGCCACCTCCGGCACCGGCTCCGCGAAGCGATCCAGCAACCGCTCGAGCAGAACCACGACTTCGGCCGCCTCTCCGGGCGCCGCGACCGTCGCCTCGCCGTCGTGGTCCGCCCCCAGCCCTCCGACGCGGGTCATGCGCTGCAGGACCGTATGAACCGCGAAGCCATTCGCGGAATAGGCGGCGCACACGTCCTCGAGCTGTCCGCCCTGCCCAACGAGGTCGGACGTGTACGTCCCGGCCGGCAGCGCACCGAGTGCGTCGGCAAGCGCCGGCAGATCCCTCGCCACGTGGTGGATGCGATGGAAGCCGCGGTCGGCGCGCAACAGAAGCACGGCCCGCTCGGTGCTCAGCGTGTGCAACCGGCCGGCGGCACACCAGTCTTCGATCTGGTCGCGCAGGGCATACAGGTTCGTGGTGTAGGTCGCCGTGGCCCGCGGCACCGCGCCGATCCGGCGCTGCCAAGCGTCCCAATCGCGCAGAAGTTCCATTCAGTCGCTATCCGCGAGCGAGAGCAGCAAGCCGTTCCGATCGATCTTCCCATTCGCGTTCATGGGCAGCTGCGCCATGGCGTGATACGTCGTCGGCAGCATGTATTTCGGGAAAACCTCCGACAGCGCTTGACGGATCGTTGCCGCCGACACGTCTGCGCCGGACGGCTGATAGAACAGGGTGATCGCCTTCTTCGGAGAATCGTACACCACGCAGGCGTTGGCGATCCCCGGGACCCCCAAGACCTGATGTTCGATCTCCGGCAATTCGATACGATATCCCATATGCTTGATCTGGTAGTCCTTACGGCCAGCAAGATAGATCAAGCCGTCCGCACGGCGCACCGCCAGATCGCCGGTGCGATAGATCAACTCAGGATAGCGGGTGTTGAGCGGATTCTGCACGAAGACGCGCGTGGTCTTTTCCAGATCGTTCCAGTACCCGCCGCATAGCGAGCTGCCGCGCACGCAGAGTTCACCCTGCTCGTCGGTCGCACAGAGCTGGTCCGCCTCATTGAGGATGAGGATGTCGGTGTTTCGGCATGGAGAGCCAATCGGCAGAGCCTGATCGTCCGGAATATCGTCTTTCACGATGTAAAAAGTACAATCGACATGAATCTCGATAGGGCCATACAGGTTGACGAAGACGGCGTCCTTGAGCGCGCGGCGCCACATATTGAGGTGGCGCGTTGGAAACACCTCTCCGGCGAAAAAGACGGTGCGCAGCGCGGGAAGCGGCACCTTCTCGAGCAGCCCGAGATTTGCGATATTGACCATGATCGACGGCACCCAGAACAAGAAATCAATAGCTTGTTCTGCAATAAATTCCATCAACTTGGCCGGAAAGATCGGCAGCTTGTCAGGAATGATGACTAGCGTCGCCCCTTTCGCCAGACACGCGATCAATTCCAATATGTATATATCGAAGTAAAAAGGTGAGAGGCTTCCAATTTTCGTGCTTTCATCGAAGCGGAATTCCTCAAAAACCCAGCCCATGAAGTCGATCACACCGCGGTGGTTGAGCACCACTCCTTTGGGTGTGCCGGTCGAGCCGGAGGTATTGATGATGCAAGCGGGATCCGTGTCGATCAGCTGCCGGAAGCGAAGGGGTGCGGCATCCGCCTCTTGCCCGATACCCTGGGCCACGATGTCATCGACGCACACGATTTGACTGTGCGTTATTCCGGCTGTTGCGCCCTGAACTTCGGCCACGCGATCCCGCGACGTGATGACGAGCTTCGGCCCGACGTGATCCAGGATGTTCTTCAGCCGAAGCGGTGGGATTTTGACGTCCAGATTCATGTAGATGCCGCCGGCATACATGATCGCGACATTCGCGATCACGACATCCGCCGATTTGGGCAGGTAGACCGCCACCGGCTCGTTCAGAACGCCTGCCCGCGCCACGATCGCGGCGGCGAGGGTCCTCGACCGACGATCCAACTCCGCGAAAGAGATTCGGACGTCCCCGTCGATGATGGCGGTCTTGTTCGGGCACTTCTTCAGTGCCCCCGCCAAGAAGAACTCAAGAACATTCGTCTGCATAGGATGACTCCCCGCGATCCAGGATCGCTGAGCGCTGACGGTGAGGTGATCGGATTTCGCGGGCCGGCGTCATTCCAGGACGCTTTCGGTACGGCAGGACGGGCGGCGGTGCCGCGGAAGGATCTGCCGGGTGTAAATCAGAAGCCACGGGGCAGCCCGAGACGCTGCGATCGAGGGGAGGATGCGCTCGATGATCGAGCGGCGGCCCGCAAACGGGGACGGAAGGCCCGGGATCGGTTCGAGGCGTCGGCGCGGATCCATCCCGGGCGAGCGTCGGCAGAGGCCTCGATCACGCCGCGTCCCGGTCCGGAGCCGGGCTGCCGGATCGATGGGGTGGCACGAGTCGTCGTCCGGTCGGCCGCCTCGGCTGCGGCGTGCCGCATGGGCTGCGCACCGGGGACGCACCGTGTCCGCCGCCGGCGGCACGCTGCGCACGGCATCGGGTGGCATCGACATGGCACTGTCCGGCGGTTCGCGCCTGCAGGCCGGTGCCGGTGCGGATCCGTCACCGACGGCTGACATGTGAAGCGGAGCCTCGGAGGATTCTAGGGTGATTGAGGCGTCTCGATCCAGCGCTTCCACATCGAGCGGAAGGCCTCGCCCATCTCCCGCGCGAAGCGGGCATGATCCATCAGCGGGCTGGCGTAGACGCGCTCGCGCAGGCCGGTGCGGAGCGCGCGCAGTCGGTTCGCATCGCGCGCAAGCGCCACCGCGCGGGCCACGTAATCCTCCGGCGTCTCGGCCGCCAGTTCATCAAGCCCGACCGTCGACAGCAGCGACGAGCCGACACTTGCCACCGCGTGGGTGCCGCGCAACGCGATAATGGGCACGCCCATGCTGAGGGTGTCGCAACTCGTCGTTCCGCCGTTATAGGGGAAGGAATCGAGTGCGATGTCGAACTCGTGATAGAGTTGGAAGTAGCCGGTCGTGGTGCGGGGATGCAGGCGCACCCGGTCGATCGGCAGCCCGGCTTTCGAGAGGCGGACTTCGACCTGCGCCCGGACCTCCGGCACCTCGACATCGCCCACGACCATGAACAGATGGGCGTCCGGCAGCCGCCTCAGGATCTCGGCCCAGGCCTGCAACGCACCGTCGCCGATCTTCTCGAAGCGATTCATCACGCCGAAGGTGACGAAGCCGTTATCCTCGAAAGGCGGGCGCTCGCGCACGGGAGCGACCCCCTCCGGCGGCTCGTAGGTCGCCGAGACACCCGGCAGCCACCACAGCGTCTCGGTATGCAGGCTTTCCGTCTGACCGGGCACGTCGAGACCATGGTCGGTCAGGCGGTAATCCATGGCGCGAAGGCCAGTCGTCGCCGGATGGCCGAGATAGGACACCTGGACCGGCGCCGGCTTGCGGGCGAAGACAAGCAGGCGGTGGCCGGCGCTGTGGCCCGACAGATCGACCAGGATGTCGATCGCGTCCGCCTCGATCAGATCGGCGGCCTCGTCGTCATCGAGGCCGGCGATGTTGTGCCAACCGTCGAACAGCGCGCGCAGGCGGGCCGAAACGGCGTCTTCCGCGGCCTGCGTCATGTAGGCCCGGGTCTCGAACTGCACACGGTCGAAGTGGCGCAGGAACGGCTCGATGAAGCGGGCGACGGCGTGGGTGCACAGGTCGCCCGAGACGAAGCCGATCCGCAGACGCCGGCCGGCATCCCGATCGTTGGCGAAGGGACGCCGCCGCAGCAGCGGATCGGCGAAGCGCGCGCCGAAGCTGCGCGCGTCGGCCGCGTAGCCGGCGTGCGGAACGCCCTCGGCATAGAGCTTGGCGAACAGCCGGTTGGAATGGGCGGTGATGTGCCCGGGATCGGTCGCGAGCGCCCTGTCGAAGCTCGCGATCGCCTCGCGCACGTGGCCGAGGCTCTTCAGGCCGCAGCCGAGATTGTTGTGCGCGTTGGCAAGCGCAGGATCGAGCGCGACGGCACGCCGCGCATGGCTGACGGCCGCGCCGTGGCGGCTGATGCGCTGATAGACGCCGGACAGGTTGGCATGCGCGATCGCAAGATCGGGATCGAGGGCGACCGCCCGCTCCAGGGCCGAGATGGCGCCGCTGTTGTCGCCCATCGTGATGAGAACGGCGCCGAGGCTGCTGAAATACGCCGCGTTGTCGGGCTCGCGGTAGATCGCGATGCTGAACAGGTCGAAGGCCTGCTGGTGCCGTCCCTTTCCCGCGGCGATGGCGCCCGCGAGATGCGTCGCGTTGGCATGGGTGTCGTCCAGGCCGATGACGAGGTCGGCCAGGGCTTCGGCCGCGGCGAGATCGCCCGCGTTGTAGCGCTCCTGCCCCCGCGCGAAGGCGTGATCGGTGAATTCCTTGAGCACGGAGCGGGAGCCGTCATCGGCGAGGCCGCGGCTGCGGAACTGCTCCATCAGGGCCCGCACCTCGCCGACCCGGTTCAGCACGAGGAGCGAGAGCGCGAGGGCGAGCCAGTAGCGCGGCTGCTCGGGGTCGGCCCTCAGGGCGGCGACGAAGTGCGGCACCGCCGGTCCGGCTCCGTCGGCCTTGCTGGTCAGGACACCGAGTTCATGGTGCGCCCCCGCGTGCTGCGGTGCAGCCTCGAGCAGGCGCTGAAGGTTGTTGCGCGCCTTCTGGAAGCGTCCGGCGACGCGGTGAGCGACGGCCTTGGACAGGGTGCGCTCAAGCGGGTCCGTCGCACCGCCGTGCTCGATCGTGCGTGACCTGCGTTGCCCGAGCATGCCCAACGTTCCTGTAACGCCAGGACGGTATCGGCCGGATGCCTAACAAGTTGTTAATCGGCCGAGCCCGCCGTCAACCATGGTCCGAGGCCGCGGATGCGGGCTTCGCTCGCGCCGCGCGGGCGTGCCGGGACGGCCTCCGCTCCGATCAGGCGCAGGCCGCCTTACGCCTTGCCGGGGGTCCGGCCGCTCACCAGCGCGTGGAGGCCGGTCGCGTCCCGCGCGCCGCGCAGGGCCGCCGCCCTCTCCGGGTCCCGCAGCCGGCGCGCGACGCAGGCCAGGGCGTTCAGAGGCTCGCCGCCACAGCCTGCGGGCAGCAGCAGCAGGAACACGAGGTCGACCGGCCGCTCGTCAACGGCATCGAAGTCGACGGGATCGCGCAGACGCGCCAGCAGACCGTAGGGCCGCCGGACGGCGTCGAGGCGGGCGTGCGGCAGGGCCACGCCCCCGCCGATTCCGGTCGAGCCGAGCCCCTCGCGCCGGACGAGGGCCGCGCGGATCCCGTCGGCGTCGAGATCGAGCGCCCCCGCCGCGCGCCCGGCCAGCGCGTCGAGCAGGGCGGCCTTGCCGGAGACCCGCAGGCCGTGGATCACGGCGTCCGGCGCGAGGATGCCGTCGAGGATCATCGCGTCGTCCGGCATCGGGCCGATCGGGGCCGGCCTCACGGATCCGTCCTCGCCGCGGTCCCGGCCGCGGGCGGCTCAAGGGCCGGATCGAGGGCCGGATCGAGGGCCGGCTCGTCGTCGGGCGCCCGCAGGCGGTAGCCGACGCCGGTCTCGGTGAGGAGGATGCGCGGGCGCTCGGGATCGGCCTCCAGCTTCTGCCGCAGCTGGCGCATGTAGACGCGCAGGTATTGGGGATCCGAGGAGACCGAAACCGCCTGCATCAGCTGGGCGTGGGTCAGCACCTTGCCGGCATGCATCACCATGACCCGCAGGAAATCGTACTCGCGCGGGGTGAGCTTCACCTCGGCGCCGTCGACCCGCACGATGCGCCGGACGAGATCGACCGAGAGGCCTTCGACCCGGAAGACCGGGCGCTCGCCCTGGACGGCGAGCTGGTGCCGCAGGGCCGCCCGCAGGCGGGCGAGGAGTTCCGCCATGCCGAAGGGCTTGGTGACGTAGTCGTCCGCCCCGAGATCGAGCGCCTCGACCTTGCCGCCCTCGTCGTCCCGGCTCGACAGCACCACCACGGGCAGGCCGGGATGGCGCGCGCGGATCGCGCGCAGCAGGTCGTGGCCGCGCATGTCGGGCAGGCCGAGATCGAGGATGACCAGATCGACCCTGTCCCGCCCCAGCACCGCCTGGGCGGCCGCGGCGCTGCCCGCTTCCAGGATGGCGTAGCCTTGCGTGGACAGCCCCATCCGCAGGAGCTTGCGGATCGGCGGCTCGTCGTCGATGACCAGGATGGTCGCGCTCATGGGATCGGACTCGGGGTCGGGCTCACGGAATCGGATTCATGCGGCGATGCCGTTCGCGGCGTCGTTCTTGGCAGCATCCTGCGCAGTCCCGGCAGGAACCGGAAGGGTGACGGTGAAGCAGGCTCCCGGGCGGTCGCGGCGGTTGGCGGCGGTGACGCACCCGTCCATCGCCTCGACGAAGCCGCGGGCGATGGCAAGGCCGAGGCCCGTGCCGGCGCGGACTCGGTCGCTCTTGCGCACCCGGTAGAACTTGTCGAACACGCGCTCGGCCTCCGCCTCGGGCAGGCCGGAGCCCTCATCGAGCACCTCGATGCGGACGGAGCCGCCGTCCCGTCGCGCGCGCACGGTCACCTCCGTGCCCTCGGGGGCGTATTTGCCGGCGTTGTCGAGGAGGTTGACGAGCACCTGCTCGAACAGGACCGGGTCGAGCCGCAGGGTCGGCAGGTCGGGGGGAACGTCCACCGCGACCCGGTGGCCGGCGAGCACCTTGTCCACCCGGCGCAGGGCGGTGTCGACGGTCTCGGACACGTCCTGGGGCGCGAGGTTGGGCGCCACGGCGCCGGCCTCCAGGCGGGTCATGTCGAGGAGGTTGACGATGAAGCGGTTCAGCCGCTCCGATTCCTCGATGATGGTCGCCAGCAGATCGGCCTTGGCCTCGGGCGGGAGCGCCGCGTCGAGGTCGCGCAGGGTGCTGGCCGCGCCGAGCACGGAGGCGAGCGGCGTCCTCAGGTCGTGGCTGATCGAGGTGAGGAGCGCGCGGGCCAGCCGGTCGGTCTCGGCGGCGCGCTCGGCCCGGTCGAGATCCTCCACCAGCCGCACGCGCTCGATGGCGAGGGCGCCCATATCGGCCAGCGCGTCGAGGAGGCGCCGTCCCTCCGGCGTCAGGATCGGCCCAGTGCCGTCGGCGTCGAGGCCGATCACGCCCAGGGTGCCGCGCCCGGTGCGCATCGGCAGGAACAGGCGGCGGGCGCCGGGCAGCGTGTCGGCGCCGCGCCCGGCCGGGCGGTCGTTGTCGAAGGCCCATTGCGCGGCGGCGCGGTCGGCCTCGTCCAGCCGGTCCTCGGGCGGGTAGCCGGCCCGCACGGTGACGGTCCCATCCTCGGGCAGCAGCAGCACGACCCGGACCTTCAGCATGGCCGCGACCTGCGCGGAGGTGGCCCAGAGCACGTCGTCGAGGGTGCCGCAGCCGGAAAGCTTGCGGGAGAAGCCGTAGAGCCGCTCGGTCGCCCGCGCCCGGCCCTGGCTGACGAGGGCCGACCGGCGCACCCGCGCGGCGAGGTTCGAGACGATGACCGCCACCACGGTGAAGAGAAGGAAGGCCGCGACATTGGTCGGGTCGGCGATGGTGAGGGTGTAGACCGGCGGCAGGAAGAAGAAGTTGTAGGCGAGCGAGGCCGTCACCACCGCCGCCAGCGACGGTCCCAGGCCGAGGCGCACCGCCACGGCCACCACCGCCGTCAGCAGGATCAGGTCGGCGTTCTCGACCCCCGTATAGGGCTGGAGCAGGAGCGCGAGGCCGAGCCCGGCGGCCGTCGCGGCGAGCGAGAGGGTGTAGGAGCGCAGGTCGAAGCCCGCGGGCGGCGCCAGGGTCGCCACCGGGCGGCGGGCCGCCGGCTCGTCCGACACGGCCGCCCCGGGAACCACGTGCACGCTGATGTCGCCGCTGCGTCGCACGAGATCGTGCACCACCGAGCCGTTGATCAGCTCGAACATCCAGGAGCGCGTCGCCTTGCCGACGACGATGTGGTTCACGTTGGCCGAGCGCGCATAGGCGAGGATGTCGTCGGCGACGCGCCGCCCGCCGGGCAGGGTGACGGCGTCGCCCCCGAGCCGGTCGGCGAGGCGCAGGGCCTCGGCGATCCGGTCGCGCTGCGTCTCGCTCAGGGAGGCGGCCCGCGGCCCCTCGATCGAGAGCGCCGTCCAGGGCGCGTGGAGACGGTCGGCCAGCCGCTTGGCGTAGCGCACGAGGCCGCTCGAGCGCGGGTCCTCGCTGACGCAGACCAGCACGCGCTCGCCCGCCGCCCAGGGGCCGGGGATCGCGTTGGCCCGCATGTGGCTCAGGAGCTCGTCGTCGACCCGGTCGGCCGTGCGGCGCAAGGCCAGCTCGCGGAGCGCCGTGAGGTTGCCGCGGGAAAAGTAGTGCCTCAGCGCCCGCTCGGCATTTGACGGAACGTAGACCTTGCCCGCCTTCAGCCGCTCGATCAGGTCGTCGGGGTTGAGATCGACCACCTCGATGTCGTCGGCCCGGTCGAGGACGCCGTCCGGCACGGTCTCGCGCACCCGGATCCGGGTGATCGAGGCCACCACGTCGTTGAGGCTCTCGACGTGCTGGATGTTCAGGGTGGTGAGCACGTCGATGCCGGCGTCGAGCAGCTCCTCGACATCCTGGTAGCGCTTCGGGTGGCGCGAGCCCGGCGCGTTGGTGTGGGCGAGCTCGTCGACGAGGGCGAGTTCGGGCCGCCGGGCCAGCAGCGCGTCGAGGTCCATCTCCTCCAGCACCGTGCCGTGATAGGGCACCGCGCGGCGCGGAATCGTCTCGAAGCCAGCGAGCAGCGCCTCGGTCTCGGCCCGGCCGTGGGTCTCGACCACGCCGATCACGACGTCGGCGCCGGACTTGCGCCGGGCGCGCCCGACGGTGAGCATCTCGTAGGTCTTGCCGACGCCGGGGGCGGCCCCGAGGAAGACCTTGAGCCGGCCGCGCGTCCGGGCCTCCCGGCGCGCCGCTTCGAGCAGGGCGTCGGGCGAGGGACGGTTCGGATCGCGGCCGGTTCCGGTCATGCGCCTTCCTCAACGGCGGACTTCAGCGGCGGGCAAGGTCGTCCAGGGCGAGGTTCAGCGCCAGCACGTTGACGCGCGGTTCGCCGAGAAGGCCGAGGGTCCGGCCCCGGACCTGGGCGGCGACGAGACCGCGCAGGGTGTCCTCGGGCAGGTTGCGGGCCCGCGCGACCCGCGGCACCTGGAACAGGGCCGCCTCGGGCGAGATGTCGGGGTCGAGCCCCGAGCCGCTCGCCGTGACGAGATCGACCGGCACCGGCCGGCCCGGATTCTCTTCCCTCAGCCGGGCGAGGTCGCCCCGCACGCGCTCGGCGAGCGCCGCGCTCGTCGGTCCGAGGTTGGAGCCCATGGAATTGGCCGCGTTGTAGGGCGCCGGCACGGTCGTGGCCGCGTCGGCCGGGTCCGGGGCGGTGGTGGCCGAGGGCCGGCCGTGGAAGACGCCGGCGCCGGTGAAGGATTGCCCGATCAGGGCGGAGCCGACGACCTTTCCGTCGCGCACGATCAGGCTGCCGGCGGCCTCGGCCGGGAAGATCGCCCCGGCGAGGCCGGTGACGGCGAGCGGGTAGGCGAGCCCCGTGACCGCCGTCAGGGCGACGAGGAGGACGAGGGCGGGGCGAAGCGGGTTCGACATGGTCGGTCTCTCTTTACGCGAGGTGGAGGGCGGAGACGGCCATGTCGATGGCCTTGATGCCGAGGAAGGGCACCAGCACGCCGCCGAGGCCGTAGACGAGGAGGTTGCGCCGCAGCAGCGCGGCCGCCCCGACCGCACGATAGGTGACGCCGCGCAAAGCCAGCGGGATCAGCGCCACGATGACGAGCGCGTTGAAGATGATGGCCGAGAGGATCGCGCTCTGCGGCGAGGCGAGGCCCATGACGTTGAGCGCCTGAAGCTGGGGGTAGAGCCCCAGGAACATCGCCGGAAGAACCGCGAAGTACTTCGCCACGTCGTTGGCGATGGAGAAGGTGGTGAGCGCCCCGCGGGTCATCAGCAGCTGCTTGCCGATGCCAACGATCTCGATGAGCTTGGTCGGGTCGGAATCGAGATCGACCATGTTGCCGGCCTCGCGCGCCGCCACCGTGCCGGTGTTCATGGCGACGCCGACATCGGCCTGGGCGAGGGCGGGCGCGTCGTTGGTGCCGTCGCCGCACATCGCCACCAGCTTGCCCTCGGCCTGCTCTCGGCGGATCAGCGCCAGCTTGTCCTCCGGGGTGGCCTGGGCCAGGAAGTCGTCGACGCCGGCCTCCGCGGCGATGGCGGCGGCGGTGACGGGGTTGTCGCCGGTGATCATCACCGTGCGGATGCCCATCCGGCGCAGTTCCGCGAAGCGCTCGCGGATGCCGCCCTTCACGATGTCCTTGAGGAAGACGACGCCCAGCAGCCGGCCGTCCCGCGACACCGCGAGCGGCGTCCCGCCGGCCCTGGCGATGTCGTCGGCGATCGCCCGCACCTCGGCCACGGCCTCGGTCTCGGCCGCCGGGTGGAAGGCGAGCGCCGCGTTCGAGCCGCGGGTCGCCATCGGCTGGCCGGAGACCGCGGCGATCACCGCCTCGACCGCGCCCTTGCGGATCGCGCTTCCCTCGAGGTCCACGCCCGACATGCGCGACTGCGCGGTGAAGGGCACGAACGCGGCGTTCAGCCCGGCCATATCGCGGGCGCGGATACCGTACTGCTCCTTGGCGAGCACGACGATGGAGCGGCCCTCCGGCGTCTCGTCGGCGAGCGAGGCGAGCTGCGCCGCGTCGGCGAGATCCTGCTCGGAGATGCCGCGGACGGGCCGGAACGCGGTCGCCTGCCGGTTGCCGAGGGTGATGGTGCCGGTCTTGTCGAGGAGCAGGGTGTCGACGTCGCCCGCCGCCTCCACGGCGCGGCCGGACAGGGCGAGCACGTTGAAGCGCACGAGCCGGTCCATGCCGGCGATGCCGATGGCCGAGAGCAGCGCGCCGATGGTGGTGGGAATCAGCGTGACGAACAGCGCCACCAGCACGATGACGGGAATCGACCCGCCCGCGTAGCTGGCGAAGCTCGGGATCGAGGCCACCGCGAAGACGAACACGAGGGTCAGCCCCGCGAGCAGGATGTTGAGCGCGATCTCGTTGGGCGTCTTCTGGCGCTCCGCGCCCTCGACGAGGCCGATCATGCGGTCGACGAAGGTCGCGCCCGCAGCCGCGGTGATGCGGACCTTGATCGCGTCGGAGAGCACCTGCGTGCCGCCAGTCACCGCCGAGCGGTCGCCGCCGGATTCGCGGATGACCGGCGCCGACTCGCCGGTGATGGCGGCCTCGTTGACCGAGGCGACGCCCTCGATCACCTCGCCGTCGGAGGGGATGAGGTCGCCGGCCTCGACCAGCACCACGTCGCCGAGCTTGAGCGAAGTGCCCGGCACGGTCTCGTAGCCGGCTCCCCCGCCGGTGAGGCGCTTGGCCGTCATCTCGGTGCGGGTCCGGCGCAGGCTCTCGGCCTGGGCCTTGCCGCGCCCTTCGGCCAGGGCCTCGGCGAAGTTGGCGAACAGCAGGGTGAACCAGAGCCAGAGGATGATCTGGCCGGAGAAGAACAGGTCGCTCCCGCCGGTGGCGAGGTCGCGCAGGAAAAGCAAAGTCGTCAGGGCGGCCACCACCTCGACCACGAACATGACCGGGTTGCGGATCATGGCGCGCGGATCGAGCTTCGTGAGCGAGCCGAGGAGCGCGGGCCCGACCAGGGCGGCGCTGAACAGGGATTGGGTCTGACGGGACATGGAGGGTTGCGTCCGGAAGGGGGCGACGGCCCGGCGCCTGCGGCCGGGCCTTGGATGGATCAGGGGGTCGTCCCGGTGGCCAGGGCGAAGGCCGCCAGCAGGGCGAGGGCGCCGAGCAGGGCGACGCCGAGGAGCGCCAGCACGAGGTCGGAGGCGCGGGTCGGTCGGAGCGTGCTTCCGTGCGCCCGGTGCCGGGGCGGGCGGCGCAGTGCCGGGTGGGGACGCGGCACGCGCCGGGAGGAGAGGGCGCGCGGCACGCTCAGCCCCCCGCCGGAAAGGTCTGCCCGGCCGCGCCGGCGAAGTGCTCGACGAGGGGGCCGAGCGCCAGCGACGGGAAGAAGGTCAGGCCGCCGATGATCAGCACCACGCCGACCAGCAGGCCGACGAAGAGGCCGCCATGGGTCGGGAAGGTGCCGGCGGAGGCCGGGACCCGCTTCTTGGCCGCGAGCGAGCCGGCGATGGCGAGCACCGGGATCTTCACGAAGAAGCGCCCGACCAGCATGCCGATGGCCAGCGTCGTGTTGTAGAACAGGGTGTTGGCCGTGAGCCCACTGAGCGCCGAGCCGTTGTTGGCCGCCGCCGAGGTGTAGGCGTAGAGGATCTCGGTGAAGCCGTGCGGGCCGGCATTGGCCGGGCCGGCCAGCCCCGCCGGGACCACCGTGGCCAGCGCCGTGAGACCCAGCATCATCAGGGGCAGGCAGAGGATGCCGAGCATGGCCATCTTCACCTCGCGCGCCTCGATCTTCTTGCCGAGATATTCCGGGGTGCGCCCGACCATCAGGCCGGCCACGAAGATCGCCACGACGACGAAGACGAGCATGCCGTAGAGGCCGGCGCCGACGCCGCCGATGATGACCTCGCCGAGCTGCATGTTGAGGAGCGGGATCAGGCCGCCCAAAGCCGTGAACGAGTCGTGCATGGCGTTGACCGCGCCGCAGGACGCGGCGGTGGTGATCACCGCGAACAGGGCGGAGGCGGAGAGACCGAAGCGGACCTCCTTGCCCTCCATGTTGCCGCCGGTCAGGCCGAGACCGCCGAGAACGCCATGGGCGTTGGCTTCGGCCCAGTAGGTGACGGCGACACCCGCGAGGAAGAGCAGCCCCATGGCGGCGAGGATGGCCCAGCCTTGACGCTCGTCGCCGACCATCCGTCCGAAGACGTTGGTCAGCGCCGCGCCGATCATGAAGATCGCCACCATCTGCAGGAAGTTCGACAGGGCGGTGGGGTTCTCGAAGGGGTGGGCGGCGTTGGCGTTGAAAAAGCCGCCGCCGTTGGTGCCCAGCATCTTGATCGCGACCTGGCTCGCCACGGGCCCGACCGCGATGGTCTGCCGCGCGCCCTCCAGGGTGGTGGCCTCCACCGAGGGGGCGAGCGTCTGCGGCATGCCCTGCGAGACCAGGAACAGCGCGATCAGCAGGCAGAGCGGCAGCAGCACGTAGAGCGTGGCGCGGGTCATATCGACCCAGAACGAGCCGAGCGTCTTCGTCGAGGCCCGGGCGAACCCGCGGATCAGCGCCACCGCCACCGCCATGCCCGAGGCCGCCGAGACGAAGTTCTGGTGCGTCAGCCCCAGCATCTGGCTCAGGTAGGAGAGCGTGGTCTCGCCGCCGTAGGACTGCCAGTTGGTGTTGGTGACGAAGCTCGTCGCCGTGTTGAAGGCGAGGTCCGGCGCCACCGCGCCCTGGTCCGCCGGGTTGAGCGGCAGCACCGCCTGCAGGCGCAGGATCGCGTAGAGCAGGACGAAGCCGGCCACGTTGAAGACGACCATCGCGCCCGCGTAGCCGAGCCAGGTCTGTTCCTGGCGCGCATCGATGCCGGCGGCGCGGTAGAGCCCGCGCTCGACCGGGGCGAGCACGGGGGAGAGGACGGTGCGCTCGCCGTTGAAGACCCGGGTCATGTAGGCCCCGAGCGGCTTCACGAGCGCCAGCACGACCGCGCCGTAGAGCGCGATCTGGAACCAGCCGTTGAGTGTCATGGGAGAGGTCCGTCAGGGGCCGCTCGGACCCGCTCAGAGGCGTTCTGGGCGGACGAGGGCGTAGGTGAGGTAGACGAGGAGCCCGGCGGTCACGAGGGCGCCCAGCGCGAGGTCGAGGGTCATGGCGGCGTGCCTCAGAGGCGCTCGCAGAGCGCGGCGTAGCCGGCGGCGAGCCCGAAGAAGGCGAGGCCGCCGAGCAGGAAGACGATGTCGAGCATGGTTGGGTCGGTGTCCGTTCGGCCGGCGGCCGCGGGCGCCCCGCGGCCGATCCGGGCCGGCCGCGAAAATGGACGGGAACCGCGTTAGGGTTCGAGAGGAAGAGGGATGCGATCTCATAAGGATCGCATCAGGATCGGCCCGCTCCCGGCTTCGGCGACCCCGCCGGCCACGTCTCCAGCGACGTCTCCGGCCGCCAAGCGCCTTGAAGCGCACGGCAGGCGCCGGGCGCCGCAAGACCGGCGGTCCCTGAGCGAAGGGCTTCGGGGCAGGCGGCCCGCCACCGGGCGCGATCGACCCGGATCACGCCGGTATCGGCCTCCGCGAAGCCGCGATAGGGCAGGCCGCAGGCGGGGCAGCGTCCGCCGACGGGCCGGAGCCCGCCACCGCGATCCGGCGCATCCGCCTGCCCGGAGGCGGCCGGGGGGCGCGGTGCGGGACCGGCGAAGCGCGCCCAGGGGCCGAGACGAAACCCGCGGCTCACGATGCGGGCAGCCCGTCGAGGACGGTGAAGGCCAGGATCGCAAGGGCGATCGCCGACCACGCGCCGAGGCCCAGGATCACCAGGGCCAAGACGCGGTCGGCCCTGCATTCGGCGGCGATCTGCCGGAGGACGGTCATGCGGTGCGCTCCACACGGGCGAAGGCCCGGTGGCGCGAGAAAGCCCGCCGACCCCGTTAGGGAACAAGCCGAGGACGGGACCCTCGGTCTCAGTCCGTCATAAGGATCGGCCATCGGGGTCGGTCGCCCCCGTCGCGCCGCGCTCGTACCAGCTGCGGCTGCGGTTCACGACCCACACCACCGAGAGCATCACCGGCACCTCGATGAGGACGCCGACCACGGTCGCGAGCGCCGCACCCGAGTCGAAACCGAACAGGCTGATGGCGGCGGCTACCGCGAGCTCGAAGAAGTTCGAGGCCCCGATCAGGGCCGAGGGGCCGGCGACGCAGTGCTGCTCGCCCGCGATCCGGTTCATGAGGTAGGCGAGCCCCGAATTCAGATAGACCTGGATGAGAATCGGTACCGCCAGGAGCGCGATGACCGCCGGCTGGGCCAGGATCTGCCCGCCCTGGAAGCCGAACAGCAGCACCAGGGTGGCGAGCAGCGCCGCCAGCGACACCGGCCCGAGCCGGGCGAGCATCCGGTCGAGCGCGGCCGGGCCGCCGGAGGCGATGAGGCGGCGCCGCAGGACCTGCGCGACGAGGACCGGGACCACGATGTAGAGCCCCACCGACAGGACCAGCGTGCCCCAGGGCACCGTGATGGCCGAGAGCCCCAGGAGCAGGCCGACGATGGGGGCGAAGGCCACCACCATGATGGCGTCGTTCAACGCCACCTGGCTCAGCGTGAAGTGCGGCTCGCCGCGCGTCAGGCTCGACCACACGAACACCATCGCGGTGCAGGGCGCGGCCGCGAGGATGATGAGCCCCGCGACGTAGCTGTCGATCTGGTCCGCCGGCAGATGGGGCCGGAACAGGGTGCCCACGAACAGCCAAGCCAGCGCCGCCATCGAGAAGGGTTTGACCGCCCAGTTGATGAACAGCGTCACGCCGATGCCGCGCCAGTGCCGCCCGACCCGGCGCAGCGCCGCGAAGTCGATCCTGAGCAGCATGGGGATGACCATCAGCCAGATCAGGACGGCGACGGGCAGGTTCACCCGCGCGATCTCGGCCGCGCCCACGGCGTGGAAGAGGCCGGGCAGGGCGTGGCCCAGCGCGATGCCGGCCACGATGCACAGCGCCACCCAGAGGGTGAGGTAGCGTTCGAACAGGGACACGGGCGCTTCCTCAGGCGGTGGCGATGCGGCGCCCCTGCGCGTCGACGACAGGCTCGCCGTCCTCCTTCACGAACTCGCCCTGCTGCGGGGGCAACAGGTCCAGCACCGTCTCGGACGGGCGGCACAGGCGCACGCCCCTCGGGCTCACGACCAGCGGCCGGTCGAGGAGGATCGGGTGGGCCTCGAACGCGTCGAGGAGCTGCGCGTCGCTCAGGGCAGGGTCGGCGAGGCCGAGCTCGGCATAGGGCGTCCCCTTCTTCCGCAGGGCATCGCGAACCGAGAGGCCGGCACGGGCGAGCAAATGCCCGAGCAGCGCCCGGCTCGGCGGCGTCTTCAGGTACTCGACCACGTGCGGCTCGATGCCGGCGTTGCGGATCATTGCCAGCGCGTTGCGCGAGGTGCCGCAGGCCGGGTTGTGGTAGATCACGACGTCGAACGGCGCAGGCTTAAGCGCAGGCAGGTGGTCAGGCATGGGCGGGGTCTCCGGCAGGGCCGCCGCAGGGGGAGAGGGCGGCGAGCGCGGTCTCGCAGACCTCCGGCCGGCCCTGGCAGCAATCGCGCATCAGGAAGGCGATCAGCGCCGACAGGCCGGCATAGGCGGCGCTGTAGATCACCGACTTGCCCTCGCGCCGGGAGGTGATCAGCCCGGCATGGGCGAGTTCCTTCAGGTGGAAGGAGAGGTTGGTGCTCGCGATTCCGACCGCCGCCGCGAGCGCGCCGGCCGCCAAACCCGCCGGCCCGGCGATGACCAGGGCGCGCACCACCCGCAAGCGGTGCTCCTGGCCCAGCGCGGCGAAGGCCGCGAGGGCTTGCCGTTCGTCCATGATTGATCCATCAATCCAACGTTTGTTGAAACGTACGGAGAGCAGCCGTCTTGGACAAGCCCCAGCAGCCCTTCTCCGACGGGATGCCGAACCTCTCGCAGGCCCATTTCGAGGTGCCCACGGCGGAACGGGTGGAAGCGCGGACGCCGTTGTCCCACGGACCGCGCCTCCTCATCCTCTACGGCTCGCTGCGGGAGCGCTCGTTCAGCCGCTTCCTGGCCTACGAGGCGGCGCGGCTGCTGGAGGCGATGGGCGGCGAGGTGCGGATCTTCCACGCCCACGGCCTGCCGCTGCCCGACGACGCGGCGGCCGACCATCCGAAGGTGCAGGAGCTGCGCGCCCTGTCGATCTGGTCCGAGGGCCAGGTCTGGGTCAGCCCGGAGCGGCACGGCAACCTGACCGGGGTCATGAAGAGCCAGATCGACTGGCTGCCCCTGAGCGAGGGATCCGTGCGCCCGACGCAGGGGCGCACGCTCGCGGTGATGCAGGTCTCGGGCGGCTCGCAGAGCTTCAACGCCGTGAACAGCCTGCGCCTGCTCGGGCGCTGGATGCGGATGGTCACCATCCCGAACCAATCCTCGGTGCCGATGGCCTACAAGGAGTTCGACGAGGCCGGCCGGATGAAGGCCGGCCCGCTCTACGACCGGGTGGTCGATGTCTGCGAGGAGCTGATGAAGTTCACCCTGCTGGTCCGCGGACGCGCCGACCACCTCGTGGACCGCTACTCCGAGCGCAAGGAACGCGAGCCGGCGCGGCTGGCGGCGGTGGCCGCCGATATCGGCTTCGCCAAGCGGTAGGGGCCCCGCCGATCGAGGGGCGGATTCGGCTGAGGTGCGAAGGGTGACGGCAGATCCGTTTCTGGCGGGCTTCACGCTCCGCGACATCGACGCCGACGGCCTGCGCATCCGCGCGTCCGTCGGCGGGTCCGGTCCGCCGGTCCTGCTGCTGCACGGGCATCCGCAGACCCACGCGACCTGGCACGCCGTCGCCCCGCCGCTCGCCGAGCGGCACAGCGTCGTGGCGATGGATCTGCGCGGCTACGGCGATTCGGAGAAGCCGGAGGGGGCCGAGCGCCACGCCAACTACGCCAAACGCGCCATGGCCGCCGACGCGGTCGCGGTGATGCGGCGCCTCGGCCACGACCGCTTCGCCGTGGTCGGGCACGACCGCGGCGGGCGGGTCGCGCACCGCCTCGCGCTCGATCATCCCGAGGCCGTCACCCGGCTCGCCGTGCTCGACATCGCGCCGACCGCGACGATGTACGCGCGCACCGACAAGGCCTTCGCCACGGCGTATTTCTGGTGGTTCTTCCTGATCCAGCCGGCGCCCCTGCCGGAGCGCCTGATCGCGGCCGACCCGGAATTCTTCCTGCGCAGCCATGTCGAGGGGCAGTCGAAGACGCCGGGCAGCCCGAGCCCGACGCTGTTCGCCGAGTATCTGCGCGTCTACCGCGATCCGGCCACGCGCCACGCGATCTGCGAGGATTACCGGGCGGCGGCGGGAATCGACCTGGAGCACGACGCGGACGACGCCGATCGGCGGATCGAGGCGCCCCTCCTGGCGCTCTGGGGCGCCAGGGGGACGGTGGGGCGGACCTACGACGTGCTGGAAACCTGGCGCGAGAAGGCCCGGGACGTGCGCGGCTTCGCCCTCGATTGCGGCCACACCCTGCAGGAGGAGCGGCCCGACCTCGTGCTCGCCGCCCTTCGCGACTTCCTGACTTGAGCGCGCTCCGAATCCGCGGCCCCGCCGGCCGTCACACGAACGGCCTCACCAGCACTCGGCGGCCGCTGAGGTCGTGCACGGTGACGTGCCACTCCGACCAGTCCTCGCGGTCGGCGAGGCTGCTCATCACCGCCTGAGCCACCTCGTCGGCGCGCCGCACGAGGCGGTCGGGAACCCGGATGTCCTTGCCCTGCGCGTCGAACACGCACTCGTAGCCGTTCGTCGCGTGGAAGCGGTAGCGTGCCATCTGCGCCCATCCCTCCTGATCGACTCTGAAAGACGCTTGTTCGCCTTTCGTTCCATATGAGGACAGGATGTGGAAAAGGGCAATGCGACGGACAGCACCAGCAGGGACTTACACCCGGTTTTGATCGGCGGACCGGGCTGTGGACAGGCTGGCGCCGCCCCGGCTCGGCCGACGGTCCGTGCCGGCGTCGCATCGCTCTCGCCCCTCACCCCACGAGCGGGGCCCCGGCAACCCTCAGGCCGCGGCCTCCCCGGAGGCGAGGTAGGCGCGCCAGCCGCCGTGCCCGCTGATGTCGCGCGCGTCCGTGAGCCCGGCCGCCTCCGCCAGAAACCCCTTCGGCGTCGTGCCGTCGGACAGCGACAGCGTCCCGATCGCCAGCGGCGAGGGGATGCCCGCCACGAAGCGGCCGAAGGCGTCCGGCGCCAGCGCCCACACCTCGGTCTCGATCACGGCGCCGGAGCCGGGCGCGACGCGGATCAGGCCGGGCCGGGCCGGCGGGCCGCCGGGGAGGGCGTATAGGCGGTAATCCGGGCTCGTCGCGACGGCGCGCAGGAAGCGGGCGCCGCGGGCGGTCAGCTCGCCGTTGAGCGGCAGGCCGGACAGGTGCGCGCCGACCACCGCGACCTCGATCTCCTCGCCCTGCGCGCGATCCCCGCGCGGCGCGGGCTCCGCCGGGACCGGCACGCCGCTCGCCCCGAGGGTGGCGCCGGCCGCTTCGTGGAGGCGGGCCCCGAGTTCGGCGAGGAGCCCGTCGGCCCCGCGCGGCGCGATCAGGGTGACGCCCGACGGAAAGCCGTCGCCGCGCCGCCGGCCCGGCACGGCGAGGGCGCACAGGTCGAGCAGGTTGACGAAGTTGGTGTAGGTGCCGAGCTCGCTGTTGGGGCCGACCGGGTCGGCGGCGAGGTCGGCGACCCGGCGCGGACGCGGATAGGTCGGCACCACGAGCACGTCGATCCCGCGCCAGACGGCTTCCGTGGCGCGGCGGAGTTCGGCGAGGCGGTAGAGGCCGGCGAAGGCGTCCGCCGCCGCGTGACGGGTGGCCGCGCCGATGATCGCCCGGGTGGTCGGGTGCAGGGAATCGGGGCGCGCCTCGATGAAGCCGCGGATCGCCTGATAGCGCTCGGCCACCCAGGGGCCGGCATAGAGGAGTTCCGCCACCGCGAAGAAGGGCGCGAGATCGATGTCGGCCGTCCCACGCCCGAGCACCGCCCGGAGGTCGGCGAGCGACGCGTCGAACGCCGCCTCCGAGAGCGCGTCGCCGCCGAAGATCCGGCCCGCCGCGTCCGGCACGCCGACGCGCAGGCCGGGCGGCAGGCTGCCGGGGCGGGGCGGGACGGGCAGGGCGCGGGAATACGGATCCTGCGGATCGTAGCCGGCGATGATCCGGTAGACCGTGTCGGCCTCCGCCACGGTGCCGGCGAAGACGGAGAGGGTGTCGAGCGTGCGGCAGGCGGGAACGACGCCCCGGCCCGACACGCTGCCGAGGGAGGGCTTCAGCCCCACGATGTTGTTGAGGCCGGCCGGCACCCGGCCCGATCCCGCCGTGTCGGTGCCCAGCGCGAAGGCGACGAGGCCGCGCGCCACCGCCACCGCCGAGCCGGACGAGGAGCCGCCCGGCACGACGGCCGGATCGCAGGCGTTCCTCGGGGCCGGGTAGGGCGTGCGCAGGCCGACCAAGCCGGTGGCGAACTGATCGAGATTGGTCTTGCCGACGAGCAGCGCGCCGGCGGCGAGCAGGCGCTCGACCGCCGGCGCGGTCGCCGACGGCGTGGAGGCGAAGTCGGGGCAGGCGGCGGTGGTGGGCAGGCCCGCCACGTCGATATTGTCCTTCACCGCGAACGGCACGCCCCAGAGCGGTTTCTGCGCCGGGTCGAAGGGGCCGAGGGCGCGGGCGGCGGCCTGCATCTCCGCCTCCGGCACCCGCGCGAGGAAGATGCCGGGATCGTCCGCGGCGGCGATCCGGCGATAGGTCTCGGCCACCACCGCCTCGGGCGAGAGCCCGTCGGCATAGGCGGCGTGGAGCGCGCTCAGGCTCGGGAAGGCGGGAACCGGCATGGATCTCTCACGTCCGTGAAAGGGCGTCGTGCCGGCGGCACCTCGCCCGGAATGCGAAGAAGGTTTCTGGCGATCCGAGCCGGCCGCGAGGCTCGAAACCCTTGTTTTTGCCTCGCCCCGAAAGCCGGCGGCCACCGTTCGGGACGGTGCCCTATCGCGGCGCCCCGCGGCCCCGGCCGCCCCGCGGCAGCCGCCCGGCGGCCTTGGCCTGAAGGCCCAGCACGACGAGGCCGAGGAGCCCGGCGAGGGCGCGGTGGATCTGCTGCATCATCGGCCGTCTCCGTGTCGGTGCGGGGATCGCGCCGGGCGGGGCCGCCGTCCGGGCGCCGGCGGTCCTTGCAAGATCCGGCCCGGCCTCAGATCTCGAGGACCGCGACGAGGTCGCCGCCGCGCAGGGTGCGACCGGGCTGGGCCCGGATCTCCCGCACACGGCCGCCGACGGGGGCGGTGACCGCGACCTCCATCTTCATCGATTCGAGGATCGCCACCGTCTGGCCGGCCGCGACGGCCTCGCCCTCGCCGACGAGAACCTTCCAGACATTGCCCGGCACGGTGGTCGGCACGCCCTCGCAGCCCGGCGGGATCGCGGCGGCCTCCTCGGCCGGAGCCTCGTCGGCGACGAAGCTGTCGAGCCCCTCCGCCTTCCAGCGCTCGCGCTCGGCGGCGAAGGCCGCCTGCTGGCGGGCCTGCGCGGCCTCGATCTCGGCGGCGTTGTCCGCGAGCATCGTCCGGTGCGCGGCGTAGGAGAACGTGCCCTCCTCGATCCGGATCGGATAGGCCCCGTGCGGGAAGGCGGCGCGCGCCTCGGTCAGCTCGGCGTGGCTGACGGGGACGAAGCGGATGCGGTCGAAGGGCCGCAGCAGCCAGGGATGACCGGGCACGAAGTCGCGGGTCGTGCGCCACGTGTTCCAGATCTGAATCGTGCGCCCGAACAGCTGGTACCCGCCCGGCCCCTCCATGCCGTAGATGCACATATAGGCGCCGCCGATGCCGACGGCGTTCTCCGGCGTCCAGGTGCGGGCCGGGTTGTACTTCGTCGTCACGAGGCGGTGGCGCGGATCGACCGGGGTTGCCACCGGAGCGCCGAGATAGACGTCGCCGAGCCCCATCACCAGGTACTCGGCGTCGAAGATGATGCCGCGCACCGCCTCTTCGTCGGGCAGGCCGTTGATGCGGCGGATGAACTCGATGTTCGACGGGCACCAGGGCGCGTTGGGGCGCACCAGTTCCTGGTACTTGCGCATGGCGCGTTCCGCCTGCGGGTCGTTCCACGACAGCGGCAGGTGCACCGTGCGGCTCGGGACGCTGACATCCTCGGCCGCCGGCAGGCCGGCCTCGATCTCGCGCAGCAGCCCGAGGAGGCGGGGGCGCGGCAGCGCGGCGCCGTCGTAGTGGATCTGCAGCGAGCGGATGCCCGGCGTCAGGTCGATCAGCCCCGGCAGGCGGGCGGCGCGCACCGCCTCGGCGAGCAGATGGACCCGCAGCCGCAGGCCGATATCGAGGGCCATCGGGCCGTACTCGACGAGGAGGTTGTCGTCGCCCTGGCGGCGATAGGCGACCGGCACCGGGCCGGTCTCGTCGCGGGCGAGGATGGGTGAGCCGGGCACGGCGTCCTCACCGCCGATCAGAGCGGGCGCGGCGACTGCGTCCTCCGGCCTCGCCAGCGGCCGGAACCGCACGCGGTCGCCGGGCCGGAGCTGACCCATCTTCCACAACTCGTCGCGGGCGATGACGCCCGGGCAGACGAAGCCGCCGAGACTCGGGCCGTCGGGGCCGAGCAGGATCGGCATGTCGCC
Organism: Methylorubrum rhodesianum; assembly: GCF_014199985.1. GTDB lineage: Bacteria > Pseudomonadota > Alphaproteobacteria > Rhizobiales > Beijerinckiaceae > Methylobacterium > Methylobacterium rhodesianum. The sequence continues at coordinate 190,367 of NZ_JACHOS010000012.1, read as the reverse complement.
GGTGAAGTCGATGGCGCCGACGGCGTAGGGGTTGTCGTGCAGGTTGGAGGGGTGCAGGCCTGCCTCGCCGCCATCGGTCCGGGCCCAGCGCGGGGTCGGGCCGATCAGCCGCACGCCGGTGCGGGCCGAGTTGAAGTGAACCTCGTAGGACGCCGAGAACAGGTCGGCGATGTCGGCCTCCTGGAAGAAGTCCGGCGCGCCGTGCGGACCGTAGACGACGCCGATCTCCCAATCCTGCGTCAGCGGCGCCGGCTCGGGCGGGTCGGCATCCACCGCCGGCGCGTCGCCGAGATGGAGCACGTCGCCGGCCTTGAGCACGCCGGTGGCGTGGCCGCCGAAGGCGCCGAGCGCGAAGGTGGCCCGCGAGCCGAGCACCACGGGCGCCGCGAAGCCGCCGCGCAGCGCCAGGTAGGCGCGCTGGCCCGGCCCCTCGATCGCGCCGATGGCGAGCGTCTGGCCCGCCCGGACCGGGAACGCCGCGCCGTGCGGCCGGGCCTCGCCGTCGAGGGTGAGCCGCATCGCGGCACCCGCGAGCGCCACGAGGGTGTCCGCGTGGAAGCGCAGCGTCGGCCCCGAGACGGTGAGTTCGAGGGCGCAGGTCTCCTGCCCGTTGCCGACCAGAGCGTTGGCGCAGCGGAAGGAGCGGGCATCCATCGGCCCGCTCGGCGGCACGCCGACCTCCCACAGGCCCAACCGGCCGGGCAGCTCCTGCAGGCTCGATTGCGGGCCGGGCAGCAGAACCTCGATGCTGCGCGGGCGATAATCGAGGTCGCGCAGGGCCGTGGTCGCGACCCGGCCGCTGGCGAAGAGATCGGAGGCGGCGATGGTGCGCAGGTAGTCGAGATTGGTCTCGATGCCGGAGACGGCGGTCTCGGCGAGCGCCGCCCGGAGCGCCGCGATCGCCGCCGGCCGGTCGGCGCCGGTGACGATGATCTTGGCCAGCATCGGATCGTAGAACGGCGTCACCTCGGTGCCCGCGTCGATCCAGCCGTCGATGCGGGCGTCCGATGGAAACCGCACCTCGGTGAGCAGGCCGGCGCTGGGGGAAAAATTGGCGTGCGGGATCTCGGCGTAGAGCCGCGCCTCGATCGCCGCGCCCCGCGGCACGAGCGGGCCGGCCTCGCCGATCGGATCCTCGCCCGCGGCCTGGCGCACCATCCATTCCACGAGGTCGATGCCGAACACGGCCTCCGTCACCGGATGCTCGACCTGGAGCCGCGTGTTCACTTCGAGGAACGAGAAGTTTTCGCGATCCGGATCGTAGATGAACTCGACCGTGCCGGCCGAGGCGTAGGCGACGCTTGTCGCCAACGCCACCGCCGCGGCGTGGAGCCGGGCGCGGACCGTGTCGGAGAGGCCGGGGGCCGGCGTCTCCTCGATCACCTTCTGGTTCCGGCGCTGGAGCGAGCAGTCGCGCTCGCCCAAAGCCACGACGCGGCCCCGCCCGTCGCCGAAGATCTGCACCTCGACATGGCGCGCCCGCGCCACGAAGCGCTCGAGATAGACCCGGGCATCGCCGAAGCTGGCCCGCGCCGTGCGCTCGACCGCGGCGAAGCGCTCGGCCAGTTCCTGCGCCGAATGGCAGAGCTGCATCCCGATGCCGCCGCCGCCCGCCGTGCTCTTGAGCATGACGGGGTAGCCGATCGCCTCGGCGGCACTCAGCGCGGTCTCGACGTCGGGCAATAGATCGGTGCCGGGCAGGAGCGGGACGCCGCTGGCCTTGGCGAGGTCGCGGGCGGTGTGCTTGAGGCCGAAGGCGCGCAGATGCTCCGGGCGCGGGCCGATGAAGATGAGGCCCTCCGCCGCCAGCCGCTCGGCGAAGCCGACATTCTCCGAGAGGAAGCCGTAGCCGGGATGGACGGCCTCGGCGCCGGTCGCCTTGCAGGCGGCGATGACGGCCTCGACGTCGAGATAGCTCTGCGCGGCCGGCGCGGGGCCGAGGCGCACGGCCTCGTCGGCGGCGAGCACGCCGGGGGTGAAGCGGTCGGCGTCGGAATAGACGGCGACGGAAGCGATGCCCATGCGCTTGAGCGTGCGCACGACGCGGGCGGCGATCTCGCCGCGATTGGCGACCAGAACCTTGCGGAACATCTCGGATCAGCCCTCGCGCACCGTCACGCGGATCGGCGTGGGGTTGAAGCCGTTGCAGGGATTGTTGATCTGCGGACAGTTCGAGATCACGCAGATCACGTCCATCTCGGCCCTGAGCTCGACGTAGTCGCCGGGGGACGAGACGCCGTCGACGATGGCGAGCCCGCCATCCTGCTCGATCGGCACGTTCATGAAGAAGTTGATGTTCGGCACGATGTCGCGCTTCGACAGGCCGTACTTCGCCACCTCCATGGCGAAGTTCTCGCGGCAGGCGTGGAGATACTTGGTGGCGTGGCCGAAGCGGACGGTGTTGCTCTCGCAGGAGCAGGCCCCGGCGGAGGTGTCGTGGCGCCCGCAGGAATCGGCGGTGACGACCAGCATCACCCGGCCCTCGTTCGACATCACCCGCGTGCCCGTGGTGACGTAGGCCGCGCCCTGCGCGCGCACCGTATCCTGAGACGAGTAGCGCTCGCCCATGTCGTCGGCCCGGTAGAACAGGGTGTCGACAGCCTGGCAGCCTTCCATGTCCTCGATTCGGATCGTCTGGCCGGCCCGCACGAGGGTGGAGAACGGCGCCTGGGCGGGCACGACCTGATCGAAAAGCGTGGTCACGGTATTGGTCATCGGTCTTGCCTCCCCCTCAGAAGCCGGCAGCGGCGTTGTTCTCGAAGCCGCGCACGGCCTCGATCGTGGCGGTGCGGCAGAGGTCGTCCGCCGCCGGGGCAGGCGCCCGGAAGCGGGTGACGGCGACCGGGTTCGGCGCGTAGTCGGGGGCCGGGTCGAGGGGGTGGGGGCAGTTCGAGAGGGCGACGGTCAGGTCCATCTCGGCGCGCAGATCGACGAAGTCGCCCGCCGCGCGGCCGGCCGCGTTCCAACTGAGGCGGCCCTCCGGCCCGACGACGACGGGGGCGAAGAAGGTGATGCAGGGGGGGATGTCGCGTCGATCGAGCCCGCTCTTGAGGGCGGCCAGCACGAGGTTGTCGCGGGTGTTGCGGTGCGGGCCGCCGGCATAGCGCGCCGCGTTCGAGGCGGCATCGGACCCACCGGTCAAGGCATCGTGCGCCCCGCAGGAATCCTCGATGATCGAAAACATCACCCGGCCCATGTCGGAGAACAGCACACGGCCCTTCCGCAGGGCGGCCGTCCACTGCACCTTGACGGTGTCGGCGTAGTTCAGCCGTTCGCTCGGATCGGCGGCCGACCACGCCACCAGCGCGACGCTCGACGGGCCGTGGTCGAGGCCGAGGCGCAGCGCCTCGCCGGCTTTCAGCGCAGTGGTCCAGTACCAGCCGCCGGGGATCGTCTCGCGGTGGAGGATCGCGGTGGCGTCGAGGGGCATGCCGTCGCGCGGGCTCGGGCCGGGCAGGGCGCGCGGGGCGTGGCCCTGGCCCGCCCGCTTCAGCTCCTCGTAGCGGCGGCGGTTCTCGGCGATCGCACTCGCTTCATTCGACATTGCGCATGTCTCCGATGAGGGCCGGGTCGTCCCGGTCGAAGCGCCCTGTCGCGGCCGGGTCGTCCCGGCAGGCCAGTCTTGTGATGGGGCTACTCGTAGAAGGCGAAGAGCTTGCGGGCGGGCTCGACGATCTCCCAGGTGCCGGTGAAGCCGGCCGGGGAGACGAAGGCGTCGCCCGCCCGGAAGGTGGTCCGCGTGCCGGCCTCGTCGGTGACGACGATCACCCCTTCGAGCAGGTGGCAGAACTCGCTCTCGGTGAAGACGACCCGCCACGTCCCCCGCTCGGCGGCCCAGGTGCCGGCGGAGAAGCGCCCGTCGGCGCTGGTGAAGTGCAGCGTCGCGGTCTGGACCGGGTCGCCGGCCAGGATGCGCTCCGGGGCCGGCCGGTAGGTCGCGGGTTCGGCGGAAGAATTCGCGAAGGCGATGACTTTGGTCATGAAAGCCTCCGCCTAGAACAGGTGGCTGTAGCGCTCGATCTCCCACGGGCTGACCGTGAGATGGTAGGCGTTCCACTCCTCGCGCTTGGTGCGGATGAATTCCTCGCGAAGCCCTGAGCCCAGCGTCGCCTCGACCAGCGGGTCGGCGGCGAAGGCGTCGACCGCCTCCTGCAGGGTCTGGGGCAGGAAGCCGATGCCGCGCGCCCGGCGCTCGCCGTCGCTCAGCTCGTAGAGGTTGTCCTCGTTGGGCGCGCCGGGATCGATCCGCTCGCGCACGCCCTCCAGGCCCGCCGCGAGCACCAGGGCGGCGGCGAGGTACGGGTTGACGGCGCCGTCGGCGTTGCGGCTCTCGCAGCGCCCGCCGCCGGCCGGCACGCGCACGGAGTTGGTGCGGTTGTTCGAGCCGTAGGAATTGAACACCGGCGCCCAGGAGAAGCCGGCCATCGCGCCCTGGCGCACGAGGCGCTTGTAGCTGTTCACGGTCGGCGCGAAGGCGGCGCAGAGCGCCCGGCCGTGGCGCAGCACGCCGCCGATGAAATGGTAGCCGGTCTCGGTGAGGCCCAGGCCCCGGGGATCCTCGTTGGGCGCGCAGGCGAAGAGGTTGCGGCCCGTCTCCCGGTCGGAGAGCGACATGTTGAAATGCGCGCCGTTACCGGTGCGGTCGGCGAAGGGTTTCGGCATCATCGTCGCGATCAGCCCTTCCTCCTTCGCGTAATGCTTGGTCATCATGCGAAAGAAGGTCAGCCGGTCGCAGGTGGTCAGCGCGTCGGCGTAGTTGAAATCGAACTCGAACTGGCCGTTCGCGTCCTCGTGGTCGAACGAGTACAGGTCCCAGCCGAGATCGTTGATCGTGGTCGCGACCTTGTCGAGCCAGGAGAAGTTGTCGATGAAGCCGCGCACGTCGTAGCAGGGCTTCACCAGCTTATCGTCGGGAACGGGCGTGTGCAGCGAGCCGTCGGCGGCCTGGCGCAGCAAAAAAATCTCGCACTCGATGCCGAGATTGAAGCCGAAGCCCATCGCCTCGGCCTGGGCCAGGACGTTCTTGAGGGCGACGCGGGTCGAGAGCGGGTAGGGCTTGCCCTGGAAGGTCAGGTCGGCGGGCGCCCAGGCGAGCTTGCTCTCCCAGGGCAGCGGGATGACGCGCGACAGGTCGGGGACCGAGGCGAGTTCGTCCTCGTTCGGGGCTTGTCCCAGGCCGTCGAGAGCGTAGCCGGTATAGCGCTCGGAGCCCGCCGCCATCTGCGGCAGGTGGTCGATCGGCACCACCTTGGCCTTCTGCGCCCCGTGGATGTCGACATAGGCGCCGATGACGTATTTCACGCCCTTGCCCCGCAGGTCCTCCTGCACGGCGCGGATCTTCGGGTCGATGTCGGTCGCGTGGCCCATCTCAGGCTCCTGGCATGGGGACGGCGGGGCCGTCGTAGGAATGGGGAAGGGGCGGGGTCTCGGTGAGCCCGCGCCGGACGAGGGCGGTCAGGTCCTCGACCATCCAGGCGAACAGCTCGGCACCCTCCGCGGCACTCGCCTGCGAGGGGGTGCCGGTGACGCCGTTGCGGCTGGTGCGGTTGACCGGGTGGGCGAAGACGAGGCCACCGGTCCGATCGGGATCATCGGCCTGCGCGATGCGGTCCTCCCGCACCAGGGCGGGGGCCACGGCCTGCATCAGCGCGGTCTCGGCCCGGTTGGCGTGCCAGTCCTCGGCGTCCAGGAAATGGGCGGAGCGCACCCGCCCGCTGACGGTGGCGGTGTTGACGAGCGCCACCATCAGGTCGTCGTGGGCCGCCCGCAGGAGTTCGAGGGCACAGCGCAGGGGCGCGGCATTGGTGACGTGGGCGTTGACGAGGAACAGGCGGCGCACGCCCGAGTGATAGGCCTGTTCCCCGATCTGCCGGACGAGGTCGGTCATCAGCAGCGGGTCGAAGGCGATGGTGCCGGGCCAGCGCCGCGAATGGCCGAGCGAGCAGCCGTAGGGCAGGGTGGGCAGCATCGGCACGCCGGTGCGGGCCGAGACCGCGCGGCAGAGGTGATCGGCCAGCACGAAATCCATGCCGCAGCCGAGATGCGGCCCGTGCTGCTCGGTGGCGCCGATCGGCAGGAGCGCGGCCTGCGCGGCGCCCGCGAGGTCACCGGGGATCTCCTCCCAGGTGCGGTCGGACCAAAGGAGAGGCGTGCTCATTCGACCTCGTCCCCCGCGCTCGCCATGCGGGTGACCATGTCGAGGCTGCCCAGATCGGCCGGGCCGTCGGCCTCGGCTTCACCTGGATGGATCAGCGCGTCGAGCCGGGCGCGGGTGGCGTGGAATTCCGGCATCTGCATCTGACCGGGATGGCGCGGCCGGGGCACCGGCACCTCGATCAGCTCCTCGACCTCGCCGGGATGGGCCTTCAGGACGAGGATGCGGTCGGCGAGATAGACCGCCTCGTCGAGGTCGTGGGTGATGAAGACGATGGTGATGTCGATCTTGCGCCAGATCTCGATCAGGTAGGCCTGCATCCGGGCGCGGGACTGCGCGTCGAGCGCCGAGAACGGCTCGTCCATCAGGAGGATGCGCGGGCGCATGGCCAGCGCGCGGGCGATGGCGACGCGCTGCTTCATGCCGCCGGAGAGCTGGTGCGGATAGGCGTCGGCGAAGCGCTCCAGCCCGATCAGCGCCAGCCATTGCAGCGCCTCGCGCTCGGCCACATGCCGGGCCTCGCCGTTCTCTTCGAGACCGAAGGCGACGTTGCGCTTGACGGTGAGCCAGGGGAACAGGGTGTAGCCCTGGAACACCATGCCCCGGTCGGCGCCGGGACCCGACACCGGCACGCCGCCGACGCTGACGGTGCCCGAACTCTTGGTCTCGAGCCCGGCGAGGATGCGCACGAAGGTCGACTTGCCGCAGCCCGACGGCCCGACGACGCAGAGGAATTCACGGCGATGGGTGACGAGGTCGATGCCGCGCAAAGCCACGGTCTCGACGCCGTCCGCGTTGCGGAACACCTTGCCGAGGCCCTCGACCCTGAGCGCGACCTCGCGGGCCTTCAGCCGCTCGAAGCGGGCGCGCACGGGCTCGCACTGGGTGCGGTAGTCGCAGGCCTCGATCGGCAGGGTGATGGGGGCGCCGCTCATGCCTCGGCCCTCGCATAGGGGAAGAGCCGGCGGCCGAGCAGCGCGAGCGCGATGTCGGTGGCGATGCCGACGAGGCCGATCACGAGGATCGCGGCGTAGACGTTGTCGAAATGCTGGTAGCGGGCCTGTTGCGTGATGAAGAAGGTGATGCCCGACGAGGTGCCGATCAGTTCCGCGACGATCAGGTAGGTCCAGGCCCAGCCGAGCAGGATGCGCTGGTCGCGGTAGATCTGCGGCAGCACCGCCGGCACGATCACCCGGCGGATCAGGCGCAGGTTGCGCGAGCCCATGGTGAGCGCGGCCTCGACCAGCAGCGGATCGACCCGGCGGGTGGTGTTGGCGATGACGAGCACCTGCTGAAAGAAGGTGCCGATGACGATGATGGCGATCTTCGGCCCGTCGTAGATCCCGAGGATCGCGACCATCAGCGCGCCGAAAGCCGGCGCCGGCAGGTAGCGCACGAACTCGATTACGGGCTCGGTCAGCCGGGCGATCGAGGCTTGCGCCCCGCACAGCACGCCGAGCGGCACGCCGACGAGGGAGGAGATCGTGAAGCCCCAGAAGATGATCTGGATCGAGTGCCACAGGCTCGCGGGCAGCCAGATCGCGTCGCGCTGGGGCGGCGGCGCCGTGAGCGCGGTCCAGAGGGCGACCGCGACCTCGTGCGGGGCCGGCAGGTAGACCGGGTTGGCGGGCCGGCCCTCGGGGCCCGCGCCGCCGGCGCCCTGGGCCGCCGCGACCTCCTCGGCGAAGGCCGCCCGCGGCACCCGCATGCCGGGCTCCATCCAGGCCACGTCGCCGGGGTTCGTCACCTCGACCAGGGGATGCCAGAGGAAGGGGAGGTAGGAGACGGCGGCCCACAGGCCGAGCGGGATCAGGAAGGAGAGGAGCGTCAGCGTCCCGTGCCGCCGCCGCGAGAGCGGGCGCGCCACGCCGATCCAGGATCGCCGCGCCCGGCCGGCGACGGGGGCGGCCCCCGCCACCGGCGGGAGCGGGGCAACCGCCACCGCCGGAGCGGCGTCCCGGTCGGACAGGTGTCGAGGCTGCGGCGCGCGCATCGGCTCCTCTCCCCTCACTTGCCGCTCACTTGCCGTCGGTGAGGGCGGGATCGATCGCGGCCTTCACGTCCTGCGGGGTCTTGTAGACCTCGAACTTGACGTTGAAGGCGTCCGCGTGCCGGCTCGACCCGTAGAGCGAGCCGAAGCCGTCGGCGTCCTTCATCACCGCGCGGCCTTCGGCGAGCGTGAGGAGCTTCGTGCCCTTGAGGAAGCGGGTGAAGACGGCGGGCTCGATGCCGACCTTGGCCGCCATGATCGCCACGGCGTCGCCCTGCGTCTTCGGATCCTGGATATAGGCCACCACCCGGTCCCACAGGCCGACGAGCTTGATCCAGTCGGGCCGCCGCGCGGCGAGGCTCGCGGGCGTCACCGTGACTACGTCGTAGATCAGGCCCGGCCGGTCGGCGGAGGTGTAGAGCGGGCGGGCCCCCGCCGCGCCGCGCATGGCCTGACCCGCGATCGGCTGCCACGCGCCGATGGCCGAGACGTCGCCCGAGGCGAGGATCTGCGGCGTCTCGTTGGTCTTGGCGTTGACGAGGCTGACGTCGCTCTCCTTGATCCCGGCCTTCTGCAGGCCGTCGATGAGGAGGAGGTGCTCGACGAGGCCGACTTCGAGACCGACCTTCTTGCCCTTCAAGTCGGCCAGCGACTTCACCCCCGGCTTGCCGACGATCATGTCGTTGCCGTTGGAGTAGTCGGTGAGCATGATCATGACGTTCTTGGCGCCGTTGCCGCTCATCACGAGCGCGTCGCCGTTGGTGCAGGTCACCGCGTCGAGCTTGCCCGCCGAGAAGGCGTCCATCGAGGCCGAGTAGTCGAACCACTCGAACTTCGCGTCGATGCCGGCCTCCTTGAGCCAGCCCTTCTCGATGGCGACCTGCCACGCCACCCAGCCCGGCCAGTCGCTGTAGCCGATGCGCAGCGGCTCGGCGGCCTGTGCCATCGGTGCGGCGAGGAGCCCGACGGCGAGGGTGAGGGCGGACAGGCCGCGCCGGACCCCTGTGAGACCGCCGGTGATCAGGCTCGGGATGCGCATGTCTCGTCTCCTGGCATGTCTTGTCGTCTGGGATGGCCGCTTGCGGCCGGACACGGAGCTGGGGCGGGCGCGGCGTGCAAGCGCGCGCAGAGGCAGGCGGCGGGGCGAAGCCCGCTGTCGGACAGCCAAAGCAGGCCTGTTGGCAGGCGGCCACCACGAGGATGTGGAGCGTCCCCGCGCGGGCGCGGCCTACGGAACGGGGTTGGGAAAACCGGGGGGACGCGCGGCCAGGACGGGCCGGCGGTGGGAGCGCGGGAGGGCGCCGCTCAAAGAGGTCGAACAGTCGATCTTGGAGGCTCTGCCGGGCATACGTCCCTTCCAATACAGAAAGAGATTGTACAAGACCTGTCCTTGCCAATCTCTGGCCAGTGAGGTCTCCCGGGCTTTTATCCCGCCGTGCATCCGGGCGGATGTCTCCCGCCGCGGCAACCGCTCTCGGACCGAACACATCGAAGCGATGCTGGAACCCTAGCGATCAACTCGATTACATTTTTAAAATTGGCGATTTTCCCAGTCAAGCAAAGAGCATCCCGTCGATGCGCAAGTTTTTACCTTCGATGCCCATGTTTTAAGCGCTCTGCGATCCGAACTTGCATCCGGCCGGCGCGTGGGGCGGTCTTCGTCTCCGCCGCGAGGCGCCGCCCCGCACCATCGTCGGGGCCCGTGATCGGGTCCCTGCCGGCGGCCTCATTCCCGCAGGATCGCCAGTGCCTGCGCGTGCAGTTCCGGGCTCGCCGCCGCGAGCACCCGCCCGTCGGAGCCGAGGGTGAGGTCTGCGCCGGCCCAGTCGGTGACAACCCCGCCCGCCGCGCGGATCACCGGCACCAGCGCCATGTAGTCGTAGGGCTGGAGGCCGGTCTCGGCGATCAGGTCGCAATGGCCGGAGGCCAGCAGGCCGTAGGCGTAGCAATCGCCGCCGAAGCGGCGCAGGGCCGTGGCTGCGCTGAGGCGGCGGTAGCGCGCCGCGTCTTCGCCGATGAACCCGTCGGGCGCCGTGGTGAAGGAGCGCGCCGCCGACAGGCTCCGGCAGCCGCTGGTGCGGGCGGGCTCGGCCCCGAACAGGGCCTGCCCCGGCCGCCCGGTCCAGCGCTCGCCCAGCGCCGGCATGTCGATCAGCCCGACGAGCGGCACCCCGCCGTCGAGGAAGGCGATCAGGGTGCCGAACAGCGGCAGGCCGGTGACGAAGCTCTTGGTGCCGTCGATGGGATCGATCACCCAGACCGGGCCGTTTCCGGGCGCCGTGCCGGGCTTCACCCCCATCTCCTCGCCGAAGATGCCGTGATCGGGAAACCGCGCCTCGATCAGGCCGCGCAGGCGCGCCTCGATGGCGCGGTCGGCCAAGGTCACCGGGCTCTCGTCGGCCTTCGTCACGATGTCGAGGGGGGTGCGGAAATAGGCGCGCGCGATCGGGCGCGCCGCCTCCGCCAGTTCGGCGGCGAAGGCGAGGATGTCGTCGGCGGCGAGGGTGCCGGTCGTGGGAGCAGCCGGACCCATCGCTCAGAGCGCCTTCAGGAAGAGCGGCCAGCGCGGGTCGTTCATGATCGAGCGGGCGCGCATGTGCTTCCAGATCCCGTACTTGTAGAAATCGAAGTCGAGGGTGGAGATGCGGTTCTGCACCATCGCCCAGGTCGACCACTTCACGTCGGCGAGCGCCTTGTGCACCATCAGGCGCGCAAACAAAGCTTCGTCGTAGCGGCCGAAATACTGTTCGATCAGTTCGCGATCGACGCTCTCGGGGAAGAACATCTCCCCGCTCCAGATCGCGATGTCGTAGAGCCGGTCGTTGTTGGAGGCGTACTCGAAGTCGATCAAGAGGATCGAGCCGTCCTCGCCGATCAGGAAGTTGCCCGGCATCGGGTCGTTGAAGCAGGGCACGAGATCGAGACCGGACGCTTCGATCGCCGCCCGCGCCAGCCGGGTCTGGCGGGTCAGCCAGGCTTGGTCCGGGGGCAGGAGGGCGCCGAGTTCGGCCGCCTGCCGGTCGTGCTCGTCGATCATGTCGAACACGGTCTTGGTCAGCGGCAGGAGCGGGGCGGCGTGGAAGCGGCGGTAGACGCGCATCGCCTCCGCCCGCAGGGCCGGATCGGCGAAGTCGCGGTTGGTCGAGGGGCGGCGCCCGTCCACGAACTCGGCGATCTCGATGCCGTGCGCGTCGAGATCGTCGAAGGTGCGGGGCCCCAGCCCGATCACCTCCGCCTGCCGGCTGGCGGCGCGGGCGGCGGCGCGGTCGATGAACATCTCGGTGCCCCGGCCCGGCATCTTGACGAAGTAGGAATGCGGCTCGCCCTCGATCTCGACGCGCCAGTTGACGTTGCTGATCCCGCCGAGAACCGGGCGGTAGCGCGTCGCGCGCCCCTGCCAGCGCGGCACGGCGCGCAGGGCGGCCTCGAAGGCGTGCTCGGCCTCGGTGGCCGCCTGACCCAGAACGATCATCGTCACCTCCTCACAGGGCTCTCAGGGTTTCCTCGAAGCCCGGCCGGCCGACGAGCATCCGGCAGCGCAGGAAGCGCCAGGCGGCGTATTTGCGGAATTCGAGCGAGCGGCGGGGCGAGAGCCGGTCCATGGCGAGCGCCCGCAGGCCCCAGTGCAGGTCGTCGGCCGCCGCGTAGGCGCGGGCGCGGTTGAACACCTCGGGCCGGAACTGCCCCTCCGCCATCTCGATGCCGGCCCGCATCGGCGTCTCGAAGGCGCAGGCCTCGTTGAGGAAGGCGCCGAGCTGGTAATGGGGGTCGGTGTCGCAGGCCATGTCGAAATCGACGAACTGCAGGGCGCCGCCGGGGCCGAACAGCAGGTTGGAGGCGTGCGGGTCGGCATGCGCCGGGCGGATATCCGTGCCGGCGGCCGCGAGCGCCGCCTCGATCGCCTCGGCCCAGTCGAACAGGAACCACGCGTCGGGCGGCAGGCTGTCGGCGCCCGGCCCGAGCAGGGCGCGGAGGTCGCGGATCGCCTCGAACACGCTCCAGGGCCGGCCGAAGGCCTCGCCCGCGCCGATCCGGCGGAAGGCGTCGATCACGGTCGCCATGCCCTCCGGCCGCTGAAGCGTGTCGAGGGTGGCCGGGCGCCAGTCCGGGCCGAGGCACCGGAACAGGATCGCACCCTGATCCGCCGCGACGTGCAGCGGCTCCGGCGCGAGGCCCAGCGCGGCGATCCCTTGCGCCGCACGGAAGGCGGCGGCGGGGTCGAGCAGCGCCGCGGCGCAGGGTTCGGACACCTTGAGGAACAGGCTCGCCTCGGCGCCCTGCGCGTCCGCCACGCGATAGGTCGTGGATTCGACTCCGTGATAGGAGGGCGAGGCGAGGCCGGGCACGGCCACCTCGTAATGCGCGACCCCGCCCCGAAGGCCGGGGAGCGCGGCGAAGGCCTGCGCCAGAGCGGCCTCGGCGAGGCGCTCGGAGGCATCCTCGGGCGTGCCGAGCGGCTTCATCGGCGTCCTCCCCCGGCCTCGATGACGGCCATGCCCTCGACCGCCAGGATCATCAGCATGTCGGCGAGCACCTGGGTGCCGACGGCTTGGTCCTCGGGGCTCGCGAACTCGGTCGGGTGGTGCATCACGCCGCCGCGGCAGGGCACCGCCAGCACCACCGCCGGGCAGACGGCGGAGAGGCTGACGGCGTCGTGGCCGCCGATCGTGTCGAGGTGGCGGGCGACCGTGCCGTTGGCCGCCCCCGCGCGCTCGGCGAGCCGCACGAGGCCCGGCGCCATCGGCCCGGCGGCCCGGCGGTCGATGGCGCGCACCTCGTGGCCGACCTCGGCGCGGGCGGCGGCGAGGTCGATCGCCGCCTTGAGCCGGAGTTCGGCCTCTTCGAGGATCGCGGGCGAGCCGGAGCGCAGCTCGATGAACAGGACCGCCTCGCTCGGGACGGTGTTCGGCGAGTTCGGCCGCACTTCGAGGCGGCCGACGGAGGTGTGCAGGTCGAGGCCGTAATCGGCCGTCATCGCCTTGAGATCGGCGATCAGGTAGGCGGCGCCGAGAAGCGCGTCGCGCCGCTCGGCCATCGGCGTCGGGCCGGTATGGGCCTGACGCCCGAGGAAGGCGAGGCGGTACTTGGTGGCGCCCCAGAAGCGGGTGAAGGCGCCGAAGCGCAGGCCCTCCCGCTCCAGGATCGGGCCGCCCTCGATGTGCAGCTCGATGAAGGCGTCGGGCACCGGCACGGAATCGGTCCCGGCATAACCGATCCGCGACAGGGCCTCGGCCACCGTGACCCCGTCGCCGTCGCGCCGGGCAAGGGCCCAGTCGAGATCCGCCGCGCCGGTGAAGACGCTGCTGCCGAGCAGGCTCGGCTGGAAGCGGGCGCCCTCCTCGTTGGTCCAGTTGGCGACCGCGAAGTTGCAGGCGGAGGCCGTGCCCGCCGCTTCGAGCGCCGCGCGGACGGAGAGGACCGCCTCGCAGGCGGCGAGCACGCCCAGCGTTCCGTCGAAGCGCCCGCCATTGGGCTGGCTGTCGAGATGCGAGCCGACCATCACGGTCGGCGCGCCGGGCCCGGCGAGGTCCAGGACCCCGAACTGGTTGCCGATCGCATCGACCCGCGGCGCGAAGCCGTGGGCGGCAAACCACGCGGCGAGCCAGTCGCGCGCCTGCCCGTCCTCCGGCGACAGCGTCAGGCGGGTCAGGGCGCCGCCCGCTCCGCCGCCGAAGGCGGAGACCGCCTCCATCATCGCCTGGAGGCGGGCGGGATCGATCCGCGCGGGGGGCGGAGCCAGCATGTCGGCCGTCATGTCGGGCATGGATCTCATCGATGTCTCGGGAAGGGGCGGCATCAGGCGGCGCCCGCCAGCAGGGCGGCGCCGGCGCCCGGCACGCGGTGGCAGGCGGCGAGGTCGCGCGCGCCGCGCACGGTGAGGAAGGGCGGATGATGGAGGCAGGCCTCGAACGCCTGCGGGCAGCGCGAGCGGAAGGCGCAGCCCTGCGGCAGGTCGATCGGGCTCGGCGGCTCGCCCTCCATCAGGCAATCCTCCGGCCGGAAGCGCCGCGCCTCCAGGGCCGGCATCGCCGAGAGCAGGGCGCGGGTGTAGGGATGGCCGGGATCGAAGAACAGGCGCTCGTTGTCGGCGAGCTCCACGACCTCGCCGAGATACATCACCGCGATGCGGTTGCAGGCCTTTCGCACCATCGCGAGGTCGTGGCTGATGTAGATGTAGGTCAGCCCGTGCGCGCGCTGGAGTTTCTCGAACAGGGCCAGCAGCTTGAACTGCTCGGTCTGGTCGAGGGCCGAGAGCGTCTCGTCCATGAGCAGGATCTCGGGCTCGAGCACCATGGCGCGGGCGACGTTGATCCGCTGGCGCTGCCCGGCCGAGAGCCCGAGCGGCAGCTCGTCGTAGAGCGCCACGGGCAGGCCGACATCGTCCATCACGGCGCGCACCCGCTCGCGGATCTTCCTCGGATCGCGCCAGCCGTGGATGCGCAGGGGCGCCTCCAGCATGGCGCCGATGCCGGTGCGCGGCGGCAGCGAGTTGAACGGGTCCTGCAGCACCAGCTGCAGCTTGCGGCGGAAGCCGAGGAGTTCGGCGCCCGACAGGCGGGCGATGTCGCGCCCCTCGCACAGCACTTGGCCGGCGCTCGGACGCTCCAGGCGGCTGAGCAGCCGCATCAGGGTGGACTTCCCGCAGCCGGATTCGCCGACCACGGCGAAGCTGTCGCCCTTGACGATGTCGAAGGTGACGTTGCGGACGGCGCGCAGGTCGCTGGTGGCGGCGAAACTCCCGCGCCGCTTCACCCGGTAGGTCTGCGACACGTCCCGCAGGCTGATGATCGCGTCCGTGGGCCGCGCGCCGGCGGCCCTCGGCACCGCCGGCAGGCTCGGGCGCTCGCCCCAGATCACCGGGATCTGCGCGACGAGCTCGCGGGTATAGGCGTGGCGCGGGGCGGCGATCAGCGCCTCGGTCGGCTGCTCCTCGACCAGACGGCCTTGATCGATCACCAGGGTGCGGCTCGCCGCCTCGCGGGCCACGGGCAGCGAGGAGGAGACGAACAGGATCGCGGTCTCGAAACGCTCGGTGAGTTCGCGCATCAGGCGGATCACCTGGGCGGCCACCGTCACGTCGAGGGGCTGGGTCACGTTGTCGGCGACCAAGAGCGCCGGGTTCGAGACCATGGCGTCGACGATCAGCGCGCGCTGCATCATGCCGCCGGAGAATTGCGACGGGTAATCGTGGAAGCGCGCGGTCGCCGAGGGGATGCGCACGGCGTCGAGCAGGGCGATCACGCGCGCCTGCGCCTCCCGGCGGCTCACGTCCGGCATGACGGCGCGCAGTTTCTCGACGATCTGGCGCCCGACCGGCAGGGTCGGGTCGAGGGCGCCCATCGGGTCGGCGCCGACATAGGCGATGTCGCGGCGCAGGCGCCGCATCGCGCGCGGAGGCAGCCCGAGCAGGTCTGTTCCGCGGAAGGACACATGTCCGGAACGGATGGCGAGCGGGGCAGCGATCCAGTTGACGACCGCCCGCGACAGCACGGTCTTGCCCGCCCCCGAGGCGCCGACGACGCCGACGATCTCCCGCGGGGCGACGTCGAAGCCGATGGCGTCGAGGATCGTCCGCTCACGCCCGGGGAGGGTGAGGGCGACGGAGAGGTCGCGGACGGAGAGCACCGGGTCCATCAGGCGCCCCCGTGGATCGAGTTGCGGGCGCGCTCGAACGCGGCGCCGATCAGGTTGATGCTCGTCAGCGTGAGGCACAGGAACACGCCGGGCATGGTGGCGATCCACCACGCGTTGAGCAGGTACTTGCGCCCGTCGGCGATGATGCTGCCGAAGGTCGGGGTCGGCGGCTGCACGCCGAGGCCGAGGAAGCCCAGCGTCGATTCGAAGATCATCATCCGCGCCACGTCGAGCACCGAGGTGAAGAGCAGCGGCGGCACCAGCAGCGGCACGAGCAGCGTGAGGAGGATGCGCGGATGCGTGGCGCCCGAGACCTGCGCGGCGCGCACGTATTCGCGCCCGCGCTCGGCCATCACCACCGAGCGCATCACGCGGGCGTAGACGGGCCAGTTCGACAGGCCGAGCACGAGGATGATCGCAGGAATCGTCGGGCGGTCGGCGCCGAGCACCGCGATCGCCAGGATGATCATCGGGATCGAGAGCTGCGCGTCGGTGATCCGCATGATCACCGTGTCGGTGCGCCCGCCGAAATAGCCGGCGACCGTGCCGAGCGCGCAGCCGATGACCACGGTGACGGCGACCGAGGCCACGCCGATCAGCAGGGAGTAGCGCAGGCCGACGAGGCAGCGCACCAGCATGTCGCGGCCGATCTGGTCGGTGCCGAGCGGGTGGGCCCAGCTCCACTTGTCGCCGAGGAACAGGGGCGGCAGCAGCCGCGCCCGGATGTCCCGCATCGCCGGATCGATGCCGCTGAGCTCCGGGTAGAGCGCGGCGGCGAGCACGAGCCCGGCGAGCAGGAGGGCCCCGATGCGAAAGCCCCCGGAGCGGGCCGCGCGATCGAGGATGCGCCGGCCGATGGAACGCGAGGCGGTGACATCGACGCGCGGCGGGGCGAGCGCTGGAGCCGGGTCCGCTCGCTCCGCGATCGAGCACGGCTCCAGGTTTTTGCTTTGACGCGCTCTCTTTCGCCGAACCGGCATCCACTTCGACTGAGAGCGCTTCGGGAAGGTCTCCACGGCGTCCATCAGTATTCGAGCCTCGGATCGATGGTGGTCGCCGCCAGATCGACGAGGATGTTGATCAGGACGAAGATCGCACTGGTGACGATCGCGATGCCCTGGATCAGCGGGAAGTCGCGCTGGAGCACGGCGTTGATCGTGAGGAGCCCGAGTCCGGGATAGTCGAAGATGTATTCGACGATGATCACGCCCCCGAGCAGCGAGGAGAACTGCACGCCGAGAAGGTTGAGGAGCGGCACCGAGGCGTTGCGCAGCGCGTGCGCGGCGACGATCCGCGGGCGCGACAGGCCGCGCACCTGGGCGGCGGCGACGTAGGCTTCGCCCATCTGCGCCGCGACCGCGCTCGACAGCGTCCGGATCAGCACCGGCGACAGTTCGACGGCGAGCACCAGGGCCGGCAGCACCGTGTAGGAGAAGCCGCCGTAGCCGATCGCCGGCAGCCAGCCGAGCTTCACCGACAGGAGCAGGGCCAGCACGATCCCGAGCCAGAAGTTCGGGATCGAGATGAAGAGCGAGGAGACCGCGAAGGCGAGCCGGTCGAACACGCCGCCGGGGCGCAGGCCCGCCGCGATCCCGAGCAGGGCCGAGAAGGCGAGCGCGATGGCGAGCGCCAGGGCGGCGAGCTGCAGGGTCATCGGCAGGGCATCGAGGATGAGATCGCCGACCCCGGCCCGCGCGCCGCGGGTCAGGTCGTCGAAATTCGCGCCGCCCGTCGCCGCACCGTTGGCCGGCCGCACGAAGCTGCGGCCGAGATCGCCCTGGACGACCCCGGCGGCGTAGCGGCCGAACTGCACGATGATCGGATCGCGCAGGCCCATCGTCGTGGCGATCTCCTCCACCAGGGAGTCGGGCGCCATCCCGCCCACCATCTGGCGCACGGGATTGCCCGACATCACCCGCAGCAGGGTGAAGATCAGCAGCGAGACGAGGAAGATGATGACCGCACCCTGCGCGAGGCGCCGGGCGAGGAAGCTGAGAACGAACATCGAGGGTGTCGGGTCCGGTGACGGGGGCGGGCCCGGCCGGGTGCCGGGCGCGGGGAGTCCGGTCAGGCGGTCCTGCCCGTCACGCCGTCTTCGAGGCGTCGATCGAGCCGTCCGGATAGACGTAGAGGCCCTTCAGCTCCCGCTGCATGGCGTGGATCATCACCGAGGTGAACAGCGACAGGGCCGGCACCTTGGCCGCGAGCAGCGGCATGGTCTCGTTCTGGAGGATGGCCTTGCGCGCCTCCAGCGTCGGCGCCGCGCGTTCCCGGTCGAGGCTCGCGTCGATCTCCGCATCCTCGATGCCGGTGATCCGGTGCGAGGAGGAGTGGAAGTGGGTGCGCAGCACCAGATCCGGCTCGGGCGAGCCGGTGGACCAGCCGCAATCGACCATGTGGCCGGGCCCGCCGCCGGGGCGGTGGTAGAGCCGCTCGTTCCAGGCCGCCGGCTCCAGGACGGTCAGGCTCACCGGAAAGCCCTGCTCGTTGAGCATCGCGGTGATGACCTCGCCGTACTCCTTGGTCTTCGGGTAGAAGCCGACCGAGGTGATGTATTCGAGCGGCGGCAGCCCCTTGCCCTTCGGGTAGCCCGCTTCCGCCAGCAGCGCCTGGGCCTTGGCGGGATCGTAGGCCGGGTAGTTGTTCAGCTCGACGTAGCCGAACTTCACCGGCGAGATGAAGTTCGCCGAGGCGTGGCCCGCCGCGCCCAGGATCTCGAGCAGCATCGCCCGGTCGATGGAATGGCAGGCGGCCATGCGCACCCGCACGTCGTTGAAGGGCGGCTTGGAGCAGCGGAACCAGAGATACTTGTTCTCGACCGAGACCACCTCGTTGATCGCGATCTTCGGGTTGCTCTTCACCGTCTCGACCTGCTCGGGTTCGAGCCGCTCGACGATCGAGGCCTGACCGTTCATCAGCGACAGCATCCGCGTGGTCGAATCGCCGGTGAAGGTGAAGTTGATGCCCGGAATCCCCGGCTTGCCGCGGAAATAGCCGTCATGGGCCTTGAGCACGGTGTCGTTGCCGCGCTGCTCGACGAAGCGGAACGGGCCCGTCCCGTTCAGGCGCCGGGTGAGGGCGCCGCCGGGCCCCTCGGCGATGTCCTTGGCCGAGAGGATCGGGAGGAACGAGGCCAGGAAAATGAAGAGGTGGGCCGGGTAGCCCCCCTTGGAGGTATCGACGATCACGGTCTCGTCGTCGGGCGTGGTGATCGTCAGCGTCTCGGTCGGGCCGGGATACCACTGCGCCGGCCTGTCCTTGCCGGAACCGTACTCGAAGGTGGCCTTGACGTCCTCGGGCCCGAACGGCTTGCCGTCGTGGAATTGCACGCCCTTGCGCAGCTTGATCTGCAGGCGGTGGGGATCGAGGAGTTTGATGTCGGTGGCGAGTTCGTAGACGACCTTGCCGGGGTCCTCGAGGGTCATCGGCGTGCGGGTCAGGAAGCCCATCACGAAGCCCTCGATGTTCTTCTGCGAGAGCGTGGTGTGAGCGGTCGGATCCCAGTTGCCGGTGATGTTCTCGGCCGAAAGGAAGACCAGCGGCTTGCCCGCCTGCGCGAAGGCCGAGGAAATCAGGAAGTCGGGATTGATCTGGGCAAATCCCACAGCAGCGGCACCGCCCTGCAAAGCCCCTTGCAGAAACCGTCTGCGGTCCATCATTCCGGCCATGCTGCGGCTCCCGAGTTCCCACGCATCCATCAAAGCGGTCAAAAACCACATTGCAGGAGGCGTGCCAGAAGCCGCAGATCACGCGGAACGGTCAGCTTGGCCGTTGAGCCGCGCCGACCGCCGCGGCGGGAAGCGCCGAGCCGGCGGCGGGCCGCCCCTCGCCGGCATCTGCCCGTTTCGGCGGCAGACGGGGCGCGGGAGCGTGCATTCGCGATACCGGATGGCCCCGGCGCGCGGACGGGACCGGGGAGGGGCAGGAACCGGGCGGCCTGTCCTCAGAAGTCGACCGAGGCGGACACGATGAAGGTGCGCGGCGCGCCGACGGCGAGGAAGCCGCGGGCGGCCGAGGCCCAATACGAGTCGTCGAGCAGGTTCTGGACGAGAGCGCGGAACACCACGGGCTTCCCGTTCACGCCCTCGGTCGTGTAGCGCAGGCCGGCGTCGAAGCGCGTCCAGTCCGGCACCGACTGGGTGTTGGCCTGATCGTAGAACATGCTGCTCGTGTAGATCGCCCGGCCGGTCAGGGTCAGGCCCGGCGCCAGCCACGGCGGCAGGTCATACTCGGCGTAGAGGTTGAACGCGGTATCGGGCACGCCGGGCGCCGCCCGGCCGTTGAACTGTCCGCCCGGGGTGTTGACCAGTTCCGCGTCGATGAAGGTGACGCCGCCGAGCAGCCGCAGGCCCGGGACGACCTCGCCGAACACGTTCAGCTCGACGCCGCGGTTCCGCTGACGGCCGCTGACCGAGTAGATGCGGGTACCCGGATCGGTGAAGGCGTTCGGCAACTCGATCTCGAACAGCGCAGCCGTGGCCGCGATGGTGCCGAAATCGTACTTGACGCCGATTTCCTTCTGCCGCCCCACGGCGGGCGGGAAGAGGGCGTTTGCATTGATTGCCACAAGAGGCGCCGCGGCCACCGGGTCGAGCGACTCGATGTAGTTGCCGTAGAAGGACAGGTTCTCGAACGGGCTCAGGACGAAGGTGATGGCCGGGCTGAAGCGGCCCTCCTGATAGTTCGAGGTCACCTGCCCCTGCGTCGGCCCCGGCCGGGTGGCGAAGCCCTGCTGGTCGATCTCCTGATAGCGCCCGCCGAGCGTCAACAGGAAACGGTCGCTGCCGAAGAGCGACAGGGTGTCGGCCACCGCCACGCTGCGCGCGGAGAGCTGGGCGAAGAGCGGCTGCGAGGCGGAGCGGGGCAGCCCGATCGTCGGAACCGATCCGGTCGGCAGGTAGACCGGATCGTAGATGTTGATGGTGTAGGGGGTGAAGACCGGCGGGACGAAGCCGCCGCGGAAGTTCTTGTTGTTCGCCTCCACGGCCGAAATGCTCACCTGATGGTCGAGGAAGCCGGTGCTGAAGCGGGTGCGCAGGCCGACCTCGCCGGTGAGGCCCTGGATCTCCTGGGGCTGGATCGCGAGCGTGTTGGTCGCCAGCCCGGTCACGCTCGTCACGCGGTAGTTCGAGGTCAGGAAGTCCTCGTTGTAGCGGCTGGCTCCGCCAGCGATGTAGACCGTCGTGTCGGGCAGGATGTCGTACTCGGCCCGGCCCGCGATCATGCCGTAGCGGCTGTCGTTGTACTCGAACGGGTTTGCGGTGTTGATCCGGTTGTTCGGCGCGCGCGGGATCGGGATGCCCGGCGCGACCGCGTTGAACAGCGAGGTCGGCGCCGTCACGTTCTGGGTCGAGTGGGTCATGTCGAGCGAGGCGCGGAACCGGTCGCCGCGATAGTCGAGGCCGAGCGCGGCGACCCCCACCTCGATCGCGTTGTTGTCGAGCGGCGTGGCGCCGGTGCGGTAGGCGCCGTTGAAGCGCACGCCCCATTCCTTGAACTCGCCGAACCGGCGGCCGAGATCGGCATGGGTCCAGATCTGGGCGTCGCTAAGATAGGTCGTGGTGAGCCGCGCGAACGGCTCGTCGTAGGCCCGCTTCGGAATGAGGTTGATCGTGCCGCCGACGCGGCCGGTGCCGCCGCTCAGGAGAGCGGAGGGGCCGAGCAGGATCTCGACGCGCTCCAGCCCTTCGGTGAACGAGCGGCGCGGATTGGCGAGATAGAACAGGCCGTCGAAGGCGGTGTCGAGGTTGGTGACCGAGAAGCCGCGGATGAAGTAGGAATCGCGCTCGCTGTAGGGGGGCGCGTCGTTGCGCACCGACGAGTTGTTCAGCACGACGTCGGCGAGCGACACCGCCTGCTGATCCTCGATTAGCTTCTCGGTGTAGCCCGTGATGCTGAAGGGCGTCTTCAGGACGGAGCGGTTGCCCAGGAAGCCGACCCGGGTTCCCGAGCCGACCTGGCCGCCGGCATAGGGCACGGGCGGCTGGCCGACCGTGCCGGTGGGCGGCGGCAGGCCGGCGGCCCTGGCCCGGCCCTGAGCCTGCCCCTGGACGTGCAGCTCGTCGAGCGTCACCGTGCTCGCGGGCTCGGCGCCGAGCTGGACGTAGCGCGGATTGACCAGGGTGATGGTCGAGGCGCCGGCCGGCCGAGGGGTGAGGCCGGTGCCTTCCAAGAGTCGGGTCAGCGCCTCGATCGGGGCGAACTCGCCCGCGAGGCCCTGCGTCTCCAGCCGCGCCGTCAGTTCGGTCGGATAGACCAGCTTGACCCCCGCCTGCTGGGTGAAGGCGACGAGGCCGGTCTCCAGCGAGCCCCGCGGAATGGCGAGGCGAACCGGATCGGCGGCCATCGGCGCCTCGGTCAGGATCGCCCGGGCCGCCCGGCCGGGCGGGCCCTTCGCTTCCCCGGTCACTCGACCGGTGATCGGGCCGGTCATCTCGCGGGCCCCGGCGGCCGCCTGCGTCATCACCGCGACCGACACGCCCGCCAGCGCGAGTCCCACCATCCGGCCCCGTGAAAACCTGCGCGCACGCGACGCCATGCCATAAGCCCCATCGATCCATCGGGAGGGGCGGCACGCTTCGCGTCGTCCGCGCCCTCGCCGATTAAGATCAACGGGCGCGCCATCTCCTGACGTCGGACGAGCGATTTTTTTCGCCCCTCCCCATCACCCGGTCACAGGGGCGATCCGACCAGCACCAGCAGGGGCGAGAGGCGGCGGATGCGGGCGCCCATGGTCGCGGCGATCACATCGAGGGCCTCGTCGGTGTTGCGGGCGTCGAACGCGCCGGTCACCCGCCGCGCCCCGAGGCCGCGGTCGAGCAGCACGATGCGCCCGCGGCGGTAGCGGTTCAGCTCCGCCAGCACCGCCGCCAGCGGCTGCCCGGCGAAGATCAGCCGGCCGTCGCGCCACGCCGTGTCGCGCTCCACATCCGCGGCAACCACCCGCAGGGCGCCCTCGCCGATACGGATCGCCTCGCCGGCCGAGACGACGGCGCGCCCGCCCGGCCCCGACACGTCGACACGCCCCTCCGCCACCCCCACCGGACCGGCCGCCCCGTCCGCGCGCAGGAAGAAGCGGGTCCCGACCGCGCGCACGCTCAGGCCGCCGCCGCGCACGACGAACGGGCGGTGGGGATCGGGCACCACATCGAAGCTGGCCTCGCCCCGCAGAAGCTCGATCCCGCGCTCCCGCTCGGTGAACCGCACCGCCAGCGCCGTGTCGGTGTTGAGGTCGACGCCGCTGCCGTCGGCGAGGGTCGCGTGCTCGATGGTGCCGACGTCGCTCCACAGATCGGCGCGCATCCGATCGAGGAGCCCGAGCTGATGCACCAGGGCGCCGCCGCCGATCAGCGCGAGGGCGGCAAGGCCGGCCAGCCTCTTCGGCGCCCTCTTGCGCGGGCGCGGGTCGGGGAGCTGCCCGAGCCTGCGCCACAGCGCATCCATCTCGGCATAGGCCGCCGTACGGGCCGGATCGGCCCCGCGCCACGCCTCGAAGGCCCTGCGGTCGTCCTCGGTGGCGTCGGAGGAGGAGAGCCGCGCGACCCAGGCCGCGGCCTCGTGCTCGACCGGATCCTCACCGTCGTCGGCATCCGTCCCGTCGCTGGCGACCACGTCGTTCCCCCGGGGGCCCGCCGCGGCCCGGTATAGCGCGGCGCGGGTCTCCTATCCCCTTAGATCAACGAGGTCGCGGCCTCCTGATGCGATCGATTCAAAAAACGATGGCGATTCAAAAAAGATCGAGGCGGCTACGGCGGCAATGCAGGAGCGCCTTGATGACGTGCTTCTCGACCATGTTGCGCGAGATGCCGAGGCGCAGCGCGATCTCCCCGTTGGCGAGGCCGTCGAGGCGGCTGAGCAGGAACACCTCGCGGCAGCGGGGCGGCAGCGCATCGATCGCTGCGGCGAGCCGCATCAGCTCCTCGCGGGCAATCGCCTGCCGCTCCGGGAGGGCGTATCCGTCGGCGATCTCGGCGAGTTCCGCCTCGCACTTGGCCGCGAACAGGGTCCGCTCCAGACGGCCGCGGTTGCGCATCCGCAGGGCGACGTTGGTGGCGATGCGGAACAGCAGGGCGGAGGGGTGCTCGATGCTCGTGCGCGAGAGGGCGGCGACCATGCGCAGATAGGTTTCCTGGCTCGCATCCGCGGCATCCGCCGGGTTGTCGAGCAGGCGGTTGAGGAAGCGCCGGAGCTTCAGCCCCTCGTGCCGGTAGAGGGCATCGATCGACACCCCCGTCGCCCCTCCCGTCATGACATCGGCCCCGCCGCCCACAGATGATCCTGCACTCGATGATTGAGGATCGACCAGAAGGAGATGCGCCGATAATGCAAGTCCTGCAGTAGCTTATAGAGCTTCCAGTCTATCCGCCGATGCTATCGCAAGGCATTGGACGAGCAGTCGAAATGTAGATCCGAGAACCAAGACGAGAATTATTACAAACGAAGCACTCGAGTCATTTCATCATCTCGTTGCAGATCAGCAACAGGTTATCTTGCCACCATGCACACGCTGACGACGGATCGAGATCATCAGGCAAGGCTGCCGGACGATCGAGCCTGAGCCGAACCAGACCTTTGGGGCGAGGGCACCGTGACGCGCCCCGAGCGGCGCACAACCCAGGATCGGCCCGAGAGCGGCCGCCCACGCCACTCCCTTGGCGGGCGGCGCCGCGGCACGCCTCCCTCTTCGATCCATGACCCGAGACAGGAAAGAATAAATCAAGGACTTTCGTACCGCCAACCGATTGGCACGAAACAAAAAGCAGCAATCACCCTGAATCAAGAACAATTCCAATCGAATCGACTTCTCTTGACGCGTACGTTGGGTTTGCGCAACACGCCTTCAGCTTTACGCGATTCGAGCGAGTCCTCAGTCCGATGAGCAAGTACAGCAAAAATCAATTTTATTCTTCATACGCTTCGAGCAAAGCCTTCTCCTTACTCCTGCTGCCGCGTGCCCTTTTTGCCCGCCCGCGCAACGGTGGGTTCGGCATAACGACGCTCCGCCCGGCGGCGATGCGCTGACACGCGCCTGACGCGCCACCGGAGGTGCCACCGGCCCGGACGGAAGAGGGATCGGCACGGATCCGGCGGAGCGGCGGCCCGCGCTCCGGCAGCGATTTGGCGACGACTTGGCGACGACTTGGCGGCGATTCGGCGGCGACCTCTGGCCGTCCATCGACCGCCTCCTGACCGGGGTCCGGCCGGGGCTCGGCCGCCCCCCTGGCGGCCCCCCTGGCCGCCCCCATTCCTGAAGGTTCTCACGAGGTTCGAACGCCATGCCACCCTCGTCCCAAGCCGTTGCCGAGGCGGCCGCCTTCCGCAGCTTCGCCAACGGGTACCTGCGCGAGATCGACCCCGGCATCCGCGTCCGGCACGCGCTGGCGGACGCGCCGCCCGCCCCGTGCGTGGAATGGAACCTGCGCAGCCGACGCCTCGCGATCCGCGCCGAGATCCGGTCACCCTCGCTGTGCGGCGCGCACGGATTCGGCCGCCTCTGGACCCGCCACCTTCACGAGCCGCGCTGGCGGCCGGTGGCACCGATGCGGGCGCTCCAGGAGCTTCTCGGCGAGGCCTATTCCCGTGCGGATGCGGGCAGCGGCGAGACCGCCCGCGAGCGCGAACTCGAGCTTCTCGGGCGCGTGCTCGACAGCTACCGCGAGACGGCGCGCCTGCTCGACCTGACGGGGCGGGCCGAGGGCGGGGATGAGGCCGCGGAGACCGACTTCATCGCGGCCGAGCGCGCCCTCGTCTTCGGCCACTGGCTGCACCCGACGCCCAAGAGCCGGCAAGGCCTCACGACCTGGCAGGCCCGCGCCTACGCGCCGGAGGAGGGCGGCACGTTCCGGCTTGCCGTGTTCGCCGCCGAGGCGGGCCTCGTCCGCCACGATTCGGCGGTGTCCCGCTCCGCGCCCGACCTCGCCCTCGACCTCATCGGCGCGGATGCCGGCCGCCTGGGCCTGCGCGCGGGCGAGACCGCCCTGCCGATGCACCCGCTCCAGGCCGAGGCGCTGATGCTGGAGCCCGCCATCGCCGCCCTGGTCGAGGCGGGCCGCCTCCGGCCGCTCGGCGCCTTCGGCCCCCGCTTCACCGCAACCTCCTCGCTGCGCACCGTCTACGCGGCGGGGAGACCGTGGATGGCGAAGTTCTCGCTGCCCGTCACCCTCACCAACTCGCTGCGGGTGAACCGGCTCGCCGAACTCAAGGCCGGCGTCGCCATGGCCCGGCTCCTGGCCAGGAACGGCTTCGGCGCCCGCCACCCCAACTTCCGGATCCTCACGGACCCGGCCTATCTCACCTTGCACGACCCCGGCCGCGCGGAGGGCGAGGAGAGCGGCTTCGAGACGGTGCTGCGCGAAAACCCGTTCCGCGCGGGGGCGGCGCGGGGTGTCGCCACCCTGGCGGCCCTGACCGCCGAGCCGCTGCCCGGCCGCCCCTCGCGGCTGGAGGCGCTCCTGCGGCGGCTCTGCCCGGACGGCCCGGCCGGGCGGGCGCAGGCCGCCCGCACGTGGTTCGGGCTTTATCTCGACTGCATGCTGGAGCCCGTCGTCGCCCTCTACGATGCGCACGGCATCGCGCTGGAAGCGCACCAGCAGAACGCGCTGCTCGACCTCGCCTCCGGCTGGCCGCAGCGCGGCTTCTACCGCGACAACCAGGGCTTCTACCTGTCGGAGGCCGCCCGCCCCCGGCTCCTGCGCGACGCGCCCGAGACCGGTTCCATCGCCTCGCTCTACTTCGCCGACGGCGAGATCCGCCGGCGGCTCGCCTATTACCTCGTGGTCAACCAGATCTTCTCCGTCATCGCCCGGATGGGCCATGACGGGCTGGCCCGCGAGGAGACACTCCTCGACGACCTCGGCCACCGCCTGGAGGCGATGGCGCGCCGCCTGACCGGCGCCGGCCGCGCCTTCGCCCGCTCGGTGCTCGACGGGCCGACGCTCTGCACCAAGGCCAACCTGCGGGTCCGCCTGTGCGACCGCGACGAGCTCGCCTCGGGCGACGGCACCGGCAACTACATCGACATGCCGAACCCCTTCGCGGGTCGGGCAGTTCGGGACGAGGCCGGCCGTGCCCTCGCGTCGTGAAGACATGGAACGGCAAGGCATCGAGCGGCAAGGCATCGAGCGGCCGGAAGAGCGCGTCCTGCGCCAGTTGGCACAGGCCGTCCTGTTCGAGGGGCTGGCCGCGTGCGAGCCCGCCGGCGGCTCCCGCCGGCTCGCGTGGCGGCTGGGGCCGCACCGCTTCCGCGCGACCGGCACCCTCGGCCCCTTCGGCCGCCCCCGGCTCGATCCCGGTTCGATCGAGTGGGCGGACGGGGCGGGCGCCTGGGCTCCCGCCGACCTCGCCGCCCTCGTCGATCTCCTTCCCGCCGCCCCCGAGCACCGGAGTCGCCTGTTGGCCGAGCTGCGGCAGACGGTCGAACTCTGCCGCTGGAACGCCCGGGCCCTGTCGCTCCCCGCGCGTCGCGACCTGCCTTTCGCCGCACTCGATGCGGCGCTGTGGGAGGGGCATCCCTACCATCCGAGCTTCAAGGCGCGCACCGGCTTCACCCTGGAGGACCACCGCCGCTACGGGCCCGAGGCCGCCGCGCCGTTCCGCCTCGAATGGCTGGCGATCGGCCGTGACGCGATCGCCCTCGCGCTGCCGGGCGCGGAAGCCGCGTTCTGGCGGGCCGAACTCGGCGGTGCATGGGATCTCCTCGCCGGCCGACTCGGCGCGGCCGGCGCCTCCCTCGACACCCACGCGCTCCTGCCGGTCCATCCCTGGCAGATGCGCCGGCTCGAAGGCGCGGCACTGCAGCCCTGGCTGGCGGAGGGCCGCGCGGTTGCCCTCGGCGCCGCCGGTCCGCGCTACGTCGCGAGCCAGTCCCTGCGCACGCTGCACAACCTCGACGATCCGTCCGCCGCGAGCGTGAAGCTGTCCCTGAGCGTGGTCTCGACCTCGAGCCTGCGCATCCTCGACCCGCATTTCGTGCTGACGGGCCCGGCCCTGTCGGATTGGCTCGCCGGCATCGTCGCCGCCGATCCCGGGCTGCGCGGCCGGGTGACCTTGCTGCGCGAGTACGCCGCCGTGCTCGCCGACCGGGACGGGCCGCTCGCCGGGCATCTCGCCGCGATCTGGCGGGAGAGCCCGCGTCTCGAACCGGGCGAGGCGGCCGTCCCCTTCAACGCCCTCGCCACCTGCGAGGTGGACGGCACCAGCTTCGTCGCGCCCTGGCTCGACCGCCACGGTCGCCATGCCTGGCTCGACCGCCTCGTCGAGGTCGCGGTGCTGCCGGTCTGGCACCTGCTCGCGGCCCACGGCGTCGCCCTGGAGGCGCATGGCCAGAACATGATCCTGGTCCACCGCGACGGCTGGCCGGAACGGGTGATCCTGCGCGACTTCCACGAGAGCGCGGAATACGCGCCCGACTTCGTGACGAACCCGGAACGGGTGCCGGATTTCGGGGCGATCGACCCGGCCCATGCCGGCCCGATCGACGATCGCTTCCACGCCATGCGCTCGGCCGCGACGCTGGCCGAACTCGTCACCGACAGCCTGTTCGTCTTCAACCTCAGCGAGATCACCGGCCTCCTGGCCCGCCGGCACGGTCTCGACGAGGCGATGTTCTGGCGCAGCCTCGGCCGGCGGCTGCGGCGCCACGCCGTGGCGCACGGGCTGGAGGCGCGCTTCGCCCGCCTGTCGGTCGAGGCGCCCCGGCTGCGGGTCGAGGCGCTCCTGTCGCGCAAGCTCGGGCTCGGCGAGGCGCAGGGCAGCCTCCACGCCCCCAACACCCTGTTCCCTTCCCCCGACGTCCTTTCCGGAGCTTGCATGATCGAGATCGACGGCCGCACCATCCCGGCGGACGCGATGGAGGCCGCCATCCGCCGCGTCGGGGACGCGGCCGGCTTGCGCGGCGGCAGCGGCGAGCGCGTCGCCGCGCGCTTCCGCGACACTGCTCAGTGCCTTGCCTTCATCCTCGCCGCCCGTCGGCACGGGGCGAGCCTGCTGCCGATCCATCCGGCCCTGCCGGACGAGGGCGCGCGCCGGCTCGCCGAGCGCGCCGGCTGCCACCGCCTGTTGCTCGACGGCCTGGAGGGCCAGGCGCTCGCCGGCGCCGCGCCGCCGGTCCCGGGGGAGGGCGAGCTGCTCCAGATGAGCTCCGGCACCACCGGCGAGCCCAAATGCATCGCCCGCCCCTGGAGCGCGGTGGAGCGCGAGATCGAGAGCTACGTCGGCGCCTTCACCGAGCCGGACGGCATGACCCCGGTCATCGCCTGCCCGATCACCCATTCCTACGGTCTGATCTGCGGCCTCTTCGTGGGCCTGGCGCGCGGCCGCGTGCCGGTGATCGTGGACACCACCAACCCGAAATACCTCCTGCGCCGCCTGCGCGAGATCGAGCGGCCGGTGCTCTACACCGCGCCGGCCATGCTGCACACGCTGGCCCGACTCATGCCCGAGGGCGAGACCCTGCACGCGGCGATGGTCTCGGGCACACTCCTGCCCGCGCCCTGGTTCGCCGCCATCCGCGGGCGCGTCACCCACCTGTTCCAGCAATACGGCTGCTCGGAAGCCGGCTGCATCGCGATCAATCCGGATCTGCGCCGGGCCGACGCCATCGGCCGGCCGCTGCCGCACCACCGCGTCCGCGCCGGGACCGGCGCCGAGGCGCCGGCGGAGATCGTGGTCGAGGGGGAGGGCGGGGCGATCCGCACCGCCGATCTCGGCTATCTCGAGCCCGACGGCATGCTGGTCTTCGTCGCGCGCAAGGACGACACGATCAACGTCTCGGGCCTCAACGTCTATCCCGGCGAGGTCGAGGACGTGGTGATGGCGATGCCCGGGGTCACCGACGCCGTGGCCTTCGCCCGGCCCGACCCGTTCGCGGGCGAGCGGGTGACGCTGCTGTTCAGCGCGGAACGCCCCGTGCCGCCCCGCGCCCTCCAGGACTGGTGCCGCCGCTGGCTCGCCGGCCATCAGGTGCCGGTGGAGGCGGTGCAGGTCGGCGCGATCCCGCGCGAGGCCAACGGCAAGATTTCTCGCCGCGCGGTCGCTGCGCAGTACCGGGACGGTGGCCTGGAGGCGGTGGCGTGAGCGTCGTCATGAACAGCGCGACGCTGGTCGCGGCCATCGGCACGGTCCTGCGCGAGGAGATGCGCCATCCCCATCTCGACCGCTTCGGGCCTCAGGCGCGGCTGAACGAGGATCTCTACCTCGATTCCGTCCAGTTGCTTCAGCTCATCCTGGCCCTGGAGATCACGCACGGGGTGTCGGTGCCGGAAGCGGCGATCAACCGGCAGGACGTCTCCACCGTCGCCGACCTCGCCCGCATCCTGGCGCCGGGGGCGGAGCCGGCCGCACCGGTCGCCGCCGAACCGCAGGCGCCCTCCGAGGGCGTCCACGGCCCGATGCCCTACGATCTGAAGATCCACTGCTTCGTCAGCTGCGTCTGCGACGGGCTCAAGGCGCGGGGCATCGACCATCGCCCGTTCTACGCCCTGATCTGGGACGCCGAGTTCGCGATCACCGACGGCTCGCGCCTCGCCTACCACTCGGACGCGATGGACCACGAGTCGTTCCGCTACTGGTTCGAGCGGCTCTACGGCGTGCCGCTCGTGTCCTGGTACGACCATTCCCGCTCGAAGGACGACAACATCGCCACCCTGCTCGACCTCATGGAGCGGCGCGAGCCCGAGTCGAGCATCATGGTGATGCTCGACATGTTCCACCTCCCCGAGCGCGAGAACAAGTTCAACCAGAACCCCTTCCCGCACTACCTGCTCGTGTCGCTCAGCGACGATCCCGACCTGTGGCAGGTCCGTGATCCCGATTTCCGCTGGGAAGGCGTGATCGAGCGCGAGCGGATGCTGAACGCGATCCGCCAGCCCAGCGTCGCCGGCGGCTACCGCTTCGATCCCGCGCGCGCCCATCCCCCGACGGCGGCGGATCTGACCGCCTTCTTCGACGCCTGTTTCCGGTTCGACACCAATCCGCTGATCGACGCCGCGCGCGCCATCGTGCTCGCCCATGCCGAGGGGCGCGGCGGGCTGAGGCTCGCCGATCTCGGCGAGGCGCTGCGCGAACTGCCGGTCATCAGCATCCGCAAATGGGCCTACGAACACGGCTTCGCCTTCTTCTGGCGCGCCCTGCGCTGGCCGGACCCGGAGTTCCAGCGGATCTGCGACGAGATCGAGGCCCTGGTGAACGGCCTCACCGCCCTGCACTACGCCGTGCTGAAGCTCGCCCGGACAGCCGAGGCGGGTGGCGAGGCGGCCGAGCTCGGCCCCGTCCTCGGACGGCTCGATGCGCTCGATGCGCAGGAATTCGCGATCAAGCGGCAGCTCGCCGCCGCCTACGCCGCATGGCGGCAGGCGAGCCCGGATCCCGGATGCGCGACGTCCTTCCGCGAAAGGCTCCCCGCATGAGAATCGCCCTCTGCACCATCAGCTTTCGCCATCACCTCGTCTCGATCGGCGAACTCGCCCGCTTCGCCCGCGGCCACGGCTTCGACGGGATCGAGCTGTGGGGGGTCCACGCCCGCAATCTCGGCCCCGGCGACCACGCCGAATGGCTCGCCGCCTACGGCCTGCGGGTGCCGATGCTGAGCGACTACCTGCCGCTCGATGCGCCGCCCGAAGCCCTGACCGAGCGGACCGCCGAACTCGCCCGCCTTGCGGGCAGCTGGGGCGCACCGCGGCTGCGCACCTTCGCCGGCACGAAGGGCAGCGCCACCGCCTCGGCCGAAGAGCGCGCCCACGTCGCCCGGCGTCTGCGGATGGCGGCGGAGCAGCTCGCCGATCAGGGCCTGCGGCTCGTGGTCGAGACGCATCCGGGCACGCTGGCCGACACCACCGGCTCGCTCCTCGACCTGCTGGCGGCGGTCGATCACCCGAACCTGCGGGTGAATTTCGACACGCTCCACGTCTGGGAGGGCGGCGACGACCCGTTCGCGGCCCATGCCCGGCTCAGCCCGCATATCGACTACTACCACCTCAAGAACGTGCGCAGCCGCGCCGACCTGTCGGTGTTCGAGCCGGCCAACGTCTACGCCGCGGCCGGACGGCGCGAGGGCATGACCGCCCTGTTCGAGGGCGCGCTGGATTACGACGCCTTCCTCAAGACGCTGCCGCCGCAGGCGGAAGCCTCGCTCGAATGGTTCGGCGAGGCCTCCTTCTCCGTCCTGCCGACCGACCTCTTTCGCGTGCGGACCGCCACCGCCGGCCGCCGCGGGGCCGCCCCCCTCCACGCCGCGCGCTGAGCGGACATTCAAGGAGACCGCCATGCCCGACAGCCACGCCGTCGTCAGCACCCCGCATGCGAGCCGCTATCTCCAGCAGCTCTGCAAGCACTGGGCCCACCGGTTCGAGACCGAGTTCAGCGCGACGGACGCACGGATCGCGCTGCCGCTCGGCGAGACGCGGCTCTCCGCCGATGCCGAGACCCTGACCATCGGCCTGACCGCGCACGATCCGGCGAGCCTGCCCGACCTGCGCGACGTGGTCGTGCGCCACATCGAGCGCTTCGCCTTCCGCGAGACGCTGCGCTTCGAGTGGACGTGAGCACGCCCCGCAACGAGCCAGAACCACCTCTCAGGGAGCACGGACCGGAATGAACGGCATGGGCAGAGACGGGGACTTGACCATTCGGGCGATGCGCGAGGAGGACGCGCCGGATCTCTTCGAGATCTACAATCAGCCCGCCTTCCGCTTCGGAACCCTCGCGCTCCCCTTCGAGTCGTTCGAGGCGGTGAAGAAGTGGGCGGAGCCCCGCTCGCCGCGGGATCTGCACCTCGCCGCAGAGCGGGACGGCCGGGTCGTCGGGGCGGCGGCCCTGCGTCCCTTCTACGGCCGGCGCGCGCACGCGGCGGAGTTCTGGATCGCGGTCCACGAGGATTTCGCCGGCAACGGCATCGGCTCGCGACTTCTCGCGGCGGTGATCGACACCGCGGACAACTGGATCAACGTCTCGCGCATCGAGATGACGGTCTTCACGGACAATGCGCGCGCCATCGCCCTCTACGAGAAATTCGGTTTCGTCATCGAGGGCACGCACCGGGCCGCCTCGTTCCGCAACGGCCGCTTCGACGACGTGCATTGCATGGCCCGTCTGCGCCCTTCGAGCGGACTCTGAGGCGCGGCGGGGAGTCCTTCACGGATCGCCAGAGCGTCTTCGATCGACAGCGATCTCGAACAGCAGGAACATTGCTGATTTCGCGAAGGTTTCGCCCGTCAGACTCCGGCACCGTCCAAGACAATCGGCGCCTGGCTGTCGTGTCCAGACCGGGAGATCCGATTCCATGCATCGGCGCGCTTTTCTGACGACGCTGCTGACCGCAACGGCTGCGCTGGCCGTCACCCGCACGGCCCTCGCCCAACCGGCGCCGGCCGGCGCCATCCCGGCGCCCGTCTATCTCGCCATGGCGACGAAGGGCGGCCTGTTCCTCGAGAACACGGCGCGGGACGCCCACGCCAAGACCCGCAATCCGCGCGTCAAGGCCTTCAGCCGGGCGGAGGTGACCGAGCAGGTCAATCTCGCCCGTAAACTCGACCCGTATATGGGTTCGGCGCCCATGGCGGCGGGTGCGCCCCCCGGTCCGGGCGGCGTCGTCGGCGGTCTCGTCGCGGCACCCCTGGCGGTGGCGGGCGGTGTCGCGGGGGCGACCGTCGGCGCGGTCGGCGGCGTGGTCGGTGGCGCCCTGGGTGCGCCGGGCGGGGCCGGTCCGGGCGCCATGACGACGGACGAGCAGAAGGCGCAGATCCTGTCGCAGCTCTCCGGAATGCAGCCCGGCCCCGAATACGACGCGATGTTCGTCAACGCCTCGCTCCAGGGCCACCAGGAAGCCTACCAGATCCACGGCTCCTACGCGCAGTCCGGCGACGATCCGGCCCTGCGCCGCATCGCGGCGGGCGCGCTCCCGCTGATCCAGCGCCACATCGCGCAGCTCTCGCGGATGCAGGCGACGATGGGCGGCACCCGCCAGGGATAGGGCGTGTTCCGACGGAGCGGAGACCGGACCGTCGAGAGAAAGCGCGTTGAAGACGAACCGAGGGACGCCAGCCTGATGCAATCAGGCTGGCGTCCTCAGGTCGCGAGACCACGGCGCCTTGCTCTGAAGGCCAATCCAGGGAGCGGTGCCGTCAACGACGTTCGGCCGAGCGCCTCCCGTAAGGCGGAACGGAGACTTCGGCTGGTCCTTCCTGGACAAAGAACTCCTCACGGCCAGAACGGCGTTCGCGTGCGCGGCTGCGCCGGCGGATAGACCGCTGCGGGGTCCTTGCCCTCTTCCGCCAGGGTGTGAATCGTTTCCCAGTACGATTTCAGCCAGCGACGCGCTTCGAGCACGCCGACGAAAACGCCCAGCGCCACCCCGATCGACGTGCTGAGAGCGATCTTCGACGCGTCCCAAAGCAGGATATACTCGTTGGGACCGGGACCAGGCCTGATCATGGAGCCGACGCCTCCGCCGGCCCCCACGAGCGTGAAGTAGAGAAACTTGTCTGCCACGATGGCGGCGAACTTTCTCTGCTTGAACTGCACGGGCGAGCCTTCCCACCGAAGCACTCGCCCAGAAGTGTCATGACCGCGAGGCGAACCGGTTAAGCGGGCATTCCGCGGAACGGGTTACCCACACGACTTGCATCGGCCAACCCGTTCCGGCTCCGGCCTCGTGCGCGCGGCCCCGTCGCTCAGATCGCCGCGGCCGGGTCGCGGTCCTCTCCGTCGCCCGACGGCGGCGTCCGGTCGCGCGGGGAGCGCCGCTCCATCAGGGCGCGGCCGAGGGCGCGCAGGGGTGCCGTGAGGCGGCGGGCGTCGTCGGCACGCTCCATGATGGTCTCGCCGCGGCGGATCTCGCGGTCGAGCTTGGCCATGGTGCGGGCGAGCGCCGGGTCGTCGTCGTCCAGCCAGACCTCGACGGTGCGGGCGAAGGCGATCACCGTGCCCTGAAGCTTGAGCCGGCCGAGCGGTCCCTCCGTGTCGATGCCGGCGGCGGCCAGCATGTAGCGGTGGGAGTTGAGGGCGACCCCGTTGAGCGCCAGCATGGACAGGACGTCGCCGCGCAGGGCGAAGGCGATGCGGCGCAAGGCCGGCTTGTAGGGCGTCATCGCGTCGAGGCGGCGCATCAGCACGTCGAACAGGCGCTCGCGGGCCGGCTCGTCGGCGAGGTCGGCCGTGTCGACCTCCAGCACCTTGCGGTCGATGATCCGCGACAGACCGCCGAGCACAGCGCCCTTCGAAGGGAAGAGGTCGCGCAGTTCGGCCAGACTCAACCCCGCCTCACGGGCGATGTCGCCGATCTCGATGTCGTTCCAGGGCTGCTCGGCGGCGAGCCGCATCAGCGCCTCGACCGCGGCCTCGCGCGGGTTGGGCTTGGAGGTGTTCGCCTGCGCCTTGCCGGATTGCGCCGAACCGGGCTTGCCACCGGTTTCAGGCTTGCCGCCGGTCTCGGGCTTGCCGCCGGTGTCCGGCTCGGGGGCCGTATCCATGATCCGTGCTCCGTGTTCGGTTCGACGTCTCATGTAGGGGCGAAGCCGCCGGGTTGAACCCGCCGGGCCGTCAGCCGGACAATTCGCCCGCCCGCCGCTTCGCCGCGGCGACCGCCTCGCGCATCAGGTCCGGCAGGGCGCCCTCGCGCATCAGCACCGCCAGCGCCGCCGCGGTGGTGCCGCCCGGCGAGGTGACGTCCCGGCGCAGCTGGCCGGCCTCGCGGGCATCGGCGTCGAGCAGGGCACCGGCGCCCGCGACGGTGGCGCGGGCGAGCTGCGCCGACAGGTCCGGCGGCAGCCCCGCCGCCACGCCGGCCTCCGCCAGCGCCTCCGCCAGCAGGAAGACGTAGGCCGGCCCCGAGCCCGAAACCGCGGTCACCGCATCGATCAACGCCTCGTCGTCGAGCCAGGCGACGAGGCCTGAACTGGCGAGGAGCCGCTCCGCGCTCGCCCGCGCCTGCGGCCCGACCTCGGGGCTGCCGACGGCGCCGGTCGCGCCGCGGCCGATGCTGGCGGGTAGGTTGGGCATCACGCGCACCACGGCGCGGGCTCCCAGCAGGCGCCACTTCAGGTCGGCGATGGTCTTTCCCGCCAGGATCGAGACCACGAGGGTGTCCGGGCCGATCCAGGGGACAAGCGCCGCCGCCGCCGCGTCGAGAACCTGCGGCTTGATGCCGAGCACCAGGGCTCCGGCGGGCGCGGCGGCCTCGGGGTTGAGGCGCAGGCCCCGCTCGGCGCAGAGCGCGGCGATGTCCGGGGACGGCTGCGGATCGATGACGGTCACGGCGGCGGGGTCGAGGCCGCCCGCGAGCCAGCCCCGCAGCAGGGCCGCCCCCATCTTGCCGGCCCCGACCAGAACCAGAGGGGTGGGGAGGGCGGCCGGAATGTTCTCGCGCGTCATGGCCCCTCGATCCCACCGGAGGCGCGCCGAATCAAGGGCGCCGGCCCCGTCCGGGGGGAGCGGCCCGCCGGGCGCGGCTACGCCTCGCCTTCAGTTTCGAACAGCACCGCGTCGAGGGCCTCGCGGGCATCTTTGCCGGCCCAGAGCACGAACTGGAAGGCCTGGTAGTAGCGCTCGCAGGCGTCGGTGGCGGTCTTCATCATCATCGCGCACTGGCCCTGGGTCGGCGCGATGCCGTCGGTGAGCAGCAGGGAATGGCGGAACATCACCACGCTGTCGGACGACCACAGGTCGAAATGGCCGATCCAGAGCTGCTCGTTCACCAGCGCGACGAGGCGCAGCATCTCGGCCCGGCGCCGCTCGGGCACCTTGAGGTCGAAGGCGGCAGCCACGTGCAGCGACTCGACCTCCTCGATCCAGGTGAAGGCGACGTGGTATTCGGCCCATCGCCCCGAGACGGAAACCGACATCTCGTCGGTCTCGATCCGGTCGAAGATCCAGTCCCGCAGCGAGGCGAGGCGCTCGACGACATCGAGCGGGTGCTCCGGCCGGTCGCTGTCTTCGATGAGGCTAAGCTGGGTCATGGCGATCCAAGTTGTCGACCCGGTCGATGCACGCGATCGGGCCGGCGGGCAAAGCAGGGCCGTGACGGGAATCGAGGCGACGCCCGTCGATCTCCGTCCTGCGGAGGGGTTCAATCCAGATTTCACCACCCCGGGGTTCGGTTCCACCTTTCCGCCGGGGCGAATCAACTTCGGATCGTTTATAGCCCGCGCCCCCCGAGGGCTTCAAAGCGTCGCCCCGGCATCAGCGGTGGGCAACGCGGCTATCCACCGATGCTTCCTGTGCAAAGAAATCGGGATTCCGCGTTTTCCCTCAAGGGTGAGTCTTGAGTGAGTCTTCGCCGACTCCGCGCCGTCACTCAGACCGATTCCGTGCTGCCCGCGCTTCCGGCCTCGGCGCCGAGCCGGGCCTCCAGGGCGCTCACCCGGGCGGCCAGCGCGTCGTTCTGGCTGCGCAGGGCCGCGACGAGGTCGCGCAGCACGTCCACCTCCTCGCGGGTGGCGACGTCCATGTCGCGGATCAGGCGTTCGACCTGGCCCTTGAACATCGTCTCCGCCTCGCGGCGCACGCCCTGGGCGGCCCCGGCGGCGTCGGTGAACAGGCGGGCGACATCGTCGAAAAGGCGGTTCGAGCCTTGCATGGGGATCTCCTCCCGCGCCCGGACCTGTTCGAGCACGTCTCCACGACATAAGAATCGGCGGCCGGCAGGGCAATCGAGGGGTGCTCACGAAACGCTTCGGCCGCGCACCGGCGGAGGGGGCGCAGCCACTCCGGATTGTTGCCGCAGGTGTCGGATCCGGCAGCGGAAACGCGCGGTTACAATCTTCGCGGCCGGCCCGACTTCCGGGCAGGGCGCGCGGGAGCGTAAGACTGTTCCCGTCATGACCGCGAACCAGCCGACGCCCCACATCCTCGTCGTCGAGGACGACCGCGAGATCAGCGCGCTCGTCGCGCGCTACCTGCGCGCCAACGAGTGCCGCGTGAGCCTCGCGGGCGACGGGCGCGAGATGGACCGGGTGCTGGCCGATGCCCGGGTCGATCTCATCGTGCTCGACCTGATGCTGCCGGGCGAGGACGGCTTGAGCCTGTGCCGGCGCCTCAGAGCCTCCTCGCAGGTGCCGATCCTGATGCTCACGGCCAAGTCGGAGGAGATCGACCGGATCGTCGGGCTGGAGATCGGCGCCGACGACTATCTCGGCAAGCCGTTCAACCCGCGCGAATTGCTGGCGCGCATCCGGGCGATCCTGCGGCGCAAGGGCTCCGAACCGCAGGACGGGGACGGCGCGCGCCGCTTTCACTTCTCGGGCTGGACCCTCGATGTGGGCCTGCGCCAGGTGCTGAGCCCGGAGGGTGCGCGCATCGCCATCACGGGGGCCGAGTTCGACCTGCTCCACGCGCTCTGCCTGCGGCCGGGGCGGGTGCTGTCCCGCGACCAGCTCCTGGACCTGACGCAGGGGCGGGCGGCGGGTCCGTTCGAGCGCAGCATCGACGTCCTGGTCTCCCGCATCCGACAGAAGATCGAGCGCGACCCGCGCAACCCCGAGATCATCCGCACGATCCGCTCGGGCGGCTACCTGTTCGCGCCGGAGATCGGCCGCTCATGAGCCCCGTCAGGACCGCGGCGAGCCCGGCGGAAGCCCCGGCCTCGGACTCGTCCCCCAAGCAGGACCGGAGCCGGCGCCCGCCGCGGCTCCGCCTCGCCTGGCCGCGCCCGAAGAAGGCGGCCGGGCAGATCGCGCTTCTCGTCGTGGCGGCCCTGCTCGCCGCCCATGTCCTGGCGGCGGTCATGCTGCTCGCCCTGCGCGAGCCGTGGCGGCCGGACGAGCGGCCGGGGGTGGCGGCGACGCGGCTCTCGACCGTGGCCCGGCTGCTCGATGCCGCCGAGCCGGGCGAGCGGGAGGGGATCCTCCGGGCGGCGGCACGCAGCCTTCCGACCCTGCGCCTCGCTCCCTGGGATGGCGAGACGCCGCCGGCGGGGACGGGCGATGCCGACGACGAGATCGAGCATCATCCCCTGATCACGCGCCTGCGCGACGGCTTCGGGCGGGCGCTGCCGGTGACCGACCTCTCCCCCGGCCACGACCGGGGGCGGACCGGGCTCCTGCAGATCGGCATCACCACCCCGGCCGGCGCCCGGCTGCGGGCGGTGCTGCCCGACGATTTTCCCCGCCCGCCGGCGCAGGGACCGATCATCTTCACCTTCGTCTTCCTGGGCGTCAGCCTCACGCTGCTCTCGTTCTGGGCGACGCGGGCGCTCACCGCGCCGCTCGCCGGGCTCGCCGCGGCGGCGGAAGCCTTCGGCACGGCGGAGGAACCGCCGCCCCTGCCCAAGCGCGGCCCGGAGGAGGTGCTGGCGCTCGCCCGCGCCCTCGACCGGATGCGCACCCGCCTGCTGCGCCTGCTCGACGACCGAACGCAGATGCTCGCCGCAATCAGCCACGACCTGCGCACCCCGATCACCCGGCTGCGGCTGCGCGCCGAATTCATCGAGGACGAGCGCGCCCGCGAGATGACCCTGCGCGACCTCGATCAGATGAACGGCCTCGTGGAATCCGCGCTCTCCTACGTCCGGGACGGTCAGGGGGCGCCGGGCGGGGGCGAGACCACGCTGATCGACCTCGCCTCGGTGGTGCAGACGGTCTGCGACGGGTTCTCCGATGTCGGCGCGGCGGTGAGCCTGGAGCGGACCCGCCACGTCCTCGTGCGCGGCCGCCCCGACGACCTGCAGCGGGCGATCACCAATCTCGTCGACAACGCCGTGAAGTACGGCGGCGGCGCCCGCCTCGTCATGGGGCCGGCGGGCTCCGGCGACCATCCCGGCGTGGCGGTGGAGGTGATCGACGACGGCCCCGGCATCCCCGATGCCGAGCGCAGCGCCATGCTCCAGCCCTTCGTGCGCGGCGACCGGGCCCGCAACCTCGATTCCGCGAGCGGCTTCGGCCTCGGCCTGTCGATCGTGCTCGCCATCGTCGAGGGCCATGGCGGCCGCCTGCGCCTGGAGAACCGCCCCGGCGGCGGCTTCTGCGCCCGCATCGAGCTCCCGCTCGCCGCCGGGCGCTCCGCCGACAGGGGCGCCTCCGCCTGACGGGCTGGACCGGCAGCCGCCCTCAGAACTCCATGTCGAGCTCCTCGATCTCCTCCGGCTCGGCTTCGGCGAGCGCCGCCCACTCGTTCATCAGGTCCCAGGCGAGGATCGTGTCGCGGTAGGTCGCGGCGGTGTAGGGAAGCGTGACGTCGTAGGTGCGGAAGCGGGTGCAGACGGGCGCGTACATCGCATCCGCCAGGGTCGGGCGCGCCCCGAACAGGTAGGGTCCGCCCGAGCGCGACAGGCAATCCTCGAAGATCGCGCAGATGCGCTCGATGTCCCCCTTGGCGCCGTTGAAGATCTTGAAGCCGCGATGGAGGCTGCGCAGGTTCATCGGCAGGGCCGAGCGCAGGTTGACGAAGCCGCCATGCATCTCGCCCGAGACGGCGCGGCAGCGCGCGCGCTCCGCGGCGGTCTCGGGCAGGAGGGCGGCCTCCGGCCGGATCTCGTTGAGATACTCGGCGATGGCGAGCACATCCCACACCGCGACCGCGCCGTGCTCCAGCCGGGGCACCAGGAAGGACGGCGACAGGTGGAGCAGTTCGGCCCGCGTCGCGGCGTCCGAGCCGGACAGCACCGCCACCGAGAGATCGAGTCCGGCCATCCGGCACAGCAGCCAGCCGCGCAGGGACCAGGACGAGTAGTTGCGACTGGAGATCGTGAGCGTCGCCTCGGCCATGGCTGCTTCCCTGATGCGCGTTCGCCCGAGGCTGCCGCCCGGGCCCCTGGACCGGCATCCAAGACTCGTGCCGGGCGGCGCACCGGATTGCGCGCCGCCAGCTCCACGTTTCCGGCAGTAGGATTCATTTTCTCCCGGCAGACGTGCAAGGTGATGCATCCACACCACAGCGGCGCGCCTTATACTTTTGATCGGTTGCGCCCAATCCAGAACCGCTTAGCCTGCTTCGTCCGGCATCGTCCTTTGAGGGCGGCAGCGGCGATCCGGAAGCGAGGCGGGCGAATCCGGGCCATTCGGGACGTTCGCGAGAGATTGGCGCGTGCAGGCACCTTGCGCGCTTGGAGTTCGGGCCCGATGCTCTACCACGCCTTCGATGTCCAATCGGACATCGCCCGGCAGACCCGGCAATGGGGCCGGCTCCTGCAGGAGGCCGCCGCCCCGTGGATGCGGACGCCCTGGCACGACGCCGCGAAATGGTGGTCGGCGGGCGCGCGCATGATGATGCGCGCCGGCCTCACCTTCGCGCGGCCGGCCTACGGCATCCATGCCGTGCGGGTCGGCAACCGCGACGTGCCGGTGATCGAGGAGCCGGTGCTCGCCACGCCCTTCGGCACCCTGCTCCGCTTCCGCAAGGACATCGACACCGTCCAGCCCAAGGTGCTGGTGCTCGCGCCCCTCTCGGGCCACTTCGCCACGCTGCTGCGCGGCACCGTGCGCACGCTGCTGCCCGACCACGACGTCTACATCACCGACTGGCACAACGCCCGCGACGTGCCGGTCTCGGAGGGGCGCTTCGGCTTCGACGACTACGTCGACCACGTCGTGCGCTTCCTGGAGACCATCGGCGAGGGCGCCCACCTCATGGCCGTGTGCCAGCCGGCGGTGCAGGCGCTCGCCGCCACGGCGGTGATGGCGCATACCAAGAATCCGGCCCAGCCGCGCAGCATGACCCTGATGGCCGGCCCCGTCGATTGCCGCGTCAGCCCGACCGCGGTGAACCGGCTCGCCACCTCGAAGCCGATCGAGTGGTTCGAGCAGAACCTGATCGAGACGGTGCCCGGCCGCCACAAGGGCGCGGGGCGGCGGGTCTATCCCGGTTTCATGCAGGTCTCCGCCTTCGTCTCGATGAACGCCCGGCGCCACTCGGACGCGCATAGCGACCTGTTCTGGCACTACGTCGACGGCAGCGCCGACAAGGCGCAGGCGATCGAAACCTTCTACGACGAGTATTTCGCCGTCCTCGACCTGACCGCCGAGTTCTATCTCGAGACCGTCAGGACCGTGTTCCAGGACTACACGCTCGCCCGCAACCAGCTCACCTATCGCGGCGAGCCCATCGACATGGGCGCGATCCGCCGCACCGCCCTGATGACGGTGGAGGGCGAGCGCGACGACATCTGCGCGGTCGGCCAGACCATGGCCGCCCACGACCTCTGCTCGGGCCTGCCGCCGCACATGAAGAGCCACCATCTCCAGGCGGGCGTGGGTCACTACGGCGTGTTCTCGGGGCGCAAGTGGGAGGCCCAGACCTACCCGATCGTGCGCAACTTCATCGCCACGCACGCGTGAGCCGAACCTCCGCCTCGTCGTTGCGAGGCGGAGCCGGAGCGCTGGCGATGTCCGGCGGATCCGGGGCGATCGGGCGGAAGCCGCGCGGTCCCAGGCCGGCGACAGACCTTCGAGCGGCCTTCAAGAGGCTTTCTCGCACTTCCAACACGAACCTGTTTCGTGTATGCCGCGCGCTCAGGTGCAATTCTTTCGCACCGATTCGGCTGCCGTCGCGACGCCTCCTCCGGAACCAAGCCGGGGCAGGGGCGCCTGACGGCTTTTTCCCGGTTCTGCCGGGAATCCGAGGCCGGTGCGGTTCGAAACAACAGATCCTAGGGGTTGATTCCGTTGCAGGTACTCGTTCGCGATAACAACGTCGACCAGGCGCTCCGCGTCCTCAAGAAGAAGATGCAGCGCGAGGGCATCTTCCGCGAGATGAAGCAGCGCAAGGCCTACGAGAAGCCGTCCGTGCGCAAGGCTCGCGAGAAGGCCGAGGCCGTCCGCCGCGCCCGCAAGCAGGCCCGCAAGACCGCGATCCGCGAGGGCCTGATCGCCGCGCCGAAGCCGAAGCCCCGGACCGGCGCCCCGCGCCGCCCGAGCGCTCCGAGCTTCTCGCAGCAGCCGGCCGCCGTTCAGGCGCCCGCCGCGGCCTCCTGAGGCCGACCTTTCGAGACGCGCCGGCTCCGGAGCGGGCCGCGCGCGATCCGGATACGAAAAAGGCCCCTCCGGCTCGACCGGCGGGGCCTTTTTCGTGGGAAACGACCCGTTTCAGGCGGCGCGCGCGGTGAGCG
This sequence comes from Methylorubrum rhodesianum, assembly GCF_014199985.1. Lineage (GTDB taxonomy): Bacteria > Pseudomonadota > Alphaproteobacteria > Rhizobiales > Beijerinckiaceae > Methylobacterium > Methylobacterium rhodesianum. The sequence continues at coordinate 147,557 of NZ_JACHOS010000012.1, read as the reverse complement.
TCGCGCGCTCGGCCTGCCGCAGGAGCTCGAGGGGCAGCCAGGGCTTGCGCATGTAGACGGCGTGCGGCGGGATCCCGGTCCGCCGCTCCTCGCGCGCCTCGGACGTCACCACGAGCCGCACGTCCGGCCAGCGATCCTCGACGGTGCGCGCCAGCGCCGCGCCATCCATCGCGCCAGACAGATGCGTGTCGGCGATCACCATCGCCACCGTCACGTCGCCGCGTTCGAGCACGGCGAGCGCGTCCTCGGCGCTCGAACAGGCGATGACGTCGAGGTCGGTCTCCTCGATCAGGACGGTTGCGAGGTCGCGGGCGGCCTCGTCCTCCTCGACGACGAGCGCGACCGGGCTGTCTCCGGTGTGAGCCATGATGTCTCCCTGAAGCTGTGCGAGCGGTTCGGAAGCGGCGGCCCGGACAGGGGTGCGCCGCGGCGGGATCGGCGACGCCGACGATGCTTGCCCTGCGACAACAAGTTCGGGGATGATCGGTTCAGCGAAATTGTGCCGGCCTGAACCGAACGATCCGAGCCGCCTCTTAACGGCCTGTTCACCACACGAAACGAATTGTTACAGTCCGGCGACGCAGGACGGTCCGAACGGACCGATGCTTGCATGGCCCGCCCCGGACCGCAAAGGAGGCTCTCGTCCCGCCATGTGCCGCTTCCTCGCCTATCTCGGTGAGCCGGTCTTCTTGAACGAGCTGGTCTGCGCCCCGACCCATTCGCTGGTCCATCAGTCGCTGCACGCCTCGGAGGCCAAGACGGAGACCAACGGAGACGGGTTCGGGATCGGCTGGTACGGCGAGCATGCCGAGCCCGGCCTCTACCGCGACATCTGCCCGGCCTGGTCGGACGAGAACCTGGTGAACCTCTGCCGACAGGTGCGGGCGCGGACCTTCTTCGCCCATGTGCGCGCGGCGACCGGCACGGCGACGACCCGGGCCAATTGCCACCCCTTCGCCCACGGCCGGCACCTGTTCATGCATAACGGCCAGATCGGCGGCTATCACCGGATCAAGCGGCGCCTGGAGGCGCTGATCCCCGACGAACTCTACGACACCCGCCGCGGCTCGACCGATTCGGAGGCGCTCTTCCTGCTGGCCCTGGCCAACGGCCTCGACGCCGATCCCGTCGCCGCCATGGAGGCGACCTGCGCCACCGTGCGCGGGCTGATGCAGGAGGCGCGGATCGCGGAGGCCTTCCGCTTCACGGCGGTGCTCACCGACGGCGAAAGCCTCACCGCCTTCCGCTGGGCCTGCGACGGGCGCCCGCCGAGCCTGTACTACCGCGAGAGCGAGCGCGGCCTCACCGTCGTCTCCGAGCCGATCGACGGCTGCAAGGAGGGCTGGACGATCGTGCCCAAGGGCGGCACGCTGCGGGCGAGCCGCGGCGCCCGGGCTACCGTCAGCCTGCCGCGGGCGGAGCGCGCCGCCGCCTGAGGCTTGCCCAAGCGGAGCAGCCATGGTCAAGGCTTCGAAAGGACGAGTCCTTTCGCGGGTGCAGGGCAGAGCCCTGCAAATCGGCTCCGCCGACATCAGGGCGCTGCCCTGACAACCCGCCAAAGGGCTGCAAGCCCTTTGGGATCCCCGATGAGTATTGAGCTTGAGACGGTCGCGGGCCTGTTCGGCGTGGCCGTGGTGGCGGGCGCCATCGACGCCATCGCCGGCGGGGGCGGGCTGATGACCCTGCCGGCCCTGCTGCTGGCCGGGCTCGATCCCGTCAGCGCGATCGCCACCAACAAGCTCCAGGGCAGCGCCGGATCGGTCTCGGCCACGATCGCCTTCGCCCGTCGCGGGCTGATCCGCTGGCGCGAGGCGGCCCCCGCCGCGCTCGGGGCCGGCCTCGCCTCGGTCGCGGGCGCGCTCTGCGTCAGCCTGCTGCCGCGCCCGGTCCTCGACGCGCTGGTGCCGGTCATGCTCGTCGGGATCGCGGGCTACTTCGCCACCGCGCGGCGGATGAGCAACGAGGACGCGACGGCGCGCATCACGCCCGGCCTGTTCGCCGTGACGCTGGCGCCGGCGGTCGGCTTCTACGACGGCGTGTTCGGGCCCGGCGCCGGCTCGTTCTACATGATCGGCTTCGTCACTCTGCTCGGGCTCGGCGTGGTGCGCGCCACCGCCCACACCAAGCTCTCGAACGCCGCGAGCAATGTCGGAAGCCTCGCCCTGTTCACGTTCCAGGGCGCGGTGATCTGGCCGGTCGGGCTCGCCATGGCGGCCGGCGCCTTTCTCGGCGCCCAGATCGGCTCGGCGCTGGCCGTGCGCCTCGGCGCCCGGCTGATCCGCCCGCTCCTCGTCGTCATCGCCTGCGCGATGGCGCTGCGCCTGCTGTCGAACCCGGCCAACCCCTTGCGTCAGGCCGTGACCGGGTTCTTTTCGTAAGTGTCTCAGCCCTTTGAGGGCCGACGCTTCAGCGCGGGATGAAGGCCCAGTAGTCGAGATCGAGGATCACCGAGGGGTCGTAGCCCTCCCCCTGCTTGTCCGGATAGCCGCCGCAGGGCTGGTTCTTGGCCGCCACCGTGCGCAGGCGCAGCGCGCCGATATCGCTGCGGCCGGGAAGCTCCGCGGTCTCCAGCACTTCGGACCACGCGTAGACCGTGTCGCCGGCAAACAGCGGCGCCACGTGCCGGCCGGCATTGATACCGCCGATGGCGAAGGCGTTGGCGAGCCCGTTGAAGCTGAGGGCGCGGGCGAGCGAGATGACGTGGCCGCCATAGATCAGGCGCTTGCCGAACTTGGTCTCTTTGGTCGCCACCGCGTCGAAATGAACCTTGGCGGTGTTCTGGAACAGGCGCGTGGCGATCTGGTGCTCGGCCTCCTCGACGGTCATGCCGTCGACATGGTCGATCTTCTCGCCGACCGCGTAATCCGCGAAGCGGTGCGGGCTGCCGGCCAGGACAGTGTCGTAGGCCGCCGGGTCGAGCGGAGGCAGGGCGCTGGCGAGGTCGGCCGGGTTCACGACCTTGGCGAGCTGGGGCACGTGCTCCTCCGCGATCTTCGCTTCCGGGTCGCGCTTGCGCACGAGCACCCAGCGGCAATAGCTCAGCACGGTCCGCCCCGAAGAGTCGGAGCCGGTGGAGCGCACGTAGACCACGCCGGTCTGTCGGTTCGAGCTCTCCTTCAAGCCGATCACCTCGGAGACGGTGGAGAGCGTCTCGCCCGGATAGACCGGACGGCGGAAGCCGCCCTCGGCGTAGCCCAGGTTGGCCAGCGCGTTGAGCGAGACGTCCGGCACGGTCTTGCCGAACACCACGTGGAAGGTGAGCCAATCGTCGAGCGGGCTCGCCGGGTAGCCGATCGCCTTGGCGAAGGCGTCCGAGGATTGCACGGCGAAGCGCGGGCCGTAGAGGGCCGTGTAGAGCGCCACGTCGCCCGTGGTGACGGTGCGGGGCGTGGCGTGGCGGATGGTCTCCCCGAGGCGGAAATCCTCGAAGAAGCGGCCCGGATTGGTCTTCATGCGCGCGCGTCGCTCCCTGTACGGCTCTTGCTGGCCGGGCAGGGCACCGTCTTGAATACCGTATTCAGAACGAGGCCCTAAACTTCTGACGTTGCATCGGCTTTTCGGCCGAGCCGGTGCCCGACCGCCTTAGCAACCCGCCCGGCATCCGCGCAATGCCGTGCCCGGGCCGCGCCCATTCGGGCGCAGCACCGCAACAGGCCCGCTCGCTCCTCCGGACGGCTTCGGGGGACCGTTCCGGGGGCCGCTCCGGAGCCGCCGCGGCTCGGACGGGACGCCTCGAGCGCGCCGCGGCGTCCTCTCAGAAGGCGAACTGGACGTAGAGGTCGGTGATGAGCTTCTGCGCGAACAGCAGGAGCAGGATCAGGATGATCGGCGAGATGTCGACGCCGCCGAGATTGGGAAGCAGGTTGCGGATCGGCCGCAGCGCCGGTTCGGTCACGCGGTAGAGGAATTCGCCGATCTGCGAGACGATGGGGTTGCGCACGTTGACCACGTTGAAGGCCACGAGCCAGCTCAGCACGGCGCTCGCGACGAGGACGTAGATGTAGAGCTGGATGACGGTGTTGATGAGCCAGAGCAGGGCGTTCATGCGGGGGGTATCGGTCCTCGTCGCCCCAAACGCACGACCGGCGCGGGAGGCGCGGGGCGCGGCGGGAAATTTCCGGAATTGACAGGCCGAAGCGGACAAGCCTACAAGGCCCTCGCCTCGGACGGGGCTGTAGCTCAGATGGGAGAGCGCCGCAATCGCACTGCGGAGGTCAGGGGTTCGAATCCCCTCAGCTCCACCACCGACTTTCGCTTGAAAATTGGTGTGTGGCATCAAGGACTTGGGGAGTGGCAGCTCCCGGATAAATCCCAATTCCTCCCACGCTTCCGTTTCGCTAAATCCCAGGCGTGGTCCGGTTTTCGACAGGATATCCACACCACCCCCGCGCAGCTACGGGGCAACCCTTGCTGTGCCTGACCCACGCCGTGCGCGTTGGTAGAGGGCGCGCCGGCCGGTGAATATCGAAGCCTGCACCGGCTTGGCGGGACCGCCGTCGTCCGGACCGGATGATCCAGGGATTCCGAGCGGCGGGGGCTACAAGGCCGCGCCGAGCCCGATTCGGAGGCGGTACTGCCACGTCAGCGAGAGGCAGACGCCTTCGAGGCTGGCCCAGATGTGGGCCGCATCCACGCCGAGCTGGAACAGGTTGCGCTGGAAGACCGCGCGGGTGTCCCGCGGGATCTCGAAGCTGTTCTCCGCCATGCCGGGCGGCGTCCACGCCGAGGCCGGATCGGGGTGGGCCGAGAACAGGCCCTTCTGGCTCGCGATGCGGGGCGCCAGGGCGGAGGGCAGCAGGAAGCCGACCTCGGCGATCTCGAAGGGGCCGGGACCCCGCTCGGGGTCGATCATGGAACTGCCGCCGAGCGGATGCGCGTACACGATGGCGTCCTCGTTCGCGGGCTGGCTGGCAACGGCGAAGAAGCAGGCGATGAGCGGATTGGTCGTCCAGTCGAGCAAGCGGGTCGGGAGACCGTAATGCTGACCCAGCGCCAGCCAGTCCCAATCCGTCGCCCCGGGCATCGCGACGTGCAGCCTGGCCTCGCGCTTGAAATCCTGGAACAGTTGCCGTTCGTGGCGCGGGTCGAACTCGGCGCCCCGGCCGGCGCTGGGCTTGCACTCGAAGGCCTTCGACGCGCAGCCGCGGAACACCCATCGTGAGTTCATGCGTGCCGCCAGGAAGGCGTGGAACGCCTGCCAGCGCTCCTGCGCCGGCCCGCCCTCTCCATCGCCGGACCCCGATGGTCCGGACGGGGACGGCGTGCGATCAGGCGCCCGCAGGCGCGCCGGAGCGGGTGGAAACCGTGGCGGCCTCAACGGGTGCCCTCCCGGCCGCCGATCACCGCAGGCATGCCACACACGTCCGGTAGAGCGCCGTGGCGAGATCGTGCGTCACCTCGCAGCCGCTTCCCGAGAACATCGTCAAATCCCCGCCGGAGGCCGTCTCGGCGAGCAGCACCACCGGCATGCCGTTGGCTTGCGCGTAGCCGACGTGAAGGTTCGTCCCGAGGTCGGCGACGTCGCCCAGGGCTAGGAGGGCTGAATGGGGCACGCGAGGCCGGGGCGGCCAATTCGCTCGCGTGGGTGAGCGGGGGCCGTCGTCCGCAAACGCCGTCTCCGTCCTGAACCCGAGCGCGTCGAGGTAAGCGGCCGCCTCGTCGAAGAGCCATCTTTGGGCCATGGTCCGGCGCGGTCCGGACAGGTAGACCCGGCAACCCGACGCGGGGCGCCCGGGCACCGCCTCCATCCCTTCGAGCTCGTCCGGCGGAGGCAGCGGCAACCGAGCCCCGTCGTTGAACCACGCCACGCAGCGGGACGCGAGGTCGGCCGCCCCCACGGCGTCGAAGCCACGCTCGCCCCAATAATGCGCGAAGGCCGCGCAGAAGACGTCGCCGGCCCCGATCCTGAACCAGCGGCGGGCGGCGTACGCCGGCACCGGGATGCCGGGGGCGTCGCCCCGGTACACCGTGGCACCGCCGAATGCGTGGCGCGACACGACGAGCGTGGCGCCCTCGCGGGCCATGACGCCGGTCGCGGCGTCGCGCGGGTCCGGGAGCGGCCCGAGCCGGACCAAGTCGGCATCCTGCACCACGTAGGCGAGTTGCTCCGTCGCCCGCGAGCCGGAACGCACGAAGGAGGACGCGGGGTCGGCGGAGCGCGGGTCGTAGACCGCCCGGCCGGCCGTGAGCCGGGCCGTGCCCTCCAGCATGCCGAACCCGAGCACGACGTCGCCGGTGACGGCCAGGTCGGCGTAGCGCCGGCCGGCCTCGGGAACCCAGCTCTTGCGAAGGGGATGCCAATACTCGAATTCGAGCCGCTCCCCGATGGCGACGATGTCCGTCTCGACCTCGAAGGCGGCCATGGTCGCCCGGAGGTCGCCGGCCGACTCGGCGTAAGCATACGTGCTCAGGCGGGTGCCCGGGGACAGCGCGCTCACCGCCATGGCGGCGCGCGCGCCCGAACCGAACAGGCCGGCCCAGGCGGGGAACGCGCAGCTCTCGAAATATGTGCCGCCGACGACGTTCACGCCTCGGCCCTCGTGACCGTAACGGTGCAGCGCGTCGCGCCGACATCCTCGATGAGGGCCTCGAACCGCACCCCCTGGTCGAGGCAGCCGAGCAGGCTCACGAGGCCGCGGAACGCGGCGAGGGCGCCGACGGTCGCCCCGTCGGCGGTGCGGCAGACTGCGGTGCTGGCGCCCGCGCCGGCCACGAGGTCCACCTCCAACACGTCTCCGGCCTGCAGGCCGCGCGTGGCGTCGCGGCGGACACCGATCAGGTCGACCGTGAAGGTCAGGTCGCACTCGTCGGACCCTGTCCGGACCTGTCCCATGCCGTACGGCATGCGGCGGCGTTTGGGTGGGAGCCCTCCGCCCATTCGTCAACCCTCCGCCCGCGCCGCGTCCGGTCGGTCCGGGGCCGCGCGGGATGCCTTCACGTCGGACCGCAGGCCGAACGACCGCAAGGTCTCGCGATGCTTCTCGCATCCGCGGCACTGCCCGCAGGCATATTCCATGACGTGACAGGAGAATGTCGCACCGAGCGCCGAGGCGGGAAGGCCGGACGCCGCGAGAAGGGCCGGCCCGCTCAGGTGCCGTGCGGGCGCCACGACGCGCACCCCACCCTCCTGGAGCCGCATCAGTCGGTCGAGCGTCCGCAGGAATGGGGCGCGTCCGTCGGCGTGGACATCGGTCGCCACCGTTCCGATGAGGATCTCCGACAGGCCTTCCGCGACGAAGCGCATGCCTGCGAGGGTGACCAGGATCTGGTTGCGGTAGGGCCACCATTCGGGGGCACGCGCGAGCGCGGCGGGCTCCCCGCCGGCCAGGGGCCCGAGGCCAAGCCCGGACAGGTCGACCTGAAGCGTTTCGAGCCGCAGCCCGAACTCGGCCGCGATGGACGTCGCAGCCGCCCTTTCGCCCGCCGCCGGCCGCTGGCCGTAATCGACGAACAGGCAGGCGTCCGGCCTCTGCCACCAAGCGAGGGCGGTCGAATCGAGGCCGCCGGAAAACAGCAGAACCCTCATCGCAGCGAGGCCCACACGACCCGATAGAGGGCGGAGGCGAAATCGTCGACGACCTCGCAGCCGGTGCCGGCCAGCATGGTCAGGTGATGCTCGTCGAGGCGTTCGGCCAGCACGACCACTGGGATGCCGCGCGCCCGCGCATGTCCAACCTCGAAGATCGAGCCCGGGTCCGCCCCGTCGAGCAGGGCGAGCACGGCTTGGCAGCCGTCGAGCCCCGCGAGGTCGGCGGTGGCGAGGGCGACGGCGCCGCCCCCCGTGCCCACGTCGTGCAACGGCGAGAAGACAGACGCGCCGAGGGCGTGCAGCCGGTCCCGTGCCTCCTCGACGAGCCAGCGTTGGGCGATGTGGAAGAACGGGGCCGCGAGGTAGACGCGGCCGGGCTCCCCGCCCACGGGTGCGAGCGCCTGGTCGGCGAGGTCGGCGGCCGCGGGCAGCGGCAGCGAGCGCGTGTCGACGAAATGGTGGACCGCGCGCGACGCCAGGTCGGCCGCCGCCGCGGCGTCGAGGCCGCGCTCGCCCCAGTGATGCGCGAAGGCGGCGCTGAAGACGTCGCCCGAGCCGATCTTGAACACGCGGGCGGATCGATAAGCGGGCACCGCGACGGGGTCGCGACCAGGCCGGTGGACGGTCGCGCCCGAGCAGCCACGCTTGACCACGACCACGTCGGCCGCGTGCAGGGCGAGAACGGCCTCGCCTGCGGCCGGCCCCTCCTCGCCCGTCGCCCCCTCCGCCTCCCCCTCGTTCAGGACTACGGCCAGGGCCTCGGCCCGGGACCCGTTGGCGCGGAACGGGACAACGTCGTCGCCCTGCGGGTCGTGGACCGCCCGCTCCGCGGACACGACCGCGTCGCCCTCCACGAAGCCGAAACGCAGCACGACCCGCCCGTCGACCGAGAGGGCCGGGTGTCGCGTCGGCACGCCGGGCCGCAGCGTGGCCGGCGACAGGGCATGGAAGTAGCCGAAGCTGATCTCCTCGGCGATGGGCATTACCGTCGCCGTCACCCCGCAGGCGTGCATCGAGCTCTCGACGTCGCGGGCCCAGCCTGCGAAGGCATAGGTGTGAAGGCTGCTGCCCGGCGAGAGCTGCCCGACCGCCGCGGCGGCACGGCCGCCCGAACCGAACAGCCGGCGCCAGCGCGGGATCTCGCAGATCTCCAGGTAGGACCCTCCGGCGACGATCAACCCAGCACCGGTGCGATGGCGACGCGACAGAGGAGGCGGCCGACCTGCGTCACGGTCGCCGCGTAGCGGTGGTGGGTGCGCAGGCAACCGAGAAGTTCGTCGAGGCCTTCGACGTTCGCCAGCGTGCCGACCACCTGCCCGGCGGGGCGGGTACGGCACACGGCGGTCTCGAACGCACCCGCCCTGTGCAGCGCGACGTCCAGGACGTCGCCGATGCGCACGACGGCGACGACGTCGGCCCGGACCCCGGTCAGTTCGACGTCGTAACTGAGGTCGCAGGGCGAGCCCGTCGGCGCATTCCCGCCCTCCGATCCGGCGGTCGAGCTCGGCGCGCCCGGCCCTGCACCGGCCGGCGCGACCAGGCGACGGCCCGAACTTTTCTTGCTGCCCCCCGACATCCCGCTTGCCCGGCCACTGGTGAAGGAGACCTGATTTCTTATCGGCCTCCGCCGTCGCCGGTCAAACCGGTCCCCGGCCGATGTTGCGCATCGCCCGCCACATGACGGCATCGACCAGCGACGGCTTCGCGTCCAGGGCCACGCAGAACTGCAGGAAGCGCCGTTCGAGCGCCTCGTAGTCCCGCGGGAGGCGGATCGGCCGCTCGAACAGGCCGATCAGGAGGCCTGCACGGATGATGTGAATGTCGAGGATGGCGACCTCGTCCGAGCCCAGCCAGTTCCGGGTGACCCACGAGGCGGTCTTCGGACCGACGCCGGGCAGGCGCATCAGGTGGCGTCGGAAGGCCAGGGCGTCGCTCGACGGCGGAGGATCGGTCTCGATGAGCGTCAGCGCGTCGGCGAGCCTGCCCGCCCTCTGCTTCGGGAAGCGGTAGCGCACCGACCTTTCGCCGATGCGGACCGGCCTGCGCAGGAGGGCCTCGATCTCATCGGCCCCGGGACGACGGCCCGGCTCGAAGATCCCATCCGCGGCGAGCGCGCGATGGACCGCGTGGTTGACCTCGGCCGTGATGCCGTAGCCCCCGAGCAGACAGAAGCCGATCTCGTGGGCCAGGCTGACCTCCCGCCCCACGAACCCGTCGACCGGCTCGCTGGCCCGACCGACCATGAAAGCCCAGAACGCGGCACTCGGCACCCATTCCGGGCGCCCCCACCGCACCCCCGGCATCAATTCGGCCTCCGGGTCCGCGGGAATCGTCGCGACCGACCGCGTCCTCCCGGACGTCTGAGCCTGCATCCTGCGCGCCTTGATTATTCGTTATCATTCGATTTTATTGACTTCATGAGCGGAAGCAAGCGGGCGGCTGACGGCGGGGATGCGCATGCGCTGGCGATTGCCCTCGGTCGCGTGCGTCGAGAGCGCGGGCTTACGCAGGCTGCCCTTGCCAAGATCCTCGGCGCGAGCCAGGCGACCATATCGAAGCTATTGGCAGGGCAACATAAGCCTAGACCCGCGCTGCATCTCGCCGCGGTTCGGTTCATCGGTGCGCACCCGTCGGAGGATCCCGCGGCTTTCTCGAACCTGACGCTGCGCGTGGAGGCGGCTGCACGGCAGTCGGTCGCGTTCCGAGCGCTCCTGGAGGCCGCGGTGGCGCTCTTGAATGAAAACGAATAGCCGCGCCGGGCGGTGCGGCAAGGTCGGGAACCGTCGTTCTCGGCGCCGGATGGAACGTGCCCCGGGACCAGGCCGAGGCGGCGCGCCCGGGCGGCGGGACCCGGCGCCTCGATGACGAGCGCGGGTGCCGCCCCCCCCGGGCCTGGTCGCTCAAACGAATGCATCCACGGCGGGTAGGCCCCGGCATGATCGCGGCGCCCGGGCGCCGGCGGCGCTCGGCCCCTTCGGCGTGGGATGACAATGGTCCGGCGTGCGGATACGGCGTCGGCCGAGGTGTTTGCCGACTTCGAACGGATCGGCTCGCCCTCGGCCTGCCCGACGCGACGTCGCCCGGGCTACGCCATCGCCTTCCCATCGGCAGGAGCATTTGTCTCGGGGTGCCCCACGCCTTTCGCATGTTCAAGGCCATGACGGATCTCGGCTTCGCCCAGGGCGAGGCGCTCGCCGTCGGCGGATTGATGGAGATTTCCCGGCATCCCGATACCCGCTTCGACGGCGAGGCTTGCCTCGACCGGCTGTGCGAGGGAGGCTTCGCCGAAGAGGCCGCGGAGGCGGTGGCCAGCGCGTTGCGCCACTGCTTCCTGTCGGAGAAGGCCACCGCGCAGTACGAGCGGACCAAGCTGAAGACGGCGCTGGTTCGCGGCGGCATCGCCGCCGCGAAGGCGGACGCGTTCCTGACGACGCTGGAAGGTTCGGTCGTCACGCGCCGCACGGCCGAGGTCAGGCGGCCGGTTCCGCACGCTCCGAGCCCCGGCCGGGTCGTGATGTGCGATTTCACCTACCTCGTGAAGCCGGAGATGCAGAAGGAACGGCGGGCGATCGTCGTGTCCTCGCGCTCGGCCGGCGCCGCCGGGCGCTGCACGGTGGTGCCGGTGAGCAAGAGCCCGCCCCGGGAGAACAACACCCATCATTTCCGGTTCGAGCCGGGCACGTATCCCTTCTTCCACCAGACCGACCCGGTTTGGGCCGTCTGCGACCACATCTATACCGTTTCCCTGGTCCGGCTGTGGCAGGTCAACGTGAACCGCCGCCCGGCGCTGCCGTCCATCTCGCCCGCCGAGCTCGCCGGCATCCGAGCGCTCCTCGGAACCGTGCTGGGCCTCGATCATTGACCCGGCGAGGCGGATATGCGATATCCCTCTCACTCGCTGGAGGCGGGTCACACCGTCTTTTCAGCTGACCGAAGATGCTCGCCATCGGAGGTCGGGGTTTGCCCGCGGGTATTCCCCTCAAACGAAAGCTCCGCTCAGGCGGGGCTTTTTCGTTGGCGGTATGCGCCTCGAACGCACAAGGACCGCCGTACACCCACGCTGCGCTCCTTCCTGGCACACGTCACGGCCCGAGAGGCGAGAGCTTAAGCTTGGCGAGGGCCGGCCCTGCATCCGGGCGTCGGCGCCATCGGCCGACGCCGGCTAGGGCCGATCCGAGGCGGCACCCTGGCAGAACCGAACGAGGTCTGCAGGATCGACATCGTCGGATACGGCCCAGAACCAATCCAACAACTCGGGCAGCCACTGGCGACCGATGCAGCAGCGCGTGCGCCCGGGCCGACTCAGGTCGAGGCGCGACAGGGTGCCGGCCATGACCAAGCGCCGCTCTCGATGGACCAGGACGTGAAGTTCGGCACCGCTGCACGCGATCCGAACTCGGGTCTCCGGCGTGCCGACGACGAGGGCGATCTCATCGCCGCGCATCGAGTCCTTCGCTCCTAGGGAAGCGGTGCACTCGGCGAGGAACCGAACGAGCTTCGGGCCCGTGAGGCGGGCTTGGCGCGCCGGGAACCGTGCGACGAAGGGTGAGCGCTCGGAATGCGACCGGCGCGGCGGTCCGAAGTTCCGCGGCGAGGTCTCGCCGGCGAACGCGCGCCATGGCGCAGCCAGTGCCTCCAGCACGGACAACCACTCTCCAACGAGGCAGTACCCGGTCGGCGGCGCCCCATCCCTCGCGGTCAAGGAGGCAACGAGCGTTCCCCGCACGATCAGGCGAAAGGCCCGCGCGCCCGCCGCGGTGACCAGGCCGCGGATGACCATGCCGGGAGCGATCTCGTGCTCGCTCATGGTTCCGTCGGCGGCCCGGCTGCGCGGCGGCGTCACGACCGAGAGCAGGGCGACGAGAGACAGGACGTGCAGGCGACGCGCGTCGCCGAACGAGGTGGTCATGTGCGCTCCGAGTCCATGTTTGCGTTGGATGGTCGAACGGGCGGTAGGCCGCGGGCTTGCCGGGTCTCGATCTCCGCCAGCGCCCTGCCTTCCTGCGCAGGGAGCCGATCTGCGAGGCGATGGATTGGCCTTGCCATGGGCGGGCGATCAGACCCGACCCGGCCCGGCGGGACCGGACCTGCCTTTGCTGCGGGGCCTCTTCGCCGACGGGCTGTAATGCGTCCCGTCGAAGTCGACCCAACCGGCCTTGCGAAGCCGCCGCATCGCGGCCAGAAGGGAATTGTCGCGCGCCTCGGTCCGCTCGCCCCCGTCCCAGTCCCTCAGCTGTCCGAGCAGCTCCCGGGATGTCAGGGGCTTGCCTGCGCGCTTGACGAGGTCGTACGCAGCGGCGCTCACCCCCTTGAGCGGGCGGGGGGACCTCTTGGGCCGAGGACCGGCTTGCGGTGCCGCGACCTCCTTGGCGCCGGGCGGCACCTGCTGCGCAGGCTCCGGGGGTGGAGGCGGCGTGACAGCCTCGGCACCGCGCCCGATGGGCGCCGAAGCCAGCCAGTTCGCCAAGGCAGGGGGCACGGCCGCCGTTCCGGACAGGAAGGCGTCGATGACGACGCGCTTGAGCACGGGCTCCGCGTGGAGCCGCCAGTATTCCTCCGCCCGCTCCGCCGCCCAATCCGAGTCGCCCATGGTGCCGTACCTCCGTTGCGCCACACTAACCTCCGACGGTTACACGTCCACATGGATATCTAAGCGGGGTTCGAGGCGACGCGATTTATCCACAGGGAGTTTCGCGTCACGGCGGAGGGATGGCCACAGCGAATTGCAGAGATCCTGGTGGACGTGGGTCGGCCGCCGCCGAGGAGCAGGCGACAACATACCCGACCGCTTCCGCGCTCGGCGACGGAACCGTCGCCCAGGTCGCGGACCAAGTCGCCGCCTGGGCGGCGGCGTTGAAGGGGCAAGGCGCCTTTCCAGCCGGACCTCGTCCTGGCCGGGGCGACCCGACGAAGCTTCCGACGCGGCGTTGCCTTGACCGCTCCGTAGCGAGCTGAATCCATTGGCTCACCGTACGCAGTCCCATGGTCCGCGATGTTCCGCCCGTCCTCGATCTTCTTCGCAAACCGCAAGGTGCACGCCCTGCGCGCGCAACTCGCCAATGTCCGGCAGCCTATCGCCGAGGCGACCGCTCGACAGGTCGTCGCGCTGGCGTGGGGGTGGCAGTCCTGGAGCGAGTTGCTTTCGGCGCTTGAGACGCCCGGCACGCCCACGCCGCTCGACGAGGAACTCGTCGGCCCGGATGCCCGGGCCGGGGCCATGGGCCTCCTCAACACGCGTATCGTGGGACAGCGCAGCAAGAGTTCCAGCTGCGCTCTCCAGACCGTCGTCGGCCTGCCGCCGCCGGTTTGCCTATCGCTGAGCGCCTTCCTGCGCCTGACCGGACGTCATCCCGTCGGCACTTGGCTGACACCTGAAGCATACCGTGAATTGTATGAGGCGTCCGTCGCGCCGAGGCCGGATTGGGCCCTGGATCTCCTGGACCATCAGCGACGGTCGCGGGAGGCGCCGCAGCGGTTTCCGCTTCCGCCGGATCGACCACGCTGATCGAAGGGCTCCGACGTGCCGGTCACGTCGCCCGGGGCGGGCCAGCGGTTTCGGGCGGAACGGTCACGACTTGGATCGAGTGGTCGAGCCATCGCCAGCCCCCCCGCGAGCCGCGGATCGTGGCAAGCTGCCGAGATGGCCGGCCGGTCTGCCGGGTTCCGCTCGCGACCGACCGTACGGGCGTGGCTCATGCGCTGCTATACCCATATCGACGCCTCGCTGGCTTGAGACCTGCGCATGCGTCGTCGGCGAGGACGACGGCATCATCAGCGAAGCCAATATCGCGCGTGCGCGGCGGCGTCGCTGGGTGGCCTCGGCCTGTCGCTGATCGGCTGCGGACAGGAGACGGGCGCTGGCGGGCCGGCCGTGCGGGCGGATGACCGAAGTCGCGGTGTTCCACGTCGTGTGCATGGACGTGCGTCGCGCCCGCGGGGCGATGGCCCATGAGGGCGCACGGGATCACACGGATGCTGCGCACTGGCTGGTTTCGGTAAGCGCTCGGCCGCGGTGCTCCGATTGCTGCGGTTAGCAGACTTGAACACCAATCTAGCGACAAGGCGGCGGCAGCCATGCATCACACGAAACTGCCGAGATGCCGTTCTTCGTTTCGGTTTCCGGGCCCGGGCGTAGGAGGCCAGTTATCTACTGCAGGATCCTGAGGACACATAAACACCCAACATCAAAAAAACGCGCATGTACAGATAGATATCGCAGAGAGCAGACATTTGGGCGACCGGTCTCCGCTGGCTCCCAAGCGGAGGCTCGGGAGCCAGCGGAGACCGTTCGCCCAATTGCGAGATGTCTGCCAAAAATTATTCAAAGATCAATGACATCGGGCGATTTGCGAGGACTTGCGGTCGCCAGAGGCCGACGTGGACGGATCATTGCCGCCAGGAGTGTGGTGCCGAACCGGCCACCTCATTTGGTCAACCCGGCATTCCGGTGCCGAGCACCATTATTCTGCACTGAAGCAACCTAGAGCGAAGAAGGGGGGCCGTTTCGAAGGCGGCCCTTCGGCTTGGCTGCTGAAGCGAAGCACCTGTTCTTCGAGCCCGCCTCGGCCTCGCCGGGGATGCCGACCGCTTCCGGTCGTGTGCCCCACAAGGCGCCTGCCAAACCGACGTTCGCGAGCGCGAGCACCGCCAGAAGGGCATAGGCCAAATCGGGGCCGCCGTAGGTGAGGACCGTGGCCCCCAGCGACGGAGCAAGAGCCTGGGCGATCAGGCTCGGCCGGGCGAGCCGCCCCGCCAGAACCGGGTAGCGTTCCGACCCGAACAGGGCGAGCGGCACCGTGCCTCTCGCGATCGAGTAGATCCCGTTGCCGGCACCGTAGAGCACCAAGGCGATGCCGACCGCAGGAATGCCCACTGCCAGGATTGCCAGCCCGAGCGCCACGAGGGCCATGGCCACGTTTAGCGTCCAGAGCGGGTGGTGCCGCCCCTTATTGGCCATCTCGATAACGCGGGCTCCGACCTGGGACGGCCCGATCAGGGCGCCGTAGGATACGGCGGCGGCAAAGGCCACGCCGCGTGCCTGCAGCAAGGTAATCAGGTGGACCGAGATCAACGTCATCACGGTGCCGCCGAAAACCAACACGCCGGCCATCAGCGCGAAGGCGCGCCGTTCCCGCGAGGTGAGCGGCGCTTCGCCAAGGTGTTTTACGTCCCCGCCGTTAGCCAAGGCAGGCGCCTCAGGGATCAGACCGAGCACCAGGGGAAGCGTGACGAAGAGGTGCAGCCCGGCATAGGCAAGACATGTCGAGCGCCAGCCGACCTGCTCGACGAGAAGGGCCGAGAGCGGCCAGCAGACGGTGCTGGCGAACCCACCCCATAGGGTCAGGGTGGTGATGGCCGGGCGCGCCTCGTCGCCGTAGAGCCGGCCGAGGGTGGCGAAGGCCGGGTCGTAGAGGCCGCAGCCCATCCCGAGCCCAATGACCAGCCAGCCGGACAGGAACACCGGAAGGTTCGGTGCCAGTCCGATCACCAAGTGGCCACCCGCTAGCAGCAAGGCCGCCGATACAAGGACCGGCCGACCCCCGTGCCGGTGGATGGCGATTCCGACCCGGGGCGAGGCGATTGCCGCCACCAGCAGGCCGATGGACAGCCCCCCGACCACCCATGCGAGCGGCCAACCCGTGTCGGCGGCGATGGGCCCCGCCAGCACCGCCGGCAAGTAGAAGGACGAGCCCCAGGCGAGGATCTCCACCACGCCCAGGGCCGAGATGACGACGAGGCGGTTGTGGACCTCAGACCTCACGGGAGGCAGGCTTCAGCGCCGCTGCCTTGCCGGCCGCGCCACGCTCGTACCAGCCCTGCGAGCGGTTCACGATCCATACGACGGAAAGCATGACTGGGACCTCGATGAGGACGCCGACCACGGTGGCCAGCGCCGCGCCCGAGTTGAAGCCGAACAGGCTGATCGCGGCCGCCACCGCGAGCTCGAAGAAGTTCGAGGCGCCAATCAGTGCCGAGGGCCCGGCCACGCAGTGCTGCTCCCCGGCGACCCGGTTCAGGAGGTAGGCCAGCCCCGAGTTCAGGTAAACCTGGATGAGGATGGGGACCGCGAGCAGCCCGATGACCGCGGGCTGGGCCAGGATCTGCTCGCCCTGGAAGCCGAACAGCAGCACCAGGGTCGCCAGAAGTGCGGCGAGCGAGGTGGGCCCGAGCCTGGCGAGCAGCCGGTCGAGGGCGGCCCGCCCGCCGGAGGCCAGGAGGCCACGGCGGATCACTTGCGCGACGACGACCGGGATGACGATGTAGAGCGCCACCGACAACACCAGCGTCCCCCAAGGCACGGTGATGGCCGAGAGCCCGAGAAGCAGGCCAACGATGGGGGCGAAGGCCACCACCATGATGGTGTCGTTGAGCGCCACCTGGCTCAGGGTGAAGTACGGCTCGCCTCGGGTCAGGTTCGACCAGACGAACACCATGGCGGTGCAGGGGGCCGCCGCCAGGATGATGAGCCCGGCGATGTAGCTGTCGACCTGGTCGGCCGGCAGGTAGGGCCGGAACAGGGTGCCGATGAACAGCCAGCCGAGCGCGGCCATCGAGAAGGGCTTCACCGCCCAGTTGATGAACAGCGTCACGCCGATGCCGCGCCAGTGCCGCCCGACGTGGCGCAGCGAGGCGAAGTCGATCTTGAGCAGCATGGGGATGACCATGAGCCAGATCAGGACGGCGACCGGCAGGTTCACCTTGGCGACCTCGGCCGCGCCGACGGCGTGGAAGAAGCCCGGCATGACGTGGCCGAGCGCGATGCCGGCCACGATGCAGAGGGCGACCCAGAGGGTCAGGTAGCGTTCGAAGGTGCTCATGGTGTCCTCAAGCGGTGGCGACGCGGCGGCCGCGCTCGTCGACGACGCGCTCGCCGTCCTCCTTCACGAACTCCCCCTGCTGGTCCGGCAGGAGGTCGAGCACCGCCTCCGACGGCCGGCACAGGCGCACGCCCATCGGGCTCACCACCAACGGACGGTTGAGCAGGACGGGGTGCGCCTCGACCGCGTCGAGGAGTTGCTCGTCGGTCAGCGCCGGGTCGGCGAGGCCGAGCTCGGCGTAGGGCGTGCCCTTCTCGCGCAGGACATCCCGGACCGAGAGGCCCGCGCGGGCGAGCATCTGCTTGAGGAGCGCCCGGTTCGGTGGCGTCTTCAGGTACTCGACCACGTGCGGCTCGATGCCGGCGTTGCGGATCATCGCCAGGGTGTTGCGGGACGTGCCGCAGGCGGGGTTGTGGTAGATGACGACGTCCATCACGCGACCTCCGGGCGGGCCGAGGTCGCGCCGGCCATCTGGCCGATCTCGCGGACCTTCGACGACAGGGCGACCTGGTCGAGGCTGCCGAGCGGCAGGGCGACGAAGGCCGCGATCCGATTCTTGAGGTAGCGCTGGGCGGTGACGAAGGCGCGCTTGCGCTCCATCTCCGAGCCCTCCGCCGCGGCGGGGTCCTCGATGCCCCAGTGGGCCGTCACCGGCTGGCCCGGCCAGTACGGGCACGTCTCGCCGGCGGCGTTGTCACAGACGGTGAAGACGAAATCCATGACGGGGACTTCGGGACCGGCGAACTCGTCCCACGACTTCGAGCGCAGGCCCTCCGTCGGGTAGTCGCTTTCCCGCAGGACCTGCAGCGCCAGCGAGTGCGGCTCGCCCTTCGGTCGGCTGCCGGCCGAGAAGGCGCGGAAGCGCCCGCCGCCCTCCTTTTTGAGCATGGCCTCGGCCAGGATCGAGCGGGCCGAGTTGCCGGTGCAGAGGAACAGGACGTTGTAGACTGGCTCAGGCATGGAGGGTGTCCCCGGTGGTGCAGTCGCAGGCGGCGAGCGCGGCGACGGCCGGGGCGCACACCTCGGGGTGGCCCTGGCAGCAGTCACGCATGAGGAACTGGACGAGGTCGGACAGGCCGGCGTAGGCGGCGCTGTAGATGACCGACTTGCCCTCGCGCCGGGAGGTGATCAGCCCGGCGTGCGAGAGCTCCTTCAGGTGGAAGGACAGGTTGTTGCCGGCGACGTTCACCGTCTCGGCGAGGACGCCCGCGGCGAGGCCGCCCGGACCGGCGGTGACCAGGGCGCGCACGACCCGGAGCCTATGCTCCTGGCCGAGGGCGGCGAAGGCGGCGAGGGCTTGCCGTTCGTCCATCGAATGACCTACATATCAACTATCGTTGAAACATAGAGGAGTTAAGCGCCTTGGACAAGCCCCAGCAGCCGTTCGCCGACGGGGTGCCGAACCTCTCCGAGGCGCATTTCGAGGTGCCGACCGAGGAACGGATGGCGCCGCCGACGCCGCTCGACTGCGCTTGCGCCAATCATCACCGCCAACCTTCCAGCGCGCCCGCGCGGCCTCGACCGGGCCGAGGTCCAGTCCGGCCACGAAGGAAGGGTCCGCCTCGCGAAGGAGGTCAATCAGGATCTGGTCCCCCGCGGCATAGACGAACCGCGAGAGTGCACGCCGCATCTCCGGCGCGTCGCCGAACGCCGCCGACAGCAAAGGCAGGCCCGTCCGGAGCCGGAGCAGGAGGGCGTCGACAAGGGCCCGCGTCGGGATGTGGCGCGAGTCATTCCTGTGGCCCGTGACGTCCGGGAGGTGCTTGGCGACGAGGGCCCAACGCGCGTCGTCGATCCGATAACCTCCGCTTGCCATAAGCCGCTCGGCGTCTTCGCGAAGGCGGACGTGGCGGCCCATCGGCTGCTCGACATCGACATGGATCACGTCCAAGCCAACACCGGGCGAGCCGCAGCTCCCGTCCTCCTGTAGGAACGCCAAGAAGTCCAGGTGGATGGCCAGGCCCAAGGTCCCCGCCGGCCGGCCATCCCGCATGACCACCACCCGCTGGACGAGGCGGGCAAGGGCGGCGGAGACCTTCGCCTCCGCCTCCGTCAAGGCCCTGAATGGCACCCGCTCGATAAGGTGATCCAACGTGGCGGAAAGCGTTCGAAGCCTCTCACCGGCTTCGTCCACCTCGGGCAGCTCGGCGAGGTCCGCCGAACGGGCCTGAAGGTCTGCGAGCTCCCCCGTCAGGCGGCTCCTCTCCTCGGACAACAGGTCGGATGGGTAGGTCGATTCAAGCTCCTTGACGAGCGCCCGGCGAAGCTGTTCGCGGGTGACCGCAATCTTACGCTCAACATCCGCACGGGCGGCACGGCGGGCGGCGGAGGCTTCACGTAGCGAGCGGTCGACGGCAGCCGCGAAATCCTCCTCGCCGACGAAGGACCGCAGCTTGCCGCAAACGGCTGTGAGGACGGCGCGCTCCACGGTCTCGTGCATAACGGAGTGACGCCTCGCCGGGCAGCAGCCCCCGTCCGACCAGACGTTGCAGGTTAGCTGTCGACCACCCAAGGTGAACCGCTGGCCTTCGACCCCGGCGCAGTCGCACGTCGCCTTTCCGGCCAAGAAGTGGCTGTGCTCGAACTTCTGCTTCCCCCGGGGGCGTCGCTTCTCGTTGACAGCGAAAAACAGATCGTCTGGCACAATTCGAAGGTGATCGAAGTAGTTGCGCGTCATCTCGCTCGGATGCCGACGCTGGACGGCGACCTTCCCCGATTTGCGGTCGAACGTATTCAAGGTAAATGGATAGTACCATCTACCCGTATAGGCCAACTGGCCCAAAACGTTCGCAACGGTCGATTTCGTCCATCTGCAATCCTTCGTCGGTCCTGCAACCCCGCGTTCCTTCATGATCCGGCCGATGCTTCGGTAGGAAATTCCCGCGGCTGCCATTTCAAAGATTGAAAATATGGTCTTCTCTTCCTCGGGGTGACGCACGAGGAAGCCCCTTTCTTCGCCGTACCGATATCCGAAGAACGCACCGGAATGGGCGCCGCCCTGGGCAGCGTGCTGGAACCTGCCCATGCCCATGATCAGGGTGCGACGGTCCCGATCCGCCTCGGCCTTGAGTGCCGCTTCGATGACCTCCTTCTTGTTCAGTGCCTTGAAGTCGCCGGCGCTATGAAATTCCACGCCAAGCTCATTCAATTGCTCGCATACTTCGACCGCATCGTAAGTTTCGCGGGACCACCGGTCAAAGTCCTCAACCATGATGACTTTTATCTTGCCAGACCGACAGTCTTCGAGCAAACGCTGCAGGCTTTCACGATCACGCATTGATCGGGCACTTCGAGCAGGGTCGTCATACAGCACGTAAATCGCGTAACCAAGCTTCCTCATGTAAGCGGTTACAACCTTGACCTGACGCTCGATGCTCATCTCCTTCTGCTTATTAGACGAGTAGCGAGCGTAGAGGCCCACGGGCACAAGCTTGTCCGGTGGGCCGAAGCCGTCACGGCGTTCGACATCCAGGTTCCGTCGAAGGGCCAACCGGTCCAGAGGGCACAATGCCGTCGTATCGACCACCTGCCGCAGATCCACGGCGCCAGGCATCAGGTCGGTCGTCCGTTCACCGTGGGCCATCGCAACGCCGCTCCATGCGAAGAGAAGGAAGAATTGCTTGCCTGAGGACGCGATAGCCGGGACGTGCGCGGGTTCGCTTTACGTCCATCTCGGTGCGCCGGATGGCTTTCGTTTGACTCCGCCCGAGACCGTCACGTTCTCCTCGACGCACATGGCCGGGTCGCAAGCGGTCATCCTTCCAGGCATCCCGGTAGCGACCGGCGTTCGAATCCATGCCGCGCGGCGCAACGTACGCTTCGGCTAGCTCCCGCCGACAACCGACTTCGGGCGCTTGGCCGTGATTTTCGTCTCTCCCGTCCACGGGGCCGGGTCTCCGCTGCACCATCGCGACGTGAATTTCGCATCCTGGCCGGAGCATTTCGCGTCACGGCGACATCTAATTCCAGGTCGCCCGCGTACAAGTCCCGACCGGCAACTTTCCTATCCTGTCCGCGCGCGTCCAGCCTTTGGGCGTCCGACCGTTCGGCGGCCATCCCCACCAAGCCCTCGAACAATGCGTCTAAGACCGTGAGCGGCCGTCCTGAACTGGACGATTCGCCCCGAAACCTCTGGATGCCGAACGACATCGTTCGCTCCCCCTGTTCCATTGAAATTACCCCTGGATCGCGCATGGCGGCAGGCGTACGAGAAACGCGCGGCGGCCGCCCCTTCTGGGACGGCCGCGCCGCATCGACGAAACGTGGGTGAAGTCTCTAATTATACCGCAGGTATATATAACTGCAATACCGGAGGCCGATCCGGAACTCGTCGCCATGTGCGGCGACCGACGGGACGAAAGGGCATCGCGGCCGCACGCGGTGCCGAAGGTAGCCTGTCCAGTTTCAAGAGACCGTTCCCGTTCTCGATGAACCTCAAAGGTCGATGCGGAAGCGGTATGGCGCGTTACGACGCCGCGGAACCGCCACCCGACTTGCGATATCCGCGAGCGCCACCTCCGACCTTGTCGTCCCAGTCCCCGTTGCGAATGCTCCGTCGGTACGGGCAGGTGTCCAGGGCGTCGGCTTCGGTCCGTACCAAGCAGCCCGTGAAGGGCATTCACGACGTTTGCCGGGCGGCTAGGCTCGGAGCAATCGGCCTGCTCCTGAGGAGCAAAAGCACAGCCGCTGACCGAGATGACGTGGGAACCGATGGCCCCCAGGGCCATCCCGGAGAGCACTGACCCTATGCCTGTCGTCGGTGCTGCCGGGCCGTTGCCGAATTCCCCTTACCGAAGTTCCCGCAATCCACAGGTCGACACGACCATCCTGGTCCGGCGCGGCGAGGGTGATGGTCAAGCAGGCGGATCGGCGGTAGAATATACTGGCGATATAAATACGACGCTGGTGCCGCCAAGTGCCGATAGGGTTTGGCTGCCCCTGCGCCAGTGGTCGGACGGTATCGCGACGTCGAAGTCCCCCGGGCGGTAGGCTGCCCCGCCCTGCAGATCAACCGCACCGACCGCGAGCACATGGCCGCGACCGGTGTCAGACGATTTACGACTCCGGTTCCCCAGACACGAAGCGCACTCTAGCAACGGGAGTGAGACGATGAGGCACGCGAGTCCGCGCGACGTTGAGCAGGATAAGGCTCCGTCAAGCTCAACCGGAAGGGCCACACGCCGGCGCCTTCCGCCGACCAGGGAACGGTTGGGCAGGCTGAGGGCGGTATCAGATCGCGTCGTCGAATCCACCGAATACGATGAGGAGACCCAAGGAGCCTTCGTCGAGGTGATGGGTCCCGAACTGCTCGACGTCGCGTTCGACGAACTCGGGGACCTCGCCTTGGTCCGAGGCGAGCTATCGGACAGCTTGCGGCTGCATGTTTCGGCCCTGCAGCGTCTCGACGAGGAGGACCTTTGGTGACGCAGGGCCGAAGCTGCGCCAATCCTTCCTGAGGTCCAGGTGAGTTTAGCCCGCCGGCGCTCTCGGGAGGCGCCGGACACTTCGCCAACCCTACCCGGCGCGCGTCCGCTTGCCCAGCGCGCCGTCCCAGCCTGGGAGGCGCGCATAGGCGTCCTTGCCAACCCTCTGGAAGTATCGCTCGTATTCGACGCTGATCTCGATCTTCTTGCGCGGCATCCCCTCGGATAGCGCTTCCTTGACCAAGCGGCCGCCCTTCAGCGTCGTCATTCGCAGCCGAACCATGATGTCCGCAACCGACATGCTGCCTTGCGCAGGCAGGATCTCGTAGGCTTCGTGCATCACGCGATCCCAGAACTCCTCAGAACGCACGTGGTCCAAGCGCCGGCTAATACCAATCGGCATGGTTCATAACCGATAGGCCCATTCGCGCAGTCCGAGCGACATGATCATCCAAGGCTGTGCGACGAGCTTGTTCCAAGCCTCGCAGCATTGATCGAGGATGTCCTCGTAGGAGTCGAAGATCCGGTCGCCGAGCCAGTTCTCGCGCAGGAACTGCCAGACATTCTCGACCGGGTTGAGTTCGGGCGCATGAGACGGCAGCGTCAGCAAGGTGAAGTTGTCGGGGACGACGAGGTCGGCGGCGACGTGCCAGCCGGCGCCGTCGAGGATTTGGACGGCGTGCGCGCCGGGATCGACGGCGCGGCTGATTTCGGCCAGATGCGCGTTCATGGCCGGTGTGGCGCAGCGGGGCAGGACGAGACCGGCGTCCTTGCCCTTCTCGGGACAGATCGCCCCGAAGATGTAGGCGGACGCCGTGCGCTGATCCTTGGGCGCCGTGGGCCGGCTGCCCTTGCGCGCCCACCGGCGCGGGACCGTGTTCTTCTGACCGACGCGGGCTCTCATCCTGAGGCTCTCGAAGGACGTCCTGCCACCAGAGTTCGAGCGGCGTGTCGACTGGCAGTTGGGCGCGGATCGCGCTCACGCGGGCGGGGAGGTTTTTTTAAACGCCGTCAGCGCCGCCGGGTCCTGCTGATGATGGCGCGGACGGGCCGACAGCTTGGCATAGCCCATCCGCTTCACCTCCCGTCCGACACTGCTCTCGTCGAGGCTGACGCCGAAGCGCGCGAACAGCCAAGCCGCCAAGTCCTTCAGCCGCCAGCGCACCACGCCGTCCCGTTGCAGGTCCGGCCCTTCCTCGATGGCAACCGCGAGCGCCTGCCGCTGGGCCGCGTCGAGCTTGAACCGCGGGCCGGGCTTCTTGCGCTCGATCAGGCCGTCCGGCCCGGCCGCGTTGAAGGCCAGCACCCAGTCGCGCACCGTCTGCAGGCCGACCGCGCCGATCCGCGAGGCCTGCGTCCGGCTCCCACCCTCGTAGATCGCGGCCAGCGCGAGAAGCCGCCGGCTCTGACCGGCATCGCGGCTCTTCCGCGCCAGACGTCGCAGGGTATCCGCATCGAAATCCTCGCGCAGATCCACGGCCTTCGACATGGCAAACCTCCTAGCTTGCCACATCGAATCACATCCGCCGCTTCCGCGTAAACCCGCGAGTCCTCACCCGTACCGATTGGTATTATGGGTACGCTGATTGTGCAGCAGAGATGCGGGACAATTTAAGCGCAGCAATTCCTGGTTGCCTCGCTCGTCGCCGGCTTTGCGCCGAAAACGGCCGTTTGCGGATCATTTTGGAACGAGACTTCGACTTTTCCGTCCCGTCGAGCGTTACGTGCCTGTAGGAAATGCGCACCCGCCGCCGCTCGCTGTTCACATCGTCTTCGGCGGCGGTCGTTGAACCTGCCAAGGTCGCCACACGAAATCGATCCCCGTAATTGCGGAGTTTATTCCATGACACGTACGTCTAAATTCAGAGCCTCACTCATCGCTGGCTTTGCTGCGCTCGCACTAGGCTTTGGCTTGGCAACAATCCCCGAACCGGCAGCCGCCCAAGGCCATGGCTACGGTCATTCCCGCGGTCATGGTGGCGGCTACGGCGGTCACGGTGGCGGCGGTCGGCACGGCTATGGCGGCGGACATCGCAGATCGTACAGTGGGCACGGCGGCGGTCGGCGACATGGCTATTCCGGTGGGCACGGACGCTCGGGTGGCGGCGGTCATCACAGGGGTGGTGGCCACTAGGGACACAAACTAGAAGCTTGATCCCGCAAAGATTGTCTTGAGCCCAAGCATTAGGCGAGGTTGGCGGGACTCAGTCATCGGATGACGGCAAATAGTTCGTTACTCAGAATAATTCTCCGACGTAACGAAATCCGATCCGGAAGCAAAGCACAGCCATGTTTTTTCTTCCAAATCCGAGCACAGGAGAATGATGTCGTGATGAAAAAGTCAGCAAGAGCAATGATCGCTGCGGCCTTTGCCGTATCTCCAACAGCAGTCTTCGCTCAGCATATCGATGTCAATCCGGGCGGGGTTCGGGTGGAAGGCGATAGCCACGGACGACGCGTTGTCGAAGAGCGTAGCGAGGGCGGCCATCATGAACCTCGCAGAGAGCACCACGAAGAGCGTCGAGAGGGACACCATGGCGATGCCCCGCGGGAACGTCACTGACGCCTTGAGATAAAAAGAGCTGTGAATAAGCGACGGGTGGCCATTACAGGTCGCCCCTCGTCTACATTTCAACGATATTGTCTAGGCCGACTAGCACAGATCAATTCAGTTGCTTCTGAAGCTGACGTACAAACAAGGGGAATTTACAGCTTAGCTGTGGCTATAAAATATATTTTTATTACTGTATAACTCTTCACCTTATTTGCTTTCTTCGAAGTCATGTGATGGAACGCTCCTGCCAAGCGCGCGGGCGAGGTGGGATGAAAACACCATTCAGCAGAGCCTGCCGGATCGCACCCGTGCGTTCAGGCGTTGGGCAAGGCAGAGGGCCTTGACCCGCTCAAACGAGTCTTCGGGAAGGGACGCGCAACGCAAAGGAGAAATAGTTATGGCTCGTCTTGGTAGGGTGAAGACGGCACTGAGTGTCGGCCTTCTGACGGTCACGCTCGTCATCAGCCTCGTGGCCATTCCGAGTGCGGCCCAGGCTGAAGGCCATCATGGCGGCTATGGCGGAGGACATGGGTTTTATGGCGGCCATGGCGGAGGCCGCAGGTACTATGGCGGCCACGGTCGCACTTATGGGTATGGTGGTTTTGGCTATGGGCGCCGCTACTATAGCGGTCGCGGCTACCGCAGAGGACACGGACATTACGGCCATAGGCGGGGTTACTACGGGGTCCCCGTTGCAGCTGGATTGATCGGTGGCTTGGCGCTCGATGGGCTCGTGGCGCACAGCCCATACTACGGCCACTACGGTTGTGGTTACGCTCCGAGCTTTGATTACCACTACGGTTACTGAGCACGGTCGAGTGTGCCTGCTATACTATTATTTGTCGTCGGGGCCGGATGCTCAACGGTAGATCCGGTTTCGGCTCAGTCTGATATCGATTTTGCGATCTAGTTGCGTCATCATCTGCGAGGCGACTTCTCATAGTCTTCATTTGTTCGTCGTCAGTGTCGCCCGGCTGAGCTCGACCGCAATGCTCAAGGCTTCGGTTGTCTGAAGCTGGGTTTGCGCGGTGATCACGTCTGAGCGAGCAGCGACACAGGCAGCGTACTGGTTCTGAGTGATCACGAGGCTGCTGTCGCCGTTCCCGTCCAGGACCAGCATCACGCCGAGGTCCCTGGCGCTCGCGGCACGGTCGAACAGGATCATCTGCCGTGCCTTCGGGCTCGCTTCCGCGGTCTCGGGCGCGCGCAGGTTGTCGACGACGGCCCGCAGCGAAAGGTCGATGATCTCGACGTTGCGGGCGATGTCGCGTTCGATGACCTGCATGAGGTTCCTGGAGGTCTGCTCGGCCTTGTCCCAGGCATCGCGACGAAGATCGAGGAGCATCGACGCCGACACGATCAGCACGCCGATAGGTGCCAGGACCCCGAGCGCCACCCAAGCGCGGCTATATTCAAGTGGTCGCGAAAGGCGCGGCAGGGTCATCGGCTGTTCCCCCCTGGGCTTGCTGGCCGTTGCCCGATCCTTCGCACGCCAGCCATTACGGTCGATTTACCCCGATGGCTTTCGACGCCTTCGACTCACTCGTGGCTAACGCCCGGTTTTATCGCGGTCTCACGCCGGACCGGCGGATCCGGGCGCGGGACCTGCGTCCCGCCGCCCGCTCATGGGGCATCCCGAGGATTGGCTACTCCGCGACCCGGCCCTCAGGCCCCAAGCGAGCTCCGTCGAGCTCCGTGACAGGTGTCCGGACCAGCCACCACCGCACCCGACCCGGTCGTTCGACCCACATGCATCGGCGCGCGCGATCCAGTCCGTCGCCATTCCTGCGCGAAGGCCGCCAAGTGCGGGCGGGCCGGCCCCTCCGCATCGAGGTAGCGCAGGAATCCCTCCACGGCTGCATCGTGGCCCGCGGCATCCGTCCTGCCCGTCAGATGCGCCCAGCGCATGAAGATGACGTAGAGGTTCGCCACGTCGGTCTCGCAGTAGTCCCGCACCCGACCGAGTTCGTCGCGCGCGACCAATTCGGCGACGCAGGACCCGTGCTCGCCCATCTTGCCCGGTGCGCCGACCGCCGCCGCAGCCTCCTCCAGGGTGAGACGCGAGGCCGCCCCGAAGGCTGAGATCGCATCCATGAGGTCGAGGTGCCAGTCCTGGGCGTAGCGCTGCCCGTAATTGGCCCAGCGCGTTCCGCGAAGAAACCATGCGGGGGCCGCGAGACCGTGCATCAACGAGCGGGCGAGGACCACCGGCATGTCGAACGCCCTGCCGTTCCAGGTGACGAGCCTGTAGCGTCCCCCCTCGAAAAGCCGCCAGAAGGCGCGCAGCAGACGTGCCTCGTCCCATCCCGGTTCGCCGCCGCTGCGGCAGGACCGCAACTCGTAGGTCTCGACCCCCGTGCCCGGCTCCCGACCGACCCCCGCCTCGATCACCGAGATGGCGACGACCTGATGCCACATGGCCTTTGGAAACCGGTCGGCCGGCCAATCCGCGGGCGTTAGGATCGGGTCCGGAACGGTCTCGATGTCGAGCATCATCAACGTGTCCGGGCTGCCCTCGTCGAAGTCGCGGCGGCGCAAGGGATGTCGCATGGTGTCAGGGCGCGGCTCCGCCCCGGGTGAGGCGGCGTCGAACAACGTCCGTTCCGCGAGCGGGCGACGGGCGGGTGAGCGCGACGCGGACGGGTCCCGGCATGCAATCGGTCGGCGTACGAAGGACGTCATGGCCTCTCCACTTCAGATGTCGTGCGTGCGGTGGGCACCGCGGCCCGGACCGGCGCGGCGTCGGGGGGAGGCGGCCTTTCCCGAGAACAACGCCCGAATGGCCGCGTCGTCGAGGTAGGCCGTGCGGAACAGGGCCTCCGCGATCCGTTCGAGGGCGAGGCGCTCGGTCCGCATGAGGTCGCACGCGCGCTCGTAGGCCAGCCGGAGCCGCTCAAGGACCGGGCGCATCAGCCAGGGCATCCGGGCCAGGTCGATGTCCTGGGCGGGGGCCAGGGACAGCAGCGGGAAATCGGCCGAGAACCCCCACGACGCCTCCATCGCCGCGGCGCATCGGGTCGCCTCGGCGAGATCCGAGACCGCGCCGGCGGAGACGTCGCCCAGGAGCACCTCCTCGGCCGCGCGGCCCGACAGGATCATCACCAGGGACCGTTCGAAGTCGCCCTCGGTCAGGGCTCCGTAGGCATCGACGAGCGCATGCTCGGTCAGGCCGCCGGTCGGGGCGATGGTTAGCGTCACCGGTCCGCTCGCGCCGCTGGCCAGGAGCGCGACCGCATGCCCGGCCTCGTGGACGGCGCAGCGCATCCGGAGCCCATCCCCGAGCGCCGGCGTCCCATCCGAGGAGCCTGCCAGGATGTCGTCCACCGTGAGGGTGCGGCCGGCCCGTCGCGCGCTGCCACGCGCCCGCCGCACCAGCGCCTCGACGTCGGCACCCGTCATGCCCCGCAGCAGCGGGACCACCGGCGCAAGGTCGAGGTCATCGGCGTCGGTCCCGAGATACTGGACCAGCATGCCGGTCAGCGCGTCGAGACCGGGAAGCTCGATCCGAAAGTGCCGTTCAAGCCGCCCCGAGCGCAAGATCGCAGGATCGATCCTCGAAGGATGGTTGGTCGTGCCGACGACGACGACCCCTTCGCGGCCGACGGCGCCGTCGAGGTGTTCCAGGAGGGCGTTGACGACCTGGCTGGAGTAATCGCGATGATGTTCTGAGAAAGTATTCCTATCTCCAAAGGAATCGAGCTCGTCGATCAGGACCACGCAAGGCGACCGCCGCGCTTCCTCGAAGAACTGCCGCATGGCGCCCAGGGTATGGCCAAGATGTCCGTCACGGGAGCCCTGCCACTGCGCGAGGGAGCCCGGATGAAGCGGTAGGTTCGCGCTTCGGGCCAGGGCCGCCGCGAACCGTGTTTTGCCCGTGCCGGGCGGCCCGCTGACGAGGGCGGCCGATTCACAGGCGGCGAACGGGATGATCCCCTCGTGCCACGACCGTAGGTCCGCCACCAGGCCGAGCCCCCAATCCCGGGCGGCTCCGAGACCGAGCGAGTCCTCAAGGCGGGGCGCGTTCGCGGTGCGCTGCCTCTCTCGCAGGCGCGAACGCCCGAGGCGCTCCAGGGCCTCGGATGCCCCGCGACCCGGGCGGATACCGAGCCGAAGGTCGGCGGCGGCCCGGACCGCCACGCAGTCCCCGAGCGCGGCGAGGGGCGGAACCTCGCCGGTCACCGCCTCGATCACCAGGCTCAGCACCTCGGCGTCGAGCGGAGCGACGAGAACCTCCCGGTCGACGGCGCGCAGGAAGTCGCGCGGCAGCGTCCTGGCGGGATCCGACGCGACGCCGATGAGCGGGACGCCGGCGACCACGGCCGCGCCGACGGTTTCGTTGCCGCGGTCGGGCCTATGCTCGCGCGAGGCCCCGTCACGCGCGAACACGACGACCTCCCGCCGGCTGCGGTCGTTCCAGGCCCCGCGCCCGCCCTCGCCATCCCGAACCCTCCATCCCAGTCCGAGGAGGCAGGGTCCCACGACGCACCGCATCGGCTCCACCCAATCCGGAGAGGATACGCGCACCAGTAGGACGGGGAAGCCGTCATCGGCCGCGGGAGGTCCTGCCGGAGCGAACGCGCGCCCCAGCATGACCGCGGCGGCCACGACGTCGGCGGCCAGCCGGGGCATGAGTGATGCCTCCCGCCGGCCGAGCGCGAGCGCGTCGAGCTCGGCTTCGTCCAGGCACCATGATGGATCCGGGCTCGCGGCTTCCTTCCGCAACGCCTCGACGAAGGCGCGCGCCATCGCGCAGGCCGCCTCGTTCGGTTCGGGCATGGCATCCTCCGGCTTCGCACGGGACTTCGATGGTGGGGGGCCGATGGTTCAGCGGCGGCGAGACTTGCGCATCCTCGGTCGCGCCCATCGCGCCGCGAGCCGCATGAGCCGGCGCTCGTCGGCGCTGCGCCGTGCCAGCGCGCGCAGGGCGTAGGCGATGACCGCCGGCGCGGTCGCGTCGCCGCGCTCGGCCATCAGCAGGAGATTGCCCATCACGAGATCCGACGCGACCGAAGCCGCGCCGCACGTGCGGACGTGACGGATGGCGAGCGCCGTGGCCGCGGCCGCGTCCCCGTCCCTTGCCGCGGACCAGCGCGTTTCGCCGAGTATCGACGTCGTCGCCAGCAGCCGCGCGAGGGCCGTTGCTTCCGCCCGGTCGAGGCGTCCGGGCGGGTACGTACGCCAAGCCGCCACCACGCCGACTTCGACCACGGGCGGCACGCCGCGCCGCGGGGTTCGGATCGCGTGCCGCAAAACCGAAGTCGAAACCACTCGGCCAGGCTCCGATGCCATGTCCACCTCCAGCGGCCCCGCCCGTTCCAAGGCGGTCAGCGAATCCGTCACGCTTTCGAAAAACTTGGCCCGTGCCCCCACGGGGAGCCGGAACGACCCGATGGGCGAATAGGCGGTCGCCGCGCTGCGCACGGGCTCGGTTTCACAGCGCCCAGCCCGGTTGGCCCGGCTGTTGGAATGCCCACGACGTTCGAGAATGCTTATATTATACCTGCGGTATATAAGACGATCAAGCCATTGCTGTCTTTGGCGGCCGGGAAAAGTCGTGGCGGCGGCAGCCCGAGGCGGGAAGTCAGCGATGGGCGCCGTACCGGCCCAACCTTTCCCGGCTCCCGATGCCCGTCGGCCTGTCCGGGGAGCTTGGTGCGGGCGGCCCTGGGCCGTAGGTCGACGTTCCCATCTCAGGCCTCGACCACCAAGGCTGGGTCGAAGGCATCGGCCGCATCCCACCGCCGCAAGGGATTGGCGACGACCCTGGTCCGGCCGATGCGGTAATCCGCCGGGGCGACGGCCCGGCCGTGGACCCAGAGCGTCGGCGCCCCCCAGGCGTGCATGACATCCTCCAGGTCCGAGGCATGCGAGGCTGCCAGCCAGGCGTCCCCGAGCCATCCCGTCCAGGCGTCGGGCAGCGAACGGCGTGAAGGCGCGAAGTGGGTGAGCACGACGGCGCGGTCCCCGGGGCGAACACCGGGCACGAGCGTCCCGGGTCCCCTCGCGACGTTCAGCGATTGACACACGATGCTGGTGAGGGCGTCCTCGATGTATCCCCGCGACCTTGCATGGGCCCCGAGGGCGTCGAGCGGCGACCACGGGCGCCCCCGCCGAAGCAGGACGCGCCGGCAATCCGCCCAGCTGTGGCGGGCCGCGACCCTGGCTAGGCGGCCCTCGAAGCTCCCTTCGAGGCACCAGTCGGTCCACAGGGTCGCCCCGACCACCACGGTCCCGCCGCCGGCCTCGGGACCGATGCGTACCGCATCGTCGGCGAGCAGGTGGATGCCGAGGTCCCGGGCGAGGTCCCGGCCGCGGGCGACCGCCTCCACCATGGGCGTCTCGGACCACAGCTCCGCGCTGCCCGCCACCATCAGGACGGGCCTGTTTCCCTGTCTGCCGTCCAGGGCGCGCGCCAACCAGTTCAACGCGACGTCCAGCCCTATGGCCACTCCGCCCGCCACCAGCAGGACGTCGAACTCGGGAAGCGGATCGGGGAGCCGGAACCCGGGATTGCGGTCGATGAGCAGGTCGGACAGGATCCAGAACCTCGCGTTCTCCCTTCGGCTCCCGACGGAGGCCGGTCCTGGACAGGCCGTCCGCACCTCGGGCGTCGGGTCGATCCGCGCTCGGGGCCGAAACGGAAGCGGCAACGGCTCCGGGACCTCGGCGCCCGGAACACGACGAGGGGGGCGAACATGCCGCGTCATCGTAGGCCCCCGGCGGCCGCCGATCCCGTTCCGGTCGAGCCCTGGGAGCGGAACGGAATGGGATGCGGCGGAGGTGCTCCCCGGCATCCTAGCGCACGAGGCTCACGGGCGAAGTCCGGCAAGGGCGTCTCCATCGGTTCTCGGCTTGCGGGAGGCAGTCAGGGCGGGGCGGCCGCCCCGGGCGGTCTCAGACCTCGACGACCAGCCCGGGCTGGAAGCGCGGGTTCTCGCCGGGATATCCTCGCGGGTTGCAGAGCACGCGGGTCCCGCCGAGGCGGTAGTCGAACGGCGTATGGGTGTGCCCGTGGACCCAGAGCGAAGGCCGACCGGCCTCGATCAGGTCGTCCAACCGCGACGCGTAGGCGGCATTGAGCGGCTTGCCGAGGAACCGCGGCGCGACGCTCCCCGCCGCGGGAGCGTGATGCGTGACCACGACGTGCGCCCGCGTCGTCGCGTCCGCGGCGGACCGGAGCGCGGTTTCGAGGAAGCGGCGTGACGCGAGGTGCAGCGCGAGCGCCTCCTCCGGCCGGAACCGCCGCCACTCCGGCTTGCGGCTCCAGGCGATGAGGCGGTGATCGTTGAGGCCCACGCGTGCGTCCCGCATGGCGGGGACCCGCGTCGCCGGTCCGTCGAGCTCGTAATCCGTCCACAGGGTGCATCCCGAGACCACGACGTCGCCGAAGCGGACGGTGTCGTTCTCCAGGAGGTGAATTCCGGCCTCCATCGCGGCCGCGCGCCCCGCCTGCAACTCGTCCGGCAGGCATCGACGGTAGAATTCATGGTTTCCGGCCACGAACGCGACCGGCATATGCGGCCGGACCGTCGCGGCGAGCCACGCGATTGACTTGACGAGGCCCTCGCCGACGTCGCCGGCGACCACCGCGAGATCGGCCCCGGGGATCGAGGCTGGGGTCCATGGACTCCCGATGTCGATGTGCAGGTCCGAAAAGATCCATAGGCGCATCGGTTCTCCCTCGGTGTCGTCACCCGGAAGCCGCAGCCGGTCCGGCGCCCCGTCGTCGCTCCCGGCGGAGACGCCCGCCGGCTTAAGTTCCACCCGGGACCGCCACGCATAGGCGAACCGGGCATGGTGCGGTCCGCCCGTCCCGTCGGCGGCGAGACGGTCGAGCGCATCGGCGAGGAACGTCGCGGCAGCCTTTTCGCCGCGAAGCGCCAGCGCGAGCGCCGCGGTGGCGACCACGTCGACGTCGGGATGCGCCGGACCGCATCGTCCGAGGACCGCCCGGGCGTCGCGGAGCGCCGCCGGGGCGTCTTCCCATTCCGAGGCGGCCACGGAGGGACCGGACCCTTGGAGGGCAGCCGTCGCCGCAGCCAGCAACGGCTTGGCCAGATCGGGCGCGAGGGCGCCCGGTCCGACCGTCCGCCACAACCTGGTGAGGGACGTCGAACCGCCCGCCGCCGGCAGCGCCCAGCGACGTTCGCCTTGGGGGTGCACGGGCATCTCCTGACATCCTCGCATGGCCGCCCGGACAGGCGGCGAGGGCTCCCCCGCC
The DNA here is from genome assembly GCF_014199985.1 of Methylorubrum rhodesianum. Classification (GTDB taxonomy): domain Bacteria; phylum Pseudomonadota; class Alphaproteobacteria; order Rhizobiales; family Beijerinckiaceae; genus Methylobacterium; species Methylobacterium rhodesianum. The sequence goes on along the minus strand of NZ_JACHOS010000012.1, from coordinate 114,013 downwards.
CACATCTCGACGGGCGGGACCGGCTTCCGCCTTTCGAGCGAGGGAGGGGCGACCCGCCTCGACGGAAAGGGAGACGGTGCGCTACTGCAGGGAGGGACGCGGACCGGCGGGCCGTCCCAGGCGGTAGAGCCTGGAATAGGTGCGCGCCCAGGTACGACGGTCGGAAACGTAGACTTCCGAGGTTCGGACCCGGCGACCTGGGGGAAAGTCCGGATGGTGCGTGACGCGACCGACGAGCGCCGCGACCGGCCGCATCCCGAACTCCCATTCCTCAAGGACGGGGGCGGCGGCGAGTTCCTCCGCGGACGGGTATTCGCCGTCCTCCGCGGCGTCCAAGGCATCGGCAAGGTCCCGGAGCCGGTCCTGCGCGTCGCGGCGGTCCGCCTCGCCCATCCCGGCCAGGACGGGAGCGATGACGTCGCCGGGATGCCCCGGCATCGGGACCGCACCGGGTACGACCGCGTTCAGCACGCGAAGCGCAGCGCGAACGGACAGGGACGCGAGCAGGGATCCATGGGCCGGGGCGGCGGCGTCCCGCAGCGGAGCCGGCAGGCCGCGAGGGATCACGCGGATCGAGGTGTCGTCCAGGCCCGCGGCCGCCGCCGTGTCGCGCACGGTTCGGTCGGACGCTCCGAGTGAGGGGAAACCGCACCCCAGCAGCCAAGGGACGGCGGCATGCGCGGTCGCGCGCAGCATGGACACGGCCATGGCGCGTTCGAGGACGGACGGTCCGACGGCGATCACCCTGGGACATTCCCCGAGATCAACCGGGCAGTCCGCCGCCCACCCTGGCGGCAGGTCGAGCACCACGAGGCGTCGCGCGGGATCGGCGGCCGCTTCCCGCGGGAAGTCCTCTGCGAAGGAGGGACCGTCCCTGCAAAGCTCGACAACGCGCAGCGTGTCCGGCACGCTGTCGAGTCGAGGCAGCCGGGATTCGTGCGCGCCTACGACGCGCAGGAGCGTCGTGGCGGTGCCGACCGAGGCTGCGGCACGGGCAATCAGGAAGGCGGCGTGCGTGCCAACGGCACGGCCATCGCCGCCGAACAGCGCGATGATCATGGCGAAACCCCAAAGGCGGAAAGCGGCCCTCCCGCTCGACGATCAGTCGGGCGGGGGCGGGCAGTCGGCGGTGCTTGTTGAAGTTCCCAATTATACCTGTGCTATAAAAATCTTTCAAGCCTCGCCCGACGCGCCTCGGGGAGTGGACTTCGCCTCGGCTGCGGATTTCCCTCCGGACCGGACCGTGCCAGGATACCTATGCCAAGCCGCCCGCCTGCTGGTCGGTCTCACCCAGCAGGAGCTTCACCTGCTGGCGCGCGTTTCGAAGAAGTCGATCAACGACTACGAGAACGGCTTCATCGCGATCCGAGTCGCGCTTGCGAAGCGCTTGGTCGCGGCCCTTCGCGGCGCGGGCGCCCGTTTCATCGCGGGCGAGGGATACGTCGGCGTGATCGTGAGCGGGCGGAGAACGGAGGCGGGCGTCCCGGCGGCTCCCTTCGGACAGGGAGTCCAGGAAGCCGGGATCGTCTCCGACCCGGGTCCCTCGGGCGGTTCCGCCAAGCCGCGCCCCGCCCGCGGCAGGCGTGCGTCGCAGGGGGATTGAGGCTCGAAATCCCCCGGTGGCGGTTCTCGGCGCGTTCCAGGCTCACCCCGTCCTGCCTTCGAGCCTCGTCACACGACCTTGCCGACGAGGCTCCCGATGCCTGCGGTGACGCCCACGGCGAGTGATCCCCGGAACGTCACCTGTACTGTACCGTCGCCCGCGGCACTGCGGCACCACCCGCCTTCGCCCCGAGGGCGCCGAGAATGGCGAGGAACACCAGCGAGGCCGCTACCTCCGTGTATTCGGGCCCGCGCTCGACGTAGATGCGAGCGAGATTTTGGCGCTTCGCCAGGGGTCGTCGGTGAGTTCGAGCCGCTCGCGGTCGGCCCGCTCGGTCTCGGACCGGGAATTGACCGAAGGGCACTTCCCGACCGCCATCGACATCGCGCTAGCCATCAGGATCTCCCCGTTTGTGCGTGGCGGACACCGCGACGCCGACGCTGAGGCTCGCGGTCGATACGGGTCCATCGTTGGTGCTAAACGCCGCGACGCGAAGCCAGCCGGCACGGTCGATAAGGTGCTGTGCGGGTCCTATTTACGGCTACGGCGAGAACAGCGAGGGTCGGCAGGCCCAACGTGTTCATCCGAAAGACCTTTGACCGCAGCACGAGCTGAAACTTTCGTGGCGGATAAACCAGCGCTGCGTCATGGCCGACACGGCGCAAGCTTGCCCGGCTTTTCCTGAGCAGGTCCCGGATTCAGGAGATGCGGCCGTGCTCATGCGCGCACTGTCGATGGTCGGCCAGCGTCTCGATCACCCGACACTCCCCCACCCGACCGTGGCCACATGCCTCGACCATGCGCCGCAACTCTCCGCGCAAAGCCACGAGTTGCCCGATTCGACGCTCGACCTCGGCCATGTGTCGACGGGCGATGCCGTCCACCTCCGCGCAGGACCGGTCCGGCTCGGTGGACAGAGCCAGCAACTCGCGAATCGCCTGGATCTCGAATCCGAGTTCGCGCGCATGACGGATGAAATTGAGCCGGGATATCTCTGTCTCCAAATAGCGACGCTGCTTGCCCTCGGTGCGGGTCGGGGCCGGCATCAAGCCTGCTCCCTCGTAGTAGCGGATGGTTGGCACCTTCACGCCCGTGCGGCGCGACAGCTCTCCGATTGAAATGTTCATATCCCGGCCAAACCTCCAGTCCTTAGAGGTTGCACTCTCCTTCCTCCTCGATGGGAAGGGGGCACGAAAGCGGATGGCTCCGACGAACTGTCCGAACGCCATCCGTCACTCGACCGTTTTAAGCCGCCGCAGCCCATCCTTTTGACCTTGAAGCTTTGCGTGACGCTCTCCCGTTGATGACGTCGCACACGGATGGGACCTCCCATGGTGGGAACGTGAAGGGCCTCAGGCGCTCGATCTTCCCTCTCCAAGGAGCCGCAGCGCGTTTGCCGTCACCAGCACGGTTGCCCCGGTATCCGCCAGGATGGCAGGCCATAGGCCGGTGACCCCTAGAACCGTCGTGACCAGGAACACTGCCTTCAAGCCGAGCGCCAGGGCGATGTTCGTCCTGATGTTGAACAGCGTCCGGCGCGAAAGCTCGATCATCCGGGCGATGTCTGCGACGCGTCCGTGCAGGGCCGCCGCATCCGCCGTCTCAAGCGCCACGTCGGCGCCCCCACCCATCGCGATACCGACGTCCGCGGCCGCGAGCGCCGGCGCGTCGTTGATGCCGTCGCCGACCTTGGCCACCACGGCGCCAGTGGCTTGGCGCTCCCGCACGATCCGCTGCTTGTCCTCAGGCAGGAGCTCGGCCCACACCTCGATGCCGAGCGCGGCCGCCACGGCCCAGGCCGTCCGCGCGGTGTCGCCGGTCAGCATGATCGCGCCGACGCCGAGCGACGCAAGGCGGTCGACCCCCTCCCTCGCGTCGGACCTGGGCTCGTCTCGCATCGCGAGCAGCCCGGCTACCGCCCCGTTCGCGAGGAGCACGGACACGGTCTTACCCTCGCCCTGGAGCCCGGAGACCCGCTCCTCCTGATCGGGCGTGAACGGCACGCGCGCGCCGGCTTCCCTCGGCGAGCCAAGGAACAAGTCGAGCCCCCCGACCTTGCTGGCGATGCCCTTGCCGCCGAATGCCTGGGCCCCGAATGCCGGGGGCACCGGCGCTCCGGCCTCGGCGGCCTTGGCCAGCACGGCCCGGGCGAGCGGGTGCGAGGAGCCACCCTCAAGGGCGCCCGACAGCGACAGCACGTCCCGCTCGGACCTCCCGAATGCCACCACGTTCGTCACGACGGGCTTGCCCTCCGTCAGGGTTCCCGTCTTGTCGAAGGCGACCGTCGTCACCGAGGCCAGCCGCTCCAGGACGGCGCCGCCCTTGATGAGAAGCCCGCGCCGGGCCCCGGCCGAGAGGCCGGCCGCGATGGCCGCCGGCGTCGAGATGACGAGCGCGCAGGGGCAGCCGATCAGCAGGATCGCCAACCCCTTGTAGACCCAATCCCCCCACGCGCCGCCCGTGAGAAGCGGCGGGACCACCGCCACCAAGGTGGCCACCGCGACGACGGCGGGGGTGTAGACCCTGGAGAACCGGTCGATCAGGCGCTCGGTCGGCGCCTTCGCCTCCTGCGCTTCCTCCACCAGCTGCACCACCCGGGCGATGGTGTTGTCCTTGGCAGCCGCGGTCACCCGGACGCGGAGCGCCCCGTCGCCGTTGACCGTCCCGGCGAAGACTGCGTCGCCAGGCTCCTTGCGCCTCGGCACGCTCTCACCGGTGACCGACGCCTCGTCGACGTCGCTCCCGCCGTCGAGGATGGTCCCGTCCGCCGGGACGCGGTCACCCGGCCGCACCAGCACGGTGGCGCCGACCTTGAGGCTCGCGGCGGGCACAGATTCAGTCGTGCCGTCGCGTTCCAGCAGCGCCGTCTCCGGGACGAGACCGGTCAACCCACGGATGCTCGCCCGGGCTCGACCGGCAGCGACGCCCTCCAGAACTTCGCCGATCAGGAACAGGAAGACGACGGTCGCCGCCTCCTCGGTCGCCCCGATGACGGTCGCGCCGACGGCGGCGATCGTCATGAGCATCTCGATGGAGAAAGGCGTCCCATGCCGGGCGGCCAAGATAGCTCGTCGGGCAACCGGCACCAGCCCAACCGCCATGGCCGCGAGGAAAGCCCAGCGCTCGGTAATCGGCGCGACGTGCCCGAGCGCGTAGGCTGTCACCAGGGCCGCGCCGCAGGAAGCCGCCAGCAGGGCTTTCGGCGCCCTCCACCAAGGTGTCTCAGCGGTATCCCCCAACGCCACGGCGTCCGGGTCCTCGGCCCCGTAGCCGAGGCCGCGGACGGTGTCAGCGATCATTCTCGCATCGGTCCCGGGTCCGTGACGCACCGCGAGCGTCTCGGCGGCCACCGAGACCTGCACCTGCGCGATGTCGGGCAGGCGGCGCACGGCGGCCTCGACCTTCGCCGCGCAGGACGCGCAGTCCATGCCGGTCACCCGCAGGCGGGTCGTCGGGACGTCGGTCCTGTCCAGGGTCGCTGCTTCGGTCACGGCGGGTGCCTTCCTTGTGGTTAAGGCGACCCTACTTCCTCTAGCGACTAGAGGAGCAAATATCTTGAAGCCCATCGCAATCGGGGAATTGTCGCGGCAGGCAGCCGTGAAGGTGCCGACCATCCGATTCTACGAGGAGCGCGGACTCCTGCCGCGCGCGTCCCGAACGGAAGGCAACCGGCGGACCTACGGCGCGGCCGACGTCCGCAGGCTTCGGTTCATTCGGCACGCGCGTGAACTCGGATTTGAGATCGAGGACATCCGCGCGCTGCTCGATCTCGCCGAGCAGCCGGAACGCCCGTGCGGGGAGGTAGACGCAATCGCCCGCCGGCATCTCGCTGACATCGACGACCGGATTGCGCGGCTCACCGGGTTGAGGGTGGAGGTCCAGGCGATGCTGGATCAATGCTCGCGGGGCAGTGTCCGGGAATGCCGCATCGTCGAGGTGCTGGCCGATCACGGTGAATGCCTGCACGAGGTTCACTGATGCCTACGGCCACGCGGAATTGGATTTTATGCGCTCACCACGTTCGAAACCCCTTGCTCCTCCAGTCGCTAGAGGAATTAGGCGTGCCGCATATGTCGGACGCCCCGCCGAGGGCATGAAGCCGAGCGGATTTCCCAATGACCGGACACGCAGATCGCTCCGTCCGTGCCCTCCGTGACGGAGGTGGACACGAACACGGCCATTCCGGCAATGCTCAGGCATCCTTCGGTTTCGGAAGGGCCTTCGCCGTCGGCATCGGTCTGAACGTCGCCTTCGTGATCGTCGAGGCGGTCTACGGGTTCTTGAGCAATTCCCTCGCCCTCGTCGCCGACGCAGGCCACAACCTCTCGGACGTACTCGGGCTCGCCGTCGCCTGGGCCGCGGCCATTCTCGGGAAACGGGCGCCTAAGCCGCGCTACACCTACGGCATGAAGAGCTCCTCGATCCTGGCCGCCTTGTTCAACGCGGTCATCCTCCTCGTCGCCATGGGCGCCATCGCCTGGGAGGCCGTCCGGCGCTTCGGTGAGCCCGCACCGGTGGCCGGGACCACCGTGATGGTGGTCGCGGGCATCGGCATCCTGATCAACGGCATCAGCGCTTGGCTGTTCGCATCGGGGCGCGAAGGCGACCTCAACGTGAAGGGGGCCTTTCTGCACATGGCCGCCGATGCCGCCGTCTCGGCGGGCGTCGTCGTCGCCGGCCTGCTTATCGCCCTGACGGGTTGGCGTTGGCTCGATCCGGTGACCAGCCTACTCATCGCCGCGGCGGTCGTATGGAGCACTTGGGGACTCCTGCGCGACAGCGTGCGGATGTCGCTCGCCGCCGTGCCCCCCGGCATCGACCCTGACGCCGTGCGCGCGCATCTGCGGGGCTTGGAGGACGTCACGGCCGTCCACGACTATCACGTCTGGCCGATGAGCACGACCGAGGTCGCCCTGACGAGCCATCTCGTAAGGCCGGACGGCACGGACGACGCTTTCCTTATACGAGCCGCACGCGAATTGAGGGGCCGCTTCGGGATCGTCCACGTCACGTTGCAGGTCGAGACGAGCGAGACGACCGCCTGCGCCCTGGCCCCGGACGGCGTGGTCTGAACCTGCGATGCAAGCCTGGCTCTATACCCTCATCCCGGCAGCCGCCGCCGTCCTCGGCGCCGCGGTCGCCGTCAACATGCGGCCGGGACCCGTCTTGGTCAGCGCCATCCAGCACTTCGCCGCAGGCGTCGTATTCGCCGCGGCGGCGGGCGAGATCCTGCCTGACCTCAAGCATGCCGGATCGCCTTGGGCCACCCTGGTCGGCGGCGGCGTCGGTGTTGCCGCCATGCTCGCGGTCCGCACTCTGGAGCGTCGGGTGAAAGGACCAGTCGGTCTACTGACCGTCACCGGAATTGATATCTTGGTGGACGGGCTCGTCCTCGGCATCGCCTTCGCAGCGGGCGCCAAGGCCGGTTTCCTGCTTACGGTCGCCCTGACCATCGAGGTGCTGTTCCTCGGCCTGACCGTCGCGAACGAACTCGGCGAGGGCGGAACCTCGAAAGCCAGGGTGGTCGGCTTGACCGCCGCCCTCGTCGTCCTGCTGCCGCTCGGTGCGCTGCTCGGCGGCCCGGTCGCCACGCTGCCCGCGGCCATCCGCGGCGGCTTTCTCGCCTTCGGCCTGATTGCGCTCCTCTACCTCGTGACGGAGGAACTTTTGGTCGAGGCACACGAAACGGAGGACCGTCCATGGGTGACCGCGATGTTCTTCGCAGGCTTCCTGCTATTGCTCTTGCTCGATGAGCTTGTCGGTTGATGGCGCACGTGCCGGCCGCGTTTGATGCGTCATCACGAAAGGCTTTCGGGTCGATGACATCAGCTCTTCAGTAGCGCGAGCGTCTTTCCTTTCAGGTCGTCAAAGGTCGCGATAGTGCGCAGATTGGCCTCGTACGCTCGCATCGCAGAGCGAAGTTCGGACATCTCGACCGTAGGGCGGACATTGGGAAGCTTGAGGTTGCCGCCAGCATCGGCGGCGGGGTGTCCAGGACTATGAACCGTCGGGAATTCGGTCTTGTCGCGTACGATACGGATGGCCGGTGCCTCTTCGGTGTTGCCCGTGATCGGCTCGAACACTGCAATCTTGCGCCTATAGGGTTCGCCGTCTGGGGCGGACGCCGTGGAACGCGCGTTGGCAATATTCTCGACCGACACGCGCATGCGACCCTGATGTATGCGTAGGGCGGCAGACGCCAAGCTTGGCCCGGAAATGTCGTCCTTCATCGCCGCCAGCCTCCCTCTTGCCGGCATCCTGTCCCGGCGTGCACAAATTTGTTAATCAAATCTAATGAGTTAGAGTTAAAAAAAGGTTAATTCACGCCTCATGGTGTTAGAGTAATCCGAGCGCCGGCCCGTCCGAATTCAGGAGTATTCGGCGATGTCTTCGAACCACCGTTCAGCTCTTTTCCGGGAAATCGGGCGAACGAGCATCGGATCGCTCCATTCGCACCTCCGCGACAGCCGGATCCATAGGCCGATTTGTACTCACCCGGCATCGACCGCTTCTGACTTCAAAATTTTGATATCCTCGTAAATTACATTTAATTATGTATAGAGCATACTATCAAATCAAATTGGTCGTATTTTTGGTCGAGCAGTCGTATCGACAATATAAAATATGCAAAATTTATACAAGTGACTTCATTGACGTTCGTGGCCCACTCGATGAGAGTCCCCTGATGCGTTATCTGAATCTGACGGAGACTTTGTTCGCAATGGACCCCGCGGCGATGGATGAAACGGTGGCTGATGGAACGCGATGACAGGCCGGGAGCGGGCTGCGCACAGGAGCACATCCTCCTGATCGAAGACGACGACGGCATGCGGGTGTTGGTCACGCGACTCCTGAGGGAGAGCGGCTACCGCGTCACCGGTTGCCGCAGCGGCGCCGAGATGTGGTCGCTTCTGCCCGGGAAGTCGGTCGATCTCGTCTTGCTCGACGTGATGCTGCCCGGCGCCTCCGGCTTCGATCTGCTGCGGGCGCTGCGCAGCAAGGGCACCGTGCCGGTCATCATGCTCTCCGCCCGCAACGAGGAGGCGGACCGGGTACTCGGACTCGAACTCGGAGCCGACGACTACGTCGCCAAGCCGTTCGGCCGGCCGGAACTCCTTGCCCGCATCCGCGCGGTGCTGCGTCGGACCACCATCGCGCCGGCCGCCACCGCGGCGGAGAGGGCACAGGTTCTGACCTTCGCCGGCTGGCGGCTCGATTTGCGCAGCCGGCAGCTGACCGATCCCGGGGGGGCTGCCGTAGACCTCTCGGGGGCCGAGCACGACCTACTCATGGTGTTCCTAGAGCATCCCGGGCGCGTGCTCGGCCGCGAGCAGATCCTGGAGATGAGCCGCGGACGGCTCGCCGCCCCGTCCGACCGTAGCGTGGACACCCTGGTCAGCCGCCTGAGGCGCAAGCTCGAACCGCCCGAGGGCACGCTCCCCGTGATCAAGACGGTTCGCGGCTCCGGCTACATGATGGCCGCCAAGGTCGAGCGGGCGTGAAACAACTGGTCGATCTTGCCCGCAGCCTGGAGGGGCGCACCGTCGCCGTGCTGTTGCTGGCGGTACTCGTGGTCCACGGGGGCGCGTTGTTGCTGTACCGTCAGTCGGCGTCGGCCGCGGCCGACGAGGCGTTCGCGAACGAAGTGGCGCGACAGCTCGTCTTGGCGCGGGAAGCGGTACTGCGGCGACCGCCGGGGGAGCGCGGCATCGAGGCAAAAGCCCTCTCGTCGGGTCATTTCGAGATAGGCTGGGAGCGGGGGGAATCCGCCGAGACGGGCAAGACAGACCCCGCCTTGCGCGATCTGCGCGAACGCGTCCTGGAGATCGAGCCCGTGCTCGGCCCAGGTCTGGCGCTCGCCCTGGCGGCGCCGGACGAGCCGCTGCACCAACAGGACCTGCGCGGCGCCTTCCCGCTGCCGGACGGCAGTTTCCTGACCTTCCGGTCCGCCCATTCGCCTCACCTGGTCCACCTTGCACCCTGGGCGTACCTCGCCACCGCGATGGCGATCCTGGTCGGCGTCGCCGCCGTCGTGCTGGTGCACCGGATCGCCGGCCCGCTCAGGGAACTTACGCACGCCACCGTCCGGATCGGGCACGGTACGGTCGTGTCCGTGCCTGAGGTCGGACCGGACGAGACGCGCGGGATCGGTCGGGCGCTGAACGCGATGCAAGGGCGCATCCACCGCCTCGTCGCGGAACGGACGCAGGCTTTGGCGGCGGTCTCGCACGATCTGCGCACGCCGATCGCCCGGCTCCGTCTTCGCCTGGACAAGGTCGATGACCTTGCGGACCGCCGTGCCATGGCTGCCGACCTCGACGACATGCAGGCCATGATCGACGCGACGCTGTCGTACCTGCGTGGCGAAGCCGACCCGGAAGCACGGCAGGTCGTCAACGTGGCGAGCGTGCTGATGAGCGTCGCCGACGCCTCCGCGGACGTGGGCCGCGAGGTGGGCTACGACGGCCCCGGCCGGGCGCTGGCGTCGGTACGTCCCGTTGCCTTCCGCCGCGCGGTCGAGAACCTTGTCGACAACGGTGTGCGCTACGGGATCCGGGTCCGGGTCGGCATCGAGATCGAAGAGGCGACCCTGGTGGTGCGCATCGACGACGACGGCCCCGGCATCGCGCCGGAGGACGTCGCCCGGGCCTTCCAGCCCTTCACCAGGCTGGAGGGGTCGCGTAACCGCAACACGGGCGGGACGGGGCTCGGACTGACCATCGCCCGGCGCGCGGTCGAGGCGGACGGCGGCACGCTCGTCCTGTCGAACCGGCCAGAGGGCAGCCTGCGGGCCGAGATCCGCCTGCCGAGGGCGAAGGGACGCGATTGAGACGCGGCCTACCGGGCGGTCGCCGGTGCGTCGGGGTGCGCGTCCGGCTGCGCCGACCGCTCGTTCGAGACATAGCCGCTCCCAGGCAGTGCCACCGTGAGGATGATGCCTGCGACAGCCAGCGACGCGGACAGGGCCGCCGGAACGAGGAAGGCATCGGGACCAAGGGCCTTCTGGATGAAGCCGCCGGCGACCGCGCCAAGCGTCAGGCCCGCCCAAAGCGGTGCCTGGAGCCAGAACGACGGCGCGGGCTTGTGCAGGACCATGTTCGCCAAACCGGTCCCGAAACGTACGACGGTTCCGGTGACGTAGGTCAGGGCGAGGCTCCGCCCGGCCTCATCCTGCAGCGTCGCATTCAGCATGCCGAGGGCAAGGACGACGGGATAGGCATGAAGAGGAAACGCATCGGAAGCTTCCGGCAGGAGGTTGCCGATGGACAGCAGGACGGCCTGCGCGCCGAGCAGGACCGAAAGACGCCACCGCCCAGCCCAAGCCGCAACAAGGGTGCCGGCGAACGCACCGAAGCAGAACAGCGCGATGGTGCTGCCGAACCTGGTGACGCCCGACCAATCGAAGGAACTGGCCGCGACGCCGAACCGGGTCGTGTTCCCACTCATGAACGACATGAACAGTTGAGAGTGTTCCAGGAAGCCTATCGAGTCGGCCGAACCCGCCAGGAATGCCAGCGCGACGGCCAGGGGCACGCGGGTCTCGGGTCTCGACGGGAAAGATCTGTCCACTTGGCCACCTGTCGCTGCCGCGTCGGATCTCGCCGGGGTCGCGTTCGACCCGGCGTCCGGTCCTGCGGGGAGCCGGTAGGGATACGTCGACCCCATGGCCGAGGCTTTGCTCGACCTTGACGAAGTGTGTCGGCACGCGCGCCTGACACACTTCGTCACGAACGCGGCGAACGGCAGTCAAACGGGTCGGCTATCTCCACTCCTCAAGCGGCCGATGTGGCCGATGGAAGGGATACAGATCGATGAAGCGTACGCTTGCCGCCGTTCTCACCGCCGCGATGCTGGCCGGAGCGGCCACGCCCGCCCTCGCGGTCGACGGGCACGGCAACGCCTCCAATCCGGAGCGCAGCGTCCCGAACTCGGGCGACGTCTCCGGCGGACCCGCCCACCGTGACGATCCGCGGGTGCGGGAGGCGCAGGAGAAAGGCCCGGACGGCAAGCCCGCGCACCGCGAAGGCGACGGCCACGCGCACGGGCACAGCCAGGATAAGCCCGGCAAGAAGTAAGCTTCCCACGAGGTGACACGATGAGCGGGAGACGCGCGATGCGATTGCTGCCCCTGCTCGTCGTCTTCGCGCTCCTGGCAACGGGCCTCGGCTACGCGCTCGCGGCGTCCCCTTGCCCGGACGACTTTTCACGGTGCGATACAGCCCCCTCACGCATCGTGGAAACGCCCGCCTCGACGCAAGTCGGGGCGGGCGTCCGCCTTGGTTCGGTCGACCGAAACGTTCAGTCGTCGAACTCGCGGTGATCGTGGCGCTCAAAGCCGTGGCGGTTCTCGTCCCGGTCGTCGTGATGATGGCGACGAACCTCCACGTGGTCGTGGTCGCCGTGATGGTGGCGGCGCACCTCCTCATGATGGTGGGGAGGTGGTCCGTAGCCGTAATGTTGGGCCGACGCGGTCATGGGGACCGATGCGAGGGCAGCGGTCGTCAGGGTGATCAAGCGACGTTTCATGGACGAAAATTCCTTGCTGGTCGCACAAGGCTCTGCCGACGGCTTTGAACGGGGCGTGAAGCGACCATTCAGTATCCTCCGACCAGGGAAGCCTTCACCACAACGGGCGACCGCAGCTTGCGACACAGCCTCGGAATCGCAGATAAGGACGGTGATGACTTCGGCGCGGCGCCATATGAGCTTCGGAGCGATGACGGGGTGGTGGGCAACCGCCGCCCTCGCGCTCGTCCTGGCGCTGGCCATCGCGATGCCCGGCGCCGGTCTCATGGACGACCTTGTCTCTCACCAGGGCCGTCAAGGCCATGACAGGAGCGAACTCTCGCTCGTCCCGCATACGGTGTCTGGCCTGGATCATGCCTCCGACCCCGGGTCAGCCGACCACGTCCATTGCGGTTGCCACGTCGCCTTGAGCACGACCGTCGCCGGCGATGCCCCGCTCCCCGACGGAACGCGCCCCTCCTACGCCAGATTGTCCGAGAGGATGCCCTCGGTCTCTCCCGACCGCCTGCCAAGGCCGCCGCGCGCCTGAGGTGACGCCGCGAAGGCGGCGCGTCACGAACCCGGGTCCGACCGACCCGAGCCGTCTCCTCACGTCACCGACCGCGATTGTCCGGCATGTCCGTCATCGGCTTCCGGCACGCCCGAGCAGGCATCATGCGCATCATCCTGACCGCCCTCATCCTGGCCGTCGGCGTCCTCGTGGGCGCTGCGGTTCCCGCCGTCTCCGGCTTCGTCCAGGGGCTGTTGATATCGGCTGGCCTGCCGCCGACCGTCTTCAACCTCGCCAGCGGCCCCACCGCCGCGAATTCCGCCGAGGCTTCCCCCGGCGAGGCGGGCCACGCCGCGGGCGACGGACACGGTCACGGTCACGGCAAGCCGGCCAGTAAGCCCGGGGCCGAGCAGACCCAAGGCGAGCATGACCACTCCGAGGCCGAAGGCGAGGAAGGTCATGTCAAAATGACCGCCGAGCAGATCGAGAACCAGGACATCAAGGTGGCCAAAGCCGAGGGCGCCATGCTGTCTCGCCATATCCTGGTGCCCGGTACGATCACGCCCGACACCGACCGGATCGCGCGGGTCCCTGCCCGGGTCGTCGGCACCGTCGCCGAGATGCGCAAGCGCCTGGGCGACGCCGTCAAGAAGGACGAGGTCGTTGCCGTCCTGGATAGCCGCGAGGTCGCGGACTCCAAGAGCGAGTACCTCACCGCCTCGGTGAAGGCCGACCTGGAGAAGACCAATTTCGAACGGCAGCAGGCGCTCTGGGACAAGCGGATCTCGGCCGAGAGCGCCTTCTTGAATGCCAAGGCGGTCTATTCCGAGGCGACGCTGCGCCAGGATCTGGCGCGGCAGAAGCTGTCGGCGCTGGGGCTCGACGCGACGGCGGTGGCCAAGCTGGCCAAGCGCGACGAGACCACCCCGAACCTGTCGAGCCTGCGCCAGTACGAACTGCGCTCGCCGATGTCGGGGCGCATCGTCGAGCGAAAGGTCGACGTCGGCACCGCGGTGGGCAAGGAAGGCGACCCTTCCGACCTCTACACCGTCGCCGACCTCTCAACGGTGTGGATCGAACTTGCCGTTCCGACCTCGGAACTCGCCAAGGTCAAGGAAGGCGCGTCCGTCACGGTCGCGCCGGGCCAGGAGGGCGGCGTGCAGCACGAGAAGGGCAAGGTCGTCTTCGTCAGTCCTTTCCTCACCGCCGACACGCGTGCCGCCAAGGTCATCGTCGCCCTGCCGAACAAGGACATGGCCTGGCGTCCGGGCACCTACGTCACCGCCGAGGTCGAGATCTCGCGGGATGCCGTTCCGGTGAGCGTGCCCAAGGCGGCCCTCCAGACCGTCGAGGGCAAGCGCGTCGTCTTCGTCCGCACAGACGAGGGCTTCGAGAAGCGCGAGGTCGAACTCGGGCGCTCCGACGACGACGCCTACGAGGTCGCCTCGGGTCTCAAGCCCGGCGAGGCCATCGCCGTCGGCAACACCTTCCTCCTCAAGGCCGAGCTCGGAAAGAGCGAAGCCGACCACGCGCATTGAGGGGACGGGCCATGATTTCGAAGATCCTCGACTTCTCCGTCCACCAGCGCTGGCTCGTGCTGCTGCTGTCGCTGCTGGCGGCCGGATTCGGTGGCTATGCCGTGACCAAGCTGCCCATCGACGCCGTCCCGGACATCACCAACAACCAGGTCCAGATCAACACGACCGCGCCCTCGCTCTCGCCCGTCGACATCGAGAAGCAGGTCACCTACCCGGTCGAGACCGCGCTCGCGGGCATCAAGGGGCTGGAATACACCCGCTCGCTCTCGCGCAACGGCTTCTCGCAGGTCACCGCCGTCTTCGCGGAGAAGCTCGACATCTACTTCGCGCGCCAGCAGGTCGCCGAACGCCTCTCGCAGGTGAAGCAGGACCTGCCGCCCGGCGCCGAGCCCGCCATGGGCCCGATCTCGACCGGCCTGGGCGAGATCTACATGTGGTCGATCCACTACGCCAAGCCGGGCGAGCGCCAGGTCTCGGCCGCGGGTAAGCCCGGTTGGCAGCCGGACGGCAGCTACCTGACGCCGGAAGGTCAGAGCCTCAGGACGGAACTGGAGCAGACCGCCTACCTGCGCACGGTCCAGGACTGGATCATCCGCCCACAGATCAAGACGGTCCCGGGGGTCGCCGGCATCGACGGCATCGGCGGCTTCGAGAAGCAGTACCACGTCCAGCCGGACCCAACGAAGCTCGCCGCCCGCGACCTGTCCTTCGGTGACGTCGCCCGCGCCCTGGAGACGAACAACGCCAACCAGGGCGCCCGCTACCTGGAGGACAACGGCGAGGGCTACGTCGTTCGCGCCGCCGGGCGCCTGGAGAGCATGGACGAGATCGGCGACGTGGTCGTCGCCACCCGTGCCGGCGTCCCGGTGCGCATCCGGGACATCGCCGAGGTCCGCATCGGAAAGGACTTGCGCACCGGCTCCGGCAGCGAGAACGGCCAGGAGGTCGTGATCGGCACGGCCCTGATGTTGATCGGAGACAACAGCCGTAAGGTCGCCGCCGCGGTCGACGCACGCATGGAGCAGATCCGCAAGTCGCTGCCGCCGGGGGTCGAGGTGCAGACCGTCCTCGACCGTACCCGCCTCGTCGAAGCCACCATCAAGACCGTGGCCAAGAACCTGTCCGAGGGCGCCGCCCTCGTCATCGTCATCCTGTTCCTGCTGCTCGGCAACATCCGCGCGGCCATCATCACGGCGCTCGTCATCCCGGTCGCCATGCTGATGACCATGACCGGGATGGTCGAGGCGAAGATCTCGGCCAACCTGATGAGCCTCGGCGCGCTCGACTTCGGCCTGATCGTCGACGGGGCGGTCATCATCACCGAGAACGCCCTGCGGCACCTCGCCGAGAAGCAGCACGAACTCGGGCGGAGCCTCGACACCGAGGAGCGCCTGCAGACGGTGCGGGCCTCGGCCGAGGAGATGATCAAGCCCTCCCTCTACGGGCAGGCCATCATCATCCTGGTCTACGTCCCGCTCCTGACCTTCACCGGGGTGGAGGGCAAGATGTTCGAGCCGATGGCGCTGACAGTCATCATCGCGCTCGTGGCCGCCTTCGTCCTCTCGCTGACTTTCGTGCCCGCCCTGATTTCCATCGTCATCACCGGCAAGGTCACCGAGGAAGACAACTTCATCATCCGTGCGTTCAAGGCAGCCTACCGCCCGGTGCTGGCCGCTGCGGTCCGCGCGCCCGTCGCCTTCGTCGTCGGAGCGCTCCTGCTCCTCGTCGGTGCGGGAATCCTCTCCACACGCCTGGGCACCGAGTTCATCCCGCAGCTCGACGAGAAAAGCATCGCGCTCAACGCCACACGCATCCCCTCGACCTCGCTGACCCAGTCCCAAGCGATGCAGCTGAAGGTCGAGCAGGCCGTGTCAAAATTCCCGCAGGTTGCCTACGTCTTCTCGAAAACCGGCACGGCGGAGGTCGCATCGGACCCGATGCCGCCGAACTCGTCGGACACTTTCGTCATCCTGAAGCCTCAGGAGGAATGGCCCGACCCGAGCCTGTCCAAGGCGGACCTGCAGGAGCAGATCGAGAAGGCGGTCGGCGAACTCGCCGGCAACGTCTACGAGTTCTCCCAGCCGATCCAGCTGCGTTTCAACGAGCTCTTGGCCGGCACCCGCGGCGACCTCGCCGTGAAGGTGTTCGGCGAGGAGTTCGAGCCGATGCTCAAGGCGGCCAATCAGGTCGCCCAGGTGCTGCGCGGCATCACCGGGGCCGAGGACGTCAAGGTCGAGCAGACCGCCGGCCTGCCGTTCCTGGAAATCAAGATCAACAAGGCCGAGGCCGCCCGCTACGGGCTCAGCGTCGGCGCCATCCAGGAGGTCATCGGCGCGGCCATCGGCGGCAAGGATGCGGGCGTGGTGTTCGAGGGCGACCGGCGCTTCCCCATCGTCGTGCGCCTGAACGACAAGGTGCGCGAGGACCGCGAGGCATTGGAGAACATCCCGGTGCCGCTTCCTCCGGGGCTGAACGGACGGGCGAGTTCGGTCCTGCTCAAGCAGGTGGCGTCGTTCTCGGTGACCGAGGGGCCGAACCAGATCTCGCGCGAGAACGGCAAGCGTCGGGTCGTGGTGACGGCCAACGTGCGCGGCCGCGACATCGGCTCGCTGGTGGCGGAGGCGCAAGGAAAGGTCGCCGCACAGGTCCAGCTTCCGTCCGGTTACTACGTCACCTGGGGTGGCCAGTTCGAGAACCTCGCCTCCGCCAAGCAACGTCTCATGATCGTGGTGCCGGTCTGCTTCTTCCTCATCTTCCTGCTGCTCTACTCGGCGCTGGGCTCGCCCCGGGACGCCCTGCTGGTGTTCAGCGCGGTGCCCCTGGCCCTGACCGGCGGCATCGCGGCGCTGTGGCTGCGGGGCATGCCCATCTCGGTGCCGGCGGCGGTCGGGTTCATCGCGCTCTCGGGCGTGGCGGTGCTGAACGGCCTCGTGATGCTGACCTTCATCAAGCAACTCGTCGCCGAGGGACGGCCCAAGCGCGAGGCCATCCTCGAAGGCGCCATGATCCGGCTGCGGCCGGTGGCGATGACGGCGCTCGTCGCCTCGCTCGGCTTCGTGCCGATGGCCATCGCCACGGAAACCGGCGCCGAGATCCAGCGGCCGCTCGCGACCGTGGTCATCGGTGGCCTGATCAGCGCCACCTTGCTGACCTTGGTCGTCCTGCCGGCCCTGTACGCGCGCTTCGGCAGGGTCGAGACCACGGCAGCGGCTGAGCGCCCGGCGCCGTCGGTTCCTCGCCAACTCAAGGCGGCGGAGTAGCCCCGATGGGAAGGGTCCGGTCGGGCATGCTCGTGTGGTTCGGCTTGACCATGGCCGTTCAGGCCGAGCCGACCAAGATCGTCGGCATCGGTGCCGCCTCCTGTGCCCGGTTCGGCGCGGATGCCGCGGCGCAGCCAGCCATGGAGCGCGACTACTTCGCCTGGGCGCAGGGGTTCATGAGCGGCGCGCTGATCCGGGCGCCGGACGGGGTCGACGAGGGCTTGGACCTCGCGCCGCCCTCCATGCCCTTGGCCGCCCAGGCGGACTTCCTACGCACGTTCTGCGCGGCCAATCCGGCCACCGATTACTCGGACGCGGTTCGTGCCCTCTACCACCGACTGCGTGGACCCGCGTCCTAGGAACCGGGTCCGACGGGAGACCGAGCGATGAGGTGGCACCTGCGCGTCCTTCACGCGGCCGCATTCGCGGTCGTCCCGGCCCTCGCCGCCGATGCGGGCGAGGCGCCGTTCGGCCTTGCGTGGGGACCGCTCTCCGAAGTGCCCCGTCCGCTGAAGGTCGACCGCGAGGCGAACTTGACGGCCCTGTACTACCCGCAGGGTTGGCGGCCGGCCACGGGACCCGGGACGGCCGAGGTCATCCTGGTGATCTGCCGGACCGAGGGGCTGCAGCAGGTGGTCTGGGTCGGCGTGCCACTCTCCGGCGACGACCTCGCGAAAGCGCGTCGGGCCATCCACGACGAAGGCGTTCGCCGTTACGGCGAACCCGAGCCGGGACCGACGGCGGATGCGGAACTCTGGCCCGGTGGGCAGGCGCTGCTGGCCAGCCGCGAAACCGCGGACGGACGGCGCGAACTCGTCATGACGACGTTCGGCCCCGGATACCAGGCCTGTTCCGGGACGCACCACGTCGAGGCCGGGCATCCGGCTGGCGCACACGTGGCCGACCTGATCGGCGGAATCGCGCCCTGAAACCCGCGGTCGGACACATCATCGCAAACCTGGGATCGGCATATGGGACACGGACACGCACACGGCGGCGGCCATGGGCATTCGCACGGCGGCGGCATTCCCTCGGGCTCGGCTGCGGCCCGCAACAAGGGACGCCTCGCCTGGGCGCTCGGGCTGACCTTGACCTACATGTTCGCCGAGGTCGTCGGCGGCCTGCTCACCGGCAGCCTCGCGCTCCTGGCGGATGCCGCGCACATGGTCACGGACGCCGGCGGCCTCGCCCTGGCGTTGCTCGCCATTCACTACGCGGCCAAGGCGCCGACGGCGGGCAAGAGCTTCGGGTATATGCGCTTCGAGATCCTCGCGGCGCTCGCCAACGCCGTCGTGCTGCTCGGGGTCACCGCCTACATCCTCTACGAGGCCTATCGGCGCTTCGTGGAGCCGACCGAGATCCTCGGCTGGCCGATGATGCTGGTGGCGCTGGTTGGGCTGGGCGTGAACCTCGCCAGCATGAAGCTGCTGTCGGGCGGCTCGTCCGAGAGCCTCAACGTGAAGGGCGCCTACTTCGAAGTCTTTTCGGACATGCTGGGCTCGGTCGGCGTCATCCTCGCGGCCCTCGTGGTGATGGGCACGGGCTGGACCTGGGTCGATCCTCTCATCGGCGCCGGCATAGGCCTGTTCATCGTACCCCGGACCTGGCGACTGCTGAGCGAAGCCCTTCACATCCTGTTGGAGGGCACGCCTCCCGGCGTGGACCTCGCCGCCCTGAAGACCGAGATCGAGGCGATGCCGGGGGTGCGCCGCGCCTACGACCTGCATGCCTGGACGTTGACGTCGGGCTTCGACGCGATGAGCGGGCACGTGGTGGTCGACGACGTCGCCGGCGGGCCGGCGGTGATCCGTGCCGTGCGGGGCCTAATGAAGGAGCGGCACGGCATCGAGCACGTCACCGTCCAGGTCGAGGACGAGGCACTCTCCGCGGAGTTCCCGCACCTTCCCGTCTGAGGCGGCGCGGCCATGGTAGGCAAGAAGCTGGCCCGGGAAATCGAGAGATGGGAGTCCAAGCCGCGCGGCAGGCGTCGTGCCCGTCCGCACGTCAGAAGGCGGGCGGGACGCGACCTCGTCAAGGTGCTGGCGGTGTGCTTCCTGCTCCTGGGCTTCCTGGTGCTCCTGGGCCATTTGTCCTGACCCGGAGGTAGCCGGGCCGAGGCGGCCTGCGCGGAAGGAACCGCACGGGCCGCCCCACCGACGGCCCTACTGCTTCTCGAACCGCGCCTGGATGTTGTGCCCGTGCATCTTCGCGGACAGCACGACCTTCGCTCCCGCCGCCAGCGGGGCCTTAAGGTCGGCCATGAGCTTGTTCGGCGCCCCCGGCTTCAGGGTCAGCGTCTCCGTCTTGCCTCCGACCTGCACGAATGCCTTGGCCGAGAGGCCGGCGGTCTCGACCGGCTTGCCGTCCTCACCGGTCACGAAGAAGGTGATGCCGGTCTCGGTCGCGACGAACTCGACGGGATGTCCATCGGCGACCGTCGTCTGGCCGCCGTTCGGGCCGGCGGCGAGGCAGGGCGACGCGAGGGCGATGGCGACGGCAACGACGGCGAGGCGGAAGGGGGAGCGCATGACGATGTCCTTTCTCGGGGGTCGGGAAGGTCTCAGAACGCCTCGACGGGCGAACTTCTCGGTGCCTCGGGTGAAGCCTCGGGGCGGTGACGGGCCTCGTCCCGCAGCCGCTCCAGGGGCTTGCGGCCGAAGGTCAGGAACAGCACCGGGGTCAGCACGGTGTCGAGCAGCGTCGCACTGATCAGGCCGCCGAAGATCGTCACCGCCACGGGGTGCAGGATCTCCTTGCCCGGCGCGTCGGCGCCGATCATCAGCGGCACCAGGGCGACGCCCGCCGAGAGCGCCGTCATCAGGACCGGCGCCAGCCGCTCCAAGCTGCCGCGGATGACGAGGTCGCGCCCGAACGGCATGCCCTCGTGGATGGCAAGGTTCAGGTAGTGGCTGATCTTGAGGATGCCGTTGCGGGTGGCGATGCCGGTCAGCGTGATGAAGCCGATCATCGAGGCGACCGAGAGTGGTTGCCCGGCTATCCAAAGGGCGGCCACCGAGCCGATCAGGGCGAGCGGGATGCTGCCTAGGATGATCAGCGTGAAGACGACCGAGCGGTAACGGGAGTAGAGCAGCGCGAAGACCAGGGCGAGGGAGAGCAGCGACAGCAGGCCGATGGTCCGGCTCGCCTCTGCCTGGGCCTGGAAAGAGCCCTCCAGGCTCGTGGCGTACCCGTTGGGCAAGTTCGCCGCGGCGACCTTCTCCTGGATGGCCTGGACGATCTTTCCCATGTCGGAGCCGGGTTGGGTGTTGGCCTGCACGACGATGCGGCGCCGGGCGTTCTCGCGCAGGATCTGGTTCGGCCCGTCGGTCTCGCGGATGTCGGCGATCTGGCGGGCCGGCACCCAGCCGGACGGGGTCTCGATGAGGAGGTCGCCGAGGCGCTGGGTCGTGCGCATCGTGTCGGAGAGGCGCATCACCACGTCGAAGCGGCGGTAGCCGTCCACCACCCGCGAGACCACCTGCCCGTTCGACAGGCGGCTCAACTGCTCGACCAGGGCCGCGGGTTGGACGCCGTAGAGGGCCGCGCGGGCATAGTCGACGCGAATTTCCAACTGGGGGATGAGCACCTGCTTCTCGACCTGGAGGTCGGCGAGGCCGGGGATGTCCGAGAGCCGCGCCCTCGTGTCCTCGGCGAGCGCGCGCAGGGTGTCGAGATCCTCGCCGAAGATCTTGAGCGCGATCTCGGCGCGCACGCCCGAGAGCATGTGGTCGAGCCGGTGCGAGATCGGCTGGCCGACGTTGACGCTGACGGGCAGCACCGCGAGGCGCCCGCGGATGTCGGTGACGAGTTCGGGCTTGGGTCGCGACCCCGGCTTCAGGTCGATCTCAAGGTCGGAGGAGTGGACGCCTTCCGCGTGCTCGTCGAGCTCGGCCCGGCCGGTGCGGCGACCGATGGACTTCACGTCCTGCATCTCCAGGAGCAGCCGTTCCGCCACCAGTCCGATCCGGTTGCTCTCGGCCAGCGAGATGCCGGGGTTGAAGGTCATGTTGACCGTGAACGAGCCCTCGTTGAACGGCGGCAGGAAGGTGCGTGGCAGGAAGGTCGCCGCGAGCCCGGCCGCCGCCACCGCCAGACCGGCGACCGCCATGACCGGCCGGCCATGCCCGAGCAGGCCGCGCAGCAGGGCGGCGTTCCCGCGCTTAAGCCACTTGAGGAATTGGCTGTCATGCTCCTCCAGTCGCTTGAGGCCCGGCAGCAGGTAGTAGGCCAGCACCGGCGTCAGGGTGATGGAGACGAGGAGGCTCGCCAGGATCGAGACGATGTAGGCCTGACCCAGCGGGGCGAAGAGCCGGCCCTCGATGCCCGACAGGGCGAAGAGCGGCACGAACACCAGCACGATCACCATAGTGGCGTAGACGATGCCGGAGCGCACCTCGTTCGAGGCCTCTACCACGACTGTGAAGACGCTTTTGGGGTTACCCGCTTTACGGTTCTCGCCGAGTCTCCGAAAAATGTTTTCGACGTCGACCACCGCGTCGTCGACGAGTTCGCCGATGGCGATGGCGAGGCCGCCAAGGGTCATCGTATTGATCGACAGCCCGGCGAGGTGGAACACGACCGCGGTCGCCAGGATCGAGACCGGGATCGCCGTGAGCGAGATCGCGGTGGTGCGCACGTTCAAGAGGAAGGCGAACAGCACCACCGCGACGACGACGACGGCCTCCATCAGCACCGTCTCGACGTTGCGTATCGAGGTCTCGATGAAGTTCGCCTGCCGGAAGATGAGCTGGTCGGCGCGCACGCCCTTGAAGGCGCATGCCTCGCCGACGGGTTCGGCCACGGACGGACCCGTCCGATCCGAGCTGCCCTTGCCCGCGTCGGGGCCGCAGGCGTTCAGGCTGGCGGTGATCTCCGCGAGGGCCGTCTCGACCTCGCGGGTGAGCCGCACCGTGTCGACGGCCGGCTGCTTCTCGACCGAGACCACGACCGCGGGCGCGCCCATGTAACCGGCATCACCCCGCTTCACCCGGGCCGCGAAGGAGACCTCGGCCACCTGCCGCAGGTAGATCGGTCGGCCGTTGACGGTGGCGACGACCATGTTGCGCAGGTCGTCGAGGCTCATGCTCCGGCCGAGGTTCCGGATCAGGTACTCGCGGGCGTACTGGTCGGTGAAGCCGCCGCCGGTGTTGGTGCCGAACTGAGCCAGCGCCGTCTCCAGTTGGCCATGGGTGACGCCGAGCGCCCGCAGGGCCGTGGGCTGGGGCGCGACGCGGAACTGGCGCACCTCGCCGCCCATCGGGATCACCTGGGCGACGCCGGGGATCGAGAGCAGGCGTGGTCGGATGGTGAAGTCGGCGAGTTCCCGCAATTGCATCGGCGAGACCGTGCCGCCGTTGAGGGCGACCATCACGATCTGGCCCATGATCGAGGAGACCGGACCCATCATCGGGTTGACGTTTGGGGGTAGTTGCGGGCGCACCATCGCGAGGCGCTCGGCGACCTGCTGGCGGTTGCGGTAGATGTCGGTGCCCCAGTCGAACTCGACGTAGATCACCGAGAGGCCGACGCCGGACACGGAACGCACCCGGGTCACGCCCGGCAGGCCGTTCATCTGCGTCTCGACCGGGAACGTGACGAGCTGCTCGACCTCCTGGGGGGCGAGTCCCTCGGCCTCGGTCATGATCGTCACCGTCGGCCGATTGAGGTCCGGGAATACGTCGACCGGAAGCTTGGTCGCGGTGAAGGCACCGTAGATGACGAGCACCGCGGCAAGCGCCAGTACGAGGAGGCGGTTGCGCAGGGATTGCGTGACGAGGAGCGTGAACACGGGTTGGCCTCCTCAGCGGACCTGGTTGAGGAGTTCGGCGCCTTGGGTCACGATCCGCTTGCCCGCGGCGAGCCCGGAGACGACCAGCACCTGCCCCGCATCGAGCGGCTCGACCCGCACCTCGCGGGGCTCGAAGCGCTCCGGCGCGGTGTGCTCGTAGACGATGCTTTGGCCGTTGCCGCCACGCACCACGCTCATGCGCGGAAGCGCCAACCCCTTCTGCTGTGCGTCGGTTGCGGCCAGCACGGTGACGAACTGCCCGGTCCGCAGTTCCGACGGCGCGCCTTCGACGGCGAAGTGCATCGGCACGGCTTGGCTGCGGTCGGCGAGCCCTGCGCCCATGTAGGCGAGGCGCAGCATGCGACCGTCGGCAAGGCGGGCGGTGGCGTGCTGGCCGCCGGTGAGGGCGTCGAAGCTCAGCGCCTCGATCCAGAGGCGGGTCGGGTCGACGATCTGGAACACCTGCACGCCGGGGCTCGCCATCTGCCCGGCCACGGCGGTCGCCTCGGCGATCACGCCGTCGACCGGCGCCTTGAGTGCTTCGGGCTGCTGGCGGATTGTGTCGAGGGCGGCGCGGCGGTCGAGCAGACCCTTCAGCTCGGCCTGGGCGTCCTCCAGTTGCACCTGCGATACGGCGCCGCCCGGTGCGAGCTTGCGGTAACGTTCGACCCGTCGCTCCGTGACTGCGATCTGCTGGTCGAGTTCGCCCTGGCGTTGGCGCATGTCGGAGGCGTCGACCGCCTGCACCGGCGGCGTGACATAGGCCAGCACCTCGCCCTTGCGCACCCGCGTGCCGAGCCGCGGGAAGATCCCGGATTCCGGCGGCGAGAGCCGGCCGCCGACCGAGGACTGCACGACCCCGCTGGCACTCGGATCGGGCACGATGCGCCCCGGCAGCTCGACGGTGCGGCGCATGATGTCGGAGGATGTCACCACCGTGCGCACGGCCAGTACCCTCTGGGTGGGCTTGGGCACGAAGATCGACCCGTCCGGTTGACGTCGCGCCAAGTCCTGTCCCGCCGGCGCCGGGGCGGCCATGAGGGTGGTTTGCGATCCGGGGGCACTCCCGTGACCGTGCCCCTCGCCCGCGAAGGCGCGCGGCGCGAACGCGAGGGCGACGATGAGGGCGACGAGGGCAGTGGCCGGCAAGTAACGGCGCCCCTTCATCAGGAGCGTGACCGCGATGCCGAGAAGGAAGCCGGTGCCGCCGATGGCCAGCGGCAGCGGGTCGGCCTCCTTCAGGTGGCGCTGAAAGTCGTGGGCCGCGGCGAGGCCGGATGCCCACGCGGAGACACCCGCCTCAGACTTCGGCGGCGGTGCCTCCCGCACCGTCAACGTGACCGGAAACATGTCGGTTGAGCCTGCCGCGGTCACGGTGAAGAGCACCTCGTGCTCGCCGGGGTGCAGGCTCCAATGTGCATCGACCGCGTAGCTGCCGTCCGGCATGGGCGAGGCGGTGAGGGAGCCGTCCGGCGTCTCGGCTCGGACGACGGCGTCCGTCACAGGCTCGTTGGTGCCCACACGGTCGAGGAACACGGCCAAGCGGCCGCTTCGGACGATGGCGACCAATTCGAGCGCGTCGGTGCTCGACGTACTGCGCGGCGCTGTAGCCGCCGCCGGAGCCTGCGCCTCGTTGCCGTGGTCGTGCCCCTCATGGGCGACGGCGAGCGTCGGCGCACCGGCCCAGAGGCCAAACGCCAGGAGAGCCGTCCGCAGGGCGGAGGCGTAGAGAACACGCATGGGATGATCGAGCCTTCGCGTAAAGGAGGCTGGCGGCTGTCGTTCACGGACAGCCGCTCAGGGCGCGCGTTGGAGCGCGGACCTCAGGCGAAGGTTCGAGGGGGTTCAGGAAGCGTCTCAGGAACCACGCTGTCGAACGTGACTTTGCGGACGCCAGCCAACGTTCGCTCGGGCTTCCAGGCAACCACGACGGTCAAGCAGTCCCAGCGCGCGAACGACGCTGGGCAGCAAAGGCCGCAAGGACCAGCCACCGACTCTTCGGCGCTTCGGTCGGCATGGCCCACCATGTCGTCAACCTGACCTGGCCCTCCAGTCACTTGGTACCCGACCGAGACGGACGTGTCGTGTCCGACGTGAAGCTCCCCCGCGTGCGAGTGTCCCGCACCCGCCACCGAAAAGGCGGCAAGCGACACGATCTGGAAGACCGTGAGCAACGAACGCCAAAAGGACCGGGTGGCCGACATGATGCGGGGTGCATAGCACATCCACGCGGGCAGACCATGAGCTATTTGGCGCTCAACGAGTGGCGCCCCGACGAAAGTCCTTGGATGTATCCGCCCCAACCGTTCGGTCCGGTGAGCGAGGTTCAAATCCGGGCACCGGCGGGGCCGGCCGCCGGTAGGGGGTTAGGTCCCGGCCGCCATTCCGGCCGCCTTGGTGTCAGGGGTGAGGTTGTTCGCGTGCAGGGCGCGACTTCGCCCGCCGGGCTTCGTGCTCGGAGGCCATGGCCTCCGTCAGCGCGTACACTCTGGTCGCAGATTGGGAACAAACAAGGAACCTGGCGGTTGCGACTCCCGAAGCTGGGCTTAACCGGTCTGACTGGGCGTCGGACGCGATCCAGCCTCGCAAGATGGGCTCCATTCCAGGACCATCCCGGCTGCAGGAGGGGGGCGTGGCTAAGAACATCGTGGTCTTCTCGGATGGCACCGGCCAGGAAGGTGGCCTCCGCGAGGAACAGCGCCTCAGCAACGTCTACAAGCTCTACCGCGTCTGCCGGGTCGGGCCGGACAGCGGCATCGACCCGCGCGAGCAGGTCGCCTTCTACGACGCCGGCCTCGGCACGGACGGCTCGGCCCCGGGTTTCGTCGGTGCCTACCGCCGACTGCAGAAGCTGCTGTCCTCGGTGACCGGCCTGGGCATCACGAAGAACATCGCCGACTGCTACGAGTTCGCCATCAACCACTACGAGCCCGGCGACCGCATCTACCTGATCGGCTTCAGCCGAGGGGCCTACACGGCCCGTTGCGTGGCCAACGTTCTGTTCCTGTGCGGCGTCCCGACGAAAGTGCCGGGCGGAGACCTTCCACGCTTCCGCAAGGCGACGCGGGACATCGCGGATGAGGCGGTGATCAAGGTCTATGAGTACGGCGCGGGTTCACCCCGGGGCGGCGACTACGAGAAGGACCGGTTCGAGTTGGCGAGGCGATTCCGGCGCAAGTACAGGTCGGGTGACGACCTTTCCTCGAACGTGGCACCGCACTTCATCGGCGTGTTCGACACCGTCGCCTCGCTCGGCGCGACCGGACCCAAGTGGTGGGGCATCGCGGCCGGCCTGACGATCCTGGCCGTGC
Source organism: Methylorubrum rhodesianum (assembly GCF_014199985.1). Taxonomy (GTDB): domain Bacteria; phylum Pseudomonadota; class Alphaproteobacteria; order Rhizobiales; family Beijerinckiaceae; genus Methylobacterium; species Methylobacterium rhodesianum. The sequence goes on along the minus strand of NZ_JACHOS010000012.1, from coordinate 87,496 downwards.
TGGTTGCAGCCGTGCCCGCCGTCCTGTCCGACCTAGCGTTCGGCACCGGCTACTGGCGCCCGTTCCTGGCCACCCTCTCGCTCACTGCGGCGTTCGTCCTCTGGCGTTGGCTGCCGACAGCGGTCAAGACCATCACCGACTCACCGGTGAACGGGAAGGCGCGCTGGCACATCGCGCAATGGCGCTCCGGGAACTACGACCAACTGCTGAGCGGCCATGTCGGCTATGCCCGGCATGCCCTCTCCATCGACGAGACCCGCGCCGACTTCCCGCGGGTCAGGTGGGGCAGCCGGGACGGGGTGCGGAAAAAGGTCCAGGGCGAGCCCGATCCGCTCATCCAGATGTGGTTCGCCGGCAACCACTCCGACATCGGCGGCAGCTACCCCGAAGCCGAGAGCCGGCTGTCCGACGTCGCCTTGCAGTGGATGGTGGAGCAGGCCACCAAGATCCCGGATCCGCTTCGGGTCGACGGGATGGTGTCCGGAGAGCCCGGTACCGGCCGGCTGCACCTGCATCCGGCGTCCGATGGCATGCAGCACTGCGAGGTCGCCGGCATGCACGACTCCATCGCCGGCATCCTTCCCCGCTGGCTGTCCCGTCGCATGGGATGGCTGGGATGGCCGGTGAAGGTCCGGGAGATCCCGGAGGATGCCCTGGTCCACCCGAGCGTCAGGGAAAGATTCGATCTGGCCGAGGTGACCCAATGTGATGGGAAAGGTCCCTATAGGCCGTTGGCGTTGGCGAACCACCGGGACTTCAGGACCGCTTATGCGCCGGGCTCGCCAAACCCAGGGGCAGCGAAATCCGGCATCGTCTAGCAGACCAATCTGCGATTGCAGTTGCTTGGCCATCCGCGAAGCTGCGGACCGACTACGAGGGATGGAATGAGGCTCGACAGTTTCAGGGTCACCAATTTTCGCAGCGTCGAGGATTCGGAAGAGGTCACGCTCGGCGACATGGTCTGTCTTGTCGGCAAGAACGAGGCTGGCAAGACCGCCCTCCTTCAAGCCTTGGCCGGCCTGAATCCCCACCCGGCGACACCAACGGTATTCGATAGGGAACGGGACTACCCCAGGCGGCACCTGAACGAGTACGACGCACGGCATCCGAAGGAGGAGGGCGAGGCAATCGTCATCACGTCCAAATGGTCCCTATCGCCCGAGGATGTGGCGACGCTGGCCGAAGCGTTGGGCCCCGACTGTCTCCGGTCGCGTCAGATCACCCTCTCGCGCCGCTACGACGACGAAACCTTCCGCATCGACGTTCCGCTGAACTACCCGGCCATCGCCGAGTACCTGATGGCCAGCCACGGCCTCGGCGAAACCGTCAGGGAACCGCTTGCGGAAGCCACAACCACGGACATGCTCCGAAAGGCGTTGGAGGCGTTGGCGGAGCCGACGCCGGACCAAGTCGCGCTCCTGGAAACGATCAGGTCGTTCCCCGGCCAGAACGCGGTGGGTTTCGTTGGGAGCTACATCCGCTCCGTGACGCCCCAGTTCATGTACTTTTCGTATTACGACCGCATGGCCGGGCAAATCCGGGTCGACGACATCGTACGCAACGGGGACGCACCGTACCACCATCCCGGACATCCGCATGGAAACACGCATTTGGACGTCGGCGAGAGGGTTTTCCTCGACTTCCTCGAATTCGCCGGGACCTCGGTGGAGGAGATCAAGGCGTCGACGACCTACGAGTCGCTGAACGCCAAGTGTGAATCCGCATCGAACGCCATCACCGACCAATTGCAGGAATACTGGACGTAGAACGCGTTCCTGGAGCTTGAGGTCAGGGTCACGAAGGCGGAAGCGGGCGACCCCGCCCCGTTCAACGCCGGCGCGATCGCCCGCGCCCGTGTCAGGAACACCCTTCACAGGGTGACGGTGCCGTTCTCGGAGCGTAGCGCCGGGTTCATCTGGTTCTTCTCGTTCCTGGTGAAGTTCGCGCAGGTAAGCAAGCGTGGGGGCAACCAGATACTCCTGCTGGACGAGCCGGGGCTGACCCTCCACGGCAAGGCCCAGGCCGATCTGCTGCGGTACTTCGCCGACCGACTCCTGCCGAAGCACCAAGTGGTCTTCTCCACGCATTCGCCCTTCATGGTGCCGCCCGACGACCTGACGCTCTCCCGGATCATCGAGGACCAGGTCGAGCAGAAGCGTCCAGGCTTCTGGACGACGAAGGGTACCAAGGTCAGGGGCGACGTGCTCGCCACGGACCCGGACACCCTCTTCCCCCTCCAGGCCGCCTTGGGCTACGACGTCACCCAGGCGCTGTTCATCGGCAAGCACACCCTGCTGGTCGAGGGACCGGGCGACATCCTGTTCCTCAAGGCCCTGTCGGCTCAGCTGAAGCGACGGCGACGGACCGCGCTCGACCCCCGCTGGACGATCTGTCCGGCCGGTGGGCTCGACAAGATCCAGTCGTTCGTCTCCCTGTTCAAGGGCGCGAACCTACACCTGGCGGTGATGTCCGACAGAGCCCAGGGCGACAAGCGCAAGCTTGAGCAGCTCAAGGCCGCCGGTGCCATACCAGAGAGCCGCATCATGAATTATCCCGACGTGCTCGGCATCGCCGAGGGCGACGTCGAGGACATATTCGAGCCCGAGACCTATGTCGGCATTGTCAACGGCGCCTTCGAGCTCAAGGGGCGTTCCGCACTGACCCTAGCCAAGCTTGACAAGGATGCACCGGGCCCCGGCCGGCTGGTGAAGCGCATGGAGACGGTGTTCAGGATCCTCCCGGCATCCACGCCGGAATTCGACCACTTCAGCCCGGCTGATTGGCTCATCCGCAATCCCAGTTTCCTGGACGGAAACGGCCCTGGCGTCGTGACGACCCTCGACAACGGTGAGAAGGTCATCGAGGCCATCAACGCTGCTTTGCCACGGTAACCGGTCAACCCGACGCTTTTCACCGCGACAGGCGACCCGAGCGCCTCGCCCGCACGAAGGGCCGGCAACAGTCGTCAGTGGACGCTCTATTGCACCGTATATCCCTGCCATAACTGTGCCCGGCACCTCGTCACCGCCGGGGTGAAGCGGGTCTATTACGTCGAGCCTTACGTGAAGAGCCTCGCGGTCGAGCTTCACTCCGACACCATCGTTACGGAACTTCCGCAACGGCCCAAGGACGGAAAGGCGCCGACCCAGGCCCAGATGGTCATCGTTCCATTCACCGGCGTCGGCGAGCGAATGCATGAGGATTTCTTCATCAAGAAAGGTGATCTGAAGGACGAGCACGGCACGTTCGTGCCTCCCGGCGGGGGCCTGCCCGAACATGCCGTCCGGCTGCGTGACTTGGCCTCCGTCGAGAGGCGTGCCGCCTCCTTGGTCCCGGAAGCCTGACGATGGCCGAACGCAAGATCCTCAGCTTCCCGACCCGGGCGCTGGCGCCGCATGCCGTCCCGTCCATGCCGGACCTGCAATACACCCTCTTCCCCGGCCAGGACGACTGAGAGGGCGCCGTCGCCTTCGTCGACATCGAGGGGCTGACGGAGGAGCCTCTGCTGCGCCTGATTGCGACCAACGCCGCGCGGGCACTCGTCGATCTGAGGCCGCGACCCGTCTTCCAGCGTCCCCGCTTCCGGCACAAGAACGTCGTCTTCTACCTGCACGACCGGGACATCCGGTACGTCGAGTTCGCGCTGATGGCGCGCTGGCCATCCCGGGACAAGGCCGTTGCCGCGATGCATTCCTCCGAGGCATACGCCAAGATCGAGCCGGTCCTCGAACACGGGCTGGCCATCTGCCTCTACGACCAGTCCGCCGAGGACCTCGGCTGGCTCGATGAGATGCGGCGCCTGCTCAGGCATTCGAAGGGATATCGGGCCGAGGTGAACCCGCGCTCCTTGACCGGCATGCCGGTCTGAGGGGGTCTTCGACTTCCAACCGCTCGGAGACATGGTTGCCTTGTCCGGGAATCGAGTAGTAGACGGGTATATCAGCCTGCCTTAGGGCAATTGCGAGCTTATGTTGTTTTAAACGACACAAGAGGTTATTATGTCGATATAAGCGACGGGGCTTCCGCCGCCCGGGGGCGTTAAGTGGCTACGACGCACGGTGATCTGATCCTCACGCGAGGCGACCCGCAACGCGACCGGTCCCTTCAGCGGCAGGCCGCCGCCGGCAAGCTCCGGCGGGTCGGCGACGGCATCTATGCGGTGTGCAACGGTCGTCCCGTCGAAGAGATTGTCTGCGGCGGATGGGCTCCCATCCTCGCTCGATACGCGCCTGGTGCCGTGCTCAGGGGCCGGACTGCCCTGCAGAGGAATCCCTGGCGTGAGCGCGGGCCGGACGGGCGCGTCGTCTTCCCGGGCTGGGTGTTCGCGACCGATCCGCACGGGAAGGCCCGCAGGCGGTTGTCACTGCCCGGCTTGGAAATCAGAACCTTCCCCGGTCCAGGGCCGTTGGAGGGGGACATGTCCTTCCTCGGGGTCTACCTTCCGAGCGACGCGCGCGCCCTGCTGGAGAACCTGCAGGCATCACGCGCACGGAGTGGGCCTAGCCGCACCGTCGGAAGGGAAGGCGTCGAACGAGAGGTCGAGCGGTTGCTGAAGACCGCCCATGAGGACGGTCTCCGGGAGATCCGGCAGCGGGCCGAGTGCATCGCAGGCTCGCTTGGGGCGGAACAGGAACTGCAGGTCCTCCTCGATATCATCGGGACCATCCTCGGAACGCGCAAAGCCGGTTTGGTCGCAAGGGACGTGGCCGCGCGGCGCCGGCCGGACGACCCCTACGACCCCGAGTGCATGGAGCGCCTCAAGGTCTTGGCGATGACCCTCGGGCGCGTCGCGCCCGACTTGGCCGACCCGCACGTCGGTCCCGGCGAGCGGGACTGCACGTCATTCGTCGAGGCGTACTTCACCAACTACATCGAGGGCACGCGCTTCCTCGTCGACAAGGCGCGGCGCATCGTGTTCGAGCACGAACCGGCCGATGGGCGGCCGCAGGACGGTCGCGACGTGACGCAAACCTTTGCCCAGGTCGCGAGCATCGTGCCGGGCGAGGCGCGCGCATCGTCCGTCGATGAGTTCATGGCCGAGATCCGCGAGCGGAACGCGCGGTTGCTCGACGCGCGCCCCGACAAGAAGCCGGGCGAGTTCAAGGAGGATGCCAACAGCGCCGGCAACACCGTCTTCGTGTTGCCTGACCTCGTCAAGGGGACTCTGCGCGAGGGTTTCGCCATGCTGCGCGACCTGCAGGCCCCGTTCGCCCGCGGCGTGTTCGCCCACACCCTCATCGTCCTCGTCCATCCCTTCAACGACGGCAACGGTCGGACCGCCCGCATCATGATGACGAAGGAATTGGTCGGCGGGGGGAAGTCGCGAATCGTGGTGCCGACCATCTACCGGTCGGACTACATCGGGGGGTTGCGGGCGCTTACCGCACCCGGCGCCGCTCAAGCCGCGCCCCTCGTGCGCGCGATGCTGCGGTGCCAGTCCGTCACGGCCCGCATCGCTTCGCCGGACCTCGACGAAACGTTGCGCCTTTGGGCCTCGACACACGCTTTTCTGGAAGACGAGAAGAACGCGAGGTTCACCGACCCGAACGTCAACGTGGACATCGTATGGCGGCGAGGCATCCCGGCCCCCGCCTCCTACTGGCAGGAACTCGACTTGACGGCCCAACTCCAGGACGATGTCACCGGCCTGATACCCCTTGAACATCAAGTCGTATAGAACGACGATGACGCACTTCCAACGACCAAAAACTACAAAGGCCGCGTGATGACGTTCATGATGGTAGGTCGTTGCGTCACTCGCCTGCAAGGCCAACTAGGGGCGAGGTGCCGGAACGGGCAGTATGTGGTTTTGGGTCCGGCCACCACCGGCGATTCGGCAACGCGCCATCCGCATTCATCCCGAGCCATTTGGTGTATCGCAAGCCCGACGGTGATCCGTGCTGTCCGCTCGGCGCCGTCATGACGGCTCGCCATATGCCCAGTGGCGGCAGGTCGGACGCAGACGTCGGCACGTGGCCGGAAATCTCCCGAAACCCGACACCGCCTCCGAGGCGCCGATCCAGGGCTGCTTTCCTCAAGTCCAAAGGAATGCTTACGCCTTTAGGGTAAGCGACTTCTCACGTCGCTGTTGTCTCGGCTGCAGGCTAGGACCGGTCCGTGGCGCGGCTCAGTTCCGGCTCCGGCTTGCGAGCGGTCACGGCCAGCACCGCGCCATGAATGCTCCGACCCGAACAAGGCGACCCATGCGCGTGCTGCTGATCGAGGACGACCGCATGATCGGCGAAGGGTTGTCGCACGGCCTTGCCGCCGAAGGCTACTCCGTCGATTGGGTACGCGACGGCCCCATGGCCGAAACGGCGCTGCGGGTCGGCGGCCACGCATTGGTCCTGCTGGACCTCGGCCTGCCGGGCGCCGACGGCCTGCAGGTTCTCAGGTCCGCGCGGACGGCGGGCAACGACATGTCGGTGCTCATCATCACGGCGCGGGACGGACTCGACAGCCGCGTCGCCGGCCTCGACCTCGGGGCCGACGACTACCTGGTCAAGCCGTTCGAGATGCGCGAGCTGCTCGCCCGGATGCGGGCGATCCTGCGGCGCCGGGCCGGGCGGGCGACCGCGCGGCTCGTGGCCGCCGAGACCGAACTCGACACGGAGAGCCATGTGCTATCCCACGCCGGAACCGTCGCGGTCCTGTCGGCGCGCGAATACGCCCTCATGCACGCGCTCATGGAGCGACCGGGGCGCATCCTCTCTCGGGCGCAGATCGAGGAACGCATCTACGGGTGGGGCGAGGAGGTCGAGAGCAACGCGGTGGACGCCCTGATCCTCACGGTCCGCCGCAAGGTCGGCAAGGGCGTGATCCTCAACGTCCGCGGCGCAGGCTGGATGGTGCCCAAGCCATGAGGGCCGCCTCCTTGCGCCGCACGACGCTCGGCTGGATGACCGCCCTGCTCGCCGGAATCGGCTTGGCCGCGATGGTCGCGGCCTATGCCCTCGCGCGGATCGAGGCGGCCGATTTCCTCGACGGGCAGTTGCGGCAGGTCGCCCTCAACGCCGGTCCCGGGCTCCCGGACGCGGACGCGCCGCCCGCCGCCGACCAGGACCCGGAGGACCAACTCGCCGTCACCATCTGGAAGGACGGGCAGGTCCTGCGCGACGACCGCGGCGTCGACGTCCGCCACCCCGGCCGCACGGGATACGCGAACGTCGTCATGGGCGGCGAGCTCTGGCGCACCTACACGACCGCCAACGGCACCACGACGGTCCGGGTCGCCCAGCGCGACGTCGTGAGGGCGGAGTTCGCACGCAATGCGGCGCTCGGCGCCGTGGCCCCGCTGCTGCTCCTCGTCCCGCTGTCGTGGATCGTCGTCGGCTGGGCGATGAACCGGGCGCTCGGGCGGCTCGACGGCTTGGTGCATGACCTCGCCGGGCGCGGCGCCGCCGCCCAAGGCCCCTTGCCGACGCGCGGCGTGCCGACGGAGGTGGCGCCCCTCGTCGAGGCCATGAACGGGCTCATCCTTCGCCTGCAGGCCGCTCTGGCCGCCCAGAAGCGGTTCGTGGCCGACGCGGCGCACGAACTGCGTACGCCGCTTGCCGCGATGCAGATCCAACTCGACTCCCTCGGCGGGCCTGCCGGTGGCGGGGGCGACGCGCGGCGTATGGCGCTGGCGGACGGCCTCCGGAGGGCGAACCGGCTGGTGGATCAACTGCTCCGTCTCGCCCGGCTCGACGACGGTGCCGAGGCCCGTCCTGCATCCGTCGACCTCGGCCAGCTCCTGCTCGACTGCGTCGCCGACCACGTCGTGCTCGCCGAGCGCAAGGACATCAACCTGGGCGTGCATATCGAGACACCCGCGACGCTTCACGCGTCGGAGGACGAGGTCCGCGTCCTGTTCGCCAACCTGGTCGACAACGCCCTGCGCTACACGCCGTCGGGAGGCCAGGTCGACGTCCGTCTGCTGAACCGGAACGGTGCGTGCGTCGTCACGGTTCGGGACACCGGCTGCGGGCTGCCGCCGGGAAGCGAGGGCCGCCTGTTCGACCGCTTCTTCCGGGCCGCGCCACCGGAAGTCGAAGGCACAGGGCTCGGGCTCGCCATCGCCCGCCGCATCGCGGAGCGCAACGACCTCGGCCTGACGGTCGAAAACCGACGTGACGGGCAGGGGACCCTCGCAACCGTCAGACTGCCGGCCTGAGGCCGAGCCTGCGGCTCCTCCGGACGAAGCTCATTCTGCCCTCATTCTGGCTCGCTATCACCGTGCCCGACCATGACGGACGGGAGACGGGGATGAGCGAGATCCAGCGCCAGGTCTTGAACAAGGTACCGGAGGTCACCGCGGCCTTCTGGGTCATCAAGATCCTGTCCACGACCGTCGGCGAGACCGGCGCGGACTACCTCGCGGTGAACGTCGGCCTGGGTGCCGCCGTCACCGCCACCCTCACGGCCGGCCTCCTCGCGGCCGTCCTCGCCCTGCAGGTGCGCGAGCGGCGCTACGTGCCCTGGACCTATTGGTCGACCGTCGTCCTCGTCAGCGTGGTCGGCACGCAGGTCACCGACATCCTGACCGACAAGCTCGGCGTGAGCCTCTTCGTCAGCACCGGCGTGTTCGCGGCCGCCCTCGCCGCCGTGTTCGCCCTCTGGTACGCGACCGAGCGGACGCTCTCGATCCACGCCATCGTGACCCGGCGCCGCGAGGCGTTCTACTGGCTCGCCATCCTCCTGACCTTCGCGCTCGGCACGGCCGCGGGCGACCTGGCTACCGAGGCGCTGGGGCTCGGCTTCAATCTCGGCGTCGTCATCTTCGGCACGATCCTGGCCGCCCTCGCCCTCGCCTGGCGCCTCGGCGCGAACCCGGTGACGACCTTCTGGCTCGCCTACATCGTCACGCGCCCCCTCGGCGCATCGCTGGGCGATCTGCTGTCGCAGGCACGGGAATACGGCGGCCTCGGCTTCGGCACGGCCTCCACCAGCCTCGCCTTCTTCTCCGTCATCGTCGCCCTGGTGACGTCCCTGAGCCTCGTCTCCGGACGCCCTGGCGAGCCGGCCGGACAGCGGCGGGCCTGACCGTCCGCCGCCTCCCGCATCCCCATCCTCCAGTCCTTCCAACGCCGCACGACACGGAGCGAACGACCATGCGAAACATCCTCCTCGCCGCCATCGCCGCGACGGTCATCGGTGCCACGGCCGCCCCCCTGGGCCTGCTGGCGATGCAGGACGCCGCCGTCGGAGCGACGCCCAAGGCGATGGCGGCCTCGAAGCTTGGCGACCTCTCCAAGTTCCGGACCATCGTCGTCGACGTGAAGGCGATGACCGACCGGGGCGACCTCGCCGCCGCCAAGACGCGCATCAAGGACCTGGAATTGTCCTGGGACGCGTCCGAGGCCGGCCTGAAGCCGCGAGCCGCCGCCGACTGGCACGTCGTGGACAAGGCCATCGACCGCGCCCTCGACGCGCTGCGGGCGTCGAACCCCGATCCGGCCGCCTGCCGTCGCGCGGTCGACGACCTGCTCGCCATCATCGACCAGACCCACACCGCGTGAGCCAGCCCTCGCTTTCCCACGGCAGCCCGATGCAACCGACCGAGCGACCCGGACACGTCGAACCCGCCAAGGTGCCTGAAGCCACCGCCGGGTTCTGGGCCATCAAGATCGTGGCCACGACCCTGGGCGAGGTCGGCGGGAACGCCGTCACGTTGACGCTCGGCCTCGGCTATCTCGCCGGCACGGCGATCTTCGGGGCCGCCCTGGCGGTGCTGCTGGCCGCACAGGTCCGGGCGGACCGCTTCCATCCGATCCTGTACTGGGCCGTGGTCACCGCGACGACGCTCGCAGGCACGACCCTCGCCGACTTCTGCGACAGGTCCCTCGGCATCGGCTACGCGGGCGGGTCCCTGGTGCTGCTCGGATCGGTCGTCGCGACCCTGATCCTGTGGAAGCGCACGCTCGGCACGGTCGCCGTGGAGACGGTGCGGTCCCCGCGGGCCGAAGGTTTCTACTGGGCCACGGTCATGTTCTCCCAGACGCTCGGCACCGCGTTGGGCGACTGGATGGCTGACAGCAGCGGGCTCGGGTACAACGGGAGCGCGCTCCTCATCCTCGTCGCGCTGGCCGTGGTCACGGCCCTCCATCTGCGAACGCGTGTTTCCAGGCCCATGCTGTTCTGGACGGCGTTCGTCCTGACGCGGCCGCTCGGCGCCACCCTCGCCAACTCGCTCGACAAGCCGGTCGCTTCCGGCGGCCTGGGCATCGACGACATCACGATCTCCGGCGTGCTCGCGCTCGTCATGGCCGGGGCTCGTCCTCCTCATCCCGCAGCGTGCCGGTCGCCGGGCGGCCTGCGCCGACGCGCCGTGAGGTTTTTCTCGAAGAAGGAGCAGGTCCGATGGACGACCGTTACGAACGCGCCCTGAGCAAGGTACCCGAGGTCACGCTGGGCTTCTGGATCATCAAGATCCTGGCCACGACGCTCGGGGAGACCGGCGGCGACACCGTCACCATGACCCTCAACTGGGGCTACCTCGCCGGCACCGCCCTGTTCGCCGTGCTGCTGGTCGCGCTCGTGGTCGCCCAGATCATATCGAAGCGGTTCCACCCGGTCCTGTACTGGTCCACGATCGTCGCCTCGACCACCTTCGGTACGACGATGGCGGACTTCGCCGACCGCTCGCTCGGCATCGGATACACCGGCGGGTCGACCCTGCTACTCGCCTGCCTCGCGGCCGTGCTCGGGCTTTGGTACGCGACCGAGGGCACCGTGTCGGTGGACACGGTTTCGACCCCGCGGGTCGAGGCGTTCTATTGGGGGGCGATCACCTTCTCGCAGACGTTGGGCACCGCGCTCGGCGACTGGCTCGCGGACACCGGCGGCCTCGGCTACGAGGGTGGCGCCCTCGTCTTCGCGGCGGCGCTCGCGGTCGTCATCGCCCTGTACTACCGGACCTCCGTTTCACGGGTCACGCTCTTCTGGGCGGCGTTCATCCTGACCCGCCCGCTCGGGGCCACGGTGGGCGATTTCCTCGACAAGCCGGTCGCCAACGGCGGGCTGAACCTGAGCCGGCCGCTCGCTTCCGCCGTGATCGCGGCCTTCATCGTGGCGCTCATCGTCCTGCTACCGCAGCGGGCCGGCCGTCATCCGGGCGCGGACGCGACGGCGTCATGAACCTGCGGTCGACACCGCATGGCGACGCGCCGGGGCCCCGCCCTTGTCCGGCGCCGCGGCGACTTCGTCCACGGGGCCGTGCGCGCGACCTGCCCCCGATCCGTGGAGTTCGCACGGATGCCGGCGGCCCGGGGACGGCGGCCGCGCGCATCCCGAGGCCGGGCCAGAAGCAGTCGCCGTGGGTCAGGGCCGCGGTCCATCGACGATCCTTGCATCCCCGGTCTGGCCGCCTCGCCCCACGGGCGACGCGCGTCAGACCTGGGGCGGCGTACCGAGGTCCGGCCGGGAGGCGAGGCGGATGAACGAATTGGGTGCCTGGGCAGCAGCCGTGACGCGCCTCGGGAAACGGGAGCTCGGCCTCGTGGCGACGCTGTTCTGCGTCGCCGCACTCCTCCTCGCGTTCGGCCTCCTCGCCGGCGAGGTGATGGAGGGTGATACCATGGCGTTCGACACCCGGGTCGCGCGCTTCTTCCGTCCACTCGGCGCCGCCGGCCCAATCGGGCCGGCCTGGGTGCATGAGATGGCGCGCGACGTGACCTCCCTTGGGAGCATGGTCGTCCTGTGCTTCCTGCTGGCTGCGACCGTGGGGTACCTGCTCCTGGTCCGCAGGCGTGGGACTGCCCTCCTGGTGGTGGGCTCGATGCTGGGCGGCACGGTCATCAGCTTCGGCCTGAAGCTGCTCTTCAACCGCCCTCGTCCCGACATTCCCGGCGGCATCCAAGTGTTCACAGCCAGCTTTCCCAGCAGCCACGCCATGCTCTCTGCGGTGACCTTCCTGACGCTGGGGGCGATCATGACGAGGGTCGCAGCGGGCGCACGGCTGAAGGCGTACTTCATGGGGCTCGCCGTCTTCCTCACCGTCGTCGTGGGGCTGAGCCGCGTCTACATCGGCGTCCACTACGCGACCGACGTGTTGGCGGGCTGGTGCGTCGGGTCGGCCTGGGCGGTGCTGTGCTGGATCGTGGCGCTGCGCCTCCAGCGGCGCGGCCAGGTCGAAGCGTCGGGGGCGGCCGGTGAGCCCGACCGTACGGCTCATGCGGATTCGAAGCTGTCCGTTCGGACCTTGCGTTAGCGTCGCCTTACGGCGCTCAAATGGCTCGGCCGTGCTGCCGGATCACCCGGTTCAGGGTGCGCCCGAGTTGGTCGGCGGCGTAGGGCTTGTGCAGCAGCTCGAAGCCGTCACCACCTCCCTGGGCCAGCGCATCGCTGTAGCCGGACGCCAGGACGACCGGCAGGCCGGGGAGCCGCCCGCGCAACAGCTTGGCCATGGCGAGGCCGCCCATGCCGGGCATGACCACGTCCGAGAACACGACGTGGAAGCCGGCGCCATCCGGGCCGAGCCGGTCGAGGGCCTCCTCGGCGTTCGCCGCCCAGTCCGTCGCGAAGCCCAAGTCCTGGAGGATCTGCGTGGCGAATCGCCCGACCTCGACGTTGTCCTCCACGACCAGCACGCGCCGCCCGGCTCCGGACGAGGTGGCCTCGTCTCCCGTTTCATGTCTGCCCGGCTCCGGGGCGGCCTCGATCTCGGGCAGGTACAGCGTGAACGTGGTCCCACGCCCCGGAGCGCTCTCCACGTTCACGTCGCCGCCCGATTGCTTGGCGAAGCCGAACACCTGGCTCAGGCCCAACCCCGTTCCCTTGCCGACTTCCTTCGTGGTGTAGAACGGCTCGAAGATGCGTCCGAGGAGCTCCGGGGCGATGCCCGTGCCCGTGTCCGACAGCGAGACCGCCGCGAACGGCGCCGGGCTGCCGCCGTGACCGCGGATCGAAGGCATCCCCTGCGAGCAGGACAGCCGCAGCGTCAGCGTGCCCTCGCCGTCCATAGCGTCGCGGGCATTCACCGCCATGTTGATGACGGCCGTCTCGAACTGGCTCACGTCGGCCAGGACGTGACAGGGACGCTCGGGCAACTCGGTCAGCACGCGGATGCGCGAACCGGTCACCGTGTCGAGCATGTCGGCCACGCTTTTCAGACGGGCGCCGGCCTCGAACACCTCGGGCTTGAGCGCCTGCCTTCGGGCGAAGGCCAGGAGTTGCCCGGTCAGCTTGGTGGCGCGCTCCACCGTGTCCGAGACCGCGTCCATGTAGCGCCTTCGCCTGTCGTCCGGCAGGTCGGGTCGCCGCAGGAAGTCGACAGAGGACCGGATGATGGTCAGGAGGTTGTTGAAGTCGTGGGCCACGCCCCCGGTCAGCTGGCCGACCGCCTCCAGCTTCTGCGACTGCCGGAGCGCCGCCTCCGCCTCGCCCAGGCGGGCGGTGCGCTCCTCGACCCGCTGCTCAAGCGTCGCGTTCAGGGCCGCGAGCTGCCCCGCCGCCTCGCGCAGGGCGGCGTCGGCGCGCACGCGCTCGATATGCGCCCAGCAGCGCTCCGTCACCTCGCGGAGAACCGCAAGGTCGTCGCCCGACCAAGCCCGCGCCACCCGGTCGTGGATGGCCATCATGGCCGTCAGGCGCCCGTCCTTGACCAGGGGCATGCAGGCTACCGCCGCGACACCAACGGCCTGGAAGGAGGCAGCGTCCGCAGCCGGCAGTTCAGACCGGACGTCGCCGACGACGAGCAACTCGCCCGAACGAAGGCAGGTCGCGGCCAGCGTGCCGAAATCGGTGAGGCGGTAGCGCCCGACGATGCTCGGCGAGCCCTCCGCCGACCAATCCCCGCGGATGGTCAGGCCTTCCCCGTCCGGGTCCATGTCGGCGTAGGCGCAGTTCGAGAGACGCAGATGGCCCGCCACCATGCGCGTCGTCACCGACAGGATGCCCTCGGCATCTGTGTTCCCGGCGGTCTCCGTGCCGAGTGCGTCGAGGAAGCGCAGCCTTGCCTCGTTGGCTTGCCGGACCTCCTCGGCTCGCCGCCGCGCCGTGATGTCGATGGCCGTGCCGAGCGCCCGGACGCACGCTCCTCTCGCGTCGAACAGGCCCTTGCCCTTGGCCGCGACCCAGCGGACGACGCCATCCTCCTTTCCGACCGTGCGGTACTCGACGTCGTAGGTCGCGCGCCGCGCCGGGTCGAGCGCCGAGGCGAAGGCCGCGCTCGTCACCTCCAGGTCGTCCGGATGCAGCCCGGCATAGAAGTCGGCCATGCTGCAGGGCACGCCCGGCGAGATGCCGAACATCGCCTTGGTACGATCCGACCAGGTCAGCACGTCGGTGGTCAGGTCGAGGTCCCAGGTCCCCACCTCGGCGGCCTCGGTCGCGAGCCGCAGGGATTCCTCGCTGAAGGCCAGCCGCTCCAGGTTGGCCCGCCGCTCGGCCGTCAACGCCGCGTTCTCGTCCTCCAGCACGACGAGGCGCTCACGCTCGACCGTCACGTCCAACTGGCTGGCGAAGAAGTATGCGAGATCGCCGCCCGCGTCGTTGACCGGCGCCAGCAGCAGCCGGTTCCAGAACGGTGTTCCGTCCTTCTTGTGGTTGCGGATGTCGATCTCGATGGACCGGGGCGCGACGATGGCCTCGCGGATCAGGCGGACTGTCTCCGGGTCGGTCTCAGGGCCCTGCAGGAAGCGGCAATTGCGCCCGAGGATCTCCTCCCGCGCATAACCGGTCAGGCGGCAGAAGGCATCGTTGACGAAGACGATGGGATTGTCCGGCCGGCGCGGATTGGTGATGACCATCGGCATGCGCGTTGCCCGCACGGCAGCGGGGAACGGGTCGGTCCCGCCATCAATTCCGGCGAGTTCGGCCTCGATCCTGGCTTGGTCGCGTCGGAGCCGCTCAGGCGTCGCGCGGTATGGGGGTGGCTTGACCGTGTCGTCCATCAGGCTTCGGTTCTAGCAGCCGTTGCCACAATTCGCAGCGGGGTCGGGCGCGGCGGTCGCCGGACCCGCCAAGTCGCCCGGTGAAATTTTCACAACCGAGCGACCCCGAAGGCGAGGCGCCCGACCGGACTACGCCAGGACGGAGGCCGGCAGCCTTACCGTCACGGTCGTCCCGCCCGCGCCGCTTGCCATCGCGAGCGTTCCGTTGAGCTGGCGGACGAACGCCTCGACGAACCGGGATCCAAGGCCGGAACCCGGGCCGCTGGTCGCGTCCAGCCCGATGCCGTCGTCGGCGACCGTGAGCACCGCCTCACCGTCCCGGCGCCTGAACCCGAGGAGGATGCGGCCCCCTCCGGACGGAAACGCGTACTTCACCGCGTTGGTGGCGAGTTCGTTGACGATCAACCCGACCGTGACCGCCTGGTCGGCGACGATGGACAGCGGCTCCGCCTCGACGTCGACGGCGATGCGGGCCTCGGCGCCGAGCAGGCTGGAACGCAGGCTTCCGGCGATGCCCTCCAGATATGGCCCCATCGCCACCGGGCCGAGCGTCGAGGAGCGGGAGATCACGTCGTAGAGCTCGGCCACGGCGCCGATGCGGCCCTGCATCGCGCGGTAGCCCTCGACGCAGGGTTCGGCCGCCCGGCGGATTTCGTACGAGACGAACGAGGTGATGATCTGCAGGCTGTTCTTGATGCGATGGGCGAGCTCGGCGGCGAGAAGGTCGCGGTGCCTCTCCAGCATTCGCGCCTCGGTCACGTCCTCGAAGACCAGGAGCAGCCGAGTGATATGGTTGCCGGGACGGTGGACCTTGCGGGCGTTGAGCTTGAAGATGCGCCGACCGAGTCCCGGGAACTCGTCCTCGACCTCGAAGCCGTCGATGGCCATGTCGTCGGGCACGATCCGCCCGAGCAGATCCTGGAGCCGCCCGACCCGCCACTGGCCTTGCGACAGGTCGTAGAGCGACGTGCCGACCACAGTCCCAACGTCGAGGCCGAACATGCGCAGGAAGGAGCGGCTGGCACTGACCACTGTCATGTCGGCTTCGAGGACCACCAGCGGGTCTCGAACCGTGTCGACGATGCCCTGGGCGAGAAGTCGCTGTCGCTCGGCCTCGGCCCGGGCCTCGTGCTCGCCCGTGACGTCGTCGATGGCGAGGAGCAGGTATGGAACGTGGCCGTCCTCCCTGAACACCTTGCGGGCGTTGAGGCGCATGCACTTCACGCCGATGCCGGGAAAGTCGTGCCCGACCTCGTAGCCCTCGACGGTCCCGTCGCGCGGCACGATCTCGCCGAGCAGCGTGCGCAGTTCGGGGATCCCCCACTGGCCGTTGCCGAGCTCGAACAGCGGCCGTCCGACCGTCGCCTCGGGCTCGACCTTGAAGGTGTTGTAGAAGGCGCGGTTCGCCGACTTGACCCTAAGGTCCATGTCGAGAACCAGCAGGCTGGTCCGGACGGTGTCGACGATGTCTTGCGAGCTTACCGTGTCCATGCGTCCACCGTCGGGTTCGAAGCTACCCGTCCGCACGGTCCACGAACCCTAGCCGACCGGTGGGACGCGAGTCCGCGTAGTGGATGCGGGCGGGTTCACACGGCCGTCTCATTTCCCAGCCGTCCGCCACCGGAGCCGGGGGGGGGGGGGGGGGGGGGGGAAGGGGCAGAAAATAAACGGGAACCCAAAAACGGCGCCCCGGATAGCGCCCCTGCACCAGGACCCAAAACAAAGTCGCCAAGGACCCCCCCC
>NZ_JACHOS010000012.1:0-70870 GCF_014199985.1 Methylorubrum rhodesianum | reverse complement strand
CCGGGGGGGGCGGGCCGTGCGCGTTGTGGTGGGGGGCGCCCCCCCCCCCCCGCCCCCCGCCCCCCCCCCCCCCCCCGGGGGGGGGGGGGGGGGGGGGGGGAGAAGTCGCAAGATTATCCCGGGCAACCTAACAGGGCGCCGCCGCTTGCGGCAATGGCACAGGCTCCAAGCCATTGTGCCGCAGTCCCGACGACCGCGCCCCGATGCTTTGCGGGTGGCGGACCAGCATCCCAGGCGCCGTTGCCGGGGGTCCCTCTGGACGACGGCCTCGGCGAGGTTCGGCGCACGCTGGCGGCCACCAGCACCGCGAGCTCGATCACGCGCACGGCGTCGAGGACCGACATCAACACGACCGCACGGTGGTGCGCGAGTGTCACCGCCACGGCGACGCCCGCAAGCGCGCCATCGTGGAGGAGCACGGCCACCGTGTAGCGGAACGTCGACCCGGGGCCGGGACGGCGGCATCGGCGGGCGGCCCAGTCCCACGCTCCTCGAAAGGTCGGCGAACCCAGCGTGACGGTTGCCTGAACGGCGGTTTCAGAACGCATTCAACGGCGGCGGCGCAACCTGCCGTTATACGAATCCCCGGAGGATACAGCGATGCGGCGACACCTTGCAGGCTTGATGGCCGCGGCCATCGTCATCGCGCCGGCCGCGGCCTCGGCCCAATATTACGAGCGCGGCTATGGCGAACGGCGGCCGCACGATCATGTCGAGGTCTACCGTCACGGCGACCATGACGACGTCGTAGTCCGGCACCATCACACGCGCCGCGACGAATACGAGCCGCGCCGGTTCGAGCGGCACCATCACCACCACGACTTCGACGACTGAGGTCGCAGGCCGGAATTGGGGGCGGCGCATGGGGAGTAACGTGCGCGGGAGGCTTCGCGGGCGCGTACCCGATGCCCGCGGCCAGGCGCGAAAACCCGCGAGTTCGGGTAGCATCCGCATGTCCGCACCGCCTGCTTGGACGGGCCGCCCGGAGAACTCCTATCTCCTGCCGGGCATTTCGTGCCTGTACCCGTGCGCATGCCAGTCGTTGTCCGCGTGCGCGGGCTTGCCGTCGGGCACCTTCTCCCCCGCCGGAGCGCGAGCCGTTGCGGTGGGTTGGTCCGCCGGACACGGCTCCGGTGTTCAGGACCGTTCGCTTGAAGTTCGGGACGTTGCCATGCACGTCCAAGATGAAGGCAGGATCCTCGGCGGCCTCCTGCATCCCGGGGGAGAGCAGCCGCGACCGTCCGCTTCAACTGTCCGCCATCCGGCGGCAACCGCATCGGTCAATTCGAACAACGAGGTAACCACGCCGTTAGTGGCTGGATCGCTGGGTCCGCGACGAGATGTGTCCGCGACCGGACACCCGGCCGAGGAAGGTGGACATCGGCCGGCAATTCGCCCTCCGGGCCGGTCGCCAGGGCGACGCGCACTTACGAGTGTAGCGCGCGCCAACTCGGTGGTTCTCCAGCACGCGTCGGGGGGCGGCCAGGCGCACTGTCGCCAGCACCTGGTCGCCGCCCGTATGCGGCATCCCGAAAGGGAGCTTCGAAGCTGCGGAGTTCGAGCCTGACCTGAGTGGCCTGCCGCGTTCCGAGACGGGGCCGCCATAGGTCGGGGACGGACGGCGCAAGCTCCGTCGGAACGCCGGGTGGGACAAAACGGGAGACATCCCGACCAGCCAAACGTGTTAAGCCGCTGCCATGCCCGCCAAGCGCTCGCGTCATACCTCCCTGGTCGTGCCCGTCGCCGGATGGTCGAAAAGCCAAGCCACCCAAAGTAAGCACACCTCGGCCAGCGAGTTCACCCGCGCTTCGATGCGCGTGAAAGCCCGGCACGAGGCTCACACGGTAGGTCAGGTCCCGTGGTCGACACGGTCTCCGCTAGCGCAAGGGCAAGCCTGATCCGATGACCCAGGCTCCGGGCTTCCTGGCAGGAGGGGGCAACATGGGCGCGCGGATGCGCGCCCACGATTGGGCGTCGACGTTCCTCGGGCCGGCGGACCGGTGGCCGCAAGCCTTCGTGACGCTGTTGCGAGTGATGCTCAGCTCGCGCCAGCCGATGTTCCTGTGCTGGGGTCCCGAGCGTACGCTCGTCTACAACGACGCCTACGCCCCCATGCTCGGCGCCCGGCATCCCGATGCCCTCGGTCGCCCGTTCTTCGATGTCTGGCCCGAGGTCCGCATCGAGGTCGGGGTCCTGATGGATCGGGTGTATGCCGGCGACCCGGTGCACATGGACGACCTCCAGCTCACCTTGCACAGGAACGGCTACCCCGAGGAAACGCACTTCTCGTTCTCCTACACGCCCGTCCCGGACGACAGAAACACGGTCGCGGGGCTGTTCTGTGCCTGTACCGAGATCACCAAGCAGGTCCTGGCCGAGCGCCGCCTGTCGGCCGAGCGCGAGCGCTTCGCCAGCCTCTTCGAGCAGACCCCGACGTTCATGACCGTGCTGCGCGGCAGGGAGCATCGGTTCGAACTGGCCAATCCCCGCTACCTGAAGCTCGTCGGCCACCGGGACGTCGTAGGCAGGACGGTCGCGGAAGCCCTGCCCGACGCGGTCGAGCAAGGGTTCCTGGAAATTCTCGACCAGGTCTACGACAGCGGCGTGCCGCAGACGTTCCATGGCATCCGCTACGCCGTGCAGGCGGTGCCGGGCGGCCCGCATGACGAGCGCTTCGTCGACGTCGTCTACCAACCGATCCGGGATGTCGACGGTACGGTCGGGGGTATCTTCATCGAGGGCGCGGACGTCACCGACCGTGCGCGGGCGGAGACGCGGCGCGAGGCGCTGGTGCGGATCACCGACCGGTTCAATGAGCTCACGAGGGCGGACGACATCGCTTTCGCGGCCTCGCAGGTCCTCGGCGAGACGTTGGCGGTCAGCCGTGTGGGATACGGCACCATCGACCCCGACGCCGAGACGCTCCACGTCGAGCGCGACTGGAACGCACCGGGCGTCGAGACCCTCGCCGGCGTCGTGCCGCTGCGGACCTACGGGTCGTTCATCGACAGCCTGAAGCGCGGCGAGTTCGTCAGCATCGCGGACGTCGAGCGCGACGATAGGACGGCGGGCGCGGCGGAGGCCTCGAAGGGGCGCGGCGCGCACGCCTTCGTCAACGTGCCGGTGCTCGAACAGGGTCGGCTCGTGGCCGCCCTCTTCGTCAACCATGCCGAGGTGCGGGACTGGGCGCCGGACGACCTGGCCTTCATCCGGGAAGTCGCGGGCAGGACCCGCATCGCGGTTGAGCGGAGCCGTGTCGAGACGGCCTTGCGCGACCTCAACGCCGACCTCGAACGGCAGGTCGCCGAACGGTCACGCGAGTTGAGCCGGACTTGGCAGGTCTCCACGGACCTCCTGGGCATCGCCGACGACGCCGGATTCTTCGTCCGGACCAACCCGGCCTGGAAGTCGCTGCTGGGCTGGAGCGATGCGGAGGCCGCACGCATCCCCTTCGTCGAGCTGGTCCACCCCGACGACGTCAGGGCCACCCACGCCGCGCTGGATCGGCTACGGGCCGGGGAGGCGGTCCTCCGCTTCGAGAACCGCTGCCGCACCACCGCCGGTGGGTACCGCTGGCTAGCCTGGGTCGCGGTCCCCGAGGGCGGGCAATTCTACTGCAGCGCGCGGGACGTGACGGAGGAGAGGGAGCATGCCGCGACCCTCGCCGAGCGTACCGCCGAGCGCGACCGGCTCTGGAACCTGTCCGAGGACATGCTGGCCCGCGCCAACTACCAGGGGACGATGTCGGCGGTGAGTCCTGCCTGGACCCAGGTGCTAGGCTGGTCCGAGGCCGAGCTCCTGTCGCGGCCCTACGCGACCTTCATGCATCCCGACGACACGGACCAGACGCTTGCGGCCCTCGTCCGGATGGGCGACACGAAGCGGCCAACCCGGTTCGAGAACCGCATCGCCGCGAGCGACGGGTCGTGGAAGTCCATCGAATGGACCGTGGCGCCCGAGCCGGACGGGCTGCACTTCATCGCCGTCGGTCGCGACCTGAGCGTGGCGAAGGCGCGCGAGGCGGAACTCGCGGCGGCTCAGGAAGCCCTGAGGCAATCGCAGAAGATGGAGGCGGTCGGACAGTTGACCGGCGGCTTGGCGCACGACTTCAACAACCTGCTCGCCGGCATCTCCGGCTCGCTGGAACTGATGCAGACCCGGATGCAACAGGGACGGCTCAGCGATGTCGACCGCTACATGGCGGCCGCGCAGGGCGCCTCGAAGCGCGCGGCCGCCCTGACCCACCGCCTGCTCGCCTTCTCGCGCCGCCAGACCCTGGCCCCCAAGCCCACCGACGTGAACCGCCTCGTCTCCGGCATGCAGGAATTGATCCAGCGTACGGTCGGCCCGGCCATTCCCGTGGAGGTCGTCGGCGCATCCGGGCTGTGGCCTGCGCTGGTGGACCCACCGCAGCTTGAGAACGCGCTGCTCAACCTGTGCATCAACGCGCGTGACGCGATGCCGGACGGCGGGCGCATCACGGTCGAGACCGCCAACAAATGGCTCGACGAGCGGGCCGCACGCCAGCATGACATGCCCGAGGGGCAGTACCTCTCCCTCTGCGTCACCGACACCGGTACCGGCATGCCGCCGGACGTCGTCGCGCGGGTGTTCGAGCCGTTCTTCACCACCAAGCCGCTGGGCGAGGGCACTGGACTCGGCCTCTCGATGATCTACGGCTTCGCCCAGCAGTCCGGCGGGCAGGTGCGTATCTACTCGGAAGTCGGCAGGGGCACGACCGTGTGCGTCTACCTTCCGCGCCACTACGGCGAGATCGCCGAGGACACGGGTGACGAAGTCGCGACGACGCTACCCCGCTCCGAGCAGGGCGAGACCGTCCTCGTCGTGGACGACGAGCCGACGGTCCGCATGCTGGTCAACGACATCCTGGAGGATCTCGGCTACACCGCCATCGAGGCCGCCGACAGCGCCGCGGGCCTCAAGGTGCTGCAGTCGGACGTCCGTATCGACCTTCTGGTGACGGACGTGGGGCTGCCAGGCGGCATGAACGGCCGGCAGATGGCCGATGCCGGCCGCGTCACCCGTCCCGACCTCAAGGTGCTGTTCATCACCGGATACGCCGAGAATTCCATTCTCGGGAACGGCCATCTCGCACCGGGCATGGCGGTCCTGACCAAGCCCTTCGCCGTCGACACGATGTCTGCCCGCATCCGCTCCATGATCGAGGCGTCGGATGCAGGGCCGCTCGGGCGACGCCTGGTTCCCTAGGGCCTGACCCGGGACGACCGTAAGTCAGGCTGCCATCCTGGGCTTGACCTTCCCACCGTGGAAAGCCTTATCCAGGCCACCTGCAGGTCGCTGCGCGCGGGAAACCGGGAGGCTTCATGCGCGCCCTGAAAACTGGCATCCTCGATTCGTGACGTTTTGGCTCGCCCTTCGGCGGCTGCTCCCGCTCATGGCGGTTGTCAGCCTCGCCCTGACGCCGGTGACCGCTTCCGCGGCCGCCGTGGGCATGCGCGCCTCCATGACGGCGCAGGCGCAAGGGTCCCGCGAGGCCATGCCCGGCATGGGCCATGAAGCGATGGGAGGGACCGACATGGCCGGCATGGCCATGGACGACATGCGCTGCTGCCCGCCCGAGAAGCCACTGAACCCGGACTGCGCCAAGGCGGGTTGCCCCCTAAAGGCGCTCTGTAACGCCGGCGTCGCCTCGCTCCTGCCGACCGCGGTCCCCATCCCGAGGCCGGGGGCGACGTGCGCCGCGCCGGCTTGGCCCGAAGCGGCCTCGTTCGCCAGCGTGCACGGCCCCCCGCCGCCAGAGCCTCCCAGAGCCTGACCCGATGCCGCCGGCGCCTGCGCCGGCACGGTGACGCGCGTCCGCGCGTGGCCATCCATCGCATTCAGGAGACGACAAACGTGACCCGGAAATCCTTCTCGCGCGCCCTCTGGGCTGCGCTGTTCGCTGCCGCCCTGACGGGGCCAGCCGTCGCCGACATCAAGGACTACGCGTTCGAGCTCGTGCAGCGTGAGGCGAAGGTCGGCGAGGCCGTCCTGTCCGTCCGCCTCGTCGACAGGCGCACCGGCAAGCCGGTGACCGACGCCGTGATCTTCGCCAAGCGCATCGACATGGCCCCCGACAGCATGGAGGAGATGGTCTCGAAGATCGAGCAGGTCCCCTCGACCGAGCCGGGCGTCTACCGCTTCAGGGCGAAGCTCTCGATGGCGGGAGGCTGGCGCCTGTCGCTCGGGGCCAAGGTCCAGGGCGAGACGGGCACAGTCGAGAACAAGCTCGTCTTCCAGGCCGTCAAATGAGCCGGGCGGGCTGGACGGCCGGTGCCCTCGCCGCGCTGGTGGCAGGGAGCGCCGGCTACGTCGCCGGGCACGGTGGCAATCCCGTGCCGGCGCTCGTCGAGCGCGCGCGGAGCCGGCTCGCCCACCGCCCCCCCGGCGAGCCGGCTCCGGTCACCCCGTCCCCCGCGAAGGCGACCGGGCCGGTCGTCTACTATCGGGACCCGGACGGGAAGCCGGCCTACTCGCTCGCGCCGATGCTGACCGCCGACGGGCGCGTCTTCCGGGCCGTGCGTGCCAGCGAGGACGTGCGATTCGATGACCCGGAGGACGGCGAGGCCATGCCCGCCGACAGGGCCGCGAACGGCATTTCGGGGCAGGGTGCGGCGACGTCCGACGCCCGGCAAGTGCTGTACTACCGCAACCCGATGGGCTTGGCCGACACCTCGCCTGTGCCGAAGAAGGATTCGATGGGGATGGACTACATCCCCGTCTACGCGGGCGAGGACGAGGGCGGCGTCGTGAAGGTGGCGCCGGGCAAGGTCCAGCGCACGGGCGTGCGGACCGAGCTCGCGGAGCGCCGCGTCCTGTCTCTGCCGGTGCGGGCGCCGGGCAGCGTCGAGGAGGACGAGCGCCGCATCTCCGTCATCGCCATGCGCACGGACGCCTTCATCGAGAAGGTCGAGCCGGTCACCACCGGCGACCACGTCCACAAGGGGCAGCCGCTGCTGCGCCTGTTCGCGCCCGAGATCAATGCGGTCGCGGCCCAGTACCTGACCTCCATCGGCTACGAGGGGGGCCGCCGGCGGCTGGAGAACCTTGCCATCCCGCCGGAGGTCATCGACGAGATCGAGCGCACCCATAAGGTACCACCCTCCATCACCTGGTCCTCGCCCCGGGACGGCGTCGTGGTCGAGCGCAACGTCTCGGACGGGATGAAGGCCAAGTCCGGTGACGTCCTGTTCCGCATCGTCGACCACACGCGCGTCTGGGTGCTGGCCGACGTGACCGAGCGCGACCTCGCCGGGGTGGCGGAGGGACAGAGGGCGACGGTGCGGGTGCGGGCCTTCCCGGACCGGACCTTCACCGGGACGGTGACCCGGATCTACCCCCACCTCAACATGGAGACCCGGACCGCCCGCCTGCGCGTCGAGCTGCCGAACCCCGACGGCGCCCTGCGCCCGTCGATGTACGCGGACGTCGAGATCGCGACAGGCGACGCCAAGCCAGTGGTGGCGGTGCCCGACGACGCGGTCATCGACACCGGCGAGCGCCAGGTCGTGCTGCTCGACCACGGCGAGGGGCGCTTCGAGCCGAAGCCGGTGACGGTCGGCCTCCGCGGCCGGGGCTACGTCGAGATCCGCGAGGGGGTCACGGCCGGTGACCGCGTGGTTACCGCGGCGAACTTCCTGATTGACGCCGAGAGCAACCTGAAGGCGGCGCTGCAGGGCATGACCGCGCCCAAGGATGACCAGCAGGCGGCGAGCGCGGGAGGCACGCCGTGATCGCCCGCCTGATCGGCTGGTCGGCCCGCAACCTCGTCCTGGTGCTGATCGGGACCGTGTTCGCGGTGGCGACCGGCGTCCTGGCGCTCAAGACCCTGCCGCTCGACGCCATCCCCGACCTCTCGGACGTGCAGGCCATCGTCTACACCGAATACCCCGGGCAAAGTCCGACGACCGTCGAGGACGTCGTCACCTTCCCCCTCACGACCGCCATGCTGACGGTTCCGAAGGCGAAGGTGGTGCGCGGCTTCTCGTTCTTCGGGGTGTCCTTCGTCTACGTCATCTTCGAGGACGGCACCGACCCGTACTGGGCGCGCTCGCGCGTGCTGGAGTTCCTCAACGGTGCGGCGAGCCGCCTGCCGGTCGGCGTGACGCCGACCCTCGGACCCGACGCGACCGGTGTGGGCTGGGTCTACCAGTACGTCGTCGTCGCGAAGGAACGGACGCTCGCCGAGCTTCGGTCGCTGCAGGATTGGGTCATCCGGTTCGGGGCCTCGCGCGCGGAGGGCGTGGCCGAGGTCGCGGGCGTCGGCGGGTTCGTGAAGCAGTACAACGTCGTCGTGGACCCGAACCGGCTGCGCGCGCAGGGCATCAGCCTCAACAAGCTCCGGGACGCCATCCGGTCGAGCAACGCCGACGTCGGCGGGCGCACGGTCGAGCTGTCCGAGTTCGAGTTCATGGTGCGCGGGCGCGGTTACCTGAAGAGCGTCGCCGATATCGAGAACATCGTGCTCAAGACCGTGGGCGGCACGCCGCTGCGGCTCCGGGACGTCGCCCGGGTCGAGCTCGGGCCGGACGAGCGCCGCGGCATCACCGAGATGAACGGCGAGGGCGAGGTCGCCGGCGGCATCGTCCTGCAGCGCTTCGGCGCCAACGCACTCAACGTCATCGAGGGCGTCAAGGCGAAGCTCGCAGAGGTCGCGAAAAGCCTGCCGGCCGGCACCGAGATCCTGCCGGTCTACGACCGCTCGCAGCTCATCGACGCGGCCATCGACACCCTGCGCCACACGCTGGTCGAGGAGAGCATCGTCGTCTCTCTCGTCTGCATCGTGTTCCTGCTGCACGTGCGCAGCGCGCTCGTGGCCATCCTGATGCTGCCGGTCGGCATCCTGATGGCCTTCGCCGGCATGAGGGCGCTCGGAATCGGCGCCAACATCATGAGCCTGGGCGGCATCGCCATCGCGGTCGGCACCATGGTCGACGCCGCCATCGTGATGATCGAGAACGCCCACAAGCACCTGGAGCGGGCGCCCCCGGGCAAGCCGCGGGTCGAGGTCCTCGTCGAGGCCGCTGCGGAGGTCGGGCCGTCCCTGTTCTTCTCGCTCCTCGTCATCACGATGAGCTTCCTGCCGATCTTCACCCTGGAGAGCCAGGAGGGACGGCTGTTCGGGCCGCTCGCCTTCACCAAGACCTTCGCCATGGCGGCGGCGGCGCTCCTCTCGGTCACGCTGGTGCCGGCCCTGATGGTGCTGTTCGTGCGCGGGCGCATCGTCCCGGAGCACCGCAACCCGCTGAACCGGCTCCTCATCTGGCTGTACCTGCCTCTCATCGCCGGCGTTCTGCGAGCCCGACTCCTCACCATCCTGCTCGCCGTCGGCGTACTGGCCGCGACCGCTTGGCCGGCCCGGCAACTCGGATCCGAGTTCATGCCGGAGCTCGACGAAGGCACGCTGCTCTACATGCCGACGACCCTGCCGGGCATCTCGGTGACCAAGGCCGGCGAGCTCCTCGCCACCCAGGACCGCATCATCAAGAGCTTCCCCGAGGTGGCCTCGGTCTACGGCAAGGCTGGGCGCGCCAACACGGCCACCGACCCCGCGCCGATGGAGATGTTCGAGACGGTCATCGCCTTGAAGCCGAAGGCGGAGTGGCGCCCGGGCGTGACGCTCGCGAGCCTCAAGGCGGAGATGGACGCGGCCCTGCAGTTCCCGGGTGTGTCGAATGCCTGGACGCAGCCGATCCGCGCGCGCATCGACATGCTCTCGACGGGCATCCGCACCCCGGTGGGCGTGAAGGTGCTGGGCACCAACCTCAGGGCGATGGAGGGGGTCGCCCGCCAGGTGGAGACGGTGGTGCGGGCCGTGCCGGGCACGTCGAGCGCCTATGCCGAGCGGGTCATCGGGGGCTACTTCCTCGACATCACGCCGGACCGCGAAGCGCTCGGGCGCTACGGCCTGATGGTCGGGGACGTGCAGGACGTCGTCGCGACGGCCCTGGGTGGGCAGTCCGTGACGAACACGGTCGAGGGCCGCGAGCGCTACACCGTCAATGTGCGCTACCCGCGCGCCTTCCGCTCGGACCCAAGGGCCATCGCGACAGAGGTCCAGGTGCCGCTGCCGACCGGCGGCACGGTGCCGCTCGGTGAGGTGGCGAAGGTCGAGCTCACCCGAGGGCCGACCTCGATCCGCACCGAGAACGGGCATCTCGCGGTCTACCTCTTCGTCGACATCGCCGGGCGAGACCTCGGCGGCTACGTCGCCGAGGCGCGCAAGGCGGTGGCAGACGCGGTGCGGCTTCCCCAGGGCACGACCCTGCAGTGGAGCGGACAGTACGAGTACCTGGAGCGTGCGGAGGCGCGCCTCGCGGTCGTGGTGCCGCTGACGCTGCTGATCGTGTTCCTGCTGCTCTACCTGAACTTCCGGCGCCTGACCGAGACACTCATCGTGATGCTGTCGCTGCCTTTTGCCCTGGTCGGCGGGGTGTGGCTGCTCTGGTGGATGGGCTTCAACCTGTCGGTCGCTGTGGCGGTCGGCTTCATCGCCCTGGCTGGCGTCGCTGCCGAGACCGGGGTGATCATGCTGGTCTACCTCGACCACGCCCTCGACGAGGTCCGCGCCCAGTGCGAGCGCGAGGGACGCCCGCTCGCGCGCCCGGACCTGCGCCGGGCCATCATGGTCGGCGCGGTCGAGCGGGTCCGGCCCAAGATGATGACGGTCGTCGCCATCATGGCGGGCCTGCTGCCCATCCTCTGGAGTACCGGTTCAGGCTCCGAGGTCATGCAGCGCATCGCGGTGCCGATGATCGGCGGGATGGTCTCCTCGACCGTGCTGACCCTGGTGGTCATCCCGGCGGTCTACGC
This sequence comes from Methylorubrum rhodesianum, assembly GCF_014199985.1. Taxonomy (GTDB): domain Bacteria; phylum Pseudomonadota; class Alphaproteobacteria; order Rhizobiales; family Beijerinckiaceae; genus Methylobacterium; species Methylobacterium rhodesianum. Next base: position 60,037 of record NZ_JACHOS010000012.1, on the reverse strand, counting down.
CCTGGTGAAGGGGCGGGGCCTGCCCCCGGCCGGCGCGGTCCGCGAGGGGACGGATGGTGAGGCGATGCGGCTGCCGCAGGCGGCCGAGTGAGAGCGAACGGTAGATGACGATGAGGAGCGATGCGATGCCATCCAGACGTACCGTGCTCGTGGGTTTGGCGGTGGGGCTGATGCTTGGACGGGGCGCCTTGGCGGAGGGGCCGCCGATGGTCGCGGTGACCAAGGACCCGAGCTGCGGCTGCTGCGAGAGATGGGTCACCCACCTGCGCGAGGCCGGCTTCACCGTCACCGTGACCGAGGGCCCGGTGAACCCGCTCAAGATCCGCCTGGGGGTGCCTCGCGAGCTTGCCTCCTGCCACACCGCCCAGGTCGGCGGCTACGTGATCGAGGGGCACGTCCCGGCCGGGGCGATCAAGCGGCTCCTCGCGGAGCGACCCGAGGGAATGGGTCTGGCCGTGCCAGGCATGCCGGTCGGTTCGCCCGGCATGGAGGTCGAGGACATGCAGCCTGATACCTACGACGTCGTCCTGTTTGGGAAGGACGGTCGGTCGACGTTCGCGCGGTACCGCGGCGGGGAACTAACCTGAGGCCACGGCGGATTCAGCGCTCGGGCATCGCCGCCGCCGGCGCGGCCGCCTTCGCCCCCGACTTGGGCGCGGGCTTCGGACGCTGGTCCCACATCACGTAGCCGGCCGGCGGGTCGTACTCGTGCGGGCGCATGACGGAGGCCTGCCCCTCCGCGGTGACGAGCCCCGGGAACAGCGCCCTCTCGATATGCTCCCGGTTAAGCGCGATCTTGTGCGGGGTGTGCGACAGGATGTGCTGCGAGTGGGTCCGGCCCGGGGGGCTGACGCTGACGAGCTTCTTGCCGGGAAAGCGCTTGGCGAACAGCTTGGCTGTCGCCGCCTGGTCCGTATCGGCGGTCAGGAGATATGCAGTATCCATGACGTCCTGTACTGCGTCGTCATAGACGCTAAGCGCGAGATTGATGTCCGTCGCCTTCTCGGTCGGCTTCTGCCAAGTGGAGCCACAGTCCCGGCACTTGGCGTCTTCATGGCTGAAGTGGCCGAGGACGGTCTCAACGCCGACCAGTTTGAGGGCGCGGACCAGGCGCTCGTGGCGGATTTTCTTGCTGTGATCGCCCGGGTAATAGGCCGTGCAGAACACGACGCGAACGAGCTCCTCCGACTGGCGCGAGATGATCGACTCCCCCAGCTTCCAGAAGTTGCACCACTTCAGAAAGGGCTCTCCTAAATCATTGACGGAATGATACAAATTGAAGCCATCGATGTAGAGTGCAGCCCGGATCCTGGATTTTCCCGCTTGACTATCCAGCTCCATGCACTCATATCCGATCCGTCAACGCTGAACGGTGCGCCGTCAGCAACCCATGGGTTCCGGCCCGTGTGAAGCCCACAGGTTCCAACCTGTGGGCTTCTTGGTTTCCGAGGCTGTTCTATCCTGAGTTCGCCTCGCGTAGTACTGTCTTTTTGTCTCTCGCGAGTTGACCGCGCCGGCCCTTCGGGCTTTGGCCGCCGGCATGTTATCCCCGGGCCTCTTAAGGTCGCGGTGGCAAGCCTGCGATGCTCGTCGGGCGGAACGGGGCGGTTCGCGTGGAACGCCATTCCTGGGGCCAGAGGAACGCGGGCCGCCGCCGTCGCATCAGGCCGCACGTCCGGACCGCCGCGCGCCGAGCCTTCGTCGCGATCACGGTCGCTGTCCTCGCCGTCGCGTGCTGCGGGTTCGCGGCCAAGGGGCTGTTCGAGAGCCGAGTGCTGATGATGCCCTACGTCGCTCGCTGACCCCCGCGCCCAGATCGCTCACGCGGGTTCACCCAACGGCGATAGCGCCTCGATGATGCGGCAGTCGGAGACCGACCCGCAGCCGCACTGGCCGATGACCTCGCGGAGTTCCGAGGCGAGCCGGGTCAGGTCGGCCAGCTTGCGCTCCACGTGGGCGAGATGGGCGCGGGCGATGGTGTCGACCTCGCCGCAGGAGCGATCCCGGTCGTCCGCCAAGGCGAGCAGGTCCCGGATCTGCTCCACGGTGAAGCCGAGGGCGCGACCGCGGCGGATGAAGCTCAGCCGGCGCAGGTGTTCGGGCCCGTAGAGCCGGTAGTTGCCGCTCGACCGCGCCGGCGGGGGCAGCAACCCGACCTTCTCGTACCACCGGACCGTTTCGACACGGGTCTGCGTGGCCTCCGCGAGGCTGCCGATGGTCATGGAAGAAGCGCTCCGCACGGCCTTGACCCTGTAGTGACTACAGGGTGCATGTAGGGGGCCTTCCCAGTCCGGACCAGGAGCCCGGCGAACGGAGCGCACCATGAGCCAGGCCGCCGGCGCGGACCGCACATCCTTCCCCACGAACGGTCCGCAGGCCCTGCGCTACAGGGTCAAGGGCATGGACTGCCCGACCTGCGCCGGGAAGATCGAGACCGCCGTCTCCCGGCTGCCGGGCGTCGCGGACGTGCGCGTGAACTACGGCAGCCAAGTCCTCGACCTCGCGCTCGATGAGGCTGCGACGCCGAGGACCGAATTGGAGGGGCGTATCGAGCGCCTGGGCTACGGCGTCGCGCTGCTCCCCACGGCCGCGGACTTAGCCATGGCCCAAGCCTCGGGCGGCGCCCCGCCCGCCGGGACCGCGGAGGAGCCTGAGCCGCCGCTCTGGCGGAGCCGGAAGGCGCGGCTGGGCATCCTGATCGGCGCCCTGTTCGCCGCCGGCTTCCTGGTCGAGCGGATCGCGCCGGGCCTGGCGGGCGAGTACGCCTACTGGCCAGGGGCGCTCGTCGGGCTCGCCTATTACGGCCGCCGCGCGGCCGTGGCGGCGTTGGCCGGCACGCCCTTCTCCATCGAGATGCTGATGTCGGTCGCCACCGCGGGGGCGCTCGCCATCCACGCCGCCGAGGAGGCCGCCATCGTCGTGCTGCTCTTCACGGTCGGCGAGATGCTGGAGGTCGTGGCGGCGGGCCGGGCGCGTGCCGGCATCAAGGCGCTCGCCGCCCTGGTGCCGAAGACCGCCCGCCTCGTCGACGAGGCCAATGGCACCATCCGCGAGGTGGCCGCTGCGTCGCTGGCCATCGGGCAAGTCGTGGTCGTGAGGCCGGGCGACCGTGTGCCTGCCGACGGGGTGATCACCGACGGCGCGTCGAGCCTGGACGAGTCCCCCATCACTGGCGAATCGGTCCCGAAGCCCAAGGAGGTCGGCGACCCGGTCTACGCCGGCAGCGTCAACGCCGATGGCGCGCTCCAGGTCCGGGTCACAAAGACGGCGGCCGACAACACAGTCGCCCGCATCCTGCACCTCGTCGAGGAGGCGCAGGCGTCGAAGTCGCCCACGGCGCGCTTCATCGACCGGTTCAGCGCGGTCTACACGCCCATCGCGTTCGCGTTCGCGGCCGCCGTTGCGGTCGTGCCGCCGCTGCTCGGCGCCGATTGGGGCACCTGGATCTACCGGGGCCTGGCGCTCCTCCTCATCGCCTGCCCCTGCGCGCTGGTGCTCTCGACCCCCGCGGCCATCGCCTCCGGACTGGCCGCCGGTGCGCGACGCGGGCTGCTCGTCAAGGGCGGCGCCGCACTGGAGGTCATCGGGCGGGTGCACACGGTCGCGTTCGACAAGACCGGGACGCTGACCGCCGGACGGCCGCGGGTCTCGGACATCCTGGTCTTCGCCCCGGACGCGTCGGAGCGCTCGCTTCTCGGGTTGGCTGCCGCGGTCGAGAGCGGAAGCGGCCACCCCATCGCCCGGGCCATCCTCGACCGGGCGAGCGCGGACGGGGTGCCGCTGCGCCCGACGCGGGACGCCCGCGCCATCCCCGGCAAGGCGGTGTCGGCCACGGTGATGGGTCAGACGGTGCTCGTCGCCTCCCCACGCCACGCCGCCGAGAGCGCGCGGCTCGGCCCCGAGGCCGAGCGCGCGGTCGCGGACCTGGAAGCCGGCGGCAAGACGGTGGTCATCGTCGTCCGCGGCGCCGAGGCCTTGGGCGCCATCTCGGTCCGGGACGAGCCCCGCGCCGACGCGGCGGCCGGCATCTCGGCCCTGCGGAAGCTCGGCGTCCGCAGCGTGATGCTGACCGGCGACAACCGGCGCACGGGCGAGGCGGTCGCGTCCGAACTCGGGCTCGACGTGAAGGCCGAGCTCCTGCCCCAGGACAAGCTCGCCGAGATCGCGGCCCTGAAGGCGGCGGCTCCGGTGGCGATGGTCGGCGACGGCATTAACGACGCGCCGGCGCTCGCCGCCGCCAGCGTCGGCATCGCGATGGGCGGCGGCACCGACGCGGCCCTGGAAACGGCGGACGCGGCGGTGCTGAACGACCGGGTGGGCGACGTGGCGGCGCTGGTCTCCCTCTCTCGGGCGACCCTGGGCAATATCCGCCAGAACGTCGCGATCGCCCTCGGCCTGAAGGCCGTGTTCCTAATGACGACCGTCGCAGGCATCACCGGCCTCTGGCCGGCCATCCTGGCCGACACCGGCGCGACCGTCCTGGTGACGGCCAACGCGCTCCGTCTCCTGAGGGCCTGATGATCTCCCTGTCAGGGTGGGCCGGCCGGGCGGCGACCGTGGCCGGGGTGGCGGGGGCCGCCGCGGCCATAGACCTCGTCGCCAAGGCGGTGGCCGAGGCGTGGCTGGAGGAAGGCGCCGTCAGGGGCGCACTGCCCTTCGTCGACCTGAGCCTGTCATTCAACTACGGCATCAGCTTCAGCCTGTTCCCGGCGCACGACCCGTCCTCCCTGGCACTGCTCCTCGCCATCCAGGGCACGCTCACCTGCCTCGTGGCCGGCTGGGCCCTGGCCGCGGGCGGCGGGCTCGAACGCCTCGGGCTCGCCGCGATAGCGGGCGGGGCCGCCGGCAACTTCGTCGACCGGCTCATGGACGGCGTCGTCACGGACTACCTCGACCTGCACACCGGCGGCATCCGCTGGTTCACCTTCAATTTGGCGGACGTCTGGATCTCGACAGGCGTGGTGCTGCTGCTCCTCGACGGACTTCCCCTGCGGCGGAGGCATCGCAGCGCCGGGGATCCGATCCCGTAAGCGGCCCGCTTCCGCCGAACCGCAGCCACGGCAACCTGTCATCAACCCTTCGAGCCCAGGCTCGGAGGCCGACCTCGGCGAGGCCGACATGCTGAAGACGACAACGCTCGGTCTGGCCCTCCTCCTGGCGCTGTCCGCCTGCCAGGACGGCCAGTACGCGGCCTCGACGCGCCACCTCGCGCCGATCCCGCCGGCGACCCTGGCCCTGATGTCGGCCAAGGGTGTCTCGCCGGCGGATCCGATCCTGATGCGGGCCTACAAGAAGGAGTCCGAGATCGAGCTCTGGAAGCGCGGCACGGACGGCAAGTACGCCCTCCTGAAGACCTACGCGATGTGCCGCTGGTCGGGTCAGCTGGGGCCCAAGACCCGGGAGGGGGACCGGCAGGCGCCGGAGGGCTTCTACGCGGTGACGCCCGCGTCCATGAACCCGAATTCGAGCCTCTATCTCTCGTTCAATCTCGGGTACCCGAACGAGTACGACCGCTCCCTGGGACGCACCGGCGCGCACCTGATGGTGCACGGCTCGTGCTCGTCGCGGGGCTGCTTCGCGATGACGGACGAGGTGATCTCGGAACTCTATGCCGTGGTGCGGGAGGCCTTCGCGGGCGGCCAGCGCGCCGTCCAGTTCCAGTCCTACCCGTTCCGCATGACGCCGGAGAACTTGGCCCGGCATCGCCAGGACCCGAACATCGCGTTCTGGAGGAACCTCAAGGAGGGGTCCGACCGGTTCGAGGTCACGGGGGCCGAGCAGGGCGTCGGCGTCGCCGATGGCCGATACGTGTTCGATGCCGGCGACGAGGCCACCGCTGGCGCGGTCGCGCGGAGGCAGGCGGATGACGAGCGGCAGGTCGCCGCCCTCGTGGCGAGCGGGACGCCCGCCGTCCGGCTGGTGTACGAGGACGGCGGCCAGCACCGGTCGTTCCGAGAGACCATGGTCGCGGCCGGAGGCGGTCTCGGCGAGGTGAGCCGCCCCGAGGCTCTGGCCGCAGGGCCGCGTGAGGTCGCCGTGCCGGCCGCGGGCCCGGTTGCTCTCGCCGGCAAGCGGGAGCCGGTCCGGGGTGCGGCGGCACGCAAGCCGGCGGGGCCCGGCGGGACCGAGGCGGAGCGCCAACGCCTTCTCAAGATCTTCGCCGCGGCCGGGGCCGGTCAGGAGTGACGATCCTGCGTCCATCATTCCGCCGGGGCTGAACCGATGGCCATCGACGCCTCAAGCGTGGGCTTCCTGGCGGCCTTCGCGGCCGGCGCCGTGTCGTTCCTATCGCCCTGCGTGCTGCCCCTCGTTCCGGGCTACGTGTCGTACGTCGCGGGGCAGTCGGCCGCCGGCGAGCGCGACAGCCTGCGCACGCTCGGCCTGAGCCTTTGCTTCGTGCTCGGGTTCACGACCGTCTTCGTCGCGTTCGGCGCGGGGGCGAGCGCGCTCGGCTTCGCCCTGCTCGCCCATCGCGAGGCGCTGAACCTCGCCTCGGGCTTGCTGGTGATCCTGTTCGGCCTGTTCACGGCCGGTCTGCTGCGGCCCGCCTGGCTGCAGCGTGAGCTGCGCTGGCACGGCGATCCGCCGGGTCAGGGGCCCGTCGCCGCCTATCTCCTCGGAACGGCCTTCGCCTTCGGATGGACCCCATGCATCGGTCCCGTCCTCGGTGCCATCCTGGCAGTCACGGCCTCCTCGGCCGCGGGCAAGGGCGTCGCCCTGCTCACCGTCTACTCGCTCGGGCTTGGCGTGCCGTTCGTGGCGGCGGCCCTTTTCCTGTCAGGCTTCGTCGCGCGCCTTCGGACCCTACGCTGGTTCGGTCGTGCGCTTCAGCTCGTCGGCGGGGGCGTGATGGTGGCGATGGGGCTGCTGATGGTGACCGACCGCATGAGCGCCGTGGCTTCCCTCCTCGTGGAGGCCTTCCCCGTGCTTGGGCGGATCGGTTGAGGCATGGTCCTCCGCAGGCGTGCTGTTGAGCATGCGACTGCAGGCTGCCACGAGCGTGAGCCGACCCTTGTTGAAGAACAAGATTCGGCACTATCCTGGGTAAGCCGCGCGCATCGCCGCGAGGGCCTCAGGGGCGTGGGCCGAACAGGATCACCGTCATGCCGACGAGGCAGATCGCACCGCCCGTAACGTCCCATCGGTCCGGACGGTAGCCTTCCGCACCCCATAGCCAGAGGATGGCCGCCACGATGTAGATGCCTCCGTAGGCCGCATAAGCCCTGCCTGCCGCCTCGCTCTCGACTAAGGTAAGCAGGTAGGCGAAGAGCGCAAGCGATGCCATGCCGGGGAGCAACCAGAGGGGTGATCTGTCCAGGCGCAGCCAGGCCCAGAACGCGAAGCATCCAACGATTTCGGCGAGGGCCGCGCCCGCATAGGCGAGGAAGGTCGTCATTTCTGAGTGGTCTCGTTGCTCTTGAAGTCTGTCAAGCTTGCAATGCGAGGTCCGCGATCCTGATAGGACTGCCGCTGGTTCGCGTGGTGCTCACGGATACTGTTCGGCGACCTGCCGGAACAGAGCGGCGCCACCGTCGTCCTCGTCATGGCTGACCGGCGCCGTGGCGCGGGCGCCGCCGAAGCGCGCATAGAGGGCCGGAAGTACGACCAGGGTCAGCATGGTGGCGCTGATCAAGCCGCGGATGAACACGGTCGCGAGCGGCTTCTGGACCTCCGTGCCGGTCCCCGCCGCCAGCGTCACCGGGACGAACCCGAGCGAGGGCAACAAGCGCGGTCATGGCGTCCTTCAGGATGGCGATCAGCGCCGGCACGAAGGTCAGCGACAGGACGAAGGCGGCAACGAGCGCGATGATGACGGTCGGCGCCATCGGCTCGAACATCTTGCCCTCGACCCTGGCCACGCCCGGCACGGTCTTGATCTGCGGCCGGACGATCCATTCCTGGAAGGTCCGCAGGTAGGCGGCCTTCTCCAGCTCCGTCCTCAGCCCCAGTCCCTCAGGTGTCAGGTATCTGTCGTCCGATTGCCAGCCCGGTTCGCCTAAACACGACGCCTTCCACGCGTCGGGCGCCGTGTAGCGCACGGTCCACATGAATATCTCGTCGAGGCCGGTCATGATCGGCCCCATATGAGGCTGGAATTCGGACGGCCGCCCCTCGCGCGCCTCGCCTAGGCGCTCCACCAACTGGCGGCGGGCGAAGTAGACCTTGACCTCGTCGGCGAAGACCGCCGTGACCTGGGAGAAGTCGTTACGCGAACGCAAACGGATGTATTCCGAACCCTTGATGCCGGCGAGCGTGGTCTCGACCGGTCAGGTCACCTGCTTCTCGATATCGAAGGGCGAGAGCGTGGGCGCGACGGTGTTGAACAGCACCTGGTTGCTGTTGATATCGGGCACGAAGTCGAGCCAGCCCTGTCGAACGGGGAAGGCGAGGATACGGGAGATCAGGTCCGGTCGCCCTCAGTCGTCGCCCGCTTCGGATTTGCGGAGCTCGGCCTTGAGGATGAAGGAGTTGGCAACCGCGATGGTGGCGCCCGACTTCAGTCCGGAGACGACCTCGTAGGAATCGTCGTCCGAGCGTCCGAGCTCGACCTCCCGCTTCTCGAAGCCCTCCTCAGTGCGCACGAAAACGACGCGCTCGCCCCCGACCGTCTGCAGGGCGGCCTTCGGGACGTGCACCTCGACCGCGTCGTTCGCGATCTCCACCCCGGCAGTGACGAAGGCGCCGGGGCGCCATGCAAGGTCAGGGTTCGGCAGGGCGACGATGACCCGCGCCGAGCGGGTGTCCGGGTTCAAGAACGGGCTGACGAAGACGACCTTGCCGTCGGCATGGCGGCCGCCGGCCTCATGGGCATGGGTGACAGCTACGGGTGCGCCCTCCCGAACCATGGCGAGCTCGTGTGTCGGCACCGACAGCTCGATCCATACGGTCGAGAGGTCGGCGACGGTGTAGATGTCGGCGGGGTCGCCCTTGCCGCCGACCGTCGTCCCGACCTCGACCTTGCGCTCGACGACCCGGCCGGCGAGCGACGAGCGGAGCTCGTACCGGCGCAGGGTGGATTGGTTCAGGGTGGCACCTTCTCGTTTCTGTGCGGCTGCGACATCGGTCGCGCTCAGCCCGAGGGCGGACAGCTTCTGGCTGGCGAGGTCGACGCGCAAGGTGGCTTCCGTGTAGGTTGCCCTGGTCCGCAGGTAGACCTGCTCCGACGAGATGCGCTTGTCCCAGAGCGCCTGCTGCCGGTCGAAGTTGGTCTTCTCCAGCTCGGCGCGTACCGAGGCGATGAGGTACTCGCTCTTGGCGTCGGCGACGTCACGGCTTTCGAGGACGGCGACGATCTCGTCCTTGGCAACCCGGTCGCCGAGGCGCTTGCGCATCTCCGTGACGGTACCCACGACCCGGGCCGGGACGCGCGCGATCCGGTCGGTGTCGGGGGTGATGGCGCCGGGTACCAGGAGGTGCCGGGCGAGCGTGCCGCCCTCGACTTTCACGACCGAGATGTTGAGCGCCGCCACCTCCTCGGGTCCCATCCGGATTGCGCCCTTCTCGGGGTGCTCCTCGCCCGGCTCGTACCCGTGCTTCCCGATCTCGTGGCCGTTCGTGGCCTTGGGGGTTCCCGGCTTCTTGACGTCGTCATCTCCGTCGGGCGGCGTCCCAGCCTTCGAGGGTTCGTGGTTGGCGGTGATGGGTGGCACGGTGATGGTGAACAGGTCTTTCGGCAGCCCGGCGGCGGCCAGATTGTCCCTGACGAAGCGGGCGACGGCGGGGACGGCTGCGCCTATGGCGATGCCGGTGGCCAGGAGGACCGCGAACAGGAGGAGGCGCATGGGGGCCGCTCGACAAGGACGCCGGACGGCCTGCTTGGGCGGTCACGGTCGTTCCCGTTGGATCAGGTGATGGACGAACCGGCGCCGAGATGTGGGCCGGGCGAACGCGCTCTTGGGAGCGCGGCGTCACCTTACGCGCGGGGCGGTCTCGCCAGTCGGTCGGGAGTGACGGAGGTCGGAACCTCGGCCACCCAGGAAAAGCCCAGGCCGGCGAACTCCGTCGACGGCGTGACGTGGGAGGAGACTTGGAGAGGGGCCACCTGATGGCAGCCACAAAGGAGGCGGCAGGCCAAACCCGGATTGCCGGCCTCGGTGGGCATGGGCGTGACTAGCGTCCCCACACCGATTGCGTTTTGGTAGCGGCCGCCATGATCAGCAAGATCGTCGCCGGAGCCCGCAACGGTCGAAACGATGAACATGGCCAGGGCAAGCAAGAGCGCGCGGGCACCGAATGCGCACCACTCCTGCAACACGGCACAACGCCTATGCCAACCGCCGACACCCATCGAGGTTCTTATGCGCGATTTTGGTTTGTTCGCACAAGAACAACCATCACGCCCCGACCCTCCCAAATCGGGAAGCCCCACTACCCGCGGCACGTCATCAAAGAAAGCGCGTCCTGTTCCGTTACAAGATCGGATGCGGCGGCTGCACCAAGCCCATCACCTGCACCATCCAAGCCATCGAGCCGTGCGCTCAAGTCGGGATCAATTTGCGGGCCGATCTCGTGTCCGTGGCCGCGGATCCGGCTGAGCCGCTGCTCGCGGCAGCTTGAAATGCCGCAGCGGCAACCAAACCTTCATCCCCCCATTTTCGTTTCACATGCGGACATGGTCCCGCCACCGAAATCGGTGTAAGCCAGACCTCATAAGCCTCGACCGGCAAATCATGCGCCTGACGGCGGTGGTGATCCTCGCGATCATCGCCTACGTCGCGCCGTCTGCCGTCCAAGCCCACGACGGCCATGCCCACCACGGTCGTCATCAATCAACGACTCAGGCGAACGCAGCGCCTCCCGTCGCGACGAGGCCGATTACCCTCCCGTCCCGCATCGTCGGTGGCCCTGCCGAAACCCGGCTTGCGCTCGACGGACAATCCCCGGCAGCCGAGCCGCTGTCTTCGCTGCAGGCTGACGATGCCGGTGGGAGATGCTGCCCTGTCGGCTGCAGGGGCTCATGCTGCGGGACGATGGTATGCTGCCCGTCCGGCGTCGTCGCCGGCGCCGCGTCGCTTTCCAGGCCCCTGTCTGGGAACGTCGTGCTGATCCCGCACGACGTCGATGCCCGTTCAGGCGTCGACCCCGAGGCCCTGCCCGAGCCCCCACGAACCCTCGCGTGAAGTAGGGCGCGCCTGAGGCGCGCGACGCCCGGAATGCGCCCGCTATCGGCGCCGTCCGGACTTCCCGACGCGAGGATTCCTATTCATGTCGACCCGTTTTGCCGCCGCCTATGGCGTGGTGGCGCTGCTTGCTGCCGTCCTAACGGGGCCTGCGCTTGCCCACGAGGGCCACGACCACGGCGCCGTGCCGCCGCCCCTCTCGAAGACCATCGCGCCGCGCGGCGAGGCGCTTTCGGACGCCTTCGAACTCGTCGCCGTCCCGCGCGACGGCACCCTGACGCTGTTCCTCGACCGCTTCCGGACGAACGAGCCGGTGCCCGGCGCGACCATCGAGGTCGAGACGCCGGACGGTCCCAGGGTCGCGACCGCCACGACCGACGGCGGCTACGCGCTGCCGGTCCCGTGGCTGTCGAAGCCCGGCCGGCACGAGCTCCTCGCGACCGTCACGGCCGGGGACGCGGTCGATGTGCTGACCGTGGCGGTCACAGTGCCCGACCCGAAGGTCGCCGCGGCCGCGGCGCCTGCCAAGCCGGCCCCGGCTCAGGCTGCCCTGGCGCGCGTCTCCGAGGTCGCCCACGGCATCAGGGAACGGCTGATGGCCAAGGACCCGGCCCTGGTGGCCGCGGTCGCCGTCGCCTTCCTGCTCGGCGTGCTCGTGACGGCGCTCGCACGCGGGCGCCGTGGCGCGCCGGCGGTGGCGCTGGTCGCCATCGGCATCACCCTCGTCCTCGGCACCGCCGCCTTCGCGCACGGCGACGAGGACCACGGCTCAACCGTTGAGGGCGCCGCCCTGATCGAGCCGCGCCAGACGACGCCGGCCTCGTCGGACCTCGCGCAGCGCCTGCCCGACGGCTCCGTCTTCGTGCCGAAGCCGACGCAACGGCTGCTGGTCCTGCGCACCATCATGACCGAGCAGGGCAGCTTCCACCGCTCGGTCGAGTTGCCGGGCCGCATCATCCCGGACCCGAACGCCAGCGGCGTCGTCCAGTCCTCGGTCGGCGGACGGATCTCGCCACCGCCGTCCGGCGTCTTCCCTCGCCTCGGCACGAAGGTTCGCAAGGGCGACGTGCTCGCCACGGTGACGCCGCCGGTCCAGGCCGTCGACGTCTCCGACATGCGCCAGCGCCAGGGCGAACTCGACCAGCAGATCGCCATCGTCGAGCGCCGGGTCGAGCGCTACCGGAAGCTCGCCACGACCGGCGCCGTCGCCACGACCCAGCTCGACGACGCGGTCGCGGAGCTCAATGGCCTGCACGACCGCCGCGCGGCCCTCGACAAGATCCGCCAGCAGCCCGAGGCCCTGGTCTCGCCCGTCGACGGCGTGGTGGCGCAGGCGACCGCAGTGGCCGGGCAGATGGCGGCGCCCGGCGCCATGGTCTTCCAGATCGTCGATCCAAACCGCCTCTGGGTCGAGGCCCTCAGCTTCGACGCTCTGACCGCGGCGCAGAACGCTACGGCCCGTCTCGCCGACGGACGGACCCTGAAGCTCGCCTACCAGGGCACGGGGCTCGCCGACCGCAACCAGGCCATACCGGTCCAGTTCGCGGTCCAGGGCGACGCCTCCGGCCTGCGGGTCGGCCAGTTCGTCACGGTGCTGGCCGGGACCGACACCGAGCAGGCCGGCCTGGCGCTGCCGCGCTCTGCCGTGGTGCGCACCGGCAACGGGCAGGACGTCGTCTACGAGCACACCACCGCCGAGCGCTTCGAGGCGCGGCCCGTTCGGGTCGAGCCGCTCGACGGCGGCCGGGTGCTCGTGGCCGAGGGGATCGGGTCCGGTAAGCGGGTCGTGACCCAGGGCGCCGAACTCCTCGACCAGGTTCGCTGAGGAGGCCGCCCGATGTTCACCTTCCTCGTCAGCCAGTCGGTCCGCAACCGCCTGCTCGTCCTCGCGCTCGCCGCGGTGCTGGTACTGTACGGCGCCTTCACCGCGACCAAGCTGCCGGTCGACGTCTTTCCCGACCTCAACAGACCCACCGTCACGGTCATGACGGAGGCGGAAGGGTACGCCCCCCAGGAGGTCGAGCAACTCGTCACTTATCCCATCGAGACCCGGATGAACGGTCTCCCCGGCGTGACCCGCGTGCGCTCGGTCTCGGGCGTGGGCCTGTCCATCACCTACGTCGAGTTCGACTGGGGGACCGACATCTATCGGAACCGGCAGCAGGTCGCGGAGCGCCTGTCCCTCGTCCAGGACCAGCTGCCCCGCGGCGTCACCCCTGTGATGGGCCCTGTCTCCTCGATCATGGGCCAGATCCTGCTGGTGGCGGTCACCAGCGAGACCGCGACCCCCATGCAGGTGCGCGAGGTCGCCGACTTCACCATCCGGCCGCGCCTGCTGACCATTCCGGGCGTGGCGCAGGTCATCCCCATCGGCGGCGAGGTGCGCCAGTTCCGGGTCAGCCCCAACCCAGCGGCGATGCGCGCGCTCGGGGTGACCAATGCCCAGCTGGAGACGGCGCTGGCGCAGTTCGGCACCAACGCCGGCGGCGGCTTCACCGATCAGAACGCCCGCGAGTACCTGATCCGGAGCATCGGCCGGACCATGAGCCTCGACGACCTGCGCAACCTCGTGGTCGCGACGGTCGCCGACACGCCTGTATACCTGCGCCAGGTCGGGGAGGTGTCCTTTGCCGCGAAGGTGAAGCGGGGCGACGCCGGCTACATGGCCAAGCCAGCGGTCATCGTCTCGGTCGAGAAACAACCCGACGTCGACACCGTGCGGCTGACCCGCAGCATCGAGACCGCACTGAAGGAACTCAACCCGAACCTGCCCGGCGGCATCAAGGCCGACCAAGTGCTGTTCCGGCAGGCAGACTTCATCGAGACCTCGATCCGCAACGTCGAGCGCGTCCTCGTCGAGGCCGTGCTGGTCGTGGCGGTGGTGCTGTTCGCCTTCCTGCTGAACGTGCGCACCACGGCGATCTCGCTGCTCGCCATCCCGGTCTCGGTGCTGACGACCGCGGTGGTGTTCCACCTGTTCGGGCTGTCCATCAACACGATGACGCTCGGGGGCCTGGCCATCGCCATCGGCGAGCTCGTCGACGACGCGGTGGTCGATGTCGAGAACATCTACCGGCGGCTCGGCGAGAACCGAAAGGCCGGCAACCCGAAGAGCGTGTTCCAGGTGGTGGTGGAGGCCTCGAACGAGGTGCGCTCCGGCATCGTCTACGCGACGCTGATCATCATCCTGGTGTTCGTGCCGCTCTTCGCCCTCTCGGGCATCGAGGGCCGGCTCTTCGCACCCCTGGGGCAGGCCTACATCATCTCCATCCTGGCGAGCCTGCTCACCTCCATCACCCTGACGCCGGTGCTGGCGTCGCTGCTGCTCCCGGGGCTCAGGAACCTTGAGGAGCACGACAGCCGCTTCCTCAAGCTGCTCAAGCGGGGCAACGCCGCCCTGCTGCGGGTCGCCTTCCGGCACAAGGGCTGGCTCGTCGGAAGCGTCGCCGTGGCGGTCGCCGCCGCGGGCGTCGCCGCCTGGAACCTGCCCCGGGCCTTCCTGCCTCCGTTCAACGAGGGCTCGTTCACGGTCAGCATGACCTTCAACCCGGGCATCTCGCTCGCCGAGAGCAACCGGGTCGGGCTGATCGCCGAGAAGCTGCTCCTGGACATCCCGGGCGTGAAGGCGGTGGGCCGCCGGACCGGTCGGGCCGAACTCGACGAGCACGCCGAGGGCGTCCACTCCTCCGAGATCGACGTGGCGCTCGACGAAGGTACGAAGCGTCCGAAGGAGGCGCTGGTCGCCGACATCCGCGGGCGCCTCGCCGCCCTTCCGGTGGCGGTCAACGTCGGCCAGCCGATCTCGCACAGGCTCGACCACATGCTCTCGGGCGTGCGGGCCGAGATCGCGCTCAAGGTGTTCGGCGACGACCTCGACGCCCTGCGGCGGGTCGCGAACTCCCTGCGCGACCGCATGGCCTCGATCCCGGGTCTCGCGGACCTGCAAGTCGAGCGGCAGGTGCGCATCCCGCAGCTTGAGGTGCGCGTCGACTACACCCGGGCGGCCCTTTACGGCGTCCAGCCCGCGGCCGTCGTCGAGCAGATCAGCCGCCTCTCCAACGGTCGGGTGGTCTCGACGGTCGTCGACGGCGTGCGCCGCTTCGACGTGGTATTGCGCCTCGCCGAGAACCGCCGGACGACGACGGGGCTGGGCGACCTCCTCCTGGAGACGCCCTCGGGCTGGGTGCCGGCGCGCCAGGTCGCCGACATCCGCGAGACCGACGGGCCGAACCAGATCCTGCGCGAGAACGCCCGGCGCCGCATCGTGGTGCAGGCCAACACCACGGCCGGCACCGACATGGCGACCGTCGTGGCCGCCATCCGCGAGGCGGTGGCGAAGGAGCCGATGCCGCCCGGCTTCTTCACCAGCCTGGAAGGCACTTTCCAGGCGCAGGAGGAGGCGAGCCGGACCATCGCGGCGCTCTCGGCGCTCTCTCTGGCCCTGGTCTTCGCCATCCTGTTCAGCCGCTACCGCTCGGCCGCCCTGGCGCTCATCATCATGGGCAACGTGCCGCTCGCCCTGATCGGCTCGGTGGCCGCGCTCTGGCTGGTGGGGCAGCCGCTCTCGGTGGCGTCGATGATCGGCTTCATCACGCTGACCGGCATCGCCGCCCGCAACGGCATCCTGAAGATCAGCCACTACCTGAACCTGTCACTGCACGAGGGTATGCCGTTCGGGCCCGACCTCGTGGTGCGCGGCAGCCTGGAGCGGCTGACCCCGGTGCTGATGACGGCGCTCTCGGCGGGCGTGGCGCTGGTGCCGCTGCTCTACGACGCCGCGAGCCCGGGCAAGGAGATCCTGCACCCGGTGGCGGTGACGATCTTCGGCGGCCTCGTCAGCGCGACGCTGCTCGACACCTTCCTGACCCCCGTCCTGTTCCTGCGCTTCGGCCGCAAGCCGCTGGAGCGGCTGCACGCCCTGCACGCCGAGGCGCCGGCCGACCCGTCCCCGGACGGCGCGCGACCGCGCCCGGCCGAGGCCTACTGACCCCCGAGGAGAACCAGCATGATCCTGCACAGACTGACCCTCGTCGCCGGCCTGATGGCGGCGACCGCGGCGTACGCCCACGAAAGCGCCGGCCAGCACGGCGGCCGGGTAGCCGACGCCGGGAAGTTCCACGTCGAGCTCGCTACCAAGGGCGAGACCGTCGACGTCTTCCTGTCGGACGGCGGCCAGAAGCCGGTGCCGGCCACGGGCTTCAAGGGCACGGCCATCCTCGTCGTCGGCGGCAAGCCGACCCGGGTCCCCCTGCAGCCGGCCGACGGCAACCGACTGACAGGGACGGCCCCGGTGGCGCTCGGGGACAGCCCGAAGGGCGCCGTGCAGCTCACCGCGCCCGACGGTGCCACGGCCAGCGGCAAGTTCGACTGAACATCGCCCCCTGTCGCGAGCGCGACCGGAAGGGGGCCTGAAGATCCCACGCAGGGATGCAGGGGGAGCCGCCCGAGGCGGGTGCCCGTGCCGGAGCCATCGGTCGACGAGCTGCACGCCGGCGACCGGCCAACCTCAATGAGCCAAGGAGTTCACCACATGAAAATCGCCGCTCTCGCCACCCTTCTGATGGCCTTCGGTGCGGCATCGCCCGCCTTCGCCGACGACCAGGGCAACGCGAACGCCGAGCAGCAGACGCAGCCCACGCCGAGCCGCGGCGGCACGGCGGGAGGGCCTGCCCACGACATGCGTCTCGGGGACACGGCCCCCGCGAAGTCCGGCGAGCGGATGGACCACGGACGTTCCGACGGAACGGCCACCAAGCCTCCCCACGGTCACTGAACGCCGCCGCGCCTCACGACGCCCCGTCGCGCCGGAGCGGACGTCCGTTCCGGCGCGACGGCATCCCACGCCATCGAAAAAGGTAACGACCATGAAAATCCCGAACACGCTCGCCATCGCCGCCATTCTCGGTCTCGGTTTGGCCGGTACCGCCCACGCGCAGGACATGAAGGACCACGGTTCGATGTCCTCCATGAAGCCGGACCCGAAGGACGACGCCTCGACCAAGGACTTCAAGGCCGCCGACATGGCCATGATGAAGGACATGGCCGTCGCTTACACCGGCAACCCGGACGTCGATTTCCGCACCCACATGATTCCGCACCACAAGGGCGCGGTCGCGATGGCCAGGGTTGCCCTGAAGCACGCCAAGGACCCGTCCACCAAGGCTATGGCCCAGAAGATCATCGACGACCAGGAGAAGGAGATCGGCGAGATGGAGGCGTGGCTGAAGCAGCACGCCAAGTAGGTCGGCCGCGCCCCGATCCGGGGCACCCATCCCGACGGGGACGCCCGCCGTCCCCGTCACCTGTTCGACGTCCTTGGACAGCCTCGGCCTGCTTCCCGTCACCGGAAGCCGGTGACCGAAGGCGATGCGAACCCACGGGAGCCAGGTCATGCCGCATAGCGTCCCCCCCTCGCACGAGCGCCACGGCCATCATGCCGGGCACGACCATGCGCAACTTGGGCACGGTGATCACGAGACCCAGGCTTCCGGCACCGGGACGGTCAAGGATCCCGTCTGCGGGATGACGGTCGATCCGCACGCCGCGAAGCATCGGGCCGAGCACGCCGGGCACCCGTACTACTTCTGCTCGAACGGATGCCGGACCAAGTTCGAGGCCGATCCGGTCCGCTACCTCGATCCGGGGCAGGCGAGGGTGGAGCCGGTGCCGGAGGGTACGATCTACACCTGCCCGATGCACCCGGAGGTGCGGCAGGTCGGCCCGGGAGGCTGCCCCATCTGCGGGATGGCGCTTGAGCCGGCCGTGGTCGGCGCCGACACCGGCCCCAGCGAGGAGTTGGTCGACATGACCCGACGCTTTCGGGTCGGGCTCGTGCTGACGCTCCCCGTCTTCGTCCTGGAGATGGGTGGCCACCTGTTCGGGCTGGCGGAACGCCTCGGGCAGCAAACCTCGAACTGGATACAGTTCGTGCTCGCCGCGCCTGTGGTGCTCTGGGCGGGCTGGCCGTTCTTCGTGCGTGGCTATCGTTCCGTGGTCTCGCGCAACCTCAACATGTTCACGCTGGTTTCGCTGGGGACGGGCTGCGCCTTCCTCTACAGCGTCGTCGCCACAGCTGCCCCGGGCCTGTTCCCGCAGGCCCTGCGCGGGCATGGCGGGGCCGTGCCTGCCTACTTCGAGGCGGCGGCCGTCATCACGGTTCTGGTGCTCCTCGGGCAGGTACTGGAACTTCGCGCCCGCGAGAGCACCGGCGGCGCGATCCGTGCCCTGCTCGACCTGACGCCGAAGACGGCCCACCGCATTCGACCGGACGGCTCCGAGGAAGAGACGTCCCTCGACGCCATCGCGGCCGGCGACCGGTTGCGGGTGCGCCCGGGCGAGAAGGTGCCGGTCGACGGCTTCGTCGCCGAGGGGCGGAGCTCGGTGGACGAGAGCCTGGTGACGGGGGAATCGATGCCGGTCACCAAGGCGGCGGGCGCCCCCGTGGTCGGCGGCAGCCTGAACCAGTCCGGGGCCCTCGTGATCGAGGCCACGAAGGTCGGGCGCGACACCATGCTGGCCCGCATCGTCCAGATGGTGGCCGAGGCCCAGCGCTCGCGCGCACCCATCCAGCGCCTCGCCGACCAAGTGGCCGGCTGGTTCGTGCCCGCCGTCATCGGCGTGGCGGTCCTCGCGTTCCTCGCCTGGATGGTCTTCGGGCCGGAGCCGCGCTTCACCTTCGCGCTCTTGGCCGCCGTCGCGGTGCTCATCATTGCCTGCCCCTGCGCGCTCGGGCTCGCCACGCCGATGTCCATCATGGTCGGCGTCGGACGGGGTGCCGGGGCCGGCGTCCTGGTCAAGAACGCCGAGGCCCTGGAGCGCATGGAGCGGGTGGGCACCCTCCTGGTCGACAAGACAGGCACGCTGACCGAGGGCAAGCCGGCGGTCACCCGGATCGTGCCTTCAGCTAGCTTCGATGAGGCTACGGTGCTGCGCCTCGCGGCGAGCGTCGAGCGGGCGAGCGAGCACCCGCTGGCCACGGCGGTCGTGCGGGCCGCGGAGGAGCGCGGCGTCGCGACCGCCGCCGTCGCCGACTTCGAAAGCCCGACCGGCAAGGGCGCGTTCGGCACCGTGGAGGGGCGCCGGGTTGCGCTCGGCAACGCGGCCTTCCTGCGCGAGCATGGCGTGGACGTGTCGGCATATGCGGCAGGGGCGGACGAACTGAGGCGAGACGGCGCGACCGCGATCTTCGCCGCCGTCGACGGACGGGTGGCGGGCGTCATCGCCATCGCCGACCCCGTCAAGGCGACGACCGCGGAGGCGCTGGCGGCGCTCCGGACCGAGGGCATCCGGGTGGTGATGCTGACCGGCGACAACCGCACCACCGCCGAGGCCGTCGCCCGCCGCCTCGGCATCGAGGAGGTCGAGGCGGAGGTGCTGCCCGACCGGAAGGCCGCCGTGGTCGAGCGCTACAAGGCGGCCGGGCAGGTGGTCGCCATGGCGGGCGACGGCGTCAACGACGCCCCCGCGCTCGCCGCGGCGGACGTCGGCATCGCGATGGGCACCGGCACGGACGTGGCCATCGAGAGCGCCGGCCTGACGCTGCTCAAGGGCGACTTGATGGGGATCGTGCGGGCGCGGCGCCTTTCGAAGGCGGTGATGGGCAACATCCGCCAGAACCTGTTCTTCGCCTTCGTCTACAACGCCGCCGGCGTGCCGGTCGCGGCCGGGGTGCTGTACCCGTTCCTGGGTATCCTGCTCTCGCCCGTCATCGCCGCCGCTGCCATGGCGCTGTCCTCGGTCAGCGTCATCGGCAACGCCCTGCGCCTGCGGACGGCCCGGCTCGATCCTTGAGGCTACGTGTCGGCCGAGCAGGGTCTGCGCGTGAGCATGATCGCGGCAGCACCATGGGTCCGCAGACCCGGCATGTGAGCCGCGCACGGGCCCCCGCGGCCTCGGGACGAAGCACAGAAAGGTGATCGTCCCCTCGCTCGCACCGGCCGGGGTCAATCTTGAACGGCGTGTGAGGCCAGGCCACCTGACGGGCCGCGCCTGCGGATGGGCGCCCTACGGAGAAGATCATGCCGCACCACGACACGACGGCCCTCTCGGGGGTCATTCAGCACGTTTTTGCCCATCGCTTCACGGTGGAGGCCGGCGGCGGGACGCATCTGGCCGATCTCGGCCCTAAGGGAGCGGAGGCCTTCCCGCTCGTGGCGGGCCTGCATGTGGACATCGAGGGCGAGCGTCGCCCGTCCGAGATCAAGGTGACGCGGATCGCAGCCGAGAGCCGGGAACCCGTGCACATCCAGCATAAGAAGCCTTGTCACCCGCCTGGCGATAAGCGACCGGACATGCCGGCCGACCCATCGCGCGTGCTGGAGGCGGTGAAGGCCGCGGGCTGGACCCCGTCGGGGGACCTTCGCCGCAAGCCGAAGCACTTCGAAGTTCTCGCGCGCCAGGCTGGCGGGGCGTGGGCCGAGCTTCACGTGGATTTCGGCGGGACGATCTACAAGAACAAGTCACCCGATCCTACGAAGTGGGCCGCTGCCCTGGCCTAACGGCTTCGACGGGGCGGCGCACGTGCGCCGCCCCGTTCAGAGTTCGTCCTGCCGCCGACGGCCGGGGATCACGCGTTCGGGCGGGCGGCGCTTATCCGGCCCTCGGCTTGGTCCGGACCGCAACGATGGAAGCGACATCCCTCCGCCGGTCAATTTTTCCGGCGTGATATGGCCGAGGCAACGGCCTCCAAGCGGCACCGTTCGTCGCAACGAGGGCCTCCTGAACGGCCCCATGTCCGGAATTCACCCCAGTCCGGCCAGCGGCGACCTAGCTCCGGGTCGACCTCACCTCCGTTCACCGCGGCGGAATCCTCCCCGCTCCGGAGGCGACAGGTTCGGCGTCGGCGGAACCGGCGCCGCGGCGGGCGAAGGCGGTCAGCACCAGTCGGTCCGGCCCTTCCTCAGCCAGAAGTGACTCTGGCATCCCACTTGACGCCAGACGCTCGGCGTCAGCGACGCGGTCCCGTCCCAGTGTCGGCGGATGCGCCAGCCCGGCCGGTCGCCGGGAACGAGCGAGAGCTTGATCGTCTCGCCGCAGCCGCACGGGCACCCGAAGGCCGCGAACCACTGATGGCCATCCTCACCCACGACGTAGACCGTGCGAGGCGCGGGCGTATCGGGCTCCTCGTCGACGAAATCCACGGTGTGACGCCCGAGGCGGCGGGCGACCCAGGACAGGGACGCCCGGAGCAGCGTAACGGGAAGTCCCGCCATCACGCCGCCCTCATGAGCATGTCGAGATGCGGTCGGTTCAGGAACGGCCTCATGTCGCCTCGACCGAGGTATCGCGCGAGCGCGTCGTCCGTGCCCTCTTCCGGCGCGAACTGCCAGAACCCGGCCGTCAGGCTTAGGGTCTGGACGGCGAAATCGCCGTTCGGGTCGAGCCGCGACGGATGCAACCTCAGCAGCAACTCGACCACCGCGAGGCTGGAGAACAGGCCGTTCACCGCACCCACGGCCGGCCGCTCCTGCGGCACGCCGCGGATGTAGCCGCGCGCGAGGCGGTCCTCGTAGGCCGCGGGGTCCTGCCTCCTCAGGCTTTCGGCCTCAAGCATCCCGTCCGTGTAGAGACCGCGTCCCCGGAGGCTGGAGCGCCCCGGCTGCAGGTAGTGGACCGACCCGCAGATCTGGTCGATGCCACCCTCGCCATCGGCGTCGAGCATCACCCCGATGTCCAGGTAGGCCAGGACGTAGAACGTCGCGAGGCGATTCAGCAGGTCGCGGCCCTCGACCCCGTCCATGCACCCGAACACGACGTCGCAGGTCGAAACGGCCCTGAGCGCGTCCGGTCGGGACAGGTCGCAGGGAAAGGCCTCCACCCTCGCACCGAGCCCGAGGCGTTCGACGAAGGCCGCCAGAACCTCCACCTTCGGCCGACCCACGTCGGCGAGCGTCGTGTTGACGATGCGGTTGAGGTTCTTGTCCTCGACCAGGTCGGGGTCGACCAGCACGATCTCGCCGACGCCGAGGCGGGCGATCTGGTCAACGACCGGACCGCCGGTCCCGGAGCACCCCACGACCCCGACGCGGAGGTGCCGCATCGCCTCGAACGTCGCGCGTCCGAAGGCTTGGGCGTGCCGCCGCGCGAACTCGGGAACGGCCTGGGCGGCGTGAACGGGGGGCCGGTGGAAGCGGAGGTCATCGCCGACGACGCCGACGTGGTCGAGCGGCGCGTGCGTGCCGTCCTCGCCATGGGCCCGGGCGATCATCGTCCCGTCCGGGACCATCACCGCGCTGAGGTGCGGCTGGCCGTCGTCGACCCAGGCATGGACCCCGCCGAACAGGTCGGCATCCGCGGCGTCGTCCACCTCGCTGAAGCGCAGGTCGCCGCCCGGATGGCTGTGGACCTTGGCCACGGCCATGCCGCGCTTCGCCGCCTCCGCGAGCAGGGGCTCCAGGTAGGCGGTCGGCCAAGTCACGCGCCTGTCGGTGCGCTCGCAGGCATGGTGCGGGATCGGGACGATCCGGTTCACGACGAATTTCGTCCGTCCGGGCGAGGCGGCGCGCCCGCAGAGCATCAGGGCGACCGCCTCGCGGCCGTCGCCGGGGAAGAGGTGGGCGCAAAGCGCGGCGTGTTGCGCGCCGGTCAGGGCGAGGGTGGTGCGCATGTCAGGCGGCCCCCACTTCCTTGGCGAGGCAATGCTCGACCAGCGCGAGGTGCGTGCCGATGTCGTCGACGTCCGGGCGCCAGGGGTTCTCGCCGGTGCGGTGACGCGACCAACCCTGCCAGTGCTTGCCCTCGAAGGTGTCCCCGACCAGGGCGCGGATCGGAACCCCGTCGGCCCGGGCGAGCGGGGGGTGGAAGTAGAACATGTCGATCTGAGTCGAGGGATACCCCGGCAGCAGGCGCAGCATCAGGTCCGCCTTGGCCGGGGCGTACCCGGTGCGGACGGGATAGTCGCGGACGACGACGCGGGTGGCGCCCGCCTCCTGGATCGCCTCCCAGCGGTGGCCGGCCGCGTCGAGCGTCTCCTCGTCGCCTTCGGGAAGCGCGAAATCCCGGCGGCGGGGGAGCGGCTGCTCCCCCTCCGTCTGGTCGAGCGGCAGGGTGACGAAGCGCTCCTCGCCGCTGTCGCTCACGTGCACGACCTCGTCGAGGCCGATGCGCTTCAACTGGGCGCCGACCTTCTGGAAAATCTTCCAGCGATCCGGGTGCGCCTTGCCCGCGATAACGAGCAGGTCTCGGCCGGTGAGGTCCGGCAGCGGGTTCTCGTAGCTCTTCTTGTCGATGCGGAAGCCGTAGACCTTGACCGCGCGGACGCCGTCCTCGTCCGTGCGGGGGGCGTCGTCGTCGTGGTGGCCGTGGTTCTCGTTGGTGTTCATCCCGTTGCCTTTCGATCATCCCGGGAAGCCATCCTTCCCGGCCCGTCGAGGGGTTGATCGAAAGGGGCCGGCCAAGCCGGAAACGGCCGGGCCAAGTTTTTTTCGGCCGCGGGCCGAGCAGTCTGTTAGGGGCTCCGGGCCGCGCTACCGGCCCCACGCCAGGGGTCGCCGCACCACCGCCGAGCCGCCGGGAAGGCCGGGGCAGGCGAAGTGATGCGGGCAGCGCGGGCAGCGGGATCCCACGCTCGGGGCGAACAGTCCCGCCCCGATGCCGGACATGTGAGCGACGACGGCGGCACGAAGCTCGTCCCGCTTCTTCGGCGGGATCTCCACCGGTTGCCGGCTGCCGCCGGTGAGATGCACCGCCTCGACCACAACGGGTTCGCCGAACGTCACCTCCGCCGCGGCATCCAGGACGATGTACTCGATCTCCTTCAGCAGCGCCGACGGTGCCTTCCTCGTCGCGACGCGGCGCACGACGAGGCGTCCGTCCGCGTTGCGGACCACGTCGTGCGCCCTGGAAAGGACGCTTCCTCCCGCAACGGCCAGGCTCAAGGCCTCGGGAGGCAGCCTGCCTTCCTCGTCACGCAGGCCGAGGAGGAACCGCAGCATCTCGTCCGCGATGGTCCTGTAAGCCTCGGCGTGCCCGTGGTCGACCGGGCCGTGCTCGGTCCAGGCCGCGGCGAAGGCCTCGCCGAAGCCCTCCGGCTCAGCGCGCCCGGCGTCGAAGTTGCGGTCGAGCCAACGGACCGTCTCCGCCACGGCGTTGTGCATCCGCATGTACGGCGTCTCGTCGCGGCGTCCGCCCAGGCCGAGCAGGTAGGTGTAGAGGAAGCGCAGCCCGCATTTCCCGTAGGAATCGAGGTGCTGGTGGTCGAGCGCGAACGGCGTCTCCCATGTGATGGGAACGGCGGCCGGGCCGGATGGCGGCGGAGGCGACGGGAGCCGGACGAGTGCGGGCGGCCGGCCCAGCGTGGCGGCGATCCGGGCGTTGTAGTCGGACGGGTTCCGCTTCTTGGTCCCGCCGGCCATCATGGTGGACCGGTAGAGGCGCAGGTCGTCTCGCGCGCGGGAGAGCAGGACGAAGAAGAGGCAGGCCTCCTGCTCTTCGTGGCCCGTCAGGCAGGCCTGCGGGCCGGTGAGGCCGTCGCTGCCCTCGATCAGCGCGTCCGGCGGCGGGCAAGGCGGCGGCTTGGCCGTTCGCGGCAGGCCCGTCTTGATCATGCCGGGCGCATGGACGAGCTGGAACTCCAAGCCCTTGCAGGCGTGGATCGTCATGATGCGCACCGCGTCCAGTTCGAGGGCGGCGTCCGGGACGTGCCTGAGCGATTTCTCCTCGCCGAGGACGACCAGCCTCTTGATCCGGCGGAGCGCCTCGAAGGTCGGGAACTGACCCTCGACCGGCAATGACCGCAGGAAGTTCAGGAATTGCCAGATCGCAATGCCCGCCATCCGTTCGGGCAGGGTACCTGAGGCCGCGATCCTCCGGCCGATGCCGAGCCGGTCCAGCACCAGCGCGCTCGCGATGCGCCACGGAGGCGTCCGATCCGCGAAGCCCCCGCAGACCTCTCGCAGGCGCCGCAGCGGCGCCGTCGCCGAGGGGCCGAGGCCGGGGATGGCGTCGGCGGCGGCCAGCCAGTCGAGGGGCGGCCCTGAAGCGTCCCTCAGATGGGCGGCGACCGCGGCGACGTCGCCGAGCTCCATCTCGAACCCCGGCATCGTGGCGACGCGGACGAGCGTTGCGGCGCGGGGATCGTGGAAGAGTGCGAGCAGGCAGAGCAGCTCCTTCACCTCCGGCCGTTCGAACAGCGGCCCGAGGTAGAGGACCGGTACGTCCCGGGCGATCAGGCCTGCGGCGAACTCCGCGAGGCGGTCGTTGGTCGTGCACAGGACCGCCTGTTCGCGGTAGTCCACCCCCGCAGCCTTCGCCTGCGCCGCGGAGGCGGCCACCAGCGCGACCTCGTCGTCGGGGGTGCCGGCGTCGTGCAGCACCGGTTTGAGGCCGGACGCCCCCCTGTCGGGGGCTAGGCCGAGCGCGCCGAGCGGGCGGAAGGCGTCGACGCTCGCGGCGAAGCTCGTGAAGGTGTCGATGATCTCCTTGCGCGACCGGTAGTTGACGTCGAGCGCCCCGAGGGTCGCCCCGGGATAGTGCGCCCGGAACGCGGCCATGCTGGCCGAGGTGGCGCCCCGGAACCGGTAGATCGATTGGCGGGCGTCGCCGACGACCCACAGCCGCTCGCCCTCGTCGGCCGCCAGCGCCCGGATCAAGCGCACGGTGGCGAGGTTGACGTCCTGGTACTCGTCGACGAGCAGGTGGCGATGGCGGAGCGACAGCGCCTTGGCCACGTCGGGATGCTCGGCCGCAAGTCGCACGGGCCTCATGACGAGGTCACCGAAATCGAGGGCATCGGCCTCCGAGAGCAGCCTCTCGTAAGCCTCGTAGACGATGGCTTCCTCATGCGCCCGCGCCGCCCTCAGGCGCGTCGCGTCGTCCGTGGCGGCACGCTGCATCGCATCGGCCAATTCACGGTAGCGCACGTGGTCGACGAGTTCGTCCTTGGCGCGGGAAATGGCCGAGAGGATGTTCGAGAGATCCTGCACCGGGTCCCAGAGGTCCCGGTAATGCGCCAGCGGCAGGCTCGCCAGAACCCCCTCCAGCATCGTGATGGCCGTGGGCTTGTCGACGAGCTTCGGGCTCGCGCTTCGTCCGAGGCGTTCGTGGAAGCGGCGGATCACGTCCAGCCCGAACGCGTGGAAGGTGCCCGTCCAGACCGAGGCGGCCGCCTCGGGCCGCGACAGGGCGAGCCGATCCATCAGCTCGGCCGCCGCCTTGTTCGAGAAGGTCAGGACGAGGATTCCGTTCGGGTCGATCCCCTCGTCGACGAGGCTCTCGATCCTTCTGACCAACGTGCGGGTCTTGCCCGTCCCGGGCCCCGCCTGGAGCAGGTAGGGGCCGCCACGATGGGCGACCGCCGCATCCTGGCTCGGGTCCGGCCGCATCGTGGCCGCGGGGGCGGGGGCGGCGTCCGGCACGACGGGAAGCAGTAGCGCGTCCAGCAGTTGCTGGGTCACCACGTCCGGGCAGATGCCGAGCCGCCCGGCGATGTCGGCGACGCTCATCCCGTCTTGGTGATGGCGACGCGCGACGGCTCGCGGCAGCACCAGTTCGCGCGCGAACAGGTCGGCCT
Organism: Methylorubrum rhodesianum; assembly: GCF_014199985.1. Taxonomy (GTDB): domain Bacteria; phylum Pseudomonadota; class Alphaproteobacteria; order Rhizobiales; family Beijerinckiaceae; genus Methylobacterium; species Methylobacterium rhodesianum. The sequence goes on along the minus strand of NZ_JACHOS010000012.1, from coordinate 33,409 downwards.
GGACCTCGCGGCGCTCCCCACGCCCGTAGTCGGCCAGCCGCTCGACGGCGATGCCGCTCTCGGAGGATCGGCTCGGGTCGGTATGCGTAGTGACGACGGGAGCGGTCCCGCCGTGCATCACCACGTGCCCGAGCTCATGTCCGAGCAGGAGCGCATCGCCTCCGGGGGTGCCCGTCTCGCCGTACAGGATGCCCTTCGACTTCGGGTCGAGCCGTGCCCGGCCTCCGTTCAGGGAGACGTCGCCCGCGTGGACGGGCTGGTGCCAGAGGCCGTGGCCCTCAATGGCCCGCACGGCAAGGTCGAACGGCTGCCAGGGATCGGCTCCCTCGGCGACCATCTCGGCATGGATGCGGGCGGCCTGCTTCCGCCCCGCCTCAATCGGATCCACGTTCGGCCTCTGCCATCGCGAGCAGACGCCGCCGTTGATCCGCCGTCAGGCCCGAGCTCGCCACCGCCTCCTCGAAAGTCTGCTTCACGCCGACCTCCGGCTTGCCGTCGGCCTTGGCCATCGTTCCGGCCGGCATGGATGCGGGGCGCTCCAACAGGGCGATGACCGTGTCGACGCCATGCCCGACCTCGTCCGCGATGTCCCTGGCCAGCGCCTTGGGGAAGGACGCGGCCTCGATAAGGCCATCCCGGACCTTGATCAGGAAGGCGGGTGTCACTCCGAGCCGGGCCGCGAGCCGTGGGAATGACGGGCCGGCGAAGCCCGCGAAGACGTCCGGCGAAGGCTCGACCACCGCGCCGGCCCGGGACTTCGCCGGGGGGCTGGCGATGCCTGCCTGGAAGCGAGCCCATGCCGACGACACGGTGCGCGCCGTCGCGGCGTCAGCCGCGGGGACCGGCCGCGAGGGTTCCAGCACCAACTCGACCGCAAGGTCGGTGAGCTCGCGGCGGAGGTCCGGGTACTCCTTCGTAAAGGCCTCCAACCGCTTCGGGGTGGGTTCGCCTTCCGCCGCGAAGGTCAGGAGGATTTCCTGCGCGCGGTGCGAGGGGCTGGTCGTCATCGTCTCTCTCCGAGTTCCCGACGCAGCGTCTCGTACGCATTCCTGAGGCGATAACGTACCGCCCGGTCCGAGACGCCGCAAAGCTTCGCTATGGTCTCCGTGTCCCCTCCCTCGATGCGGTGGCCTTCGAGGAAGAGGGCTACGGCTTCCCGCTGAAGGGGTGGCAGACGGTCGATCGCGCGAAGCAGCTCGTTCCGGAAATGTTCTTTTTCCTGTTCGGACCCGTCGGCGGCGAAGGCTTGGCTGATACGGTTCGTCAGGGCCGGGACGGCATCACCTTCACCGTCGCCCATGTCTTCGATGTGGTCGGTCCCCTCCGCCCGGCTTTCGGAACGCCGCAGCACGCCGATGCGCAAGGCGGTCATGGCGCGGGCGAACCGCACCTCGAAGAAATCCAGCTTGATGCCCGGAGACTGCCTGTCCTCGACGAGGAGATCGACGAGGCGGTTGACGACCTCGGTCCGCAACTCCTCCGCGTCGTAGCGGCGGCTGGTCCGGATCGAGCCCTTCAGGGAGCGCTCGACCCTCTCGATCAACACCTCGAACAGTCTCTGGAAACGGGTGTCCGTGTTGTCGTGGCGTGTCGAACGCAGCAGATGGACCAAGCATTCGCTCTCGACGTAGCCGGGCGCCTTGGGGTCCTCCGCCCGTGCCTCACGCACGATCCCATCCAGGTCGAGGGCGGCCAATCGGTCGAGGGCGGCTTCTATCGAAGGGGGGCGCACATACGACTCTCCCTTCTTGGTTCGTCGGTTGAGCGGGGGAGCCATCGCGAAGTCGGGATCAAGCCATGGAAACGGGGATCACCCAGCTCACGTGGCCACTTAGAGTGGCCGAAATTCGGCAGCGCCGACACGGTTGTGCAATGGCTTGGGGATCTTGCGCGCCGCCATGAACTCAATCGCCTTGGGATGTCGAGGAGCGGCATACCCGCTCCGGCGGGGACCGCGGGTTCGAGACGGCGGGCCTCGCATCGTCGGCACAAGACTCAGCCGATGATGGGCGCTCAAGGTGTCGCGGGCCGGCTCGGCGGAGTAGTCGCTTCCCCCATCCACATCAGGCTCATCCGAGGCGCGGGGGCACGGCGGCAACTCTCTTCCCCGAGCGCGACCGTGAGGCGTCCGCCTCATGCACGGGAGGGCGCAAACCGGCGCCCTCCCGACACGCGGTCTCCTACCGTCGCGGACTTGGCTCCCGCGGACCGCCGAGGGTGTGGACCCAAGGCCTTTCGGGTGGGCGCCGCGCCTTGGAGCCAACCAGCCTTTTGCGCTCCGACGGCGGCGGCAGGACCTTGACCGACGGGGGCCCGAAGAAGGCGAGTTGGACAGCCAGGGACGTGCCCATGGCGAGCTCCTGGTCGACCGCCGCCAGACGGAAGGTCCGCCCCGCCACCATCGCTTCGATCTGGCGCAGGTCGACGGGGTCGACCACTGCGGCGACCTCGAAACGGCCGCCGGAATCCTCGCCATCCAGGAACTCGATCCACTCGTCGGACCGGTAGGCGAGGCCGACGACCATCAGGTCGGCCCCGGCAATCTTCGTCGGCGGATACAAGGGTTCGGGCACCCCCGGGCCGACGGCCGACGCGCCCGCGTCACCGGGCGTCTCCCGCGCTTCGCGTGCGGGATCTCGATCATGCTTCGTGTTCAATGACAGCTCCGCGCTGGCGACGCACAGCCGGTCGATGCCTGGCGGCTGGCGTCGTTCGAGCCGGAGCGGAACGGGGACTCTTGCCAAGGGCGGTGGGAGATGCGAATCCACTGCCCATGCGCCGAAGCGCCCGTTTCCGCCCTCGGCGGTTCGGGGTTGCTGACCGGGGTGCCTTTGGCCTCGTGAGGGCGCACCCCGGTCGATGGATCGCAAGGAGGCGTGTGTGGGCGGCTACCCGCACACGCCTACCTGCGCGACGGCGGTTCCGGAACTTTCATTCCCTTACTCCTGGTCGGCTCGGGCCGACGCGGCCCGGGCAGCGCCTTGTACCGCGAGCACGGCCCTGGGAGTCAAGTCTGACCACCGCCTTTTACTGCAGGATCGGCCTGCGATCTGGCATGATCGCGAGATGATGCTCGATTGAAGCAGGATATCAGAGTGGCGTCGAAGCATTCCAAGGATTGAATAGCCTATTCTTTCGGATTTGATCTTGAAATATGAAAAAGCTCAATCCAGGCAGTCACTTATACAGAATGCCCGATCAAAGAGGCGACGGAAGGAGCAACGACGCAATCCTTGCCCCTGCTCCGGCAATCCTTCGCTGGCGGGTGGAGGAAACCGCGGGCAGGCTTGGCACCGCCGCGCCGACCTCAAGGGCGATCCGCGTGTCGGAAGCGGGGCGGCCCATGGTGCGCGATGTGGGTTGAGTCGGCCGCCGGTCCCATCCGGCCCAAGTATCGAGGCGGCCTGGGCGACGGTGGTACATAGCCGTCTCCGGAGCGGCCGGTGCCGCGCGAAAGCGTCATGTCCGGGTGGATGCCGGGCCCGCGCTTAGCCCTGCGGGCCGTCGACCGGGGGCATGCCTTCCCCGAGCGGGGATATTTTTTCCGCCTGGTGGTTGCCGGACACCGTCCCGGTAATGGCCGACGCAATATCTCCGCTTTCCCACCCCTTAGTACCGCACCGGAGCAATCCAGAGCAAAAGGGGGCCGCCAATACAATGGCGGCCCTTGGCCTTTGCGACCGACGCAGATCACTCCTTCCGCGCCTGCGCCCGATTACCTCGGGGACGATGGCAGCAAGGCGGCACCAGGAAAAGCCTTTGATGACCTCCTGGGCGAAGCCGCGGAGTGGGCAAAGAAGGAGCACAGCCCCTGATTTTATATTAGGATCGCCTAAATAAGATAAGGCTGACATTCTGGGATACGGACCGATGGACGTAGCGACTCCGACCGACCTGATGCGCCTGCAGGACAAGGCCGCCGACGCGGCCCGCCTGCTCCGCCTCCTCGCCAACGAGAAGCGGTTGCTCATCCTGTGCCTGCTGGTCGCCCGCGGCGAGATGGACGTGACCAGCCTCGCCGGGGAGGTCGAGCTCAGCCAATCGGCCCTGTCGCAGCACCTCGCCAAGCTGCGCGAGGATGGGTTGGTCGCGTTCCGGCGCGAGAGCCAGACGATCCACTACCGCCTTGAGGACCCCAGGGCCGCGCGGGTGCTGGCGACCCTCAAGGACATCTTCTGCCCGGAGCTCGGCTGACCGGTCTCAGCCCGGGAGGATCTCCGCCTCAAGCCCCGGGCGATCCGTCCGGTTGCGCAGCCGCAGGCTCAGGCCACTCCGGCGGGACGCCATCTCGGCGATGGCGAGGCCGAGACCGCTACCCGTCTCGCTCTTGTGTCGCCCACGGAAGAACCGTGTCGTGACGTGGGGCAGTTCCTCCTCCGGAATGCCCGGTCCCTCGTCGCGAACGACGATGCCCTCGCCATGCGGCCGCGCGCCCCAAGCCACCGTGCCGGTCACCATGTGCTGCACGGCGTTCTCGTGCAGATTTCGGACGGCGAGGCGCAGGCCTTCCGGGTCGGCCAGCAGCGTGTAGCCCCGTAGCCCCGGATCGATTTGGGTCCGGACCCCGGGAGGCGTCCGCATCCCCTCCACGGTCTCCGTCACCAGTGCGCCGACGTCGACCTCCGCCAGGGAGGGCGCCTCCCCTGCGGCATCGAGCTGGGCGGCGTCGAGCAACTGGCGGACGAGGCGCGTGGTCCGGTCGACGGCCGCAAGGATCTGTCTCAGCGCCGCCTTCGCCACGTCCGGGTCGGTGGCGGCCATGGCGACCTGGGCCTGGACCTTGAGGCCGGCGAGCGGTGTTCGCAGTTCATGCGCGGCGAAGGCCGTCACTTCCCGTTCGTGCCGGCGGGCCGATTCGACCTTGAGGAACAGCCCGTTCAGGGCGTCTGCCAGGGGACGCACCTCCGCCGGCGTCCGATTTGTGTCGATCGCACTCATGTCGTCGGCGCCGCGACCCGCGAGGTCCCGCGCCATCAGCCGCAAGGGACGCAAGCCCCGACCGAGGCTCGCCCAGATCAGCATGCCGAGCAACGGAACCATCAGGATGGCGGGTGTGACCAGGCCCATGATGAGGTCAGTGACGAGGCGCTCGCGGAGGCCAAGACGATCACCCACCATGACCCGCACACCTCTCTCGGCATCCTCCACGGTGAACACCCGCCAGGTCTCGCCGTCGACCTCGCGCTGCGAGAAGCCGGCCGGCGCGTCGGTCAGGCGGCGCTCCGGGGCCCCGGTCGACCGCGCTACCATGCGCCCGTCGAGCGACCAGATCTGGCAAGAAAGCTGCCGCTCGTAGGCCGTCGGGGCCGGGAAGGTTCGGGGTGCCCCGTCCGGGCCAGCGCTCCCAACCGCACCCACCAGGGAACTGACCATGCGGGCGGCTTCCTGCAGGCGGTTGTCGAGGACCTGCTCCACCTCGCGCTTCGAGCCGAGATAGATCCAGGCGACCGCGCTGAGCCAGATCAGGCCGGTGGCGAGGACGAGGATGGCGAAAAGCCTGACGCGTAGCGACCTCATGCGAGTGCCCTCATCCGGTATCCGAGACCTCGGACCGTCTCGATGGCGTGCTTGCCGATCTTGGCACGCAGGTTGTGCACGTGGACCTCGACCGCGTTGCTCTCGACCTCCTCCTGCCAGCCGTAGAGCCGCTCCTCCAGTTCGACCTTGGAGCGAAGCACGTTAGGTCGTTCCATGAGGGCCGCCAGAACCATGACCTCGCGCCGGGAGACGGCGACCGGCACACCGTCGACGGTGACGGCAAGGCTGCCGGGGTCGAGCCGAATTCCGCCGTGCTCCAGGAGCGCGGCGGCCCGACCCGAGGCCCTCCGGACGACGGCACGGATGCGGGCGGAGAGCTCGTCGAGGTCGAAGGGCTTGCCGAGGTAGTCGTCGGCGCCATCGTCGAGCCCGGCGATCCGGTCGGTCACGGCGTCCCGGGCCGTCAGCAGGACGACCGGCGTCCGGTCGTTCCGGCGGCGAAGCCCCCGCAACACGTCGAGGCCGGAGCCGTCGGGCAGCATCAGGTCGAGCACGATGGCCGAGAACGCGCTCGTGGCGAGCGCCGCCTCGGCGTCGGCGCAGGTTGCGACGCAATCGACCGTCGCCCCGCCCAGGCCCAAACCAGCCCTGAGACCGTCCGACAGGATGGTGTCGTCCTCGACGACGAGGATGCGCATGCGTGTCTCCCTTTACGGCCCCCATCCTCCGGGCCCCGCTTAAGCCTGGCTTAAGCTGCGTTTCCGACCCGCGGCGGGCCGATCCGATCCCGGACCCTGCCCATGCCGAACGTTTTCACCCACCTTATCCTCGCTGCCCTGCTCTGGACCGGCTCCTCGCTGTGGTCACCGGGGCAGTGCCGCGAGCCCGGTGCGCGGCCGACGCCCTTCACCGTCGATGCGGCTCGCGACCCAGACCTCTCGCTGCGCCTGCGATGGACCATCGCCCCCGGCACCTACCTCTACCGTGACAAGATCGCCGCCACCGACGCGAGCGGCAGGGAGCTTCCTGTCAGCACCCAGCTCGGCGAGACCAAGGATGACCCCAACTTCGGGCCGACGGAAGTCTATCACGGCGCGACGGAGGCCATCGTGCCGGGTGCGGCTCTCGCGGGGGTGCGCGAGGTGCGCGTCACCTATCAGGGCTGTGCCGAGAAGGGCATCTGCTACCCGCCGATCAACAAGGTCATCGAGGTCCCCGCGCTAGGTCCGCAGGCGACCGCGACCGCCGCGACGCCGGCCACGGACGCGCAGGCCGAGCCCGCGAGCGGCCTGCTCTCGGGCCATCTCGCGGGCGTCCTGGCGACCTTCCTCGGGCTCGGCCTGCTCCTGGCCTTCACCCCGTGCCTGCTCCCGATGGTCCCGGTGCTGGCCGGCATGCTGGCCCGGTCCGGGGAGCGGCTCTCGGCCGGACGAGGTTTCGTACTCTCCGGCACATACGTGATCGCGATGGCGCTGGCCTACGGGACGCTCGGCGTGGCGGCGGCATGGTCCGGGCGCAACCTTCAAAACGCACTCCAGACTCCCGCCGCGCTTGGACTGCTCGCCGCAGCCTTCGCCGCCCTGGCCCTGTCGATGTTCGGCGTGTTCGACCTGGCGCTGCCGTCCGGCGTCGCCGGCCGGCTGTCACGCCTGAACGGAGGCAAGCTTGGCGCGCTCGGCGCCGCCGCTGTCATGGGCTTCACCTCCGCCCTGATCGTCGGGCCCTGCGTGACGCCGCCACTCGCCGCGGCCCTCCTCTATGTCGCCCAGACCGGCGACGTGGCGCGCGGCGCCGCCGCCCTGTTCGCGCTCGGCCTCGGCATGGGCCTGCCGCTGATCGCATTCGGGACGTTCGGGGCGGGTATCCTGCCGAAGTCAGGCCCTTGGCTGGTCGCGGCCAAGCAGGCCTTCGGCGTAGTCTTCCTCGCGTTGGCCATCACCATGGTTTCGCGCCTCGTGCCGTCCGAGGTCTCCCTCGTGCTCTGGGGCGCGCTGGCGATCGGCGTCGGCGTGTTCGTCGGGGCGTTCGACGTCCTCAGGGCGGGTGCCGCGGGCCGGCTAAGCAAGGTCGCCGGTATCGTTGCCGTGACCTACGGCTGCGCCCTCGTCGTCGGCGCCGCGGGCGGCGGGACCGACCCGCTCCGGCCGCTCGCAGGCTTCGGCCCGTCGCGAGCGGTTCACGTCGAGGAGAGCCGGTCTGTCTCCTCCGTCCCGGCTTTCGAGGCCGCCCTCGCGGCGGCCCGTGCCGCGGGCAAGCCGGTGCTCGTCGAGTTCGCCGCCGACTGGTGCAGCGTCTGCAAGACCAACGAACGGACGGTCCTGGCTGACCCCGGCATCCGGGCGAGGCTGAGGGCCGTCTCGGTCATCCGCGCCGACGTCACCCGCGACGACGACGCCACCCGCGCCCTGATGCGGCGCTTCGAGGTGGTCGGACCGCCGACCCTCATCCTGATGCGCCCCGACGGCGGCGAGGTCCGCGAGGCCCGCACCGAGGGCGAACTCACGGTCGAGGACCTGAAGCGCCGCCTCGCCCTCGTCGGCGCCTGAGCCCCCCTTTTCGACAAACCAAGTTTCACGGAGACCACCATGGACCGCAGGACCCTGCTCGCCCTTATGCCCGCCGTCGCGCTCGCGCCTGCCCTGTTGTCGCTGGCGCCCCCCATCGAGGAGGCCTTCGCCCAGGGCGTCGACCCCAACGCCATCCTCAACGACCCGGAGGTGCCGGTCTCGGGCAACCCGAAGGGCGACCTGACCATCGTCGCCTTCCTCGATTACAACTGCCCCTTCTGCAAGAAGGCCGAGCCCGACCTCATCCGTCTGGTGAAGGCGGACGGGCGCATCCGCCTCGTCCACAAGGACTGGCCGATCCTCGGCGACGCCTCCGTCTACGGCGCCCAACTCGCCCTCGCGGCGAAGTACCAGGGCCGCTACGACGAAGTGCACCGCGCGCTCATGGGGATTCCGGGCCGCAAGATCCCGAAGGAGCGGATGCTGGAGGCGGTGGCCGCCTCGGGCGTCGACGTCGCCCGCCTGGAAGAGGACCGGAAGGCGCACCAGGCCGAGATCGCGGCCCTGCTCCAGCGCAACCTCGACCAGGCGGACGCCCTGGGGCTCCAGGGAACGCCGGTCTTCCTGATTGGCCAACTCAAGGTCGCGGCGGCGCTCGATTACGACGGCTTCAGGCAGGCAGTCGCCCAGGCCCGAGCGCGGGGTCGCTCGTGATGCCGCGGCCCCTCCGCCTTACGACGTTGATCGCGCTCGCCTCGGCGCTCGGCGCCTGCTCGACCTCGCAGGGGGCTCCGGCCCCCGTCGCGGAAGCCCGGCCGCAGATCACCCCGGAGGTCTTGCGCCGGTACGCCGCCGTCACGGACGAACCCTTCCCGGTCGAGGCGGTCGACCCGCGCGACCTCAAGGCTCGCAACGTCCGCCAGTTGGTCGACTACCCGTCAAAGGAGCTGCCCGGCACCCTCGTCGTCGATCCATACAAACGCTTCCTCTTCCTCGTCATGGAGGGCGGCAAGGCGATGCGCTACGCGGTCGGGGTGGGCAAGGCCGGATTCGAGTTCACCGGCGAGGCGACCGTGGCGCGCAAGGCGTCCTGGCCGCGCTGGACGCCGACGCCCGACATGCTCCGGCGTGATCCGGAGCGGAACGGGCGCTGGGCCGGCGGCATGCCGGGCGGCGACAGGAACCCGCTCGGCGCCAGGGCGCTCTACCTGTTCAAGGACGGCAAGGACACGCTGTACCGTATCCACGGCACGACGGAACCATCGAGCATCGGCGAGGCGGTGTCCTCGGGATGCATCCGCATGCTGAACCAGGACGTGATCGACCTGCACCGGCGCGTCCCCACCGGCACGAAGGTGGTGGTGCTCGGGTCCCGAGGCACCGTCCACGCCGCACGGCCAAAAGCGCCGGAGACGACGGGCAGCCTCGGGAACGGCGCATCCTCCGGACCGAAGCCGGACGACGGCCTCGATCATGCGGGGCTCGACAACCTATCGCGCAGCGCGTCGGAAGCACCCGAGCCTCCGGCCTATGACGGGGAGGCGGACGATGACGGTCTTTAGGAGCCTGATGATCGCGGTCGTGCTTGCGACCCTGGGCGTAGGGGCCGCCCATGCCGGCCCGGAAGCGCCGGCCGGGTACTACGCCGACCAGAAGGTGGTCTACCACAACGACGGCGGCCCCGACGGAGCCGCCTACTTCAAGCGCCTGCTCGGCAATCTGCGCAACCACGTCGAGACCGTGGGCAAGACCCACGTTGAGATCCGCGTGGTGAGCCACGGCGACGGGGTCGGGCTCTTCCAGTCGGCCGCGAGCGACAGGGAGCTCGCCGCCCGTATCGATGCCCTCAAGGGGATGGGCGTTCGGTTCCTCGTCTGCGGCCATACCCTGCGCGAGCGGAAGATCGACCGCAACACGCTCTACGGCGTCACCGAGGACGAAGTGGTGCCGAGCGGTGTCGCCGAACTGGCGCGGCTGCAGGGCATGGGGTTCGCCTACATCCATCCCTGAGTTGGTCGAACGGGAGACGGCGAGCCTCCCGTCGGCATCGATGCCACGCCAACGATGGCGTCCGCCCAAAGGCGAAGGCGCCCGTGCGCCACCGCACCCCCTCTGCGCGTCCCAATCCAGGCCGTCGGTTTCACGCTTGCCATTCCATTAGATGATGCTAAATAAGAGTTATCTAATGTTCTGGTTTGGCAGGGGAGGACGTCCCTTGCGCCCCGCCGGGCATCCCCCGGACCACCGTTTGGGAGCGACCACCATGGACGGCTTCACGCCTGTCAGCGCCCTCGCCGGCGGTGCCTTGATCGGCACCTCCGCGGCCCTGTTCCTGCTCCTCAACGGACGGATCGCCGGCATCAGCGGCATTCTCGGCGGCCTCCTAACCCCGCCATCTCGCGAGACGGGCTGGCGCGCCGCCTTCGTGGCAGGACTCGTCCTGGCGCCGTTCGCCTACGCCGGCCTGGGTGGCAGCCTGCCGCCGCTGACGGTGGATGCCTCGTTCCCGCTGCTCGTGGTCGCCGGTCTGCTGGTCGGGTTCGGATCGCGCCTCGGTGCCGGCTGCACGAGCGGCCACGGTGTCTGCGGCATCGGCCGTGGCTCGCCCCGCTCCGTGGTCGCCACCGGCACCTTCATGGCCGTCGCCATCCTGACCGTCCTCGTCGTGCGCCATCTCGTCGGAGCCTGAGCCATGGCCAAGACCGCCTCCGCCTTCGCCGTCGGTCTCCTGTTCGGCCTCGGCCTCCTCGTCTCCGGCATGGCTGATCCGGCCAAGGTTCTCGCCTTCCTCGACGTGACCGGGCGCTGGGACCCGAGCCTCGCCTTCGTGATGGCTGGCGCCGTCGCGGTCTCGGCGACGGGCTATTTCGTGGCGCGGCGCCGTGGGCGGCCGTTGCTCGCCTCCCGGCTTGAGATCCCGACCCGGCGCGACCTCGACCCGCGCCTGATCGCCGGCGCCGCGGTGTTCGGTCTCGGCTGGGGCCTCGCCGGCCTGTGCCCGGGGCCCGCCCTCACCCTGCTGACGGTCGCACCGGCGCAAGCTGTGACCTTCGTCGTCGCCATGGTCGTCGGGATGCTGGCGTTTCACCTTCTTCCGGCGGCAGCCCCGAAGCCGGCGGTCCAGGGAGCCGACGCATGACGCCCGGCCTGCTGACATCCGGCCTCGCGGCCGGCTCGGGCGGGGTCGTCGGCCTGATCCTCGGTCTCGTCGGCGGGGGCGGCTCGATCCTGGCGGTCCCGCTCCTGACCTACGTCGTCGGCGTGTCCTCGCCACACGTGGCGATCGGCACCAGCGCCCTGGCGGTGTCGGTCAGCGCGGCCGGCAACCTCGTCCCGCAATGGCGGGCGGGGAACGTGAAGTGGCGCTGCGCGGCGGCATTCTCGGTCGCCGGCGTCCTCGGCGCGCTGGCCGGCTCGGTCGCTGCGAAGGCGGTCGACGGGCAGAGCCTCCTGGCCCTGTTCGGTGTCGTGATGCTCGTGGTCGGGGGCCTGATGCTGCGCAAGCGGCGCGGTGACGGCGACCCCGAGGTGCGCCTGACGAAGGCCAACGCCCCGGTACTCCTGCCCTGGCTGCTCGGCATCGGGTTCGCGGTCGGCCTGTTCTCCGGCTTCTTCGGCATCGGCGGGGGATTCCTCATCGTGCCGGGCCTGATGCTGGCGACGTCGATGCCGCTGCCGATGGCCATCGGCACCTCGCTGGTCGCGGTCAGCGCCTTCGGGGCGGCGACCGCCGCGAGCTACGCCGCCTCCGGCCTGATCGACTGGCCGTTGGCCGGCCTGTTCATCCTGGGAGGCGTGCTCGGCGGCCTCGCCGGCACGCGCCTCGGCCAGAGGCTCGCCGGGCGCAAGCGAGCCCTGACCGTCACCTTCGCCGGCCTCGTCATCCTGGTCGGCCTGTACGTCGTCGCCCGCGGAGCCCTGCCGCTCCTCGGCGCCAACACCTGAACCCGAAAAAGGAGGCGTTTCATGTCGGACCAGACCATCGCAGCCCTGCGCGGGCGTCCCATCGTGACCGGCTTCCATGACGAGCCGACCGGCAGCATCCAGTACGTCGTCGCCGATCCCGGGACGAAGCGCTGCGCCATCATCGACCCGGTGCTCGACTTCGATCCGAAGTCCGGCGCGACCGCGACCCGCTCCGCCGATGCCCTGCTCGCCCACATCGAGCGCGAGGGCTACGAGCTGGAGTGGATCCTCGACACCCATCCGCACGCCGACCACTTTTCGGCGGCCGGCTACCTGCACGACAAGACCGGCGTCCCGACCGCCATCGGCGAGAAGGTCGTCGACGTGCAGCGGCTTTGGAAGGGGCTCTACAACCTGCCCGACACGTTCCGGACGGACGGTTCGCAGTGGTCGCGGCTCTTCGCCGACGGCGAGCGCTTCCGGATCGGCGACCTCGACGTCGAGGTGATGTTCACGCCCGGCCACACCATGGCCTCCATCGCCTACCGGATCGGCGACGCCGCCTTCATCCACGACACGCTGTTCATGCCCGACAGCGGCTCGGCGCGGGCCGACTTCCCAGGCGGCAGCGCGCACGCGCTCTGGCGCAGCATCCAGCGCATCATGGCCCTGCCGGACGAGACACGGCTGTTCACTGGGCACGATTACCGCCCGGGCGGGCGCGAGGCGGCCTGGGAGAGCACGGTCGCCCGGCAGCGGGCCGAGAACCCGCACCTCGTCGAGGCCCCGACCGAGGAGGCGTTCGTCCGCATGCGCGAGGCACGCGACCGCGAACTGCCGATGCCCAAGCTCATCCTGCATTCCCTGCAGGTGAACATCCGAGGCGGCCGCCTGCCCGAGCCCGAGGCGAACGGCAAGCGTTACCTGAAGATCCCGCTGGACGCCCTCGACGGCGCGGCCTGGGGCGAGTGACGGAGGAAGCCATGACCATGAGAAGCGCGAAGGATTTGGTGGCGGAAGCCAACCGCGAGGTTGAGACCCTGTCGGCCGAGGAGGCGCTCGCACGCCTCGGCCAGCCCGACACGATGCTCGTCGACGTGCGCGAAGGCGAGGAATTGGCCAAGACCGGCAGGATCGCCGGCGCGGTCCATGTGCCCCGCGGCTTCCTGGAGTTCCAGGCCGACCCGGAGAGCCCGACCCACAAGGCCGAGCTCGGCGGCGGTAGGCGCCTGGTACTCTACTGCGCCTCCGGCAACCGGTCGGCCCTGGCCGCCAAGGTGCTCAACGACATGGGCCTCGGACCGGTCGCCCACGTTGCCGGGGGCTTTCCGGCACTGGTCAAGGCGGGGGCCTCGGTCGACCCCGCCTGAGGACCGTTCGGGCGGTCAAGCTCGGGGTTCCGCATCACAACGAATGCATCGTGCGGTCGTCGCACCTTACCCTCACTCGAAAAGGCATCCGACCGTGACCGACACCCCGCATGCCGCCGATCCAACGGCTTTGCCCAGCGGCGATTGCTCCAAGGCGGGCATCGCTGCCCATCTTACGGGTCCGTTGCGGGATTACTTCTCGGTTGCCGAGCACGCGGCCATCCCGGAGAGGCTCTCGCTCCTCGTCGAGCGGTTCGAGGCGTCGCTGGTCGCATCCGGCGAGCGTCTCGGGGTCACGTTCCGCGACGATCTCCTCCGGGCGCTGCCGATGCTTCGGACGTTCGCGATGTCCCTCTGCGCGAATGCGGCCCGCGCCGACGACCTCGTGCAGGAGATGATGGTCCGGGCATGGGCCAACCGGGAGAAGTTCGTGCCCGGCACCAACTTCACGGCCTGGAGCTTCACGATCCTGCGCAACCAGTTCTACACCGAGATGCGCAAGGCCAGGCGCGAGGTCGAGGACGCCGAGGGCGCGCACGCCGCGACGCTTACGGCGGCACCGGACCAGGACCACGTCGTGGCGCTCGGGGCCGTGATGAACCTCATCGGGACGCTGCCGCTCCCGCAACGCCAGGCGCTGCTGCTCGTGGGGGCCGAAGGCTTCACCTACGAAGAGGCGGCAGCCCGCCTCGGCTGCCAGGTAGGGACCGTCAAGAGCCGGGTGAGCCGCGCACGGAGCCAACTTGTCGCCAGCCTGACGCAGACTGTTCCGTCGCTGTGCGTCACGAGACGCTACGATTCTCACACGGCCGTTTGACAAGGCCTTTCAAGGGTGAACGAATCTAGGCTGATGTTGGACACGCTGCCTGCTTACCTTCTCCGGGCGGCGCTCGGCCTCGCCCTTGGAGCACTGCTCGGCACGGTCGCACGGCGGGGTCGCTTCTGCACGCTCGGCGCCATCGAGGATGCCGTCTACGCGCGTGACACCCGCCGCGCGCGTGCTTGGCTGCTGGCGATTGGCATCGCCATCCTCGGCACCCAACTTTTGGAAGCCGCTGCCGGTCTCGACCTCTCCCGGTCGATCTACACGGGGCCGCGCTTGGAATGGGGCGCGATGATCCTCGGCGGGGCGATGTTCGGCTTTGGGATGGCGCTCGTAGGGACCTGTAGCTTTGGGGCTCTCATTCGGCTCGGCGGGGGAGACCTACGAGCCCTCCTCGTCCTGCTTGTGCTCGGCCTCTCAGCCTATATGGCAATCAGCGGCGTGACGGCGCTCATGCGCGTGACGATTACTGAGCCGTTAAGCGTCGATCTCGGAAGCCAGCGCCTCGGCGCTCTCCTGCGGCTCGATCAGGCGGGCCGCATTGTCGTGAGCGTCGTGGTAGGCGTCGGCTTCTGTATCGCGGCGCTCACGAGCGGCGCCTTCCGGGAGACGAAGCGGCTGCTGGTCGGCGCTATCGTGATCGGATGTGTGATCGTCGCCGGATGGTGGGCCAACGGAAGCGCGGGCTTCGACGAGTTCGAGACCCAGGCGGTCGGCTCCTTCAGCTTCGCTCGACCTGTCGGCGATACGTTGCTCTACGCCATGCTCGCGAGCGGCACGAAGATCGATTTCGGCGTGGCCTCGGTCTTCGGCGTCCTGGTCGGATCTTTCGCGTCGGCACGCCAAGCGGGCGAATTCTATTGGGAAGCGCCCGACGATGCCCGGGAGGTGAAGCGCCACCTTCTCGGCGCGTTCCTAATGGGCACGGGCGGCGTCACTGCCCTCGGCTGCACCATCGGCCAGGGGTTGAGCGGTCTCTCGACGCTGTCGGTCGGCTCGATGCTCGCCCTCGGCGCGATCCTCGTCGGAGCCCGAGCGGGTCTCTACTTTCTCGTAGACCGACATACGTGAGGGGCTTCAAAGGTTACGGCGTACGTCCGTTGCAGAAGGCGCGGTGCAAGGCAGCGATGATTTCGCGAACCTCGGGCCGGGCCAGCGCATAGTAGATGTTCTTGCCGTCGCGGCGGGCCTCGACGAGATCGTCGGCCCGCAACCGCGCCAACTGCTGGGACACGGCGGGCTGGCGCAGGTTCAGCAGTTGCTCCAGTTCCGAGACTGAGCGCTCGCCCTCGACCAACAGGCAAAGGATAACAAGGCGCGCCTCGTGGCCGAGAGCCTTCAGCAGCTCGCTGGCATCACGTGCATTGGCCAGCAACAGTTCCAGGTCGAGGCTGCCCGGGGCCTCGGCGCTCGTCACCGGCTGCGCTTGCTGCAACGGCATCATCTCACCCTTTTCCTTGCCGTCTAAAACCCGTCACGGGGAAGCCGGTAGCTGTTTCAGCAACCGCTCGGCCCGCCCCCAGAAAAACTCCTCGCCCGGATAGCCCTCGATCCGGTCGACCTCGGCGCCGCCTTCGATGAGGACGAATGTCGGTGTGTAGAGGATCGGGCGCTTGAGCGTGAGTCCGGGAGGGATGCCTGCGTCGAGATCGACACGGCGCAACGGCGCCCGCTTCCCGATATCCGTCTTCGGATAGATCGGCCCGATCTCCTTGTCCCACACCTTGCACCACGGGCAGCCGCGCCGCTCGAATTTGACCATTTCGGCGGCCTCGACGGAGCAAGGCCATAGGGCGCCCCCCCAAGCCCCCGCCATGACTGCCCGCCTCGTTTCCCGCATCGACCTTCCCAAGCTCAAGACCATCACTTTGATATAGCAAAAATCGAATGTGTTCGAGTGGAAGCGACGTGGCCGCCGGGATTGTGATTGGCCCCGGAACAGCGGACTCAATCGCCCCTTCACCTCGCCTCCTCTCAAAGCCACAGCAGCAGCGGGTATCAGGGGCAACGGATTGCCAGATGCGGGAAATTCGCACTACACATGCACGAACAAGAATATTTGGAGGGGACGTCATGTCGACCCGGCGCCGGTTCCTTGCGGGTGCCCTCGCGCTTGGCCTGCCTTCCAAAGCCATGGCCCAGGCGATCCAGGGCGATGACGGTCTCTACCGGGAGCCCTGGTTCCTCGAAAGCTTCCTCGACCTGTCGGACGATCTGAGGGCGGCCCGGGACCACGGCAAACGTCTTGCCGTCCTTTGGGAGTTGAAGGGCTGTCCCTACTGCAAGCAGATCCACCTCGTGAACTTCGCGGATCGGGCGACGAGCACGTATATCCGCGAGCGTTTCGATATCCTGCAGTTGAACTTCATCGGTTCGCGCGAAGTCACCGATTTTGACGGGCAGACCCTTTCCGAAAAGGGCTTCGCGGAGAAATACGGGATCTACTCCACGCCGAGCATACAGTTTTTCCCGGCGGAAGAATCGACGCTCGCGGACAAGCCGCCTCAGCAGCGCGAGGTCCTGCGCCTTCGGGGTTATGTCGCGCCTGAGGAGTTCCGGCGAACCTTCGCCTTCGTGGCCGAGCGAGCCTACGAGCGTACGAACCTGCAGGACTACCTGCGCTCCCCGGAGGCGGCGCGGCGGGGCTAACAGTTCGGCCGCGATGATCGGTGGCCTCCTGATTAACGCTTGACTCGAAAGCGATAAGCGTCAAACTTGCAAATATTCGCATATGTCGATTGGTTCGCCCATCGGCAGTGCGTGCGGTTCGAAACGACCGCACCCGCCGCAATGACGGCGCACCGAGGAAACGCCAGATGCGTAGGCCGATCACAGCCTTTGCGCTCGCAGGACTTTGCGTCCTCGCGACCGCCGCCGGAGCCGAGACGGCTTCAACCGGGCTTGCACCGTTCAAGGTCGTGGCCGTCGACGGCAGCGACGCGATCCCCGAGCCGCTTACCGACAAGCCGGGGAATGCGGCGGCCGGCGCCAAGGTCGTGGTGAACCGCCGCCAGGGCAACTGCCTCGGCTGCCATCAGGTCTCTTCGCTGAGCACCGAGTCCTTTCACGGCGAGATCGGACCCTCCCTCGACGGCGTCGCCGAACGGTGGGACGCGGCGCATCTGCGCATGATCGTCGTCAACCCGAAGCACGTCTTCACCGAGGCGACCGTGATGCCTGCCTTCTACCGGATCGAGGGCCTTCATCGCGTGCGTCCCGAGTTCCAGGGCAAGCCGATCCTGACCGCGCAGCAGGTCGAGGACGTCGTCGCCTACCTCACGACCCTGAAGTGATCTCGCGGGCTGAAGGAGCCGCTTCCCATGACCTCTGCCAAGATCCCCGCATTGAACCGCCGCCAAGCCCTGGCCTTCGGCACCGGAGCCGTCGTGGCAACCGCCTTCGCCTTCCGCGCTGGACCGGCCCTGGCCGCGAAGCCTGCGACCGATGAGGCCATCAAGGCCTTCACCCGCGGCAAGGAGCCCGTGAGGGGCAAGGTCAAGCTCGAACTCCCCGAGATCGCCGAGAACGGCAACACCGTACCGATGACGGTGAGCGTCGACGTGCCGATGACGCCGGAGAGCTATGTCGAGGAGGTGATGATCGTTGCCGAGGGCAATCCGAACCCCGGCGTCATCAGCTTCCACTTCACGCCGTCGAGCGTCGCCGAGGCGAACACGCGCATCCGTCTTGCCGAGACGCAGAACGTCATCGCGGTCGCCCGCATGAACGACGGCTCGGTCTTCAGCGACGTCCGCCAGGTGAAGGTCACCATCGGCGGCTGCGGCGGCTAACCCACACGCAACAGCATCGAACGAGGACGGGAGGACCACATGGCCGACGTGAAGCCGCGGATCAAACTGGACAAGAAGGATGTCGCAAAGGGAGACATCATCGAGGTGAAGACGCTCGTCTCACACACGATGGAATCCGGCCAGCGCAAGGACAAGGACGGGAAGACGATCCCGCGCAAGATCCTGAATAAGTTCACCTGCGACCTGAATGGCAAGACGATCTTCAGCGCCGACATAGAGAGCGCGGTCTCCGCCAACCCCTACTTCCAGTTCAAGATCAGACCCGAGGAAACCGGCACGCTGACCTTCACTTGGATCGATGACGACGGGTCGAAGACCCAGGCCACCGAGCAGATCAAGGTCGCCTGACGCGCGCCCGGGGCCGATTGCCCCGGAGCGCCTCCCCCGCCGCGCCGGAGCCCTCGCAATGGTCCGCCCCATTCCCTTTGCCGTCACCGCGCTCGCGCTCGTCGCGCTGGCCGTCGCACCCCATGCGCAGGACATGCCCTCCGCGCCCGCCGCTAAGGAAGGGTCCGAGCGTCCGGCCTGGCAGGCGCACGGCCTCAAGGTCCAGAACCCGAATTCCCCGTTTGATGAAGTTGTCTCCGGCCTGTATTTCCGCTCCAAGGAAACGCAGGACATGCAGGCCGACGACTTCAACAATCCGGGCTTCCTCGCCGTGGAGCAGGGAGAGGAACTCTGGTCGAAGGTCGATGGCGCGGCGGGAAAGTCCTGTGCGAGCTGCCACAACGAGGCATCGACCTCGATGAAGGGCGTCGCGGCGGCCTATCCGAAGTGGAACGAGAAGCTCGGCAAGCCGGTCAATCTGGAGCAGCGGATCAACATCTGCCGCAGCGGCGCCCTGAAAGCCGAGCCCTGGGCCTTCGGCTCGTCCGAACTTACGGCCATGACCACCTACGTCCGTAACCAGTCCCGCGGGATGCCGGTCGCCGTGAAGGTGGACGGGCCCATGACGCCCTGGTTCGAGCGAGGACAATCGCTCTACTACCAGCGGAACGGCCAACTCGATCTCGCTTGCGCGAGCTGCCACGAGAAGAACCACGGCAAGTATCTCCGGGCCGACTTCCTCAGCCAGGGGCAGAGCAACGGATTCCCCGTCTACCGCCTGCGCGACCAGCGGCTGGTGCCGCTCCACGAGCGCATGGAAGGTTGCATGCAGGACGTCCGGGCCACGCCGTTCAAGCCGCTCTCCGACGAGTTCCTCGCCCTGGAGACCTACGTCGCGTGGCGCGGCCTCGGCCTTCCGGTCGAGACGCCCGCCGTGCGCAACTGAGGGCCTGATCCTGCCATGACCTCACGCCGCGACTTCCTGCAGATCGCCGCCGCCACCGCGGCCCTGGTGCCGACGGGCTGGACCCGCGCCTTCGCCCAGCAGCGCCTGACCCAGGACGACCTCCTGGCCTTCGAGCCGATGGGCAACGTCACCCTGGTCCATCTCACCGACATCCACGCGCAGTTGCGGCCCGTGCTGTTCCGCGAGCCCTCGACCAACCTCGGGATGGGCGAGGCGCGCGGTCAGGTCCCCCACGTCACCGGACGCGCCTACCTCGACCTCTACGGCATCCCCGGCGGCTCGCCGCTGGCCTATGCGCTCACGCCGGAGGACTACGTCGCGCTGGCCCGCAGCTATGGCCGGATGGGCGGCCTCGACCGGATCGCCACGGTGCTCGACGCGATCCGCGCCGAGCGAGGCGACAAGGTGCTGTTCCTGGACGGCGGCGACACTTGGCAGAACAGCTACACCTCGATGGTGAGCAAGGGCCAGGACATGGTCGACTGCATGGCGCTGCTGAAGCCCGACGCCATGACGGGCCACTGGGAGTTCACCCTCGGCACCGAACGGGTTAAGGAGATCGTGGACGGGCTCGGCTGCCCGTTCCTGGGCCAGAACGTTCGCGACGCCGAATGGAACGAGCCGGCCTTCGAGGCCACGAAGATGTTCGAGCGCGGCGGCGCGAAGGTCGCGGTGATCGGGCAGGCCTTTCCCTACACGCCCATCGCCAACCCTCGCTGGATGATCCCCGGCTGGTCCTTCGGCATCCGCGAGGAGGACGTGCAAGCGAGCGTCGACAAGGCCCGGAAGGAGGGCGCCGACCTCGTCGTGCTGCTCTCCCACAACGGCTTCGACGTGGACCGCAAGCTCGCCTCGCGGGTGAAGGGAATCGACGTCGTACTCACCGGACACACGCACGACGCGCTGCCTCAGGCGGTAAAGGTCGGCAACACCCTACTCATCGCCTCGGGCAGCCACGGCAAGTTCCTCACCCGCGTCGACCTCGACGTGCGGGACGGGGCCGTGAAGGGCTACCGTTCGAAGCTCATCCCGATCTTCTCCGATATCATCGCCCCAGAGAAGACGATGGCGGCCAAGATCCGGTCGATCCGTGCGCCCCACGAGGCGATGCTGAAGGAGGAACTCGGCCGGACCGAGGCCCTGCTCTACCGGCGGGGCAACTTCAACGGCACGCTCGACGACATGATCTGCGATGCGCTCCTGTCCGAGCGAGAGGCTGAGATTGCCCTCTCGCCCGGCTTCCGCTGGGGCACGACCCTCCTGCCCGGCCAGTCGATAACCCGCGAGGACGTCTACAACGCCACCGCCATCACCTACCCGGCGGCTTATCGGATGCCGATGACCGGCGCCCGGCTGAAGGAGGTGCTGGAGGACGTGGCCGACAACCTCTTCAACGCCGATCCGTACTACCAGCAAGGTGGCGACATGGTGCGGGTGGGCGGCGTGTCCTACGCCATCGACGTCGCTCGCCCGGCCGGCAGCCGCATCTCAGACCTCACCCTCCTGCGCACCGGCAAACCCATCGAGGCTGGCACCAGCTACACCGTGGCAGGATGGGCGAGCGTCAACGAGGGCACCGACGGCCCGCCGATCTGGGACGTCGTCTCCTCGCACATCAAGGCCAAGGGAACGGTGAACCCGACGCCCGCGCAGGTCACCGTCCGTGGCGCCTAGTCGTCTCCAATATATTCACACATTGCTATACTTGAAACAGTTCGGAGAGGCCGATGTCTGAACCGAAGCCGCGCCCCGATCCGTCCGGGCCAACCTCTCGAAGATCCTTCCTGCGCACCGGCCTCGCCCTCGGCGGAGCGGTCGGCACGGGGGCTTTTGCGGGCCGCGCAGCCGCCGCGCCGGACGCGAAGAACCTTCCGCCGAGCGTACCGGAATGGTCGCAGTCGCTCGGTGAGGGTGTCGTCAGCCGGCCCTACGGCCGCCCGTCGAAGTTCGAGGTGGACGTGATCCGCCGCGACGTCGAATGGCTGACCGCCTCGCGCCAGAGTTCGGTCAGCTTCACGCCGCTGCACCAGCTGGAGGGAATCATCACCCCGAACGGCCTGGGCTTCGAGCGCCACCATGGCGGCATCGCCGAGATCGATCCGTCCGAGCATCGGTTGATGATCCACGGCCTCGTCGAGAAGCCGCTGATGCTGACGCTGGAGGACATCAAGCGCTTCCCCCGCGTCAACCGGATCGCGTTCCTCGAATGCGCGGCCAATTCCGGCATGGAGTGGAAGGGCGCGCAGCTCAACGGCTGTCAGTTCACCCACGGCATGATCCACTGCGTCATGTACACGGGCGTCCCGCTCAAGCGCTTGCTCGAAGAAGCCGGTCTCAAGACCAACGCCAAGTGGCTGTTGCCGGAGGGCGCCGACGCCGCGGCGATGACCCGCTCCGTGCCGATCGAGAAAGCGTTCGACGACGCCATCGTCGCCTACGCCATGAACGGAGAGGCGCTCTATCCCGAGCACGGCTATCCGCTCCGCCTCGTCCTGCCGGGATGGCAAGGCAACATGTGGGTGAAGTGGCTGCGCCGGATCAAGGTCGGCGACGAGCCCTGGCACACCCGCGAGGAGACGTCGAAGTACACGGCACTCATGCCGGACGGTCAGGCGCGGCGCTTCACCTGGGCCATGGACGCGAAGTCCGTCATCACCAATCCGAGTCCGCAGGCGCCCATCCACGGTAAGGGCTTCACCGTGCTTTCGGGCTTGGCGTGGTCGGGGCGGGGCGCGATCAAGGGCGTGGACGTCTCGCTCGATGGCGGCCGCAACTGGCGGGCCGCGCGGCTCGACGGGCCGGTCCTCGATAAGGCGCTGACGCGTTTCTATTATGAGTTCGACTGGAACGGCGATCCGCTGCTGATCCAGTCCCGCGCCATGGACGAGACCGGCTACGTCCAGCCGACCAAGGCGGCCCTGCGCCAACACCGCGGCCTGAACTCGATCTACCACAACAACGGCATCCAGACCTGGCACGTGCTGCCCAGCGGGGAGATCGAGAATGTCGAGGTCGCGTAACCGTCTTTCGGCCGCCCTTGCGACCGTCCTCCTCGCGGCCACGCCGGTGGCGGCGGAGCGTCTGAACATCGGCCGCGTCGCGACGCCGGAGGAGATCAAGGGCTGGGACATTGACGTGCGGCCGGACGGCCAGGGGCTTCCTGTCGGCAAGGGAACCGCGGCGCTCGGCGAGACGGTCTTCCAGGAGCGCTGCGCCAGCTGCCATGGCGAGTTCGGCGAGGGCGCGGGACGGTGGCCGGAGCTCGCCGGTGGGTCCGGCACGTTGAAGTCCGACAGTCCGGTTAAGACCATCGGGTCCTACTGGCCCTACGCCTCGACCGTCTTCGATTTCATTCACCGGGCAATGCCGTTCGGCGCGGCACAGACCCTCACGCCGGACGAGACATACTCGGTCACCGCCTATCTCCTCTATCTCAACGACATTCTGAAGGATCAGGACTTCGAGCTGAACGAGAAGAACCTCGCCAGCATCCGCCTGCCTAACGAGAAAAACTTCTTCATGGACGACCGCGAGACGGCGGAGAAGGAGTTCTGGACGGCCAAGCCCTGCATGACGAACTGCCTGCCGAAGGAAGCGTCCATCACGAGCCGCGCTCGCATCCTCGACGTGACGCCAGACAAGGCTGCCGAACCCGCGAAGAAGGCCCCGCCGGTCCAATGACGAGCCGTCCCAACTCCGCGGGAACGCGCTGCGACAGGCGGTTGTTCTTGGGTGGCCTCGGAGCGGGCTTCGCGGGCGCGTGGCCCGTCCGCCGCGCTTCGGCGAACCAGACAGCGGCGCTCAGGGTCGGCGCCGCCTCCGTGGAGACGGCGAGCGACGGCACGCTGTCCTCCTCCCTCGCCTTCATGCTGCCCGACACGCCGCGCGCGGAAGTTGAAGCCGTCTTTAAGGCCGAGGGTCAGCCCGCGGAGGCCACCCCGATTCCGACGAACCCGAGCCTCGTTCGGATCGGCTCGGAAGTCATTCTGATCGATGCCGGCTCGGGCAACTCGTTCCAGCCCACGGCCGGCAAGCTCGGCGAGACGCTGGAGAGCCGGAACATCTCACGTGAGGCGATCACCCAGGTGGTGTTCACGCACGCCCATCCCGATCATCTCTGGGGCGCGGTCGATGATTTCGACGACAGCGAACGGTTTCCCAATGCCCGCTACGTCGTGCCGGCCGCGGAATGGGATTTCTGGACCCGCGAGGATGTCGAGACCCGCGTACCGGATTGGCTTAAGGGCCTCTCCGTAGGCTCGCGACGGACCCTGCGACGCCTTGAGGCGAAGGTGGAGCGCCGTAAGCCCGGCGAAAGCATCGCTCCCGGCCTCACCTACGTCGCGACGCCGGGGCATACGCCCGGTCACGCCTCCGTCCTTGTCGAAGCCGGTCGGGAGCAGGTACTGATCGGCGGGGATGCCTTGAGCCACGCGGTTGTGTCGTTCCGCCGCCCCGCCTGGGCCTTCGGAAGCGATCTCGACCGTGACCTCGCGGCGCGTACCCGCCTCACCCTGCTGGACCGCTTGGCGAATGAGCGGATGACGCTTGTCGGCTTTCACCTCCCGAGCTCAGGCGTCGGACGTGTCGAGCGCGTTGGTGCGAGTTATCGCTTCGTACAAACCTGACGACACGATTTCGCAGGAATATTCCTGTCGGAACAGGACCGTTCGCGAACGGAGTGGACACGATGATGCTGTCGCGTAGGGGCGTGTCCGGACTGGCCGCGCTGATGGCTTGGCTCGTGGCGAGCAGGGCCTCGGCGACCCAATCGGCTGACCCCAAGACCCATCGGGTCGCACTGCAGGTCAGTTCTCGCGAGAACGGCGTGTTCGACCTCGCCCTCAACAACGCGGTCAATCTCGCACGCGAATACAGCAATCAGGCCGAGGAGCTTGAGGTCGAGATCGTTGCCTATGGGCCGGGTCTGCACATGCTGCGGGCCGACACATCGCCCGTGACGTCGAGGATCCACTCCATCACCGAGAGCGTGCCGGGAATCGTACTCTCGGCCTGCGGCAACACCATCAAAGCCATGGAGAAGGCAGAGGGGCACCCTCTGGAATTACTGCCACACGTCGGCATCGTTTCGGCTGGTGCAGTCCGTCTCGTGGCACTTCAGGAGGCAGGTTGGAGCTATCTCCGCGTTTGATCGCGCCGGGTCGCCGAAGGCTAGCCATTGGTTGGTCGCGAGACTGCCTCAGGGGTACATCGAGTGCACCGTTCACACATCCGCGTTTGGCGTAGTCCGCCTTCGGTCGCGCAGTAGCTGGTTCCTCGGCGCACACGACGCGCTCAAGGTTTTACAGGAACCGATGAATGCTCGGAATCGCCGTCCCCGCCGTGGCGCTGGCCATGGTCGTCGTCACGCCTGCCCTTGCGATTGAAGTGACGAAGAGCGTGATGGTGCCTGCATCGCCCGAAGCGGTCTGGAAGATGGTTGGCGGGTTTTGCGGCATCGGCAACTGGCACCTCGTCATCGAGAAGTGGGTGCTGTCTTAGAAAGGCGGCAGGCAGGAGTGAACATTGTCGATGAAGGGCAGTGACACCATCATGGAGGAAGAACAGTTCCGCGGCGACAAGAAGATAGACTACACATGCACGATAATCTCCCGCCCGCTGCCTGTGTAGAGCTATAAGTCCATGCTCATAGTGTAGAAGGACGGGAGCGGATCGAAGGTATCCTGGGCCGGAAACGTCAAGCCCAAGGGGGCCTTTGATGCTAAAGCCAAGGAGACAATTGCTGAAGTCTAGGAGGCGGGCCCGAGGGTCATCGCCGACAAGTCCCAGTAATCACGTCGGCAGGCGCAGAGATTTTGGGGCCGCTCTTTCGCACTTGGAGCGGGATCGGCCTAGATCAAAATCCGTCACCGTCGAGTAAGACGCGGATCACACCCAGGGCGTCGCCAACGTACTGCTACGCCCCGCAGCGACCTGACTGGGCGATCACATGGTGTTGCTTCGCGCCGAACCGTTCCTCTGACCTCCTATCTTCCAGGGCGACATCGAAGGGACGGTCGAGAATGCGACAGGTGAAGGTCAGGCTGATCGAGCCGGGGCTGCCGCCCCGGCGGACGCGCTTGAAAATTCCCGGTTGGGCGGGCGATCCGGAGCCCCGCACAGAAGGCTCGCAGGATTATGCCTGGCACTGCATCCCGCTCTTGGAAGCGGTCAAAGGCGGGATCGAGCTGTTCTACGCCTACGACGCCGAATTGGGCGTGAGCACCAGGGCCGCAAGACTGGTCTTTGAGGGAATTTCGCCGAGCCCGGCGGACCGGGACCGCAAAGGCCGCCGCTCTGGAGCTTCGGCGAGGCCTACTACGCCTATCGGATCCTCATCGACCTAAGGGTCGAGGAGAATTAGGTGATCAGGACCGAGATCCACCCACGCTTCTACACCGACTGGACCGGAACAGTGCCGGTCGCAATGCCGGCACTCATCCGGCACTGGGGGCCGACGATGTACTTCATGGTGTTCAAGGCCCCGGACGAAGGCCGCAGGCATATCTTCCGGAAGGACGAGCCGTTCATGCAGGTGTCCGTCGTCTCGGTTGAGGCCGATTTCGAGCTCATGGCGATGAACGAAGAGGAGGCGCCGAGCGCGAACTCCAATCGCGACGCATCTACCCCAGCCGCGAGACGCTGGCGGCGGACTCGCAGTGGACCTCGGCGACCCACACCGTGTTCGGCGGAACCTACCGGCGCATCCTAGGCGCCGCCAAGAGCCAGCGGTAAGGCTGGGCGGGGTGCGGAACCATCCACCCCGCCGCATCAGGCTCTGTACCCGTACGGCATGTCGCAGCAGTGATGGTGATGGTGGCGATGATAGTAGTATTGCGCCTGCTGTACCGTGGCCTCGCCCTAAGAGGCGGCAAGTAGCGGTTTGGCCTTCGCCGCGACCTCGTCCGGCTCCTTTAGGAGCGCCACAGCGTCGGGGATGGGCTTGGGCAGGTCGGCGTAGCTCTCGGCACGCATGGCCGCGGTTAGCACGGTCTGGGCAGGCATCGCGGCCTGTGCTGGGTCGGCGGCCGCGAGCAGGTTGACGGCCCCGATCAGGCAGCGACTGGCTTGTCCATCGACGGGAACCTCCCTTGAATGGCGCGGCCCGCCCCGGGAAAAGCGCGGACGGAAGCGCCGCCGGAAACACCACCTGCGGTAAAGCAGTTCCGGCTTGCCCAAGGCCAGGCAAGCACTTCTCCAACATGAGCATTGAAGTGCTTGCCGCCACTCGCTATTGTCGGTGCCGGCATTCGATGAAATTGATTTTAGTCAATTTCATTCACATCTTCAGTTGCTAAATGCAGCTCGACTACACACTGCATCGTCGTCGCAGACATGCGGCGTGTGCCTGCCGCTTTTCGAGGAGACTGCGATGGCGAGACGTTTGCGTTGGTTCCTGCTGGTTCAACTCGCGGTCGTGCCTGCAGCGTTCGCCCAGCAACCTGCGGCGTCACCGGACGCGCCGGCGTCCTTCGTCGAACCAACGAACGCGGCCCACCGGCACTGTTCCGGCTCGTGTCTGAAGACCGGCGCCCTGCAGTGGTTCTGCCGGCCCGACCAGACGTGCTCCATCGATTGCGCGACCGCGCCGCCGAAGATGCACTGCCACGATCCGCAGCGGTAGTCAGACGGCCTTGCCGACCAGGCTCCCGATTCCTGCCGTGACGGCCATGGCCAGTACGCCCCAGAAGGTCACCCGCGCCGTCGCCCGGGCGATGGGGGCGCCGCCCGCCTTGGCGCCGAGTCCCCCAAGCACCGCCAGGAATACCAGCGAGGCCCCCGACACCGTATAGACCGCGATGTTGCCGGGCGAGAGCGCCGCCGTCGCCAGGGGTAAGGCCGCGCCGGCCGAGAAGGTCGCCGCCGAGGTCAGCGCCGCCTGGACCGGCCGAGCCGTCGTGACCTCGGAGATGCCGAGCTCGTCCCGGGCATGGGCGCCGAGCGCATCCTTGGCCATCAGTTGTTCCGCGACCTGCAAGGCGAGCGCATGGTCGAGGCCCCGGTCGACGTAGATCCGCGCGAGTTCCTCCCACTCGGCGGCCGGGTCGTCGCCGAGCTCGCGCTGCTCGCGGGCGAGGTCGGCCTGCTCGGTGTCGGCCTGGGAACTCACCGAGACGTACTCGCCGGCCGCCATCGACATCGCGCCTGCCACGAGGCCCGCGCTGCCGGCGACGAGGATTTCACCCGTGTTGGCGGACGAGGCTGCCACACCCACGATCAGGCTCGCGGTGGAGACGAGGCCGTCATTTGCGCCGAGGACGGCGGCTCGCAGCCAGCCGATGCGGTCGATCAGGTGCCGCTCCTGGTGGACGGGTCGCATGGGCGTCAGGATCCCCGGGGCAGCATGCGGCGCAGGACGGCGTCGTGCCAGAGGTAGTGGTGCACGAGGGCGGCGACCGCGTGGAACAGGGCCAGGACCATCAGCACGTTGGCGGCCAACCCGTGCCAGTGAGTCAGGGGCCGCCGCCACTCCGGGTCGCCGATCTGCGGCAGGCTGACCGGGCCGAGGGAGACACCGCGCACGAAGGCGTTGGCGATGCCGAGGCCGACGATGACCAGCAGCAGGACGTAGAGCGCGGCGTGGGTCGCCTTCGCCAGGCGATGAAGGGGCCCAGGGTCATCGACCGGCAGGTCGCGGCCCCGGGCCCGCCGCCAGATGAGGAAGGCTACGACGAGGCCGGTGAGGACGAAGCCCAGGTCGAAATGGGCCGACCAGATGCCGGAGCGCAGGGCACTCTTTGGGACAAGGTCTTCGAGGAACGTCCCGACCAGCCATAGGCCGAGCACGAGCGCCGCGGTCAACCAATGCAGCGCGATGGTGCCGCCGTCGTATCTCGCCGTCGGCCGTGTCGTATCGTCGGGTGCATTCATGGTCGAGATCCTGCCTACGCCGGTGATGCTGCCGGGGGATGACGGTCGCCGACGGCTGGACCCGCCGGGGCTATGGCTCGCCTGCCCTTGGCGCTGATGAACCAGAGACCCTCCGGGTCCCGGCTCGACAGCCGCGGGCGGATCAACCCGCGTTCCCTCAGGGACCGGACCGTGCGCATCTCCCAGGGCTTGGGCGAGACAAGCGGTCCCTCCCGGTCGAGCCGGAGCAACATGGCTCGCTGGCCGGGCGTGAGGGGAGGCTGAGGCGTCGTTCGATCCCGGGGGCGCATCTCTAGTTTGGAATTAATATAAACTGATCGCGGGTCAAGGGGAAACCCCGCGCCTGACGGCGCGGGGTTGGCTGTCGTCAGGGCTTGGCGGGTGTTTGGGCCGGAGCCTGCTGGCCCTGCAGGTCGACCGGCTTGTTGTCGTTGAGGTCCCAGCCGGTGTTCGGGTCGGTGTGCGTCCGCTGGAGCTGCGCCCGCATCTGCCACTGGTACTTGGCGATCCCGTGCTCGACCTCCTGCAGCAGGTTCGACGTGGTGGGGTCGACGTCCTCGGTCGTCTTGATGGCCGCGTGCACCTCCTCGCCGACGCGCTTGTAGGCGTTGGTGAACCACACGAGGATCTGCGCATCGTCGAGGAAGCCGCCGGGAATCTCCGGCACGCCGGAAGTCTTCACGATGGTGTTCGCGCGCCCGTCGGCCGAGACGCCGACCGCGAGGAGGCGCTCGGCGATGGTGTCGGCGTACTTCGACAGGCCCTCGTAGTGCTCCTGCAGCAGGAGGTGCAGCGGGTAGTACAGGGTGCCCGATGCGTTCCAGTGCGCCTGCTTGGTCTGCAACTGGAGTTGCTGCAACTCGGTCAGGGTCTGCTGAAGGGCGGCGACGTCCTTCTTCATGCCCTCCTCGCCGGCACCGAGGTCGATGACCGGCTGGCGGCTGACCTCGTTCGTCGGGAATGCCCCGAGGGGCTGGCGGCTTGTCACCTGGGTCTGCGAGGACTGGCGAACGCCCTCGGTCTTGTTGCTAGGGCCCTGTGAACCCGCGGGCTGGGTCGCGGTGGTTTCCTGGGCGACCTGCATGCGCGCCAGGATCTGTGCGGCGGAGGGGGCGACCGCCTTGGCGGGGGTTGAGGCTGGGGCGGCCTCGCGTGCCAGGGCTGGTGTGAGCACGGTCGAGGCCAGGAGGAGCATGGCCGCCAGGGCGTGGATCGGACGGGTCATCGGGAACCTTGGGAACGCTGCATTGGGTGAGGTCCCGCACGCCTTCGGGCAGCCGGGAAGCCCTAGCTGGGACGAACACGGCCTCCCCCTCGTTCCGGTATGAACCCGAATTTAGGCACCGGGGATTCCTGCCCCGCTTGTCCCCTGGCGAGGTCTCGGCCATGTCACGGGAGCGTTTTCGGATAGGTTTCCGGAGGCCGTTCATTGCTTGACCTCATCGTCGGGCGCGCTGACGGGCGGCCTCGCCCGAGGGGAGCAAACCGTTGACGTCCACGCGGCGCTTCGAGGTGCGGTTGGCGACCCGCGACGGACGTCGGGTCCTGACGGCGCAGGCGGAGCGCGAGGTCGCGCTGATGGCCGAGTCGGTGATGAGGCGTTACGGCGACGACATCCTCGACGTGGGCTTTTCGGTCGCGGCCCCCGACCCGGCGGCGAGCCGGCGGATCGCCCTCTACCTCTCGACGCTGGTCAACGAACTCGACCCGGCTTGAGGTCTACGCCCCGGTTCTCGCGCGGGGCAGGTGGTTCCCAGGGTGGTGCGCAAGACACTCAACGGTGCATCGCCAGCATCCAGAAGGCCATAACGACCATCATCACGTTCTCGGTGAGCGGGACGAAGCCGAGCGGGACCTTGCTCGACCCGCCCACGCAGGCGCACTTGATGTCGCACTTGTCGAGATGGACCGCCTTTGAACACCGAGACTGAGTCTAAGCGGGCGCTGCGAGCGAGCCCCGCGGGGGTGCGGTTTCGCGACTTCGAGGCCGGGTATGAGGTTGCGCTGACCCGATACCCTGCGCGCGTGGCATCCGAGCGTCGGCCTTGACGCCCATCGCGCCCACTTGGTTGTCCCATTCGGATGCCACTTTGGGCGGGGCGCAGCGGGCGCCCGACGCAGCGTGGCCGGCTCGCGCCCCTACCGGAACCGGATCGGGCAGGGGCGGAGCGTTTCTTGAGACCGGATCGGCGGGTCAGGTGTCGACGCACGGTCGCGTAGCGGGAAGCGATTCCGGCTATCGAGGTCCGGCAGCGGATGCGCTGCCCGTCGGCCAGGATGCCGCCGGCAGTTCCGGGACGGCGTCGCGACAGGACCTGGCAATCCTCCGCATGCCCCGATCCCGCCTGTTGGAGGCGGCCGGCGATGCCGGCGTACCCAGCGCCCGTTCGATGTCGTCCAGCCGATCCGCCAGATCGGACAGGCGTCCGGCCAGGGCTTGGTCAGCCGGATGGGATGCCGGGGACATCAGGTCGGACATCGTCGCGAGTTCGACAGCGGCCGCGTCGGGAACCGCAGCGGCGACCTCAAAGGTCGCCGCCAGCAGGATCCCGATGCGTAGGGTCTCAAGCGTCGGAAGCCCGCGGTCCATGGCGGCCTTCACGGATCGGCCGGGCAAAGGCACCCGGACCGGCAGCGTCCTCGCGGCGGCTTCGGTGCCGCGTCCCTGCAGGCCATGCTTGGGCGATGCGGCAGGCCCATGAGGCCGCCCCGCCCCGAACGTCAGGAGCCACGGGCGCCGCGCGCAGCGATCGGATGCGTCCCGACGCTTCGCGCCGGACGCGAGCTCTCCGCCGGCAGCGTGACCGGCGGACCGCCTAGCGCGCCTGGCTTGCAGGGGGTCCCCTCCGGAGACCACGGCCACGTCGAGGTGGGTCCAGACGCCGCCCTCATGCAGGAAGCCGAGCGGGGCGACGAAGCCGACGTCGGCTTGGCCGCCGGCCGCGGCCCGCGCGAGCATCGCGGACATGTCCGCCCGGGATGCCGCCGCGTCCTCCATGGATGGACCGCAGGTCGGCCGCCCGATCTCGTGTCCGTCGATGACGGTCATGAACCGTCCTACGCACGCGAGCCCGCAGCTGGCCAACAGCGCGGCGTAAAGAGCGGAACCATCGTCAGAAAAGAACCCCACGACCATTGCCACCTCCGTCAGTGCACGCTCGAACCTCGCCCCCTGCGACGCTTATTTATACCATCAGTATAATACCTGCGACAAGGTGGCGGTGGCGCGGAGCCGACCCGAAGCCGTCATGAAGGTTACCGCAAACCTCCAGGATGCAGACAAATGACCTTGGGTCACGTCGCGTGGCTCGCGACGCCCAGGCGCTTGCTCCCGGGACGAGGCCATCACGCGAGGGCGACGCCGATGGGCGAGGCGAGACCCGCTGCCCGTAACGGTTCCTGGGGGGGACGGAGCAAGCCGGTCGCGCGGACGGCTGCCCGTGCGGATGCCGGATGCGCCCGACCGCCCGTCGAAACCGCGCCCTACCTGGGATGCGCCCGCGGCCTGAGGGTCATCTCATCGCGGATCGGGCTGCCGTCCAGCGGGGGCAACTTGAGCTTGGCGATGGCTCGACGCGCCGCGCGCATGTGCGGCCCCTCGCTGTATACGTCCAGGGTGATGCTGCTGCGCTTGTGCCCGACGATCGCGGAAATCATCTCGCCCGGCACCCCGGCCTGCTCCATGCGGCTGCTGAACCAGCGCCGGAAGGAGTGGAAATTCACCAGGGACCGCCGCTTGCCGGGCACCACCTCGTCGACCCCGACGCTTCGGCGGTATTCCGTGAACCGGTTCGAGGCCTTGAAGCTGCGCTCGCGCATCGAGTCGGCCTTCTTGACGGGGGGCCATTCCGGAAAAAGGTCGTCCTCGGGCTGCTTGCCGGCCGTTCGCCGGGCGACGAGTTCCGCCAGGTCGGCATGGATCGGGACGTAGCGGGCCGACGCCTCCTGCTTCTGAGGCTTGAACAGGAAGCAATTGTACGCCGTGTCGCGGACCTTCAGGTCGACGATGGCGTCGAGCCGCGCCCCGGTCAGCGCCCCGATCAGCATCAGGTCTCGCAGCTTCGGCGGGGCGGGCCCGCGGAGCAGGTCCGCGAGTTCACTGTCCTTGAAGGGCCTCTCCTTCTGGTCGTGCTTCTCCTTCGGGCCCTTGAGGCGGACGTTGGCGAACACGTTGCCCGACACGGCCGCCGTCCTCGGCACCATCCACTGCCAGTAGCCGGAGAGCCGGCCGATGTACTTGTTGAGCGTCACGTGGTGGAGGCCGGTCATCTCGACCAGCGCGTCGGCGAAGGCGTGCGCGCGCCTCACGTCGATCTCCTGAAGCGTGGCCGGGATGCGCTCGCGCTTGCACCATTCCTGCAGGAAACGCAGCGCGCGGGCGTCGTCCGCCCGGGTCCGGTCCTTGACGAAGAGCTGCTTGCGGTAGTCCTCGTGCATCAGGTCGACGGGAGTCGCCCGACCGTGCGAGATCGCCGAGAAGAGCATGGCCTTCTCGGTCTGCTCGGGAAGCGCCTCCTCGACCTCGTTCGGACCTTCCTCGGGATCTTCGACCCTGACCCAACGCGCGTCCTTCCAGCGGATCTCCGCATGGCGCTCGTAGACCGCCTCCTGAAACTCCTGCCAATCCTCGGCACTGCCGTTCCGCTTGAGTTCCTCGGCGACCTTCGAGAACTCAACGGCGATCTTCATGTCGTCCACGCCGGGGCGCCCCACCGCCTCCATGGCCTCCGCGATCCGCCGCTTGAAGCGCTCCACGTGCTTCCTCTTGAGCACGTTCGCCTCCCTGAGGCTGTCCGTGCCGAGATTGTGCACGAGCTTCGTGGCCCCGAGGGCGCGCCGCACCGGTACCGGAACCGAGACCGTGACCCGCCACGTACCGCCGTGCAATTCCAGGTAAGCCTTCTTCGGGTCGGGCGTGCGGGCCAAGACGTACTCCATGCGGAGCCCAGCGCGGCGACGCTTCACTCCTGCCAAGCGGGATGCCGGGCACCTCAGACAGTCAATCGTCGGTCCGCTGCAGTGTCGATGATGGGGCGAGTACCTTGATCCAACACTAACGCGTCGTGCTGCTGCCAACCGGCTCCGCCCCGGTCCCCAAGCCGGTCGCCGTGCTAGTCGTGGGCGAATAATTATACCGTAGATAAGAAACGATGGCCACCGCCCGGCGCGCAGCTAGGACCGATGCGCGTCGGCGAGAGCGAGCTCATGTCACTTCATGCCCAGCGAGATGCAGGGCCGATGACACGACCGGACGGTAGCGTCCGCGGACGAGGTGTAAATTCGAGGACCGCTTTGGCGGGGATTGGGGTGGCCATCGGGCCATGCGGCTAAGGTGGAGTTTGCGGACT
>NZ_JACHOS010000011.1 GCF_014199985.1 Methylorubrum rhodesianum | reverse complement strand
GGCGACAACGTGACCATGGACGTGGTGCTGATCGTGCCGGTGGCCATGGAAGAGAAGCTGCGCTTCGCCATCCGCGAGGGCGGCCGCACCGTCGGTGCCGGCGTCGTCGCCGCCATCAACGACTAACCGCCACCGCAAGGCATCATCGACAGGGGACGTAAGAGGGGTGGGCCCTCGCGCCCGCCCTTCCAACGTTTCCGCCGAGGTCAGGTCATGAACGGTCAGAACATCCGCATTCGCCTCAAGGCGTTCGATCACCGCATCCTCGATGCGTCCACCAAGGAGATCGTCTCGACCGCGCGCCGCACCGGCGCGCAGATCCGGGGCCCGATCCCGCTGCCGACGCATATCGAGAAGTTCACGGTGAACCGCTCGCCGCACATCGACAAGAAGTCGCGCGAACAATTCGAGATGCGCACGCACAAGCGGGTGCTCGATATCGTCGACCCGACGCCGCAGACCGTGGACGCGCTGATGAAGCTCGACCTCGCCGCTGGCGTGGACGTGGAGATCAAGCTCTAAGTCCGCGCTGGATTTAGAGCTTACCGTTTCATCGCGCGAGGGAGAGACCTATGCGCTCAGGCGTCATCGCACGGAAGGTCGGCATGACCCGCGTCTTCACGGACGCAGGCGAGCATGTGCCCGTCACCGTGCTTCAAATCGATCAGTGCCAGGTTGTGGCACACCGCACGACCGAGAAGGACGGCTACGTCGCCCTCCAGGTCGGCGTAGGCAAGGCCAAGGTCAAGAACGTGTCGCAGGCCGAGCGCGGCCGCTTCGCGGTCGCCAAGGTCGAGCCCAAGAAGAAGCTCGCCGAGTTCCGCGTGTCCGAGGACGCGCTGATCCCGGTCGGTGCCGAGATCACGGCCGACCACTTCATCCCGGGCCAGTTCGTCGACGTGACGGGCACCACCACGGGTAAGGGTTTCGCCGGCGGTATGAAGCGCTGGAACTTCGGCGGTCTGCGCGCCACCCACGGCGTGTCGATTTCCCACCGCTCGATCGGTTCGACCGGTGGCCGCCAGGATCCGGGCAAGACCTTCAAGAACAAGAAGATGCCGGGACACCTCGGTGTCGAGCGCGTCACCACGCAGAACCTCAAGGTCGTCCGCACCGATCCGGAGCGCGGTCTGATCCTGGTCGAGGGTGCGGTCCCCGGCGTCGCCGGCGGCTGGATCCAGGTTCGCGACTCGGTCAAGCGCAAGCTGCCGGCCGACGTGCCGCTGCCGGGCAAGTTCCGTGAGAACGGTTCCGCCGGCGCGTCCCAGGTCGAGGCGGCCCCCGAGGCTCCGGCGTCCGAGGAGAACGCGTGATGAAACTCGATATCACCACGCTCGACGGCGGCTCCGCCGGCTCGGTCGAGCTCAATGAGGCGATCTTCGGCCTTGAGCCGCGCGCCGACATCCTGCAGCGCATGGTGCGCTACCAGCTCGCCAAGCGGCGCGCCGGCACCCACGCGGTCAAGAACCGCTCGGATGTCGATCGCACCTCGAAGAAGCTGTACAAGCAGAAGGGCACCGGCAATGCCCGTCACGGCGCTGCCTCCGCTCCGCAGTTCCGCGGCGGCGGCCGGGCCTTCGGTCCGGTGGTGCGCGACCACAGCCACGACCTGCCCAAGAAGGTCCGTGCGCTCGCCCTGAAGCACGCCCTGTCGTCGAAGGCCAAGGCCTCGACCCTGATCGTCGTCGACGACATCAAGGTCGACAGCCACAAGACTAAGGCGATGATCGAGCGCTTCGAGAAGCTCGGCCTGTCGAGCGCGCTGATCATCGGCGGCTCGGAGGTCGACGAGAACTTCGGCCGCGCCGCCCGCGCCATTCCGAAGATCGACGTGCTGCCCGTGCAGGGCATCAACGTCTACGACATCCTGCGTCGCGACACGCTCGTGCTGACGCGCGCCGCCGTCGATGCGCTGGAGGAGCGTTTCAAATGAGTGCCGATCCGCGCCACTACGATGTGATCGTCTCCCCCGTCATCACGGAGAAGGCGACCAACCTCACCGAGCAGAACAAGGTCGTCTTCCGGGTTGCCCCGAAGGCCACCAAGCCGCAGATCAAGGATGCGGTCGAGAAGCTGTTCGACGTCAAGGTCACGGGCGTGAACACGCTCACGACCAAGGGCAAGAAGAAGTTCTTCCGCGGGCAGCGCGGGCAGCGTTCGGACGTGAAGAAGGCGATCGTGACCCTCGCCGAGGGTGATACGATCGACGTCACGACCGGCCTCTGAGACTTGAAGCGTTAGGATCAAGCCGATGGCCTTGAAGACATTCAAACCGGTCACGCCGAGCCTGCGCCAGCTCGTGCTCGTCGACCGCCGTGAGCTCTACAAGGGCAAGCCGGTAAAGGCGCTGACCGAGGGCAAGAGCTCCTCGGGCGGCCGCAACAACCTGGGCCGCATCACCGTCCGCTTCCGCGGCGGTGGCCACAAGCGGGTCCTGCGCAACGTCGACTTCAAGCGTCGCGAGAACCTCAACGTTCCCGCGACGGTGGAGCGGATCGAGTACGATCCCAACCGCACCGCCTTCATCGCGCTCATCACCTTCCCCGACGGGAAGCAGAGCTACATCCTCGCTCCCCAGCGCCTGTCGCCGGGCGACAAGGTGGTCGCGGGTGAGAGCGTCGACGTGAAGCCGGGCAATGCCGGTCCGATCGGCTCGATGCCGGTGGGCACCATCGTCCACAACGTCGAGCTGAAGATCGGCAAGGGCGGCGCGATCGCCCGCTCCGCCGGCAACTACGCTCAGATCGTGGGCCGCGACCAGGGCTACGTGACGCTCCGCCTGAATTCGGGCGAGCAGCGCCTCGTGCACGGCCAGTGCTTCGCGAGCGTGGGTGCGGTCTCCAACCCGGACCACATGAACATCTCGCTGGGTAAGGCCGGCCGCAACCGCTGGCTCGGCAAGCGCCCGCACAACCGCGGTGTCGCCATGAACCCGGTCGATCACCCGCACGGCGGTGGCGAGGGTCGCACCTCGGGCGGCCGGAACCCGGTCACGCCCTGGGGCGTGCCCACCAAGGGGAAGAAGACCCGGTCCAACAAGCGGACCGACACCTTCATCCTGTCCAGCCGCCATAACCGCAAGAAGTAACAGCCATGGCACGTTCCCTCTGGAAAGGGCCGTTCGTCGACGGCTACCTCCTCAAGAAGGCCGACGCCGCCCGCGGCGGCAGCCGCAACGAGGTCGTCAAGATCTGGAGCCGCCGCTCCACGATTCTCCCGCAGTTCGTCGGCATCACCTTCGGTGTGCACAACGGACACAAGCATATCCCGGTCTACGTCACCGAGGAGATGGTCGGTCACAAGTTCGGCGAGTTCTCGCCGACCCGCACCTTCCCCGGTCACGCGGCCGACAAGAAGGCGAAGAGGCGCTGAGATGGGCAAGCCTGCCACCCCCCGCGCGCTCCCCGAGAACGAGGCGAAGGCCGTTGCGCGGATGCTCCGCGTGTCGCCCCAGAAGCTCAACCTCGTGGCGGCGCTGATCCGCGGCAAGAAGGTCGATACGGCCCTTGCCGACCTCGAGTTCTCCCGCAAGCGCATCGCCCGCGATGTGAAGAAGTGCCTGGAGAGCGCGATCGCCAACGCCGAGAACAACCACGACTTGGACGTGGACGATCTCGTCGTGTCCCAGGCCTTCGTCGGCAAGGCGCTGGTTCTCAAGCGCTTCCACGCCCGTGCCCGCGGTCGCGGCGCGCGCATCCTGAAGCCCTTCTCGAACCTCACGATCGTGGTTCGCGAAGTGCGCGCTGAAGCGGCCTGAGGAGTTTACCCATGGGTCAGAAGATCAATCCGATCGGCCTGCGTCTCGGCATCAACCGGACCTGGGATTCCCGCTGGTTCGCCGAGAAAGGCGAGTACGCCAAGCTGATGCATGAGGACGTGGCCATCCGCGCCGCCCTCATGAAGCAGCTCAAGCAGGCCGCCGTCTCGAAGATCGTCATCGAGCGCCCGCACCGGAAGTGCCGGGTCACCATCCACTCGGGCCGTCCGGGTGTCGTGATCGGCAAGAAGGGCGCGGACATCGAGAAGCTGCGCAAGCTCGTCGGCACGATGACCAAGGCCGACGTGACGATCAACATCGTCGAGGTGCGCAAGCCCGAGGTCGACGCCACCCTGGTGGCTGAGTCTATCGCGCAGCAGCTCGAGCGCCGCGTCGCCTTCCGTCGCGCCATGAAGCGCGCCGTGCAGTCGGCCATGCGGCTGGGCGCCGAGGGCATCCGCATCAACTGCGCCGGCCGTCTCGGCGGCGCCGAGATCGCCCGCACCGAGTGGTACCGCGAGGGCCGCGTTCCGCTGCATACCCTGCGCGCGGACGTGGACTACGGCACCGCCACCGCCTTCACCACCTACGGCACCTGCGGCATCAAGGTGTGGGTGTTCAAGGGCGAGATCCTCGAGCACGATCCCATGGCTCAGGATAAGAAGGCGCAGGAAGAGGGCGGCCGTTCCGGCGGGCGCCGCGAGCGGGACGGCGACGACCGTGGTGGCCGTGGCCGCCGCGATCACGCCAACGCGTAATCGCGAGCCATCTGGAGAATGATGAGAGGCTGCCATGCTGCAACCCAAGAAGACCAAGTTCCGTAAGCAGTTCAAGGGACGCATCCATGGCGCGGCCAAGGGCGGCTTTGAGCTGAACTTCGGCCAGTTCGGCCTCAAGTGCCTGGAGCCCGAGCGCATCACCGCGCGTCAGATCGAGGCGGCCCGCCGCGCGATCACCCGCGAGATGAAGCGTCAGGGCCGGGTGTGGATCCGGGTGTTCCCGGATCTGCCCGTCACCGCCAAGCCCACCGAGGTCCGCATGGGCTCCGGTAAGGGTGCCCCCGAATACTGGGCGGCCCGGGTCCACCCCGGCCGCATCATGTTCGAGGTCGACGGCGTGGCCGAGGACATCGCCCGCGAGGCTCTGCGCCTCGGTGCCGCGAAGCTGCCGGTGCGCACCCGCGTCATCCAGCGCATCGCTGATTGATAGGAAGAGATCATGAAGTCCGACCAGAGACTGTCTGATCTGCGCGCTCTGTCGGCGGATCAGCTTTCCGACGAGCTCATCAGCCTGAAGAAGGAGCAGTTCAACCTGCGCTTCCAGGGCGCGACGGGCCAGCTCGAGAACGTCGCCCGGGTCCGTGAGGTCCGCCGCGACATCGCCCGTGTCCGCACGCTGCAGCGTCAGAAGACGCTGGACGCGGCCAAGGCCTGAGGAGTCTCCACATGCCCAAGCGCGTCCTTCAAGGCGTCGTCGTCAGCGACAAGACCGATAAGACCATCGTTGTGAAGGTGGAGCGTCGCTTCACCCATCCGGTGATGAAGAAGACGGTTCGCCGCTCGAAGAACTACCATGCGCACGATGAGGCCAACACGGCCAAGGTCGGCCAGACGGTGTTCATCGAGGAGTCCCGTCCCTACTCCAAGACCAAGACCTGGAAGCTGGTCGAGGATCAGGCGGCGGCGGCCGAGGCGGCCGGCACGGCGGCCTGAGGTTTTCCTCAGCACGAGTTTCGAGACGGGCGCGGAGCGAGAGTTCCGCGCCCGTTTCCGTTTATCGGCGGGGATCGAGAAACCGGTACTGCCTGCTCTTAGCCGGCACCCTTCAGCCATGCTCGGCCGGCGGGCGATCGCCGACCTGCCGCCGATCACGGGGCGGAGCGTCTGCTGAACGGTGACGCATCGTGGAACCCTGCGCCTCCGCGGCCCACGAAGACATCACGCAGGCCATAACCGAAATCGAACCGTTCCTGACATTGCCGTGGAGGCCTGATCTGCCGCTGCGGCAATTCCTGAAAGGGCACCTCCGGGATCGCCGCGGCTTCACGCCTCTCGGCATCGTAAGCGACGCCTTAGCGGGCGAGCGGAGACCGTGGGACGGTGCTCATCACCGCTGAGGGCGAGCGCCGAACTAGGGCGATACATGCTGCTCGTCTGAACGCTCCGACCGAGCATCGTGGTGTGGGAGGATGCCGATCTTGTTCGCCGCTCTCGTGTGGGAGCCAGCAGCCCGAAGACTGTGGTGCAGCTCAACTGTCTGCCCAAACGAGATAGACGGCCTGCGCGACGATGCCGACGTGCTGTTCATCCTTATCACAAACCGTCCGGAAGAGGCCGAGGAGGCGCTCGCCTCACGCCCAGGACTCGTGAGTGAGGCAATCGAGATCGCGAACCCGGACGCAGCCTGCCGCAGCCGGCTCGTCACCCTCTACGGACAGGCTCTCGCCTTCGAAGACGGCGCGGTCGATGCCACCGCCGCCCGATCGGAGGGGCGAGTGCGGCCTTCGTCAAGGAGATGGTCGACCCTCTCGCGCCGGCCGCATCGCCGCGGACGCAGGCAACCGGATCTCGGTCGCGACGGTCAATGCTCAGGACGAGAGCGGATGGCATAGCGACAGCGATCGACCGCAACCGGTCCGACAGCCCGTGTCTCGATCGAGGCAGGGCATCCGCTCGGCATGGATCCTTTCGGACCGATGCCGCCGCGAGGGCGGGTGGGCTTCGCCGGCTCAGCCCTTCTTCTTCTTCGGATCGCGGTTGCCCGCGGCACGGATCAGGCCGGCGAGGCCCGCCTCGATGACCATGTCGGCGGCCTCGGAGGGGGAGAACCAGCGCGCCTCGCGCTGGCCCTGCTCCGGGAACTTCTTGAGCTGTTTACGCACGTCGAGCGGGAACACCGTCACTTGGCATAGGACCGCATCGCGGTTCTTCAGGCGCTTCTCGTAGAGATAGAACCCCAGTGGGCGCTTCCCCACGCGGCCCACGATGCCGGCCTCCTCGTAGGCCTCGCGGGCAGCCGCCTCGAACGGCTTGCGCCCCTTCATCGGCCACCCCTTGGGGATGATCCAGCGCCGGGTTTCGCGGGAGGTGACGAGCAGGATCTCCGTTCCGCCCTCGGGGGTCCGGCGCATCGGCAGGACGCCAACCTGGGGCCGCGCTTCGCGGCTGCTCTCGATCGGGCCGGCCGTCATACTTCTGAAACGCCCTGCGGCCGGCGCAGTTCGCGCTCAGCATTTGCCGCTGGGCCTGCCCCGCGCGGGCGAAGACAAGGCCAAACTTCCTTGAAGGATTGATGACGGGGAGGCACGTCGCTGCAATCGGAGCTGCCGTCGCCTTCCAGCGATGAGCGACAAGCGTCAGTACCGGAAGCGGCGCCTGCAACTCAACCGAAATTTAACCGGCAAAGGGAAGCGAGCTGCCCCGCCTTACGGCCGTCAGCTCGCGCTCGACAGATTCTCGATGAGCGCGTTCAGGTCGGCCCGCATGGCCTGGATCTCCGGCTCCGACATGTTGAGCTGGCACATGACGGATTGGCGCACGGCGACCGCCTCCGAGCGAAGCGCTCGACCCTGATCGGTCAGAGCGATCTCGACCTCGCGTTCGTCGGACTGCCGGCGGCTACGATTCAGCAGGCCGCTGGATTCTAACCGCTTGAGCACGGGTGTGAGCGTGCCGGAATCCAGGCGCAGCCGTCGGCCGATCTCGGAGACGGTGATGCCGTCGTTTTCCCAGAGCACGAGCAGAACCAGATATTGCGGGTAGGTCAGCCCCATCCGTTCGAGCATCGGCCGGTACGATTTCGTCATCCGGTGAGCTGCGGCGTAGAGCGCGTAGCAGAGCTGATTGTCGAGCAGCAGCGGATCCCTCAGCACCTCTGCGCTCTCATTGGGAGCATTCACGGTTCACATCCTGCCGTTCGACAACGCCTTCCGGCCGCTACGCCGGGAGACGGGGCGTACCTGCCGACGATCCTCAACCCTACCGCGACTGCCGACGATAACGGATGCAGGGCGGCGGGGCATATGCACAATTGTCCCAGTGACCGCGCACCGGCACTTTCTCCACCGCCGGTTCGGCCGTTCGTTCTTACTGCTCTTGAGCGAACACGCAAAAAGGCGGCCGTGAGGCCGCCTTTCGCACCGGTCAGATTGTCACCCGTTCTGCCGCGTCTTGCGGCAGCAAATGGGCTCAGGCGGCGTCGGCGGTCTCGACCGCGGTCGGCCCGGAATCCTTGCCGCGGGCATCGACGTCCCGGTCCACGAACTCGATGACGGCCATCGGAGCGTTGTCGCCGTAGCGGAAGCCGGCCTTCATGATGCGGCAGTAGCCGCCCGGACGCGACTGGTAGCGCGGGCCGAGCACCGTGAAGAGCTTCTTGACCATGTCTGCGTCGCGGATCTGGGCCATGGCGAGGCGGCGGGCATGGACGCTGTCGGTGCGGCCGAGCGAGATCAG
This sequence comes from Methylorubrum rhodesianum, assembly GCF_014199985.1. Lineage (GTDB taxonomy): Bacteria > Pseudomonadota > Alphaproteobacteria > Rhizobiales > Beijerinckiaceae > Methylobacterium > Methylobacterium rhodesianum. Next base: position 217,297 of record NZ_JACHOS010000011.1, on the reverse strand, counting down.
CTTCTCGACGACCGGACGCAGGTCCTTGGCCTTCGGCAGGGTGGTGACGATCTGCTCGTGCTTGATCAGCGCGGCGGACATGTTGGCGAACATCGCCTTGCGGTGCTCGGCCGTGCGGTTGAAGCGGCGACCGCGGTAGGAGTGACGCATGGTGGCTGGTCCTTCTCAGTCACGGCCGCCGTGCCACGGTACGGCCGAGTGCCCTGGGGCTGTTTTCATCGAACTCCGCGTAACCCAGCGGCGGGATTCTTTTGGGAGCGTCCGCCCCGGCTTCGCTGGGGCGGGAGGGAGCGTCGACCCAGCGGCTTAGCACCTGGTCAGACGGCCAAACGAGCGGCGCCGTGCAGCGCCGCCCAATCCGGCCAAGGGCGGCTTCGCCCCTCAGTAGTGCTCTTCGAAGCGCTTGGCGAGATCCTCGATGTTCTCCGGCGGCCAGCCGGGAACGTCCATGCCGAGGTGCAGTCCCATGCCGGCGAGCACTTCCTTGATCTCGTTGAGCGACTTGCGGCCGAAGTTCGGGGTGCGCAGCATCTCGCCCTCCGACTTCTGGATGAGGTCGCCGATATAGACGATGTTGTCGTTCTTCAGGCAGTTCGCCGAACGGACCGACAGCTCCAGCTCGTCCACCTTCTTGAGCAGCGCCGGGTTGAAGGGGAGCTGCGGCGCGAGCGGCGCGGCCTCTTCCTTGCGGGGCTCCTCGAAGTTCACGAAGACCTGGAGCTGGTCCTGGATGATGCGGGCGGCGTAGGCCAGGGCATCCTCCGGCGACACGGCGCCGTTGGTCTCGACCGTCATGGTCAGCTTGTCCTTGTCGAGATCCTGACCCTCGCGGGTGGTCTCGACGCGGTAGCTGACCTTGGTCACGGGCGAGTAGAGCGCATCGACCGGGATCAGGCCGATCGGCGCGTCCTCGGGCCGGTTGCGGTCGGCCGGGACGTAGCCCTTGCCGGTGGCGACGGTGAACTCCATGCGGATCTCGGCCCCGTCGTCCAGGGTGCAGATCACGAGGTCGGGGTTCAGGATCTGGATGTCGCCGACGGCGCCGATGTCACCCGCGGTGACGAGGCCGGGGCCCGTCTTGCGCAGGGTCATGCGCTTGGGCTGGTCAGTCTGCGAGCGGATGGCGATGGTCTTGATGTTGAGGACGATGTCGGTCACGTCCTCGCGCACGCCGGGGATCGACGAGAACTCGTGCAGCACGCCGTCGATCTGCACCGAGGTGACCGCGGCGCCCTGAAGCGAGGAGAGCAGCACGCGGCGGAGCGAATTGCCCAGCGTCGTGCCGAAGCCGCGCTCCAGCGGCTCGGCCACGACGGTGGCGACCCGCTTGGGATCGTCGCCGGCGGAGACCTGCAGCTTGTTCGGCTTGATGAGCTCTTGCCAGTTCTTCTGAATGACCACGGTCCTACCTCTTGCCAAACCCGCGCCGCCGGCGTCCCGGAAAGCGCTTCGGCCGGCCCTGGATGGCTCTGAGAGCATCCGGACCGGTCCCAAAAATCACTGCTGCTCGCCTGCCACCCAGAGGGCGGGAACGAAGCTGTAACCGGCGCCGTCGCGGGCGACGGTGCCGAGCGCCGGGAATTCAAGATGCGAGCCGGCGATGAAGGTCTTCTCCGTCGCCACCTCGTCGAGCACCCGCTTGCGGGTGGCGCGCGCCTGATCCCCGTCCACGTCGAAGGCGACGCCCGCCTCCGGCTGCTTGAACTGGATCGCCGGCATATGCACCACGTCGGTCCACATCAGCAGGGACTTGTCCCCCGATACGATCCGCATGCCGCAATGGCCCGGGGTGTGACCGGGCAGGGGGACGGCGGTGATGCCGGGCACCAGCTCACCGCCCTCGTGCTTGCGCAGCCGCGCGCCGTAGGGCGCGACTGCCTTGCGGGCGTTCTCAAAATACGGCTTCCCCGCGTCGGGAGCCCGCGACAGCGCCTCGTCGGGGAGCCAGTGCGCGGCTTCCGTCGCATGAACGACGAGTTCCGCGTTCGGATAGGCCGCGCTGCCGTCCTCCTTGATCAGCCCGCCCGCATGGTCGGGATGGAGGTGGGTGAGGAGCACGGTCTCGATCTCTTCCGGCTTCACGCCGGCGAGCGCGAGGGCCGCGGGAACCCGGCCCATAGTGGCCGGACCGAAATGGCCGTAGCCCGAATCGATCAGCACCGGCTTGCGGCCGGCGCCGGTGACGAGGAAGGCGTTGAGCGTGACGACCGGGGCTTCGGAGCGGAAGCCCGCGCGCTGGAGCGCGCCGGCCTCCTCCTTGGAGATGCCCGTGACGAGATCGAGCGAGCCCTGAAACCAGCCGTCGTTGAGCGCGGTGACCGTGAGGTCGCCGAGATTCCAACGCAGCGCGCCGGGAAGGGGCTTCGATCCGTCCGCCATGGGCTTCTCCGTTCGGGATTGCTCCGAGTCTCGTCCGATCAGACGCGGCGACGCTTGCGCGGGCGGCAGCCGTTGTGCGGGATCGAGGTGACGTCGCGGATCGAGGTCACCGTGAAGCCCGCGGCCTGGAGCGCGCGGAGCGCCGACTCACGGCCCGAACCGGGGCCGGAAACCTCGACCTCGAGGGTGCGCATGCCGTGCTCGGCGGCTTTGCGGCCGGCATCCTCGGCGGCGACCTGGGCGGCGTACGGGGTCGACTTGCGCGAGCCCTTGAAGCCCATCGCGCCGGCGGACGACCACGAGATCGTGTTGCCCTGCGCGTCGGTGATGGTGATCATCGTGTTGTTGAACGAGGCGTTCACGTGCGCCACGCCGGAGACGATGTTCTTGCGTTCGCGGCGGCGGACGCGGGTCGGTTCCTTGGCCATTCTGTTCTCGCTGGTCCTTCAATCACGCCCGTAACACCAGGCGCTCGGGATTCTTTTGTCACTTGGGCGCGGCTGCCGTGCAGGGCCGTCCCGATCAGCCGCCGACGCCGAGGGACACCCGGCGCGACGGAAAGAAGGCCGAGCGAAGCACGGCCTTCCAATGCCAAAAATTACTTCTTCTTGCCGGCGATCGGCTTCGCCTTGCCCTTGCGGGTGCGGGCGTTGGTGTGGGTGCGCTGGCCGCGGACCGGGAGCTGCTTGCGGTGACGCAGGCCACGGTAGCAGCCGAGATCCATCAGGCGCTTGATGTTCATCGAGACTTCGCGGCGCAGGTCGCCCTCGACGAGGTAGTCGCGGTCGATGGTCTCGCGGATCTGGAGCACCTCGGCGTCGGTGAGCTGGTTCACGCGGCGCTCGGCCGGGATGCCGACCTTCTCCGTGATCTCCTCGGCCTTCTTCGGGCCGATGCCGTGGATGTACTGGAGCGCGATGACGACGCGCTTGGCGGTCGGGATGTTGACGCCTGCGATACGGGCCAAGATGATCTCTCCATGGGGCGGAACTCTTATCCGCCGTCACACAAGGATAAGCGCGCGTCCGGTGGAGGCCGGCCCCTGCGCGCCCGCCCGAAACGACAAATCGGTCCGCAAGCAGCCTCTCAGAGGTGCCCCGAACCACATCCCGCTTGGACGAAGGGGGTCCGCCTAGCGCGGGCTTGCCGGCTTGTCAACGCTTCGCGTGCCGGAAAGCGCTCGACGCGCCGTCGACCCGCTGACGACGCATGAGAGAAGATGGAAAAGCCCGCCCCGGTGGACCGGCGGCGGGCTTCATCATCGTCGGAGCGAGAGGGCCTCAGGAGGCGGCCTTCTCCCGAAAGGCATCGAGCAGCCCGGTCACGTCGCCCGTCACGTCGTCGATCGGCTTCATGCCGTCGATCTTCCGCAGCAGGCCGGTTCCGGCATAGTAGTCGGAGAGCGGCGCCGTCTGCCGCTTGTAGGCGTCGAGGCGGGTCTTGAAGACCTCCGGCGTGTCGTCCTTGCGCACCGGCTGGCCCTTCGCCGCCGTCTCCTCGGCGCGCTTGGCGATGCGGCCGACGAGTGCGTTCTCGTCGACGACGAACTCGACCACCGCGTCGAGGGCGATGCCCTTGTCCGCCAGCATGGCGTCGAGCGCCTTGGCCTGTTCGACCGTGCGCGGGAAGCCGTCGAGGATGAAGCCGTTCCTGGCATCCGCCTCCTCGATGCGGTCGGCGACGATCCCGACCACGACCGCGTCCGGCACGAGGCCGCCGCTCTCCATGATCGACTTCGCCTCCAGTCCGACCGGAGTCCCGGCGGCGACCGCCGCGCGCAGCATGTCACCCGTCGACAACTGCGGAACGCGGTAGCGCTCCACGATCCGCTCGGACTGCGTGCCCTTACCCGCTCCCGGCGGTCCGAGCAGAATGATCCGCATAGCGTCTCCCCGTCCTCAAGGCCCGGCGCCGGGCTCGTTTTTCATGGGCGGCGGGCCCCATCCTAAGCCACGCCGTCGTCACACCGCTGTGATGCGCAATTCCGGCGCGCGCGTCCACCGAACCTTTGTCGGAGGCTGCTCGATTGTCAGGCGGATCAGCGCCGGCGTGTCGTGGACGCGCCGCGCAGCTTCGCCTTCTTCACCAGACCCTCGTACTGGTGCGCCATCAGGTGCCCGTGGATCTGCGCCACGGTGTCCATGGTGACCGAGACCACGATCAGGAGCGAGGTACCGCCGAAGCCGAGCGCGGCCGAGGTGTAGGAGGCCACGATCTCCGGCACGAGGCAGACGAAGGTGAGATAGGCCGCGCCGATCACCGTGATGCGGGTCAGCACCTTGTCGATGAAGGCCGCCGTGCGCTCGCCGGGGCGGATGCCGGGGATGAAGCCGCCCTGCTTCTTCAGGTTGTCGGCAGTCTCCTGCGGGTTGAAGACGATGGCCGTGTAGAAGAACGTGAAGAAGATGATCAGCCCGGCATAGGCCAGCATGTAGAGCGGCCGGCCATGGCCGAGATAGGCCGTCAGCGTCCCGAGGATGCCGGTCGAGCCCTGGTTGGCCGAGAAGCTCGCCACGGTCGTCGGCAGCAGGAGCAGCGACGAGGCGAAGATCGGCGGGATCACGCCCGAGGTGTTGAGCTTGAGCGGCAGGAACGAGGACTGGCCCTCGTACATCCGGTTGCCGACCTGGCGCTTGGGGTAGTTGATCAGGAGGCGGCGCTGGGCGCGCTCCATGAAGACGATGAAGTAGATCAGCGCGATCGCCGCGACCGCGGCGCCGAGCAGGATCGCCGGCGAGAGCGCGCCGGTGCGGGTCAGCTCCAGGGCGCCGAAGATCGAGGCCGGCAGGTGGGCGACGATGCCGGCGAAGATGATCAGCGAGGAACCGTTGCCGATGCCGCGCGAGGTGATCTGCTCGCCGATCCACATCAGGAACAGCGTGCCACCGGTCAGCGTCACCACGGTCGAGAGGATGAAGAAGGGACCCGGATTGATCACCGCGTTCGAGCCCTGCAGGCCGAAGGCGATGCCCCAGGACTGGACCAGCGCCAGCACCACCGTGAGGTAGCGGGTGTACTGGTTGATGACCTTGCGGCCCGACTCGCCCTCCTTCTTCAGCGCCTCCAGGCTCGGCACGACCGAGGTGAGGAGCTGCACGATGATCGAGGCCGAGATGTAGGGCATGATGTTGAGCGCGAAGACGGCCATGCGCTCGACCGCGCCGCCCGAGAACATGTTGAACATGCCGAGCACGCCGCCGGCCTGGTTCTGGAAGTTCCGCGCGAACTGCTCGGGATCGATTCCCGGAATCGGAATGTAGGTGCCGAGCCGGAAGACGATGAGCGCACCCAGGGTGAACCAGATGCGCTTCTTGAGTTCGTCGGCCTTGGCGATGGCGCCGAAATTCAGGTTGGCGGCAAGCTGCTCGGCGGCTGAGGCCATGTCTCATATCCCGGAAAATGCCGTCGGGACGCGTCTCGAGCGGTCCCTGAAAGCGGAAACGGCGGCCGCGTGCGAGCACGGGCCGCCGCTTCGGCGTTCGACTTAATCGTGGTGTCAGGCGGACGCAACCGCGCCGTCGGTCGCGCCGCGATGGGCGACGCCGGAGGCGAAGGTCGTGGTCACCGAGCCGCCGGCCTTCTCGACGGCCTCGACGGCCGACTTGGAGGCGCGGGTGACCTCGAAGCTGAGCTTCGCGGTCAGCTCGCCGACGCCGAGCAGCTTCACGCCGTCGCGGGCCCGGGCGATGATGCCGGCCTTCACCAGCGCATCGACCGTCACGGGAGCGGAGGCGTCGAGCTTGCCCGCATCCACCGCCGCCTGGACGCGACCGAGGTTCACCTCGTTCAGGTCGTGGGCGTGGATGTTGTTGAAGCCGCGCTTCGGCAGGCGACGATGCAGCGGCATCTGGCCGCCCTCGAAGCCCTTGATGGAGACGCCGGTGCGGGCCTTCTGACCCTTCACGCCGCGTCCGCCGGTCTTGCCCTTGCCGGAGCCGATGCCCCGGCCGACGCGCATCCGGTTCTTGGTCGCGCCTTCGTTGTCGCGGATCTCGTTGAGCTTCATGGTGGAGCCCTCCTTACGCCGCGGCGTCGTCGAGGACGCGCACGAGGTGCGCGACCTTGCGGATCATGCCGCGAACCGAGGGAGTGTCCTCCAGCTCGGAGACGCGGTGCAGCTTGTTCAGCTTGAGGCCGATCAGCGTCGCGCGCTGGGAGGCCTCGCGGCGGATCGGCGAGCCGATCTGCTCGATGCGGACAGTCTTGGTAGCCATGCTGCCCTCCCTTACGCGACGGCCGCGTCGGAGGTGTCGGCCGGGTCGGCATCGCGGCGACGGGCCTGGAGGGCCGACACCTTGAGACCGCGACGGGCCGCGACCGAGCGCGGGCTGTCCTCGTTCTTGAGCGCGTCGAAGGTGGCGCGCACGAGGTTGTAGGGGTTGGACGAACCGAGCGACTTGGCGACGACGTCCTGCATGCCGAGCGTCTCGAACACGGCGCGCATCGGGCCGCCGGCGATGATGCCGGTACCCTGCGGCGCCGCACGGAGGATCACCTTGCCGGCGCCGTGACGTCCGTTGACGTCGTGGTGCAGGGTGCGGCCCTCGCGGAGCGACACGCGGATCAGACCGCGCTTGGCGGCTTCCGTCGCCTTGCGGATCGCCTCCGGCACCTCACGGGCCTTGCCGTGGCCGAAGCCGACGCGGCCCTTCTGGTCACCGACGACGACGAGCGCCGCGAAGCCGAAGCGACGGCCACCCTTCACCACCTTGGCGACGCGGTTGATGTGGACGAGCTTGTCCACGAATTCGCTGTCGCGCTCCTCGCGGTCGTCGCGGCGACGACCCTCGCGTTCACGTGCCATATCTGTTTCCTGTTATCTCACTGACGCGGATCGGTAAGACCCGCTCGCTCGATGTGCGTCCCTCCCCGCGAGGGGGAGGGAGACGGTGTCTTAGAAGTCCAGGCCACCCTCGCGGGCGGCGTCGGCGAGAGCCTTGACGCGGCCGTGGAAGATGTAGCCGGAGCGGTCGAAGACGACCTTGGTGACGCCCGCAGCCTTGGCGCGCTCGGCGACGAGCTTGCCCACCGCCTCGGCCGCCGCCTTGTCGGCGCCGGTCTTGAGGCTGGCCTTGAGATCCTTGTCGAGGCTCGACGCGGCAGCGAGCGTGCGGCCCGCGGCATCGTCGATGACCTGGACGTAGATCTGCTTGGACGAGCGGAACACCGACAGCCGCGGACGGCCGTTGGCGGTGGCTTTGAGGGCCCGACGGACCCGCGCCTTGCGGCGCAGGAGGGCTTCGTTCTTGTTCGACATGAATCGCCCTCCTTACTTCTTCTTGCCTTCCTTGCGGAAGATAAACTCGCCGGCGTACTTCACGCCCTTGCCCTTATAGGGCTCGGGACCGCGGTACTCGCGAATCTCCGCCGCGACCTGACCGACGCGCTGCCGGTCGATGCCCGACACCACGATCTCCGTGGGCTTGGGCGTCACGATGGTGATGCCGGCCGGGATCTCGTACTCGATGTCGTGGCTGTAGCCGAGCGAGAGCTTGAGCGCCTTGCCGGCCATCGCGGCGCGATAGCCGACGCCGGTGATCTCCAGCTTCTTCTCGAAGCCCTTGGAGACGCCCTCGACGAGGTTCGCCACCTGGGCGCGCGACGTGCCCCACAGGGAGCGCGCCTGCTTCGACTGGTCCTTGGGCTGCACCGAGACGGCGCCGTCCTTGAACTCCACGATGACCTGGGGCGGGACGACGAACTGGAGTTCGCCCTTCGAGCCCTTCATCTTCACCGTCTGACCCGTGACCGTGGCGGTGACGCCGGACGGGACGGGGACGGGCTTCTTGCCTACGCGAGACATGTCGCTAGTCCTCCGGATCAGAACACCTTGCAGAGCACTTCACCGCCGACGTTGCGCTCGCGCGCCTCGTGATCGGCCATGACGCCCTGCGGGGTCGAGATGATGGTGACGCCGAGGCCGTCGGCGACGCGCGGCAACTCGCCAACCGACGAGTAGACGCGGCGGCCGGGCTTCGACACGCGCTTGATCTCCCGGATGACCGGGCGACCGTCGTAGTACTTGAGCTCGATCGCGAACTCGGTGCGGCCATTGCCGAGGTCCTGCACCGCGTAGTCGCGGATGTAGCCCTCGGACTTCAGCACGTCGAGGACCGAGGCGCGCAGGCGCGAGCCGGGGGTCTGGACGACGTTGCGGCGACGGCTCTGGCCGTTGCGGATGCGGGTGAGCATATCACCCACGGGATCGTTCACCATGGATGCCTCCCCTTACCAGCTGGACTTCACGAGACCGGGGATAAGACCCCGGTTGCCGAGCTCGCGCAGAGCGACGCGCGAGATGCCGAGCTTACGGTAGTAGGCCCGCGGGCGGCCGGTCATCTCGCAGCGGTTGCGGATGCGGGTGGCCGACGAGTTGCGCGGCAGCTCCGCGAGCTTCAGGCGCGCCTCGAAGCGCTCCTCCATCTCGCGGGACTCATCGTTGGCGATGGCAAGGAGGGCCTTACGCTTCTCGGCGAAGCGCTTCACCAGATCCTTGCGGTGGTTGTTCTTCTCGACTGAGCTTTTCTTAGCCATGTCTGTCTCCAGTGTCCGCGTCTAAGCGACGTTGCCGCCGCTTACTGCCGGAACGGGAACTTGAAATGGGCGAGGAGAGCCTTGGCCTCTTCGTCCGTGGTGGCGCTCGTCTGGACGACGATGTCCATGCCCCAGGTCTGCTCCGCCTTGTCGTAGGAGATCTCCGGGAACACGAGGTGCTCCTTGAGGCCCATGGCGTAGTTGCCGCGGCCGTCGAAGGAGCGCGGGTTCAGGCCGCGGAAGTCGCGAACGCGCGGCAGCGCGATCGTGATCAGGCGGTCCATGAACTCGTACATGCGGGCCTTGCGCAGGGTCACCTTGCAGCCGATCGGCATGCCCTCGCGGACCTTGAAGGTCGCGATCGCCTTGCGGGCGCGGGTGATGACCGGCTTCTGGCCAGCGATCAGAGCGAGGTCGCCGGCAGCCACGGTCGCCTTCTTCGAGTCCGCGGTGGACTCGCCGACGCCCATGTTGATGACGATCTTTTCGATCTGCGGAACCTGCATCGGGTTCTTGTACCCGAACTGCTCGATCAGCTTCTGCCGGACGACCTCGTCGTAGTGCTTGCGCAGACGCGGGACGTAGGCGTTCTTGTCGGCCTCAGCCATCGATCTGATCCCCCGTGGTCTTGGCGAACCGGACCTTGCGTCCGTCTTCGAGGATGCGGAAACCCACGCGGGTCGGCTTGCCGTTCACGTCCTGGAACGCGAGGTTGGAGAGCTGGATCGCAGCCTCCTTCGAGATGATCCCGCCCTCGGCGTTCTGCGTCTGCTTCTGGTGCTTCTTGACCAGATTGACGCCGCGCACGAAGGCCTTGCCGTCCTTCGGCATGACCTGGATGACCTCGCCGGAGCGACCCGCGTCGCGACCGGTGAGAACGACGACCGTGTCGCCCTTCTTGATCTTGGCGGCCATCACAGCACCTCAGGAGCGAGCGAGATGATCTTCATGTGGTTGCGGGCGCGCAGCTCGCGCGGCACCGGTCCGAAGATACGGGTGCCGACCGGCTCCTTCTGATTGTTGATCAGAACGGCGGCGTTCTTGTCGAAGCGGATCACCGAACCGTCGGCGCGCTTCACGTCCTTGGCGGTGCGAACGACGACCGCCTTCATGACGTCGCCCTTCTTCACGCGGCCGCGCGGGATCGCCTCCTTGACGGAGACGACGATGATGTCGCCGACGCCGGCATACTTGCGCTTCGACCCGCCGAGCACCTTGATGCACATCACGCGGCGCGCACCCGAATTGTCGGCGACGTCCAGATTCGTCTGCATCTGGATCACGGGAGTGACCTTTCCTTGTTTCAGGCGGGTTTCCGCACACGGACGGTATTGCCCGGCGGACGACGCCTGATGGGGATCTGATGTCCCCGGCTCATGTGAGAGACCGCGCTATCGGCGTGGGAACGCCGGCGCGGTCACCGCGTACGAAGGGATGCGAACATCCCAAGGACTGTCGCGAAGGCGTGCCCGATACTACGGACGCGTGCGGTGTGCAAGCGGGAAGCGATGCGAAATCGTTCGGCGCTGGGGGCTGTCTGGCCCGCGCGAGCCCAGGCGTGTGGGCGTCATCGGCATGGCGGAGGCCGGCGCCGACGGCATTGCGGCCCGCTCGCGATCGAGCCGCGCTGGCGCCCCTCCTGGATCCGCTTTGCGGACGGGCGTTCTCAGGGTTTCCGTTCGGTGGGGGCCGTCAGCAGCCCTTGCAGATCGAACCCATGGTCTTGTTCATCTTGGCGTCCCAGGCCTTATCGCGCGCCTGGGCGGCGCGCTGCGCCTTGAGCATCTGATCCTGGGAGGTCGGGGTGACCTGCCCCTGGGGAATGCCGGGCGCCGGCGGCTTGGTCTGTCCCGTCGCCGTGACGCTACGGCCGGTCGGGGTCAGGCGTGTGTCGCCCCCGTCCTGCGCGAGCGCGGGACCGGCTGCCATGAGGCTGGAGAGCAGGAGGGCGGAGACGGCGATCGAACGACGCATGGCTTCTCAATCACTCCCTGGCGCGGGCCACCGGTGCCGATGGGCCCGGACGGATCTGGTTTGGCGCGAAGGATGATCTCGGACGATCGACGTCGGGCCGACATCCCTGCCGCGTGACGGTCGCGTGCCCGTCGCCGACCTGCCACGCGCCTGAGCGACCTAGGTGGCACCGGAGCGAGCCGGCGGCAAGCGGCGCTGCGGCGCCGCGCCGGCCGGTCCCGTGCGGAGACGCACCCGCGCATGGAAGTAACCGCGTCGGGGCCGGCATCGCGGAAGCGGGCTTCGCCGTGGGTGGCTCTGGCCTTATCAGTGCGTCTCGGGCTGCGCGTCGGCCACCGCACTGGCTTTCGAGTAGCTCGTCCGCGGCCGCCCGGTCGGGTCCTCGAAGGATCCCGCCCAGAGGCCGAGGCGCTTGCCCCATGCCACCGTCTCCGCGCCGACATAGGCGGCCTTTCCGCCCCGCTCCGCCATGGCGTAGCCCTTCTCGGCCATCCAGGCGCTCAGATCCTCCTTGTCGCGATGACAGACGGAGAGCGCGCGGCCGTAACGGTCGGTCTCGTGGATCTGGCAGGTGATGGTCGCGTCCTTCAGGTGCGCGGCCAGCGCCTTCGCCGCGTGAGCGCCGCAGGCGTAGTTCTGGCCCTTGGCGTTCAGGCAGGTCTGTTTGAGGCCCGGCGCCGCCACGCCGTAGAGGCCGATCACCCGTCCGCCCACGACCAGCGTGTCGCCACTCAGGATCCGCGCTCGCCCGCTCACGCTCTCGCTGGCCTGGGCGGGGCCGATGTCACGCGCGCCGGCGGCGGCGAGGACGATGATGCTGAGGCCGAGAAATCCGGTTCGTCTCATCGAAACACCATGGGTTTCCGACGCTTCCCTGCGAAGGCGCCGGCCGATTGCTCTGCCGAGGACTCTCACGTGTCTGTCCGTCACGTGTCCGACGAAGCACCCGATTTCCCGGGCGCCGAGCGTCGGCGGGGGAGGACAGACGTCAGTCGGCAAACCTAAAGCAGGGCTTATGCCCTTTTCGTGGCCGGCGGCATGTCGTGGCATCATGCCGGTGCCGCGACTCTCGTCGGGGCGGCGGCGAGCCGGTCCCGGCCGCTCAACCGATGCGCGCGGTTGGGCCGCGGGCGGGCAGCGATAATTGTTCCGGCAACCCCTGTCGGAGCGGTGCGTCGGCTCTATCCTCCGCCGCGCCGGTCGGTTCGTCCACCGGTCGCCCGCGCCCACCGGACGGCGATGCCCCCAAACCGTTCGGCGGGCGCGAGCGTTGATCGTCGCCGTTCGTCGCGTCGCCCTGCGATCCGGGAGGTGACGAGGGAGGTTCCGCGCCTCCGTTTGTGGTGCCCCGTCCAACCGGCACGGAGATCCAGCGCACGACGAGCCCGGTGCCGCCGCGCACGCGGTGCCGGTTCAGACGACGGCGGGCCCACGAGGGCAGGTTTTCGAAATCAATCATCACCGGAGCCGATACTAATCTTCGCTCTTCCGAGTTGAGGCTGGCGCAGATCGACGGTGAGTGTGAAGGCAATAAGGCGCAATCGAGGGCATTGGGGCGAGGTTTCGTGCAGGTCATGGCACCGAAACTGCCGATACCAGCGTCCTGCGCGCTTCGATGGCCCGCCCGTTGCCGGGGCCGGATCGATCGGCACGGGGTCAGGCGCCGAGCTCCCTTCGCGGGCTCCTTCGAACAGGAGGGGCGCGGCCGGCGTTGGCAGGAGCGGAGACCGGGACCTTCCGATGCGAGAGGGGACGAGCGTGGCGGTGAGCTTGGCAGATCTGACGCGCGGGGCGGCGGCGCAGGGGCGGCGTCTCGCCGCCGCGTTCCCGGCGGGCAGCCGCAAGGACGACCTGCCCTGGGCGGTGATCGCCGCCTTCGACGCCGACGTGCGCGGCCATGTCGAGCGCGACCGGCGCATCGAGGACGAGCGCGACCGTGTGCTGATCGCATCCGTGACGCTGGCCGAGACGCCCGAGGACGCGGAAGCGGACGAGTGGGATCGGGCGCGCCGCGGCCTCTTCAGGGCGATCGATTATCTGGAGGAGGCGGTTCTGCGCTTCGGCATCGTCAACCGCGCGGCGGCCAAGCGCGGCTACGGCGTGGCCGGCGATCCGGTCTCGAGACCGGAAAATGACTGACATCGTGCGGACGGCATCCACTTCCGCGCATCCCGATTGACATTCGGCATTGAGCGGACTCGGTCTCTTACGGTAACGCTTGCACAGCAGAGGCTTGACTTGGCGCATCGATGCTACAGCCGATCGAAGCCGGCCTGAGCCGTCCCTGGTACCGGCTCAAGCTGCCGGAGGTGCTCGAAGCGGAGTACCGCGCGGAGACAGCTCGGCAGGACGGCCTCTACGTCCAGTCCTGGCTCGCCGTCTTCACCCTGTTCAACATCCTCTCCCTCGCGATGGACCATGACGTCTTCGGTCCGGAGCGGTTCATCGTGCCGTTGGCGATGACGCTCGGCGTCTTCTGCCCGGTCGCGCTCATCGCGATCGCGTCCCTGCGGGGGCGGCCGACGATGGTGCGCATCTCCGGCGCCGTCCTCGCCACCGCGCTCGTCGACATCGTCGTCGTCCTCAACAGCGCACGCCTCGCGCCGGCCTCGCACACAGACGTCTACATCATCATCGCGACCATCGTGCCGCTGGTGGTGGGTCTGATCGCGCCCCTGCCGTTCCGGCACTGCCTGTGGTTCTGCGGCTGCTCCTTCGTCCTCTATGTCGGTCTCGTTCTGGGCCTCGGGCTCTGCACCGCCGAGCGCAGCGGCCTGCCCCTCCTGGTTTCCGGGCTGATCCTGGTGCCGTTGAAGCTCTGCTACTCGCGGGAATGGGCGGCGCGGAACACGTTCCTCATCGCCCTGCGGGTGAAGCTTCAGGCCGAGGCGCTCGCCCGCGCCAACGCGCGGCTCACCGTGCTCTCGGAGACCGATTCGCTGACCACCCTGTCGAACCGCCGCCACTTCACCGAACGGCTGGAGGCAGCCTGGGATCTCGCCGGCGAGCAGGATGCGTGGCTGGGCGTGATCCTCATCGACATCGATCACTTCAAGCTCCTGAACGACACGGCCGGGCATGCCGAGGGGGATCTCTGCCTGGTGGCGGTCGCGGCGGCGTTTCAGGCCTCCGTCGAGGCTCATGGCGGGCTCGCGGCGCGCTACGGCGGCGAGGAATTCGCGGCGCTGCTGCCGGGCGCCGAGCCGGCCGCGGCGCGGTTGGCGGGGGAGGCGGTCCGCGCGGCCGTTGCCGACCTCGCGATCCGCCATCCCGGTCTGTCCGCGGAGGTGCCGGTGACCGTGAGCGTCGGCGTCACCGCCGCGCGGGGACGCACGCGGGATTTCGGCATCCAGGCCGCCGATCTGTTGAAGGCGGCCGATTTCGCGCTCTACGCGGCCAAGAACGAGGGCCGCAACAGGGTCGAAAGCTTCATGCCCGCCGCGAATGCCAACCGGCCGGCTGCGGGCAGCGGGCGCATCCAGGCCGTTGTCCCGTCCGTCTGAAACGGCCCCTCGTTCCGAACAAAACCGGCGCTGCCGCGTCTTCCCGTCCGGAGCGGCCTTCGGGTTGCGCGCAAGGAGCGACGGACGGATGCGGCTCGACGAGGAACGCGGAGCCGGCTCGAGGACAGCCGACCCGACGGGCGGCCGGCCCGCTCGCCCTCCGGCCGACACGCTCCCGCGGCGGCCGAGTGCGGGGCTTGCCGCGCCAGGTCGAGGCTACTGGGCACTCGTCGGCATCCTGATCGGGCTCGACGCCTTCTGGCTCGCCCTCGCGGGGATCGACCTCGCCTGGCCCGGCCCGCTCGCCGTCTCCGGCGCGGTCGCCGTCCTGCTCGGGCTCGCGTTCCTGTTCAGCGCGGTCAGGCCGGAGCCGAAGCTGCGGGCCATGGCCCTGTCGAGCGCCTATCTCGCCACCTTCACCACCGCGGCGGCTCTGCTGCATTACCTGAGCGCCACGCTGGCGCTTCCGCTCGCCGATCCCGCCCTCGCCCGTATCGAGGCCGTCCTGGGCTTCGATTGGCGCGGCTGGGTCGGCTTCCTCGCCGAACACCCCGATCTGTCCTGGTGGCTGGCGCTCGCCTATCATTCGAGCGGACCCCAGGTCGGCCTCGTCGTCATCGCACTCAGCGCGGTGTCGCGGGTCGCCCGCCTCTGGGCCTATGCCCGTCTGTTCACGCTGGCGCTGCTCGCCTCGATCGCGGTCTCGGCCCTGTTTCCGGCAGTCGGCCCCTACGCCCACTACGCGCCGCAGGTCTATCCGCAGGGGCATCTCGAGACGGTGGGCGCCCTCTGGCACCTCGACGCGCTGCAGGCCCTGCGCGACCACAGGCTGCCGGTGATCGCGCTCTCCGAGATCCGCGGCCTCGTCACCTTCCCCTCCTTCCACGCTTGCCTCGCGGTTCTCACCGCCTGGGCGCTCGCCCCCGTGCCGGTGATCGGTCCGCTCGCGATCCTCCTCAACGGCGCGATCATCGTCGCGACGCTCGGCGCGGGCGGGCACTACCTGCCGGATGTGCTGGCCGGGACCCTGATGGGGATCGGTCTGGTCGCCTGTCGCCGGGTCGGTCAGGGGCGGACGTTCGCCGCGGCGCGCGCGACGCCTCTTGCACCATCGATCCCAACGATGGAGCCTATCCCTCATCCGCGCCCGGTCATCCGCCTGATCGATGCGCGGCGTCCCGCTTCGGCCGGAGGCGGGTAAGGCGAGGACGTCAAACCCTCATCGGGCGTCGGCGAACAGGTCGAGCTGGGTCGCGGCCTCCGCGCGGCGGCGCGGCCGGCGCGGGACGAAGCGGGGGAGCGGGATGCCGGGCTTCCCGTAGAGGGCGACGCCGATCACGCGGCCGCGGTCCGCGCCGAGGATCACAGAGGCGGTGTGCGGGCCGGACCGGGCGACTTCCTCGATCAGCGGCTCCGCGACCGGGAGCGCGGCCAGCGCGCTGACCAGATCGGACAGGCCCGCGGCTTCGACGCCCATCACACGGAAGTCGAAGCTTCTGCCGGCCCAGGTATTGCGCGCCGTGGCGGCGCGGGCCGCCGAGAACGGGTTCTCGATGAGCTGAGTGGCCGGGTCACGCAGGAAGGCCGCGACGCGCTCGCGCTCCGGGACGCCAAGCGCGTCGGCGAGCAGCGCGCAGAGTTGGGACTTGGTCATCGACACCGCAAAAGGCTTGCATGCCCGGGCCATTCAGGTCGAGCCGTCGCCCTCGATGCCCTGTGGAGAGCGCGCCTTCAGGCCGATCGCCGCGGTCTCTCCGACGCTTCTCCGCGCTGTCTCGATCGCCCCTTTACGCCCAAGCAACAATCGACGGAATATGCCCGCAACGGCACCCCCTCATGGTTAACGCAACGCTTCGAAACGAAGCGGCCAACCACGACGAACCGCCTAGGGGGCTCCGATGCGTTCACTCACTCTCGCCTTCACCGCCGGCATCCTCGCTGCGGGCGCCGCCGGCGCGCACGGCCTCGGCGCCGCGCCCGCCATTCAGCGCGCCGCCGGCACCCTGACCTGCGTGACCAAGCCCGAGGCCACGCTCGTCTTCGGCCGCACGCCCGTCGCGACGTGCATCTTCACGGCCGAGCGCGGCGGGTTCCGCCAGAGCTACGCGGCGGTCTTCTCGCCTGCGGCCGGCACGGCCGAGCTGGAAACGGCACAGACGGTGATCTGGCAGGTGCTGACCAAGGACGGCTTCGCCCGCCCGGGCATGCTGGCGGACAGCTTCACGGCGCCGCAGGGCGAGGCCGCCGCCGAGCCCGAACTGGTCGGCCGCACTGCCACGCTTCGGCTGCTCAGCCATTCCGGCCAGTCGAGCGCGACCTTTGCCCTGGCCCAGCCGCGTGTTCAACTCGCGGCGGCCCGGCCGGACATGGAACGGTGAAGGGGAGGGGGCGGCGCGTGCCGCTTCGCGGACGCCGCTCCAAGCCCTCGATCTTCGAACCCCTGGTACGGGCGGCGGGCCCCCGTACCGGCGTTGTGCTTAAAATAACTGATGTTTTCCGAGAACGGGCGAGGGCCTTGTCGCGACCGGCGAGGGTCTGCGAGGAGCAAGAAGGGCTTTGCACGCACTTCAGCCTTGTGCCTCTCCATCGTGCCGCTCGCCTCTCGCCACCTCCTTCATGAGCCCATCGGGCAGCGGACGTTGCAGCCTCAGCGCCTCTTCGGTCGGCGCCTCAAGCCACATCCCGCACGCCTCCTTCGTGGTGAGCAGCACGGGCATGGCCTTCGGATGCACGGGCCCGACCACGCCGTTGGCCTCCGTCGTGAGGAAGGAGAACAAACGGTGCTCCTCCTCCACCCTGTCGGGGTTCTCCTTCTTGGTCCCCCTCACGCCCGTCCAGGGGCGCCAGATGCCCGCGAAGGCGAACAACGGCCGGTCATCGTCCAGGGCGAACCACACGGGCGTCTTGCGAGGCTTCGTGTCGGCGTACTCGCTGAACGACGACACGGGGACGAGGCAGCGGAACTCCGGCTTGAGCCAGGGGCGCCAGTGAGGGCTCTTCACGTTGCGGACGTTGGTGACGGGCTGCTCCCCGTACGCCTTCGGCCCTGGGATGCCCCACCGCATCATCGTCAGCTCACGGCCCTCCCTGCCGCCCAAGATCACCGGGGCCATTTGGTCGGGAAAGATGCCGGGCATGGGAGGGAGGTTTCCGGCGCTGTCGCGGCTCACATCGAACCAGCGCCGTATCTCATCCTGAGGTCGGTTGAGGCTGTAGAGATTGCACATGGGGCCAGCCTAGCGCCGATGCGGAGACGACGGCGCAGGGCGGCAGTCAACGCGGAAGAGGGACTGAGGGGGCCGACGACAGGTTGCGCCTTGCTCAGCTTGACCCGTCGCCGGCAGCGCCACTCCTAATAGCCGCGTTCGCTGCTGCGGCTCATGCGTCTGGCGACGTAATCGCCTGAATAAGAGTGCTGACCGAACACCAACCAGCCGAGCCCGAAGCCGATAGCTCCCGCGACGAGGAAACCCGTCATCGTTGTCGTATCCACATCGCCAACGGCTCGGCTTCCCTGGCGGTAGTACCGAGAGCCGTACTCCGAAGCGCTGTCCCAGGCGTCGGAAGCTCTATCAGTCGCATCGCGCAACGCCTGTCGCGCCTGATCCGCCACCCCGCCCTCACGCGATGAGCCGCCCCGGCCGGATGCGGGCCCGCCATCGGACCTGCCGAGCGGGTCCTGTGAGCGAATGTCTGCCATGGCTGTAGCTCCCTCCTGCTCTTGAGGCCGATGGTCAGCCGCATGTTCGGGCGCCACTCCATCGGCTTGCATCGAAGGCAACCCGCCTGCACCCGGGAGGTATCCGACTGCCCGGAGCCTCCTGCGTGAGGTTGACGCTCGGTTCTTCGAGGAAGGCCGCGTGACGCCCTACTGCGCCGGTCATGCCTGGCCTATGGCGCCGCTGGACGTCGGTCTCGACCTCGTCGTCCGCGCTGCGAAAGCCCCGGGGCGCCGAAAAACACCTGCGTGTCCGTGTCTTGCTGACGGTGTTCGCCATTCCAACGGATTGGTGCGGACGGCGGGACTCGAACCCGCACAGCCTTGCGGCCGCAAGATTTTAAGTCTCGTGCGTCTACCGGTTTCGCCACGTCCGCATCCGGGCAGCGGTAGCCGCCCGCCGGGGCCAGATCAAGCGGGCGGGTGCCAGCCGTAGACCCAGGCGTAGCGGTTGCTCATGCCCTCGGGGCCAAGGCGGCGCATCATCATGTCCCGGGCGAAGCCGATCAGGCGGCCGGCGTGGTAGAAGCGGCCGTTGCGGCGGGCAGCCCGCTGCACCGCACCGACGCGGGACTGGCGTGCCGCGGCATAGGCCGCCAGCGCCTCCGGCACGCTCGCCGTCCCGGACAGACTCGCCGTCAGCACCGCCGCATCCTCGATCGCGAGCGCCGCGCCTTGCGCCAGGAACGGCAGGACGGGGTGCGCGGCATCGCCCAGAAGCGCGATCCGGCCCCGCGCCATCGGCCGCACCGCCGGGCGGTCCACCAGCGACCACACCACCCAGGTGTCGGGAAGGCTCAAGAGCTCCGTCAGCGGACTGGCCGCATCGGGAAAGTGGTCGCGCAGGACCGCCGGATCGCCGAGCCGGCCCCAATCCTCGTCGCCCTCCCGCTCGGGCACGATCGCCACGACGTTCAGCCGCTTGCCCCCGTTGATCGGGTAGTGGACCACGTGCCGCTTGCGTCCGAGCCAGAGCCCGGTCTCGTTGCCCTGAAGCGCCTCGGGTGCCGCCTCGCGCGGGATCACCGCTCGCCACGCCGCCTGCCGGTGGGGGCGCAGCGGGCGCGTATCGAAGCGTCGGCGCAGGGCCGAGCGCACCCCGTCGGCGCCGATGAGCAGGTCGGCGCTGAGCCTCTCGCTGCGGTCGCCGTCGATGCTCTTCATGGTCAGGCCGACGCCGTCCGCCGTCTCCTCGACGTCCGATACCTCGCGCCCGACGCAGAGGCGGATGCCGGGGCGCCCGCGCACGGCGTCGAGCAGGAGGGTCTGGAGATCGGCGCGGTGCAGCACATAGTAGGGCGCGCCGTGGCGCTCGCGCATGCCCGGTCCGAGACGGATGCCGCCGATGACGCGGCCCGAGGCCAGCGCGCGCACGGTCACGCCCGGCGGCTCGTCCCCCGCCCGGCGCAGGGCCGCGCCGAGTCCGAGGCCGATCAGCACCGCGCTGGCATTCGGCGAGAGCTGGAGGCCGGCGCCGACTTCGGAGAACCCGGTGCGGCGCTCGATCAGCGTGACCGCGTGGCCAGCGGCGGAGAGCGCCAGCGCGGCGGTGAGGCCGCCGATCCCGGCGCCGACGATGGCGATGGAGAGCGCCGTCACCGGCAACGCCGCCCGTCAGGCCGCCCTGGGGGCCTCCTGGGGCGCCTCGTCATGCCAGACGCATCCGGCCGGATCCGCAGTGCCCGGCTTCAGCCGCGGGTCGTAGCGGAACAGGGTCGAGCAGTACTGGCAGATGATCTCACTGTCGCTGCCCATGTCGAGGAAGACGTGCGGGTGATCGAAGGGCGGCAGCGCCCCGATGCACATGAACTCCTTCGAGCCCACCGCGATCACGGTCACGCCGGCCTGATTGTGGAAGTGGGGAACCGCCTTGTCAGCCATCGCACGTCCCTGAAAACGGAGGCCGTGGTCTAGCGCGTTCGGGGGCGCAAGCCTAGGCCCGCTCCCGACGCGTCTGACCATTCCATGCAGGGCTGCGGCCGGCGAATGCGGGCGCAGAGGCGCCTCGCAAGGACATCACGCCTTCTGCTCCGCCAGGACGTGCGCCACGATCGCGTTGGCGTGCCCATGGCCCAGGCCATGATCGGTCTTCAACATCGCGACGAGTTCCATGTGCTTCGCCGGCAGCCTCGAACGGACGAGCTGCTGCCACTCGCTGATGGGCCGCCCGTACTTCTTTTCGATGGATGGGAAGTATGAGGCCGGTCCTCTGATCGATTCGGCGGACACGATGTTTCAAGCTCCGGGCGAGAGTGCCGTCGGCAGGTTGCTGACAGAGAGCGTGAAACGCAACGGTATCTTGCAGGGTGCCATGAGGAAGACGTTTATGGCCGCTATTTTGAATGATCATCACCTTGATGCATCGGCTTTCTGCTCACGATACCCACTTGCTCGAGCCTCAAGTTCGGCAATACTTTCGCCGAGGGGTGGCGTCGACGCGTGCACTCGGGTTGGCGGCGGCCCTGCGGCAGCGTAAGACGGAGTTCAGCCTCCAATTCCTGCAAAAGCGCCCGAACGCCCATGAGCCGTGAAGAGCAAGCCGTCGCCGAAGGCGGGCGCCGCGCCCCGGAGCCGCCGATCCACGGTCCGGAGGGATTCGAGGGCATGCGCCGCGCCGGCCGCCTCACGGCGGAGGCGCTCGATCTCCTCGTCGAGGCCGCCCAGCCCGGCGTGACGACCGAGCATCTCGACCGGCTCGCCTTCGAGTTCGGCATGGATCACGGCGCCTACCCGGCCTCTTTGTTCTACCGCGGCTACCGCAAGTCGATCTGCACCTCGATCAACCACGTCGTCTGCCACGGCATCCCCAACGACAAGCCCCTGCGCGAGGGCGACATCGTCAACCTCGATTGCTGCCTGATCCTCGATGGATGGCACGGTGATTCGAGCCGCATGGCCTATATCGGCGAGGTGCCGCGCAAGGCGCAGCGCCTGTGCGAGATCACCTACGAGGCGCTGATGCGCGGCATCCGCGCCGTCCGGCCGGGCGGCTCCACCAACGATATCGGCCGCGCGATCCAGGCCTATGCCGAGGCCGAGCGCTGCTCGGTGGTACGCGATTTCTGCGGCCACGGGCTCGGCCGCGTCTACCACGACGCGCCGACGATCCTGCACTACGTCGAGCCGAGCTACGACGTGCCGCTCAAACCCGGCCAGTTCTTCACCATCGAGCCGATGATCAATCTCGGCCGCCCGGCGGTGAAGGTGCTCTCGGACGGCTGGACCGCGGTGACCCGCGACCGCTCGCTCTCGGCGCAGTTCGAGCACACGGTGGCGGTGACGGAGGACGGCTTCGAGATTTTCACGCTCTCCCCCAAGGGACTCGATCAACCCAAGCCTCACGGTACCCAGGCCGACTGACGGCCCGCCGGGAGATGGTCCGCCGGACGGCCGAACCGCCCGCCCTGCCGGGTCTCGCCGAGGCGGCTCCGGCCTCCGCCGGGGAGGCCCCGCACTATCACGGCCATCGCGAGCGCCTGCGCGCCCGCTTCGCGGAGGCCGGGCCCGAGGCGCTGGCGGATTACGAACTCCTCGAACTCGCCCTGTTCCGGTCGATCCCGCGGCGGGACGTGAAGCCGCTGGCCAAGGCGCTCATCCGCCGGTTCGGCTCGTTCGCCGAGGTGATCAGCGCCGATCCCGCCCGGCTCACCGAGGTGCAGGGCGTCAGCGCCGGCGTCGCCGCCGACCTGAAGCTGATCGAGGCCGCCGGCCGGCGCCTCGCCCGCGGCGCCATCGCCGCCCGCCCGTTGCTGGGCTCCTGGGGCGCCCTCATCGAGTATCTGCGCGCCACCATGGCCTTCTCGGGCCGCGAGGAGTTCCGGGTGCTGTTCCTCGACCGGCGCAACCACCTGATCGCCGACGAGGTCCAGGGCCGCGGCACCGTCGATCACACGCCGGTCTATCCCCGCGAGGTGGCGCGCCGGGCGCTCGAACTCTCGGCCACCGCGATCATCCTGGCCCACAACCACCCCTCCGGCGACCCGACGCCCTCGGGGGCCGACATCCGCATGACGCGGGAGATCGTGTCGGTGCTCGATCCCCTCGGGATCGTGGTTCACGACCACGTCATTCTCGGCCGCGAGGGCCATGCGAGCCTCAAGGGGCTCAAGCTGATCTGAGGCGTCTTCGACGGGCATCGTCCGGCACCGCCGACCGGCCCGCGAGGGATGGGCGCGCGCCGAGCCTCCGCTACATCTCCGACAGGTTGTCCGGCAAACCTGCCGCTGCACGAACGCGGATGCGGTTGTCCGCGATAGGGTGCCACGGCACGTTGAAGGCGGGCGGCATCGGGCAGTCCGGCCGCCGTCCGGGTGGCCTGCCTCTTGCTCCGGCAGGGCAAGGCATCGGCAGGACGAGACATCAGGGGGAATCGCGCGGATGGCGCTCACGGCGTTCGACGAGATGAGCGGAGGCGGATCGGGGCAGCCGGAGCCGGCTTCCGTCCGTGAGGCCTACGACATCCTCAAGGCTTGGCTCGACAAGACGCCGCCGGAGCATTTCAACACCCGGCGCAGCCAGGCCGAGATGCTGTTCCGGCGCATCGGCATCACCTTCGCCGTCTACGGCGCCAACGAATCGACCGAGCGGCTGATCCCCTTCGACATCATCCCCCGGGTGCTGACGAAGCCGGAATGGGATTTCCTGGAGCGCGGCCTCAAGCAGCGCGTCACCGCCCTCAACGCCTTCATCAACGACATCTACGGCGCGGAGGAGTGCATCAAGGCGGGGATCATCCCGCCCGACCTCGTCTACCGCAACCCGCATTACCGCATGGAGATGCGGGCCTTCGACGTGCCGCACGACCTCTACGTCCACATCGCCGGCATCGACATCGTGCGTACCGGTGAGAACGACTTCTTCGTGCTGGAGGACAATGCCCGGACCCCGTCCGGCGTGTCCTACATGCTGGAGAACCGCGAGGTGATGATGCGGCTCTTCCCCGAGCTGTTCTCCCGTCACCGCGTCGCGCCGGTCGAGAACTATCCCGACGCCCTGCTCGCGACCCTGCGCAGTCTCGCGCCCGCCTCCGCGACGCGGGACCCGACCGTCGTGCTGCTCACCCCCGGCCGCTACAACTCGGCCTTCTACGAGCACTCGTTCCTGGCCGATAAGCTCGGCGTCGAGCTGGTCGAGGCGGGCGACCTCTTCACCAAGGACGAGGTCGTCTACATGCGCACGACCGAAGGTCCGCGCCGGGTCGACGTGATCTACCGCCGCCTCGACGACGACTTCTTGGATCCTCTCGTCTTCCGGCCCGACTCGGTTCTCGGCGTGCCGGGTCTAATGAACGCCTACGAACGGGGCAACGTCACCCTGTCCAACGCGGTCGGAACCGGCATCTCGGACGACAAGGCTGTCTACAGCTACATGCCGGAGATCGTGAAGTTCTTCACAGGCGAGGAGCCGATCCTGCACAATGTGCCGACCTATCGCTGCCGCGAGCGGGAAGCCTTCTCCTACGTGATGGACAACCTCAAGGACCTCGTGGTGAAGGAGGTCAACGGTTCGGGCGGCTACGGCATGCTGGTGGGCCCGCACGCCACGCGCCGCGAGATCGACGAGTTCGCCAAGAAGCTGCGCCACGCACCTGACAACTTCATCGCCCAGCCGACGCTGTCGCTCTCCACCTGCCCGACCTTCGTCGCGTCCGGCGTCGCCCCGCGCCACGTCGACCTGCGCCCGTTCGTGCTGGCCGGCGCCGACGAGATCCGCATCGTGCCGGGCGGCTTGACCCGCGTCGCCCTGAAAGAGGGCTCGTTGGTGGTCAATTCGAGCCAGGGCGGCGGCACCAAGGACACGTGGGTGCTCGATGCGTAAGCGCTTTGCCCAAACGTTTGGCAGTCTTTCGGCAGGTCGGGTGGCAGCGGTGATGAAGCACCGCGCATCTGCCGTCCCTGTCGCCACCGTGCCCGCGAGCTGATCCATGCTGTCCCGGACTGCCGACAACCTCTACTGGCTCTCGCGCTACGCCGAGCGGGCGGATTTCCTGGCCCGCATCCTCGACGCGGCCCTGCGGCTCACGGCGCTGCCGTCGAACTACGGTGGGCGCACCTCGAACGAGTGGGCCTCGGCCCTTTCCTCGGCGGGTGATCCCGAATTGTTCAAGACGCTCTACGACGCCGTCAACGAGCACACCGTCTGCAACTTCCTCGCCTTCTCCGCCCAGAACCCGTCCTCGATCCGCTCCTGCATCGCCACGGCACGGGAGAACGCCCGCTCGATCCGCACCGCGCTCACCACGGAGATGTGGGACACGATCAACGGCGCGTGGCTGGAACTGCGGTCCTACGAGGGGCGCGATCTCTCCCGGGAGGAGTTCACCCAGTTCCTCGACTGGGTGAAGCGGGTCTCGCTGACCTTCGACGGCTCGGCCTATCGGACCATGCTGCGCAACGACGCCTACTGGTTCACCCGCGCCGGCACCGCCATCGAGCGGGCGGACAACACCGCGCGCATCCTCGACGTGAAGTACCAGATCCTGCTGCCGGCCTCCGAGCGGGTCGGCGGCTCGCTCGACTACTTCCAGTGGACCACGATCCTGCGCGAGGTCTCGGCCTTCAACGCCTATCACTGGGTCTACCGCGAGAGCATCAAGCCGGTGCTGGTCGCCGACCTGCTGATCCTCAATCCCGAGATGCCGCGCTCGCTGGCGAGCTGCTACCGGATGCTGGTGGAGCATCTCGACCTCATCGCCGACGCCTACGGGCGCCGCGGCGAGAGCCAGCGTCTGGCGAGCAACATGCGGGCGAAGCTCGCGGGGGCCGACATCGAGCGCATCTTCGCCTCAGGCCTGCACGAGTTCATCCAGGGCTTCATCGTCGAGAACAACGGGCTCGGAGCGGCGATCAGCGAGCAGTATCTGGTCTGACACTGCATTCGGGAGGACCTCCGCTCGGCACGGGAAGCTCGCGGCGCGAGCCCTCCGGGATCGGCCGCTCGGGGCGACGATGCCTCGATCTTCGCGGGGGCCTGTTCGTCCCCGGCCCGTCTCCGGGAGGGCTCGCGCCGCCCGAGGGCGGCGATGAAGACATCCGCCGCGATTGTTGATTTCGATTGCCGAAGGCCGAGGTCGCTGCCATTTTGCCGCGCTGATACCCGCCTCAATACTTCTAAGATCTGTGCCCGCCCCGATCCGACGGCGCCCTTTTCGAGAAAACTCGCCTTGCAGGGCGCGGACGGTCGACGCGGAGGATCCGTCCGCATCGCAGCAAATCGAAAAAATGTGTCGCTCTCTGACAAGTCGTTTCGGGTGACTCGATCAAACTCATCCTCGGTTGCAGCCAGTGCGGGCGCCGGCTGCGGCTCGAACGCATAAGAATACGCGGCATTGCCGTCAGGGAGGAAGACCGGAACCGGTCTCGGATTGTGTTTGCTCAGCGCCGCCATCGCGCCGTTGAACGAGGCGGCGAGCGCATTCGCGCGCCTGCCATTTCTCAATAATATTTTTCTTCTCAGAGGCCCTGCGGAGATGTGCTGAATATGCTGTCAATGCATGTTGACGACGACAAGGATTGGAAGGCCTCGGACTGTACGGTGACCGAGCCGTCGACGATCCGGCGGGCCATCTCGGCGGCCTCAATCGGCAATGTCGCTGAGTGGTACGATTTCGGCGTCTACGCCTTCTTCGAGCCGACGATCCAGAAGGTGTTCTTCTCCAATCTCTCCCACACGATGGGTGAGATCGCGACGTTCGGGCTGTTCGCGGTCGCGTTCCTGATCCGGCCGCTCGGCGGCATGTTCTTCGGTCCCCTGGCCGACCGGATCGGCCGCAACAAGGTTCTCGCGGCCACGATGATCCTGATGGCGGTGGGCACCTTCGCCATCGGTTGCATCCCGAGCCAGGAGAGCATCGGCATCGCAGCCCCCCTCCTTCTCCTCGTCGCCCGCCTGGTTCAGGGCTTCTCCACCGGCGGCGAGTACGGCAGTGCCATGACCTTCATCGCCGAGTACGCCCCGGACCGGCGGCGCGGCTATCTCGGTAGCTGGCTCGAATTCGGCACCTTCACCGGATATCTGCTCGGCGCGATCGTCGTGACCCTGGCGGGTGCGGCTCTGACGGATGAGCAACTGCTCGATTGGGGCTGGCGCCTGCCGTTCTTCCTGGCCCTGCCGCTCGGACTCGTCGGCGTCTACATGCGCTCGCAACTCGCCGAGACCCCCGCCTTCGCGGCCCTCGAGCAGGAGGCGGAGGATCGCGAGAAGCAAGCGCGGGCCGGACAGACGGCGCGGGACATCCTCGTCCTGTGGCCCTACGTCCTCGTCTGCATGGGTCTGGCACTCGCCTGGAACGTGCCGAACTACATGCTGACCTCCTACATGCCGACCTACGTCACGCAGACCCTGCCGATGATGCAGCAGACCGGCGGCCTCTCGCCGACGGCGTCGCAGGTGCTGCAGCTCGTCGTGATGCTGCTCGCGCTCCTGTCGATCCCGTTCATCGGTCGCCTGTCCGACCGCTTCGGGCGCAAGCCCTTCGTTCTGATCGGGTCGATCGGCCTCGTGGTTCTGGCCCTGCCGATGATCCTTCTGATCCGCAGCCAGAGCGAGACCGCGGTCTTCCTCGGCCTGCTCATCATGGGGCTGCTGCTGATCTGTTTCAGTGCGACGATGCCCTCGACGCTGCCGGCCCTCTTTCCCACGAATGTCCGGGCCAGCGGCCTCTCGATCTCCTTCAACGTGTCGGTGTCCCTGTTCGCCGGAACCACGTCGGTCGTTGTCGGATCGCTCGTGGCGTATACGGGCGATCTCAACTGGCCCGCCTACTACCTGATGATCGCCGGCGTGATCGGGGTCGTCTCGATCCTCGTCATCCGTGAGCCCAACGGGACGAGCATGTGGGGGTCGCCGCCGGCCGCCGCGAGCGAGCAGGAGGCGCACGAACTCGTCCAGAGCTACGATCAGAACCAAGATATGGGCACGCTCGACGACGCGCCGCGAGGCCCCGTGCCGGCGCCCGCGGCATAGCCGGGACGGCCTCAGGCCCGGATCCAGCCATGGCCGAGCCCCGACCCTTGAAGGCCGGGGCTCGATTTCCGATCCGAGGGATCGTGGTCGAAACCGTCAGGTCCCGCCCGGAGCGTGTGGCCGGTCAGTAACCGTATCGGTCGTAGCGGCGCCCCCCGTCATACCGGGAGCGACCGTACGGCCGGCCATAATGTCCGCCGAATTCGTGCTTGCGCCGCCAGCCGTGCGCCGGAGCCCAGGGCGGAGGGCCGCCGTGATGGAGCCCGCGCCCGCCACGAGCCCAGGGCGGGTCGGCCATGGCGGCGGAAGGGGCGCCGAGGACGCCGCCGGCGAACCCCAGGGCGGAGAGAAGAATCAGGGTCGGCTTGCGCAGCATCGGGCCTCCTGCCGTCGCGTTCGAGACAATCGATTCGGCCTCACTGGCCGGTCGTCGAGCCGGTGGTCGTCGTGGATTTCACGGGCTTCGAGCCGGGCTCGTGCGACATGGTCTTGGTGCGCGATTCCACGCTCTCGCCGTCGCGAACCTTGGTCTTGGTCTGCGATTTGGAGAAGGTGCCGCCGTCATGAGCCATGGCCTTGGACTGGCCGTTGAGGCCGCCCTGGCCGGTCTCGTTCACGTGCGAGCGGTCCATGGTCTTGCCGCCGGCGGCGCTGCCGCCGGTCGCCAGCGAGGACCCAGTGGCGCCGTTCGCGCCCGTCGATGTGCCGCCGGTGCCGACGGTCGAGGCGGAGGTGCCGCCTGAGGCCGCCGAGCCGGCGCTGCCCGCCGTCGCGCTGCCACCCTGCGCCTGCGCGAGAGCCGGGGCGAGGAACAGGCCGAGGGCGGCCAGCGCCGTCGCCGGCTTGGTGACAGTGCTGAAGATCGTCTCAGTGATGCTCATGGAACCCTCACTTCTTCTTCGGCACGGTGACCACGCAGTCGCCGTCGCCGGTGGTCGTCATCGTGCTGCCGTTCCCGGTGCTCGAGCTGGTGGCCGAGCTGCTGGTCGCGCCGTCGCCCGACCGGGTCGTCACCGACGGGCCTCCCGTGGTGGAACTCTGCACCCCGCCGGGACCTGCGGTGACCGAGCTCGACAGCGTGCCGGTCTTGTTCGCGTCGTCGGATTGGACGACCCGGCACGGCTTGCCGTTGGGGCCGGTGGTGACCGTCGTGCTGCCCGAGACACCGCTCGGACCCGTCTGGACGGTGCTGGTCTGAGCGCTGGCCTGTGCCGCAGCTGCGGCGATGCCCGCGAGCGTGAGTGCGCCGCCGAGAAGCGGCAGGATCAGGCGTGCCATGATGCGTCTCTCCTCAAGAGATGGAACGGGCGCGGCTCATTCGAACCGCGCCCGAGCCTTCACGCCGGGCGGGGCTCAGCGCTTGTTGTGGCCCGGTGCGTTCTCGGAGTTCCCGGGGCCGCTCTTGTCATGGCCGGGGGCGCTGCCCGACTTACCCGCGCTGTCGGACATGCCGGACGAGGAACCGCCCGAACCCATCGATGAGCCGCTTCCGCTCTTGCCCGCCGACGACCCGCCGGTGCCCATGGAGGAGCCCGAACCGCTGCCCGAGCCGGCCGAAGAGCCGCCGGTTCCGACGGTCGACGAGCTGGTGCCGCCGCCTGCCGACGAACCGCCGGTGCCGAGCGTGGACGAGGAGCCCGAGCCGCCGCCCGAGCCGGCCGAGGATCCGCCGGTTCCGACGGTCGACGAGCTGGTGCCACCGCCCGCCGACGAACCGCCGGTGCCGGTCGTCGACGACGATTGAGCGAGCGCGAGGGCGGCGCCGCCGATGACGAAGGTGCTGGCGAGGGCTGCAACGCGAATGTGCTTGAGCATGTATTCCTCCGAGTGTTTCGCTTGTCGCGGGACCAAAAACGGAGAGATCGGAAAGACCGTTCCAGAAAATTTGCATCGATCTCGAACAAAATGATGCAATGAACGGCAGATTAACGAAGTAATATCTAGGAGTACGCAAAGATATCCCCTTGGGCCAGAGCCCTGGAGACGTGCACGGAGCGCGAAGTTCGGGTGACGTTGGTTCGATTTCCGGTCGGATCGGATTCCAACAACGTGAGCCATCGGTTCGGGCGCCAGAAACGGTACTGCCGACAATACCGTTCCGATGATTTCCGGCGCTGCCGGGGGCACGCCGGAGCCGATCCCGTTACGCTTCGCCCGCTTGCCGTTCGGATGACGCCTGCGGTCTGAGGCACCCCCGAACCGACTTTTCTCGGGCCCGCACCGAGGCGCTCAACAAGGGCGAAGCCTGAGAAAACCCGTCCTGCCAAAGCTTTGAGCAAGCCTTTGGATTTCCAAATCGCCGTCCTTGCCCTAGCTTCCCGCGAGTCGTCCCGGCAGGATCAAGGCATGCGCATCCGGATCGTCCACGATACGGTCTACACCTATGAGCAACCGGCTCGCGGCCTCATCCAGATCCTGCGGCTGACGCCCCGCGATCATGACGGGCAGCACGTGCGCGAGTGGCGGATCGAGCCGTCCGTCAACGGGCGCCTCACCGCCCGCGAGGACGGGTTCGGCAACCTCGTCCACTGGTTCACCGCCGACGATCCCACCGACGCGCTCACCGTGCGGGTGACCGGCGAGATCGAGACCTTCGAGACGAGCGGCATCGTCCGCGGCGCGGTCGAGCGCTTGCCCGACCTGTTCTACCTGCGTGACACCCCGCTCACCGAGGCGAGCCCGGAACTCAAGGCCTTCGCGGAAAGGGTCGCGAGGGAGGGGGAGCGCGATCCGCTCTCGATCCTGCACCGCCTGCTCGCCGCCGTGCACGACACGGTGACCTTCGAGCCGGGCCCGACCAGCGCCAGCACCAGCGCCGCCCAGTCCTTCGAGGCGAGAAAGGGCGTGTGCCAGGACCTCACCCACATCTTCCTCGCGGCCGCCCGGCACCTGGAGATCCCCTCGCGCTACGTCTCCGGCTACTTTCGCCGCAACGATGGCGGCGACGACCAGAAGGCGGGGCATGCCTGGGCGGAATCGCTGGTGCCGGAACTCGGCTGGGTCGGCTTCGACCCGGCCAACGGCCTCTCGGCGACGGAAGCGCATGTGCGCGTCGCCGTCGGCCTCGATTATCTCGGCGCCGCGCCGATCCGCGGCAGCCGGATGGGTGGGGGCACCGAGACGCTCGACGTAGCCCTGCGGGTCGAGCAGGTGCAGGCGCAGCACCAGGCGCGCGGTCAGCAGAGTCAGTCGCAGGGCTGAGCCGGGTCTCCCGCATTAGCGGAGCGGCTTCGGAAAACTTGTCTTGCGGCCCGCGCTCGGCGCGTGCGAAGCGAGCCGGTTCGTTCCGCCCGGATTGCCGGGCCCCTCTGCTGAGGCGGGTGCCGCCATGACCTACTGCGTCGGAGTGCTCGTCGAGGACGGGCTGGTGATGATCGCCGACACCCGCACCAATGCCGGGCTCGACAACATCTCGACCTACCGCAAGCTGCACATGTTCAACGTGCCGGGGGAGCGTGTGATGATGCTGGCCTCGGCTGGCAACCTCTCGATGACGCAGTCGGTGCTCAGCATGCTCCGCGAGGGCGTGGACGACGTCGAGGGCGAGACGCCGCCCAAGCTCGGGGACGCGGCCACCATGTTCAAGGCGGCCCAACTCGTGGGACGGGCGATCCGCCGGGTGCGCGAGATCGAGCAGGCCGGCTTCGAGGCCGCCAACCTGCGCATGGAGGTCTCGTTCCTGTTCGGCGGCCAGATCGGCGACGAGCCGATGCGGCTGTTCATGATCTACTCGGCGGGCAATTTCATCGAGTGCAGCCGGGAGGCGCCCTTCCTGCAGATCGGCGAGCACAAGTACGGAAAGCCGATCCTCGACCGGGCGGTGACCTTCGAGACCGATCTCTACGACGCGCTGAAGGTCGGCCTCGTGTCGATGGACTCGACCATGCGCTCGAATCTCGGCGTCGGCCTGCCGATCGACATCGCCGTGCAGCGCCGCGGCAGCCTCGACCTCGAAGTGAGCCACCGCATCGAGGCCGGCGAGAGCTATTTTCACGACCTGCGCGAGCGCTGGTCGGCGGCGCTGAGGGCGGCGCACCGGGCCATCCCGCGTCCGCCCTACGGCCCGCCGCGATAGAGGGGCTACCTCGTCTCGCTCAGAACCTCGTCCACGAAGGCCGGCACGGTCTCGCTCGCGCGCCCGAGCCGGGTCGCCTCGAACATCCCGGCATTGTCGGCGGCCTCCAGGGTGAGGGCGAGCGTCGGGATGCCGAAGGCGCGGGCCTGAGCGACGTAGCCCGCCGCCGGGTAGACCGCGCCGGAAGTGCCGATCGCGACGAACAGGTCGGCCTCGGCCAGCGCCTCGTCGATGGCGTCGAGGTGCTTGGGCATCTCGCCGAACCACACCACGTCGGGCCGCATCCCGCCGCCATGTGCACAATGCGGACAGGCCGTCTCGACGGTCAGATCCTCGTGCCAGACCGGCTCCGTCCCGCAGGCGGTGCAGCGGGCCCGCAGGAGTTCGCCGTGCATGTGAACGACATGGCGCGAGCCCGCCCGCTCGTGCAGGTCGTCGATGTTCTGCGTGCACAGGAACAGCCGGCCGCCGCGCTCCGCCAGCCCTGCCTCCAGCCGGGCGAGTGCCGCATGCGCCGGGTTGGGCGCGGCGGCGCGGGCATCGCGGCGGCGCTGGTTGTAGAACTCCTGGACCAGCACCGGATCGGCGGCGAAGCCCTCGGGGGTGGCGAGGCGCATCGGATCGAAGCGCGCCCACACGCCCTCCGTGTCGCGGAACGTGCCGAGCCCGCTCTCCGCGGAGATCCCGGCGCCGGTGAGGACGAAGACGTTACGGGTCATAGTATCGCTATTATGGCATCTCGGTCATGCCATGACCGTCATGGAGTGGCTGTCATGGGATGACCGTCATGGCTTCGCTCAAGCCTCCGGCAGGCGGGTGGCGAGCACCTTGTCGATGCGCCGCCCGTCCATGTCCACGACCTCGATCCGCCAGCCCTGCGTCTCGATCGCATCGCCCTCCGACGGGATGCGTCCGAGCTGGACGATGACGAAGCCGGCGAGCGTGGAAAAGTCGTCCGAGCGCGGACGCTCCGGGAGACCGAGGCGGTCGAAGGCGTCGGTCGCCGACATCATGCCGTCGATGAGCAGCGAGCCGTCCTCGCGCTCGACCACCATCCGCTCCTCGCCGGGCTCCGGGATCTCGCCGGCCATCGCTTCGAGCAGGTCGGTTTGGGTGACGATGCCCTCCAGGCTGCCGTACTCGTCGACGACGATCGCCATGCGCACCGGCTTGGTCTGGAACATCTCCAGCACCTTCAGGATCGCCAGCCCCTCGTGGACGACGATGGGTTCGCGGGTCGCCCCCTTCACGTCGAGGGGTTTGCCGTCGAGGAACTGGTCCAGCAGATCCTGCTTGCGCAGCACGCCGACGACGTCGTCGATCTGCCCGCGGCTCACCACGAGCTGCTCGTGGCGACAGGCGCGCACCGCCTCGATGACCTCTTCCTGCGTGTCGTCGAGATCGACCCAATCGACCTCGTTGCGCGGCGTCATGATCTCGCGGATGCGCCGCTCGCCGATGGCGAGGATGCGCGCCACGGCGTCCTCCTGCGCCTCGTGCAGGAGGCCCGCTTCGTGGCTCGCGGTCACGAGCAGGCTCAGCTCCTTCGGGGAGGGAAGGTGGCCTTCGCCCTCGCCGGGCCGCAGGCCGAGCAGCCGCAGCACGCCGTTGCCGAGGCCGTTGAGGAGGTGGATCGCCGGGCCGAAGACGAACAGGAACAGGGTCAGCGGCCGCACGATCACCAGCGCGGTGCGCTCGCTGCGCTGAAGCGCGAGGCTTTTCGGCGCGAGTTCACCGAGCACGATGTGCAGCGTGGTGATTACGGCGAATGCCAGGGCCACGGCCAGCGTGTGCGCGGTCACGCCGGCGGTCATGTCGGGCAGCCAGTGGAACAGCGGCTCGATCAGGTGGGCCAGGGCCGGCTCGCCGACCCAGCCGAGCGCCAGGGAGGAGAGGGTGATGCCGAGCTGCGTCGCGGCGAGATGCGCGTCGAGCCGGTCGGTGGCGCGCTGGAGCGCACGGGCGTTGACCCGGCCCTCGTTGACCAACTCGGCGACCCGGCTGCGCCGCACCGCGACGAGGGAGAATTCCGCCGCGACGAAGAAACCGTTGGCGAAGACGAGCGCGATGACCGCGACGAGGCCGAGCGCCGATGACCAGAGACCGTCCGAAATCGTGCCCTCCCGGGGCCAAGCCGCACTGCTGACCGCACCAGAGGCGGCACCGATGCTTAGAGCCGAACCCGGTCGCGGGGGAAGAGGTTCGGGCGCATTCTCGCGTGGGCGACCTCGTCTGCGTCATTGGATGGGCACGCGCCGCGCCCTCGTCTGCAGGCCGGCAGGCATCGTTTCGAACGATGCTGTATGCGGACGAAATCGCCCCGGCCGCGCCACACTTCGTTCCCATGCTTTCCGGAGGGGCGATCCCGGCGGCGAGGCCCTGTATCTGCGTGTTCGAGGGATGTGGCCGTGATCAAGCTGCCGAGGCTGTTTCGGCCCGGGCGCCGCGATGCCGTGGCCGCCGCTCCCTTCTTCGATCCCGCCTTCTACCGCTCCGCCTATCCCGACGTGGCCGCGGGTGGGGGCGATCCGCTTCGGCACTACCTCGACCACGGCTGGTTGGAGGGCCGCGATCCCTCCGCAGTGTTCTCGACCCTGTACTACCTCGACCGGCACCTCGCCGACCGGGCGCCGATCAATCCGCTTCTCCACTACGCCGGTCTCTCCGGCGCGGAGCGGCTGCGGATCCCGACGCAGCCCGGCCCGGATTTTCAGACGCTCCAGGCCGCGGTGGTCGAACCCTATTTCGATGCGCCGTACTACGCCCGCCGCGCCGGCCTGGAGGGGGGAGAGGATCCGCTCGCCCATTACCTGACCAAGGGATGGCGGCGGGGGCTCGACCCGAACGATGCCTTCTCCGGCGATGCCTACCTGCAGCGTCACGCTCATATGCGGCGCCTGGGCGTCAGCCCGCTCTACCATTTCGCCTCGACGCGGCGGCTCCTGGCCTCCGAGGCTGCGGCTCCGCCCGCTCGGCGCACCCAGCCGCCGGCCGCGATGCTGCCCGCCGATCCGGCCGAGGCCACCGATGCGCAGATCTACGAGACGGTGGCGGCCGCCTTCGACCGCGAGCATTACCTCGACACCAACGCCGACATTCGCCGCTCCGGCGTCGATCCGGTCCGCCACTTCCTCGATTTCGGCGCCCACGAAGATCGCGATCCGAGCCCCGATTTCTCGGTACGGTTCTACCGCAAGCATTACCGCCGGGAGCTCGGCGCCGGGGTCAACCCATTCTTCCACTATCTCGCCGTTGGCCGGACGCGCGGCTTCCGGCCGACGCCGTTCGGCCTCGGCACCTGGCCGGCGCAGGTCGCTCCGACGTCGGCCGAGTGGGAGCGGGTGCGGCCCGCCGCCGACATCGCGGCGGCCCGGGCCGTCCTGATCATGCCCGTCTACAAGGGCTACGACGACACCCTGCGGGCGATCCACTCGGTGCTGAGCGCGCCGCAGGCCACAGCCTTCGCCCTCCTCGTCATCGACGATCGCAGCCCCGATCCGCGCCTGAGCGCGGCACTCGCCGACCTCACCGGCAGGGGCCTGTTCGCCCACCTCGTCAACGATGAGAATCTCGGCTTCGTGCGGACCTGCAACCGCGGCCTGGAGCGGGCCGAGGGCAAGGACGTGGTTCTCCTCAATGCCGACATCGTCGTCTACGGCGACTGGCTCGACCGCCTGCTCTGGCACATGGACGCCGATCCCCGCGTCGCGACGGTCACACCGTTCTCCAACAACGCCACGATCTGCAGCTATCCGCGGCCGAATGTCGACAATCAGACCCGGCTCGAGGTCACGCCGGACGAGATCGACGCCTTCACCCGCGTCTGCAACGCCCGCACGAGCTCGCCGGTGCCGACGGGGGTCGGCTTCTGCATGGCGATGCGCCGCGAGGCGATCGCCGCCGTGGGCCTCCTCGACGCCGAGACCTTCGGGCGCGGCTACGGCGAGGAGAACGACTTCTGCATGCGCGCCCTCAAGGCGGGCTTCACCAACCTCCTGGCGCACGACATCTTCGTGTTCCATTCCGGCAGCGTTTCCTTCGGCACGCTCCTCGCGACGAAGGGGGCGGACATCTTCCGCACGCTCTTGACCAAGCACGCCGATTATCAGCGCCGGGTCCACAACCACATCGAGGTCGATCCCGCGCGCTTTGCCCGCCGCCGGCTCGACCTC
Source organism: Methylorubrum rhodesianum (assembly GCF_014199985.1). Classification (GTDB taxonomy): domain Bacteria; phylum Pseudomonadota; class Alphaproteobacteria; order Rhizobiales; family Beijerinckiaceae; genus Methylobacterium; species Methylobacterium rhodesianum. The sequence goes on along the minus strand of NZ_JACHOS010000011.1, from coordinate 181,978 downwards.
TACCGCTTCGCCAAACGTGCCACGGCGAGCGCCGAGCGCGGCATCGCCCTGATCGTGACCCACGATTTCGGCGGCGGGGTCGAGACCCATGTCGAGGCGCTGAGCGCCCGTCTGGCCGAGGCCGGTCTGGCCACGGTCTACCTGCGCACCGACGAACCCGGCGGGATCAAGCTCGGCCTGCCCGAAATCGGCGCGATCGACTTTCCCGTTTCCATCCTCGACCCGCTCTCCCTCGACCGGGACGCGGATCTCCTCGCCGAGTTGATCGGCTGGCTCGGCCCGGCGATGGTGCATGTCCACTCGTTGGCGGGGCTCGACGCGCCTTCGACCCGCGCGGCGATGCGGCTGATCGAGGAGGCGGGCGTCGGCTACGATGTGACGCTGCACGACTATGCCTCGGTCTGCCACCGCAACAACCTCGTGCGGCCCGAGGGCGTCTATTGCGGGCTGGCGGAGCCCGCCGTCTGCCGCGACTGCATCCGTCTCGACCGCGACGCCGACGGCATCGTCCTGCCCGACCCGGCAGAGCGGCGGCGGGTCTGGGCCGGGTTCCTCGGCCGCGCGCGCGCGGTGTTCGCGCCGTCCGCCGATCTCGCCGGCCGCATCGGCACTGTCCTCCTCCTCGACAACATCGCGCTGCGCCCGCATGAAGAGACGCTCGCCGGCGTCGAACTCAAGGCCCGTCAGCGGAAAAGTGGGCCGTTGCGGGTCGCGGTGATCGGATCGGTCGGCGTGCAGAAGGGCTTCGACGTGATCCACAACCTCGCCCTCGATGCCCGGCTGCGACAACTGCCGCTCGACATCACGATCATCGGCCGATCCGCCGATCCACGGGCCATGGAGGCCGCGGGCGTGCGCGAGACCGGCCCCTACCGCGGTGATGCCGCGGCGCTGACACACATCGCCCGCGTCGATCCCGATCTCGTGCTGTTTCCGTCGATTTCGCCGGAGACGTACTGCTACACGCTCTCCCTGGCGCTCGCGGCAGGCGTGCCGCCGGTGGTGTTCGACCTCGGCGCCCAGGCCGAGCGGCTGCGCGCGAGCGGGGAGGGTCACCGTCTCGATCCGGCACTGGCCGACGACCCGCAGCGTCTGAACGCGGCTCTGCTGGCGCTGCCGATCGACGTGCTCTGGGCCGCCCGCAAGCCGTTCCGGCCCACCGTCTATCCGCGGATTCTCGAAGACTATTACGGATTGCCCGAAGGCATCTCCTCCGCAGCCGTTGCGGGACCCTTGGCTCGTCCGCACCGGGCGCGAGAGGCACCCGTCGAGCCGTGAGATGGGCGATGCCCGGCGCGATCCCCGCACATGTCATAGACGGGGCTGCCGCCCGGCGGCTACAACGGTCAAGCTAGGCGAGTCGCGCGCGGTCTCGCCTCGGCGTTCGTTGCAAGCCAAGGGGAAGCCCATGACCACGCAGAACCTCACCGTCACCGCCCGCGAGCGCGACACGCTTCTGGCGGCGTTGCGCTACTACCAGTTCTACCGGATGCAGGGTCACCCGTTCGATCCCCGGAAGGACGACCTGATCGACACCATCGCCGCCAGCAGCGGTGATGCCCTCGACGTGACCGAGATCGATGATCTCTGCGCGGGTCTGCACGGCAATCGCCACGCCCTGGCGAGCGTGGCGGCCTGAAGCAGCACCCGTGACGCCCGGCGCGGTCGGATCGGCGTCAGGCGAGCAGGGTATTCAGGAGAACGGCCGCACCGAGGCCGAGAAGGAATGCCGCCGCGAGCAGAGGCGTGTCTGCGGCGGTCATCGGGAGGTTTCGCCCGTCGAGATGCCGACCAGAAGCGGCCGGCGGGTCACCACGACCTGTCCCGGAATCGGCGCCTCGCCGTCGATCCGGGCGCTCACCGGAACGGTGCCGCCGGCCTGCGGCAGGCGCTGGGTGAAGACCTTCGCCGAACCCGTCGCGCCCGGCACCGCCTCGACGAGCGAGGGCGCGAGCAGGGCGTAGGCCGCCATCACCGTTCCGGCCGCCGCGATCTTGATCAGGTCCCGCATGATGTCCGCCCCACCGTTCGGAGCCTTCCGGCTCTCGTATGGCGCCGTTCTAGGGACGCCGGGTTGCCAGCGGATTGCTTCGTACGGTTACCGGATTGCGTCGGCCGGAAGGCCGAAGAAACATCCGGAGCGAAGAGCGTCTCCGAGAACCTGTCCGGGAGACTAGCGGGAAGCCCGCCGAGCCGATGAGCGAAATCGCACGTCGTGCCGCGGCCCGATCCGGGCCTGCCACGGCCCGGGCGCGGACCCGGGCCGATCGAGAACTTATCCGCCGAACACCGAGGTGAGCACCTCGCCCCCGCGCTTGATCGCGACCTCCCACAGGCCGAGATTGCGCTGCGTCAGCCGATCCAGGTCCTTGGTCGAGGTGATCGGCATGCCGTTGACCGCCACGATCACGTCACCCTTGCGGAAGCCCGCCCGGCCCGCGAGCGAGCCATCATCGACGGCGGTCACCGCCACGCCCTCCTCCGGCAGATCCGTCTGCAGCTCCTCGCTCACCGCGGGCGAGGTGTTGACGAAGGTCGCGCCCGAAAACGGCGTGCGCGTGCGAACCTTGAGGCTGTCGCGCGGGCGCGTCTCCGGTGCGGGACCGAGCTTGACCGGAATCGTCTGCCGCTTGGTGCCGCGCAGGATGCCGAGGTCGGCCGTGCCGGAGATGCCCTTGAGCGCGTAGCGGTAGCCGAAGGCTTCCGGATCATCGACGGTCTGGCCGTCGACCGAGAGGATCACGTCGCCGCGCTTGAGGCCGGCCTCCTCGGCCGGGCTCTTGGCCTGCATGCTCGCCACCAGCACGCCGGTCGGACGGTCGAGCCCGACGCTCTCGGCGATGTCGGGCGTCACCGTCTGCACCCGCGCCCCGAGCCAGGGGCGGCGCACGAGACTTCCGCCGTTCTTGGCGGTCTCGACCACCGCGCGGACCATGCTGGCGGGGATGGCGAAGCCGATGCCGTGGCTGCCGCCGGATTGCGAGTAGATCGCGGTGTTGATGCCGACGAGGTGTCCTTTGAGGTCGACCAGCGCGCCGCCGGAATTGCCCGGATTGATCGCCGCGTCGGTCTGGATGAAGAACTGGTAGTCCGACGAGCCGACCTGAGTGCGGGCCAGCGCCGAGACGATGCCCTGCGTCACGGTCTGCCCGACGCCGAAGGGGTTGCCGATCGCCATCACGAAGTCGCCGACCTCAAGGTGGTCGGAATCGCCGATCGGCATCGGCGCGATGTCGGCCGGGCTCTTGATCTTGAGCACGGCGAGGTCGGTGCGGGGATCGCGCAGCACGAACTGCGCCTCGAACTCGCGCTTGTCGGCGAGGGCGACCTTCACCTCGTTCATGTTCTCGATGACGTGGTTGTTGGTGATGACGAGGCCCGAGGCGTCGACGATCACGCCCGAGCCGAGGGAGCGCTGCGCCCGCTCGCCGGGCATGCCGCCGGGACCGCGGCCCGGCCGGTCCTCGCCGAAGAAGCGGCGCATGAACTCCTCCATGGCGTTGGAGCGCGCGGAGCGCTTCTCGACATGCGAGGCGTAGACGTTGACGACGGAGGGCGCCGCCCGCTTCACCACCGGGGCGAAGGAGAGCTGGATCTCGCCCTTCGACAGGGGCACCGCTTTCTCGGACGGCTTGTCCGACGCCGCCTTCTCCGGCGCGAGCTTCGTCGGCGTGTTCGCCATCTGCGCGCCGACGGGCGCGGCGGCGAGGAGCAGCGCGGATACGAGACAGGCCGGCAGAAGCGGCGAGGAGGGCATGCGGGGTCTCCCGATGAACGCTGGAGCGGTGCGGGCTATGTAGACCCCGCGGCGGCGGGGGGCGAGGGGCGCGAGCACCTGTCTCCCCCGCGTCACCCGGCCACGAGTCGGGGCCGGAAGTCGCGGCCACGAGCCGGAGGCGACGCGCCGATGCCGGACGCGAAAAAGGGCGGCCGCCCCTCAGGCGACCGCCCCGATGGGTTCGGCGATGAGGACCGGCCTCAGTGCCGGCGAACGCTGTCGCTGAGGCGGTTGGCGCTGCGCACGATCTCGCTGAAGCAGGTGAGCGAGGCGTCTGCGGCGCGCTGCATCTCCGTGACCTGAAGACGGATCGCCTCCGCCGGGGACTTGGCGCGGGCAAGGGCCTGGAAATGCGCGATGGCCGCTTCGCCCTCGCCGCGGGCGAAGGCGAACAGCTTCGTATTGATCTCGGTGAGGGGCGCGAGCGCGGGGGCAAAGGCGAAGCTCGCGCCGATATGGACGCTGTGCGGCTTCGGCTGGGCGCCCAGGGCGGGCTTGGTCTCGGCCAGGGTCGCCTCGACCAGGGTTGGCGCGAGCGTCTCGCTCGGCGCGTCGACCGCCGTTTCCACGGCTTCGACGGTGTCCGGAGCGATCGGCTCCGGCGCAGAGGCCAGGGCCTCCGCCGCGTCTTGCGCCGGATGCTCGACCGGTCGGTCGGCCTGCGTCTCGGCGGATAGTTCTGAAATTTCGGGATCTGCTTCCGCGGCCGGCTGTGCCGCGGCGGCTTCCACGGCCGGAACGTCCATCGCGTTCGCCTCGGGCGTCTGCTCGGGTTCCTGGCCCTGGTCGGTCTGACCCTTGTCGGCTTGGCTCTTGTCGGCTTGGCCCTGGTCGGCCTGGGCCTCGGCCAGCAACGCCTCGGCGACCTCGGATTGAGGTGCGCTCAGCGTCGGCGGCTGGGGAGTGGCGGGCGCTCCGGATGAGCGTCCTCTGCGGCGGCTCGACGACATGGGCCTTCTCCTCGTTCGAAACCCTTTGCCCCGCGCGTGTCCCGGGCGGCAACGGGGCCGACTGGCGCTGCGGCGGAGCATAGCGTCGGAGCACGGGCTATGCCGAGCCCGTCGGGTGACGGATTCGGCGCCATGCCCCCGAAACGGGCCATGGCGCCTTCGACGCCGTGGCCCGAAGCCGGACTGGATTAGCGGGCGACGCTCTGAGCGAGGGCACCGTACTCCTTGGCCTGGGCCTGGAGGGCGGCGAACTGGGTCTTCAGGAACTCGGACTGGAGCTCGAAGGCCTCGCGCGGGTCCTTCGCGCGCACGACGCGCTGCGCGTAGTCGAAGGTCGTCTCGGCGTTGACCTTGGCGTGGTCGAGGCTCTTGAGCACCGCAGCGTGCAGCGTCGATTGAACGGTCGAGGCCGAGTTCCGGATCTGCTCGGAGGTCTTCACCGCACCGTTCAGGAACGTGCCGAAGGCGTTGCGAGCCTGATCGACGCTCTTGTCGGCGAAGTCACGGAACTCAGCGGGGATCTCGAAGCTCTGGGTGCTCATCTGTCTCTCCTGTCAGACGGACCGGGAGAATTCGGTTTCGGGGAGCTCCGAAGGCCTCCCCGCGGCGAACCGGCCCGCACCTCGTATGTTGCGGTGCAACATGAAAGTCAAGAACAGTTTCGGGCCGATGCCGAACAATGTCCGTAGCGAGAGGGGCGGGCGTTATGCTTTTGTTATAAATCTAGATTTTGCCTCCGACCCTGCGCCGGCGGCATCGAGCATCAGGCACCAAGTCGGCATTATAGTGACTAAAAATGGGATCTGCCAAGGGGAGCGCCGCCGCTGAGCGCGGTTTGGGGCAGGGTGGGATCGCCGGTCATGCCGCACTGCCGCATAAGGTATTCATCCTTGAGCCGAGCGTAGAGATCGAACAGTGCCCGGCCATGGGCGGCGAGCGTCAGCGGTGCGCGCCAGTACCGGTCGTAGGCCTCCCGGCCGAGGTGCGCGGTCAGCGCGTCGTCCTTGAGGGCCTGGAACGCATCGGCCAGCGCCACGACCTCCGGTGCGACGACGAAGCCCGTCTCACCGTCCACGACCTTCTCTGCGGCGCCGGAGCGTTGCGAGGCGACGACGGGCAGCCCCTGAGCCAGCGCCTCGTAGACGGTGAGCGGCCCGGTCTCGAGCCAGCGCGAGGGGGCGCAGACCGCGCGTGCCCGACGGCGCAGAATCGCCGCGACCGCCTCGGGACTCCGCCAGCCGAGCACCTCGGCGCCCTCGGCCCGAAGGCGCGCCTCCAGCGGTCCGGCACCGACGAACAGCGCCGGCATTCCGGCCCGGCGCGCGGCCTCTGCGACGAGGTCGGCGCCCTTCTCCGGGGTAAGGCGCCCGACATAGACGACGGCGTCGTTGGCGGCCGGCTCCGCCGGTATCCCCCGCTCGATCCGCACCGGGTTGTCGATGCGGTGGTGGCGCACGCGCAAGGCGCCGAGCCGTCGCTCCATCCGTGCGCGGCTGCCGTCGCAGACATGGACGACGTCGAGTGCGGCCTGCCCGAGCGCCAGCCGCAGGGCGGCGGCGCGGCCGACGCGCACGAGCTTGTGCAGCCGGCTCTTCGGATCGCAGGGGGCCGCGAGGCAGGCGCCGGAGAGGGGAGCGACGGTGCAGGGCTCGGCCCGGTCGAAGCGATAGTCGACGCCGTTCGGGCAGGCGAGAGCGTAGTCGTGCAGTGTCAGCACGACGGGGATGCCGCGGCCGAGCAATACCGGCAGCACGGCGGGCGAGAGCGCGCGGGTCCACTGATGCAGATGGAGGCAGTCGGGTGGGCGCGGCAGGGCGTCGAGGGTGTCGAGTGCGGTCGCGAGGCGCGCGGCGGCCGCCCCGTTCCAGATCCCCGACGCCGCGCCGCGCCAAGCCGGCAACGACCAGACGTCGGACAGACCGAGTTCGATCCGGCGCAGACGCGGATGGTCGAGCAGCGGATCGACGGGACCGCGGATCGCCTGGATGTAGGTCACCTCCGCGCCGGCCTCCGCCAGGGCGCGGGCGGATTCCACGGCGACCTTCTCGGCGCCGCCGCTGGCCGCAGCGAATTCGGCGAGGATGACCACGTGCATCGCTGCGCTCCCCTCCAGTTTAAGCGCGTCCTCGCGACGGATGATCCGGTTCTCGGGCAAGGACGACGCTCCGGGGACGAGGCCGAAACAGCGCGGCGAACGTCCGCCCGCAAGGTTTACGGGAGATCAACTGCCGGCTGGTAAACGGGGCCGATCAGCCGCGGGTCGCCGCGGGAGCGGGTGCCGGCTCTCGGGACGATGCGTGGGAAAGAGTCGGGAGCCGCCGTGCACGTCGTCCTCGTTCTCGACCATGCCCATATCAACGGCGGCCAGGCCAAGGTCGCCCTCGATTCGGCCGTCGGCCTGCGGCAGCGCGGGCATCGGGTTACGGTCTTCGCGGCGGTCGGCCCGGTCGATCCCCGGCTCGCCGCCAGCGGGGCGCGAGTGATCTGCCTCGGGCAGGACGACATCACCTCCACCACCAACAAGCTCGCCTTCGCCGCCCAGGCGATCTGGAACACCCGGGCCTCCGCCCGCCTCGCCGCGGAGCTGAAGCTGTGCGATCCCCGCGACACGCTGGTCCATGTCCACGCCTTCGCCAAGGCGCTCTCGCCCGCGATCGGCACGGCGATCCGGCGCTCGGGTCTGCCGTGCCTCTACACGATGCACGAGTTCTTCCTCGTCTGCCCCAATGGCGGCTTCTACGAGTATCCGGCCGACCGGATCTGCCACCGCACGCCGATGTCGGCCGCCTGCCTCACCACGAATTGCGACGCGCGCTCCTATCCGCGCAAGCTGCTGCGGGTGGTGCGCCATCTCGGCCTGGAGCATGTCGCCGGGCTGCCCGGCCTGTTCCGCCACGTGGTCACGATCAGCGCGCTGCAGGAGCGGGTGATCGCGCCGCTCCTGCCCCCGCGCACGGTGTTCCACCGGATCGACAACCCGATCTCGGTCGAGCGGCAGCCGCCGGAGCGTGGGGCACGCGGCGATTTCCTGTTCGTCGGCCGCATCTCGACGGAGAAGGGCGCGCCGATTTTCGCCGAGGCCGCGCGGCGGGCCGGCATCCGTCCGGTCTTCGTCGGCGACGGACCGAGCGCGGCGGAACTGAAGGCGCGCTATCCCGAGGCGGTCATGCTCGGCTGGAAGAGCGGGCCCGAGGTGCAGGCTCTGATGCGGGGTGCCCGCGCCCTCGTCTTCCCCAGCATCTGGTACGAGGGCCAGCCGCTCACCGTCTACGAGGCGCTCGCCTGCGGCTGCCCGGTCGTCGTCTCCGACGCCTGCGCCGGGCGCGAGGCGGTGGAGGACGGCGAGAACGGGTTCTGGTTCCGCTCGGGCGATGCCGGGGCGCTGGCCGCGCATCTGACCCGGCTGTCGGACGACGCTCTGGCGGCGCGCATGGCCGAGCGCGCCTACGAGCGCTACTGGTCGGCGCCGTTGAGCGTCGATGCGCATCTCGACCGCCTGGAGCAGGTCTACGGCCTCGTGATGCGCGAAGCGCGGCTCGCCCCACGCGCGGCAGAACGGCCGGGCCTGCGCGGCGCGGCACCCGCGGGACCGTGACCGAAGGTGCGATCGCACGAAACAGGAAGGCCGCGCTCGCGTTGGTCCGCATCAGAGTCGCGCGGTGACGCGCGGCGCATGACGACAGACCGCGAGGTAGACGTGTCCGACAAGACCCAGCCGACCGACGAGACCAAATCCAAAGGCTTCCAGCAGGACGGAGGGGGCGACAAGGCGATCCCCGAGAACCGCAAGGACGAGAAGGACGAGCGCCTCGACGAGGCGCTGGAGGAGACCTTCCCGTCGAGCGACCCGGTTTCGGTGAAGATCACGAAGTAGCAGCCGGACGAGGCGCTGGACCGCCTGGCGGCTCAGGCTGCGAGGTCCGGTTCCCGCCGGAGCAGCCCGCGGATCGCCGGGGCGGAATTCGGCCGGCCGAACAGGTATCCCTGCACCTCCTGGCAGCCCTCGGCGCGCAGATGCGCGAACTGCGCCTCGGTCTCGACGCCCTCGGCCACGGTGACGATGCCGAGACTGGCGCCGAGGCCGATCACGGCCCGCACGATCGCCGTCGAGTGCGGGTTCTCGCCGAGCTGGCTCACGAAGGAGCGGTCGATCTTGATCTTGTCGAAGGGAAACTTCTGCAGGTAGCTCAGCGAGCAGTAGCCGGTTCCGAAATCATCCATCGCGATCCGCACGCCGAGATCCCGCAGAGCGTGCAGCATCGCCACATTGGCCTCGCTCGCGACGAGCAGCACCGATTCGGTAACCTCCAGTTCGAGGCGGTGCGGCGCGAGTCCGGAGAGCGCGAGTGCCTCGCGCACCGTCGCCACGAGACCGGGATCGCGGAACTGCACCGGCGAGAGATTCACCGCGACGCGAACCGGATCGGCCCACAGGCTGGCCTCGGCGCAGGCCTGCCGCAGGACCCAGGCGCCGATCGGCACGATGAGGCCCACTTCCTCGGCGAGCGGTACGAACTCGGCCGGCGGGATCGTGCCTTCGACGGGGTGGTGCCAGCGCAGCAGCGCCTCGAACCCCACGACCGCCCGCGACCCGACGTCGACGACGGGCTGGTAGGCCAGGGCGAGGTCGCCCCGGGCGAAGGCCTCGTGCAGGTCGGTCTCCCGCCGCCGCCGCGAACGGGCCCAGCTGTCCATCGCCGTCTCGAAGCAATGGGCGACGCTGCCGCCGTCGGCCTTCGCCCGGTAGAGGGCAAGATCGGCGTTGCGCAGCAGCGTATCGGAGTCGGTGCCGTGTTCGGGCAGGCGCGCGATGCCGACGCTCACGCCGATCTGGCATTCGCGGTCGCCGAGCCGCACCGGGCGCGACAGGGCCTCGATGATCCGGCCGGTGACGGCCGCCACGGTCGCACTCTCGGCATTGTGCAGCAGCACGGCGAATTCGTCGCCTCCGAGCCGGGCGACGAGATCTTCCCGGCGCAGACAGGCCGTGATCCGTTCCGCGACCACCCGGAGCAGGGCGTCGCCGGCCGGATGGCCGAGCGTGTCGTTGACGAACTTGAACTTGTCGAGGTCGAGGCACAGCAGGGCGGCGCCTGCGCCCGTCCGGGCCTGCTCGGCGATCGCATCGGCGAGGCGGAGGCCGAACAATGCCCGGTTCGGCAGACCCGTCAGCGCATCGTGATGGGCCATGTGGGTGATGCGGGCCTCGGCGCGGCGCTGCTCGGTGACGTCGATGGCCGCGCCGAGAAGGGCGTGGCGTCCCTCGAAGGCGAGGGTCCGCTCGAACAGCGTCACCTCGATCAGCGATCCGTCGGCCCGCAGGTGACGCTGCAGGTGGCCGTCACGGGCGGGACCGCGTGCGCCGGCTTCCGAGAGGTCCGTCAGGCTCCGGGCCAGAAAAGCGTCCCGGCTGTAGCCGTAATGGGCGACCGCCGCCTCGTTCACGGCGATGAAGCGGGCCGATTCCTGGTCGACCAGCCACATCGGCAGCGGGTTGCTCTCGAACAGGAAGCGGAACGAATCCTCCCGCGCCTTGATGTCGCCGACGTCGGTCATGGCGACGGCGATGAGGTCGCCGATGGCCTGTGCCTCGACCTTCAAGTGGAGTGTCGTCCCGTCGGAGCGCGGCGTGGCGAGCTCGAACACCGCCCGCTCGGAGCATCCGAGGATGCCGGACAGCCGCTGCGTCATGCCGAGCCGCATCGGCACGAAATCACTGAGCCGCTGCCACTGCAGGCTCACGATCGACCGCCCGAAGATCTCGGCGGCGCCCTGGTTCAGGGCGACGACCTTGAAGTCGGCGACGGCCCTCTCGGCGTCGCGGACGGCGCCGAGCGCCATCAGCCCCTGGCCGGTGGCACCGAACACCGCCTGCATCAATTCCGTGCGCACGCCCTCGCTGTCGACGTGGATGAGGAGAAGGGGGGTTCCGCCGCCGTTGGCGAGCGGGACGCCCACGAGGCTCCAGGTGGTGACGATGCCATCGGTGATGCGGTCGCAGCGTGCGCCCGCCGGCTCGCCGGTGCGCAGGGCGGCCACCCCGATCTCCTCGATCGGCCGGCGGATCTCGTCGGGCATCTGGGCGAGCGGCCGGTCACGGATCTCGTCCTCGAACCAGTCGCGGAACCCCGGGCCGCCCCACAGGATGCGCTCGGCACGGCCCTCGCGGGTGGCGATCAGGGCGCAGCGATCGGCCAGGCGGCCGAGCCTGCCCAGGACGACGGCGTCGTAGCCCGGCATCGCCCCGGGGCGGGTGCGGCAGCTGCGCCAGTGCTGGATCAGCGCGGCGGCGTGCGCGTCTGATGTCGGGATGGGCAAGCGAAGGCCGTGCTCCGAGGAAGTCGAAGCACGGCCTAACAGGCGTTCGTTGAGGGGAAGTATATGAGCCGGCTATACGGCTGATCTTGAAGAGGTGGCCCGTCCTCGACCAGCACAGCGCCGATCAAGGACGGATCAAGTCTCTCTCACTGCTCCAGCAGGCGCCGGGCGATGACCTGGGCCTGGATCTCGGCGGCTCCCTCGAAGATCGAGAGGATGCGCGCGTCGCACAGCACGCGGCTGATCGGGTATTCCAGCGCGAAGCCGTTGCCGCCGTGGATCTGCAGGGCGTTGTCGGCCGCCGCCCAGGCGACGCGGGCGCCGAGCAGCTTGGCCATGCCGGCCTCGAGATCGCAGCGCTTGCCCTCGTCCTTCTCGCGGGCGGAGAAGTAGGTGAGCTGGCGGGCGATATTGATTTCCACCGCCATCATCGCGAGCTTGTCGGCCACGCGCGGGAACTCGACCAGCGCCTTGCCGAACTGCACCCGCTCCTCGGCGTAGCGCAGGCCGATATCGAGGGCCGACTGAGCCACGCCGATGGCGCGGGCCGCGGTCTGGATGCGGGCCGATTCGAAGGTCTGCATGAGCTGAGCGAAGCCCTTGCCCTCGACCTCGCCGAGCAGGTTGGCGGCGGGCACGGAGAAGCCCTCGAAGGAGAGTTCGTACTCCTTCATGCCGCGGTAGCCGAGCACCTCGATCTCGCCGCCGGACAGGCCGTCGACGGGGAAGGGGTTCTCGTCCGAGCCGCGCGGCTTCTCGGCGATCAGCATGGAGAGGCCGCGGTGGCCCTTCTCCTCCGGCTTGGTGCGCACGAGGACCGTCATGATGTCGGCGCGCACGGGGTGGGTGATCCAGGTCTTGTTGCCCGTGATCTTCCAGACGTCGCCCTCCTTGACCGCCTTGGTGCGAAGCGAGGCGAGGTCGGAGCCGGTATTCGGCTCGGTGAAGACGGCGGTCGGCAGGATCTCTCCGCTCGCGATGCGCGGCAGGAAGCGTTGCTTCTGCTCCTCGGTGCCGCCGCACAGGATCAGCTCGGCGGCGATCTCCGAGCGCGTGCCGAGCGAGCCGACGCCGATATAGGCGCGCGACAGCTCCTCCGAGACCACGCACATCGCGGCCTTGGGCATGCCCATGCCGCCGTATTCCTCGGGGATGGTGAGGCCGAACACGCCGAGTTCGGCCATCTTCTCGATGATCGGCATCGGGATGTAGGCGTTCTCGCGGTGCCACTCCTGGGCCTGCTCCACCACCTCGGCCTTGCCGAAGCGGCGCATCTCGGTGCGGATCGCCTCCATGTCCTCGTCGAGGCCCGAGAGGCCGATGGTGGCCGCACCCGAGGTCGTGGCCTCGCGGATCTTCGCCACCAGCGCAGCGCGGTTGGCCGGCGTATTGCCCTCGGCGATCGCCGCGTCGATGGCGGGCGTGCGCAGGGACGCGAGTTCGGCGCTGGTGAAGCCGAGCGCCGTCGGGCGGACGATCTCACCCTGGCTCATCGGAATGCCGCCGAACATCTGGTCGAGATACTCGCCGACGCCGATCTTCACGAGCAGAGCCTCGGTCTCGCCGAAGGTGCCCTCGCCCTTGAGCCGCTCGGCGTAGTCGGCGAGCTCGCGCACCGCCTCGCCGTAGGTGGCAAGCCAGGACAGACCGTGGGCGGCGTGCTGCTCGCGCTCCAGCGCACCCGCATCGAGCTTGCCCTCGGGGCCCGTCACCCGCGCCTTCACGCGGGCGGTCGCCTCGGCGACGAGGGCCTTGGCGCCGGCGGCGGCGTCCTTGGCCAGGGCGACGAAATCGCTCGGGTCGTTGGCGGGCTGGATCGCGGGAGATGCTGCCATGGCGAACTCTCTTCTCGGGCGCTCTGAGCCGAAGTGGATGGCGTTCCGGCGTGACTGAGCGGGACTTCTAGGAAGGCGGACGGTTGGTTTCTTTATAGACAGGATCGCCGGCACAATAGTGGTTTCTCATCGCCGCATCCCCCGTCTTTAGGCTGAATTCATCATACAGTTCACCGCGTTGAGCGTGTCTGAGGACCGCTCGCCAGACCGACGCCGCCGGCCGCAACCGCCATGCCGGCAACCTGCATTGCCGTCAGCGTCTCGCCGAACATGAGATAGGCGATCACCGCAGAGACAGGCGGCACGAGGAACAGCAGCGAGGCAACGCCGGCCACGGCCCCGCGCCGGATCAGCGCCAGCAGCAGCAGGATGCCGCCGACGGAGTTCACGAGGACCGACCACGCCATGCCGAGGCCGAGCGGCAGGCTCGGGGCGAGATGCGTCTCACCGGCGACGAGCGCGAGCGGGACCGCGAAGGCGGTGCCGCCGACGAATTGCAGGCAGGCATTGGTGACGAGGTCGGCGCCGGCGCCGCGCCGCTTCTGCCACAGCGTGCCGGCGGTCATCGCCAGCATCGCGGCGAGCGAGACGAGGAGCGCAACGGGGGGGATGCCGGCGGCATCGACCGCGCCGAGCTTCGGCCCGAGCACCAGTCCCGCCCCGAGGAAGCCGAGCCCGATCCCGGCCCAGCGCTGTGGCCCGACCCGCTCGCCGAGCAGCGGCTGCGACACGGCCGCCGTCAGCAGCGGCTGGAGGCTGCCCACCAGCGCCGCGATGCCGGCGGGCAGGCCGTGATGCACCGACCAGAACACGCCGGCCACGTAGATGCCCTGCATCAGCACGCCCGCGATCATGCCGTCGCGCCAGCCGTCGGCGGTCCGGGGCCAGCGCGCGCGGAGCGCGAACGCGATTCCGGCCAGCACCATCGCCACCAGGGCCAGTCGGAGCGCCACGAAAGCGAGCGGCTCGGCGTAGGGCGCCACGTAGCGCGCGGCGACGAAGCCGCTTGCCCAGATCAGCACGAAGGCGGCCGGGATCAGGCTGGAGAGGACGGTCGGCATGGCGCCCGGCAGGCAGCACGCAACCGGGCGCGTGGCAACCGGAGAATGCTGAGGGCGGCTATGCTCCGCCCGCACCCGAGATTGACGCGCAGCATCCGATGGCCCGTATGGAGCGGCTCGCCTCGACTCAGCCGCAGAAGCCGCCACCGCCCTTGAGCCGACTCAAAAAGATCCTCGACGTGACGGGGCTGGCCGCGCAGCGCTTCGTCGCCCATGACGGCTGGGCGATCGCGAGCCACATCGCGCTGTCGATGCTGACCTCGCTGTTTCCGTTCCTGATCCTGCTCGCGGCGCTCGCTGGCCTGATCGGCACCAAGTCGCTGGCGGACGAGGCCGGCACGCTGATCTTCGACGCCGTGCCGCGGGAGGTGGCCAAGCCCATCGTCGGCGAGGTGCACCGCCTGCTCACCGAGCAGCGCGGCGGCGTGCTGACGCTCGGTGCGCTGCTCGCGCTCTACTTCTCGTCCTCCGGCGTCGAGTCGCTCCGGGTCGGACTCAACCGCGCCTACGGCATCCGCGAGATGCGGCCCTGGTGGCTCACCCGGCTCGAATCGATCGGCTACGTCGTCTGCGGCGCCTTCGCGATGCTGGCCTTCGCGCTGCTCGTGGTGCTCGGGCCGCTGATCTGGCGCCAACTCGTCTTCGTGGCACCTGGGCTGGAGCCGCTAGGCCTCACCGTCGCCATCGGCCGGATCGGCGTCACCGCCTTCCTGATCGCGCTGGTGCTGGTGATCGCCCATAAGTTCGTCGCCGCCGGGCGCCGGCCGGTGCTGTCCGTGCTGCCGGGCATCGCCGTGACGCTCGGCCTGTGGTTCCTCGCCGGCCTCGGCTTCGGCTATTATCTCGACCGCTTCTCGAACGCCTACGCCTCGACCTATGGCGGCCTTGCGACCGCGATGATCTTCCTGGTGTTCCTCTACTGGCTCGCGGCGATGTTCCTGTTCGGCGGCGAGATCAACGGTACGGTCATCGCGGCGCGGCGCCAGCGGCTTCAGGCGCGGATGCGGGCGCGTCAGGCGGAGGCGGCGCGGGTGAGCGCCAATCCGCTCCCGTGATCGTTCCCATCAGCTTCCGCTCGCGGGCGAGTTCCGCGAGCCGTTCGATCCGGATGTTTTGGGGCGGCAGGTCGATCACGAAGCGCTCGGCCATCTCGCCGAGGACGAAGTCGGGGCGGACCCGTTCGAGGTAGCGCCAGTCGATGCCCGTCGACCACAGGAAATGAACCTCGCGGAACCGGTCGGCGAAGAGCGCGGTGAGCGTTGCGAGCGGGCTGTGGGCAGTGTGCTGCGCGTAAGAATCGCCGAAGATGACGAGGCGGCGCGGATCGGCGAGAGGGTCGTCGTTGCAAAACACCGCGTGGCTGCCGAGATGCGCGTCGCCGCCGCGCCCCAGCGCCTCCATCTCCAGCAGGAGGTCGTTGGCGTGGATGCGCCGCGCCGCGCTCGCGAAGGCCGTGCCCTCCGCGAGCTCCGTGCGGTGGGGCGTGAACTTGCGGCCGAGATCGCCCGAGAAGGGGAGGGCGGTGCGCTGGCGCCGGGCCTCGACGTCGTCGCGCGGGGGCACGCCCATCCGCGACAGGATCGTGCGGTAGGCCAGCGAACAGCCTTCGAAGGTCCAGTGGGTGTCGGTTCGCAGATAGAGCGGCGGGCCGTCTCGCGCCGCTCGGAACGCGCCCGCGAGATCGACCCACGCGCGGGCGCCGGGCGAGGCGGTGAGCCAGCGGGCAAGCCGCAGGGCCGGAGCCCGGGCCGGATCGAAGGCGAGGTCTTCCGCGCGTTCGGAATAGACGGTGAGTTTTTCCGGGGCGAGGGCGTGGAGGTAGGTCGCGCCGAGCCCGGCGCAGCGCCGCACGCGGCTCTCGATCAGCCGCCGCCAGCGCCAGAGCGTCCGGCGCGAGACGCCCGGCCGGCCGTACTGCTCCAGCACGCGGTTGGTGCCCCGGATCAGGAACAGCCAGCCGTCCCGGCCCTCGTATACGTCGGCGGCCGGGTCGGGGACGGAGGTCATCGGGGGATTTTAGCGGGGGAGCGGGCCGCGGCCAAACCCTCCCCCTCTGCGGGGGAGGTTGCCGCGCGGAACGAGGCGGAAGAGGGGCCGGCTCCGAACTCTCCGGAAACGGCGCTCCCCTCAACCCGGCCCTTTCGGGGGCCACCCTCTCCCGCAGAGGGGAGAGGGGTCTTTCGATGCGTGTCCTACCCGCCGAACAGCCGCTTGATGCCAGCGAGCAGGCCGCCGCTGCGGGCGGGCTCCTGCGACGCTGTCTCGGATGCCGTCGGCGCCGGAGCGGCGGCGTTACCCGAAGCGGCGACCGTCTGGACGAGGCCGAGCGCCGCCGTGTCCGTGGTCTCGCGGTCGATCAGGATCAGGCTGCCGGTGTCGCGGTTCTCGACATACGGATCGACGGCGATCTGCCGGTCGAGCGTCAAGGTCACGTCGCCGATATCGTTGACCGCGAGCTTGTCGGCGGGGCCGGCCTGCCCGGTCTCCGGGTCGATCCGGCGGTGGACCGCCTTCACCACCGCGTTCACGGTCTGCGTGCCGACCTTGGCCCACAGGCTGGCGCCGGGGACGAGATCGGACTCGGCGGCCCAGAACAGGCGCACGTCGAGGCTGTCGGTCAGCGTCAGCGGCGCGCCCGAAGTCGCGATCACCGCGCCGCGGGAGGCGTCCACCTCGTCGGCGAGCACCAGCGTCACCGACTGGCCCTCGCTCGCCCGCTCCAGATCGCCGTCGGCGGTGAAGATGCGGGCGACGGTCGAAGTCTTGCCCGAGGGCGCGACGGTGACGGCGTCGCCCGGCGCCACCGAGCCGGAGGCGATCAACCCGGAAAACCCGCGGAAATCCGAGTTCGGGCGGTTCACCCACTGCACCGGCATGCGGAAGGCGGCGGCGCGCTCCTCCGACTTCACCGGCACCTCTTCGAGGTAGCGCAGCAACGGAACGCCATCGTACCAGGTCGCGGCGGTGCCCGGCAGCACGACGTTGTCGCCGTTCTTGGCCGAGAGCGGGATCGCCCGCACCTCGGAAAAATTCAGCGGCGCGGCAAACGCCTGGAAGCCGGAGAGGATCGCCTCGAACTTGTCCTGCGACCAGCCGACGAGATCCATCTTGTTGATGGCGAGCGCGACCCGGTGGATGCCGAGCAGCGAGACCAGCAGCGCGTGGCGCCGGGTCTGGCGGGTCAGCCCGTGGCGGGCGTCGACCAGGATCACGGCGACGTCGGCGGTCGAGGCGCCGGTCGCCATGTTGCGGGTATATTGCTCGTGGCCGGGGGTGTCGGCGACGATGAAGGAGCGCCGGTCGGTCGAGAAGAAGCGATAGGCGACGTCGATGGTGATGCCCTGCTCGCGCTCGGCCTGCAGGCCGTCGACCAGCAGGGCGAGATCGACCTCGCCGCCCTGCGTGCCGTGCTTGCGCGAGTCGCGCTGCAGCGCCGTCACCTGATCGTCGAAGATCTGCTTGGTGTCGTGCAGGAGCCGTCCGATCAGGGTGGACTTGCCGTCATCGACCGAACCGCAGGTGATGAAGCGCAGGACCTCCTTGTTCTGGTGCTTGTGCAGGAAGGCTTCGTAGCCGAACGCTTCCGGAGACTGATGGATCGTCATCAGAAGTAGCCCTCCTGCTTCTTGCGCTCCATGGCGCCGGCACCGTCCTTGTCGATGACGCGGCCCTGGCGCTCCGAGGTGCGGGCGGCGAGCGTCTCGCCGATGATCTCCGGAAGGGTCGCGGCCGGGCTCTCGACCGCGCCGGTCAGCGGATAGCAGCCGAGCGTGCGGAACCGAACCTGACGCTTCTGCGGGGTCTCGCCCGGCTCCAGCGGCAGGCGGTCGTCATCGACCATGATGAGCTGGCCGTCGCGCTCCACCACCGGACGCTCGGCGGCGAAGTAGAGCGGGACGATCGGAATGTTTTCCTGCTCGATGTAGAGCCAGATGTCGAGCTCGGTCCAGTTCGAGAGCGGGAAGACGCGGAAGGATTCGCCGCGCCGCTTCTTGAAATTGTAGAGGTGCCAGGGCTCGGCGCGCTGGCGCTTCGGGTCCCAGCGATGCTGCGCGTTGCGCAGCGACACGATGCGCTCCTTGGCCCGGCTCGCCTCCTCGTCGCGGCGGGCGCCACCGAAGGCCGCGTCGAACTTGTACTTGTCGAGCGCCTGACGCAGGGCCTGCGTCTTCATCACGTCGGTATGCACTTCGGAGCCGTGGCTGACCGGGCCGATGCCCTTGGCGAGCCCCTCCTGATTCGTGTGCACGATGAGTTCGAGGCCGAGTTCCTTCGCGCGCTGGTCGCGGAAGGCGATCATCTCGCGGAACTTCCAAGTCGTGTCGATGTGCATCAGGGGGAACGGCAGGCGCCCCGGCGCGAAGGCCTTCAGCGCCAGATGCAGCAGCACGGAGGAATCCTTGCCGATCGAGTAGAGCATCACCGGGTTCTCGGCCTCGGCGACCGCCTCCCGGAAGATGTGGATGCTCTCGGCCTCCAGGCGCTGGAGATGCGTCAGGCGGGTGCGCGCGGGCGCGGCGACGGCGGCGCTCATCAGACCAGTTCCCTTCTGTGTTCGCGTGAGGTGGCGGCGCTCGCCGGCTCCTCGAAAGCGGCGGCTTCCTGCCCGGGCGCCACGTCGCCTTCCGGCCTGTGCAGATGCAGGCCGCATTCCTTCTTGGATTCCTGCTCCCACCACCAGCGGCCGGCCCGTTCGTCCTCACCGATCTTCACGGCGCGGGTGCAGGGGGCGCAGCCGATCGACGGGAAGCCGCGGTCGTGCAGGGGGTTGTAGGGAATGAAGTTGTCGCGCACGAAGCGATCGACGTCGGCCCGCGTCCAATCGGCGAGCGGGTTGACCTTGATCAGGCCGCGTCCCTCGTCGGCCTCGGCCAGCGGCGTGTCGGCCCGGTTGGCGGATTGCCCGGCGCGCAGGCCGGTGAACCACGCCGCCGCGCCCTCCAGCGCCCGACCCAGCGGCTCGACCTTGCGGAAGCCGCAGCAGGCCTGCCGTGCGGCGACCGAATGGCGAAAACCATTGATGCCCTCGCGCGCAACGAACGCTTCCTCGGCCACCCGCTCCGGCGCGTAGGCGCGGATGCGGATGCCGTAGGCGGCCTCCGTCTCGGTCCAGACGTCGTAGGTTTCGGGAAACAGCCGGCCGGTATCGAGCGTCACGATCTCAGTGCGGCCCTTGTTCAGGGCGAGCGCGTGCGTGAGCGCCTGATCCTCGATGCCGAGGCTGGTGGTGAAGACGAGCCGGCCCGGGATGCGGTCCTCGACGAGGCGGATACGCCCCCGGAGGTCCAGACCCGCCATGTCCCTGGCGAGATCCCCGGCCGCCCGGACGAGGGCAGCGGTCATGTGCGTAAATTCGATTTGCCTGCTTGTCGGAGCCCTGAGATGTTCGCTATAAAGAACGCTGTCAAGGCGTCGGACCTTCTGCGCACGCAATCCACTGCTGCGGCGCGAATGGCACGGCAACGGTTGCCGCCGCCGATCGTTGCTCGTTCAGAAAAGAATCTTCTCAAAGAGGTGGCGGGGCGGGCTTATGGCCGGATGCCCCGAGAGACCCTCGAGAGACCATCCTCGCCATTCATTGCGGAGAGGCCCCTTGGACTCGATCGACCTGAAGATCCTCGCGCTCCTGCAGAAGGATGCCACGCTCTCCATCGCCGCCATCGGCGAGCAGGTCGGGCTCTCGCAGACGCCCTGCTGGAAGCGGATCCAGCGCCTCGAGGCCGACGGCGTGATCGACCGGCGCGTGGCCGTGCTCGATCCGGTGAAGCTCGGCCTCGGGCTCACCGTCTTCGTCTCGATCGAGACCGCGGATCATTCCAAGGATTGGCTCGAGCGCTTCGCCGACCGCATCTCGGCCATGCCGGAGGTGCTCGAGTTCTACCGGATGGCCGGCGACGTCGACTACATGCTGCGGGTCGTCGTGGCCGACATGGCCGCCTACGACACCTTCTACAAGAACCTGATCGCCACGCTTCCTCTCAAGAACGTGACCTCGCGCTTCGCCATGGAAAAGGTGAAGTCCACGACCGCCCTGCCGCTGCCCGTTCCCCCGCCGCGCGGGCGTTCCGAACCGAGGCTGGCGGTGGTTGGGGAATAATCTTCCTTTTTGCGACGCAACAGCGAACAATCTCTTCTCTCGACCGGGCGTTCTTTAAAACGGACGTTTCGACGTTGACAGCGGCGCTCCGGCGGACGACATGGCACCCACGATGTCCAGGCAAGCACTCCTTCCCCGCACGGCTCCTTTCGGAGACCAGGAACGGGCTCATCTCGACGCAGCGCTCGGAGCGGCGACGCCGATCCAGCGCGCTTGGCTCGCGGGCTTCCTCGCGGGGCTCGATGCGGCCGCCGGCCAATCCGGTGCGGCGGCGGTCGCCCCGGCGGCCCCCCCGAAAGCGGCCGAGCCGCTGACGATCCTGTTCGCCTCCGAGTCGGGCAATTCGGAAAAGCTCGCCAGCGATGTCGGAAAGCTCGCGCGCAAGCAGGGCTTCAAGCCGAAGATCGTGGATTTCGCCGATCTCGATCTCGCCACCCTGCCCAAGACGGGCAAGCTCGTCGCCATCGTCGCGACCTGGGGCGAGGGTGAGCCGCCCGCCCGCGCGGTGCGAGCCTACGGTGAGCTGATGTCGGACGCCGCGCCGCGGCTGGAGGGCGTCGAGTTCGGCGTGCTGGCGCTCGGCGACACCAGCTACGCGGAGTTCTGCGCCATCGGAAAGGCGCTCGATGCGCGCTTCGAGGCCCTCGGCGCCAAACGCGCCTACGACCGCGCCGACCTCGACCTCGATTTCGAGAAGCCCGCCGCCGACTGGATCAAGGGCGCGCTGAAGGCGCTGGCGCCGGCCGATACCGCCGCCGACAATGTCGTGGCGGTCGATTTCCGCGGCGCAGCCGAGGATGAGGACGGCGAAGTCAGCCGCGAGCCGAGGGTGGTCGAGGTGATCGACCACGTGAACCTCAATTCCTCGCGCTCGGACAAGGAGACGATCCACCTCGCTCTCGAATTCGAGGACGGAGCACCGGCCTACGAGCCCGGCGATTCGCTGGAGATTTTCCCGGAGAACGACCCGCAGCTCGTGGACGAGATTTTGCGCGCCACGGGGCTCACCGGAGACGAGGGCCTGCGCAGGGCCCTGCTCGCCGAGCGTGACATCACCACGCTCTCGCCCACCACCGTCGAGCGCTTCGCCAAGGCCACCGGCCACGCCGACGCTCAGAAGTTCGTGGAGAGCGGCGAGGTGAAGGCCTGGATCGAGGGGCGCCACCTGATCGACCTGATCGAGCGCTTCCCCGCCGAGCTGACGGCCGAACACCTCAACACCGTGACCCGGCCGCTGCCGCCGCGGGCCTACTCCATCGCCTCGTCGCGCAAGGAAGTCGGCGACGAGGTGCATCTCACCATCGCCGCCGTGCGCTACGAGACCCACGGCCGCGCCCGCTCCGGCGTCGCCTCGGTGCATGTCGCCGACCGCATCAAGAACGGCGCCAAGCTGCGGGTGCGGGTGAAGCCCAACAAGCATTTCCGCCTGCCCGCCGACCCGGCGACCGACATCATCATGGTGGGTCCCGGCACCGGCGTCGCCCCGTTCCGCGCCTTCGTGCAGGAGCGCCGCGCCACGGAGGCCTCCGGCCGCTCCTGGCTGTTCTTCGGCGACCGTCACTTCACCCACGACTTCCTGTACCAGCTCGAATGGCAGGACGCGCTGGAGGATGGTTCGCTGTCGAAGATCGACGTGGCCTTCTCCCGTGATCAGCCGGAGAAGATCTACGTCCAGGACCGGATCGACCAGCACGCCGCCGAGGTGGTGGCGTGGCTCGACGGCGGCGCCCACTTCTACGTCTGCGGCGACGCCAAGAACATGGCGCGTGACGTGCGCGCCGCCGTGGTGCGGGCCTTCGAGAGCGTCAAGGGCCTGAGCCGCGCGGACGCGGAAGCGCATGTCGCCTCGCTGGAACGGGCCAAGCGCTACCAGCAGGACGTTTACTGAAGTTCACCCAACCCTCCCCCCAACAGATCTTGGGCTTGCCCAAGGTCTGCAATAGGGTTGCCCAAATCGGGCAAGCCCGATTTGGGTGGGGGGAGGGTGCCGAGCGCAGCGAGGCGGGAGAGGGGCAGCACGACGGCGCCGCAGAGGGTGCAGCCTGTGTTGTCGAGACTTTTCCGGACAGGGCGCTCCCCTCTCCCGACCCTCGCCGACGCGAGGGCCACCCTCCCCCGCAGAGGGGGAGGGCCGAGTGTGAAACGGATCACCGCCATGGACGACCACAAGCCGATCGACACGCCTGACGGCCCCGCCGTGGACACGCCCGGCATCGGCGCGCACCGCTACGAGACGCCGCCGACCGATCGCCCGATCACGGAGGCCGAGGCGGCGAAGGCCGCCGGGCTCGCGCATAACGAGCACCTGAAGATCGCCAGCCGCTACCTGCGCGGCGGGCTCGCCGATGGGCTCCTCAAGCACGCCACCGGCGCGATCTCCGAGGATGACGGCCAGCTCGTCAAATTCCACGGCATGTACATGCAGGACGACCGGGACATCCGGGCGGAACGCACCAAGAAGAAGCTCGAGAAAGCCTACAGCTTCATGATCCGCCTGCGCATCGCCGGCGGCGTCGTGACGCCGAAGCAGTGGCTGATCCTCGACAACATCGCCACGACCTACGCCGGGGGTGCGCTGCGCGCGACCACGCGCCAGACGTTCCAGTATCACGGCGTGATCAAGTCGAACCTCAAGCGCACCATGGCGGCGATCGACTCGGCGCTGCTCGATACGATCGCCGCCTGCGGCGACGTGAACCGCAACGTCATGGCCGCGACGAACCCTGCCCAGGCCGGTGCCCACAAGGCTGCGCTGCAACTGGCCAAGGACATCTCCGACACCCTGCTGCCGAAGACCGGCGCGTGGCGCGAGATCTGGCTCGACGGGGAGCGCGTGGTCGGCCGCGAGGACGAGGCGGAGATTGAGCCGGTCTACGGCAAGACCTACCTGCCGCGAAAGTTCAAGACCGTGGTCGCGGTGCCGCCCTCGAACGAGGTCGATATCTTCGCCCACGACCTCGGCTTCATCGCCATCCTCGACAAGAAGAACCGGGTCACCGGCTGGAACGTCACGGTCGGCGGCGGCATGGGCATGACCCATGGCGAGACCGACACGTTCCCGCGCACCGCCGACGTGCTCGGCTTCGTGAAGCCCGAGGACGCCCTGAAGGCGGCCGAGGCCGTGATGACGGTCCAGCGCGACTGGGGCAACCGCAAGAACCGCAAGAACGCCCGGCTCAAGTACACGATCGAGCGCTTCGGCCTCGACGCCTTCCGGGCGGAGGTCGAGAAGCGCATCGGGAAGAAGCTCGGCGAGCCCAAACCCTTCACCTTCGAGAACAACGGCGACCGCTACGGCTGGGTCGAGGGCGAGGACGGGCGGCACCACCTGACGCTCTACGTGCCGTCGGGCCGGATCAAGGACATCGAGGGGGGCCCGCAATTCCTCTCGGGCCTGCGCCGTATCGCCGAGGTGCACGAGGGTGATTTCCGCCTCACCGGCAACCAGAACGTCATCATCGCCAACGTGCCGGCGGCCAAGAAGCCCGAGATCGATGCGCTGGTCGACGAGTACGGTCTGACTCGGGGCGCCTCCGCGATCCGCCGCAGCTCGCTGGCCTGCGTCGCGCTGCCGACCTGCGGATTGGCGCTGGCCGAGAGCGAGCGCTACCTGCCCGACCTGCTCACCGAGCTGGAGGAGAGCCTCGCCCGCCACGGATTGCAGGACGAGGAGATCACGATCCGCTCGACCGGCTGTCCCAACGGCTGCGCCCGGCCCTTCATCGCCGAGATCGGTCTCGTCGGCCGCGGCCCCGAGCGCTACCATCTCTATCTCGGTGCTGCCTTCGACGGCTCGCGTCTGAGCAAGCTATACCGCGAAGACGTGCTGGCCAGCGAGATCAAGGACACGCTGGAGCCGCTGTTTGCCGCCTACGCCAAGGACCGGCAGCCGGGCGAGCATTTCGGCGACTTCGTGATCCGCGCCGGTTACGTCGCCAAGACGAGCAACGGCCCGGATTTCCACGAGCGCACGGGGCCGCTGCGGGCGGCGTAAACGGCTTAGGTCTCCTCGCGAGGACGGTGCGCGTGACACGCCCCATCCTCGCGAGGCGAAGCCGAGGCAATCCGGGCCGCCCACTTCCGGAGCGGTCCGCGCGGCTGGATCGCGTCGCGCCCGCTCGCGATGACGACTCGGCTCAGACCGGCACCACCGCCACGTTGTCGATGAGCCGCGTCTTGCCGAGATAGGCCGCCACCAGAAGCCGCGCCTCGCGCTCGGCTCTGGCCACCGGTGCGAGGGTCTGGGCGTCGCGCACCTCCAGATACTGCACCGGGCCGAAGCCTGCCGCCGCCAGCGCCGCGGTGCCCTCCGCCACGAGCGGAGCCGCCTCGGCACCGCGGGCGAGGCGCTCGGCCATGTCGGCGAGCACCGCGTGCAGCCGCGGCGCGATCTCGCGCTCGCACGGGTCGAGGTAGCGGTTGCGGGAGGAGAGGGCGAGGCCGTCCGCCTCGCGCAGCGTCGGCACACCCTCGATGGTGACCGCCAGGTCGAGGTCGCGGATGACCGAGCGGATCACCTGCAGCTGCTGGAAATCCTTCTCGCCGAACAGGGCGATGTCGGGCCGCACCTGATTGATCAGCTTCGTCACCACGGTGGCGACACCGGAGAAATGGCCGGGCCGGAAGGTGCCGCACAGACCCTCCGCCGCCGGTCCGGGCTCGATGCGCGTCGAGAATCCGGTTGGGTACATGGTTTCGACGGAGGGGAGCCATGCCGCATCGGCGCCCGCCCCCGACAGCAGGGCGAGGTCGGCCTCGGTGTCGCGCGGATAGCGCGAAAAATCCTCGTTCGGGCCGAACTGGGTCGGGTTCACGAAGATGCTGACGACGGCCCGCCGGCCGATCGCCTTGGCATGCGCCACGAGGGCGAGATGGCCCGCATGCAGCGCACCCATGGTCGGCACGAGCACGATCCGGTCGCCGCCCGAACGCCACGCATCGACCCGTCTGCGCAGGGCCTCAAGGCTGTCGAAGCGGAGGGTCGTGTCGGACATGGGGCGGCTCGGATACGAGGAAATCGCGCCGCACAGTTAAGCGCCGCCGCGGCGGGATGCCAGCGTTCCCGCCGGATCAGGGGCAGTAGCGCAGCGGCCGGTCGAACGGATCGTCGTAGCCGAGGCCGGGTCGGAAGCCGTAATAGCTCGGTTTGCCGAGGCCGTATTCCGAGCCGACATAGCTCGGATCGCTCGGCGCGTTGGTCGGCACCGGGGCGACGCGCGGGGCGCAGCCGACGAGACGCCGGGGGAGGGGGCGGGGCGGCCCGTCGACGAGGGCGTCCCCGTCGCCGCGGGGGAAGAACCGCGGGGCCGGCGGCGCGGCCGGCGGGCCCGGCTCGAACACCGGCAGGTCGGCGGCGCGGACGGGCGGTCCGAGGAGACAGGCAAGGACAAGGGGACAGGCAAGGGCGAGAAGGCTGCCGAGCACCCGCTGCCGACCGGCCGTCATCGCGTCATTCTCCCGTTCCGTCGCATGAGGCCTCGCAGGTCATGGTGAACGGATCGTTACCGCGCCGCGCTCACGCCCGCGGATAGACGATGACGGAGAGATAGGTCATCGGCGTCTTGAGCAGCTTGGCGGGTCCGTGCAGGCCGTTCGAATCGAACATCAGCGCGTCGCCGGGCTCGAGATGATAGTCCTGACCCGAATGGTGATAGATCACCTCGCCGGTCAGCATGTAGATGAATTCGGTGCCGATATGGCGGAAGCTCGTATAGGCTTCGGCCTCGTCCTGCAGGGTGATGAGATAGGGCTCGACCACCACGTCGCCGCGGATTCCGGCTCCCAGGAGTTCGTAGAGATGCCCGACCTTGGTGCCGCGCCGCTCGATCGGCACACCCTGGCCGCGCTTCACGTGGCTGCAGTCCCGTGTCTCCTCGAAGGCGGCGAACAGTGCGGTGATCGGCACGTTCAGGGCCGAGGCGATGGCGTTGATCGAGGCGAGCGAGGGGGAGATCGCCCCGTTCTCGATCTTCGAGATCATGCCGGGCGAGATGCCGGCGGCGCTGCCGAGATCGGCCACCGACAGGTCGCGCTCGCGTCGCAGCAGGCGGACCTGATGGCCCAGAGCCTTCTCCAGGGGGCGCTCCTCGATGACGGGGGCGTTCGACGCTGTGCTCAGCATGGATCCCGGACTGCTCCTTCCGCCGCTGCGGCGCGAAAATCATTATGGCGCAGGAATTCGAGGGCGCCACCGGGTACTGTTGTTGAAAATTGCAAGTCATTCCGGGCCATACGCCTGATCCGGGACGGCAAAAATCGGCAATCGATGCGCTCAAGCTGCTGTTCCGGCATGCCTTCATCCCGATGCCGACGGCGTCCGCCAGACGCAAAAAGGACCGGCGCTGTCCGCGCCGGCCCCTTTCCCGAGCCGTCCCTCGATCCAAAAAATCCTAGAACGGGATGTCGTCGTCGAGGTCGTAGTTCGGCTTGCCGCCGCCGCCCGAGGAGGGCCGGCGCTCGCCGCCGGAGCGGCTCGAGCCGTAATCGTCGCGTCCGCCGCGATCACCGCCCCGGTCGCCCCCCCGATCGCCGCCGCGGCTGATCTGGCCGCCGCCCTCGTCCTCGCCCGCGAAGTCGCCGCCCCCGCCGCGCCCGTCGAGAATCGTCATCTCGCCGCGGAAGCGCTGGAGCACCACCTCCGTGGTGTACTTCTCCGCGCCCGATTGGTCGGCCCATTTGCGGGTCTGGAGCTGGCCCTCGATGTAGACCTTCGAGCCCTTGCGCAGATACTGCTCGGCCACGCGGGCGAGGTTCTCGTTGTAGATCACGACCGAGTGCCACTCGGTCTTTTCCTTGCGCTCGCCCGACATCTTGTCCTTCCAGGACTCCGACGTCGCGATGCGCAGGTTGACCACGGGATCGCCCGAGGACAGGCGCCGGGTCTCGGGATCGCGCCCAAGATTGCCGACGAGAATCACCTTGTTGACGCTGCCCGCCATCTCATCTCTCCATCCGATCGGATCTCACAGGGCATGTTTCGTGACGCCCGCGAAGGCCGCGACTCTTGAGCAAGGCGCCCACCGGAGCAAGCCGTCGGTGACGCTTGTGCACGCTAACCACCGGTGCCGCGCCCCTCGCGAATGTTCTATATCTGTTCCGATTTTCCGACAAGCACCATCGCGCTCGTCGGAGCGGGGATCGTGTCAGGACACCTTCACCACGAGCTTGCCGAAATTGGCGCCCTTCAGCATCCCGGCGAAGGCGGCCGGTGCGTTGTCCAGGCCCTCGACCACGTCCTCGCGGGCCTTGACCCGTCCGGCGCGCAGCCAGCCGCCGACGTCGCGCAGGAAGTCATCCTGCATCGAGGCGAAATCCCAGACGATGAAGCCGCGCAGCGTCAGGCGCTTGGTGAGGATGGCGCGCATCAGCACCGGCGAGCGATCGGGGCCGGAGGGCAGTTCGCTCAAGTTGTAGTCGGCGACGAGGCCGCAGACCGGCATCCGCGCGAAGTCGTTGAACAGCGGCAGCACCGCGTCGAATACGGCGCCGCCGACATTCTCGAAATACACGTCGATCCCGTCGGGGCAGGCGCGGGCCAGCGCCTCGGCAAAGTCACCGGCGCGGTGATCGACGGCGGCGTCGAATCCCAGTGTCTCGGTCAGGTAGGCGCATTTCTCCGCGCCCCCGGCGATGCCGACGGCCCGCGCGCCCTTGATGCGGGCGATCTGGCCGACGAGGGAGCCGACCGGTCCGGCGGCGGCGGCCACCACGACGGTCTCGCCCGGACGGGGCCGTCCGATCTCGAGGAGACCGGTATAGGCGGTCATGCCAGGCATGCCGAGGATGCCGAGGAACTGGCTCGGTGGCCCGTCCGCAGGATCCAGACGGCGCAGATCCCGCCCGTCCGAGATCGCGAATTCCTGCCAGCCGGAGTTGCTCAGCACGAGATCGCCCTCGGCGAAGGCCGGATTCTCCGAAGCGACCACCTCGCTCACCGTCTGGCCGACCATGGTATCGCCGAGCTCGACCGGCTTGGCGTAGGATTTCGCCGCGCTCATCCGCCCGCGCATGTAGGGATCGAGGGAGAGCCAGCGGGTCCGCAGCAGAACCTCTCCCGCCTTGGGAACGGGGGTGCGCCCCTCTTCGAGGCGGAAATGTTCGGGTTTCGGCTCACCGTGCGGGCGCGCGGCCAGCACGATCCGACGGTTGACGACTGCCATGGAGCGCTCCGGCGTTGTTCAAGCTGGAACCGGGCAGATGGGTCGCGCGCTGGTTCCGGCAATGCGAGGCAGCGATGTGCGGAGGTCGGGGATGGGGTGGCGTAGGGCGGCTCTGACGGTCGGTCTGCTGGCGATGGCCGGTCCCGCCGGGGCGGTGGGGAGCGATCCGCTGGCGGGTTACCGCTGGAAGTCGCGGGTGCTGGTGCTGGCCGCGGGCGATACCGGCGATTTCCGCCTCGCGGCGCAGCGGCAAGCCCTTGCCTCGGCACGGGCGGGCGCGTCGGAGCGCGATCTCGTGACGGTCGAGGCGGTGGGGCAGGGCGCCGACGCGGTGGCCCTGCGGCGGCGTCTCGGTCTCCCAGGCGATGCCTTCCGGGCGGTTCTCGTCGGCAAGGACGGCGGCGCCAAGCTCACCTCGGAGGAGCCTATTCCGCCGCAGCGCCTGTTCTCGACCATCGACGCCATGCCGATGCGGCGGGACGAGGCGAGGCGGCGCTGAGCGGCACGGTAAGAGAGGAGGGAGGAGAGGCCGCGTGCGGCCCCTCGTCGTGTCGGGCTGTCTCGCCGATCAGTAGCAGCGCTCGACCAGGACGCGGCGGTAGCCGTAGGGCGTCCATGTCAGGCGCGGGACGGTGTAGCAGCCGCTGCTGTAGTACGGGTCGTAACCGACGGTGGTGTAGCCGTAGGGGCCACCCCAGCCGCCGTAGCCGTAGGGATAGCCATAGGCGCCGTAGAGGCTCCCCGCGGCGAGGCCGAGCCCGAGTCCGAGGCCGACACCGCCCCAGCCGTAGCCGCGCCGATAGCCCCAGCCGCCATAGCCACCGCGCCAGCCGCCGTAGCCGCCGCGCCAGCCGCCGAAGCCGGCCCCGCGGTAGAAGCCGCCCCGGCCGGCGAAACCGCCGCCGAAGCGCGGGCCTCCGAAGCCGCCGCCGAAGCGAGGACCGCCGAAACCGCCGCCGCGGAAGCCGCCGCCGAATCCACCGCCACGGAAACCGCCGCCGCCATGGAAGCCACCGAAGCCGGGGCGGGCATCGGCGGTCGCCGGGATCATCATCAGCGCGCCCACCATGGCGGCCGATGCCAGAACAACCCTTTTCATCAGATCGTCTCCACCCGAGAGAGAACTTCGCCAACCCCCCGTTCGCTTTGAACGTCCGGCGCGAAAATTCGGTCCCTGCGACCTCTGGTCCTGAAACCGTCGCGGCGGGGAGAGGGGACGGCGCGGGCAGGATGGCCGCTTGAATGCTGCTATGCTTTCGCGCGAGGAGGGCGCATACGGTCGAGCCTGCGTCGACAGGCGGCCGCCAGACAGGAACCGCCCTTTCCGTGACCCGCCGCCTCGCCGTTCTCGTCCCCGCCCTCTTCGCTGCGCTCTTCGCGGTCCTCGGCCCGCCCGCTGCCGGTCTGGTCCGGGCGCAACCGGCTGCCGCCGCGGCCAGGGGACCGTGCCAGGCGGTCGAGTTCGAGGGGCAGCCCTACACGGTCTGCACGATCGACCTGCGTCGCGAGCGTGTGCGGCTGTTCTGGCTCGGCGCGGACGGACTGCCCTACGGCTCGCTGTCGAGCCTCGCCGACCGGCAGGGTCGGGGCCTCAGCTTCGCGATGAATGCCGGCATGTACGACAAGGGCCAGGCCCCGGTCGGGCTCTATGTCGAGGACGGGCGCGAGATGAAGGGCGTCTCGACCGCGAACGGGCCGGGCAACTTCCACCTCAAGCCGAATGGCGTCTTCTACGTGAAGGGCGACCGCGCCGGGGTGCTCGACACCAGCCGCTACCTGCGCGCCAAGGCGGCGCCGGACTTCGCCACGCAATCGGGGCCGATGCTGGTGATCGAGGGCAAGATCCACCCGAAGATCTCGGCCGACGGCCCGAGCCAGAAGATCCGCAACGGCGTCGGCGTGCGCGAGGGCGGGCGCGTGGCCGTGTTCGCGATCTCGGAGCGCCCGGTGACCTTCGGTGCCTTCGCCCGCCTGTTCAAGGACAGCCTCGGCTGCCGCAACGCGCTGTTCCTCGACGGCAGCGTGTCGAGCCTCTACGCCCCCGGGCTCGGCCGCTCCGACCTCAGCCGCCCGCTCGGGCCGCTGGTGGGCGCGGTGGGGAAGTAGAAGGACGGACGGAAAGGCAACGCCTTCCCATCCGCGCCATCATCCTCAGAGGCCGCGAGGCCGTCGAAGGTTGCTCCGGGGATCCGCGCGGGAACCGGAGGATCCTTCCGGGGCTCCGCATCTCGGGACGCGCGGTCGTCGGGCGGACGGATGCGCGGCGCAGGCGCTATCGCTGCCCGAAGGCGGCACTCTTGAACAGGTCCTTGTACTGGTGCGGCTGGCTGCGCCAGTACTGCTTGGGCGCCCGCACCTGCGCGCCGAGTTCGGCGGCGGCGTGCCAGGGCCAGCGGGGATCGTAGAGGAGGGCGCGGGCGAGCGAGACCGCGTCGGCCTTGCCCTCCGCCAGGATCGCTTCGGCCTGACGCGGCTCGGTGATGAGGCCGACCGCGATGGTGGTGAGGCCGGTCTCCGCCTTCACCCGCTCGGCGAAGGGCACCTGATAGCCCGGTCCGACGGGGATCTTCTGCGCCGTCGACAGGCCGCCGGTGGAGACGTGGAGGGCGGCCGCGCCGCGGCGTTTGAGGGCGCGGGCGAGTTCGATCGTCTGGTCGAGGTCCCAGCCCTCCTCGACCCAGTCCGTCGCCGAGACGCGCATCCAGACCGGCTTGCCCGCCGGCACGGCCTCGCGCACCGCCTCGAAGCATTCGAGCGGAAACCGCATCCGGTTCTCAAGGCTGCCGCCGTACTGGTCCTCCCGGTGGTTGGACAGCGGCGACAGGAATTGGTGCAGCAGGTATCCGTGGGCGCCGTGCAGCTCGACGGCGTCGATGCCGAGCCGCATGGCGCGCCTCGCCGTGGCGACGAAGCCCTCGCGCACCCGCTTCAGACCCTCCGCGTCAAGGGCGTGCGGCGGCACCTCGCCCTGCGCGTGGGGAATCGCCGAGGGCGCCTCGGTGAGCCAGCCGTCGGCGGCTTCCGGGGCGATCTGCGCGCCGCCCTCCCAAGGGGCACGGCTCGACGCCTTGCGGCCGGCATGGTTGATCTGGATCGCGACGGGAATCGGCGCGTAGCCGCGCACCGCGTCGAGTACGCGGGCGAGCGCCCGCTCGGTGGCGTCGTCGTAGAGGCCGAGATCGCCGGGCGAGATCCGTGCCTCGGGCGAGATCGCCGTCGCCTCCAGGGTGAGGAGGCCCGCACCCGACTGCGCGAGCTGGCCGAGATGCATCAGGTGCCAGTCGGTCGCCGCGCCTGCCAGCGCCGAGTACTGACACATCGGCGCGATGATGATGCGGTTCTCGAGCTCCAGGTCGTCCAGGCGCAGGGGCTCGAACAGGCGGGCGGACATCGGCGGGCTCCGGGAGCGGTGTCGGCAACTGGCGGCTTATCTGGAACATGCGGGTCCCGGCCACCAGCCCGGAACCGCGCATGGGACACCCGAGATCCGCCCACAAGATCCCGGGTGCAGGCTTCCCCCGGCGGCCGGTCCTCCCATCTCACCCCGTGCGCAACGCGATGAGGACCGTTCGGGATGGGGTTGCTGGTCGAGGGCGAGTGGCACGACAAGGGCTACGACACGTCCAAATCCGGCGGGCGCTTCGAGCGCTCGGCCGCTGCCTTCCGCAACTGGGTGACACCCGATGGCACGCCCGGCCCCTCGGGCGAGGGCGGGTTCGAGGCCGAGGCGGGGCGCTATCACCTCATCGTCGCGCTGGCCTGCCCTTGGGCCCACCGCACCCTGATCGTGCGCCAGCTGAAGAATCTCGAGGAGGCGATCACCGTCTCCGTGGTCTCGCCCTACATGCGCGAGGAGGGCTGGGTCTTTGAGGCCGAGGAGGAGGGTGGCGTAGCGGGTTCGACGGCCGATCCGCTGTTCGGTGCCCGGCGGCTCTACGAGATCTATGTCCGTGCCAAGCCCGACTATTCCGGCCGCGTCACCGTCCCGGTGCTGTGGGACAAGCGGCGCGAGACCATCGTCTCGAACGAATCGGCCGAGATCATCCGGATGCTGAACGGCGCCTTCGACGCGCCCGGGCCGGATCTCTACCCGGAGGCTCTTCGCGGCGAGATCGATGCGATCAACGCGCGCGTCTACGACCGGGTCAACAACGGCGTCTACAAGGCGGGCTTCGCCACCACGCAGGCCGCCTACGAGGAGGCCTTCACCGCCCTCTTCGCCGAGCTCGACGCGCTCGAGGACAGGCTCGACCGGCAGCGCTACCTCTGCGGATCGTCCCTGACCGAGGCCGACATTCGACTGTTCACCACCCTGGTGCGGTTCGATGCGGTCTATGTCGGGCACTTCAAGTGCAACCGGCGCCGGATCGACGATTACCCCAACCTGTCGAACTACCTGCGCGACCTCTACGCCCTGCCGGGCGTGGCCGGGACCGTGAACCTCGATCAGATCAAGCGCCACTATTACGGCAGCCACGCCGGCATCAATCCGACGGGGATCGTGCCGCTCGGGCCCGAGCTTCACTTCGGTGCGCCCAACGATCGCGCCCTGCGCTTCGGCAGTTGAACCCGGACGGCCCGCAGGAAATATCCATCGCGACAAGCGGCCGGCAGGGCCGTTCAGGAGGAACATTACGCCATGACGACCCGTTCGCGCGCCCCGCTTCTCGCGCTCCTCGGCCTGCTCGCCGCAGCGCCGGCCTCGGCTCAGCAGGCCGAGGTGACGATGACCGGCCGGTGCGAGCGGCTGGTCATCGGCGGCCTCGACATCACCCAGAACTGCAAGGAACAGCTCGTCAACACGGTCTCGCGCGGGCGCACCACCTTCGATTTCGCCGCCTGGGACGGACAGTCGCTGAGCTTCAGCGGGTCGGGAGCGCAGCACGAGCAGACCGAGGAGACCGAGCAGCTCCAGCCGATCAGCCTCGTGGTGCCGGGCATGAAGAACAAGGAGGGCATCGTCCGCAGCCCCGCCCCCGCGGTCGGTGCCTGCAAGTTCTCGCGCCCCGAGCCCGGCAAGACCATGATCGCCTGCGAGGCGACCTCGCAGGGCAAGACCTATGCGGGCGTGTTCGTTACCGATGCGAAACCCGGCGCCGAGCCCGGCAAGGAGGGGGACAAGGACGCCTCAAAGGAGGCCCCGGCCGGCCCGGCCAGACCCTGAGCGGGATTCGTTCCCGGGGGCCGCGAAAACGTCTGGTCAGGTGCGCCGCAAGGCCCCATGTAACGGGCGCCGTGCGCTGCAAACCCGCGCGGCAGACCGAACTGCGTTTTTGTGATTGTTCGAGGGCTCCATGCTCGAAGCCAACGCCGCCGCCGGCGCCCCCGCCGACGGCCTCATCACGGACACCACCACGGCGGGCTTCCGGCAGGACGTCATCGCCGAATCGATGAACCAGCCGGTGATCGTCGATTTCTGGGCGCCCTGGTGCGGCCCGTGCAAGCAGCTCACGCCGATCCTCGAGAAGGTGGTGCGGGCCGCGGGCGGACGGGTGAAGCTCGCCAAGCTCAACATCGACGAGCATCCGGGCGTCTGGCAGCAGATCGGCCAGCAGCTCGGCCTGCAATCGATCCCCGCCGTGATCGCGATCGATCGCGGCCGCCCGGTCGATGCCTTCATGGGCGCGGTGCCGGAATCCGAGGTGCGCGCCTTCGTCGATCGCCTCGCCGGTCCCTCCGAGATCGACCAAGTGCTCGAAGAGGCCGCCGCGGTCGCTTCGGCCGGCGATCTCGCGTCGGCCTCCGAACTCTATGCCGCGGTGCTGCGCGAGGAGCCGGAAAACCTCAAGGCCATCGCCGGGCTGGCCAAGACCCAGATCGAGCTCGGGGAGATCGAGAACGCCCGCCAGGTGCTCGCCATGGTGCCGCCGGCCAAGGCCGACGATCCCCTGCTCGCGGGCGTGCGCGCGGCGCTCGAACTCGCCGACCAGGCCGAGAGCCTGGGCGACCTCGCCGGCTTGCAGAAGCGGATCGAGGCCGACGGAAACGACTTTCAGGCCCGGTTCGACCTGGCGCTGGGTCTCAACGCCGCCGGCAAGCGCGACGAGGCGGTCGACCAACTCGTCGCCATCGCCCGGGCCGACCGGAACTGGAACGAGGACGCGGCGCGCAAGCAGCTGCTTCAGTTCTTCGAGGCCTGGGGCCTGATGGACCCGGCCGCGATCCGCGGGCGCCGGCAACTCTCGACGCTGCTGTTCTCGTGAGGCAGAATCCTCACGGGAGCGTTACGGCGAGCGAAGCCTCCGGACGGGGCGGCCCGCACCCCTTCCCGCAGAAGGAAAGCCGCGCATGAGCCCTCAGCCGAGCTGCAAGTCGCCGGCGGAGTGCCCCGCCATCATTCCGGTCTTCCCGCTGCCCGGTGCGTTGCTGCTGCCGCGGGGACAGATGCCGCTCAACATCTTCGAGCCGCGCTACCTCGCCATGGTGGACGACGCGCTGCGCTCCGAGCGGATCATCGGCATGATCCAGCCCGATGCCGAGGGCGGCGGCTCACCGCTCAGCCCCCGGCTCTACCGGGTCGGCTGTGCCGGGCGGATCAGTCAGTTCGCCGAGACCGGCGACGGACGCTACCTGATCTCGCTCACCGGCATCAGCCGCTTCCGGGTCGAGAGCGAGCTCGCCGTCACCACCGCCTACCGCCGCTGCCAAGTGTCCTACGAAAGCTTCGCCCAGGATTTCGAGGCGCGGGCCGGCGAGGAGGCCGTTGATCGCGAGGGGGTGCTGCGGGCCCTGCGCAACTTCATCGAGGCCAACGAGCTTCAGGTCGATTGGGCCGGCATCGAGGAGGCGCCGAACGAGGCGCTGGTCAACGCACTCTGCATGATGAGCCCGTTCGGCGTGCGCGAGAAGCAGGCGATGCTGGAAGCCCCCGATCTCAAGACGCGGGCCGAGGTGCTGATCGCCGTGACCGAGATGGAGCTGGTGCGTGCCAGCGGAGCTGAACCGACGCTGCAATGAGTTTCTGCGTCCCGCGGTCCCCTCTGCCGACCGCGGGCGAGCCTACCGGAAGTGACAGGAAACATGGCCGATACCTCTACCCCGCCCGTCGAAGCGACCCGGGTCGATCCCCGCCTGCTGGAACTCCTCGTCTGCCCGCTGACCAAGGAGCCGCTGGAATACGACTCAGCCCGCGAGGAGCTGATCAGCCGCTCCGCCAAGCTGGCCTACCCGATCCGTGACGGCATCCCGATCATGCTGCCGGAAGAGGCGCGCTCGCTGACGGAGTGATGGGGCGACGCGCTCAGCGTCGGCCGGACGTAAAAAAAGGGCGCCCGGCTCTCGCCGGACGCCCTTTTCTGTTGAGAGAGGCTAAGACCGCTCAGCGGCCCTGCTGGATCGCCGAGAGCAGCCAGGGGCCGCCGGGCTCGCGCACGAAGGTCCAGAACTCCTTGGCCTCCTGCGGGCCGTTCTCGACGTGGCGGTTGGTGGAGCGCTCGAACACCTCGTCGCGCAGCGAGAAGCGCATGGCGACGGTGGCGAACTCCACCGGACCCTCGCGCCACGCCTCGGACAGGTCGCCCTGGAGCAGCTTCACGTCCGAGATCCGGTTGACCACGCCGCGGGCGGCGTTGGCGCGCAGGTCTTCCTCGAAGTAGCCGACCATCTCCGGCGTCGCGAGACGGCGAAGGGCAGCGACGTCCTCACGGCCGTAGGCGCCTTGGATCTCCTGCAGCGAGCGCTCGAAGGCCTGGAAATCGTCCGGCTGAACCTGCACCGGCTGCGGACGGGCGCCGCCGCCGTAGCTGCCACCCATCGGGTTCATGCCCGCGTTCGGTCCACCCTGCAGGCCGCCCTGCGGCGGCAGGCCGGAGCGCGCATGGGGCGTGTTGCCGGCCATGGCAGGCTGATTGCCCTCCGAGCGGCGGCGGAAGAAGCGCACCGCCAGCATCACGAGCAGGGCGATCAGGCCGATCTGGAAGATCAGGCCGATGAACGAGCCGATGCCGCCGAGGCCACCGGACAGGCCGGCCCCGAGCAGGGCACCGATCAGGCCCGCGCCGAGCATACCGCCGAGAAAGCCGCCGCCGAAGCGCGAACCTCGGTTCTGCGCCGCCATGCCGGGATTGTTGAAGCCGGGGCTGGGGCTCGTCTGCGAGCGCTGGATCGGCGCCATCGCCCCCGGCGAGGTCGGGGTGGAAGGGGGCGCGCTGAAGGTCTTCGAGCCGCGCGAGCCCATACCGCCGCCGCCGCCCGGCCGTGCATCGACGGCGGGCGCCGCCAGGGCGAGCGAAGCCGCGAGCGCGAGAAGGGTGACGACGCGCCGCCGGGGCGCGGGAGAGGAAGCCATCGAAACACCTCGGTCCACAAAAGGGGCGGAATGCCCCTTCATTAGATGGGGACGTTCGGCGCGGGTTTTTAGTCCCGCTCAAGCTCCACTTTTTTGACGGTGCGGCGGATTTTTTCTCCGCCAAGGTCACCGGAGGTGCCGCGCTCCCCGGAAACGATCAGCGTGCGGCGGGGAAGACAAGTCGCACGGTCGCGCCCTCGCCGGGCCGACTTTCGATCGAGATCGTGCCGTTCTGCCGCTTCATCAAGCCGTGAACGATGGCGAGCCCGGCGCCCCGTCCGGATTCGCGGGTCGTGGCGAAGGGGGCGAGTGCCCGCGACAGCATCTCCGGCGACAGCCCGTGACCGGTATCCGACACCGTGAGGCCGACGGCACCGGCCTCGGGGCGCTGCAACGAGCGGTCACCGGGCTCGACCGCGAACAGCGCCACGCGGGCACGGCCCCGTCCGGCCATCGCCTCGCAGGCATTGGCCAGGATGTGGCCGAGCGCCAGTTCGAGCTGGACCGGATTGCACAGGGCCGGCGGCAGACCGTCGGGTATCGACAGTTCGAGCTCGATCCCCGGGGGCAGGATCGGGCGCAGCCGGTCGAGGCTCGCCTGCACCGCCGCGCCGAGATCGACCGGGCGCAGGTCGGGTGCGATTCGCCGGGAATGGGCGAGGAGCTGACGGGTCAGCACGGCGGCCCGTTCCGACGCCTCGGTGGAGCGGGTGATCGCCCGCTGGATGAAGGGCTCGGGCCGCTCGCCGAGGCGCCGCTTCAGCCCGTCGATGTAGCCGATCAGGATCTGCAGGAAGTTGTTGAACTCGTGCGCTACGCTGTTCGTCAGAAGCCCGAGCGCCTCACGCTGCCGTGACAGGGCGAGGGCATCCTCCGCGTCCCGCCGCCGCGTCACGTCGATGATCTGGCCGAGAAAGCGGGCGGCATCACCGGCGCTGGGCAGGGCGGCGAGATGGATCTCGCCCCAGAACGAGGCACCGCCACTGCGGACGAACAGCAATTCGAAGCGCCCCGCTTCGCCTCGGGCCAGTGCCTCTCGCAGGGCGCCCCAGCCGGCATGATCACCGTGATGGCAGGCAAGAACCTCGAGCGCCTGCCCGACGAGCTCGGTCTCACCGAACCCGGTCAGCGTCAGCAGGGCGGGGTTGACCGACCTGATCACCGGCCCGGCCGCTCCCTGCTGCATGAGGAGCGCGGGCAGCGGCAGTATCGCGAGGCGGTCGGGCTCTGCGGCAGGCTGCGGCGCAGCGGAGGGGGCAGGGGCAGCGGTCATCGTGGGACGCCGCCGTGGAAGGGGGATCCGGCCCGGGCAGCGGGTATCCGGCGGGCGGCCGGGCGGACCGGGACGGTTTCGGGTTTCGGCGGAAGCATGCCCTTCAACGCCCGAACCACGATCCGGATCAGCGATTGGCCG
Source organism: Methylorubrum rhodesianum (assembly GCF_014199985.1). Lineage (GTDB taxonomy): Bacteria > Pseudomonadota > Alphaproteobacteria > Rhizobiales > Beijerinckiaceae > Methylobacterium > Methylobacterium rhodesianum. The sequence continues at coordinate 144,079 of NZ_JACHOS010000011.1, read as the reverse complement.
TTGTGGCGGGCGAGGCGTCGTTGTTGAGGCTGACCCAGGCCTTGCCGTCCTGCCCTTCGCGCTTGACGAAGCTGTAGCCGGTGCGCTGCCAGGGCAGCACCGCATTGGTCTTGTTGTCGAGAATCAGGTCGCCCCGGTCGGTGCGCACCATCAGCACCGCGTGACCCTCGCCGATCTCGTCGATCACCACCGTCATCCGCAGCGCCCGGCGGGGCAGGCGTCGCTCCACCAGCATCCGGCGCTTGAGGAGCTGGATGTCCTCGCAGTCGCCGAAGCCGTCATCGGGAAAGTCCCAGCGGTCGACGACGCCCCAATGCGCCATGTCGGTGATCGGTTTGATGCGGGCGTTGACCCGGCGATTCACGGTGGTCAGCGTGTGCCAGGTCGCGGGCGTCAGGGTGACGACGGCCGGCTCTCCGGGATCGACCGTGCATTCGGCCGGGTAGCGGGCGCAGAAATCGTTCCAGGCGGCGACGGGCCGGGCGGGGGCGCCGGGATCGGCGACGGTGCCCGCCTCGGGCAGGCCGGCGGCGCTGCGCGCTTGGCTCGGCTGGATCGGGGCCGCGGCACCGCCGAGCAGCAGGGTCGCGCCGACGAGGGATAGATGGGCTACCCGGCCGAGGCGCCGTTTCACGTCCGCGCGGGGGAACGCCGATCCATTGCCGCCGCCCCGAAGCACCGCGTACCGCATGGCCGACCGTCCCGCAGCCCCTTGTTTCCCGGCGAAGCTTGCACGGGCCGGCGCCCGGCTCAATACGAAAGTGAAGGAAGGATGAAGGCGGATTGCCGCTTCTCCGTGCCGGGCCGGAACAACCTCGCTCGGGCTGGCAATCCGGCCACACCGCACGCCCATCCCTACCGAGTTTCCGCCGGCCGCGCGACACCGATCCGTGAAGCACGCCGCGTTCAGCGGTTCGCCGTGGTGACGGGCGAGCTGGCTCCGCCCAGCGAAACCCATGCCAAGGCGTCCTGCCCCTCGCGCTTGATGAAGACGTAGCCGGTCTGGGCCCAGGTCAGCACCGCGTTGGTCTTGTTGTCGAGGATGTAGTCGCCGCGGTCGGTGATCAGGGTCAGCACGGCATGGCCCTCGCCTTTTTCATCGATCACCACCGTCATCCGCATCGCCCGGCGCGGCAGGCCCGCCGCGGCCAGCAGCTTGCGCTTGAGAAGCTGGAAGTCCTCGCAGTCGCCGCGTCCGTCCTCGGCGAGATCCCAGCGGTCGGCCCGGCCCCAATGCTCCTGATCGGTGACGGGGTCGATCGTCCGGTTCACCCGGCGGTTGATCGAGACGATCGTCGACCAGATCGCGGGGGTCAGCGCGATCCGGGCGGGCTCGGCCCGATCGAAGGCGCATTCGGCCGGATAGGACTGGCAGAACTCGGTCCAGGCCAGGATCGGCCGGGCCTCGGCTCCGGGGGTGAGACCGGCCCCCGGCGCGGGGAGCGCGGCCATCGTCTGGGTCGCGGTCTGGGCCCGGGCGCCAGCACCGAGGAGGCTGACGCAGACGCCCAGCATCAGGAGCCCGATCTGGAGCCCCGTCTTGAGATGACCCGTTCCGGTGATGCGCATCGCGGCGTTTCCTTCGAACCTGGCCAGGATGTCGCCGCACCCCCTCCGCCGCGCTGAAGCCGATCCGCGCAATTTTATCGATTCGCCCCGGCAACGATCCGCCCCTGCGCGAGGGCGAATTGCGGCTCACGGATCTGCGGCGAATCGGAGGGAACCCGTTAGGGGACTGGAAACCCTGAGGGTCGTCCGGACACGTTCTCTCGAGAGCTCGCTTTCAGGAAATCCCAGAGATCGCTGCGCCGCGCCGGAGCGACGCTGACCGGCGTCCGGGGATCGTCCTTGAGCCGACGGACCCGGCCTCAACGTGCTGGCGGCGGGCCGTTCAGATGCCGACCCGCCGCGCACTCGCGGCGCGATGGGATCGCGAGGATGGCTGAACAGCGGTGCCCGGGCCGGCGAACACGGCGGCGACGTCGTCCGGTGCCGGACCGGATGTCCCGCGTCGATGAGCGAAGACGGTGCGGTCGAGGCCGCGGACCGGGCCGTGGGCGCCGGCTATCGGGCGGCCGCATCGCGGCGGCGCCCGCGCATCGACGTCAGAGCGTGATGCCCTCGTGGAAGCGGTCGGGGGAGATCGGCAGCATGAACTGCGCGCCGATGCCGCCTTCGAAGTAGCGCACCACCCGCCCGGGAGTGGACCCGACCATGATATGCGTGCCGATCGGCGGGGAGGTGGCGGTCGCCAGCGCCACGCCGGACATCGAGATGTCGATGATCCGGGCGGCGATGAACCGGCCGCTCTCCAGGCGCAGGGTCACGCCGGGCTGGTTCGGCACGAGGCGCTCGTTGGTCCGACCCTCCGGCAGGCCGAGGCTCTCCCGGTTGGCGAGCCACATCAGCTGAGAGGCGATCTTGTCACGCTTGCGCGGCGTCGCGTTGATCCGCATCGCGAAGCCCCGCGGCGGATGGCGTACGATCATGCCCTCCAGCCGGCCGATCTGTTCGAGATACAGGACCACGCGCTCGCCGAGCGCACCGATCACGGCGCAGGTCAGGCGGACGCCGCCGGGGGACATGTCCACGGTCTGGCAGGGATATTCCCGCCGGTCGGCCAGCATGTAGCGGCCGAGCAGAGTCGCGCGCACCCGCTGGTGCCGACGCTGTTCGGCGGCGTAATCCGGTAGAGAGGTGGCCGTCCCGGGGCGGGAAAGCTCAGTCATGTCAGCTCGGCAGTCTCGATGTCCCGATCGAATCACTAGCCGCGCCACGGTTACAAAAGGCTTGCCTGCACGTCGAAGATGAACTGCCGGCGGACATGAAAACGATACGAGGTAATGTCGGCCGACGCCGGTCGGCTGCACGCCGGACGATCCGGCCCAGCGGACCGACGACAGGCTCTCCCCGTGGAGAGGTGCCTGAAGCCCGGCCACGGAGGATCGGAGCGCCTTGGACCGTCCGCGGCTCACCGCGGGTCGGCCCTGTTTCCGCCGCCCTCGGTCGACGCCGCCGCGACTTGCGCGGGTGCTCCCTTCTCATCGATCGGGGCGCCCGCCGGCAGGGCGTCCCGGCGGGGAAAGATCAGGCGTTGCCGCGGCCGCCTTCGTGAACCAGCAGGTGGCCGAAGCGGACGGGGCGGGCATCATTGGCCGGCTCGGGCAATGCCTCCACGAAGGACCGCATCGCCGCCGGCTCGTGCGCCGCCGTCTCGAGCACCCGCAGGGACACGGTCTCGACGCGCAGGATCGGCCGGCTGCCGAGCCATGGTGGGATGCAATGCGGGCTCAGGGAGCCGAGGATGCGCGCCTGCGTCTTGCCGCGGTGGCGCAGCGGCAAGAGCAGCAATTCGAGGTCGAGGGTCTCGTCCCGGGCCGTGGCGCCCGTCAGGCCCGCCACGACGCCCACCGTGTCGCAGGCGACCGTCTCGATGAGCCGCCAGGGGTCGGTGAAGGGCTGGGACCGCTCGCCCCACAGATCGACGAAGGCGCTGCCCCGCAATTCGCGCCCGAACAGGGCGCACAGGCGGGTGCCCGCGAGGCGCACCGCGCTCGTGCGTCGCGCCGGATCGGTTTCCAGGATGAAGCTGTCGGCGAGCAGGTTGCGGATCTCGCCCGGTTCGATCTCGCCCCGCTCCGGCGCGGCCCGCTCTCCGCGCAGCCGGTCCCAGTAGGCGTGAAGCTGACGGCTGGTCGGATGCTTCATGGTGTTCCGTATCGGTACGGCCCGGGTCCGGATGGGCCCTGTCTTTGATCGGTCCGGCACGAAAAGCGTCCTCACGCGCCGTTCGTGGTGATCGTCCGCACACCCTATGCCGTCCCGTACGGTGGCGCTCGCGCAACCCATCCTTAACCTTAACGAGCGGTGGACGAATTCGCCGGCAATTGAGCGATCGCGCGCCGGCCCCGCGCCGATTGGACCTTGCGGCGCCGCACGTCCCGCCGCCATGGTGCAGCATGGATGCCTCTCCCGATCTGCCGCGCCAGGGCCGCGTGCCCGTCTTCAACCTGCCGGGAATCGTCACCGTCTCGATCGCGGTGCTGGCCGGAATACACGTCCTCCGCAGCGTGCTGCCGGATGTGACCGACCTCTCGGTGCTGCTCGATCTCGCCTTTATCCCGGCCCGCTGGACCGCCGCCTTCGATCCCACCTCCGCGGCCGCGATCATCCGGGCGGCGGGGGAGGGGGCGGGCGGGCCCGAGATGGCCTCGGCACGGCAGGAATTCGCCCGCTATCTCGTCGCCGACCCGTCGGCGATGCCCTGGACCGGCGTCACCTACGCCCTGCTTCACGGCTCCTGGGTGCACCTGATCTTCAACGCGGTGTGGCTCGCCGTCTTCGGCACTCCGGTCGCGCGCCGCTACGGCGCCCTGCGCTACGGCTTGCTGGCGCTCGCGGGCATCGTGGTGGGAGCGGTCGCCCACCTCCTCGTCGATCCCTACAGCCTGATGCCGCTCGTCGGCGCCTCGGCCGGCATCTCGGCCCTGATGGCGGCGGCGGCCCGCTTCGTGTTCCAGCCTCCGGCGCCCTTCGCGGCCGGGGCGCCCTGGCAGCTGCCGCCGCGGCCGCGGCTTCAGACCATTCCCGAATTGCTGCGCAACCGGCCGGCGGTTCTGTTCCTCGCGGTCTGGTTCGTCACCAACCTGCTGTTCGGCGTCCTCGCCCTGCCGCTCGGAGGCAGCGAGGGGCCGATCGCCTGGGACGCGCATCTCGGCGGCTTCGCCGCGGGCTTCTTCCTCCTGCCGCTGATGGAGCGAGGCAGCGCCGGGCGGCGCGGGTAGAACCGCCCGAGGCGCCCCCGCTGCGGCCCCGTGCACCCATTAAGCCGGGCCGGTCGACGGCCTCGTCTCGGTCGCTTGCCGGGTCGGCCGAAGCAGCCTGTGTCATTGCTGCCACGTGGCGGTTTCTTTGAAATGAAGGCGGCAATAAACGCCGCCACTCGTCCGTCGGTTATGTGAACGAGCGCGGATTAAGAAAATTTTGCAGATGATCGCCTCGTTCCTGATGGAGAGTGGAACCCGGTGAAACATCGAGCAGCCGTCATCGCCCGTCTCGGGCTTGCCCTATCCGGCGCGTGGGGCCTCGGCGGTACAGCCGCCCATGCCGCCTCCGCTGCGCAGCCCGGCCAGACCATCGGCGTTCCGTTCGGAGCGCCGTTCCCCAAGGGCTTCTACGCCGTGAACTTGTCGAGCTTCGGCGTACGCGAGACCGCTCCGCTCAATTCCGAGAGCAACGTCAACCTGCCGACCCTGCTCTGGGCGACCCCCTTCTCCGTTCTCGGGGGACAGGTGCAGTTCGTCTTCGTGGCACCCATCGCCGCCTCCAGCGTGCGCGGCGCGCCGTATAACAGCGGCTGGGGCCAGCCGCTGCTCGCGGGCCAGCTCGCCTGGGACCTCGGCGACGGCGTCGGCGTCAGCTACCTCCTCGGCGGCTATCTTCCCTGGGAGACCCGGTTCCTGACCCAATCGGCCTCGCTGAGCCACCGTTTCGCGATCACCTACGCCGCCAACGATTGGGCGATCACCGCCAACCTGCTCTACGGCCACATGCTGGAAACGCGCTCGCCCAACGGCGTGCTCTATCCCGACTACCTCAATCTCGACGTCACGCTGACGAAGAAGTTCGGCAAGTGGCAGGTCGGCCCGGTCGCCTTCGGCTCGACCGATCTCAAGACCAACGTGGTCGGCTATCGGCAGCAGGGCCAGATCGCGGTGGGCGGTCTCGTCGGCTACAATTTCGGCTTCATGAACGTGCAGGGCTACGTCACCCGCGACGTCGCCGAGCGCAATTACGGCGGCAAGGAAACCCGCGGTTGGCTGCGCATCGTCGTGCCGTTCCTTCAGGATAAGGGCGAGGCTCAGCCGAACCGCACCCTGATCACCCGCCGCCAGGCCGAGGGCCGCTGAGCGCCACCGCGCGACGCCGCACGACAACAGTCCGAGCCGGTCCCGAGGGCGCTGCCTCGGGATCGGCTTTTTTGTTGCGACCCGCGGTACCGTCCATGCTGACGGCCGCAACCGGCGCGCCCTCGATCCGGTCCACGGTCCCGATCGGGCGGAGTTCCATTCACATCCGCTCCGTCGCATCGGGACAGTACAATCGAGAGAGCGATGAGGCGCTTCCGCCGACACTTGCAGGTGAGAAGTGAACTTTTCTTCCGATTTCATCCTTTCCCGAGCAATAGTGCAGCGTCGAACGCTTGCCAGCGCGGCCGGGGCGCCACACACTCGCCTCCGAGAGCCGGGGCCAACCCGGCCGCATCCGTCCGCACCGCGGGCTGACGGTGCCGTCATCCAGGGAGGAGACTTCATGACCGTTGCGCGTATCCTGGCAGAGAAAGGCGGCTCGGTGGTCACAGTGCCCCCGCATCGCACCGTCGACGAGGCGATCCATCTTTTGGCCGAGAAGCGGATCGGTGCCCTCGTGGTCGGCGATGCCGGAGGTCGCGTGATCGGCATCCTGTCCGAGCGCGACGTGATGCGGGCCCTGGCCAGCGACGGGGCATCTGCCCTCGACCGGCCTGTGGCGCATTACATGACCGAGAAGGTCGTGACCTGCACCCGGCGTGCCAGCATCGAGGACGTGATGGAGACGATGACGGAGGGCCGTTTCCGCCACCTGCCGGTGGTGGAGGACGGGCGCCTCGTCGGCGTCGTCTCGATCGGCGACGTGGTGAAGCAGCGCATCGCCACCGTCGAGGCCGAGCATCGGGCGATGCGCGACTACATCACGATGGCCTGACGCGGCTCCGACCCCGCGTCTGCCCCGGCGCCTGAATCCGTCGCGGCGGCTCAACTGCGCGCCGCCGCGCCCTCCATCATGCGCCGGATCTCCGGCAGCGCCGATCGCACCGCCTGACGGCCGAGAGCGATCCCGTCGGCGGCGCGATGGAATTCGAATTGCCCGAACTCGGCGAGCAGCGGCCGGATCGCGACATCCGGCGGTTCGCTGGCGAGCCGCGCCCGTGAGATCCGGTCCTGGGTGATGTTGAACGCGTCGAGCATGACGCGGGCGACGCCCGGGCTCGGCCGGCCGGCGGCCTGCGCCGGTGCCGGATGGCCGCGGCGGCCCAGGAAGCGCTGACCCATCAGGCGTCGGCTCGCTCCACTCAAGAGGCCCCAGCGGCCGCGGCGGCGCACGGTGGCCTCCAGCGTCTGCTCGATCGCCCGCTCGACTGGCTCGTCGGCCTCGCCGAGCATCGCGGCGTCCCGCTCCGGCCGGATCACGCGCGCGGGCGCGCGCGTCTCGCAGGCGAGGTTCACGCAGATCACGAGGTCGGCCCCGAGTTCGCGGGCGAGACGCACCGGCACGGGGTTGACCAGCGTCCCGTCCATCAGAAGGCGCCCGTCGAGGGCGACCGGCGGGAAGATGCCGGGGATGGCGTAGGAGGCCCGCACCGCCTCGACCAGAGGACCCCGGGACAGCCAGACCTCGTGGCCCGTGCCGAGTTCGGTGGCGACGCTGGCGAAGGCGAGGCGCAGGTCCTCGATGCGAAAGCCCTCGAGCTCGCGGGCGAGGCGACGGCGCAGGCGCTCGCCGGCGATCAGGCCCGATCCGGTGATGCGCGGATCGAGCATGCCGACCACCCGCCGCCGGGTGAGCGAGAGCGCGAAATCCTTGAGGGCGTCGATACGGCCCGCGGCGTAGGCCCCGCCCACCACTGCACCGATGGAGCAGCCGGCGACCACCTCGGGGTAGATTCCGGCTTCTTCCAGCCCCTCGATCACACCGATATGCGACCAGCCCCGCGCAGAGCCGCCGCCCAGGGCGAGACCGATACGAGGAGCGCGAAAACGGGGCACCACCGGTTCCACCACCCCTTCCGGGAAACGGGGCGGGAGGGAACGGGACGCCTCGAACATCATCGGTCCGGGTCGGCGGGCGTGAGGGCGACCGCCCCGGTCGCGGGGTCGCGTTCGACCGTGCGGTAGAAGCAGGAGCGGCGGCCGGTATGACAGCAGCCGCCGTCACCGCCGACGTCGACCCGGATCAGGAGGGCGTCCTGATCGCAATCGACCCGCATCTCCACGATGCGCTGGACCTGTCCGGAGGTCGCGCCCTTGTGCCAGAGTTCGCCGCGCGAGCGCGACCAGTACCACGCCTCGCCGGTCTCAAGGGTGCGGGCCAGCGCCTCGGCGTTCATGTGGGCGAGCATCAGCACGCGCCCGTCCCGCGCATCGACGGCAATGCAGGCCAGGAGCCCGTCGGGGCCGAAGCGCGGCGTCAGCCTGGCGCCTTCCTCGACCTCGGCGCGGGAGCCGGGGGAAGCGAACCGCTCGGTCATCGCGAAGACAATCCGCCCGACTCAGCCCTTCGGGTTCCGCACGAAGGTCAGGAAGCGCACCTGCTCGTTCGGATCGCTCTTGTAGACGCCGCGGAACTGGGTGGTGATGGTGGAGACACCGGCCTTCTGCACGCCGCGCATCGCCATGCAGAGATGCTCGGCCTCGACCATCACGGCGCAGCCGCGGGGCTGAAGGATGCTCTCGATCGTGTCGGCGATCTGCGCCGTCATCGTCTCCTGCGTCTGCAGGCGACGGGCGAAGGCATCGACCACGCGGGCGAGCTTCGAGAGGCCGACCACGCCCTTAGTGGGATAGTAGGCGATGTGGGCAAGCCCCATGAACGGCACCATGTGGTGCTCGCAATGAGAGTAGAACGGGATGTCGCGTACCAGCACGGCGTCCGAGTAGCCCTCGACCTCCTCGAACACCCGCTCCAGCAGGGCATCGGCATCCATGCGGTAGCCGCCGAAGATCTGCTCGTAGGCCTTCACCACGCGGGCGGGCGTGTCGATCAGACCTTCGCGGGTCGGATCGTCGCCGGCCCAGCGCAGCAGCGTGCGGACGGCGGCCTCCGCCTCCTGACGGCTCGGACGGCCGAGCGCCACCTCGTTCGGCACCCGCTGGGCCGATTCGGGCAAGGGAGCGATATCGGGAGCGGTGTCGGCCGCAAGGTCGGGGCGGCCCGCATCGTTGGCGCCGCGCATCCCCTGCAGGCCGACGGCGCTCATACGTCGCTCGTCGTCGCTCATGCCGTAGGACAGGGATTTGAGAGCGGCATCCATGGCATCTCCGGCCTTCGCCACACGCGCCTTCATGGTCGTGCTGTCGGGCTTGGCGTACATCGTCGGTCCGTCCCGGCGTCTTAAACGTTTAAGTGCCGACGCCCTCGAACGATCCGAATCCTGGGCCAGGGCGTGACCGGGGTCGACGGTGCCATTCTCGCGGAATGGCGGTATCGCGCCTATATCGTCGCAATCGCTCCGCCGCGCAATGCGTGGCATGCGTATCTGGCTCAACGAATCCTTGAAGCTTCCCCGAAACGGGCGCCCGCGAAAGGCGTGTCAGCGATGATCGACGACATCTACAACCGCCGCATCCTGGAACTGGCCGCCGACATTCCCCGCCTCGGCCGGCTGGAGGCGCCGGACGCCAGCGCCACCGCCCATTCCAAGCTGTGCGGCTCGACCGTCACCGTCGATCTGAAGCTCGATCCGGACGGCACCACGGTCGCCGACTTCGCTCACGACGTGAAGGCGTGCGCGCTCGGCCAAGCCTCCTCCTCGCTGCTGGCCCGCCACGTTGTCGGCGCGACGGCCGAGGAGCTGCGAGCCGTCCGTGCCCGGATGCGGGCGATGCTGAAGGAGAACGGCCCGGCCCCGGACGGAAAATGGGCCGACCTCGCCGTGCTGGAGCCGGTGCGCGATTTCCGCGCCCGCCATGCCTCGACGCTCCTGACCTTCGACGCGGTGGTGGACGCCCTCGATCAGATCGCCTCGCGCAACAGCGCCGGCGCGCCCGAGGCGGCCTGAACCCTATGATCCGCCGGGCGGCGCACGGGGCGATCCGCGTCTACCAGCTCACGCTGTCCGGGCTGATCGGGCGGCACTGCCGGCACTGGCCCTCCTGCTCGACCTACACCGACGAGGCGATCCAGCGGCACGGCCTCTGGGCCGGCGGCTGGATCGGGTTCGCCCGCATCTGCCGCTGCGGACCCTTCGGCACCCACGGCATCGACCTCGTGCCCGAGCACCTGCCCTCAGGCGCCGCGTGGTACCGGCCCTGGGCCTATGGACGCTGGCGCGGCGTCGAGGCGCCCCCGCCTCTGGTCTGCGAGGCGGTGGAGGAGAAGTAGCGGGAGCTCGTCCGCCTGCCGCTCGGCGAAGAGGGCGCCGCGGACCGCAACGAAAAAGCCCCGGCCTCTCGGCCGGGGCTTTTCCTTGTTTCAGAACTCGCCCCGTCGCTTAGCGACGGTCGCCCAGCAGCTGCATCAGGAACTGGAACATGTTGATGAAGTCCAGGTACAGCGTCAGCGCACCGTTGACGGACATCTTGGCCGCGCCCTCGGCATCGACGCCGCTGTAGAGGTACATCTCCTTGAGCTTCTGCGTGTCGTACGCGGTCAGGCCGGCGAAGATGAGCACGCCGATCACCGAGATCGCGAACTGCAGCGCGGACGAAGCCAGGAAGAGGTTCACCAGCGAGGCGATGATCAGGCCGATCAGGCCCATGATCAGGAACGAGCCCATGCCCGACAGGCTGCGCTTGGTGGTGTAGCCGTAGAGGCTCAGGCCACCGAAGGTCGCCGCCGTGATGAAGAACACCCGCACCACGCTGGCGCCCGTGAACACGAGCAACAGGGTGGACATCGAGGCGCCCATCACCGCCGCGAAGGCCCAGAACATCGTGCGCGCCGAGGCGGCCGACATGCGGTCCATCCGGAACGAAAACACGAAGATGAAGGCGAGCGGCGCCAGCATCAGCACCCACTTGAAGGGGCTGGTGTACAGGAACTGCCCGAACGGGGTCAGGGCAAGGCGACCGGCGCCGGTCTGCGCGACGGCCGCCATGTTGAGGGCCAGCGCCACGAGACCGGAGATCCCGAGGCCGACGACCATGTTGTTGTAGACGCCCAGCATGAAGCTGCGCAGGCCCTGGTCAACTTCGACCTGAGAGCTGGCGTATCCCTGCGGCTGGGCGCCGTAGCGAAACGGGCTGTTGTCGAATGCCATGAAAGTTTCCCTTGGAAGCTCTCGGCGTGGAGTTTGTCGAGGTCCACACGCAACCCCTGGCGCGTCGAGCGCGCCTCGTGCCCGAATATGTTCGCTGGAACAGTCACAAACAAGTGGGACTCGGCCGAATGGCCGCGTTTTCAAGCCTTACAGAGGCGTGAGATTTTTATGATTCTTTGCGGATTAAACCTGCTCTTCGAACGTGATTAAGCATCTTCAAAACTGCCGCAGGTAAGGTGCCGGCTTCTGCCCGAGGATGCGCCATGTCCCCGCGAGCCCGGCCCCGATCGCGAAGATAACGGCGAACGCGGCCACCGCCAGCGCCCCGGCGGGATCGGGCGCGAAATCGAGGCGCATGACGCGGGAGACGATGACCCAGCCCGCGGCCGAACCGGCCAGGATGCCGAAGAAGGCGGTGGCGAGCCCGAGTGCACCGTATTCGAGGGCGTAGGCCGAGAGCAGGCGCATCCGCGTGGCGCCGAGCACCTTCAGCACCACCGCGTCGTAGAGCCGGGCGCGGTGGCCGGCGGCGAGCGCGCCGGCCAGCACCAGCAGGCTCGCGAGCACCGCGACGATGCTGGCGCCGCGGATCGCCAGGACCAGCTTGTGCACGAGGTCGTTGACCGCCTCCAGCGCATCCTTCACCCGCACGCTCGTCACCGAGGGGAAGGCTTTCGCCGCGTCGCGCACCACCTCCGCCTCGAGCTTGGGGTCCGGACCGTCGGGCAGGGTCAGGGTCGCGAGGTCGGCATGCGGCGCCCCGCGGAACGTGCCGGGGGAGAACACCATCACGAAGTTGATGCCGAGCGAGCGCCACTCGATCTTGCGCAGGTTGGCGACCCGGGCGGTGATCGAGCGGCCGAGCACGTTCACCGTGACCGTGCCGCCGACCTTCAGTCCCAGCGCACGCGCCAGCTCAACATCGAACGAGACGAGCGGTGCCCGGCCCTCCTCCTCGTTCCACCACGCACCCTCGACGAGGGTCGAGCCGTCGGGCGGAGCGTCGGCGTAGGTGATGCCCCGGTCGCCGTCGAGCACCCAGGCGGCGTCCTCCGGTGGCTTGATCTGCCCGGCCGGTACGCCGTTCAACGCAGTGATCCGGCCGCGCATCATCGGCACCCGCTCGATCTTCGCGTTCGGTGCATGCGCCCCGAGGAAGGCGGAGAAGGCCTCCGCATCGCGCGAGGGCACGTCGAGGAAGAACAGGCTCGGGGCGCGGCCGGGCAGCGAGCTTTCGAGCGCGCGGGTGATGTTGCTGTCGATGGCGCTCAACGTCACCAGCAGGGTCGTCCCGAGGCCGAGCGAGAGCACCACCGCCGGGGTCAGCGCGCCGGGGCGGTGGAGGTTGGCCAGGGCCATGCGCGGCACCATGCCCTTCGGACGCGGCAGCCGCGCGGCCACGACCATCAGCCCCGCCGCAACGAGGCGCAGGGCGCCGAAGGCCAGCGCCGCCGCCGCCATGAAGATCAGCGCGACCTTGCGGTCGAAGGCGGTGAACAGGGCAAGGCCCGCGAGCGCCAGCAGGGCGAGGGCGAGCACCGCGAGGTAGCGCCAGCGCGGCCGGCGCGCCGCCGGATCGACGGCATCGCGAAACAGCCCGGCGACGGAGATGTCGTGGGCGCGGCCGAGCGGCAGGATCGCGAAGGCGAGCGCGGTCAGGAGGCCGTAGGCGCCCGCCAGCGCGAGGCGGGCCGGAGCGATCTCGGGGTTGAGCGGCAGGGGAAGCTGGTCGCGCAGCGCGATGTCGAGTGCGAACGGCAGGACGGCACCGACGACGAGGCCCAGCGCGGTGCTGACACAAGCGATCAGCATCACCTGGATCAGGTAGAGCCCGACGACCTGCGAGCCCGGCGCGCCGACGCTCTTGAGGGTGGCGATGGAGGCCTGCTTGCCGTCGACGAACGCGCGCACGGCATTGGCCACCCCGACCCCGCCGACGATGAGCGCGGTGAGGCCGACGAGCGTCAGGAACTGCGTGAAGCGCTCGATGCCCTTGGCGAAGCGCGGATCGGCGTTGTCGCGCGAGCGCATCTCGAAGCCGGCTTCCGGCAAGGCCTTCTGCACCGCCGCGTTGACGGCGCTCAAGCGGGCATCGTCGGCCTGCGGCAGCTGCAGGCGGTAGGTGAAGCGGTTGAGGCTGCCGGGCTGGACCAGGCCGGTGGCGCGCAGGGCGCTCAGCGAGACGAGCAGGCGCGGACCGAAGCCGATGCCCGAGCCGATCCGGTCGGGCTCGGAGACGAGGGCGGCGCGGATCTCGATCGGAAAGCCTCCGAGCGTCACCCGGTCGCCGACCTTGAGCCCGAGCCGGGTCAGCAGGGCCGGATCGGCCACGGCACCGTAGAGGCCGTTCCGCTCGGCGATGAGCGTCTGAACCGGCGCCGGCGGATCGGTCTCGGCCGCACCGACCGCCGGATAGCTCCGATCGACCGCCTTCAGCTCGACCAGGGCGGCGCTGCCGTCACCGGCCACCGCCATGGCCCGCAGGCTCGCCACCTCGGAGACCGGCGCCTGCCCGTCGAGCACGGCGCGCTCGGCCGGCGTCGCCTCCCGGTTGATCAGGCTGTAGGTGATGTCGCCGCCCAGAATCCGCCGCCCCTCGCGCCCGAGCCCGCCGGAAAGCGAGGCGGCGATCGAGGTGACGCCGCTGATCGCCGCGACGCCGAGCGCGATGCAGGCGATGAACACGCGGAAGCCGGCAAGTCCCCCGCGCAGTTCGCGCAGCGCCAGCCGCAGGGTGAGCGGCAGCCGGGAGGGCGGGACCGGCTTCGGGGAATCCGGCTGGGACAGCGTGCCGTGCATGGAGGCTCGTGCGTTTCGTCGCCGGTCGGGCCGGCCGGGCCAATCTGGGCATCGAGACGGCGTGCGCAACTGCCCGCACCGCCGCATCGGCACGAGGCGGGGTCAGGGTAGGGTTACGGCACGCTCACGGGAAGCTCGATCGTCACGCGGGTGCCGATGCCTTCCTCGCTCTCGATCGCGATCTGTCCGCGCAGGGTCGAGACCACGAGATTGTAGACGATGTGCAGGCCGAGCCCGGTGCTGCCCTTGTCGCGCCCGGTGGTGAAGAACGGGTCGAAGATCCGCTGCAGATTCTCTCTCGGGATCCCGCGCCCGTCGTCCCGCACCACCATCCGGACCTGCGCGTCGCCGAGCCGGGCCACGTCGATGACCAGCGTGCCCGGGCGGTCTTCGGCGAAGGCGTGGATGACGGCGTTGAGCGCGAGGTTGCTGACGATCTGCGCCAGCGCCCCGGGGTAGGAATCGAGCACGATGCCGTCGGGACAGGCGAGCCGGACCTCGTGACCCTTGCGCCGCAGGAGCGGATCGAGGGTGCTCATGAGCTCGACGAGCCAGGACCGCATCTCGAAGCGGCGCCGGTCCTCCGTCGCCTGATCCACCGCCACCTGCTTGAAATTCTGTACCAGATCGGCGGCGCGGGTCAGGTTGGCGAAGACCAGGGCGGCGCCCTCGCCCAGTCGCTCGACGCTCTGCGTCAGGTCCGAGCGGCGGATTTGTCCCGAGGCGATGGTTCGGCGCAGCCGCGCGAGGTCGTGGTCGAAGGCGGTTGAGGTCGTCAGCGCGAGGCCGATGGGCGTGTTGATCTCGTGCGCCACGCCCGCCACGAGCTGGCTCAGCGCGGCGAGCTTCTCGGCCTGGACCAGCTGCGCCTGGGCCGCTCGCAATTCGGCCAGTGTCGCCTCCGAGCGCTCCTTCTCGACGTGCAGTTCCTGCGTCGTCCGGAACTGGCGCCGGGCGCGAAACTCCCGGGCGCCGACCCCGTAGAGCGAGAGCGCGTAGGCCGCGCCGAGCTCGGCATTGTTCACCAGAGCGAGGCCGGGATTCTCGTGCGTCGCGATCGTCTCGAAGAGGGCGAAGCAGGTCCAGGTCAGGGCCGCGAACGCCGCGAACGAGGGGACCCGCAGGGGCAGGAGCGTCGAGACGAACAGGATCACCACGATCAGACCGGCCGCGCCGTGGTCGAAGCTCGGCCGCAGGAAGACGTAGATCACGCTCAGCACGCAGCCCGGTACGACGCAGTAGACGAGGTAGATCTGTTCGGCGAAAGGGCGGGCGTCCGGCCGGGTGAGCAGAAGGGTTGCCGGCAGCAGGACGAGCACGGCGACGACGAGCCGGAGCGTGGTTGCCACGGCCCAGGCTTCGGGGCTGAGAATCCAGTCCATGGCCGAGAACGAGCAATAGACGAAGGCGCCCAGTACCATCGCCGCCTGCGTGCGGCCGAGGTCGTGGAGCGTGAAGCTCCGCACGAAGGAGCGCTCCTCGTCAGGGTCGTCGAAGCGAAGGCCGAGCTGAATCAGCAGCTTGTGCATCGACTCAGAGCTATATGCCGACGCGGCCTCCGGCGACGTGAAACGCGGCCCGTCCCGCGCCTATCCCCAAAGCTTCGACGCGTGTGGGCCACCCCGGACCCTTCCAAGCTCCCGCGGCAGCCGCTACACCGGCAGCCCTCCCATCCTCGGAGCTTCGGAAGCCTGCCGTGTCGTCCCTGCGCCTGGGCGTGAACATCGATCACGTCGCCACCGTCCGCAATGCCCGCGGCGGGCTCGCGCCCGATCCGGTGCGCGCCGCCCACGAGGCCGTGGCGGCGGGCGCCGACGGGATCACCGCCCATCTGCGCGAGGACCGCCGGCATATCCGCGATGCCGACATCGCGGCGCTGCGGAAGCTGCCGGTACCGCTCAACCTCGAGATGGCGGCGACCGACGAGATGGTCGGCATCGCGCTTGCCACGCGGCCGCACGCCGCCTGCCTCGTGCCGGAGAAGCGCGAGGAGCGCACCACCGAGGGCGGTCTCGACATCATCGCCGGCCGCGCGCATCTCGCCCCCCGCATCAGGACCCTGTCGGAGGCGGGAATCCGCGTCTCGCTGTTCGTCGAGCCGGACGAGGCGGTGATGGAGGCCGCCCGCGCCCTCCACGCCCCCGTGGTCGAGCTGCATACCGGCTCCTATTGCGAGGCGGTGATCGCGGGCGACGCTGCGAGAACCGCGCACGAGCTCGACCGCATCGTGCGCGCCGCCGCCCACGGCGCCGGGCTCGGCCTCGAGATCCATGCCGGCCACGGCCTCACCGTCGAGAGCGTCGGCCCCGTGGCGGCGTTGCCGCAGATCCGCGAGCTTAACATCGGCCACGCGCTGATCGCCGAGGCGATCTTCGTCGGCCTGCGGCAGGCGGTCCACGACATGCGCGCAGCCATGGACCGGGCGCGGCGGCAGGCCGAGCCGTGATCCTCGGAATCGGCACCGACCTCTGCGACATCCGCCGGATCGAGTCCTCGCTCGAACGCTTCGGCGAGCGCTTCACCCATCGCGTCTTCACCGACGGCGAGCGGGCGAAATGCGACCGGCGCGCCGCCCGCGGTCCGTCCTACGCCCGGCGCTTCGCGGCGAAGGAGGCCTGCTCCAAGGCGCTGGGCACCGGCATGAGCCAGGGCGTGTTCTGGCGCGACATGGAGGTGGTCAACCTGCCCAGCGGCCAACCGACGCTCGCCCTGACCGGAGGTGCGCGGGAACACCTCGCACGCATGGTGCCGCCGGGCTACGAGGCGCGGCTCCACCTCACGCTCACCGACGAGCCGCCCCTGGCGCAAGCCTTCGTGATTATTGAGGCCGTGCCGCTCTCGACGCCGACTCAGCCTGCCGGCTCGGTCCCATCATAGGTTTTTGGCAGCCCATCCTCCGCGTTGCGGGGCGGCGCGGCTTAGTCTAGACCCGCCGCCCAGCACGACAGTCCACCGGCCAATGGGCAGCGGCTGCCGGATCAGACGGCGGGGCCGGAGGCATACCACTCATGAATACAGGACAGGCGCGCGTGGATCGCGAGGGCAAGACGGAGATCCGGACGGCCGAGCCCGGAACCTGGGCCAGCATCCGGGAAACCGTGAAGGTCGGCGTACAGGCGCTGCTGATCGCACTGGTGGTGCGCACGCTGCTGTTCCAGCCCTTCAACATTCCCTCGGGTTCGCTGATCCCGACGCTCCTGATCGGCGACTACCTGTTCGTCTCGAAATACACCTACGGCTATTCGAAGTACTCGCTGCCACTCTCGGAGTACCTGCCGTTTCAGGCGCATGGCCGGGTCTGGGCAGCCGAGCCGAAGCGCGGCGACATCGCCGTGTTCAAGCTGCCGAAGGACAACGCGACCGACTACATCAAGCGGGTGATCGGCCTGCCCGGCGACAAGATCCAGGTCGTCGAGGGCGTGCTCAACATCAACGGCAAGCCGGTCAAGCGCGAGCGCATCGCCGATTACGAGACGCTCGACGCCTTCGACCAGGTGGTGAAGGTGCCCCAGTACATGGAGACGCTGCCGGGCGGCGTGACCCACCGGGTGATCGAGCGCGACGGCGACCGCGGCTTCTGGGACAACACCGAGGTCTACACGGTGCCGCCGGGCCACTTCTTCATGATGGGCGACAACCGCGACAACTCGACCGATTCGCGCGATCTCGCCAGCGTCGGCTACGTGCCGTTCGAGAACTTCGTCGGCCGCGCCGAGATGATCTTCTTCTCCATCGACGAGCGCACGCCGGCCTGGCAGATCTGGCGCTGGCCGGCGGACGTGCGCTGGGGCCGCATCTTCTCCACCATCCACTAGTCTCTCGAGCGGACGTGTCAGCGGCGAAACGATCCGCCGTTCTCCCCCAGGGTGGACGGCGATGAGCGAGGCCGGCGAGGGCGCCGGACGCTCCAGTCGCGCCCGGCGCGCGCATCGCCCGCGCCCGAGCCTGGCCGTGCTGGAGGCGCGCATCGGCCACGTCTTCGCCGACCCTACCCTGCTGCCGTTGGCGCTCACCCATGTGAGCAAGGCCGGCGCGTCGGGCCGGGTCGGCAGCTACCAGCGCCTCGAGTTTCTGGGTGACCGGGTTCTCGGGCTCGCGGTGGCCGAGACGCTCTACAAGTCGCTGCCGGATGCGGAGGAGGGCGAGCTGTCGCGGCGGCTGGCCGGTCTCGTCCGACGCGAGACCTGCGCCGCGGTGGCCGAGGCCTGGGAGGTCGGGCCGCATCTCAATCTCGGTCCCGGCGAGATCCAGACGGGCGGGCGGCGCAACCAGACCATCCTGGCCGATGTCTGCGAGGCGATCCTCGGTGCGGTGTTTCTGGATGCCGGCTACGAGGCGACGCGGGCCATCGTGCAGCGCAGCTTCCGCCCCGGCGAGGAAACCGCGGCCCCGCGCGGGCGCGACGCAAAATCGGCCTTGCAGGAATGGGCGATGGCGCGCAGCCTCGCGATCCCGGTCTACGAGGTGGTGGAGCGCTCCGGACCCGATCACGCGCCGGTCTTCCGGATCGCGGTGCGGGTCGAAGGCATTGAACCGGGATACGGCGAGGGCGCCTCCAAACGCGTGGCGGAACAGGAAGCGGCCCGCGCCGTGCTCGCCCGCGAGAATATCGGCGGGACGCAGGGACAGGATGGATCAGGTGGTTAGGTCGGATGTCTGAGCACGAGCCGGACGACGCGGAGGGCGAAGACGCTCTCCCCCAGGCGGCGGCGCCTCAAGAGCCGCCTCAGGACACCCGTGCGGGCTTCGTCGCGCTGATCGGCGTGCCGAATGCGGGCAAGTCGACCCTGCTGAACGCCCTCGTCGGCGCCAAGGTCTCGATCGTCTCGCGCAAGGTGCAGACGACGCGGGCGCTGGTGCGCGGCATCGTCATGGAGGGCGACGCGCAGATCGTGCTGGTGGACACCCCCGGCATCTTCGCGCCCAAGCGCCGCCTCGACCGGGCGATGGTGCATTCCGCCTGGAGCGGCGCGGCCGATGCCGACGCGGTCTGCCTGCTGATCGATGCCCGCAAGGGCGCCGACGAGGAGGTCGAGACCATCCTGCGTCGCCTGCCCGAGGTGAAGCGGCCCAAGATCCTGATCCTCAACAAGATCGACCTGATCGCCCGCGAGCGGCTGCTCGAACTGGTGGCCAAGCTCAACGCGATGGTGCCGTTCGAGGACACCTTCCTGATCTCGGCGCTCAACGGCGACGGCGTGGCCGACCTGCGCAAGGCGCTCGCCGCCCGGATGCCGCCCGGTCCCTGGCTCTACCCGGAGGACCAGATCTCGGACGCGCCGCTGCGGATGCTGGCCGCCGAGATCACCCGCGAGAAGATCTACGACCGGCTCCACGAGGAACTGCCCTACCGCTCCACCGTCGAGACCGACCAGTGGCAGGTGCGGCCGGACGGCTCGGTGCGGATCGAGCAGACCATCTTCGTCGAGCGCGAGAGCCAGCGCTCGATCGTGCTCGGCAAGGGCGGTCAGACCATCAAGGCGATCGGGCAGGCGGCCCGCATCGAGATCGCCGAGGTGGCCGAGGCCAAGGTGCACCTGTTCCTGCACGTGAAGGTCCGCGAGAACTGGGCCGACGATCCCGCGCGCTATCGCGAGATGGGACTCGAATTTCCGACCGGCTGACCTCTATTTCCCTCGATCCAATCTCCGCCCTCATCCTGAGGCGCCGGCGCGAGGCGGCGGCTTCGGAGGATCTTTCCGGTATCGCGCGATCGGGGAAGAAACCTTCGAGTCCCGCTGGCGCGGGCACCTCGGGCTGAGGGGCGAAGGTTGGAGATCCTCTCTGGCGCCGAGCGCCGCGGCCCGATCATCAGCCCCAGCCCATGCTCCAATCCGACGCCGACCCCGACATGCGGGCCGTCCTCTACGGCCTCCCGCCGGCCGACCTCGCGGCCGTGCCCGACGGTGCCGCGCAGGTCTCGCCGCTGATCCCCGGTTCGGCGCGGCTGGAGGACGTGTCCGAGGCGAGCCTGGAGGCCGCCCTGCTGCTGGCGCCCCCCGGCACGGTCGAGCGGCGCTACGTTCTGGCACTGGCGATCCGGGCGGTGCGGCCCGGCGGGCGGCTGGTGACGCTGGCGCCCAAGGATAAGGGCGGTACGCGCCTCGCCAAGGAGCTGCGCGGCTTCGGCTGCGCCGTCACCGACGAGCCGCGGCGCCACCACCGCATCTGCACGGCGACGCGGCCCGAGGCGCCATGCGGCATCGAGGCGGCGGTCGAAGCCGGTGCCCCGCGCCACATCGACAATCTCGCGCTCTGCACCCAGCCCGGCATCTTCTCGTGGGACCGGCTCGATCCCGGCACCGCCCTGCTGCTCCGGCAACTGCCGCCGCTCGCGGGGCGCGGCGCCGATTTCGGCTGCGGCCTCGGCATTCTGGCGCGCGCTGTGCTGAAATCCGAAAAGGTCGCCTCGCTCGCGCTCATCGACATCGACCGCCGCGCCATCGAGATGGCCCGGCGCAACGTCGCGGACGCGCGCGCCACCGCCCACTGGGCCGATCTGCGCGGCGCTTCGCCGCCGCTGTCGGGCCTCGACTTCGTCGTCTCGAACCCGCCCTTCCACGACGGCGGCGCCGAGGATCAGGCGCTGGGACAGGCCTTCATCGCCCGCGCCGCGGCCGCTCTTCGGCCGGGCGGAACGCTTCATCTCGTCGCCAACGGCCACCTGCCCTACGAGGCGCCCCTGCGCGCGGCTTTCCGCACGGTCACGCCGACGGTGACGGAGGGGGGCTACAAGCTGTTCGAGGCCCGGAAATGAGCGAGGCCCGCAAGTGAAGGCCGTCCGCCTCGACCGGCTGCTGGCCAATCTCGGCTACGGCTCGCGCCGGGAGGTCGAGGGGCTGGCCCGGGCCGGTCTCGTCCGCCTCGACGGGCAGGCGCTGCGGGACGCCTCGCAGCGCCTGCCCCTCGATCCCGATCTCTCCGAGCGGATGACGGTCCAGGGCGCAGCCCTCGATCCGCTGCCCGGCCTCTGCCTGATGCTGCACAAGCCGCTCGGTGTCACCTGCTCGCACAAGGAGGCGGGGCCCCTGGTCTACGGATTGCTGCCCGAGCGGTGGCGGCGGCGCGATCCGGCGATCTCAACGGTCGGGCGCCTCGACAAGGAGACCTCGGGCCTCCTGCTGATGACCGACGACGGTGCGCTGCTGCATCGGATCATCTCGCCGAAGGCCAAGGTCTCCAAGCGCTACCGGGTTACGCTGGCCCGCCCGCTTCAGGGCGACGAGGCCGCGATCCTCGCCTCGGGCGAGCTGATGCTGGAAGGCGAGGACAAGCCGCTCCTTCCGGTGGAGATGGAGATCGACGGCCCGACCCTCTGCACGGTCACCCTGCACGAGGGCCGCTATCACCAGGTCCGGCGCATGTTCGCCGCGCTCGGCAACCACGTCGATGCGCTCCACCGCGACCGCGTCGGCGGCCTCGCGCTCCCGGCGGACCTGCCGGCGGGGGAGTTCCGGATCCTGGGGCCGGGCGAGATCGCCGCGCTGTTCGCGGGCTAGCGGCTACCCGAGCGCCGCCTTGCGCCGGGCGAGGCGGCGATCGAGGAGCACCAGCGCCCAGCCGACGGCGAGAAAGGCCGCCGCGATCGCCCCGGCATAGGCTGCGACCGGCCCCCAGCCGATCTTGCCGACATCGAGGAACGGGTAGGGATAGCGCGCGTCGTAGGCGCCGCGCAGAAGCGTGTAGCCGAGATAGATCAGCGGATAGCTCGCGAACAGCGCGAGGTCGCGGGGCGCGAGGCGCCCCTTGGGGACGAAGGCGAGCCAGTAGAGCGGCACCAGAACCGGCAGCACCTGATGGAGCAGGATGTCGCCGACGAGGTCGCCGCCGCGCAGGGTCCTGAGGCCGTAAAGCAGCAGCCGCTGAACGAGGCCGACGAGCAGGGTCGCGAGCAGGGCCGTGGCGACGAAGCGGGGCTGGGCCAGAGCCGGCGCCCGCAGGGCGATCCCGCCGAACACGGCGAGGACGACGAGCCCGGTCAGGTTCGTGAAGTAGGCGACCATGATCCAGACGGTCAGCGGCACCGAGCCGGTCCGGCCGAACACGGCGGAGAAGCCGGCCGCAACACCGAGGGCGGCGCAGAGCGCGATCAGGGCGGCGGCGAGGCGGGCACTTCGGGAATCCATGGTCGGGCGTCGGAGCGGTGGAGGGCTCAGCGTTCTGGCGCTCCTTCGCGACCAAGACGTGACGCCGCTTGACAGGCGCGGCGCCGTGCCGGACGCCCGGCGCCCGTGTTGCTCGACCTCCTGCATCTCCTGATTACGCCCGCGCCGCGGGCCCAGCGCCGGCTCGGATACCTGCGCGACAGCATCTGGCTGATGTCGCGGGCGCGGCGCTGCCGCCGGGCCTGGGCGCCTCACCTCGCGGCGAGCCGCGCCGTGATGCGCGCGGCCATCGCGGGGACGGAGCGGCGCGACACCGCCGTGGTGCTGGGCTCCGGCCTGCTGCTCGACGTGCCCCTGACGGATCTCGCCCGCAGCTTCCGCCGGGTGGTGCTGGTCGATGCCGTGCATCTCCGGCCCGCCCAGCGGGCGATCCGGGCATTTTCCAATGTCGAAACGCTGACGGCGGATCTGAGCGGCGCGATGGGGCTGATGACCGGCGCGGCGCGCGAACTCGAACCGTGCCTGCCGCCGGTCTGCGCCGAGCCGGGCACCGGCCTCGTCATCTCCGCCAACCTTCTCTCGCAACTGCCGATCCGCCCGGTCGCGCGGCTGGAAGCGTCGCGCCGCCCTCTCGGCGGCTGGACCCCGGCGGACGGCGACGCCTTCGGCCGGCGGATCGTCGAGGCGCATCTCGACGCTTTGGCGGGCCTGAAGGCGCGGGTCTGCCTCGTCACCGACATCGACGAGACCGAGGAGGACCGCCAGGGGCGGATCGAGGCCCGGCACGACCTTCTCTACGGCGTGCGGCTCGGGGCACCCGACGAGGCCTGGACCTGGGAACTCGCCCCCTTCGGCGAAGCCGCCCGCAACCGGCGCCTGATCCATGGCGTCGCCGGCTTTTCCGATTGGCGTGCATGATCGAGGTGGCCGACCCGATCATGATGCCGTCGGAACAGTCTCAGAGCAAAATAAGAAGAAAGGATGAAAGATCGGCTGCCTCGAATTTTTTCAAAGTCTATGAGTCTAATTGGTCCGAGCGAGCCGGTGCGATTTGCTTAGTCAAAGGATTGTTCGGAAGAATTTTGCTGTAAAATGAGAAACTCGATCGGGAGATTTTGGCACGATGCTCCGCTTCTCCGCTCTGTTCCTCGCCGCTGCCCTCCTGCCCGGCGCTGCCCACGCCCTATCGATGACGGACACGCTGGAGGCGTGGCGGCAGAGCCCGGCGATGGAACGCCTCCAGCTCGCGACGCGCTTCGGCAAGTCGTTCGTGTCGGTCAACGAGAGCTTCACCGCGGGCTATTTCGTCAGATGCATCGACGATGTCGCGGGATACTCCAACGCGCAGAAGGCCAAGATCGAGGACGCGCTACGCGAATGCGTCGCCTCGCAGCTCCGGATGACGGGCAAGGGGATGGCGGACGACTGACGCCGCCGTCCACCCCGCTCGCCGTCATCGCGAGCCTCAGCGAAGCGTTCCAGAGGCGTGCCCTGTCCGGAGACGGCGCGCGCCGGATCGCCTCGGCTTCGCCTTGCGATGACGAAGCGGCGTCAGATCTCGATCTCGGTACCGATCTCGATCACCTGACGGGCCGGCACGCAGAAATGGGCGCCGGTGCGCTCGGCGTTGTTCTGCATCACCGCAAAGACCGCCTCGCGCCAGTCCGACATGCCGCGCCGGTCGGAGACCGGGATGATCGTCTCGTGGCCGACGAAGACGGTCAGATCCTCCGTGAATTCCTTCGGCAGCAGGCCGGCATGGACGGCGCAGTCGAGCCCCTCGGGGATCGAGGCCGATTGCATGAAGCCGTAACGCAGCACGACGCGGCGGATGTCGGGGGTGATCTCGGTGACGCGCGCCCGCTCGTCGCGCGGCACCGTCGGCGTCTCCTCGAACAAAGCGGTCACGATCACCACTCGGGCGTGCAGAGCGCCTAGGCGCTCGACGAAGCGCATCATCGGCAGCGGGATGCCCTCGGTCGCCGAGGACAGGAAGGCGGCCGCGCCCGGCAGGGTGGTGGGCGGCTCCCGGCGCAGGCCCTCCAGGAACTGCGCCTCGGGCGGACGCAGGGCGATGCGGGCCTGTTCCATGCAGGCATTGCCCTTGCGCCAGGTCAGCATCAGGAAGGCGATGATCCCGGCGAGCAGCAGCGGAAACCAGCCGCCCTCAAACAGCTTCACGCTGTTGGCGGAGAGGAAGATCAGGTCGATCACGAGGAAGAAGCCGTTGACCGCGAGCACGACGGGCAGGCCGTAGCCCCATTTGCGGGCGACGAGGCCGGCGAGCAGGGTCGTGATCGCCATCAGCAGCGACACGGCGATGCCGTAGGCCCCGGCCAGCGCGTCGGAGGAGCGGAAGATCAGAACCGCTGACAGCGTCGCTGCGGCGAGCAGCCAGTTCACCAGCGGCACGTAGATCTGGCCACTCTCGTCGGGGGCGGTGTGGACGATGCGCAGCGGCGGCAGGAAGCCGAGCTGGATTGATTGCCGTGTCAGCGAGAACACGCCCGAGATCACCGCCTGTGAGGCGATGACCGCGGCGAGCGTCGCCAGCCCGATCAGCGGGTAATGCAGAAGGTCCGGTGCGAGGCGGTAGAACGGGTTCTCGGCGGCCGACGGGTCCACGAGCAGAATCGCACCCTGCCCGAAATAGTGGATCACCAGCGCCGGCAGCACGAGGGTGAACCACGCGACGCGGATCGCCCGCGCGCCGAAATGGCCGAGATCGGCGTACATCGCCTCGCCGCCGGTGACGGCGAGAAAGGCCGCGCCGAGCATCGCGAATCCGACATGCAGACCGGCATGCGCCGTGAACTCGACCGCGCGCAGCGGATTGATCGCGGTGAGGATCTGCGGCGCCTGCGCGATGCCGCCGAGGCCGAGGGCCGCCAGTACGAGGAACCACACCAGCATCACCGGCCCGAAGATCTTTCCGATGAAGGCCGCGCCCCGCCGCTGCACGAGGAAGAGCCCGACGAGGATCGCCAATGCGATCGGCACGATGAAGCGGTCGAGGGCAGGGGCATCGACCCGCAGCCCCTCGACCGCCGACAGGACCGAGATCGCCGGCGTGATCGCGCCGTCGCCGTAGAGCAGGGCGGCGCCGACGAGGCCGACCACCAGCAGCAGCGCCTGCCGCGAGCCGGGCTCGGCGTGGCGGGCGCCGAGCAGCGCCAGCATCGCCACGATGCCGCCCTCGCCGCGATTGTCGGCGCGCAGGATCAGCACCGCGTATTTCAGCGCGACGACGAGGATCAGCGCCCACAGGATCAGCGAGACGGCGCCGGTCACCGCGACGGCAGGTGGCGGGCCGCCCGGGCTCGCGGCGCGCACCGCCTCCTTGAGCGCGTAGAGCGGGCTCGTACCGATGTCGCCGTAGACGACGCCGAGGGTGGCGACGAGAAGCCCCGCGCCGAGGCGGCGGCCCGGGCCCGAATCGTCGGCTCCCGGCAGGTGTGCAGCGTCCTGGCTCAAGGCAGCGCTCCGGAAGCGGGGCCGATCGTGGCGGCTCAGCTATGGAGAGCGCGTCCGGCGTCCAGGGCGCCTATCTAAGAATTGTCAGGCGCTGTCAGGGCTCGCGGGAGGCGGGGGGATCCGATGGCGCCCTGTCCGGGCTCGGCCGCCCGTCGCGCAGACGCGCGGCGGCGGCGGCGGCCTTCTCGGCGATACGGCGGCGCAGGTCATCGGAAAGCTCGATATCGACGAGACGCCAGCCCCAGTCGCGCAGGCGCAGGCGGATGCGGAACTGCTGGTGCCGGGGCCGATCGGGCGGCACGTCGATCAACACGGAGCGGAAGCCGCGCATGTCGGAGGCGAGATAGTAGCGCAGGAGCCGCTTGAGATCGGGAATGCGCAGGCCGTCGCGCCGCTCGTGCCGGTTGGCCGGCGCGGCGAGGTCGGCGCCCTGGGGCCAGCCGTCGTCGAGGAGATCGATCACGGCCTGCGGCGTCAGCGCCGATTCCATCACCGGGAGCGCCACCGCCGCCGCCGCGTCGGCGATGCGCTGCCGCTCGCGCGGATCGAGGGCGTTGCTGTCGGCCTTCACCGCGGCGCTGATCTGCCGGGCCAGCGACAGGCGCAGGGTTCGGAAGTTGACCCGCTGCTCGACGGCCGCGGCGTCGCCCGCCTGCACCGCCGCCGCGAAATCGTAGAGCGACCAGAACGGCGTCAGGGTGTAGGCGAACCACGCCGCCACCGCGAGAAGGGGAATGAGCCACCACCGCATCGGATCAGCCGCGAATGCGCGGATGCGTCATGCCGGATCGCCCGCGGCATCTTTCCCGGCGCCGTTCCAGCCGGTCAGACCGGAGAAGGCCGCGACGACACCCTCGTAGACCGGGCGCTTGAAGGTGATGATGAGGTCCGGCAGCGCCTCCAGCCGCTCCCAGCGCCACGCATCGAATTCGGGCTTGTGGCGACCGCCGCCGGGGGCGTCCACGTCGATCACCGTCTCGCTGCCGGTCAGGCCGAAGGCGAACCACTTCTGGCGCTGGCCGCGGTAGCGGCCCTTCCAGGCCCGTTTCATGACTTCCGGCGGCAGGTCGTAGGCGAGCCAATCGCGGGTCTCGCCGAGCAGCGTGACGGCGTCGGCCGGCACGTTGGTCTCCTCGTGGAGTTCGCGCAAAGCCGCGGCGAGGGGCTCCTCCCCCTCGTCGATCCCGCCCTGCGGCATCTGCCACGCGAGATCGCCGTCGACGTGCTCGGGGCCCGCCTCGCGCTTGCGCCGCCCGATGAACACCCGGCCGTCGCGGTTGAACAGTGCGACGCCGACACAGGGGCGGTAGGGCAGCGCGCTGCCTTCCGGCAGGCGCAGGAGATCGTCTCTGGGGCGGGTCATCGCGGGCTATGGGCGGGCTTTTGCTGGCGGCGCGACCATAGGAGGCCGAACCGGTGCGGGCAACGCCGACCTGCCATCCATCTGAGGCCGTGGAACGAAGGCGGGCGCAGCCTCGGCCGCGCCCGCCTTCCCTCTCGGCCGTTTCCGCCTTCGTTCAGGCGGCGCGCACGTTGGCCAGGAAGCGGCCGACCTCGCTGCTGAGATGCTCGGACTGGCGCGACAGCTCGGAGGAGGCGGCGAGCACCTGGGCGGCGGTGGCACCCGCCTCCTCGGCGGCCTGGGCCACGCCCGAGATGTTGCTCGTCACCTCGCCCGCGCCCATTGCCGCCTGGGCGACGTTGCGCACGATCTCCTGCGTCGCCGCGCCCTGCTGCTCCACCGCCGCGGCGATCGAGGCCGCCACGGAGCTGATCTCCTCGATGCGCCCGGTGATGCTGCCGATGGCCGTGACTGCGTGACCCGTGGTCTCCTGGATCCGGCCGATCTGTCCGGAGATCTCCTCGGTGGCCCGGGCGGTCTGGTTGGCGAGTTCCTTGACCTCGGCGGCGACCACCGCGAAGCCGCGGCCGGCCTCGCCGGCGCGGGCCGCCTCGATCGTGGCGTTCAGCGCCAGAAGGTTGGTCTGCCCCGCGATCGTGGTGATCATGGTGACGACGTCGCCGATCTTGGCGACCGCCGCGCTCAGCGCCCGGACATGGGCGGCCGTCTGCGCCGCCTCCCCGACCGCAGCCTGGGCGAGGCTCGATGAGCCGCTGACCTGACGGCCGATCTCCTGCACCGAGGCGCCGAGTTCCTCGGCCGCCGCGGCGACGGTGTTGACGTTGGTGGCCGCCTCCTCGGCCGCGGCCGCCACGCTGACCGACTGGTTCGCGGTACGGGTCGCGGCGCCGGTCATGCCGTGCGCCGAGGCCTGCAGCTGGGAGGCGGCGGACGAGACGAGGCTGACGACGCCGCCGACCGCACCCTCGAACCGCTCGGCCATCTCGCGCATCGCCGCCTTGCGCTGCGCCTCCGCACCGGCGCGGGCCGCCGCGCTCTCCTCTTCGAGGCTGCGCATCCGGAGCAGGCCATCCTTGAAGATCTGCACCGCGTCGGCGATCGAGCCGATCTCGGTCCGCTGCCCCTGGTGCGGGATCGTGACCGAGAGGTCGCCCGCGGCCAGGGCCTGCATCGGCCGCACCACCGAGGCGATGCCGCGGGTGACGCCGCGGATGATGAGGACGGCAAGCAGAATCGAGAGGGCGACGCCGAGGACGAGGACGGCGAGACCGATCGTCCGTACCTGCTGGAACATGGCCTCGCCCGCCTTCATCGCCCGGGCCGCGCCCTCGTTGTTGAAGGCGACCAGCTTCTCCAGCGAATTCGACATCGCCCGGCGCGGCACGAGGCCCTTGGACTCGTAATAGGCGAAGGCATCCGCCTTCCGGCCCTGACGCGACAGGTCCATCACGATCCGCCGCTCGGTCTCGAAGGTGGCGGCGTCGCGCACATAGGTGTCGTAGAGCGACCGCTCCTCGGCATTCGCGATCAGGCGCTCGTAGGCCGCCCGCTTGTCGTCGATCAGCTTGCCGAAGCGCTCGAAGTCCTTGTCCATCGAGGACACCATCTGCGGGTCGGTCGCCTGCGTGTGCCGCAGCATCACGGTGTTCATCCGCGCCGCTGCCGTGTCGATCTCGCCGAGCAGGCGCACGCTGGGCAGCCAATTGCGCTCGATGTCGAGCGCTTGGTCACGCATCGTCTGGGTTCCGATGAGACCGAGTACGCCCAGACCGACGAGGAGGACCGTCAGTACAGTGAACGAGGCGATCAGCTTGCTGCGAATGGGAAGCGATTGAAGTGACACGGTAGACCCCGACAGGAGTGGCTCGCGCACACTTATTGGGCGAGTGGCAAAACCCTGGCCCGAAAACGCTTACTGGATCACAAACTGCTGATCAGATTTCGCTCATGGCGAGCGGATTAAAATGGGGCGACCGATTTAGGCCGGGCGAAAACGAACAAATGATCGCTTGGATGGGATCGGTTCGTATTTTGACGGTGGAGACGTCAGCGCCGGCGCGTGATCGGCCGAGGCAACGGACCGAGCGGCGTGTTGCCGCTCCGGCCCTGCTCATCGATTCCAGCGTGCCGTGATGCGGAAAGCGTCCGGGCGCTGGTCAGGGCGCGGCGCTCGACAGCTTGGCGACGCCGCCGGGACGGCGCAGGATCGCGCTGACGGGCACGAGCCGGATGCCCCGTGTTTCCAGATCCCGCGACCAGCGCGACAGGCGGTCGATGGTCAGCGGCGAGGTGCTGGCGGAGGCGAGGACGAAACCCTTCTGCCGGGCCAACGTCTCAAGGCGGGCGAGTTCCGCGTCGATCGCGTCCGGTCGGGCAACGGCGTCGATCACGATCTCGGCGCGGGCCGTCGGCAGCTTCGTCTTGGCCGCGACCTCCGCAACCTTCGAGCCGGCGGCCGAACCGTCGTCGACGAAGCCGAGGCCGCGGGCGGAGAGATCCTTCAGCACCGGCTCCAGGGCGCCGGGCTCGCTCATCAGTTTGGCACCCATGAAGTTCACGGCGCCGACGAAACCGGGGAACCGGCTCATCGCCCAGGCGGCCCGGTCGAGGTTCTCGCCCGGGCGGGCGGAGGCCAGGAGCGTCTGCGGGCCGGGATCGCTGTCGGGAAAGTCGAACGGCTCCATCGGCAATTGGAGCAGGATTTCGTGCCCGGCCTCCCGGGCGCGGATGGCCGTTTTCTCCAGGTCGTTGCCGTAGGGCGAGAGCGCGAGGCTCACCGCGGCGGGAAGCCGGGCGATGGCGCCCAGGGTGGCGTTCTCGCCGATGCCGAGGCCGGAGACGAGGACGGCGATGCGCGGTCCGGTTCCGGGCTCTTCCGGGCGGGCATAAACGTCGAGGGGGCGGAGACGGCCCTCGCCGAGGCGGGGCAGCGGGCCGTGACGCCCGCGCTCGGTCAGGCGCGGATCGGGCGCGGGGGCGAGCTTGACCTGGGCGGCGTTCGGGACGCGGATGATCACCGGCGCGTCGGGAGCCGCCGACCCGTCGGGGCGGAAGACAGTGACGCCGGACGCCTGCTCGACCTCGCTCGCCGACTGGGCCGGGCCCTTCGGGACGGGCGCCGCCGCCTCGGCTGCGCGGGGCGCCGGGGCTTCGCGGATTTCGATGATCGCCGCCGCGCGCGGTTCGCCGCCGCGGGGATCCCCCGTCAGGGCAAGGCCTCCGGCCAGGAGGGCGAGCGTCAGGATGCCGGCACCGGTGGCCGCGCCCACATAAGGGCGCAGCGCGAAGCGCGGCCGGGCCGCCTTGTCCGCGACGCCGAGGGGTTTCGTCAGGATGTCGTCGGCCGCGTCGCTCACCCGCCGTTCCGCCCCTTTGGCGCAAGTTCCGACGACCGGACGCGGCCTTCAACGAGAAACGGCCCGCAATCCCGGTCTGAACCGGCATTGCGGGCCGTCATGGTTAATCTTTCGCTAACCCGCACGGCAAAGGGCCGCCGCGGGCGCCACGATCAGTTCTGGGTGGCCGGCTTCGTCACGTTGGCCGCACCCTTCTGGATGCCGTGCAGGAAGTCGACCGCGGCGATGAGCTGCTTGTCCTTGGCCGGGTCCGGCGGGATGTAGGCCGAGGAACCGCCGCGCTCCTCGGTGTCCTTCTGCTTCAGGTGGCCCTTCAGGCCGGCCTCGCCCTTGGTCTCGTCCTTGCCCTTCAGGTCGTCGGGCACCTCCTGCAGCACCTCCTGATCCGGCTCGATGCCCTTGGCCTGGATCGAGCGGCCGGACGGCGTGTAGTAGCGCGCCGTGGTGAGGCGCAGGGCGCCCTGGCCGCCGAGCGGGATGATCGACTGCACCGAGCCCTTGCCGAAGGAACGCGTGCCCATGATGGTCGCGCGCTTGTGATCCTGAAGGGCGCCGGCGACGATCTCGGAGGCCGAGGCCGCGCCGCCGTTCACCAGCACGACGATCGGCTTGCCCTTGGCCAGATCGCCGGCCTTGGCGGAGAAGCGCTGCGTCTCGTCCGGGTTGCGGCCGCGGGTCGAGACGATCTCGCCGCGGTCGAGGAAGGCGTCGGAGACCATCACCGCCTGATCGAGCAGGCCGCCGGGGTTGTTGCGCAGATCGAGGACGTAGCCCTTGAGCTTGTCGCCGCCGATCTCGCTCTGGAGCTTGTCGATCGCCGTCTTGAGGCCGTCGTAGGTCTGCTCGTTGAACTGGGTCAGGCGGACGTAGCCGACATCGCCGCTCTCGACCTTCGAGCGGACGGGGCGGATCTTGATGACGTCGCGGGTCAACGAGACGTCGATCGGATCCTTGGCCTCCTTGCGGGAGATCTTCAGCTTCACCGTGGAGTTCACGGGACCGCGCATCTTGTCGACGGCCTGGTTCAGGGTCAGGCCCTGGACCTGATCCTCGTCGATCTGGGTGATGATGTCGTTGGCGAGCAGGCCGGCCTTCGAGGCGGGCGTGTCGTCGATCGGCGACACGACCTTGATCAGGCCGTCCTCCATGGTGACCTCGATGCCGAGGCCGCCGAATTCACCCTTCGTCGTCGTCTGCATGTCGCGGAAGGCTTTCGCGTCCATGTAGCTCGAATGCGGATCGAGCGAGGTCAGCATGCCGTTGACGGCCGCCTCGATCAGCTTCGACTCCTCGGGCTTCTCGACATAGTCGGTGCGCACCTTCTCGAACACGTCGCCGAACAGGCTCAGCTGCCGGTAGGTCTCCGCCGAGGCCGCGATGGCGCTCGTGCCGGAGAGGAGCTGGGTCTGGGTCGACAGGGCCGAGGCGCCGATGCCGAGGGCCGCGCCGAGCAACACGAGGGACACTTTGCGCATTATCCGCGAACCTTCTCGCTGGAACTTTTCGCCCACCACGGCTCCGGATCGATGGAGCCGCCGTCTTTCCTGAACTCGACGTACAGGACGGGATCAATGCGATCATCGTCCCTCTGTGACGCAGCCTGCGTCACATTCGGCGGCGTGCTTGCCGGGGTGCCGCTGCCCTCGCCCATCACGGCCACCGGTTCGCCCGCCAGCACGAACTGGCCGACCTCGACGTTGATCTGATCCATCCCCGCGAGCAACAGATAGTAGCCGTCGCCCGCATTGATGATCAAGAGTCGGCCGTAGGAGCGGAAGGGGCCGGCGAACGACACCCATCCGTCCGCGGGAGAGGACACGACCGCCTTCGGTCGCGTCCGCAGCGAGATGCCGCGGGTGGTGCCGCCCTGGCCGTCGGGCTGGTTGAAGCCGCGCATCAGGCTGCCGCTCACCGGCCTGGGCAGATCGCCGCGGGCCTCGGCGAACTTCACCTTAGGTGCCAGCCGCGCCGGGTCGCGCGCGCCGGCGGCGGCGAACTTCTCCTGGATCGCCCGCTGCTCCCGTTCGGCGGCGGCGCGGACCTCGTCGGCGGCCCGGCGGGCGCTCGACAACTCGCCCTCCATCCGGTCCACCAGATCCTTGAGGGATTTCGCCTGGGCACCGAGTTCGGCGCTCTTCTGACGCTCGGCGGTGAGGCTCGATTCGACCTGCGCCTGCCGGCTGCGGCGGGCGGCGATGAGCGCGTCGAGGCGCTGGCGCTCTCCGGCCCAGCCGGCCAGATCCTTCTTGAGTGCCTCCCGGTCGGCGGCGATGAGGCCGCGCACCCGCACCAGCTCGGCGAGGTCGCCGGCCAGCGTGTCCGCCTCGCCGCGCAGCTCCGGCACCACGGCGCCGAGCATCATCGAGGTGCGGATCGCCGCGAGCACGTCCTCGGGACGCACCAGCACGGCCGGCGGCGGGCGCCGGCCCATCCGCTGGAGCGCGGCCAGGATCTCGGCGATGACCGCGCGGCGCGCATCCAGCGACTTGCGGATCGCCGCGTCGCTCTCGGTGAGCGACCGCAGCCGC
Source organism: Methylorubrum rhodesianum (assembly GCF_014199985.1). Taxonomy (GTDB): domain Bacteria; phylum Pseudomonadota; class Alphaproteobacteria; order Rhizobiales; family Beijerinckiaceae; genus Methylobacterium; species Methylobacterium rhodesianum. The sequence continues at coordinate 111,437 of NZ_JACHOS010000011.1, read as the reverse complement.
TCCTCCAGCCGGTTCATCCGGTCCTCGGTCGCCTGGGCCTGACGGCCGGCATCGAGCAGGGCGGCGCTGAGCTTGGTCCGGTCGGACCCGATCGCGGCGACCTCGGCTTCGAGGGCGGTCCGGCTGCTGGCGCTGGCTGCCAGCGCCTCCTCGATCTGCCGGAGACTCTGAGCGCGCCGGTCCCGCTCCTCCTGCGTGCGCCGCATCGTCTCGGGATCGGGCGTCGTCTGCGCGAACACGGGCAGAACGAGGCCACCCGCGAGGCTGGCGAGCGCCATCAGCAGGGCAGCGGGCAGGATAGCGGGCTTGATGGCCGCCAGGATCGTCGCGGACCTCGTATCGGCGCTCACCGGTGGCCTCATGCGTCGGGATCGCCCCGGTGATAGGGGTGCCCGGCCAGGATGGTCAGAGCCCGGTAGACCTGCTCGAGGGCGAGCACGCGCACCAGGCCGTGCGGCAGTGTCGCCGCTCCGAAGGCGAGAATATGGTCGGCGCGCGCGCGCAGGCTCTCGTGAAGGCCGTCCGCGCCGCCGACGACGAGGACGAGGCTGCTCCGCCCCGCGTCGCGCCACGCCCCGATCCTGTCCGCGATCCGCTCGCTCGGCCAGTCCGAACGGCCGCGCTCGTCGCAGGCGATGAGGGCCGCGTCTGCCGGCACGAGGGCCAGGATCGCGGTTGCTTCCTCGGTCACGCGGTCGGCGGCCCGCCGCGCGCGGGATTCGGGGATTTCGGTGAGGTCGCAGGCCGTGACGCCGAGGCTTCTGCCGAGCGCGACGGCGCGCTCGCGGTAGCGGGCGGCGAGATCCCGCTCCGGCCCGTTCTTCAGGCGGCCGATGGCGATGACGAGCAGGCGCAAGGGGCGTCAACAGTTCCGGCGGCGAGGTCCTGGCGCCCGATAGCACGATCGGATCGAGGACCGGGAGCCGCCCGGCTCAAGAAAACGTGGCCGGCAACAGGCGGCGGCCCGGCCCATGCGCGGCCGCGACGGGGTGGCGGCACGGGCGCGACGACCTAACTGCCGCCCGCAGCCGGCGACGATCACCGACGCCTCGCCCGGAGCCGGCCGCCCGCCGCGCCTCGCCCATCCGGGATCTCACGACAGGATCACGATGCATTCGCCCGCAAGTGCCGCGCAGCCGCGCCTCGACCGCAAGGCCGTGGGAGCCGTGGTGCTCGGCAACGCCCTCGAATTCTACGACTTTACGATCTACGCCTTCTTCGCCAAGTCGATCGGCGCGACCTTCTTCCCCTCGGACAGCCCGACCGACAGCCTGCTCGCCTCGCTCGCGCTGTTCGGGATCGGCTACGTGATGCGGCCCGTGGGCGGCGTGCTGATCGGCGCCTTCGCCGACCGGGCCGGGCGCAAGCCGGCCATGCTCATCACCATCGCGCTGATGGCCGTCGGCATGCTGATGCTCGCGGCCTGCCCCGGCACGGCGGTGATCGGCGGCTGGGCGCAGGTCATCGTCATCGCCGGGCGGCTGATCCAGGGGCTGGCGCTCGGCGGCGAGGTCGGACCCTCGACCGCCTACCTGATCGAGGCGGCCCCGGCCCGCCACCGCGGCTTCGTCGCGAGCTGGCAGATCGCGAGCCAGGGCTGCGCCGCCCTGTTCGCGGGCCTCTTCGCCACCGTGCTGACGCTGATCCTGGGGGATGCGGCCATGGCCGATTGGGGCTGGCGGCTGATGTTCGGCCTCGGCCTCCTCGTCGTGCCGGTCGGTCTCGTGATCCGCAGCCACCTGCCTGAGACGGCGGGGGAGGGGCACGACCCCGCGGCGGCCGACTCGACGGGCGCGGTGCTGAGCCGGCTGCTGCGCCGGCACGGGCGGATGCTCGGCCTGACCTTCCTCGTCATCGCCGCCTCCACCGTCTCGAACGCGGTGGGCACCAACATGCCGGTCTATGCCGGGGCGACGCTCGGCCTCTCGGAGATGGCGGCCAACGCCGTGCCGATCGCGCTCGGGCTGGCCTCGGTGGTCTTCCCGCTCCTCGGCGGCTGGCTCGCCGACCAGTTCGGGCGCCGCCCGGTGATGATCTGGCCGCGCGCGCTGATCCTCGTTCTCGCCGTGCCGGCCTTCCTGTGGATGCTGCGGAGCCCCGGCGCGTTCAGCGTCTACGCCGTGACCTTCCTGCTCTCGGCCCTGTCCTCGATCAACGCGGCGGCGGTCATCGTCGGCATTCCGGAGGCGCTGCCGCGGGCGGTGCGCAGCGCCGGGCTCTCCATCGTCTACGCGCTCTCGGTCTCGATCTTCGGCGGCAGCACCAACTACGTCGTGAACTGGCTGATCGCCGCGACCGGCGACCGGATGGCGCCGGCCTACTACCTCGCCGCCTTCAGCCTCGTCGGCACGCTCGCCGCCGGACTGTTGCCGGAGACCCGCGGCCGCGACATCCACGTCGACACCGCCACGCGCGGCTGACCCGTCCCTGCGCCGTCCGCTCCGGACCAGGGACGGCTCGCCGGACGCGGCGAGCCACGATCCATCGTGGAGTACCGCGTCCTGATCCGTGGTTGAGGACCATGGCCTCGTTCGCGATCCGGTCGTTCCCTCCGGAACGGCGGGTCCAGGGCTCGCTCGGCCCCTTGCGGACCGGCTGATCCAATCTCCGCATTGATCGGGCGCACCCCTGACAGCAACGGTCCGATCATCCGATCGATAAGGAATACATTCCAATGCTGGCCGATCGAGTCGCCGGTCCGCGCCGACGAGTTCGAGATTTCTGTTGGTCCGATGAAATGGAATCTTAGGAGGTGCCGGACCTAGTACAGGTTCCTGGAAAGGATATGCGCAAAACATGTTGGCGAGTCTGCAGCCCGGTTTCGGTAAGATACGATGAAATTCATCCACGGGCGCAGAGAACTGTTGAGTGGGATTGTGCCGGGTTACACGGATCCGGAAGCCTGCACCCGTCAGCTCATGGAATTGAAGAAGCAGGTCCCGTCACTCTACGCGCTGCTCTCCGTCAATGCCTGCGCGCTCGCCTTCACCCATTACCCTTTTGCTCCGGCCTGGCTGACGGTCGGATTGCCCGGGCCGATGATCGCTCTGTGCGCGTTCCGCGCCGTGCACTGGTGGCGCATGCAGCCGCAGGACATCGCCGGTCCCGCAGCCCTGAAGCGAATGCGCGCAACGAGCCTGCTCACCGTCCTGTTCTCGGTCGTCTTCGTCGGTTGGGCGATGATGCTCAACGCATATGGCGGACCGTTCGAGCAGGGTCACGTCGCGATCTTCGTCGCGATCACCGTCATCGCCTGCATCTTCTGCCTGACGCATCTCCCATTGGCGGCCTTCCTGGTGACCGTCATCGTCATGGGCGTGTTCCTGATCCACTGCTTCACCAGCGGAAACAGCGTCTTCATCGCGATCGCGCTCAACACGGCCTTCGTCACCGTGGTGATGGTGCGCATCCTCACCAACAACTTCCTGGCCTTCCTCCAGCTGGTCGCGTCCAAGGCCGAGGCGCAGCGGCTGAGCGAGGAGAACCAGCGTCTGGCCCATACCGACAGCCTGACCGGGCTGCCCAACCGGCGCTACTTCTTCCAGCGTCTCGATGCCTTGATCGCCGCCTCGGCCGGCAACGGTGCCGCCTTCGCCCTCGCCATCTTCGACCTCGACCGCTTCAAGCCGATCAACGACACCTTCGGCCATACCGCCGGGGACCGGGTGCTGGAGGAGACCGGGCGCCGGCTCGAGGCCTTCGCCGGCAGCGGCATGACGATCGCGCGCCTCGGCGGCGACGAGTTCGGCGTGCTGATCCACGCAGCTGCCCGACCGGACGAGGTGGCGGATCTCTGCGACCGGATCTGCGCGGCTTTGCGCGCGCCGATCTCGCTCGGTGACACGCAGGTCGTGCCGGGATGCTCGGGCGGCCTCGCGCTCTATCCGCAGGCCGGACGCGCCGCGGACGCGCTGTTCGACCGGGCCGACTACGCGCTCTACCATTCCAAGGAGCGGAAGCGGGGTTCCACGACGCTGTTCTCGCAGGAGCACGAGGACGCGATCCGGGATGCGCGCGCGGTTGAGACGGCGCTGCAGAGCGCGGATCTCGCCGCCGAGATGGAGATGCACTACCAGCCGATCCTCGACACCGCGACGGACCGGATCACCACGGTCGAGGCCCTGGCGCGCTGGACGAGCCCGAAGCTCGGGCGCGTGCCGCCCGACCGCTTCATCGCGGTCGCGGAGCGATGCGGGATGATCCACGCGCTGACGCTGCTTCTCCTGCGCAAGGCGCTCGCCGACGCCGCCCGGCTCCCGCCCGAGATCGGCCTTTCGTTCAACCTCTCCTCGCACGACCTCGCCTCGCCGGAGACGGTCGTCGCCATTCTCGCCGCGGTGCGCCAGAGCGGGCTCGATCCCCGGCGGATCACCCTGGAGCTGACGGAGACGGCGCTGATGCGCGATTTCGAGGGCGCGCAGCGGGCGATCACGCTGCTGCGTGCGCTGGGCATCAAGATCGCGCTGGACGATTTCGGAACCGGCTATTCGAGCCTCAACTACGTCCACCGCCTGCCGCTGGACCGGATCAAGATCGACCGCGGCTTCATGGCCGACGTCGAGACCGATCTCGGCCGCAGCGTCGTGAGCACCATCCTCGATCTGTGTCAGAATCTCGGGCTCGACGGCATCGCCGAGGGGATCGAGACCACGGAACAGTTGAACGCGGTGCGCCGCCACGGCTGCCGCTACGTCCAGGGCTACCTGATCGGCATGCCGCAGCCGATGACGGAGTTGCTCGATGGTCTGCGGACGATGACGCCGTCGAGCGAGCCGGTCGCGGTCTGACCGCCCGTCGGGCCGGGCACGCCGCGCCGTTTTCGCCCCGTCACCGCAGACCGTCGGGGCGCTCGCCGGCGGCCCAGGCCAGCGCCTGCTCCAGGCGGTCGTTGCCCCAGAACAGCTCGCCGTCCCCGGTCAGGAAGCTCGGCGCCCCGTAGATGCCGCGGGATCGGGCCTCCTCGCCCGCGACCTTCAGGCGGGACTTGTTGGCCTCGGAGGCCGCCGCCTTGAGGATCTGGGTCCCGTCGAGGCCGAGCGAATCGAGGATGCGCCCGACCGCCGCCGGCTCGGCGATGGATCCGCCCTTGGCGAAGCTCGTCTCGAAGACCGCCTTGGAGAACGGCACCAGCCAGTCTTGGTCGGCGCCGTAGGTCGCCACGCGCACCGCGCTCAGGGAATTCTGCGGAAACGGGTTCGGACGCGTGACCCGCGGCAGCCCGAGCCGGGCGGCCTCGCGATCGAGATCGCGCCACATGTTGCGGCCCTTGGCCGGGTAGAGGTTGAACGGCGAGTTGGTCCAGCCCTGCGCCGCGAAGATCGGCCCGAGCAGGAACGGCCGCCAGCGCAGCTCGACATCCGCCGCCTCGGCCAGCGCCTCGATGCGCATGGCCGAGAGGTAGGAATAGGTCGAGGCGAACTCGTACCAGAATTCCAGGGTCGCGCGCCGCGGCATTCGTCGGTTCTCCGGTCGTCACGTCGGTTCTGCCGGTGGCCGCGCCGCGTCCGGAGGCGCTTCGGGGCAGGCCGGATCGAAACGAGGCAACGGGCATGCCGCCCCGCCGGTTGCGCGCCGCGCACCTCCGCTGGTAATCCGCCTACACCCTGTTGCCCGAGCCCGACACCATGTCCGACGCCAGCCCGAACAAATCCGTCAAGAAGGTCGTTCTCGCCTATTCGGGCGGACTCGACACCTCGATCATCCTCAAGTGGCTTCAGACCACCTACGGCTGCGAGGTCGTGACCTTCACGGCCGATCTCGGTCAGGGCGAGGAGCTGGAGCCGGCCCGCCGGAAGGCCGAGCTTCTCGGCATCAAACCGGAAAACATCTTTATCGAGGACCTGCGCGAGGAATTCGTTCGCGACTACGTCTTCCCGATGTTCCGGGCCAACGCCGTCTACGAGGGCGTCTATCTGCTGGGCACCTCGATCGCCCGGCCGCTGATCGCCAAGAAGCAGATCGAGATCGCCGAACGGGTCGGCGCCGATGCGGTCTGCCACGGGGCCACCGGCAAGGGCAACGACCAGGTCCGGTTCGAACTCGGCTACTACGCGCTCAAGCCCGACGTGACGGTGATCGCGCCCTGGCGCGAGTGGGACCTGCGCTCGCGCGAGCAGCTCATCGCCTTCGCCGAGCAGCACCAGATCCCGATCGCGAAGGACAAGCGCGGCGAGAGCCCGTTCTCGGTCGATGCCAACCTCCTGCACGCCTCGTCTGAGGGCAAGGTGCTGGAGGATCCCGCCGTCGAGGTGCCGGACTACGTCTATTCGCGCACCCTCTCGCCCGAGGAGGCGCCCGACCGGCCGACCGTCATCACCATCGGCTTCGAGCGGGGCGACGCCGTCTCCATCGACGGCGAGCGGCTCTCGCCCGCCATGCTTCTGGCCAAGCTGAACGAGCTCGGCCGCGCCAACGGCATCGGCCGGCTCGACCTCGTCGAGAACCGCTTCGTCGGCATGAAGAGCCGCGGCATGTACGAGACGCCCGGCGGCACCATCCTGCTACCGGCCCACCGTGCCATCGAGTCGATCACGCTCGATCGCGGCGCCGCGCACCTCAAGGATCAGCTGATGCCGCAATACGCGGAGCTGATCTATAACGGCTTCTGGTTCTCCCCGGAGCGGGAGATGCTCCAGGCGCTGATCGACAAGAGCCAGGAGAAGGTGACCGGCGAGGTGCGGCTCAAGCTCTACAAGGGCGGTGTCCACGTCATCGGCCGGACGAGCCCGCACTCGCTCTACGATCAGGACCTCGTCACGTTCGAGGAGGGCGCCGTGGCCTACGACCACCGCGACGCGGCCGGCTTCATCAAGCTCAACGCCCTGCGCCTGCGCACGCTCGCGCAGCGCAAGAAGCGGGAGGGCTGAGGCCCACGCCTCAGCGATCCCCCAGGAAGGCGGGATCGTTCGAAACGAGCAGCACGCGCAGGTCGGAATCCGGGACGTAGTCGCGGGCTTCCCAGGCGAAAGTGGTCGGACCCGTCTTGCGCACGCCCTGCCGGCAGAAGCTGACCAGGGCGTCGGCGCGGCCCTTGTCCACCGTTAGGGTGAAGCGGCCGATACGGCCGGCCCAGTTCCGAGCCGTGGTGACGATGTAGGGCACCTCGAAGGCGCGCGTGTAGCCCTCCGGCCTTGCCGCAGCGAGGCGCCGGATCCCGGCCAGGCCGGCATCGTCGAGGCAGTAGCGCGCCCGCACCTCGCGCGTCGCGGCCTCCTTGGGCGAGAGGAACCAGTTGCCGGCCACAGGCGCGTAGCTGTGCGAAATGCGCAGTTCCGCGCCCGCCGGAAAGACCTGCTCCCAATGGAACTTGGCCTCGCTGCGCCATTGCGCGCCGGCGTCCGGCGTCGCGTCGGACAGCAGACCGGCGCCGTGCAGGGCCTGGAGGTCGGCGGGCGAGAGCCGCTTGAGCGCCGTCTCCAGTTCCTCACGCCGCAGGGGGTTGAGCGGGAGACCGTGCCGTTTGAGGCGCTCCGTCACTTCCTGCGTGCCGTGGAAGGCGCGCTCCTCCAGGGCCGGTTCGATGGTCTTGCCGTCGGCCTTGACCGTGAAGCCGACGAAGTTGGCGCTTCCCCGGACCGGCAGCGAGAGCGCGCTGAACGAAAGCTCGGCTCCGTCGATCGGAGGAAGCGGGAAGGCGAGGCGCAGGGTGCGCGGTGCCTGCGAGCGGTTGCGGAACGCGTAATCGACGTCGATGCGGTCGATGGCGATGCGAAGATCCTCGCTCGCCAGTTCGATCTCGGTATCGCGCACCAGAACGAGGCCGCCCGCGTCGAGAGTTGCCGCGCTGTCGTTTGCCCGTGCCGGTGAGGCTGACAAAGCCAGCGCCAGGAGGAGGGCGCCAGGCCCCGCTCCCGCAGCCCATCCTCGCCTCATTCGACCCTCCCCCTTCGGAACCTCTGCATGGCCCTGCCGCTGTCAGGCGGTGAAGACAGCGATTCGCAAAGGGGCATCGCGCCGCCGTCAGGCCGGATCCCACCCGATCGTGCCGTTGAGCTGCCGGAACGGCCCCGGTCCGAGATCGCCGTAGCGCAGAAAGATCTGCATCGCAGGCTGCATCTCGCGGTGAAGGCGCTCCAGGCGGTTCTCCTGCTCGTTCGTGAGGAGTGCGCGGCCTTCGGCGTCCTTTTCCGGCGGTTCGCCGAGATGGACCGCCATCTCCACCGTGTACCACGTCATGTGGCCGTAGGGGCGCTTCGGATCGACGCTCGGCACGTCGTACGCGTCGTCCCATTCGAGGCTGAGCTGCGGCAGCAGCCGCAGGTGCTCGTCCGTCACCTCGAAGGTGATGTGCTCGGGCGTCTCGCCGGTGGCCTCGTCGCGGAACACGTCGAAGACGTCCGCCGGAGCGAGCTTGGCCAGCGGGTTGTGGTACTGGTAGCGGCCGGGTTTCAGCGTGGCGTTCCGCAGGAACACGGCGAGGGCGTCGCCCATCGCCCGATGCTCCTCGTCCGCGCCCTCGTCGTCGCCGGTGACGTTGAAGATGTCGCCGTCGCGGTCGGTGCTGCCGTAGGGCGCGTCCGGATGGATCATCGGCGCACCGGCCTCCGCCCCGTTCCAGGCCACGACCATCCGCCGGATCAGCGCGATGCGCTCCAGCGTCAGGTCGAAGGTGTCCGTCTCGCTCATGTCGCCGGTCTGCCTCTCGCGCCCTGCGGGGCGCTGGCCGGCCCCGTCGCAACGCTCAGTGGCCCAGCGCCCGCGCGGGTGCAAGCCGTGCGGTGCGTCAGGCCGCCGGCTTCACGGTCTCGCGGGCGAGGAGGGCGTCGACCGCCTCGGGCAGGGCGTCGAAATGGCTGATGATCCAGTCGGGCGCCAGTTCGTGCATCGGCACGGGGGTGTAGCCGAAGGTCACGCCGACGACCGGGATGCCTGCGGCCTTGGCCGCGGCGATGTCGGACTTGGAATCGCCGACCATCACGCAGCTTTGCGGATCACCGCCGGCGCGTTCCACGGTCAGAGTGATGTGGCGCGGGTCGGGCTTCGAGAAGGGGAATGTGTCCTTGCCGACGATCGTGCTGAAGCGGTGGCCGATGCCGAGTGCATCGAGCAGGGCCACCGCGTGCGATTCGACCTTGTTGGTGCAGATCGCGAGGCGGAAGCCTGCCGCCTCCAGCCGGTCGAGCGCCCCGACCACGCCGGGGAAGAGATACGAATTGTCGGTGAGGTGGTCGCCGTAATAGGCGAGGAAGTCGTGGAACAGAGCCTCCAGCCGCTCCGGGGTCAGGCTGGCGCCGGCGACGGTGAAGCCGCGTTGGATCAGGGCACGCGCGCCCGCGCCGAGCAGGTCGCGGGCCTGTTCGAGGGGAAGCGGCGCGTGCCCCTCGCGGGCGAGGATGACGTTGAGGGTGCCGATCAGGTCGCCCGCAGTCTCGGCGAGGGTGCCGTCGAGATCGAACACGACGATCGGGGAGCTGTTCACGGTCATCGGCGTCCCGGTGCGTTCCACTGTCAAGCTGGCTAGCGGTCGTGTCCCGTACGATCAACCCTGGCGGTTGACGGGCGGTTAGCGCGGGCAACGAGTGTTGCCTCTCTGCCCAAGCTCCGCCACGGAGCGGGTGCTTGATCGCGCCGCTCTCGATTCGCCGCTCGAACCCCCGCAAAAGATACGATGCCCCGCACCATCTGTTCCTTGTCCCGGACCCTTCGGCGTTCCTTTACGCGTCCGGCCCCCGGTCTGCTCGCCGCGGCCCTGGCTCTCCTGCCGGTGGCTGCCGAGGCCGCCGGTCCCTACGAATTCGTGGCCGCGCCCGCGGTCGATCTGAACCGGATCTACCGGATCGACCGCGCCAACGGCGAGGTCACCTCCTGCCAGTACGGCCTGCGCGACGACAGCGTCGGCGTCACCCTCTGCTTCGCCGCCGGGGAGGGGGCCGGCCCGCAGACGCCGGGCGAGTACGGCCTGATCGCCTCGCGCCATGCCCGCGAGTCGGGGATCTACCGGGTCAACTACCGCACCGGGGAAACCAGCGCCTGCTACGTGCAGATCCGCCAGGAACTCGTGGTCTGCACCGAGCAGGCCGGCCCGCCGCCCGCCGGCACCGCGAGCGGTGCGGGCGCCGCCGCGACCGGCCCGGCCCCCGGCCGCGCGGGTCCGAGCGCCACGCCGCCGCAGGGGACGCGGCCCTGACGGCGGACGCTTCGACGAGCGGCAAGTACCGCTGCGAGACGGACGGATCGTCTGGAACGGCTCCATCGGGCGGCCTGATCCATGCTGCCCGATCGCGCGTCGGCGCCTCCGGCTTTCGCGGCGGCGGGGAGGCGTGCTAGGGCCTGCCTCCCCAACCGCCCCTAGATTCGACGGTCCGAGGCAGCCGATGAATTCGATTCCCGAGATCGTGTCGTGAGCGCGCCGGATCTGAAGCGGGCGGCGGCCGAGCGCGCGATCCCCCTGGTCGAGGACGGAATGCGTCTGGGCATCGGCACGGGAAGCACGGCGGCCGCCTTCATCGCGCTGCTGGGCGAGCGCGTGCGCGCGGGTCTGACCGTCACCGGCGTGCCGACCTCGGAGGCTACCCGCATCGCCTGCGAGCGCGAGGGCATTCCGCTCGCGACGCTGGAAGAGCTGCCCGAACTCGATCTCACCATCGACGGAGCCGACGAGGTCGACGGCAACCTGCGCCTCATCAAGGGCGGCGGCGCGGCGCTGCTGCGGGAAAAGATCGTCGCGGTGGCGAGCCGCCGGATGGTGGTGATCGCCGACGCCTCGAAGCGGGTCGAGACGCTGGGCGCCTTCCCGCTGCCGGTCGAAGTCAATCTATTCGGGATCGGCGCCACCACCCGGGCCGTCGAGGCGGCTGTGGCGAAGGCCGGCTGTGCCGGCGAGATCGCGCGCCGCCACGATGCCTCCGGTGCGCCCGTCCTCACCGATGGCGGTCACGCCATCCTCGACCTGCGGCTCGGCCGCATCCCCGATCCGGAGGCGCTCTCCGCCCGGCTCTGGGCGGTGCCGGGCGTGGTCGAACACGGCCTGTTCCTCGGCATCGCCGACGCGGCCATCCTTGCCGGGGCCGAGGGCGACACGGCCGTGGTCAGCGTTCTCGGCCGCCTCTGACGCCCGGCTGCACTCTTTCCCCTCTTCGGAGCTTCTCCCGCATGGTTCTCCGTCTCGCTGCCCTGAGCGGCCCCTTCCTCGCGGCCCTGCTGTCGCAGGGCGTGCTCGTGCCGGTGGCGCACGCGCAGCAGCCGGCCGCCAAGCCCCCGGCCGCTTCCCCGAAGCCGACCGCGAAGCCCGGCGCGACCCCGCCGCCGGCGCCCGCGCCGGAGCCGGAGGTCAGCCCCTCCCACCTCGCGCTCGCCCGGGAGGTGATGCTGAGTTCCGGCATCGCCCGCTCCTTCGACTCGATCATCCCGACCATGGCCGACCAGATCCGTAAGAACGCGGTGACCCGGCCTGATCTCGCCAAGGATCTGGACGAGGTGCTCAAGAGCCTCGATCCCGAGATGGAGCTGCAGAAGCAGCGTCTGATCAACATCGCCGCGCGCATCTACGCCAAGCGCCTGACCGAGGCCGAGCTGAAGGACATCGTCGCCTTCTTCCGCTCGCCGGCGGGCAAGCGCTACGTCGAGACCCAGCCGCAGATCCTCGACGACATGGTCGGCGCCATGCAGGACTGGACCCAGGAGGTCTCAGAATACATCATGGTCCGCACCCGCGCCGAGATGGGCAAGCGCGGCCACCAGCTCCAGTGATCGTCGGCCCCGCTGCGGCGCTGCGCCTCTACGCGGCCGGCGCCGTCGCCCTGGCGCTGGTGGCGCCGATGATGGCACTGGCCAACCGGTCGAGCCCCCTCGTCGTCGGCGTGGCCGCCCTGCTGTTCCTCGCCGGGGCCTTGGTCGAGCAGGGCGGGCGCGCCGTTTCGCGGCTGGTCGGTCCGCTGCGCTCGCCCCTCGGCCTCGCCGCGCTCGCCTTCCTCAGCTGGTGTTTCGTCTCGCTGGCCTGGAGCCCGTTTCCCGGCCTGTGGGGACGGGTCCTGTCCGAATTCCTGCCGACGCTCGCCGCCGCGGCAATCCTCGCCCGGCTCGCCCCGGCCCGGCTGCCGCCCTGGGCGCTGCCCCTCGGGGCCGGCCTGCTCGCCGCCGCCTGCCTCTACATCGTGGCGAGCCTCGCCCTCGGGCTGGCGCCGCAGGCCTGGCTCGGACAGCGCGTCGCCCTGTTCATGTTCAACCGCCCGTTGTTGACGCTGCTGCTGCTGGCCGGGCCGCTGGCCGCCTTCCTCGCCCTGCGCGGCTATCCCCTCGCCGCCGGGGCGCTCGTGGCGGTGACGGCCCTGGCGATCCTGCGCTCGATCAGCGGCGCGGCGACCCTCGGCCTGCTCGCGGGCGGCGTGATGTTCGCGATCGGCCGTCTGGCGCCCCGGCACGTCGCCCTGGCGCTCGCGGCGCTGACCCTCGCCCTCGCCTTCGCCCTGGCGCCGGTCGAGGGCGACATCCTTCACCGGCTGATGCCGGAGGCGGCGCATGAGCGGCTGACGCAGAGTTCGTCGCGGGCGCGGGTCGCCATCGCCCAGAGCTTCGGCGCCGCGGTGGCGCAGGCGCCGTGGATCGGCTCCGGCTACGGCATGGGCCTGCGCTTCGCGGACGTTCCGGCGGCGCAGGCGCTCGAACCCGAGATGCGAGCGATGCTGGCCGTCGGCCACCCGCACAACAGCTTCCTGCAGATCTGGTCCGAACTCGGCCTCGTCGGCGCGATGCTGGCGGCCCTCGTCGCCTTCCTCGCGCTGCGGGCAGTGGCGGCCCTGCCGCGTCTCCTGTTCGCCGCGGCACTCGGATTGCTGGGCGCGGCGGTGGCGGTGATGTTCGTCGAGCACGGCGCGTGGCAGGGGTGGTGGACGGCGGGCTGCGGGGCGGCCATCACATGGCTGCGGGCGGCGGCGTGCGCGCGGCCCGCATACGAGAGCGTATGAGCGAGACCGAGATGAGCGAGCCCAAGATGGTCGAGTCTTGCGACGTCGACCTGTTCGTGATCGGCGGCGGCTCAGGGGGCGTGCGGGCGGCCCGCATCGCCGCCGGCCACGGCGCGAAAGTGATGCTGGCGGAGGAGTACCGCGTCGGCGGCACCTGCGTGATCCGCGGCTGCGTGCCGAAGAAGCTGATGGTTTATGCTGGCCGGTTCACCGACGAGTTCGAGGACGCCGCCGGCTTCGGCTGGCGCCTGGAGAAGCCGAGCTTCGACTGGGCGGCGCTGAAGCGTTCCCGCGACGCGGAAGTCGCGCGGCTTGAGGCCATCTACGGCCGCAACCTCGCCGGCGCCGGCGTCGAGGTCGTGGCCGACCGCGCGGTGATCGAAGACCCGCACACGGTCCGCCTCGTCGGCGCGGACCGCACCGTCCGGGCTCGCTTCATCCTGATCGCCACCGGTGCGACGCCGGTGCGCGAGCCGCTGATCCCCGGGGCGGAACTCGCCATCGATTCGAACGGCGTGTTCGAGCTGGAGCGGCAGCCCGAGCGCATTCTCGTCGTCGGCGGCGGCTACATCGCCGTGGAATTCGCCGGCGTCTTCGCCAGCCTCGGATCGAGAACGACGCTCCTCCACCGCGGAGCGAGCCTGCTGCGCGGCTTCGATCCCGAGATCGCGGCGGCGCTCGGCGAGGCTTACGCCAAGCGCATGGATCTGCGCCTGGAGCAGACCGTCGAGCGCCTGGAACGCGACGGGACGGCGATCCGCGCGACCTTGAGCGGCGGCGAGAGCCTGACCGTCGACTGCGTTCTGGTGGCGACCGGTCGCCGCCCCAACGTGGCCGGCCTCGGGCTGGAGCGGGTCGGCATCGATCTCGACGCCCGCGGCGCGATCCCCGTCGAGGCGGATTCGCGCACCAAGGTGCCCTCGATCTACGCAGTGGGCGATGTGAACGGCCGCGCTGCGCTCACCCCCGTCGCGATCCGCGAGGGCCACGCCTTCGCCGACACGGTGTTCGGCCACAAGCCCTGGTGCGTCGATCACCGCCTGATCGCCACCGCCGTGTTCTCGACCCCGGAGATCGGGGTGATCGGCCACAACGAGGACGTGGCGCGCCGCTGTTACGAGGCCGTCGACGTCTACAAGGCCAGCTTCCGCCCGATGAAGGCGACGCTCTCGGGACGCGACGAGCGGGTGATCATGAAGGTGCTGGTGGACCGCGCCAGCGACCGGGTGGTCGGCGTCCACGTGCTCGGGCCGGATGCCGGTGAGATCATCCAGGCCGTCGGCATCGCCGTCACCATGGGCGCGACCAAGGCCGATTTCGACCGCACCATCGCCGTGCACCCGACGCTGGGCGAGGAACTGGTCACCATGCGCACGCCGTTCGTGGTGAAGCATCCTGTCGGGGTGGGGTAGCCGCGTGGGAGTCGCCGCACATGTGATAGCGAGTTTATCGATTTATAGCTGTTTTTTGCTATAAATACATAAGGTCGCTCAATATAGATGTGGTGCGCAATCCTTATGCGCCCGGGGCTGGCACGCCGCCCCCCGAATTGGCCGGACGTGCGGATCTGATCCAAGAGGGCACGATTGCCATCCAGCGCATGGCCGCCGGGCGACCGACCTAGAGCATCATCATGGTCGGTCTCCGCGGTGTCGGGAAAACCGTTCTGCTGAACCGGTTCGAGGAGATGGCCACCGAGAGCGGGTGCAAAGCGTCGCTCGTCGAGGCGCATGAGGGGAAGGGCCTGCCCGAACTCCTGGCGCCGCATCTGCGATCGATCCTGTACAGCCTCAGCCACGTTCAGAACGCGAAGGACCTGGCCCGGAGGGGACTTCGCGGTCTCAAGGGATTTCTGAACGGACTGCGCATCAACATCAGCGATATCGATTTCGGACTGAGCATTGATGCCGAGGAAGGGCTTGCCGATAGCGGAAACATCGAAGCTGACTTCCCTGATCTAATCGTCGCCGTTGCCCAGGCGGCAAAGGCAGCTTCGAAGCCCGTCGCCCTGTTGATCGACGAATTGCAGTATCTCTCGGAAAAGGAGTTCAGTGCCCTCATTATGAGCGTCCACAAAGTCAATCAGAAGAATCTTCCTCTGATCGTCATCGGTGCAGGCCTCCCGCAGATTCGCGCTTTAGCCGGAAATTCGAAATCCTACGCCGAACGATTGTTTCATTTTCCCGACATCGGCGCGTTGAAGACTTTGGATGCTGTTGAGGCCATTCAGGAGCCGGTCAAGAGCGAGGGAGCGCGTTTCGAGGATCGTGCGATCGACCATATTCTGAAGATTACGGAACGTTACCCGTATTTCTTGCAGCAGTGGGGATATGTTGCTTGGAATATATCCCAAACGAGTATCATCACGGAAGAAACGGCCAAGCGCGCTGATGCCCTGGCGATCGCTGAACTGGATAAAAGTTTCTTCCAGATGCGTTTTGAGCGCTGCACGCCATCTGAGAAGCGCTACATGCGCGCTCTGGCCGAGTTCGGAGCAGGCAAGCAGAGGTCGGGAGAGATTGCAGACTTGCTCGGCGTCAAGGTGCAATCCGTTGCGCCGACCAGAAGCGCATTGATCAAGAAGGGTATGATCTATTCTCCCGCTCATGGCGATACCGAATTTACGGTGCCTCTCTTCGATCAGTACATGAGAAGGGCGATTCCGAATTTCGATGCCGGTCACGTCTGAGCGGCCTACTCCGCCGCCGGCATGCTCAGCGACAGCAGCCGCGCGGTGCGCGACCGGCTGCCGTTGCTCGGATCGGCGCCGGGCTCGAAGGCGCGGCGTCCGTCGTCGAGGGCGCCGTTCACCGCGTCGATGGCGAGGATCAGCGCGCTGATCATCCGCGAATCGATACTGCGCTCGCGGGCTTGGCGCACCACGTCGGCGATCAGCGCGTCGGTCTCGCGGGTCAGCGCGTCGAGGGCGGCCGCCGACTGCGCCTCGCGGGCCTCGGCCAGGATGTCGAGCAGGCGATCGAGGATCACGTCGATGCGCTCGCGCCGCTTGCGCGCGAGGCGCTGGCCGAGCCACGCGATGCCGGAACCCACCGTGCCGCCGAAGAAGGCAAACAGGTAGATCCAGTCCTCGTAGCGGTCGAGGAAGGTCTGTTGCTCGCGCTCGAAATAGTCCACCGCGCCGGGATGGTTGGGAAGCTGCGCGCTCGTGGCCGTGACGGTCGTGTCGTAGTCCGGCGGCTTCATCTGCTGGGCGATCGGTGCGGCGGCGGCGAGCCGCGAGCGCCACTCGAACAGGTGCTGCACCACCGAGGCCACGGCGATGCGGCTCACCGCGCCGCGGGCCATCAGGCGGTACGACACGCCGACGGTCTCGACATCCTCTTCCGGGCGTTTGGGCCGTCCGCCGAAGGTGCCCGCCGAGAGCGTCACCGGCTGGAGCGCCGGGACGCGCTGCACGATCGCCTTGCCGTCCGGGACGCTGACCAGGGTCACCTTGCGCTCCGGCGAGGCCGCCTCGACCGCGCGTAGCATGGCTTGGGCCGGCTTGGCGGTGGGGGCGGCGATGATCGCGACCGCATCGACCCGTTTCGCCTCCAGCGCCTGGGTGATCTCGCTGGCCTTGAGCGGTACGAGGCCGATACGGCCGGCCGCGAGGGCTTCGCCGCCGAGCGCCTCGGTCTCCGGAGCCGCCTTGAAGTCGTAGAAGTCGAGCAGGCTCGACAGCACCGGCAGGTCGGCCTCGTGGCGCGTGACGACGCCGAGGCGACGGGTCGAGAGATCGGAGAAGCTCTCGATCTCGTTGGCCTCGGGCGCGGCGATGATCAGCGCCTCGTCGTGCAGGATCGCGAGGGTCAGGCCGTTATCCGGCAGCTTCACGTCGGGCCGCACCACGGCAAGGTCGGCCCGGCCCCGCTCCAGCGCGGCGGCGCTGTCGCGCACGTCGTCGAAGGGCAGGACCTGGAGCCGCACATCTTCGTGATTGCGGGTCAGGGCCCGCGCATAAGTTTCGATCAGCCCCGCCTCGACACCGTCGCGCGGGCCCACCGCCACGGTGAGAAGCGTGGGGCGGGAAAAGTACACAACGAGGCCGGCCACGGCCGCGAACCCGAGGGCCAGCAGCACGTAGAGCCATTCACGCCTCATGAGCCGAGCCACCGTGCGACGGTGGAGCTCTCGAAATCGCGTGCGATCCATCCAAGATTCATGAATCGAAAACCTGTCCGGATCGTGAAGAACGAATGATCGCCCGAACCGTTTCAAACCGACGCGAAGCACGGCCCGAGCCGCCGGTCACCGCCGCGTGGCTGGAGCGGGTGACGACGCATTACCTCGACCGCTACGGCGCCTCCTCCGAAATGCTGCGCCGGGTGCTGGTCCGCCGCATCGAGCGCCGCTGCCGCTCCCGCGACGAGGATCCGGGTGCGCATGCCGGGCTGATCGAGGAGACGGTGGCCCGGGCGCAGCGGGCCGGACTGGTGGATGACGCGCGCTTCGCCGCCGCCCGCCTGCGCGGCCTGAGGCGGCGCGGCACCTCGACCCGTCAGGCGCAGGCACGGCTCGCCGCCAAGGGGATCGATGCGGCGACGATCGCGGCGACCCTTGCCGACGAGCGGGAGGATGCGGCCGGCGCCGAGGAGGGCGAAGCCGATACCGAGGCGACCGCGGCCCGCGCCTACGCCCGCCGCCGCCGTCTCGGGCCCTATCGCCGGCCGGGCACCCGCGAGGTCAACCGCGAGCGCGACCTCGCCGCCATGGCGCGGGCGGGATTCTCCTACGCCCTCGCCAGGACCGTGATCGCCGGGGAGGCGGACGACGTCGAGCAGGAATACGCGAGCGAGGACGAGGCATCCCTCGGTGGAGAGTGAGGGAGCCCCCTCGACAGGCTCGCTGACCGCACCACGTCGGAGGCCACGCGGGGATCACCTCCGCTCACGACGACGAGGACGACAGCATGACCGACCGCCACGCAAGCGCCCATTGGGAGGGCGACGGCAAGACCGGCAAGGGCAAGATCACGACGCAGTCCGGCGTGCTCTCGGACAATCCCTACGGCTTCAACACCCGCTTCGAGAACGAGCCGGGCACCAACCCGGAAGAGCTCATCGCCGCCGCGCATGCCGGCTGCTTCACCATGGCTTTGGCCTTCCAGCTCCAGTCGGCCGGGCTCAAGGCGACGTCGCTGGACACCAAGGCGGTCGTCACGCTGGTGCAGGACGGCGACGGCTTCAAGGTGACGAAGTCGGCCCTCACCCTCAAGGCCGTGATCCCGGGCATCGACGAGGCGAAGTTCGACGAACTCGCCGGCAAGGCCGAGAAGGGTTGCCCGATCTCGAAGCTGCTCAACGCCGAGATCACCCTCGACAAGACGCTCGTCCAGGACTGAGTCCGACCGCGCCCTCTCGTTCCAGGGCGGGAGGGCGCTTTTCCGGTGCGGAAGGCAACGCGCCGCATTGATCCGGCCGCGGGGGTGTTCATCTTCCGTTCGATGGACGAGAAGCTCGCGCGCAAGCTGCGCATCCTCGCGGATGCCGCCAAATACGACGCCTCCTGCGCCTCCTCCGGTGCGCCCAAGCGCAAGGCGGGGGCGGACGGGCTCGGCTCGACGACGGGCGCCGGCATCTGCCACGCCTACACGCCGGACGGGCGCTGCGTCTCCCTGCTCAAGATCCTGCTGACCAATTACTGCCTGTTCGACTGCGCTTATTGCGTGAACCGCCGTTCCTCGAACGTCGCCCGCGCGCGCTTCTCGGTCGAGGAGGTCGTGACGCTCACGGTCGAGTTCTACAAGCGCAACTACATCGAGGGACTGTTCCTCTCCTCAGGCATTATCCGCTCGCCCGACTACACGATGGAGATGCTGACCCGCGTCGCCAAGAAGCTCCGGCGCGATCACGGCTTTCGCGGCTACATCCACCTCAAGTCGATCCCCGAGGCGAGCCCCTGGCTGATCGAGGAGGCGGGGCTCTACGCCGACCGGCTCTCGATCAACCTCGAACTGCCCACCGAGGCGAGCCTCAACCGTCTCGCGCCGGAGAAGGACGGCGCGGCGATCGAGGGAGCGATGGGCCAGATCGGCGAGCGCATCGTCCAGGCCAAGGAGGAGCGCCGCCGCTTCTCGCCCGCCGGGCAATCGACACAGGTCATCGTCGGGGCGGACGCCACCACCGACGAGGCGATGATCCGCAAGTCCGCTCTGCTCTACGGCACCTACGGGCTCAAGCGCGTCTACTACTCGGCCTTCAGCCCGATCCCCGATGCGTCCTCCGCCCTGCCGCCGCAGGCGCCGCCCCTGCGGCGCGAGCACCGGCTGTATCAGGCCGATTGGCTGATCCGGTACTACGAGTTCTCCCCCGACGACGTGGCCGGGGCGGCCGATGACGGAATGCTCGCCCTCGACATCGACCCGAAGCTCGCCTGGGCGCTGAAGAACCGCCACCGCTTCCCCGTGGACGTGAACCGCGCCGACCGCGAGATGCTGCTGCGGGTGCCGGGGCTCGGGGCGCGGGCGGTCGATGCCATCATCAAGGCCCGCCGCCACGGGCGTCTGCGCCTCGACGACGTGGCCCGGCTGACCTCGGGGCTGAAGCGCGCCCGGCCGTTCCTCATCGCCGAGGACTTCCGTCCGACCACGCTGACCGACCGGCTGGATCTGCGGATGAAGCTCGCCGAGCCGGCCGAGCAGTTGAGCCTGTTCTGATGGGAGAGGCGCCGCACGTGCGGAATCCGCTCCCCGGCGCGGGGGGAGGGCAAATTGGCGGCATCCACGTCGTCAGCCTCGCACCGGGCGCGGATCTCACCGGATTCCGCGCGGCCGCCCGCCGCCTGATCGCCGCGAACGTACCGCCCGAACAGGTCGTCTGGCAGACCGAAGCCCCGAGCCTGTTCGGCACGGACACGGCCCCCGCCGACGGTCCGCCGCTGCGGCTCCCGCGGGCGGTGACCGAGCTGATCCCGATGGTGGTGCCGCACCGCGACCCCGAACGCTACGGCCTGCTCTACGCCCTGATCTGGCGCGTGCTCGCCAGCGAGCGGGCGCTGATGGAGGTCGCGAGCGATCCGCTCGTCCACCGCCTGCACCGGATGCGCAAAGCCATCGGCCGCGACCTGCATAAGATGCACGCCTTCCTGCGCTTCCGCCGGGTGCCGGGGGAGGGGCGGGAGCGCTTCGCGGCGTGGTTCGAGCCCGACCACCACATCCTGGAGGCCGCCGCGCCCTTCTTCGTCGATCGCTTCCGCGCGCTGACGTGGTCGATCCTCACGCCGGAAGGCTCCGCGCACTGGAACGGCGCGCTGGCCTTCGGCCCGCCCGGCCGCCGCGAGGACGTGCCCGAGGGCGATGGTTTCGAGGCCGGCTGGCGCGACTATTACGAGAGCACCTTCAACCCGGCCCGGCTCAACCTCGACGCCATGCGCGCCGAGATGCCCCGGAAGTACTGGCGGAACATGCCGGAGACGGCGGCGATTCCCGCCCTGGTGCGGGCCGCGAGCGCCCGCGCCCAGGCGATGATCGAGAAGGAGCCGACCATGCCGGCAAAGCGCGACCCCATCCGCGCCGTCGCGCGGATGAGCCAGGACGAGCCGGATTCCCTGGAGGCCCTGAACGCGATCATCGCCCGCTCGGAGCCGCTGGTGCCCGGTGCGACGCAGGCGGTGCTCGGCGAGGGACCGGTCGGCGCGCGGATCGCCTTCGTCGGCGAGCAGCCGGGCGATCAGGAGGACCAGCAAGGCCGGCCCTTCGTCGGGCCGGCGGGGCAGCTTCTCTCCCGGGCGCTGGAGGAGGCGGGGATCGACCGGCGCGAGGCCTACCTGACCAATGCGGTCAAGCACTTCAAGTTCACGCTACGCGGCAAGCGCCGCATCCACGAGAAGCCGACGGCGGGTGAGGTGAGCCATTACCGCTGGTGGCTCGACAAGGAACTCGACTTCATCGCGCCGAAGCTCGTCGTCGCGCTCGGCGCCACCGCGGTGCTGGCGCTGACGGGCAAGCAGATCCCGATCACCCGCGCCCGCGGCCCCGCCGAGTTCGGCCGGCCGTTCGAGGGCTTCATCACGGTCCACCCGTCCTACCTCCTGCGCCTGCCCGACGAGGCGGCTAAGACAGTCGCCTATCAAGCCTTCGTCGACGATCTCCGGCGGGCGCACGCCCTGGCGGCGTGAGGCCGGCGTGACGGTGTCGAACGATCATTTGAAAGCAGATCGGAACATCGTCGATCGGCGCTGAAACAAAACCCTCCATCCCGTGGATATCCAGGCAGCGCGCTCAAGCATCCGGCGCCCGCTCGAAGAAGAATCCTTGGGAGAGAACCGATGAGGGCCCTCGTCTGGCACGGCACCCAGGACATCCGCTGCGACACCGTTCCCGACCCTGAGATCGAGGACGACCGCGACGCCATCATTCGCGTGACGTCCTGCGCGATCTGCGGCTCGGATCTCCACCTCTACGACCACTTCATCCCGGCGATGAAGAAGGGCGACATCATGGGCCACGAGTTCATGGGGGAGGTGGTCGAGACCGGCCGGGGCCTGAACGGAACGCTGAAGAAAGGCGAGCGGGTCGTCATCCCGTTCACGATCATCTGCGGCGAGTGCGACCAGTGCAAGCGCGGCTTCTTCTCGGTCTGCGAGCGCTCGAACCGCAACCGCGATATGGCGGCCAAGGTGTTCGGCCACGGCACGGCGGGCCTTTTCGGCTACTCCCACCTCACCGGCGGCTATCCCGGCGGTCAAGCCGAGTTTGTCCGCGTGCCCTTCGCCGACAAGACACATATCAAGGTGCCGGATTCGCTCACCGACGAGCAGGTGCTGTTCCTCGGCGACATTTTCCCCACCGGCTGGCAGGCGGCGGTGCAGGCCGACATCCAACCCTACGACACCGTGGCGATCTGGGGGGCGGGCCCGGTCGGGCAGATGGCCGTGCGCTCGGCGATCCTGCTCGGCGCCAAGCAGGTGGTCTGCATCGACAGTGTGCCGGAGCGCCTCGACATGGCCCGGGCGGGCGGGGCCGTCATCATCGACAACAGCCGCGAGAGCGTGGTCGAGCGTCTGAACGAACTGACCCACGGCAAGGGCCCGGAGAAGTGCATCGACGCCGTCGGCATGGAGGCGCATTCGCCCCGCGCCGTCGAGCAGGTTTTCGACCGGGTGAAGCAGGCGATGATGCTGGAGAGCGACCGCGCCTCGGTGCTGCGGGAGATGATCTACGTCTGCCGCCCCGCCGGAATCCTCTCGATTCCCGGCGTCTATGGCGGTCTCGTCGACAAGATGCCGATGGGCGCGGTGATGAACAAAGGCCTGACGATCCGCGCGGCGCAGACCCACGTGAACCGCTGGACCGACGATCTGCTCCGCCGGATCGAGGAGGGGCAGATCGATCCCTCCTTCGTCATCACGCACCGGGCCGGGCTGGAGCAGGGGCCGGAGCTGTACCGGACGTTCCGGGACAAGCAGGATAACTGCATCAAGGTCGTGCTGCGGCCCTGACCGGCCCGCGGATCAGTCTCGAAAGGCGGAGGTGACATGTCCCGCGACAGCGACGGTTCGTACGGCACCACGCTGCGCCGGATCGCGCCGGATTCCCGCAGACGGCCCGACCCGGCGACGGAAGGGCTTGCTCGGGGACTCGGCTGGTTCTCCCTCGGCCTCGGCGCCGCCGAGATCGCCGGAGGGGCGGCGATCGCCCGCTGGCTCGGCAAGCCGGAGCTGACGCCTGTTATCCACGCCTACGGCCTGCGGGAGATCGTCACCGGTGTCGGCATCCTCGGCTCGGAGGATGCGACACCCTGGATCTGGGGGCGGGTCGGGGGCGATGCCGTCGATATCGCGACGGTGCTTCCGGCCCTGGAAGAGACCAACCCGCGCCGGGGCAACGCAATGATCGCGCTCATGGCGCTGGCCGGCGCCACCGCCCTCGATGTCGTCTGCGCCCGCAACCTATCGCAGGCGCCGCTCCGGCCCACGCAGAGGGTCCGCCGCGACTACGGGAACCGCAGCGGCTTCCCGGAGCCGCCGGAGGCGATGCGCGGCCGGGCGAGCGATTTCACGCCGCCGCTCGATATCGTCGGGCCGCAGGCGATGCGGGCCTGACATCGGGTTGATGCGGCTTCGGGTTCTGATCCGCGCCGTCGTCGCGAGGCGAAGCGATTCAGGGCGCGACCTCTCCGGATCGGGCGGAGACCGGGATTGCCACGGCTCCGCCTCGCATGGACAGGTCCGCCCCAGCCTCACGCCGCGAGGCGTTGGCGCTCCCGATCGGCGCGGTAGCTGAGGATCAGATCTTCCGGGATCATGCCGGCGGCCACCGCCACGGCGATCGCGCGCGGCCGCGCGGTGCGCCGCGGCTCGACCGCGACCTCCGGCAGGCTCTCGGGCAGGCTCTCGGGCAGCACCTCCGGCACCGGCGCCGGAAGCTGCGCCGCCACGGCGGCCCGGTCGGCCAGGAAATGCGCCATGATCTCGTCGGCGAGGCCGGCCAGCACGGTCTCGGCCGTGCCCACCACGGTCTCCGCCGCATCCAACACCGCCGCGCCGATGCGCTCGTCGGGCCGGGGCGCCAGCGGCCACGCCGCTGCGGCGTCGGGCAGGCCCGCTTCCGAGGCGGCGAGGCTTGGGGAAAGGATGAGGATTTCCGAAGGCGCCTGCGCGACGAGGCTGTCCGCGCTATCCCGTGCCGTCAGCCGTACGGGCGCATCGGCCATCTCCCGCGCCTGGGCCTCGGCCTGCTCGTGCGCGAGGATACGGGCCTCGTCGCGGGCCGCCTCGGCCTCGAAGCGGGCGAGCAGCGCCATCAGGCCGCGGGCCTCGGCGAAGGGCAGGGTCTCGCAAGCGGTCAGCGCGGCCTCGATCATCGAGCGGGCAAGACGCGGTCCGTCCATGCCGTTGCGGCCGCCATTGGCGTCGTGCCAGACGGTCAGACCGGCCCGGATCGCCGGCAGCAACAGGGCGGGCAGGCCCGCGCGGCGGTGGAGGGCGGCGAAGCCGGCGCCCTGCGGCTCCAGCATCAGCCCGGCGACGCGCGCGCGGCTGAGCCCGCTCAGCTCGGCGAGCGCGATCTCCGCGAAGGGCAGGCGCAGGGACAGAATCGCCCGCAGGATCAGCCCGGCGGTGAGTTGCTCCTGCACCCGCAGATGCGCGACGAGCCGCACCAGCTGCGCCTCCTCGGCCTCGTCGCTGAGCGCGAGGGCGGCGGCGTCGCGGGCCTCGCGGGCGGCGCGGTCGCCGCGCTCGGAGCTGATCCAGCCGGCGCTCTGGCCGAAGCGCGAGAGCTGCTCCGCCATCAGGGCGACAAGGGAGTGGCGCACCTCGATCGGCAGATCGGTGCGCGCGAGGAGCGCCTGGCGCAGTTCCGCATTCTCGCCGTGCCGCTCCACCATCCGCATCAGGGCGGCGGTGCCGATCGCTGCGAGCGGATTGCGCGCCAGCGCGACGAGGGAGGGGGCGCCGCCCACTTCGGCCAGGGCTGCGGCGACGGGCTTCGACAGGTCGGACCGGCCGGCCACGGCCGCGCGGGTCGCCTCGCAGCCCATGGCGACGCAATCCACGAGATCGGCATCCATCAGCACCGGCGAGCGTGCCAGCACCAGACAGGCGATGTCCGGCTGGTCCGAGGCCAGGGCGACGATCAACGGTCGCGGCGCCTGATCGGACTCGGCGCAGGCCTGCGCCAGCGCCCGGCGCACCACTGCTGCCGGATCGTCGAGCAGCGCCAGCAGGGCGGTCTTGGCCTCCCAGGCCGCCTCCGGCCCCAGCGTGCCCTGGAGGTAGCTGCGCGTCAGGGCGCCCGCGGCCTCGGCACGGCGCTCGGGCGTCGCGTTCTGGGTGAGGGTGAGGAACTGGCGAAGGATCATGAGCCGCTCCTGAGTCGCAACGCGGAGGGATCGAACAGCGAGTTTCGCGCCGGTGTGGCGCTCGGCCGGTCCGGCACCGGGCCGGCCATGAAGGTGGTCGCCGGTGTGGAGGCCATCGTCGGCACCGTCGGCGTCAGCCCGGCGGGCCGGCGCGGGGGCAGAGGCACGAGAATGGGCTCCGACACGGACGCGGCGCCTGCCACGGTCGGGGACGAGGGGGCCGACGCGGCCGTCGGCGCGGCTGCGCCTTCCGCCTCGCTCCACCCGTCGGAGCGCGGGAAGTAGGTCGGGGCCGTGCGGGCGGCGGCACTCGCGGCGCGGTTCTGCCAGATCTTGGCCACGCCCTCCGAGATCGCCCCCTGGCGCCGGTCGGTCTGGAACAGCGAGCGCAGGCCGCCCTCCAGCGAGGCGTAGGCCGTCGGCACGTTGGTGTCGGCCGCGGCGGTCGCGACCGGGGTCGCCACGCCGGACGGGGTCTGGCTCAACAGCCCGTAGAGTTCGGACGCGCTGCGCGGGCGGCCGGCGCGGTCGTAGAACAGGCTGCGGTTGGCGGCGGCGGCCTCCGGCAGGTCGAGGGCGGCCGGGCGCGAGGGCGTCGCCTGCGCCGAGGCGATCAACGCGCTCGCGCCCTTGGCACCGAGGACGTGGGCCGCGTAGAGGTCGCCTGCACTCGGCTCGCGGCCGAGCGCCGCGCTGAGCGCCTCGCCATTCCGCTGGGTCAGCGCGCCGGCCATCGCCGCCGAGACCTTCGGATCGCGGCGCAGGTCGAGGATCGCCTGGCGCGCCGCCGGATCCGCCACGGTGTAGCGGCCGTCGGCGCTCGCGGTGATCGCGTCGGCGTAGGACGCGAGGCCGAGCTTGGGTCCGGCGTTCTTCATCACGCCGAGCCAGGTCTGCTCGATGAACTGGAACAGGCCGGTCGCCGTCGAGGTGCTCGCCTTGGCCGAGGGGTTGAGGCTCGATTCGCGCTGGGCCGTGGCGAGCAGGTAGTCGAAGCCGACGCCGCTCGTCTGCGCTCCCTCGCGGATCGCCTCGACGACCTCGCCGTTCGCCGCGGAGGTTCGCGCCGGTGCGGCGGTCTCGCGGGGGCCGATGGGAGCATTGGTGAACAGGAACATGACGCGTCCCGCCGGGACCGTCATTCGGTCCCGCGAGACCTGACTTTCCTGCGTATATGGTAAAGGAAGCTTGAATGATCCTGCTTCCCTCCCGCTTCGAGAACTGCCGCTTGCGCATGGGGCCGGCATGAGCGCGCCCGCCGCGCCGCGCCGCGCCCGCACCGTCGGGGCTTCGGCAGGCGGCGAACCGCCTGCGGCGGCTGGGGCGGAGACGCTGCTCTTCGAGACCGCGCCGGTCGGACCGCTCGCGGATCTGCGGGCGCGCCGGCCCGGTCAGGCGATCTACGCCGTCCTGGACGGGGTCGATGATCCGAGGCTCGACAATCTGATGGTAGAGCGGCCGGACGGCGTGCTGCTGCGCGAGGCCCGCTCCGGCCGCGACGTGGCCGCCCTCGGCGGCCGGCTCGCCGTGTGCGAGGCGCTGGCCGGCTTGCCCGACGGTGCGACGGTGATCTTCGCCGAGATCGGGCATCCCCTCGGCGTGCTCGACGCCCGCAGCTTTATCGGTGCGAGCCGGCGGCTCGCCGGCCTCGGCCTCGATGGATCGGCTCCGACGGCCGGTCTGCCGGATGCGGACGCGCTCGCGCAGGCGCGCGGCCTCATCCGCCTTGCCGCGGCAGCGGCGGGCGTATCCGTCTTCGAACGGCTGACAGCGGGCGCGGATCGCCCACCCGAAGGGCTTGCGGCAGCCGCCCAGGACGGTTTCGGGTGGGTCGTGCTGCGTCGCCCGGCGCGTGTCGCGGACCGGGAGCGCGTGGGGGCCGGATGAAGCATCCTCGGCCGTGGGCGAGACAGGAGAGGGTGTCATGCTCACCGTCTACGGTGACCGTAAGTCGGGCAACTGCCTCAAGGTGGCGTGGGTCGCGGCGCATCTCGGAATCGATCTCGACTGGCGCGAGGTCGACATCCTGAAGGGCGAGACCCGCACCCCCGGCTTCCTCGCCCTCAATCCGGACGGGCGCGTGCCGACCCTGGTGCTGGAGGATGGGCGCAGTCTCTCCGAATCGAACGCGATCATCGGCTTTCTCGCCCGCGACTCCGTTCTGATCCCGGCGGATGCCTTCGCGCAGGCGAAGATGCGGCAATGGCTGTTCTGGGAGCAGTACAGCCACGAGCCATTCATCGCCGTGCGCCGCTTCCAGCTGCTCTATCTGGGGCGGACGGAGGCATCGCTCGATCCGAGGCTGTTCGAGCGGGGTCACGCCGCGCTCGCCCTGATGGAGGGCAGGTTGGCGGATCGGCCGTTCCTCGTCGGCGATGCCCTGAGTCTCGCCGATGTGGCGCTCGTGGCCTATACCCGCCTCGCGCACGAGGGCGGCTTCGACCTCTTGCCCTATCCGGCGCTGCGGGCTTGGATCGCCCGCGTCGAGGCCGCGCTCGGCATGGCCGGCTGAGGGCGCTCCCTCGCCGGTCCGCCGCCTCCGCCCGTCCTCGAACCCGGATCACGTCATGACAGCAGGCAGGCCGGTCGCGCCGGTGATGGCGGCCCTCATCCTGGGCCTTGCCCTCGCCACGCCCGCGCGCGGCGCGCTCGCGCCCACCTGGCAGCGCCTGCGCGAGTTCGAGGCCGTGCTGGAGGCCGCCGCCAAGGCTCTGGAGGGTCGGCCCATCGATGCGATCGAGCGCCTCGATGCCGACCGCTTCCACGTGCGCGCGGGGCCCTGCCGTCTGGAGGTCCGGATCGTCCCTCGATCGCGCCAGGATCCGGGCCCGCAGCCCTTCACGGCAATGCCCGGTCTGCCGGATTGTTCGTGAGCCCGGGACGCGCACCGGACGTCGCCCTCTCTCGGATCGGCCTGTTCTCCTCCCCTTGATCGCCCCGCAGCGACCGACCCTTTCGTCGCCGAGGCACCGGCGCTTGCTTCGCCTTGTCATCGTTCCATTTCGCCAGGGCGGCTCATCTCAGGCGTCGCCTCACTCCCGGAGTGGAATGGATGTTGGTCTTCCGATACGGACGTGCCCTGGCTGCCGGCGTCGCGCTGGTTCTCGTCAGCAGCCCGCCGGCCGCGGCGCAGGACAGCTCGACGGCCGAGCAGACCATCGATGTCATGAACACCCTGTTCGGCAAGCATCCCGGCAAGCGCGCCAACCACGCCAAGGGTGTCGTCGCCGAGGGCAGCTTCACTCCGTCCGCCGATGCGGCGAGGATCAGCAAGGCCTCCCTGTTCGCCGGGCCGGCGGTGCCCGTGACGATCCGCTTCTCCGATGCGACAGGCGTTCCGACGATCCCGGACGGGTCCGCCAACGCCAATCCTCACGGCATGGCGCTCAAGTTCAGGCTCAGTGACGGCTCCGACATGGACGTCGTCCTGAACGCGCTCGCCTTCTTCCCCGTCGCCACGGGCGAGGACTTCCGCGACCTGCTGAAGGCTGTCTCGGAGAGTGGGCCCGACGCGAAGAAGCCGACTGCGCTGGAGCGCTTCGTCGCCACGCATCCCGCCGCCGCCACGGCCGGCGCCACGGCCAAGACCCCGTCGAGCCTCGCCCGACAGACCTATCACGGCGTCAACGCCTTCATCTTCGTGGACAAGGACGGCAAGCGGCAGCCGTTCCGCTTCCGGGTCGTCCCGGTTGAGGGCCAGGAGATCCTGCCCGACGAGGAGGCGGCCAAGCGGGAGCCGAACTACCTCATGGACGAGATCGGTCCGCGCGTCGCCAAGGAGCCCGCGAAGTTCCGGGTGCTGGCGCAACTCGCCGAAGCGGGTGATCCGACCAACGACGCCACGAAGCCCTCGCCGGAGAGCCGCAAGACCGTCGATCTCGGCACGCTGTCGGTCAGCAAGGTCGTGGCGGACAGCGCTGAGGCCGAGAAGGCGCTTCTGTTCATGCCAAATGCGCTGACCGACGGCATCGAGGTGTCGGACGATCCCCTCATCGACGCACGCGTCCAGGCCTACGCGGTGTCGTTCAGCCGGCGCGCGCAGTGAGCGGTCGGCGGTATCGGCATCGCTCCGCCTTAGCGGGTGGTCCCGGCCGCCGGCGTCGGGGAGCCGGCGGGTCGGTGGGCGTCCGGGACACCGGTGCGGGCGCCGTCCTTCGTGGCGCCCGAGCCGGTCAGGCCACCCGCGCCGACACTGTCCCCGGAGCGGCCGGCCTCGTTCCGGTCCGGCGGCGGCGACCCGGCCGCCCGTTTGTCCTCGGCTGCCCCGGCGCTCCCCGCGAGACAGGTGAGTAGCGCGGCACCGAGGAGGACGGCGCGTCCCGGGGATCTCGTCATGCGTTCGTTCCCGCCTGCGACAGGTCGTCGATGTCGTCCTGCATGACAAACGGCAGGCGTTCGGCGGTGTTCCGAAAGCAGGGTGAGTGCCGGTGAGCCAACCGGTACCTCAGGCACTGAGAGCGGATCGGGATCTCGCGCCGCGCGCTGTCAGCCGCCCTTCGGCCGGCGCAGTTCGAAGCGGTTCTCGGCCTCGGCGGTGAAGTAGTCGAAGTAGCCGCCGCGCAGGATCGGGCGCATGGCGCCCGTATCGACCCGGCCGTCCCGGACGAAGCGGTCGTCGACATAGATCGAAACCACCTGCCCGATCACCATGAAATTGGCGGGCTCGCCGCCGCCGAGGGGCACCAGCGGTACGGTCTGGAGCCACTTGCACTCGATCGCCGCGGGCGATTCCGCGACGCGGGGCGGGCGCACGCGGCGCGACGGCGCGGGCGTCAGCCCGGCGAAACCGAACTCGCTCTCGCCGCGTGGCAGCGGCGCCGAGGTGGCGTTGACCGCCTCGCGCAGGTCGAAGGTGGCGAGGCTGCACACGAACTCGCCGCCCTCTTCCGCGAAGGTCATCGCATCCTTTCGGCCGGAGGAGGAGAACATCACCATGTCGGGCTCGCCGCCGACCGCGTTGAAGAACGAGTAGGGCGCGAGATTCACCCGGCCCGCCCGGTCGATGGCGCTGATCCACCCGATCGGCCGCGGGGCGACGATGGCTTTCAGCGGGTTGTGCGGCAGGCTGGGATGGTCCGCCTCGTAATGCATCCGCCGTCCCTCAAAGCCGCGTGACGATCTGCGCAAGGTCCGGTCGCGGCCGGTCCGCGGGGACCTCCTTTGCCCGGCCGATATGGATGAAACCGGCGATCCGCTCGGCCGGGTCGAGGCCGAGGGCGTCGAGCACGCGGCGGTCGTAGGCGAACCACTCGGTGAGCCAGGAGGTGGCGTAGCCCGCAGCATTGGCCGCCACCACGAGATTCATGCAGACGGCGCCCGCCGAGAGCACCTGCTCCCATTCGGGAATTTTGACGTGCGGCCCCGCGCGGGAGACCACTCCGACCACCACCGGCGCGTGGGCGAGGCGCTGCCGCTCCTGGGCGCGCCGCTTCTCGTCGGCCTCGGGAAAGTCGGCGAGGAAGGTCCGTTCGATGATCGCACCCACGCGTTCGCGCGCCTCGCCCGCGATCACGAGGAAGCGCCACGGGGCGAGCTTGCCGTGGTCGGGCACCCGCGCGGCGATCGCGAGCCAACCGTCGAGTTCCTCCGCCGTGGGGCCGGGCGCGTCGAGCAGCATCGGCGGCACCGAGCGACGGGTGCGCAGCAAATCGAGGGTGCGGGCAGAGGTACTATCCTGGGCGGCGTCTCGAATCTCGGTCATGGACAATCCGCGTGGAGGGGCTGAAGGATGGGTGAGGCTCGGAACACGACACCGGGCCATACGACGCCATGCCGCCGCCACGGTCGGCTTTCAAGAGCGCGGGGACGCTTGAGATGGCGTCCGGCGAGACGAGCGGAAGGATCGGGGACGATGGGACGCGGGTGCGCGGGCGGCAAAACCTTCGCTTCGATCGGCTCCCTGGCCGTCCTCCTCGCGGTCGCGCCCGCCGCCGCGCAGGCGCCGACGCCGTTCGGGCCGGGCCTGCCCTCGCCGGGCGTCACCGGGCCGATGCTGCCTCCGCCCACGGCGGAGGGTGAGGCGGACCTTTCGCTCTCGGCGGTCTTCGTCGGCTCGAACGGGCCGGTCCGCTCCGGTCTGACCTGGCGCATCTACGGCGAGAACGGCGACGGCGCCCGCCCGGCCATCGTCGCCCGCTCCAACGATCCGGCCCCGACCTTCAAGCTCGCGGCCGGCGCCTACGTCGCCACCGTCACCTACGGCTATGCCAGCGCGTCGAAGCGGATCACCATGGCGGGCACCGCCAATTCCGATCAGCTCCGCATCGCGGCGGGCGCCCTCAAGCTGTCGGGCGCGGTCGGCGACCAGAAGATCCCCGGCAACCAACTCGGCTTCTCCGTCTACGTGCCGATCGGGACGAACTCGGAAGGCCGGCTCGTGCGCAGCGGCATCAAGGCCGGGGAGATCGTGCGCCTGCCCGAGGGCACGTACCATGTCGTGTCGAGCTACGGTGATTCGAACGCGATCCAGCGCGCCGATCTCCGGGTCGAGAACGGCAAGGTCACCGACGCGACCATGAACCATCGCGCCGCCACCGTGACCCTGAAGCTCGTCGCCGCCCCCGGCTCGGAGGCCTTTGCCGGCACGGCCTTCAGCGTGCTGACGCCGGGCGGCGACACCATCCGCGAGGCGATCGGCGCCTTCCCCTCGGTGACGCTGGCGGAGGGCGACTACGTCCTCATCGCCCGCCATGACGGGCAGGTCTTCACCCGCGAGTTCAAGGTGGAGAGCGGCATGGACCGCGATATCGAAGTCGTGGCCAAGGGAAGCTGAGCGAAGCCGATCCGGATGCGTCTGCGCACCACAATCCTCGCGTCCCTTCTGCTCCTTTCCGGCGCCGGCATGGCGGGCGCTCAGACCGTCGTGGACGGCTCGGCGGCCGGCATCGGGGCCGAGGCGGCGCGCACCGCGCTGAGCCTCATCGGAAAGCAGATCCGCGATCCCGAGGCCCGGGTCGCCGACTTGCGGATCGGCCGGGCCGGGGCCGTGTGCGGCACCGTCGATGCGAGGAACCGCATGGGCGCCTATACCGGGCCTCGCCCCTTCGTCGCCGATCTCTCCGCAGGATTCATCGGGCGGCTGCCCGAAGGGCCGGAGCTGCGCAGCCCGGATTCCATGGCGGCGTTCCGAGCCATGGAGCGGGCGAAGGCGCTGTTCGAGGCGAACTGTCTCGCCGGCTGAGCGGCCTCAGGCGAACGGCACGATCAGTGGCAGTGCGAGCAAGGCCCCGGCCGCCAGGACGATGGCGTCGCGCAGACGCCGGCCGATCCAGGCGTGGGCGCCGGAATGGCGTGTCTGCGTGTCGTGTGAATGCGTCATGATCCCTCTCCCGTCTCTCGGTGGCCTCGATATGAGGGGCGCACCGCTTTCCGGACAGGGACGGTTGCAGTACGATTCCGACGAACTGTCCGGGACGAGCGCCGGTACAGTTCGGAGGGACAGTCATGACGGTCACGGTCGCGGAACCGGCCCTCTCACGGGTCGAGACGGTCATGCGTGCCATCGAGGCGCGGATCGAGGGCCGTGCCCTTAGTCCCGGCGCCCAGCTGCCCTCGGTGCGGGGGCTCGCCGAGAGCATGCAGGTCTCGAAATCGACCGTAGTCGAGGCCTATGACCGGCTGGCGGCCCGCGGCGCCATCGTCTCGCGGCCCGGGTCCGGCTTCTTCGTCTCGGCCCGCCCGGAGCCGCTCAGCCTCACGGCGATCGGACCGCGTCTCGACCGGGCGGTCGACCCGGTCTGGATCACCCGGCAATCGCTGGAGGCGCGGCCCGATTCCCTGAGGCCCGGCTGCGGCTGGCTCCCGCCGGACTGGCTGCCCGAGGCGGAATTGCGCCGGGCGCTGCGCCAGGTCGCCCGCCAGAGCGCGGCGGTGATGTTCTACGATACGCCGCAGGGCCACGCGCCCCTGCGCCAGCAACTGGCGCAGCGGCTCACCGAGCGCGGCATCCGCGCCCATCCCGACCAGCTCGTGCTGACCGACTCGGTCACCCACGCCCTCGACCTGATCATCCGCTTCCTCGCCGAGCCCGGCGACACGGTCCTGCTCGATGATCCCTGCTACTTCTCGTTCCAGGCGCTGGCCCGCGCCCACCGCCTGCACATGGTCGGCGTGCCGTTCGGGCCGGAAGGGCCGGATCTCGCCGCCTTCGAGCAGGCGCTGATCGAGCACCGCCCGCGCTTCTACATCACCAATTCCGGCCTGCAGAATCCGACCGGCGCGACCTTGAGCCCGGTCGCCGTCCACCGCATCCTGCGGCTCGCCGAAATGCACGGCACGCTCATCGTCGAGGATGACGCCTACGCCGATTTCGAGGCGGAGCCGGGGCCACGGCTCGCCGGCTTCGACGGGCTCGACCGGGTGATCCATGTCGGCGGTTTCTCGAAGACGATCTCGACCGGTGCCCGCGTCGGCGCGATCGCGATCCGCGACGATTGGGTCGAGCGCCTCGTCGATCTCAAGCTCGCGGTGTCGCTGAGCGACAACCATCTCACGGCGGCCACCCTCCACCGCTTCCTCGCCGAGGGCAGCTACCGCCACCATGTCGATGCCATGCGCACACGTCTGGCAGACGCCCGCGGCACGGTGGTGCAGCGGCTCGCCGCGGTCGGCGTCGCCGTACCGTTCGTACCGACGGCGGGGATGTTCCTCTGGGGGCGCCTGCCGGACCGGCTCGACGCGACCGAGATCTCCCGCCGGGCGCTCGCCCGCGGCGTGGTGCTGGCGCCGGGCAACGTCTTCTCGCTGAGCCAGGGCGCCGCCGACGCCATGCGCTTCAACGTGGCGCAATGTGCCGACCCGCGGGTGTTTTCCGAGCTGGCCCGGGCGATGGAGGGGTGAGGCGTCTCACCCCTTACGTCTCACGGCGCCGGGACCTCGACATGCTGGCCGTCCAGCACCGTGTCGGTGCTTGGAACGCTGTCGGCGGCGGCCTCCGCCCGGCGGCGATCCGGTGAGGTCGCCTCCTCGACGAAGGCGGCGAGCGCCGCATCAAGGGTGAGCGTCGTCGTCTTCTGGCTGCCGAGGCGGCGCACCGAGACCGTGCGCTCCTCCGCCTCGCGGCGGCCGAGCGCCAGCAGCACCGGCACCTTGGCCAGGGAGTGCTCGCGGACCTTGTAGTTGATCTTCTCGTTTCTCAGATCGGCTTCGACCCGGAGCCCGGCCCGCTCCAGGGCGCGGACCACCTCGCGGGCATAGGCGTCGGCCTCGCTGGTGATGGTGGCGACCACCACCTGCACCGGCGCCAGCCAGAGCGGGAAGTGCCCGGCGAAATGCTCGATCAGGATGCCGGTGAAGCGCTCCATCGAGCCGCAGATGGCGCGGTGGATCATCACCGGCGGCTTCTTCTGGCTGTCGGCGTCGATGTAGCTGGCGTCGAACCGCTCTGGCAGGTTGAAGTCCACCTGCGTCGTGCCGCACTGCCAGTCGCGGCCGATGGCGTCGCGCAGCACGTACTCGAATTTCGGCCCGTAGAACGCGCCCTCGCCGGGATTGACGGCGGTCTTGATCCGGCCGCCGGACTGCTCCTCGATCTGAGCCAGCACCCGCGTCATCACCGCTTCGGCGTGGTCCCACAGGGCATCCGAGCCGACGCGCTTCTCCGGCCGCGTCGAGAGCTTCACCAGGATCTGGTCGAAGCCGAAATCGGCGTAGGTCGAGAGGATCAGGTCGTTGATCTTCAGGCACTCGGCGGCGAGCTGGTCCTCGGTGCAGAAGATATGCGCGTCGTCCTGGGTGAAGCCGCGCACGCGCATCAGGCCGTGCATGGCGCCGGACGGCTCGTAGCGGTGGACGACGCCGAACTCGGCCATGCGCAGCGGCAGGTCGCGGTAGGACTTCAAGCCGTGCTTGAAGATCTGCACGTGGCCGGGGCAGTTCATGGGCTTGAGGGCGAACCAGCGCTTGTCCTCAGCCTCCTCGCCGGCGCTCTGGGCCGCGAACATGTTCTCGCGGTACCAGCCCCAGTGGCCGGAGGTCTCCCACAGCGACTTGTCGAGGATCTGGGGCGCGTTCACCTCAGCGTAGTCGCCCTTCAGGCGGCGGCGCATATAGGCGATCAGCTCCTGGAAGATCGTCCAGCCCTTGGCGTGCCAGAACACGACGCCCGGCCCCTCCTCCTGAAAGTGGAAGAGGTCCATCTCCTTGCCCAGGCGCCGGTGGTCGCGGCGCTCCGCTTCCTCCAGCCGGTGCAGGTAGGCGTCGAGGTCTCCTTGCGAGGCCCAGGCCGTGCCGTAGATGCGCGTCAGCATGGGGTTGTTGGCATCACCCCGCCAGTAGGCGCCCGCCACCTTCATCAGCTTGAAGGCGGTGCCGACCTTGCCCGTCGAGGTCATGTGCGGGCCGCGGCAGAGATCGAACCACTCGCCCTGGCGGTAGATCTTCAGATCCTCGCCGGCGGGAATCGCGTCGACCAGCTCGACCTTGTAGCTCTCGCCCCGGTCGGCGAAGAGCTTTTTCACGTCCTCGCGCTTCCAGACTTCCTTCGTGAACGGAGCGTCGCGCGAAATGATCTCGCGCATCTTCGCCTCGATCTTGGAAAAATCCTCGGGCGTGAAGGGCTCGTTCCGGGCGAAGTCGTAGTAGAAACCGTTCTCGATGACGGGGCCGATCGTCACCTGCGTGCCGGGCCACAGCGCCTGCACGGCTTCCGCCAGCACGTGCGCGCAGTCGTGGCGGATCAGCTCCAGCGCCCGCGCGTCGTCGCGCGAAATGAATTCGATCGCGGCGTCGTGCTCGATCGTGTCGTCGAGGTCGCGCACCGTGCCGTCGAGCGCCATGGCGACCGTGCGCTTGGCGAGCGACTTGGCGATGCCCTCCACCACGGTCCGACCGGTCACCGCGGCGTCGTACGCGCGGGTGTTGCCGTCGGGGAAGGTCAGGATGGGCATGATGGGACCGTGGCTTTGCGAATTGCGCCCCGCGAAAGGGGCCGGCGGGTTTTCGGAAGGCGGACGGGTGAAGTCAATGCCGATTGACTGCGCCGCGGAATGCAGCAGCCCTTCGAGGCTGTCTGAGGTGGATCTGCCAAGCGCGTCGCTCCTCATGCTGCGCAAAAGCCCAGCATGAGGAGGGTCGGGGGTGCTACAACCGATCGGGCCGGCTGACGCTAAAGGTCGTCCGGCCCCCAGCCGAGGCGCAGTGCGATCGCCCGCGCTTCGGCATTCTCGACGAACAGCATCAGCCCGGCCCCGCCATCGGCCGCGACCCGGAAGCGGCGCGTTTCGCCCGCCGGCCGGCACGCATCGAGCCGTTCGAGCAGGCTCCAGTCGAAGTTCTTGTCGGCCGGGAAGGTGAGGGGCGGGATTGCCGGCTCGGTGTCGAAGGTGACGCGGAAGCCGTGCCCGTAGGGCCCAAGGCCCGGAACGCGGGACACGGTGACGCCGCGGCCGGTCCAGACCCCGGCGAGAGCGATCAGCCGGGTGAACAGCGCGCGATAGGTGTCTTCGTCGGCCCCGTCGTAGCAGTGATCTTCGAAGATCGCCGCGTTGGCGAACTCGTCCTCGATCGCGTCGGCGAGGGCGCGATAGCTCCACAGGATGTCGATCGACAGCGCGTCCGCACTGCGCTCGGTCAGCGGCAGGGTCTCGTTGCCGTCGCCCACGGCGAATTCGGGATGCTCCGCCATCGCGCGCGCCACCGCGCGCCGGTCCATCCCTTCGTAGTGGGGCCCGAGCCGGAGGCCGGCCGCGATCAACCCGTTCAGGACCGCCTCGACGGCATCGATCTCCGCCTCGCTGCGCTGTCGCGGCGGCTGCGGTTTCGGCTCCCAGGCCGGCATGGGGGGCGGAGGCGGATCCGGCTCCCAGACAGCCACGGGCAGCGGGGGCGGGCGGTCCTGGCCGAGCAGGCGGCGGAGCCAAGCGATCATGTCGTCCCCCAAAGCCAGGCCGCACCGCGGACGCCCGAGGCGTCGCCGTGCCGGCTCGCTCGCACCGGTGTATCGAAGGCGTCGGAGAAGACGTGCGGCGCGATCGCCTCGGGCAAAGCCGCGACGAGCCCTTCGACCCGGGACAGGCCGCCGCCGAGCACGATCACGTCGGGATCGAGGATGTTGACCACGTGGGCGATGCCGCGCCCGAGCCGGTCGCGGTGGCGCGCCATCGCCGCGGTCGCCGCCGCATCCCCGGCTCGCGACAGGGCGACGATCGCCTCGCCGGAGGCTGCTTGGCCGGTGCATCGGAGGAAATCGGCGGCGAGGCCGGGTCCCGAGAGCCAGGTCTCGATGCAGCCGTGGCGGCCGCAATAGCAGGCGGGGCCGGGGCGCTCGTCGTCGCGGGGCGAGGGGAGGGGATTGTGGCCCCATTCCCCGGCGATGGCGTTGAGGCCCGTCAGCGCCTGCCCCCGCAGCGCGATTCCGGAGCCGACGCCGGTGCCGAGGATGATCGCCCAGACGACGGCCGCGCCCGCACCGGCTCCGTCCACCGCCTCCGACACGGCGAGGCAGTTGGCGTCGTTCTCGACCCGCACCGGGCGGCCGAGGCGGGCGGCGAGATCCTCCGCGAACGGCCGGCCGTTCAGCCAGATCGAGTTGGCGTTCTTGATCAGCCCCGTGGCGCGGGAGACCGCGCCGGGCATGCCGACGCCGACGCTCGCCTCCCTCGTGCCGGCCTGCCGCTCCAGCGCGGCGACCAGGCCGGCGATGGCGTCGAGGGTTCCGGCATAGTCGCCCCGCGGGGTCGGCACGCGGACTTCCGCGCGCGTCGCCCCCTCGGCGTCGAGGGCGATCCCGGCGATCTTGGTGCCGCCGAGATCGATCCCGATCCGCAACCGCTCGGAAGCCAAGGCGGAATTACTGCGCCGCCACGGCCTTCGGAGCGGTGGGGGGCGCGTCCTCGCCGGGGCCCTCGGGGGCCTCGTCCGAGATCTCGGTACCGATCGAGACCGGATGCGCCATCACCTCGGCGAGCTTGTTCTTGTCGAGCTCGCCCTCCCAGCGGGAGACGACGATGGTGGCCACGCCGTTGCCGATGAGGTTGGTGAGCGCGCGGCATTCCGACATGAACTTGTCGACGCCGAGCACCAGGGTCATCGCCGCCACCGGCACCGGGTTGCCCGGAATGGCCGCCAGCGTCGCCGCCAGCGTGATGAATCCCGCGCCGGTCACGCCCGAGGCGCCCTTCGAGGTCAGCATGGCGACGAGGAAGATCGTCGCGTACTGCCCGACCGTGAGGTCGGCGCCCACCGCCTGCGCCAGGAACAGGGTCGTGAGCGTCATGTAGATGTTGGTGCCGTCGAGGTTGAACGAGTAGCCCGTCGGGATCACGAGACCGACGACCGAGTCCGAGGCGCCGAGACGCTTCATCTTGGTCATCATGTGCGGCAGCACGGTCTCGGAGGACGAGGTGCCGAGCACGATGAGCAGTTCGTCCTTGATGTAGGCCAGGAACCGGACGATCGAGAAGCCGGCAAAGGCCGCGATGCCGCCGAGCACGACGAAGATGAACACCAGCGAGGTGGTGTAGAACGTGCCCACCAGCCAAGCGAGGTCGATCACCTTGCCGATGCCGTACTGGCCGACCGTGAAGGCCATGGCGCCGAAGGCACCGATGGGGGCGAGCTTCACCACGAGGCCGATGATGCGGAAGAACAGCTGACCCGCCGCGTCGATGCCGCGGGTGATGCCGGCGCCCTTCTCGCCCATGCCGGTGAGCACGACGCCGGTGAGCACCGCGATCAGCAGCACCTGCAACAGATCGCCGGTGGCGAAGGCGTCGAAGAAGCTCTTCGGGATGATCGCCATGATGTGGGCGATCGTCGAATCCGCCGCCGCCTTGTTGGCGTAGCCCTCGACCGCCTTGGCATCGAGCTTCGACACGTCGGCGCCGAAGCCGGCACCGGGCTGAACGATTTCGCCGACGATGATGCCGACGAGGAGCGCCAGGGAGGAGACCACCTCGAAGTAGATCAAAGCCTTGAGGCCGACACGGCCGACCTTCTTCAGGTCGCCGATCGAGGCGATGCCGTGGACGATGGTGCAGAAGATGATCGGCGCGATCAGCATCTTGATCAGCGCGATGAAGGCGTCGCCGAGCCACTTGAGCGACTTGCCCCATTCCGGCGCGTACCAGCCGAGCAGCACGCCCAGCACGATGGCGATCAGAACCTGGATGTAGAGCACCCGGTACCAGGGCACGTGCGCGCCGGGGGCGCCCGCCTCATGCGTAGCGGAATGGGCCATGTTTCCTCACCGATACCGTGTCGCGCGGCCTCGCCCGGGCGGCTTTGCGCGGACGCTAGTCTGTTTAGTTTCAGTGCTCAATCGCACCTCGGTAGTCGGCGTCGCCTTTGTAACTGACGACACCTTGGGCTCACCGGCGCGGCCTCGCGCCCCGTCGGATCCCGTTTGCGCGCGGCTGATGGCAAGGAAGCGGAGGCTGTGCAAGGGCCTGGCGCCCCGATGCCGCAGTTCAAGGGTGGATTAAACCGGTGTGTGGGACGTGGGGCCCGCGCCCGGCTGCCTCTCCCGCGATCGTTCCGACCCGCGTCGTTGGCCCTTCCCCTCGGTCGGGGAGCGCTCTAGAAGCACAGCATGTTCGGCCTCATCCCCAGCGCGACGCGAATTACGGGCCCGGCCTCCGCGTAAGGCGCCGCCCCTGCGGCCGCCCCGGATGCCGGGTGAAGCCCTCCGCCCGTTCCCCTATCGCCGTCCCCGCGACGAGAACTCTGCCGAACCCATGAGCGACCAGACCAACGCCGCCCCCGCGGCCGCCCGCGACTATTCGCGGACCCTGTTTCTCCCGAAGACGGACTTTCCCATGCGCGCGGGGCTTCCGACCCGCGAGCCGCTCCTGCTGGAGCGCTGGAAGGACATCGACCTTTTCGGAAAGATCCGCGCCGCCGCGAAGGGGCGCCCGCGCTTCGTGCTGCATGACGGGCCGCCCTACGCCAACGGCAACATCCACATCGGCCACGCGCTCAACAAGATCCTCAAGGACGTCGTCGTTCGCTCGCAGGGGGCGCTGGGCCGCGACGCGAACTACGTGCCGGGCTGGGACTGTCACGGCCTGCCGATCGAGTGGAAGATCGAGGAGCAGTACCGCGCCAAGGGCAAGAACAAGGACGAGGTGCCGGTGCTGGAGTTCCGCCAGCAATGCCGGGCCTTCGCCGCGGAGTGGCTGAACATCCAGCGGGACGAGTTCAAGCGGCTCGGCGTCACCGGCGACTGGGATCATCCCTACTCGACCATGGCCTACCCGGCCGAGGCGCGCATCGCCTCGGAGCTGATGAAGTTCGCGGTCAGCGGCCAGCTCTATCGCGGCTCGAAGCCGGTGATGTGGTCGGTGGTGGAGAAGACCGCGCTGGCCGAGGCCGAGGTCGAGTACGAGGAGCATGTCAGCGACACGGTCTTCGTGGCGTTCCCGATCCGGGAGGGAGCCGCCCCCGAGCTGG
The DNA here is from genome assembly GCF_014199985.1 of Methylorubrum rhodesianum. Classification (GTDB taxonomy): domain Bacteria; phylum Pseudomonadota; class Alphaproteobacteria; order Rhizobiales; family Beijerinckiaceae; genus Methylobacterium; species Methylobacterium rhodesianum. Next base: position 71,344 of record NZ_JACHOS010000011.1, on the reverse strand, counting down.
ACGGTGCCCGCGTCGTGATCTGGACGACCACGCCCTGGACCTTGCCGGCCAACCGCGCCGTCGCCTACTCGAAGCGGGTGGCCTACGGGCTCTACCGCGTCACGGGCGCGGCCGAGGACAATTGGGCCAAGGTCGGCGACCGCTTCATCCTCGCCGACGCGCTCGCCGACGGCGTGTTCAAGGCCGCCCGCGTCGAGGCCTACGAGCGCGTGGCCGACGTGCCGGCGGCGCGCCTGGCCGGTCTCACCCTGTCCCACCCGCTGCACGCCTTCGATCCCGGCTACGGCTTTCCCGTGCCGATGCTCGACGGCGAGCACGTCACCGACGAGGCCGGCACCGGCTTCGTCCACACGGCGCCGAGCCACGGCCGCGAGGACTTCGAGGTGTGGATGGCCAACGGCCGCCGCCTGACTGAGGCCGGCATCGATACCCGCATCCCCTACACCGTCGATGCCGACGGCATGCTGACGAAGGAGGCGCCGGGCTTCACCGGCCGCTTCGTCTTCACCGCCAAGGGCGAGAAGGGCGACGCCAACAAGGCGCTCATCGCCGCGCTGACCGAGGTCGGCGCGCTGGTCGCCCGCGGGGTGCTGCGCCACCAGTACCCGCATTCCTGGCGCTCGAAGAAGCCGGTGCTGTTCCGCAACACGCCGCAATGGTTCATCGCCATGGACCGGCCGGTGGATTCGCTCGGCAACCGCACTCTGCGCGAGACGGCGCTCCACGCCATCGACGAGACGCAGTGGGTGCCGCCCCAGGGTAAGAACCGCATCAACGGCATGGTCGCGGGCCGGCCCGACTGGGTCGTCTCGCGCCAGCGCGCCTGGGGCGTGCCGATCACCGTCTTCGTCGAGCGCGAGACCGGGAAGGTGCTGCGCGACGAGAGGGTCAATGCCCGCATCGCTGAGGCCTTTGCCGCCGAGGGGGCGGATGCGTGGTTCGCCGACGGTGCCGCTGAGCGTTTCCTCGCGCCCGAGCACGATCCGGCGCAATACGAGAAGGTGACCGACGTCCTCGACGTCTGGTTCGATTCCGGCTCGACCCACGCCTTCGTGCTGGACGATCCTGAGGCCTTTCCCGGGCTGGCCGGCATCCGCCGGGCAGTCGATGGCGGGCCCGACACGGTGATGTACCTCGAGGGCTCCGACCAGCATCGCGGCTGGTTCCAATCCTCGCTGCTCGAATCCTGCGGCACGCGGGGGCACGCACCCTACGACGTGGTGCTCACCCACGGCTTCGTCCTCGACGCCAAGGGCGAGAAGATGTCGAAGTCGCGCGGCAACGTCGTCGCGCCGCAGAACGTCATCAAGGAATCGGGCGCTGACATCCTCCGCCTCTGGGTCGCGGCGGCCGATTACTCCGACGACCTGCGCATCGGGCCGGAGATCGTCAAAACCTTCGCCGAGACCTACCGCAAGCTGCGCAACTCGCTCCGGTGGATGCTGGGTTCGCTCGCCCATCGCGTCGCGGGCGACGACGTGCCGCTCAGTGAGATGCCGGAACTCGAGCGCTTCATCCTGCACCGCCTGGCGCAGCTCGACGGCGAGATCCGCGAGGCCTACGCGGCGTTCGACACCAAGCGGATCGTCGCGCTCCTCAACGGCTTCATGACCGGCGACCTCTCGGCCTTCTACTTCGACGTGCGCAAGGACGCGCTCTACTGCGATCCGATCTCCTCGGTGACGCGCCGGGCCGCGCTGCAGGTCATCGACGAGGCGTTCCGCCGGGTCACGATCTGGCTCGCACCCGTCCTCGCCTTCACCGCGGAGGAGGCGTGGCTCGACCGCTACCCGTCGCAGGACGGCTCGGTGCATCTCCAGACTCTGCCGGAGACGCCCGCCGCGTGGCGCGACGACACCTTGGCCGCCCGCTGGCAGAAAGTGCGCAAGGTCCGCCGCGTCGTCACCGGGGCGCTGGAGATCGAGCGGGCCGCCAAGCGCATCGGCGCGAGCCTCGAGGCGGCCCCGACCGTCTACGTCGCCGACGCCGATCTGCTCGGTGCCCTCGACGGGGTGGATTTCGCCGATGTCTGCATCACCTCCGCGATCACGGTCCGTGCCGGTGAGGGCCCGGCCGAGGCCTTCCGCCTCGACGAGGTGAAGGGCGTGGCGGTGGTGCCCGAGCGCGCCGCGGGCAGCAAATGCGCCCGTTCCTGGCGGGTCACGCCGGAGGTCGGCAGCGATCCGGACTATCCCGACGTGACCCCCCGCGACGCGAAAGCCCTGCGGGAATGGGACGCAGCCCATCCGGGCGCGGCGTGACCCCCGCCCGCGCCGGCCTGATCGCGGCCCTGGCCACGCTGGTTCTCGATCAGGCCTCCAAGCTCTGGCTCTACTTCGGCACCGATCTCGTGATGACCCAGCCCTGGCGGCTGGCGCCGTTCGCGGATTTCGTCGTGGTGTGGAACCGGGGTGTCTCCTACGGCCTGTTCCAGCAGGACGGCGGCTTCGGGCGCTGGCTGCTCGTCGCGGTCTCTCTCGCCGCCGCGATCGGCCTGTCGGTCTGGATGCACCGGGCCGGTTCGCGGCTGCTCGGGGTGGCTCTCGGCCTCATCGTCGGCGGCGCGCTCGGCAACGCCATCGACCGGGCGGCCTACGGCGCCGTGTTCGACTTCGTCCACCTGCATGCGGGCACGTGGTCCTGGTACGTGTTCAACGTCGCGGACGCGGCCATCGTCGCGGGCGTCGTCGGCCTGCTCTTCGACAGCCTGCGGCCCGCCGGACGGGACCCGCGCACGGACGTCGCGGGGGACCGCAATCATCCCCAGGCCTGAGGCGAGGTTCATCCCGGCTGCGTCAAGGCGCCATACCTTCGCCTGAAACCCGGCTCACCTCGGTCGGGAAGGTCTCGGTACGCGATTCACATGGGATCGCCCTCCGGCTGACTGCCCCGGTTGAAAAGCGGGCGGAGCCGGTCCTGGAAACCTTGGGGAAAATGGCATGAACGGGCGGCGCAGCGTCTCGCGGGCTTTCGGATCGATCCGTCCCCTGGCCTTAAGTGCGAGCTTGGGCGTGGCCCTGCTGCCCGGCCTCGCCACCGGCGCGGCCCGCGCCGAGGGGGAGTTCATGCGCGATACGCTGAGCAATCTCGGCCTGATCGAGCCGGACCGCCCCGCCATCACCTATCGCGAGCGCGCCCCGCTCGCCATGCCGCCGAAGCTCGGCAGCAAGGAGGACCTGACCGCCGGCCTCCCCGTGCCCCGGGCGCGGCAAGCCGATCCGGCCTGGCCCAAGGATCCCGAACTGGTCCGGCGCGAGCGGGCCGCCGTCGAGGCGAAGAAGCCGATCGTGCGCGGCGCGCAGGGTCGCATGAACGACAACAACGAGACGCTCTCGGTCTACGAGATGGAGGCCGGCCGCCGGGCCGGCGCCGGCGCCCTGAGCGGTCCGGCCAACGCCCCCGGCGAGGGCGATACCCGCACGTCGACCTGGCTCAATCCGTTCGAGCTCCTCAAGGGCACCCCCGACAAGACCGAGCCCTCCCTGGTCGAGCCCGACCGCGATGCGCTGACGGATCCGCCCACCGGCTACCGAAAGGCGCCGGTCAAGGTCGCCAAGCCGCAGGGGGGGCCGATCGGCGGCCCGATCAACGACCGGGACGAGGCCGACCCGCGTGCCTATATGAGAAGTTCGTCCGGTCGCTGAGGACCGATCTTCGTGCGGCCCCGTCGGTTCCGGCGAGGTCGTCGAGCATCCGGGCGGACCGTGACCGCGCGGACACGCCGCGCGGTACGGGATTTGCCATCGACATACGATCTCGGGACAATGCCGGGATTCTTGGGACGGGAAGCGCGGAGGGCGGAAGGGCCCCCGCAAAGGACAGCAGGATGCACCTCTACCGGAAGGCCATCGCGCCCTTGGGACCGCAGCGAGGCCTGAATCACGCCGGCCGTGTGGACGCCGCTCCGTTCGGGCGCTCAGAGGCCGGCGGCCCGGAGGTCTCCGCCTTCGTGCTCGACAACGGGCTCGACGTGGTGGTGGTGCCCGACCACCGGGCGCCGGTGGCGACCCACATGATCTGGTACCGCAACGGCTCCGCCGATGATCCGATCGGCCAGTCCGGCATCGCCCACTTCCTCGAACACCTGATGTTCAAGGGCACCGAGCGCCACCCGGCCGGCGCCTTCTCGAAGGCGGTCTCGTCGCTCGGCGGCCAGGAGAACGCCTTTACCAGCTACGACTACACCGCCTACTTCCAGCGCGTCGCCCGCGACCACCTCTCGACGATGATGGCCTTCGAGGCCGATCGCATGAGCGGCCTCGTCCTCGACGACGCCGTGGTGGCGCCCGAGCGCGACGTGGTGCTGGAGGAGCGCCGGATGCGGGTCGAGACCGACCCGTCGGCGCAGCTCTCCGAGGCGATGGCGGCGTCGCTGTTCGTGCATCATCCCTACGGCATCCCGATCATCGGGTGGATGCACGAGATCGAGGAGCTGAACCGCAGCCACGCGATCGACTACTACAAGCGCTTCTACACCCCCGAGAACGCGATCCTGGTGGTCGCCGGCGACGTGACGCCCGACGAGGTGCGGCGGCTGGCCGAGGACACCTACGGCCGGGTCACGCCGCAGGGGGCGCGGCCTCAGCGGGTGCGTCCGCGCGAGCCGGAGCCGCGGGCGATGCGTCGCATCGCGGTGGCCGACCCGAAGGTCGAGCAGCCGACGCTGCAGCGCCTCTATCTCACCCCGTCCTGCATGACCGCCCGCGACGGCGAGGGCCACGCGCTGGAACTGCTCGCCGAGGTGATCGGCGGCGGCGCGACCTCCTTCCTCTACCGCAAGCTGGTGCTGGAGATGGGCGTCGCGGTGAATGCCGGCGCCTGGTACATGGGCTCGGCCATCGACGACACGCGCTTCGCGGTCTACGCCGTGCCGGCCGAGGGCGTGACGCTCGAGGCGCTGGAGGAGCACGTCGACCGCGTGCTGCGCCGCGTGCCGGAGGCGCTCGATCCGGAGGCGATCGAGCGGGCCAAGACCCGGCTCGTGGCCGAGACGGTCTATTCCTCCGACTCGCAATCTTCGCTCGCCCGCATCTACGGCTCGGCGCTCGCCATCGGCGAGACCGTCGAGGAGGTGCGCGCTTGGCCGACCGAGATCGAGGCCGTGACCCGCGACCAGCTCGCGGCGGTCGCGGCCCGCTACCTCGTGCCCGCCCGCTCGGTGACCGGCTACCTCACCAAGGCCCGCGAGACGGATTTGGCGGTCGCCTGACATCCCGATTCTTCGCGCCGCCGGAAGGCCGGCGGCGCCGTTTGCGAAAAGACGCTTTGAGGAACTTCCGATGAATCTCGCCGAGACCGGCACCCGCACCGCGACCTCGCCGACCCAGGCGCTGCCGCTCGCGGCCGCCCCCGGCATCGAGGCGTGGCATGTCGCCTCGCCGGTGGTGCCGATGATCGCGCTCGCCTTCACCTTCGAGGGCGGCGCGGCGCAGGACGCGGAGGGCAAGGCGGGCACCGCCCAGATGATGGCGCGGCTGCTCGACGAGGGCGCGGGCGACCTCGATTCCGACGCCTTCCAGGAGGCGCTCGCGGCCCGCGCGATCGAGCTGAGCTTCCATACCGGCCCCGATTCCATCGGCGGCTCGCTGAAGACGCTGACGAAGCACGCCGACGAGGCGATCCGCCTGCTCACCCTCGCCCTCGCCGAGCCGCGCTTCGATCCGCCCGCCATCGAGCGGGTGCGGGCGCAGATGATCGCCGGCCTGCGTTACCAGCAGAACGATCCCGGCGTGCTCGCCTCCCGCCGCTACTTCCGCGAGGCGTTCCCGGGTCACGCCTACGGTCGCCCGTCGGCCGGCACCATCGAGACCCTCTCGGCCATCACCCGCGACGACCTCGTGGCGATGCACCGCGCCGTAATCGGTCGCGGCGGCCTGAAGGTCGCGGCCGTGGGCGCCTTCGACGAGGCGGCGATCACCGGCATGATCGCCCGCGCGTTCGGCGATCTGCCCGAGGCCGGGCCGCTCAAGCCGGTGCCGCCGACGGCGATCAACGAGCTCGGCCGGCGCATCGTCGTCGACCTCGACGTGCCGCAATCGGTGATCCGCTTCGGCCTGCCGGGCGTGGCGTGGCGCGACCCCGACTTCATCCCCGCCTACGTTCTGAACCACATCCTGGGCGGCGGCGCCTTCACCTCGCGCCTGTTCCAAGAGGTGCGCGAGAAGCGCGGCCTGGCCTATTCGGTCGGCACTTCGCTGACCTCGCACCGGGCGGTCGCCATGACCTGGGGCTACACCGCCACCAAGAACGAGCGGGTGGTCGAGGCCCTCGACGTGATCGGCGAGGAGATCCACCGCCTCATCACCGACGGTCCCTCGGACGAGGAGCTGGAGAAGGCCAAGGACTACCTCACCGGCTCCTACGCCCTCGGTTTCGACACCTCGACCAAGATCGCCAACCAGCTCGTGCAGATCGCCTTCGAGGGCCTCGGCATGGACTACATCGCCCGCCGCAACGACCTCGTGGCGAGCGTGACCCAGGAAGACATCCGCCGGGCCGGCGCGCGCACGCTGGGCGACGGCCGGATGCTGGTGGTCGCCGCCGGGCGGCCGACGGGACTGTAAGCGTTCCTGCCCAATCCGGGTTTGACGAGGCCGGCGTGCGGAAACGCGTTGCCGGCCTTTTTCATTTCTGCGCAAGACTTTGGGAGCGCGGCACGGTGGCTGGCTGAAGCCGGTGCCTTGGGCTCGCGCCCGAACTCCCTATCTGGGGGGGGCCGAACCCGCTTCCCGCGCGAGGGCCCCGCGATGCAGCTCACCGGACTCCACCACGTCACCGCCATCACGGGACAGGCGGCCGACAACCTCGCCTTCTACACCCGCGTGCTGGGGCTTCGGCTCGTCAAGAAGACCGTCAATCAGGACGACGTCTCGGCCTACCACCTGTTCTACGCCGACGGCCGCGCCTCGCCGGGCACCGACATCACCTTCTTCGACTGGCCGGCGCCGCCCGAGCGGCGCGGCACCGACAGCATCTCGCGCACGCTGCTGCGCGTCGGCGGCGCGGCGAGCTTCGACTGGTGGCGCGAGCATTTCGGCCGCCAGGGCGTGAGCCACCATCCGGCGATCGAGCGGGACGGGCGTCTCACCCTCGATTTCGAGGACGGCGAAGGACAGCGCCTCAGCCTCGTCGATGACGGCGGCGCGGGCGAGGCGCATCCCTGGAACGGCAGCCCCGTGCCGCCCGAGCACCAGATCCGGGGGCTCGGACCGATCCGCCTCACGGTCTCGCAGCCCGAGCGCACCGAGGCGGTGCTGACGCAGATCCTCGGCTTCCGGCGCGCGCGAACCTTCGAGCTGCCCGAGGGCGAGGTGAGCGTGTTCGAGACCGGTGCTGGCGGACCGGCGGCGGAGGTTCAGCTTCTCAAGGGCACGGGGACCCAGGCGCGTCAGGGCGCGGGCGCCGTGCATCACGTCGCCTTCCGTATCCCGGACGCCGAATACGACGCCTGGGCCGACCGGCTGAAGCAGCAGCGCGTGCCGTCGAGCGGGCCGGTCGATCGCTACTATTTCCGCAGCCTGTACTTCCGCGAGCCCAATGGCATCCTGTTCGAGATCGCCACCGACGGGCCGGGCTTCGCCACCGACGAACCGATGGAGCGGCTCGGTGAGCGTCTCGCCCTGCCGCCCTTCCTCGAACCGCGCCGGGCCGAGATCGAGGCGGGGCTGAAGCCGCTCTAGGCCGGGCCGGCGATGCGCTCCCGCCAGGGCAGGCATGCGCCGGCATCAAGAACAGTTCTAGACAAACCCACATTCGAACCGCTGTGGCGGCGCTGCGTCTTGACGCGGATGCTGCAACTGCGAGAAGAGCCCGCTTTCGACGCTTCGAGAATCGGGAAACCTGCGGCCGATGAGCAAGTACAACGAGGAGCGCGTCCTCTCCGTCCATCACTGGACCGACACGCTCTTCTCCTTCCGCACGACGCGCGATCCCTCGTTCCGCTTCCGCAACGGCGAGTTCACGATGATCGGCATCGAGGTCGAGGGCCGGCCGCTGCTGCGCGCCTACTCGGTGGTGTCGGCCAACTACGAGGAGGAGCTGGAGTTCTTCTCGATCAAGGTGCCCAACGGTCCGCTCACCTCGAAGCTCCAGCACCTCAAGGTCGGCGACCCGATCATGGTCGGCAAGAAGCCGACCGGCACGCTCGTGCTCGACAACCTCCTGCCCGGCCGCCACCTCTACCTGCTCGGGACCGGCACCGGGCTCGCGCCCTTCCTGTCGATCATCAAGGATCCGGAGACCTACGACCGCTTCGAGAAGGTCGTGCTGGTCCACGGCTGCCGCCAGGTGCAGGAGCTGGCCTACGGCGAGACCATCACCGAGACCCTGCCCAAGCACGAGTTCCTCGGCGAGATGATCGCCAACCAGCTGATCTACTACCCGACGGTGACCCGCGAGCCGTTCCGCAACCGTGGCCGGATCACCGACCTGATGACCTCGGGCAAGCTGTTCGAGGATATCGGCCTGCCGCCGATGTCGATCGAGAACGACCGCTTCATGCTGTGCGGCTCGCCGGAGATGATCAAGGACACCCGCGAGATGCTGACCGGCCTCGGCTACGAGGAGGGCAACCACGGCGAGGCGGCCCACTACGTCATCGAGAAGGCCTTCGTCGAGAAGTGAGGCGTTCGGCGCTCGCGCTTCGCCTCGCAAGGACGGCATGGATCGACCCGTCCCGTTCCCGCGAGCGTGGCGGCGCCATCCGGACAGGGGCAGCGAGGCCGGGCCGAGGGCCGATGCGCGCGACATGACCGCTCTGCCCGCCCTGTTCGTCATCGGCGCCGGCACCGAGATCGGCAAGACCTACACCACGGCCGCCCTCGTCCGCCGGCTGCGCGGCCGGGGCCGGCGGGTGCGGGCCCTGAAGCCGCTCGCCAGCGGCGTTCCCCCCCTCGACCATCCTGATTTCGCCGAGAGCGACACCGGCCGGCTGCTCGCCGCGCAGGGGCTCGCGATCACCCGCGAGAGCGTCGGGGCCTGTTCGCCCTGGCGCTTCGCCGCGCCGCTGGCGCCCGACCTCGCCGCGGCCCGCGAGGGGCGCAGCCTGACCCTCGTCGAACTGGTCGACTGGTGCCGTGCGCGTCTGGTCGAGGCCGAGGACGGCGAGATCGTCGTGATCGAGGGCGTCGGCGGGCTGATGAGCCCGATCACCGAGGCCGCGACCGGTCTCGACTGGCTGAAATCACAGGAAATCCCGGCCCTGCTCGTGTCCGGCAGCTATCTCGGCGCAATCAGCCACGCGCTGACCGCAGTCGAGACGCTCCGTGCGCATGGCGTCCCGCTCGTCGGAATCGTGGTCAGCGAGAGCGAGGGCGCGCCGACCCCGCCGGAGACGGTGGCCAGGCAGATCGCGCGGCATGCCGACGTGCCGGTCGGATGTCTGTCCTGGGGAGGCGCCTTTCCGGACGGTTTCATCGGCCTGGATTGACGGTCCGGCGGTTGCGTCTTGCCGGGCGCGCGAAGGCCGGTCACCGTGGCGTTCTCCGCTGATCCCAACCCCAAGGGAGAGTATGAGCCGCCGTGCCGTCACCCCCGTCCTGATCGCCAGCCTTCTCACCGGCGGCGCGGCGACGTCCGCCCATCCGCAGGAGGAGCCGGCGCGGCTCCAGGTGTCATCGTCGGTCAAGACCGTCGCGGCCGCGCCGCTCTCGGTCCTGCCGAAGGCGCCGCCGCAGGCCGGGGAGCGTGAACTCTGCTCCCAATTCATCGTGACGCCGCGCTCGAACGCAGGGCGGCAGGTGGCCGCGGCCGGCTGGGCGGTGACGGGCGAGGCGCGGATCGGACAGTTCCAGGCGGTCAGCTTCGCGGGTCGCTTCGTGCAAGGCACCAGCGGCTCCTGCGAGGTCGCCGCCGGCAATGTCGGCCTCTTCGAGGGCGAGGGGCTCCGGGCGGTCGTCTATACGCGCAAGGACGCGGCCCGCTCGATCGGCCGCGTGGTCCCCTTCGGAGCCGATGCCCTGCGCTTGTGGGACGGCGACCTCCTCCCGCAGCCCCTGGCCGATCTGCAGGTGGAGGGGGAGGCGAGCCTGAGCATCGTGCCGCTGGCACCGCTCGAGGCGTTCTGCGACGGCCGCAGCCTCGTTCCGAACGTCTACGGCCAGCCGGTCACCCGCGCGCGCGAGGCGTTGCGGCAGCTCGGATGGAAGCCGGTGAAGGGACCGGTGCCGGATCATCCCGCCTCGCGCGAGGCGGCGTTGATCGAGCGCGGCGTCGTCGAGGGCGAGGCCTGCTCGGGTACCGGGTTCGGCTTCTGCTCCTACGCTTATGCGCGCCCGGAGGCGACCCTGTCGCTCGTCACCGTCGGCGACGCCGACGATCCGGTGGTTTCGAGCTACGATCCGCGCTGCCGTTCCGAGCGGGACGATCCGGTGCGCCGGTGATTACCGGCCACGCGGCGCCTTCGGCTCGCGGGATTCCTGGATCTCCTCGGCCTTCTCCTCGTCGGTGTCGCTGCTGCGTTTGATCGTGTCGTCCGGCTTGGCGGCGAGCCCCTTCACGATCGTTACGAGGCGCTTGCACTCGTCCGGGAAGCCGTAGGACTCGAGCACGATCGCCGCGTCGCGCAGGGTGCGCAGATCGCGCACGATCTGCGCGTTCTTGGCTTCCTGAAGCTCCTTCTTCTTCGCGATGGCCGGTTCCAGCCCGGTATCCTCGACATCGCATTCGGCTCGGGCTGCCGGCATCGCGGCGAGCATCAGAAAGGCGCAGGCGATCAGGCGACGCATCGTTACGTCTCGTTCCAGTTGGGGGCTTTCGAAAACCTCAGCCGCGGTGGCGCAGCAGATCGTTGGTCACGGCCACGAGCTGCGCCGCGCGGTAGGGCTTGGGCATGAACACCGACTCGTTCACCGCCTCGGCGGACGAAAGGCCCTCGCGACCGCCGGAGGTGTAGACCACCGGCAGGCGCGGCAGGCTGCGGCGGGCGCGGTGGGCCAGCGCGATGCCGTTCGTGTTGCGGGCCAGATCGATATCGGTGAAGAGCAGGTCCACGTGCTCGCTCGACAGGATCGCCTCGGCCTCGTCCGCATCGGCGGCAGTCAGCACCCGGTAGCCTTCGTCGAGCAGCGCCTCGGCGGCCAGCTCGCAGACGAAGGACTCGTCCTCGACCACGAGGATCGTGTCGGCGCGCGGCGCCAGGGAGAACGGAGGCAGGGCAGCGGGGGCGCAAGCGAAGGGGATCATGGCAGAACTCCAACTCACCCGTGCTCGGGCAACGGCCGAGCTTGCGGATCGCCGGACCAACGGGGCCGTGAAGGGCCGCGTTCACCGTGATTGCTTCGATTTGCGCGCATTTGGTAACCGATCGGTTAACCTTGACGGGAGGAGGCCGCGACTGCATTCAGCCGCACCGGACGCCGTGACGCCTCTAACTCCCTGTCGGACGAGGGCGACTTTCGCCCACGCTGCGGCCCGTCTCTCGAAGAGCGCCTTAACGATCGTGTCCGCCCCGTGACCCGACCCTGGCAGATCGGCTTCGGCGTGGTGCTCACCGCGCTCGCCGGCTTCGTCGATGCGCTCGGCTTCATCCGGCTCGGCGGCCTCTACACCTCGCTCATGAGCGGGAACACGACCCAACTCGCCGTCTCGCTCGGTCACGGCGAGCTGCTCGGCGCCGTGCTGCCGGCGCTGCTGATCGCGGCCTTCCTCGTCGGCGCGGTCTCGGGCGGGGCGATCGCCGCCCTGTGCCCGCCCCGATGGGTCACCCCGGCGGTGCTCGGCCTGGAGGCCGCGGCGCTGAGCGCGGCGGTTGCCCTGGCGGCCGAGCACGCCCATGTCGGCGTGGCCTCGCTGTTCCTGGCGCTTGCCATGGGCGGGCAGAACGCGGTGCTCGCCCACGTCCAGGGCTTTCGCGCCGGCACCACCTTCGTCACGGGTGCGCTGTTCGCGTTCGGGCAGAAGGCGGCGCTGGCGCTCGCCGGGAGAGGGCCGCGCTTCGGCTGGGTCGGGGACGGCTCGGTCTGGCTCTCGCTCCTCGTCGGAGCGGTTGCAGGCACCTTGGCCCATATGCATCTCGGGATCGCGGCGCTCGCGATTCCCGCCTGCGTCGCGGCCGGCTTGTGCCTCGCCGCGAGCCTGTCCACCGTGATCACCCGGCAGCCGCCGGTGACGCTGACCAAGATCTGAAGGAAGGCCCTCCGGCATGAGCGTCTCCGCTCCCTCCCTCACCGACCATGTCGCGGACATCGCGGCCGGCGCGCACGTCACCGCCGCCCACTGGCTGAAGGGGACCTTGGCCCTGGCGCTTGCCGATGGCGGGGTGCTGCTGGCCCGCGACGGGGCGGTTCGGACCGTTCCCGCCCATCCCGACAGCGGCATCCTCGTCGCGGCCGGCGATGGTGCGCGGCTGGTGAGCGGGGGCGATGACGGCCGCGTCGCGGTGACGGCGGCGGATGGCGGGACGAGCGAGCTGGCGAAGGCCGGCGGCTGGATCGACGCCCTGGCGCTCCACGGCGACGGCTCGGTCGCCTTCGCCTCGGGTCGCAACGTCGTCGCCCGCGATGCCAAGGGGCGCGAGAAGACCTTTGCCGCTCCCTCCACCGCCCGCGGCCTCGCCTTCGCGCCGAAGGGCTACCGGCTGGCGGTGGCCCACTACAACGGCGTGAGCCTCTGGTACCCGAACCTCGAGACGCCGCCGGAATTCATCGAGTGGAAGGGCTCGCATCTCGACGTGACGTGGTCGCCCGACGGTCGCTTCGTCGTCTCGACCATGCAGGAGAATGCGCTGCACGGCTGGCGCCTCCAGCCGGATCGCGGCCACATGCGGATGTCGGGCTACCCCGCCAAGGTGCGCTCGCTCTCGTGGTCGGCGGACGGCAAGTGGCTCGCCACCAGCGGCGCCGAGGCCGCCATCGTCTGGCCGTTCGACTCGAAGGAGGGGCCCACCGGCAAGGCGCCGCGCGAGTGCGGCGTGCGGCCGGCGCGAGTGTCGCGCGTCGCCTTCCACCCGAAGGCGCCGGTCCTGGCGATCGGCTACGAGGATGGCTGCGTGCTGCTGGTGCGCTTCACCGACGCCTCGGAACTGCTGGTGCGTCCGGCGGTGCGGGGCAGCGCGATCTCGGCGCTCGCCTGGGACGCTACCGGCGCCCGCCTCGCCTTCGGCTGCGCCGACGGTCAGGCCGGCCTGCTCACCCTGCCGGCCTGACCGGGCGCCGTGGCCCTGTTCGGACGCGCGCCGAAGCCCGATGCCGCCGCCCGGCGACGGGTCGAGGCTTGGGTTCGGGGCGCGGGCGGCTACGGGCCGGATACGGCGATGACGGTGAGCGAGATCGTCTGCGCCGACCCGGCCTGTCCCGGTACCGAGACCGTCGTCCTGATCTTCGCGCCCGGCGCGAAGACGCGGGCGGTGAAGATCGCGGGCGCGCTCGAAGCCTTGAGCGCGGCCGATGTGGCGGCGGCTTTCGAGCGGGATCCGCTCTGAGGCTCTCGCAGCGCGCTCGGACCGCCCTACAAACCGGGAGCCGCAACCGAAGGAGAACGCCTAGTGTTCCGTGTCGTCCGCACGCTCGGCCTCGCCTTCGGACTGCTCGCGGCGGTGATCGCCGCGCAGGCGCCGGAATTCGCCCAGCAATACACCCAGCGCCTGGGCGGGGCGCTCGACGAGCTGCGCCGCTCCATCGCCTCCCTCGACGCCGACGCGCGGGCCACCGGCCGCAGCCGCGACGAGGCGCTCTCGCTCCTGCGGACCAATCCGGACGCCTTCATCGCCCGCCGCGGGGAATCGGCCCGGATCGATGTCGAGCGGCTGAAGCGGCTGGAGGCCCAGAAGCTCGCCCTCGATACCGCAGCGAGCCCGCTCGGGCGCCTGAGCGTCATGGCCCGCGACCCCGACATGGACATCGCCCGCGCCGCCTATCGCGACTACCAGCCCGCGGTGCCGACGACGGCGGACGGCCTTCTCGCCGGCCTGCTCGGCTTCTTCGCCGCCTGGGGCGGCTGGCGCGTCACCAGCGATCTCGGCCGCCATCTCGCCCGCCGCCGCCGCGCCCGTGCCGCGACCACGCCAGTTTGATGCAAATCCGCCGCTGATTGCGGGCCTGAGGTGTTGCAGCGCCTCTACAGCCCGGTTCTCCCGCCTGCACTAGGTGTAGGCACGCGCCCGCACCCCGCAGGGGCGCCGGATCCGGTCTTCCCTCGATCATGCCGCGTCCCCCCTCCACGACGATCGATCCCGCCCTCGACGCGGCGGCCCTGCTGCGCCGCATCGGCTTCTTCGGCCTGTTCGTGGTGCTGCCGGTGGCCGCCCAGGTCTCCCGGCGCGCCACCGTGGTGCTCGCGCCGATCGCCGTGGTGCTGCTGATCACCGCGAGCGCCATCGACCAGCACCAGCGCGCCGTCGGGCCGGCCCTGAAGCGGCTTTTGACCGCGCCGTCCTTCCTGGCCGGCATGCTGGTGGTGTTCTGGTCGGCGCTGTCCCTCGTGTGGACGCCGTTTCCCGGACCCGCGAGCGAGCGTTTGGCCAACCTCGTCGCCACCGTGGTAATGACGCTTCTGGCCTATCTCGCGCTGCCCGACCGGATGCGCTCGGCCAACCTCTACCTGCTGCCGCTCGGCGTCGGTGCCGCCGCCATCGTCGCGATCCTGATCAATCTCGTCGGCGACGCGATGCTCAAGGACAACCCGGACGGCGACAGCGCCCTGGAGCGCGGCGCGGTGTTGCTGGCGCTGCTCGCCTGGCCCGCCGTGGCCTGGCTGCGCTCGCGCCGCCGCGACATCGGCTCGCTGGTCGTGGTCGTGCTGGTGGCGGGGGCGCTGCTGCTGGCGCCGGGCGTCACCGCCCTGTTCGCGCTGGCCGTCGGGGCGCTCGCCTTCGCCCTGACCCACTGGCGCCTGTCCCTCGGCGTGCGGGTCACGGCGCTCACCGCCGCGGGTCTGCTCGTGGTCGCACCGCTGCTGCCGTTCCTGGCGCGTCCCGTCGGCATCGCCCTGTTCGGTCCCGTGGCGCCGGGCGTGCTCGCGCTCAAGGCGTGGCAGAAGGTCGTCACCCTGGAGCCGGTGCGGCTCGTGACCGGCCACGGCCTCGAAACGGCCCTGCGCGGCAAGATCTTCGGCATCCTGCCGATCAATGCGCCGACCACGATGCTGTTCGAGTTCTGGTACGAACTCGGCATCGTCGGCGCCTTCGCTGCGGCCTTCGCCCTCTACGATGCGATCCGCCGCGCCGGCCGCGACGCCACGGTGCTGGCGCCCTGCGCCATGGCGGCCTTCACCACCGCCTTCGCCATCGGCTGCATCGGCGTCGGCCTCACCACGATCTGGTGGCTCACCACGCTCGCCCTGGTGATCCTGACCTTCGTGGCGATCGAGCGCGGCCAGTTCCGATCCCGCCGGCCCAAGGTCGGGCTGATCCCGCGCTTGCCCGCCCGGGACTGACCGTCACGCCTCGGATGGCGTGATGTCGTCCGCCGCCGCCTCGATGCCGGCCATGTCGTCGTCGGAGAGGCCGAAATGGTGGCCGATCTCGTGGATGACGAGGTGGCCCAACGTCTCGTCGTGCTCGGCCCAGTAGTCGAGCAGCGGCCGGCGGTAGAGCCAGACGGCGTTGGGCATCTGTCCCGACACGACCTCGCCGGACTGCGCCAGCCCGACGCCGCGGAACAGGCCGAGCAGGTCGAACTCCGTCTCGCAGCCCATCTCGGTCAGGGTTTCCTCGTCGGGGAAGTCATCGACGTGGATGCGCACGCCCGCGCAGAGGGTGCGGAATTCCTCCGGCAGCGCGGCGAAGGCGGCGTCGGCCAGAGCCTCGATCTCGGCAAGGCTCGGCGCCCTGGTCTCGGCCCAGCGGTCCGCGGCTCGCCCGCTCACGGCGCGGCGGACTCGGGCGGGACGACCGGCAGCACGCAGCGCTCCAGGAAGGAGGCGAGGTTGCTGGTGATATGGTCGATATGCGGCTCCCTCACCGCCTCCTGCTCGAACTGCTCGCGGAACGGATCGAAGGTGGGCGGCACCACCAGCACGGTGGCCATGCCGAGATCGTGCGGCACCACGAGGTTGCGGGCGATGTCCTCGAACAGGGCCGAGCGTCGCGGATCGACCCCGTGGCGCAGGAGGAAGCGCTCGTAGGTCGAGCGATCGGGCTTCGGCACGAAATCGGCCGCCGCGATGTCGAACACGTCCTCGAAATGGTTGAGGATGCCGAGCTTGTCCGCGACCCGCTCGGCGTGGCGGCGCGAGCCGTTGGTGAGGATCAGCTTACGCCCCGGCAGATGCTCGATGGCCGTGCCGAGGGATTCGTCGAGCTTGATCGTCGAGTGATCGATGTCGTGGGCGAAGTCGAGGAAGTCGTGCGGGTCAACTCCTTCCTCCACCATCAGCGCCTTCAGCGTGGTGCCGTAGCGGTGGTAGAAATGCTTCTGAAGGGCGCGGGCGGAGAGCGCGTCGAGGCCGTAGAGCCGCATCACGTAGAGCGTGATCCGCTCGTCCACCTGCGGCCAGACCCGCGCGTCGCTCGGATAGAGCGTGTTGTCGAGGTCGAACACCCAGGTATCGACGTCGGAAAATCCGCGGGCGTCGGGGGTGGTGAAGTGGCTCTCGCCGGGAAGAAGCAAGGGAGGGGCGACGCTCGATCAGGAGAAACGGGATGGGGCTAGCCCCATCCCGTATGTAGGTGTTCCCACGTCTCAGGGAAGCGCTGCCGTCAGGTGCGGCGGATCAGGGTGCCCGCACCGAAATCGGTAAACAATTCGAGCAGCGCGGCGTGCGCGACCTTGCCGTTGAGGATGACCACCGCCTCCACGCCCTGCTCGATGGCGTAGATGCAAGTCTCGACCTTCGGGATCATGCCGCCCGTGATCGTGCCGTCGGCGATCAGGCGCCGGCAATCCTCGACCGACAGCTCCTGAATCAGGTTCTTGTCCTTGTCGAGCACGCCGGGGACGTCGGTCAGCAGCAGCAGGCGCTTGGCCCGCAGCGCGCCGGCGATGGCGCCGGCGAAGGTGTCGGCGTTGACGTTGTAGGTCTTGCCGTCCTCGCCGTAGGCGACGGGGGCGAGCACCGGGATCAGCTCGGCCTTCAGCACCGCGTCGAGCACGCCGCGCTCGACGTGTTCCGGCTCGCCGACGAGGCCGAGATCGATCGCCTGCTCGATGTTGCTGTCGGGGTCCTTGATCGTGCGCATGGCGCGCTTGGCGCGGACCATGTTGCCGTCCTTGCCGCACAGGCCGATCGCCCGGCCGCCCTCGGCGGCGATCCAGCCGACGATCTGCTTGTTGATCGAGCCGGCGAGCACCATCTCGACCACCTCCACGGTGGCCTCGTCGGTGACGCGAAGCCCGCCGCGGAATTCGGATTCGATGCCGAGCCGGGCCAGCATCTTGCCGATCTGCGGCCCGCCGCCATGCACGACGATGGGCTTCAAGCCGGATTGTTCGAGCAGCACGATGTCCTCGGCGAAGTCCTCCGCCGCGGCCGGATCGCCCATGGCGTGGCCGCCGTACTTGATGACCACGATCTGTTGATCGTAGCGCTGCATGTGCGGCAGCGCCTGGGTCAGGATCTCGGCGCGCACATGCACGTTCGGCAACGGATCGGTCATCGCGGTCGTCCTGGCTCTCTGTTCGAGTCGCGGGCGGATTCGGCAGGCTTCTAGCGCAGGCTTTGTGCAGAGCGAAGACATTGCCTGCTCGCGATCCGGCGAGAGCCGCGGCGCGAGGGCAGCGCCGGATCGAGTCGGACGGTGAGCGCTCAGAGCCATCCTGCAGCCGGGGCCCGGCCGACATCAGGCGCTGGTCGCGGTTTCACTGCAGAGCTTAATCCGGCGTTAACCATCCTCGCCAATTCTTCTCCGGCCGAACGGAGGGGCCGGCCATGCTGAATGCCGATCTGGTAACGCCGCGTCCAAGCCTCACTCATCCCGGTCTGCTCGCCCGCGTCGTCGAGCGTCTCGGTCAGGGGGCGAGTTCGTCTGCTGACGTCTGGCGCCAGCTCACCGAGAATTATGCGGTCGATCTCGACGCCGTGGCCGCGCTCCTGCCCTGTGCCGAGCCCGAGCCGCTCTGGCTCACGGCCCGTGTCCAAGCCCGCAAGCGCTGATCCCGCAGGCGCTGCTCCCTCACGCCCGACTTCGGGTCAGCCGATCACCCGCAGGCCGTCGCCCGGCCGCAGCCGGCCGCCGGCCAGAACCTCGGCGTAGACGCCGCAATCGGCGTGGCCCAGCCCATCCATCAGGGCCTTCGGGATCGACAGGTCGCGCTGTCCCGTCTGCGGATCGACGTTCGTGGCGGCGCACCGCACGGTCCGGCTGGTGATCTTCAGCCGGGCCCCGCTCTCCGTCTCCAGCACCCGGCCGACCATGTCGAGTTCGGCGAAAGGCTCCAGCCCGTCGAGATAGAGGTTGCCGCGAAAGCGCAGGGGATCGACGGGCGCGCCGACGAGATCCTCGGTCGCCGCCACGCTCGCCCGGTTGATGAGCGAGACGTAGCCGGTGCGCGAATCGGTGAAACGGTAGCCGGGCGGCGCCGCCAGCACCCGCGGGACGCCGCGCAGCTCCTGCGGCAGGAAGTCCTTCATGAAGCCGGCCAAGGCTTCGCGGCCCTCCGCCGTGCTCAGATCCGCCTCCATCGCCGGATCACCGTCCGCCTCGACCGTCAGGCGATGCGTAGCGTCGTCGAAGCGGGTGCGCAGCCGCGCCAGCGCCTCGTTGCGCATCAGCATCAGGTAGGCGACCTTGGGCAGATGCCGCGGCACGGTCTCGTTGAAGCCGGAAGGGCCGTTCTCGATGGCGTAGAGCCGGTCGCCGGGGAAGTAGCCGCTGGTTTCCAGCTCCGCCGTCTCCAGCGCCTCGGGCGAGAGCCCCTTCACGGGATAGCGATAGAGTGCGGCGATGCGGAGGGCGGGGCTCTGGCTCATCCCTCACCGCTACGCCCGGCCCTGCACGGTTTGCAACCGGGCCGGCCGGCGCCGCGCGGCATCTACGGAGAATTCCGCATGGTCCTCCGGCACGGTCTCGGCCAGCCTGCCGCTTCGGGCAAGAGGATGAGGACAGATGGCCGAGGTCACCGCGCTCTACAGATATCCGGTCAAGGGCCTCTCGGCCGAGCCGCTTCCGGCGCTGACGCTGGCCCGCGCGTCCGGCCTCGCCTTCGACCGTGAATACGCCCTCGCCCTCGGCACCACGGAGTTCGATCCGCAGAACCCGGAGCCCCTCGACAAGGGCTTCTTCCTGATGCTGCGCAGCAATGAGGTGCTGGCGGCGCTCTCGACGCGGTTCGATCCCGGGACCGGACGGCTCACGGTGATCCGCGACGGCGAGACGGTGCTGAGCGAGGATGTGGCGAGCGCCTCGGGCCGGGCGGCGGTCGAGGCGTTCTTCGAGGCTTATATCGGCCCGGCGGCGCGGGGGCGACCGCGCCTCGTGCGGGCCGCCGGCCACAAGTTCACCGACGGCAGCGTGATCTCGCCGGCCTTCATGCGGGCGGTCTCGCTGATCAACCTCGCCTCGGTCCGCGCCCTGGAGGAGCGGACGGGCGGGCCGATCCATCCCCTGCGCTTCCGCGCCAACATCTACGTCGATGGGCTGGAGCCGTGGGCGGAGATGGACTGGGTCGATCGGGAGGTGACGATCGGATTCCTGCGGCTTCGGGGCCTTGCCCGCACGCCGCGCTGCGCCGCTGTCGATGTGAACCCGGAGACGGCCGCGCGCGACACCAACCTGCCGAAGGCGCTCAAGCGCAACTTCGGCCATGTCGATCTCGGCATCTATCTCGAAGTGCTCGCCGACGGCGCCATCGCGGTCGGCGACCGGATGGCGGTGCTCCCGGGGACCGAAGACGCCGCCTGAGCGCCGGCACGGACGATCCGATCCGCGGGCTCGCCCCGCGTATGTTTCGGCAGCCCTCGCCCCTTGTGTTACGTAAACGCAACACCCAATTCAGCCCTGCCGGCGGCTCTCAAGACAGCGCCGGTGTCCCGGCGGGGCAGACCCCGCGGGGCAACGCATCGGGGGCTTCGTGCCGCGTGAGCGGGCGGATGACCCATCCGGTCCGGGGAAGGGCAACACGCATGAATTTTGAGAAATACACCGAGCGCGCCCGGGGCTTCGTCCAGGCCGCGCAGAATCTCGCCGTCCGCGAGGGCAACCCGCAGCTCGCGCCCGGCCACCTTTTGAAAGTCCTGCTCGACGATCCCGAAGGGCTCTGCGCCGGTCTGATCGACCGGGCCGGTGGCCAGTCGCGGGTCGCCCATGCGCAGGTTGAGCAGTGGCTCGCCAAGCAGCCGAAGGTCTCGGGCAACGCCGCGCAGCCGCAGGCGACGCGCGAACTCGTGCGCCTGTTCGACACTGCGGAGCAGGCCGCCGAGAAGGCGGGCGATTCCTACGTCACCGTCGAGCGCCTGCTGATCGCCTTCGCCGTCGAGAAGGACTCGGAGGCCGGCCGCATCCTGAGTGCGGCGGGCGTCACCGCGGCCTCGCTCAATGCGGCGATCAACGCGCTGCGCAAGGGTCGCACCGCCGACAACGCCTCGGCCGAGAACGCCTACGACGCGCTGAAGAAATATGCCCGCGATCTCACCGAGGCCGCCCGCGAGGGCAAGCTCGATCCGGTGATCGGCCGCGACGAGGAGATCCGCCGTACGATCCAGGTCCTCTCCCGGCGCACCAAGAACAACCCGGTGCTGATCGGCGAGCCCGGCGTCGGCAAGACCGCCATCGTCGAGGGTTTGGCGCTGCGCATCGTCAACGGCGACGTGCCGGAATCACTGAAAGAGAAGAACCTCCTGGCGCTCGACATGGGCGCGCTGATCGCCGGCGCGAAGTATCGCGGCGAGTTCGAGGAGCGACTCAAGGGCGTTCTCTCCGAGGTCACCGCGGCGGAAGGCCAGATCATCCTGTTCATCGACGAGATGCACACGCTGGTCGGCGCCGGGAAGGCGGACGGGGCGATGGACGCCTCGAACCTTCTCAAGCCCGCGCTCGCCCGCGGCGAGCTGCACTGCGTCGGCGCGACCACGCTCGACGAGTACCGCAAGCATGTCGAGAAGGATGCCGCGCTGGCGCGGCGCTTCCAGCCCGTCTTCGTGTCCGAGCCGACCGTCGAGGACACGGTGTCGATCCTGCGCGGCATCAAGGAGAAGTACGAGCAGCACCACGGCGTGCGCATCCAGGACAGCGCGCTCGTCGCGGCGGCGACCCTGTCGAACCGCTACATCACCGACCGCTTCCTGCCCGACAAGGCGATCGACCTCGTCGACGAGGCGGGTTCGCGCCTGCGCATGCAGGTCGATTCGAAGCCCGAGGAACTCGATAACGTCGACCGCGAGATCGTGCGGCTGAAGATCGAGGGCGAGGCGCTGAAGAAGGAGACGGATTCCGCCTCCCGCGACCGGCTGCAGCGTCTGGAGAAGGAACTCGCCGATCTCGAGGAGCAGTCCGCCACCATCACGGCGCGCTGGAAGGCCGAGAAGGACAAGCTCGGAGCCGCCGCCGAGCTGAAGAAGAAGCTCGACGAGGCTCGCAACGAATTGGCCGGGGCGCAGCGCCAGGGCCAGTATCAGCGCGCCGGCGAACTCGCCTACGGCGTGATTCCGGGTCTGGAGAAGCAGCTCGCCGAGATCGAGGCCGCGGGCGAGAGCGCGGTCGCCCGAGACGGCATGGTCGAGGAGGCGGTGACGCCCGCCCATATCGCGGCGGTCGTCTCGCGCTGGACCGGCGTGCCCGTGGACAAGATGCTGGAGGGTGAGCGCGAGAAGCTGCTTGCGATGGAGGAGGCGCTCGGAAAACGCGTCGTCGGCCAGCGCGAGGCGGTGGAGGCGGTCTCGACCGCGGTCCGCCGGGCGCGCGCCGGCCTGCAGGATCCGAACCGGCCGATCGGCTCGTTCATGTTCCTCGGGCCGACGGGCGTCGGCAAGACCGAGCTGACCAAGGCTCTGGCCGGCTTCCTGTTCGACGACGATACGGCGTTGGTCCGCATCGACATGTCCGAGTACATGGAGAAGCACGCCGTCGCCCGCCTCATCGGCGCACCTCCGGGCTATGTCGGCTACGAGGAGGGCGGTGCGCTGACCGAGGCCGTGCGGCGCCGGCCCTACCAGGTCGTGCTGTTCGACGAGGTCGAGAAGGCGCATCCGGACGTGTTCAACGTCCTGCTGCAGGTGCTCGACGACGGGCGCCTGACGGACGGGCAGGGACGGACGGTCGATTTCCGCAACACGCTGCTCATCATGACCTCGAACCTGGGTGCCGAGTATCTGGTCAACCAGCCCGCCGGCCAGGACACCGACGCGGTGCGCGACGAGGTGATGGGCGTGGTGCGGGGTCATTTCCGGCCCGAGTTCCTGAACCGGGTCGACGAGATCATCCTGTTCCATCGCCTCGCGCGCTCGGAGATGGGAGCGATCGTCGATATCCAGCTCGGGCGTCTGGCCAAGCTTCTGGAGGATCGCAAGATCACCCTCGACGTGGACGACGAGGCCCGCACCTGGCTCGCCGACAAGGGCTACGACCCTGCCTACGGGGCGCGGCCGCTGAAGCGGGTGATCCAGAAGAACGTGCAGGATCCGCTCGCCGAAGCGATCCTGTCCGGTGTGATCCACGACGGCGAGACGGTGCCGATCCGCGTCGGACCCGCGGGGCTGATGATCGGCGACATCGCCGCCGAGCGCCGGCCGGCGGGGGTGCTGCTGAACTGATCGGGTGAGTGACAGGCCCCGGCGCGGGACATCGCGCCGGGGTGCTTTTCGTGGCGACCGTCATGCGCGACGGCCGTCACGATCGGCGTCTCAGGCGACGTTGCCGCAGCTTCTTGCATCGCAGCGATTTCCCGCCGACAACCGCTGGATGACGGCGGAAACGCTCACCTACGCCATCGGCGACATCCACGGCTGTGCCGACCTCCTCGACCGCCTGCTGGAGCGCATCGAGTCCCACGCGGGGGATCGCGCGAAAAAACTCGTCTTCCTCGGCGATTACATCGACCGCGGGCCCGACAGCGCCCGGGTGGTCGAGACCCTGCGCCGCCTGCAATGGCGGGCGCCGGACGACGTGGTCTGCTTGATGGGCAACCACGAGGAGATGCTGCTGAAGAGCCTTCACGAGCCCGGCGCCCTCGACCATTGGGTCTATAATGGCGGCGCCGAGGCGCTCGCGTCGTTCGGGGTTTCGGGGCCGGAGGAACTGCCCGGCGAGGTGCTGGACTGGATCGAGGCCCTTCCGACCCTGCACGAGGATGCGCAGCGCTGGTACGTCCATGCCGGCTTCCGCTCCGACACCGAAGTGCCGGATTCGGACCGGCACACCCGCCTCTGGATCCGCGAGCCGTTCCTGTCCGAGGATCACGATTTCGGCCGACACGTGGTTCACGGTCACACGCCGCAGACCCGAGGCGGACCGGATTGCCGCCGCTTCCGCACCAATCTCGATACCGGCGCGGTCTTCGGCAACGCGCTGACGGCGGGCGTGTTTTCGGAGAGCCAAGGGCCGGCCGTTGAATTCCTGCGCGTGCCGGCCCGCTGAGGTGCCGATGCCGCGAGGGAGGACGATCTCGATTTCTGTGAGCGCTGAGGTTTCGTAACGGGACCCGCTTGAACCCGGCCGCGGCTCCCCGTCTAACGGGGATAACCGCGGCCGCTGGCGCTGCGGATCAGGAGACGACGTCCATGGATGCGCCCGCAAAGCCCCGCGACCGGACCGAGGAGAGGGCGATGGCCCGCCTCGCCCTGCGCTTCACCGATTGGGCCGAGAAGTGGTTTCCGGACGCCTTCGTGTTCGTGGCCATCGCCGTCGTCATCGTGGCCGGCGCCGCCCTCATCAACGGCGCGCCGGTCCAGGCGGTGACCAAGAGCTTCGGCGACGGCTTCTGGAGCCTGATCCCCTTCACCATGCAGATGGTCTTCGTCACCATCGGCGGCTACGTGGTGGCGACCTCCGCACCGGTCCAGGCGCTGATCGAGCGGATGGCGCTGGTGCCCAAGACCGGGCGCGGCGCCATCGGCTACGTGGCGCTGGCCACGATGCTCTCCTCGCTCCTGAGCTGGGGGCTCAGCCTGATCTTCGGCGGCCTGCTCGCCCGGGCGCTCGCCCGCCGCACCGACTTGCGGATGGATTATCGTGCGGCCGGCGCCGCCGCCTATCTCGGCCTCGGCGCCACCTGGGCGATGGGCCTGTCCTCCTCCGCCGCGCAGCTCCAGGCCAATCCGAAGAGCCTGCCGCCGGGCCTGCTGCCGATCACTGGCGTGATCCCGTTCAGCGAAACGATCTTCCTGTGGCAGTCGATCCTGATCACCGTGATCCTCGTGGTGATCTCGGCGGTGATCGCGGTCGCTTCCGCACCGGGGCGCGACACCGCGATGACGGCCCAGGATCTCGGCGTCGACGTGTCGAAGGAGGAGGCGAGCCTGCCCCCGCCGAAGCAGCCCGGCGAGTGGCTCGAACACGCGCCCGTCCTGACGGTGCTGATCGGCCTGCTGGCGGCCGGTTGGCTGATCCAGGAATTCGCGCGCCAGGACTGGATGATCGCGATCTCCAACCTCAACACCTACAACTTCCTGTTCCTGATGGCGGGCCTCGTCCTCCACTGGCGGCCGAAGCGCTTCCTGGCCTCGCTCGCCAAGGCGGTGCCCGCCACCGCCGGTATCCTGATCCAGTTTCCGTTCTACGCCGCCATCGCCGCGATCCTGACGGGCGCCAAGAACGCCGCCGGGCACAGCCTCTCGGACGTGATCGCCCACGCCTTCGTGGCCCTGAACACACAGGGAAGCTTCCCTCTGGCGATGGGCGTCTACTCGGCGCTGCTCGGCTTCTTCATCCCCTCGGGCGGCGGCAAGTGGCTGCTGGAGGCGCCCTACGTGATGCAGGCGGCCAATGAGCTGAAGGTGCATCTCGGCTGGGCGGTGCAGGTCTACAACGCGGCCGAGGCCCTGCCCAACCTGATCAACCCGTTCTTCATGCTGCCGCTGCTCGGCATCCTGGGGTTGAAGGCCCGCGACATCGTCGGCTTCAGCTTCCTGCAGCTCATCGTCCACCTGCCGCTGGTGCTGTTCCTGCTCTGGGCGCTCGCCTTCACGCTGGAATATCACCCGCCGGTGATGCCGGGCTGAGGCACGGTCAGGGGCGGCCCTGCGGCGGGCCGCCCATCACGATGAGACCGGCATCCAGGAGGCCGCGGGCCTCGTCGCCGCCGGTGGCGAGGATCGTGAAGCTGACGGGCCGCAGCGGGCCGCTGTCATGGCCGGTGCTCTTCTCCGACCAGTGGCTCGTGGCGAGCGAGGAGAAGGTGTCCGCTGGGAAGGCTTCCTTGAAGCCCGCGGTGCGCGCCCTCTCGGTGACGCGCGAGAGGAAACCCGTCGCCCGCACGCCGAGGCGAGCGGGAAGCCGGTCCCGCTCCGCCCACCACACGGTCCGGATCAGGCAGTGCCGCGTCTGGCCGTCGCGGCCCCAGGCGGCGACGTAGCGCGGCGACAGGAGCTCGACCGCCTTCTCCCGGTCCGGCGCGCGGGATGGGAGCTCCGCGATCGCCTCCCGGGACGCGGGCCGGGTGGCGAGCCCCTCGAACGGCGTGCGGCCGTGGCGGATGTAGCCGAGGCAATCCTCGAAGATCAGCCGCATGACGAGGGGTTCGTTCTCCTCGATCTCTGCGGCCTGGAGCGGAAGCGCCGCGAGGCTGATGGCGAGCACGAGCCAGCGTCTCAGCACGCGATCCTCCCTCGCCCGTGGCCCGTCTCAGCGCCGTGCGGGCACCAGCACAGCGACGGCCGCGAGGAGCCAGCCGGCCATCAGCACCACGCCGCCGCTCGGCGCCGCCATGGGAAACAGCGGCGTCCCGGCCAATGCCCGCAGGGCGAGATCGCCCGAGAACAGCGCGAGGCCGATCAGCAGCGCGGCGGCCGCGAGGCGGGCCAGGCCGGCGCGGATCGGGCCCGCTGCGGCGAGGCCCGTGAGCGCAAGCACGGCCGGCGCGTGGAACAGCAGGAACTGGGCCGCGGTCTTCAGGGTCTCGCCGCCGCTGGTATGGGCGGCCGCGGCGCTGGCTGCCACGCCGAGGCCGCCGGCCAGGGCTGCGAGCGCAGCGAGAACGCGGTCGAGGCCGGTCACGCGCCGCGCTCCTGTAGCAACCGGGCGATGCTGGCGCGCAGCTCCGCCACGCCGCGATCGTCGCGGCTCGAGGTCAGCAGCACCTCCGGATAGGCCGCCGGGCGCTTGGCGAGGGCCGCCTGGATGCCCGCGATGCGCCGCTCGATCTCGGACTTCTTGAGGGCGTCGCCCTTGGTCAGCACGATCTGGTAGGACACGGCCGCCTTGTCGAGCCCGTCGAGCAGGTCGGTGTCGATCGACTTCAGACCGTGCCGGGAATCGATCAGCACATAGACCCGCGCGAGGTTCGAGCGGCCCTTGAGGTAGGCGTGGATCAGCTGGGTCCAGGCTTCGACCTTGGCCTTCTCGACCGCAGCGTAGCCGTAGCCCGGCATGTCGACGAGCATCAGGCGCCCGCCGATGCGGAAGAAGTTGAGCTGCTGGGTGCGGCCCGGCGTGTGCGAGGTGCGCGCCAGGGTGTTGCGCCCGGTCAGCGCGTTGACGAGGCTCGACTTGCCGACGTTCGAGCGCCCGGCGAAGGCGATCTCCACGCCCTCCATCGGCGGCAGGGCGCCGAGCGCCGGCGCGGCGGCGGTGAACTCGGCCTCGCCCGCAAACAGCAGGCGGCCGGCTTCCAGCAGTCCGGGGGAGGGAGCGTCGGTGGCGGCTTCGGTCATCACGGATATCGCTTTACCCGCCGACGCCGTCCCGATGAAGCCGGGCGGGCTCGGCCCGGGCCGGAACGCAGCGGATCCCGGACAGGGCCGGGATCCGCGGGGTGGAGAGAGGGCTGTCGCGGTCAGCCCTTGGTGGCCGCGGCTTTCTTGTCGCCGCGTTTGAACATGCCCCTGATGTTGTCCCACAATTCCACCTTCACGCCGTTGCGGCGCATGATGATGTATTGCTGGATCACCGAGAGGGTGTTGTTCCAGGCCCAGTAGATCACGAGGCCGGCGGGGAACGAGCCGAGCATGAAGGTGAACACGATCGGCATGAAGGCGAAGACCTGCGCCTGGACCGGGTCCGGCGGCGCGGGGTTCATCTTCATCTGCACGAACATCGTGATGCCCATGATGATCGGCCACACGCCCAGATGGATGAAGTCGGGCGCGGCGAAGGGCAGCAGGCCGAACAGGTTCACGATGCTGGTCGGATCGGGCGCGGCGAGGTCCTGGATCCAGCCGAAGAACGGCGCGTGCCGCATCTCGATGGTGATGAACAGGACCTTGTACAGCGCGAAGAAGACCGGGATCTGGATCAGCACCGGCCAGCAGCCGGCCACCGGATTGATCTTCTCCTTCTTGTACAGCTCCATCATCGCCTGTTGCTGCTTCGTCCGGTCGTCCTTGTAGCGCTCCCGGATGGAGGTCATCTCCGGCTGCACAGCCTTCATCTTGGCCATGGAGACGTAGGAGCGGTTGGCGATCGGCAGAAAGAAGATCTTCAGGATCAGCGTCACGAGCAGGATCGAGACGCCGAAATTGCCGGCGAGATGGAAGAAGAAGTCCAGCGCCCGGAACATCGGCTTGGTCAGGAACCAGAACCAGCCCCAGTCGATCATCAGGTCGAACTGCTTGATGCCGAGCTCGCGCTCGTAGGCATTGATCTGGTTCACCTCCTTGGCGCCCGCGAACAGGCGCTGGGTGGTGGCCGAGGAGGCGTTCGGCGCGACCGTGACCGCGTCGCCGCGCACGGAGGTCTGGTAGACCTTGGTGGCGCCGTCGGTGCGCTCGGTGAAGGCGCCGGTGAAGGGCTTGTCCTGCTCCGGGATCGCGGCGGCGGCCCAGTACTTGTCGGTGATGCCGACCCAGCCGCCGGTCACGTTCGTCCAGGCCTTGCCCAGGGTGCCGGGACCGCCATAGGCGGGCTCCTTGGCGACCTTGTCGTAGGTGTATTCCTGCAGGCCGTCGTTGCCGAGCACGCCGATCAGGCCCTCGTGCAGCACGTAGTAGCCCTGGGTGTGCGGCTTACCCCAGCGCGAGACGAGGCTGTAGGGGAAGAGCGTGACGGGGTTGGCCGAGGTGTTCTCCACCTCGTCGCGCACCGTGAACATGAACTTGTCGTCCACGGCGATCATGCGCTTGAACACGAGGCCCTGGCCGTTGTCCCAGCTCAGCGTCAGCGGCTTGCCGGGGGCGAGCAGGTCGCCGTCGGCCTTCCACACCGTGTCGCCGTTGGGCAGCGGGCCGGCATTGGCACCGACCCAGCCGAACTCGGCGTAGTACGGGTTGGCGCTGCCGGTGGGCGAGAGCAGCACGATGCGCGGGCTCTCGTCGCTCACGGTCTCGTGGTAGTTCTTGAGGCTCACATCGTCGATGCGCGCGCCCTTGAGCGCGATCGAGCCGTAGAGCGCCGGCGTGTCGAGGCGGACGCGGGCGGAGCGGGCCAGGGCGTCCTCGCGCGAGACGGGGCCCTGTGCGGCGGTACCCGGCACCGTGCCGGGAACGGGCGCGTGGGGGCTGCCCTCCCGCGGACTCGGGGCCGGGATGCCGTCGGCCGTCTGCGGCGCGCCGGGCTGCTGTGCGGTCTGGCTCTGTGCCGCCTGTCGCTGCCGCTCGCTGGCCGGCCCGGTGACGAAGTAATGCCAGCCAAGCAGGACCACCAGCGACAAGGCGATGGCGACGAACATGTTCGTCTTGTCGTTACCCATCGGTCGATCCGTCAGGCGCCTTCGATGTGGAGGGAAAGGTGGACGTGCCGCCCGAGGCCGCGCCCCGACCGGAGCGTGAGCCGCCGCGTCCCGATCGGGGCGAGGGCGGCGATGAGGGCAGCTTGGACGACGGCGATCGGGCGGCGTCGCCGGAGCGCGGCGCGGCCGGGCGCGTCACCGAGTGAAGGGCGCGGCGCAGATCCTCGACGAGGCTCTCGAAGGGAGCATCGAGGGCAGGGCGTCGGGCGATTACCACGACATCCGCTCCGATCGAAGGAGCATCCGCCGCCACGGCAGCGACGGCGCTGCGCAGGCGTCGCCGGATCCGGTTGCGTTCGGTCGCATGCCCTACGCGCTTGGTGATGGTGAAGCCGAGAAAGAGCCCCTCGGCGGTCGCACCGTCGCGGGTCTCGTCGGGAGCGCGCAGGCGCCCCTGGGCGCTCATGCGTTCCGTATGGAAGCGTCGGCCCTGGGCGGCTGCCAGGAAATCCGGGCGCCGCCGGAGACGTCCGATCGTCGGCACGGGCGCTCCGATCCCGATTTGCGGGCTCGTGTTGCAAGACGCGGCGCCGGCGTCCGGCGCCACGGATTGTGTCAGGCCGAGAGGCGCTTGCGGCCGTGCGCGCGGCGGGCGGCGATGACCTTGCGGCCGCCGGCGGTCGCCATGCGGGCGCGGAAGCCGTGACGGCGCTTACGGACGAGCTTGCTGGGCTGGTAGGTTCTCTTCATGGTCGGTCTCCGGCGGTCGAGGTATCGACCCGGCGGCGCTTGCGATCAGCGCGCGGACCGTGTGTGAACCTCGAAATGGGATCTGCAAACGCGAAGGGCGCCCGGGACAGGGCGCCGCTTCGCAATGGCGCGGCTTATGGAGGAGGGGGCGCTGCAAGTCAATGTCGGCCTGCCGATGCGGCGCAGGACTTGGAACGGTGCTGCGGTCCGGTTCGATCATCGTCCTGCGTTTCCGATGCACGGCAACGCAGGCACGTGCGATCACGCCCCGCTGATCCCGGCGTCCGCAACATTTTCGAAGGCTCAGGCAGCGTTTAACGATGCGTTAACCTTTCTGTTTTAGAAAGAGATACATCCAGATTGTCTGGATCCTAATTAGGATCTCTGTCCAGTCTGTTTGATGCCTCCCTGTAAGACTCGTGACAGCCGCTCCTCTGGAGCGGCTTCTTTTTTTGGTGCCGAGCCCTGATCTCGGCATCGCTCCGGCGTCACGCCGTCCGCCGCCCCGTCGCCGTTAACGTTAAAAGGACGTGAACCCCCTCGCGGCTCGCGTTCGGCGCTACACTTGCCCCACTGGCTGCATTCGCACCGAAATCGTCCCACGGTGGGACAGATGGTTCGCTGGCGGTACAGGAGGCAGGATGACCGAGTTCGACGTCACGTTCCGGGACGACCGCGAGTGGGTGAGCTTCGGCGAGTCCTACGTGTCGTCGGAAGCCTTCAAGACCCTGTTCCGCGACGGCATGCTGCTGGTCGAGGAGACCGCGGCCTATCTCGACGGAGAGGGCAGGGCCGAGTCGCGGCTGATCTCGCGCGATGCCACGCTCGCCTATGCCAGCGAGAGCATGCGCCTCACCACCCGGCTGATGCAGATTGCCTCCTGGCTGCTGGTTCAGCGGGCGGTGTCCGAGGGTGAGATCTCCTTGAGCCAGGCGCAGGAAGAGAAGACCCGCGTCAAGCTCGCCGAAACGGACCGGGCCCTCCCTGAAGCCGGCGAGACCTTCGCCGCCTTGCCGCTCCGGCTTCAGGATCTCGTGCGCCGCTCGCGGCGGCTGCACGCGCGCATCCTCCACCTCGATGCGCTGATCAGCGAGGACCGTCCCGTGCCGGTGCCGCGGGAGAGCCCGGTGACCGCGCAGTTCGGGCGCCTGCGGGCGGCCTTCGGCGGAGAGTGAGTTTTCGGCCTTGAAAAGCAGTCCCCCGGGCGGTCGAGGCCGGAGCGGAACGGGGCGCGTGTCATCAAGCGGTGGCCGCGCCCGTTTTGATTCGCCCGCCCGCTTCCTGGGAGGCGCCGAACCGCACGCATACGAAAACGGCGCCGCAAGCGGCGCCGTTTCAACGACTCGGGCCAGAGCCCAAATCCCGAGAAATCACTTCTTGCCGAAGCCGAGGCCGGCGAAGCGGTTGTTGAAGCGCGAGACGCGGCCGCCGCGATCGAGCATCTTCTGCTCGCCGCCGGTCCAGGCCGGGTGCGTGGTCGGGTCGATGTCCAGGTTGAGGACGTCGCCTTCCTTGCCGTAGGTCGACCGGGTCTTGTACTCGGTGCCGTCGGTCATCACGACCTTGATGAAGTGGTAGTCGGGGTGCTCGGTCCCCTTGGCCTTGGCGGCCTCGTTCTTTGCCATGACGAATTCCTGAGGTAGCACGCCGACCGGCCCCGCCACTCAGGGGAAGAGCCAGGGGCAAAACATCGCGCGCATTCCGATGAAGGCGCGCCTATACCTCAGCCTCGGGCAACCGACAAGACCGCCAGGGGAGGGCGGATCGACCGTTGCGCGCGAAAGCGCGGCACAGAAGGCCGGCCATGATCTGTCCGCAGAGCGGGCACGAACTGGAAATCAACGCGCGCTCTGCTTATGCGATGGCCTGAAGGCGGCGACACGACCGACACGACAGCCGAGACAGAAGCGGCACAGGAGGGGACGAAACGATGTCGAGGAATGATGGCCCGCAGGCGTGACGCGTCGTCCGGCGCAAGCAACGACCTGCGGAACGACCCGCAGGCGGCCCTTCGGGGGCGGGCGCCGCTCGGAGCGCTCAAACCCCTGATTCCCTTCGCGAGCCGCTATCGGGGCCGCATCCTCGCGGCGCTGGTCTCGCTGATCGCGGCCTCCGGTGCGACGCTCGTCGTGCCGATCGCGATCCGGCGGGTGATCGACCATGGCTTCTCGCCGGAGGGGCAGGCGCTCATCAATTCCTACTTCGTGGCGCTGCTCGGCGTCGTCGCGGTGCTCGCGGTATCGAGCGCGGGCCGCTACTACTCGGTGGTAACGCTCGGTGAGCGCGTCGTGGCGGATCTGCGCTCGGCCGTCTTCGCCCGGCTGACGAGCCTCGATCCGACTTTCTTCGACAAGTCGCAGTCGGGCGAGATCGTCTCGCGGCTGACGGCGGACGCGACGCAGGTCAAGGCGGTGTTCGGCGTCTCGATCTCGATCCTGTTGCGCAACCTGTTCCTGTTCGTCGGCGCCGTCGCCATGATGGTCTGGACGAGCCCCGGCCTGTCGATCCTCGTGCTGGCCGCGATCCCGCTGATCGTCTTCCCGCTGATCCTGTCCGGCCGCGGCGTGCGGCGGCGCTCCCGCGCGGCGCAGGATCGGCTCGCCGACGCCTCCGCCTACGCGGCGGAGGCCGTCGGTGCCGTGCGCACGATGCAGGCCTTCGGCATGGGCCGCGCCACCGCCGCGCGCTTCGCCGACGCGTCCGAGAACGCCTATCGGGCCGCGCGAGCCTCGATCGTCGCCCGCGCCCTGCTCACGGGCGTGGCGATCTTCCTGATCTCGGCCTCGGTGGTCGGCGTCATGTGGTACGGCGCCAAGGGCGTGCTCGCGGGCACCACCACCGCCGGCCAACTCTCGCAATTCGTGCTCTACGCCGTGTTCGGCGCGAGCGCGCTCGGCCAGCTCTCCGAGGTCTACGGCGAACTCGCCCAGGCGGCGGGGGCCGCCGAGCGGCTCGGCGAGATCCTGGCTGCCGAGCCGGCGATCCGCTCCCCCGAGCACCCGCTCGCCCTGCCGAGCCCGGCCCGCGGCGCGGTCGCGTTCGAGGCGGTGCGCTTCCGCTACCCGACCCGGCCCGAACACGCGGCGCTCGACGGTGTCTCGTTCACCGCGGCACCGGGCGAGCGCATCGCCCTGGTCGGCCCCTCGGGCGCCGGCAAGACCACGGTGCTGCAACTGCTGCTGCGCTTCTACGATCCCGACGAGGGCCGCGTGACGATCGACGGCGTCCCCCTGCCGCAGGCCGATCTCGACGCGCTGCGCCAGCGCCTGTCGCTCGTGCCGCAGGATCCGGTGGTGTTCTCCGGAACGGTGCTGGAGAACATCCGCTACGGACGCCCGGGCGCCAGCGAGGCGGAGGTGGAGGAGGCCGCCCGGCTCGCCAATGCCGACGGCTTCATCCGCGCCCTGCCGGCGGGCTACGCGACGCTGCTCGGCGAGCGCGGCACCACCCTCTCGGGCGGCCAGCGCCAGCGCATCGCCATCGCCCGCGCGATCCTCAAGGACGCGCCGATCCTGCTCCTCGACGAGGCCACCTCGGCCCTCGATGCGGAGAGCGAGCGGGCCGTGCAGAACGCCCTCGACCGGCTGATGCAGGGCCGCACGACCCTTGTGATCGCCCATCGCCTCGCGACGATTCGCGCCGCCGACCGCATCCTCGTCTTCGACGGCGGGAAAATCGTCGAGGAGGGCACCCACGAGAGCCTGCTCGCCCGCGGCGCCCTCTACGCGCAGCTCGCGAGCCTGCAATTCGCCGACAGCTTCGAAGAGAGCGCCCGGGCGCGCGACCCGCGTCCGAAACACGCGGCGGAGTAGCGGCTGCAAGGGAGATTCATGGACCTCACCCGCTTCCCCCGCGTGGCGCTGACCGACGGGCCGACGCCGATCCGCTCGCTCGATCGGCTCTCGACCCATCTCGGGGCTGAGCTGAACGGCGTCCGCCTCTTCGTGAAGCGCGACGATGTCGGCCCGGTGGGACTCGGCGGCAACAAGCTGCGCAAGCTCGAATTCCTGCTCGGCCAAGCGCTGGCGGCGCGGGCCGACACGGTGATTACCGTCGGCGCGCTGCAATCGAACCACGCCCGGCTCACCGCCGCCTCAGCCGCGCGGATGGGACTCGCCTGCGAATTGTTCCTGACCCGCAGCGTCCCGCGGGAGGATGCCGACTACACCGGCAACGGCAACCGTCTGCTGCAGGACCTGTTCGGCGCCCGCGTCCACCTGCTGCCGGGCGAGGCCGATTCGCTGGCCCTGGCCGAGGCGCGGGCGGACGAGCTGCGGGCGGAGGGCCGGCGGGTCTCCGTCTTCCCATCCGGCGGGTCGAGCCCGCTCGGCTGCCTCGGCTACGCGGCCTGCGCCGCCGAGATCCTCGAGCAATCCGCCAATCTCGGTCTCGGCTTCGCCCGGATTGTCGTGCCGAACGGCAGTTCCGGCACCCATGCCGGCCTCGCCGCCGGGCTGGCCGCCGCCGGACGCGACCCGCACTTGGCGCAGTCCTACACGGTGCTCGCTCCTGAAGCCGAGGCGCGGGCGGCGACGCTTGCCCGAGCCCGCGACACACTCGCGCTGATCGACGGTGGCCACACACTCTCCGACGACGCCATCCGCGTCGACGGCGCCCATCGCGGACCCGGCTACGGCATCCCGACCGAGGGCATGCGCGAGGCCGTACGGCTCATGGCGCGCACGGAAGGGCTGCTGCTCGATCCCGTCTACAGCGGCAAGGCGTTCGCGGGGCTGCTCCACGACGTGCGGGCGGGCCTGTACGAGCGCGGTGCGCCTGTTCTGTTCGTGATGACCGGCGGCGTGCCGGGGCTGTTCGCGTATCGGAGCGAGTTTTTTAGCGGTTCTCTTTCAATGGTACCGCCGTGACGAAGTAGGCTGTATCATCGGAAATGAGGCGCCAGACTGTTCGCACAGTCGGCGAACGCCCATGGGGCGTCTGAAGCGGGCCTTCGTAGACGAGCTTCACGTCACCGAGGGGTGTCAGCCCCTCCCTGGCCAAGTGTTCGGGCTTGGCATGAGCAGGCAATGCTTGAGCCAAGACCTCCGGGGCGGAGATGGAAAAGCCGAACATCGCCAGAAAGCGCGCCTTGGATCCACCTTCGGGATGCGTCGAATTCAAGAGGTAATCGACGATTTTGTCCGAACTGATCGTGAAAGCCGAAGGCGATCGTGTCGGTCTGTTCAAGGCTTCAGGGTCAAGGCGCGCAGGGCGCTCGGAAGCACCGTCGCCAGACCCGCGACGGGCGTCGTGAATTCCACTTCATAGGCCGCGCCATCACGCCAGACGCCGACCACTGTCCCCTCGGATCCCGCCTCGACACGATCGCCGTCGTCGGTCGTCACCTCGGCCGTCAGGACGACGCGGTCGAGATCCTTGAAGACGGATCGCGGTGCCTGCTGACGTAGAGTGTAGAATGCTTCCACCGTCATGCGGAGAGAGTAGGCTGCACACGAATTTACGCAAGCGACGATCGAGGACCTCTCACCGCTCCGTCAGCTTCATCTCGATCCGGCGGTTGCGCGCGTAGGCCTCGTCACTCGTCCCCGAATCGAGCGGCTGGAACTCGCCGAAGGCGCCCGCGAGCAGCCGCTGCGGCGGGATGCCCTTGGTCCGCAGGTACTGCACGACCGCGATCGCGCGTGCCGCCGACAGCGCCCAGTTCGACGGGAACTGGGCCGATTGGATCGGCCGCGCGTCGGTATGGCCATCGACGCGCAGCACCCAGGGAATGTCGGCCGGAATCTCCCGCGCGATGTCGAGAATGGCCCCCGCGATCCGGTCGAGTTCCGGCTCGGCCTCCGGCTTCAGCGCCGCCGAGCCCGCGGCGAACAGCACCTCGGATTGCAGCACGAAGCGATCGCCGACGATGCGGACGTCGGTGCGGCTGCCGATGACTTGCCGCAGGCGTCCGAAGAAGTCGGATCGGTAGCGGGCGAGTTCCTGCACCCTCTGGGCGAGCGCCACGTTGAGGCGGCTGCCGAGCTCGGCGATTCGTGCTTGGCTCTCCCGGTCGCGGGATTCGGAGGCCGCCAGCGCATCTTCGAGCGCCGCGAGCTGGCGGCGCAGGGCACGAATCTGCTCGTTCAGCAGCTCGACCTGATTCTGCGCCCGCAGCGTCGCTCCGCGCTCGGCGGCGAGCTGCGCATCGACATCGGCGCTCTTGCCCTGGTCCGCCTCGTTCGCGTCCGCGAGCGCGCGGAGTCGGTCGCGCTCGGCCTCCGTCGCGGTCAGGGTGTTGCGCAGTCCGGCCGCCGCCTCTTCCTGTGCGCGGCGGCCCGAGCGTTCCAGCGCCAGCAGGTCGGTGAGGTCGGCGATCTGGCGGTTGAGGCGGTTCAGGACCGCGTCGCGGCCGGTCAATTCCTGCGAGAGGAAGAACTGCCCCACCACGAAGACGGTGAGCAGGAACACGACCGCGAGCAGGAGGGTGGCCAGCGCGTCGACATAGCCCGGCCAGACGTTCAGGCTGCGCTGCGAGCGCGCGCGAGCGGAGGCCATCTCAGCGCCCCGCCCGCTGGCGCAGCAGCGGCGCTGACCCTCGTGATTGCATGGTCTTCACGCGAACCGGCCTCCACTTCGCTCGGCCATGCTCCTAATTGACCTTCTCGCGCGCCAGCCGGTCGAGCACCTGCTTCAGCTCGCGCTCCCGGGCGGCCTGGGCCTCGACCCAGTCGCGGATCATCTGCTGCTCGGCCCGCATGTGCTGCACGAGGCCCTGGATGCCCTCGGCGAGATTGGTCATGGCCTGGGTTGCGCCGCGGCCTCCGGCGCCCTCGGCGATGACGCCGCTGAGGCGGTCGACCGCGGCCTGCAGGTCGCGGGCGATGGCCGGGTCGTGCTCCGGCGCGCGCCGCGCGGCGACGGCCGAGACCTGCGTCTGCTCCTCTCCGGAGACGAGCCAATCTTCGAGTTCGTTGTGGAAGCGGGAATGCGCCTGACCCGCCTGAAGGTCGAGAAAGCCGACGATCAGCGAGGAGGCGAGGCCGAACAGCGAGGCGGAGAAGGCGAGGCCGATGCCGGAGAGCGGCACCGCGAGCCCGCTCTTGAGTTCGTCGAACATCACCGCCGCATCGCCGCCCCCGCGCATGCCGCCGATTACCGAACCCACCGCCGAGAGCGTCTCGATCAGGCCCCAGAAGGTGCCGAGCAGGCCGAGCAGGATCAGGATGCCGGCGATGTAGCGCAGGATCTCGCGGCCCTCGTCGAGGCGGACGGCGGTGGTGTCGAGATGGGCGCGGGTGCTCGACAGCGTCACGCCCTCGCGCCGGGCCGCGATGGCGGGGAGCAGGGGCGCGAGCAGGCTCGGACGGTCCTTCGGATTCTGCCCGGCGGCGACCGCATTGACGTAGCGCACCTCGCGGAACAGCCGCGTCACCTGCCCGAAGGCGAGCAGCACCGCGATCAGCAGCACGCCGAGGATCAGCCCGTTCAGGCCGGGATTGGCGAGGAAGGCCGGGGTGATCTGCTTGTAGAGGACGAAGGCGAGGAAGCCCGCGAGCGCCAGGAACACCAGCATCCGCACCAGCGTCATGCCGGGCTTGGCCAGGGGAGGCGTGTCGAGGGACGCGGAACGGGCCGCCATCGGGTCCATACTCGTGTTGGGCCTGACGCCGGGATCGGCGGCACCGCTGTGACAAAACCGGCGGCACTCTGGCGGCTCGGCCTGCCGCGATCAAGTCACAGTGCGGCGGCGCCCGACGCGCGCCGAGGCGGCCTCAATCCCACTCGCGCGGCCAAGTCTCTTCCAGATGCGGCCCGAGCCGGACCGCCCAGACGCGCTTGGCCAGCCCCGTCGCATCGTCGGTCTCGACCGCGACGCCGCACAGGGTGCCCTCGCCGGTGGCCGCTTCGAGGCGCGAGCCCGGCGTCTTCTGCAGGAAGCGGCGCACCGGCTCGTCCTTCTGCATGCCGAGGATCGAGTCGTAGTCGCCGCACATGCCGGCATCCGAGAGATAGGCGGTGCCGCCGGGCAGGATGCGGTGGTCGCCGGTCGGCGCGTGGGTGTGGGTGCCGACGACAAGGCTGGCGCGGCCGTCGAGGAAATGCCCCATGGCCTGCTTCTCGCTGGTCGCCTCCGCGTGCATGTCGACGATGACCGCGTCCGCCGCCGCCCCGAGCGGGCAGGCTTCGAGTTCCCGCTCGGCCGCGGCGAAGGGATCGTCGAGGGGATCGAGATAGATGCGGCCCATCACGTTGACGACGAGCACGCGGGCGCCGCGGGCCGTCTCGATCACGGTGGCGCCGCGGCCGGGGGTGCCGGGCGGGTAGTTCGCCGGCCGGATCAGCCTGGGCTGGCGGGCGATGAAGACGAGGGCCTCGCGCTGGTCGAAGGAGTGGTTGCCCAGGGTCACCGCATCGGCGCCGGCCTGGAGGATCTCGTCGCAGATCGACTCGGTGATGCCGAAACCGCCGGCGGCGTTCTCGCCGTTGATCACCACGCAGTCGAGGCGCCAGCGCTCGCGCAGGCCAGGCAGCCGTTCGGTGACGGCATAGCGGCCGGAGCGTCCGACGATGTCGCCGAGGAAGAGGATGCGCATCGTGAGGAAGATCTAGCTTTGCCGGAGCGGTACGGGGCCGGTCTCGGTCACGAGATGGTCGAGGGGGCGGTCGTGCGGCTCGGCCGGGACGCGGGCGATCTCCTGCACGGAGAAGGCGATGCCCACCGTCAGCACGGGGCCGTTCTGCGAGAGCCGCTCGATCGCCTGATCGTAGTAGCCCGCGCCGTAGCCGATGCGCTGGCCCGTCCGATCAAAGGCGGCGAGCGGCACGATGAGGGCGGTCGGGTCGAGTGGGGGCAGGTCGTCGCGGGGCTCGCTGAGGCCGAAGCCGCCTTTCACCAGTTCCTCGCCCGCGCGCCATTCGCGGAAGACGAGTCCCTGCTTCGTGACCTTCGGCAGCGCCACCCGCTGGCCGCGGGCGAACAGGCGCTCGATCAGCGGGCGCGGGTCGATCTCGGAGCGGATCGGCCAGAAGGCACCGACGAGCGGCGCCTCCGCCAGTTCGGGAAGGCCTGCGATGATCTCGGCGGCGCGCAACGAGCCGGCGGCGCGGGCCTCGGGCGAGAGTGCGTCGCGGCGGCCGAGCGCCTCGGCGCGGAGGCTCGCCTTGAGCGAGCGTTCGGGGGAAGAGTGCGGAGCCACCTGAGCCGTTGGAGTGTCGATCCCGGGAAACCTACAGAGTAGGTGGGCGCCGTGTTGGCCAGGTCCACGGACGAGGCCAGTGACAGCTCCCGAGGGAGTCGATAAGGCCCCGGGGAAAGTTCTCCTGACGAACTCTGCAGCCCCGCCCGCCAGAGATAGACGCGCGGCGGCCCTTGCGCCAGGGGCTGACCGCGTCATGCCGGAGAAAATCGAAGCCGGCGCGATGATCCGGCCGTGAAACGCCCGCCGGCCCGGTCAATTGCCGCGGTCGGCCTCGCCCTTGCCGGAGGCATGCCCGGTCGGCTGACCCGACAGGGCCCGGGCGAGCCGGTCGATCCGCTCGGCGGCGACGCCGACGCCGCCGGCGAGCCGCGCCTGCTCGGCGGCGCCCTGGGCCGCGTTCCGCTCCAGATCGGCGATGCGCCGCCGGGCCTCGTGCAACTCGTCGGCCAGCGTCAGCGAGGCCATGACGTGCAGGCGCATGTCGCCGATCTCGCCGAAGGCACCGCGCATCTCCGTGATCCGGTCGTCGAAGCTCTTGGCGAGGGCGGAGAGATGCTCCTCCTCGCCGGGGCCGCAGGCCATGCGGTAGCTCTTGCCCGCGATGGTGACGTTGACGTGCGGCATCCGTGATGAACCTGACTCGAACTCAGCGGCCGGCGGAGCCGGACAGGACGTCTTCCACCGTCTCGATGGCGCGATCGAGGCGGCGGTTGACCTCGCCGGTGGTGCTCGTCATCCGGGCGAGACGGGCGCCCGCCGCATCGAGTTCGGCGGCGAGCCGGACCCGGTCCTCCTCGAGCAGGGCGAACTCGGTCTCCCGGTCGCCGCGGCTGCGCTCGGCCTCGAGCTTGCGGGCCACCGCCGTTTCCAGCAGCGCGAGCGCCGTGTCGAGCCGGTGAAGCGCCTCCTCCAGGCCGGCGTCCGGTCCCTTTGCCTGCTCCTTCACCTGCAACGTCTTCGAATCGGTTCGCGCCATGGTCACCCGTCGGTTGCCGCTTCGCCGGAGCCTGCCACGGAACGCGTCCGGCGCCGTGGCGGCCAGAACGCAAACGGCCGACGGCGGAAGGACTTTCGCGGTACTCCGAATCCTCGCGGTCGACAGGTTTCAGCCAAGAGCATTCGAAATTCCAGCCAATTCACAGGCCTACCCCCGATCTTTGACAGCCCCGGACGCCATGTTAGAGAGCCGGCGCCCGGCCTCGATCCCCCGGCGCGGGGCCGCCCAACGGAATCCCAAAACCGTGACTCTCCCCGGCTCCCCGCTCAGACCGTCCGCCGACCGGACGGGCGCGGGCTGCCGCACGGTTCATCCCCGGTTCAGTGCCGCCCCGCTTGGAGCGGTCGCATCGTCATCGGACGCCGCTGGCGAAGGCCGCCGGCGGGCCCGACCTGTTTCCCATCGGCGCGCGGGTGCGCCCCATTACGAAGGAGTCACGCCGTGACCGTCAAGGTTGCCATCAACGGGTTCGGCCGCATCGGCCGCAACGTGCTGCGCGCCATCGTCGAAGCCGGTCGCACCGACATCGAGGTCGTCGCCATCAACGATCTCGGCCCGGTCGAGACCAACGCTCACCTGCTGCGCTACGATTCCGTGCACGGCCGCTTCCCGGCCGAGGTCGCGGTCGAGGGCGACGACATCGTCATCAACGGCCGGCGCATCCGCGTCACCGCCGTGCGCAATCCGGCCGAGCTGCCCCACCGCGATCTGGGCGTCGACATCGCGATGGAATGCACCGGCATCTTCACCTCGAAGGACAAGGCGGAGGCCCATCTCGACGCCGGCGCCAAGCGCGTCCTCGTCTCGGCCCCCGCCGACGGCGCCGACCTGACGGTCGTCTACGGCGTCAACCACGACCGGCTCACGGGCGACCACCTGGTGGTCTCCAACGCCTCCTGCACCACGAACTGCCTCGCCCCGGTCGCCAAGGTCCTCGACGAGACCGTCGGCATCGAGCGCGGCTTCATGACGACGATCCACTCCTACACCAACGACCAGCCCTCGCTGGATCAGATGCACAAGGATCTCTACCGGGCCCGCGCCGCGGCGCTGTCGATGATCCCGACCTCGACCGGCGCGGCCAAGGCCGTCGGCCTCGTGCTGCCGGAGCTGAAGGGCAAGCTCGACGGCACCGCGATCCGCGTGCCGACCCCGAACGTGTCGGCCGTCGATCTCGTCTTCACCGCCAAGCGCGCGACCTCCGTCCAGGAGATCAACGACGCGATCAAGGCCGCCGCCTCCGGCCCGCTCAAGGGCGTGCTCGGCGTGACCGACCGCCCGAACGTGTCGATCGACTTCAACCACGATCCGCACTCGTCCACCTTCCACCTCGATCAGACCAAGGTCATGGACGGCACCTTCGTGCGCATCCTGTCCTGGTACGACAACGAGTGGGGCTTCTCGAACCGCATGGCCGACACCGCCGTGGCCATGGCCAAGCTGATCTGACGCTCTAGCTACGCTTCCACGGGAGCGGCCGACCGATCGGTCCGGCCGCTCCCGATTGCCTTCGAGTTCCCTTAGGCGAGCCCGACTCGCCGAAGATCCAAGGTGCGTATGCGATGACCGAGACTTCGCCGGCCAAGCCTTCCGGGAGCGGTTTCATTCCACCCGCGACCCCGTCCTCCCCTGCGCCGTCTTCCCCCGCGCCGTCCGCCGTGACGACACCCGCTCCGGCAGCCCCGCCGACGAGCGCCGGCAGGACCGAGCCGCCCGCCACCGTCAACCACGCCGACCAGCTTGCCCGCATCGAGGACAAGACCGCGCGCATCGAGGACAAGTACGCCCGCTCGGAGGCGCTGCTCTCGCGCGTCGAGGAGAAGGTCGAGTCGGCCTCGACCCGGATGAACGACGCCGCCCGTCAGGCCGACCTCTCCTCGCTGCGCAGCGAAGTCCGCACCCTGTCCGACCGGGTCGGACGCCTGCCCGGGACCGGGGCCCTGGTTCTGACCGCCATCATCACCGCCGTGCTCACCGTCGCGCTGATGGTCGCGGTCCAGCGGCTGAACCTCGACCGGATGCTGCCGCACAGCGTCGGCGGACAGAGCCAGACGGCTCCCGCCAATCCCCCGGCCTCCAACCCCTAAGAAGCGATCTGACGCCGCCATGACGGACTTCCGCACCCTCGACGATGCCGGCCCGCTGAAGGGCAAGCGCGTGCTGCTGCGCGTCGATCTCAACGTGCCGATGGAGGGCGGTCGCGTCACCGATGCGACCCGGATCGAGCGCGTGGTGCCGACGATCCGCGAGATCGCCGATCAGGGCGGGCGGGTGATCCTGCTGGCGCATTTCGGCCGTCCCAAGGGCAAGGCGGACCCGAAGGACTCGCTGAAGCCGCTTCTGCCGACGCTCTCCGAGAAGCTCGGCCGGCCGGTGGCCTTCGGGGAGGATTGCGTCGGCGAGGCGGCGTCCAAGGCGGTCGCCGCGCTGAAGGACGGCGATGTGCTCCTCCTCGAGAACACCCGCTACCACGCGGGCGAGGAGAAGAACGAGGCGGAGTTCACCAAGGCGCTCGCGGCCAACGGCGACGTCTACGTCAACGAGGCGTTCTCCGCCGCTCACCGGGCGCATGCCTCCACCGAAGGCCTCGCCCGTCTGCTGCCGGCCTATGCCGGCCGCCTGATGCAGGCCGAGCTCGATGCTTTGACCAAGGGGCTCGAATCCCCGGCCCGCCCGGTCATCGCCATCGTCGGCGGCGCCAAGGTCTCGACCAAGATCGACCTCCTCGAAAACCTCGTCGCCAAGGTCGACATGCTGGTGATCGGCGGCGGCATGGCCAACACCTTCCTGCACGCTCAGGGAAAGGATGTCGGTAAGTCGCTGTGCGAGAAGGATCTCGCCGAGACGGCCCAGCGCATCCTGGTTGCGGCCAAGGAGAAGAACTGCACCATCATCCTGCCGGTCGATGCGCTGGTGGCCCGCGAGTTCAAGGCGAACGCCGAGAACGAGACCGTGACGGTGGATGCCGTGCCCTCCGACGCGATGATCCTCGATGTCGGCGCCTCCTCGATCGCCACCATCGACGGTGCCATCGACGAGGCCCGCACGCTGGTCTGGAACGGTCCGCTCGGTGCCTTCGAGCTGACGCCGTTCGACACCGGTACGGTGGCGGTGGCCCAGCACGCGGCGGCCCGCACCAAGGCCGGCCAGCTCGTCAGCGTCGCCGGCGGCGGCGACACCGTGGCGGCCCTGAACCATGCGGGCGTCGGCGAGGACTTCTCCTACGTCTCGACCGCCGGCGGCGCGTTCCTCGAATGGCTGGAGGGCAAGGAACTGCCCGGCGTCGAGGCGTTGCGGGCGCAGGGCTGATTCCACGGCCGGAACCCTCTCCCCTCCGCGGGGGAGGGGGCCTTGCTCATGCGAGGCGGGAGAGGGGCCGGTTCAGGTCCTGCCGCAAACGGCGATTCCCTCACCCGCTGAGGGGAGAGGAAGCACGGCACGGCTTGCGCCCAAGTTTTTCACGGCCCCGCGCAGGCTGACGGCGCGGCGGCACCTATATTGGTCTGAGCAAGGGACCAGCCCGGCTCAAGGCCGCATCGCACGAGGATCGAGACATGGCACGCATCACCCTCCGGCAGCTCCTCGACCACGCCGCCGAGTACGGCTACGGCGTGCCCGCGTTCAATCTGAACAACATGGAGCAGGGGCTCGCCATCATGGCGGCGGCCGATGCCACCGACTCGCCGGTCATCCTCCAGGCCAGCCGCGGCGCGCGCGCCTACGCCAACGACGTGGTGCTCGCCAAGCTCATCGACGGCCTCGTCGAGATCTATCCGCACATTCCCGTCTGCATGCATCTCGACCACGGCAACAACGAAGCCACCTGCGCCACCGCGATCCAGTACGGCTTTACCTCGGTGATGATGGACGGCTCGCTCAAGGCCGACGGCAAGACCCCGGCCGACTACAACTACAACGTCGAGATCACCCGCAACGTCACCAAGATGGCCCATTGGGCCGGTGTCTCGGTCGAGGGCGAGCTCGGTGTGCTCGGCTCGCTCGAGAGCGGCCAGGGCGAGGCCGAGGACGGCCACGGCGCCGAGGGCGTCCTGTCCCATGACCAGCTCCTGACCGACCCGGACGAGGCGGTGAAGTTCGTGGCCGCCACCAAGGTCGACGCGCTGGCGGTGGCCATGGGCACCAGCCACGGCGCCTACAAGTTCACGAGGAAGCCCGACGGCGACGTGCTCGCCATGAACGTGATCGAGGAGATCCACCGCCGTCTGCCGACGACCCACCTCGTCATGCACGGCTCCTCCTCGGTGCCGCAGGATCTGCAGGACATCATCAACCAGTACGGCGGCCAGATGAAGCCGACCTGGGGCGTGCCGGTCGAGGAGATCCAGCGCGGCATCAAGCACGGTGTGCGCAAGATCAACATCGACACCGACAACCGCATGGCGATGACCGGTCAGATCCGGAAGGTGCTCTCCG
Source organism: Methylorubrum rhodesianum (assembly GCF_014199985.1). Classification (GTDB taxonomy): domain Bacteria; phylum Pseudomonadota; class Alphaproteobacteria; order Rhizobiales; family Beijerinckiaceae; genus Methylobacterium; species Methylobacterium rhodesianum. The sequence goes on along the minus strand of NZ_JACHOS010000011.1, from coordinate 27,392 downwards.
AGAGCCCGGCCGAGTTCGATCCGCGCAAGTACCTGAAGCCCGCCATGGAGGCGATGACGAAGCTCTGCAAGCAGCGCTTCGAGGAGTTCGGCACCGCCGGCAACGGCTCGAAGATCCGCCCGATCTCGGTGGCCGAGATGGCCAAGCGCTACGCCAGCGGCTCCCTCGACCCGAAGATCGACGCCTGATCCCCATGCCCGAATCCGACGCAGCGCCGCGGCCCCGCCTCGCCCTCCTCACGCCCTACGGCCTCGGCGCGCCCGAGGCCGAGGCGACCGCCGCGGCGCTCGATGCGGCCTGTGCCGCGGGCGACGTGGCGGCGGTGATCCTGCGGCTGGCGGCTGCCGACGAGCGCAGCCTCGTCAATCTCGTGAAGCGGCTGGCGCCGTCGGCACAGGAGCGCGGCGCGGCGGTGCTCGTCAGCGTGCCGGGACTCACCGGCGACGTCGTCTCCGTCGCCGCCCGGGGCGGAGCGGACGGGGTGCATCTCGACCGGGCCGATGAGGAGACCCTGCGCGATCTGCGCGGGCGCCTGCGCGATGGCCGGATCCTCGGAACCGGCGGCGTCCTCGGCTCGCGGGATGCCGCGATGGTCGCGGGCGAGACCGGCGTCGATTATCTGATGTTCGGCGGTCTCTTCCCCGACGGTGCCGCTCCCGAGTTGCAAGAGGTGCGCGAGCGCGCGGCGTGGTGGGCGGAGATCTTCGAGACGCCCTGCATCGCCGTGGCGACCGCCGCCGAGGATGTTGCCGCGCTCGCGGGAACGGGCGCCGAGTTCGTCGGGCTGGAGAGCGTCTTGTGGCGCGACGATCCCGAAGCTGTGCGGGCCGCGCAGGCGCAGCTCGACGGGGCGCGATGATCGTTTTCGATGTGAGGACCGGGGCGGTGTCGGTCGAAATCCTCTCCCTTCTGCGGGGGAGGGGGTTCGAAGCCCCGGCGGCTGAGGACAGGGGCGGTGTCGGACGTCGCGCCCGGCCTGCGAGCCACCGCCCCTGCCTGAATCCGGGCGCCCCTCGCTCGAGCTTCTTCGAAGGCCACCGTGCCTTGCGGCTGGAGGCAGCAAGGGGGCTCGCGGGATCGAAGCAGGCCATGGCCCGAGCCGTTTTCCTCGCGGCCTTCGGCGCCTTCGCCCTCCTCGCGCTCGGCGCCGGCGGGGTGCATGCCGCCCCCAAACAGCCGGCGACGAAGGAGCCTCCTGCGCAGACGCCGGCCAATGCGGGCCAGGCCAAGCCGAACCAGCTCGATCTGAAGCGCGAGCTGCCCTCGCCGTACTCGGCCAACGCGCAGGGAGCGCAGCCGACGACCGCGAACCCGAATGCCGACGCGGCCTACGGCGCCTACCAGCGCGGACGCTACGTCACCGCCTTCCGCGAGGCGACGAGGCGCATCGAGACGAACCCGAAGGACGCCGCGGCGATGACGCTGCTGGGCGAGCTCTACAACCAGGGCCTCGGGGTCAAGCAGGATCCGAAGCGCGCCCACGAATGGTACCGGCTCGCCGCCGCGCAGAACGATGCCAACGCCATGGCCTCCCTCGGCCTGATGGCGATGGACGGACGCGGCCAGCCCAAGGACGAGAAGGCCGGCCGGGTCTGGCTCGAACAGGCGGCGCGCAAGGGGCAGCCCAGTGCCAGCTACAACCTCGCGCTGATCCAGCTCGCCAGCGACAAGCCGGCGGATCTGGCCGCTGCTGTGGCCAACTTCCGAACCGCGGCCGAGGCCGAGGTTCCCGCCGCACAATACGCGCTCGGGGTGCTCTACCTCCAGGGCAAGGGCGTGCCCAAGGACACGACCCAGGCCGCGCAATGGTTCCGCCGCGCCGCCGACAACGGCGATCTCGGGGCGGAGGTCGAGTTCGCGATCCGCCTGTTCAACGGCGACGGGGTTCCCAAGGACGAGGCCCGGGCCGCCCGCTACTTTTTGCACGCGGCCCAGCGCGGCAACGCCATCGCCCAGAACCGGATCGCCAAGCTCTACGTCGCCGGCCGCGGCGTGCCGAAGAACCTCGTCGAGGCGGCCGCCTGGAATCTCGCCGCCGCGTCGCAAGGCCGGTCCGATGCCGGCCTCGATCAGGCGACTGCGGGCCTGAACCCGGACGAGCGCAAGCGCGCCGAGGTGCTGGCGGCGGATCGGGCGAGCCTCTCACCGTAGCGACGAACGGCCGATGCGCTCGGAAGCACGACGCCGGACCGGGGCGGGCGTGTCTGGCGACGCCCGCGCGATGATGTGACTTTCGCGCGAGCCGGCGTCCGCCTACAACCGCCCGTCAGGAGCCCGAATGCCGTCCAGCCTTCTTCGCCGCAAGCCCTTGCAACTGGAGCCCGGCGGGGAGCGGCAGCTGGTCCGGACGCTGAGCTGGCCCCACCTCATGGCGCTCGGCGTCGGGGCGATCGTCGGCACCGGCATCCTCACGCTGATCGGCGTCGGCGCGGCCAAGGCTGGGCCGGCGGTGATCCTGTCCTTCGCCGTCGCCGGAGCGATCTGTGCCTGCGCTGCGCTGGCCTATGCCGAGATGGCGACGACGATTCCGGTCTCGGGCAGCGCCTATACCTACAGCTACGTCGTGCTCGGCGAGGTGCTGGCCTGGATCATCGGCTGGAGCCTGATTCTCGAATACTCGCTCGTGGTCAGTGCGGTCGCCGTCGGCTGGTCCGGCTACGCGGCGCCGCTCTTGGAAAGCTGGCTCGGCGTTCCGACCGCCCTGATGCGGGGACCGGAGGCGGGCGGCATCGTCAACCTCCCGGCGGTCGGCATCATCGTCGTGGTCGCCGTGCTGCTCCTGCGCGGCACGCGGGAGAGCGCCACGGTCAATGCAGCCCTGGTTCTGGTGAAGATCGCCGCACTCGTCGTCTTCGTCGCCTTCGCGCTGCCGGCCTTCGACGCCACCCATCTCGAACCGTTCGATCCGTACGGCTTCCCCAAGCGCGTGGGGGCCGACGGCGTCGAGCGCGGCGTCATGGCTGCGGCCGCGATCATCTTCTTCGCCTTCTACGGCTTCGACGCCATCGCCACCGCCGCCGAGGAGACGCGCAACCCGGGGCGCGACCTGATGATCGGGATCGTCGGCTCAATGGCGGCCTGCGTCCTGATCTACGTCGCGGTGGCGGTCGCGGCGGTGGGGGCCGTGTCCTATACCCGGTTCGCCGACAGCCCGGAGCCGCTGGCCCTCATCCTGCGCGAGCTCGGGCGCCCACTGGTGGCGCAATACCTCGCGGCCTCGGCCGTGATCGCCCTGCCCACCGTCATTCTCGCCTTCTTCTACGGGCAGAGCCGGATCTTCTTCACCATGGCCCGCGACGGGATGCTGCCGCAGGGCCTGGCTCAGGTCTCGTCCACCGGCACGCCGGTGCGGATCACCCTCTTCACCGCCGCCGTCGTGACCGTGCTCGCCGGGTTTGTTCCGCTGGGAGAACTCGCGGCGCTCGCCAATGCCGGAACGCTCGCGGCGTTCGTGGCGGTCGCCGCCTGCATGCTCGTGATGCGCCTGCGCGATCCCGACGCGCCGCGCACCTTCCGCGCGCCGGTGCCCTGGCTCATCGGACCGGTCACGATCCTGGGCTGCGGCTACCTGTTCCTCAGCCTGCCCGCGACGACCCAGCTCTGGTTCGCGATCTGGAACGTGTTCGGGCTGGTCTTCTACGCGCTCTACGGCCGCAAGCACGCCGTCGCCGCGGCCGGATAGCCGGGCCGCGGTCACGCACGGCCGGCGAGGTCGCGCAGCACCGCCGGGATCAGCTCCGGGATATCCTCCGAGATCAGCCCCGGCCCGAACCGCAGGCCCGCATCGCCGTGCAGCCAGACGGCGGCGCAGGCCGCCTCGAACGGCTCCATGCCCTGCGCCAGCAATCCGGCGACGAGGCCGCCGAGCACGTCGCCGGAGCCGGCGGTTCCGAGATGCGGCGTACCGTGGTCGTTGATCGCCGTGCGGCCGTCGGGAGCGGCGATCACCGTGTCGGCCCCCTTCAGAACCACGACCGCCCCGGCGATCTCCGCCGCCCGCGCCGCGCGCTCGAACTTGCTCAGCCCCTCGGCCACGGCCTCCGTGCCGGAAAACAGCCGCGCGAACTCGCCCTCGTGTGGCGTCAGCACGGCCCGCGCCTCACCGTCCCGGATATGGCGGGCGAGCGTGCGCACTTCGCTGCGGAAGCTCGTGAGCGCGTCGGCATCGAGCACCAGGGCGCGCCCGGCCCCCGCCGCCACCGCGACGAGGTCGCAGGTCGCCGGGCCGGTGCCGAGGCCGGGGCCGAGGAGCAGGGCGTTGAGCCGCTCGTCGGCCAGCATGTCGTCGAGATCGTCGGCATTCTCGCATGCCCGCAGCATGATCGCGGTGAGATGGGCGGCATTCTCCGGGAGCGCCGAGGCGGGCGAGGCCACGGTGACGAGACCCGCGCCGACCCGCAGCGCCCCGCGGGCGGCGAGCCGGGCCGCGCCGGTGCGGTGGGCCGGGCCCGACAGAACGAGGGCGTGGCCGCGGGTGTATTTATGGCTGGCCGCGGTGAGACGCGGCAGGGTCCAGAGGCCGGGCGCATTGCGATACAGCGCGCGCGTCTCCCCGGCGATGCCGGCGGCGAAGGCGGCCTCGCCCGTGCCGATATCGGCGACACGCAGGCCGCCGCAATGCGTCCGGCCGGGCTGCAGCAGATGGCCGGGCTTGAGCGCGACGAAGGTCACCGTCTCGGTCGCCTCGATGGCGACCCCGCGCACCGCGCCGCTGTTCCCGTCGACGCCGCTGGGCACATCGACCGCGAGCACGGGGATGCCGGAGCGGTTGACGGCTTCGACCAGGGCCCGGGCCGCCCCCTCGAGATCGCGGCAGAGGCCGGCGCCGAACAGCGCGTCGATGACGAGGTCGGCCGCCGGCATTCCCGCCGCCGCATCGCCGACCGGACCGGTCCAGGCCTTGGCGGCGAGCGCCGCGTCGCCCTTGAGCCCGGCGCGCTCGCCGAGCAGGCGCAGATCGATGCGGTAGCCGGCTCCGGCCAGCAGGCGGGCGGCGACGAAGCCGTCGCCGCCGTTGTTGCCGGGGCCGCATAGGACGAGCACCCGCCCGCCCTCGGGCGCCAGCGCGCGGGTGCGGTCGGCGACGGCGGCGCCCGCCGCTTCCATCAGGGTCAGGCCTGCCGTCCCCCCGGCGATGGCGGCGGCATCGACCCGGCGCATCGCCTCAACGGTGAGCAGCCGCTCCGCGGCCTTCGGGGATTTTACCGGCTCATGCATGCAACTGGCTCAACGTGTGCCCGAAAATTCATCGATTTTAGCGGAATTGCCTACACATTCCGCTTTGTTTGCATATTTCGTACGCAACTTCCCAGCCCGGTTATCCAAATCGCCGTGGCGGTCGGGCAGCGGCGATGGTACATAAATGGCTGACTGAAGGACCAGGCGGATCGGGCTTTTCCGGATGAAGAAGATCGAGGCGATCATCAAGCCGTTCAAGCTCGACGAGGTGAAGGAAGCCCTCCAGGAGGTCGGCCTCCAGGGCATCACCGTGATCGAGGCGAAGGGCTTCGGCCGGCAGAAGGGCCATACCGAACTCTACCGCGGCGCCGAGTACGTCGTGGATTTCCTGCCCAAGGTGAAGCTGGAGATCGTGCTCTCGGACGCCCTCGTCGAGGGTGCCGTGGAAGCGATCCGCAAGTCGGCCCAGACCGGCCGTATCGGCGACGGCAAGATCTTCGTCTCGACGATCGAGGAGGCTATCCGCATTCGCACCGGCGAGACCGGCTCCGACGCGATCTGATCCCGGCGGCCCGATCTTCCCTGGCCCGCTTCGTGAAGGGCCGGGCTCGTCCGCGCTTGCCGTGAAGCGCCGTAGCCGAGCGACGCCGTGCCCGATCTCGACCGTATCGTCAAAGACATTGCCGAGGAGATGCGGGCGCGGCCCGATCGCGGCACGGTGGCGAGCTACATCCCGGAACTGGCCCGCGTCGATCCGCAGGCCTTCGGCCTCGTGGTGATCGACGGCGATGGTCGCGTCGCGGCCGGGGGCGACGCCGATAGCCCCTTCTCGATCCAGAGCATTTCCAAGGTCTTCACCCTGACGCTGGCGCTCGGCATGGTCGGCGACCGGCTCTGGCGCCGGGTCGGCCGCGAGCCGTCGGGAAGTCCGTTCAACTCGATCGTGCAGCTGGAGCGGGAGAACGGCATCCCGCGCAATCCCTTCATCAACGCGGGCGCCATCGCCGTCACCGACCTGATCCTGTCGGGCCACCAGCCGCGCGAGGCGCTCGGCGAGATCCTGCGTTTCATGCAGTTCGTGGCGCAGGACAACAGCATCGCGATCGACGAGCGGGTGGCCGCCTCGGAGAAGCGGACCGGATTCCGTAACGCGGCGCTGGCCAACTACATGCGCTCCTTCAACGTGATCGAGAATCCGGTCGATTACACGCTGGGCGTCTACTTCCATCATTGCGCCATCGCGATGACCTGCCGCCAGCTCGCGACCGCCGGGCTGTTCCTGGCCTATTCCGGGCACCATCCGCTCGCCGGGCACTCCGTGATCTCGGCCGAGCGGGCGCGGCGCATCAACGCCATCATGCTGACCTGCGGCCACTACGACGGGTCGGGCGACTTCGCCTACCGCGTCGGCCTGCCGGGCAAGAGCGGCGTCGGCGGCGGTATCCTGGCGGTGGCGCCGGGCAAGGCCTCGATCTGCGTCTGGTCGCCGGGGCTGGATGCGGCGGGCAACTCGCATCTCGGGCGCATCGCCCTGGAAATGCTGGTGAAGCGGACCGGGTGGTCGATCTTCGGGGTTTGAGACCTAAAATCCCGTCGTTACAAGGCGGCGCCGAAGCAACTCAGCGCTCCGCCTTCTCTGGAAAATCCGCGCCGCCGGATCGCTTCGTCTGTATTCGCGATGACGGCGCATTGTAAGGTAACAAAAAACCGCTCCCGTCCTTCGACGGGAGCGGCTTGTCTCTAGCCTCGATATCCGGCCTCGAAATCCTTACGCGACGGCCTTCTGCGCGGCTTCGCCCGGGAGCGGAACCTCGGAGATCGTCTTCAGAACCTGCGAGGCGATCTGGTAGGGGTCGCCCATGGAGTTCGGGCGGCGGTCCTCAAGGTAGCCCTTGTAGCCGTTGTTGACGAAGGAGTGCGGCACGCGCACCGAGGCGCCGCGATCGGCCACGCCGTAGGAGAACTTGTTCCACGGCGCCGTCTCGTGCTTGCCGGTCAGGCGCATGTGGTTATCGGGACCGTAGACGGCGATGTGGTCGTCGAGGTTCTTCTCGAACTGAGCCATCACGGACTCGAAATACTCCTTGCCGCCGGTCTCGCGCATGAACGTGGTCGAGAAGTTGCAGTGCATGCCCGAGCCGTTCCAATCGGTGTCCCCGAGCGGCTTGCAGTGATACTCGATGTCGATCTCGTGCTTCTCGCACAGGCGCTGCAGCAGGTAGCGGGCCATCCACATCTCGTCGGCGGCCTTCTTGGAGCCCTTGCCGAAGATCTGGAATTCCCACTGGCCCTTGGCCACTTCGGCATTGATGCCCTCGTGGTTGATGCCGGCGGCGAGGCAGAGGTCGAGGTGCTCCTCGACGATCTGGCGCGCCACGGGGCCGACATTCGAGGCGCCGACGCCGCAATAGTACGGGCCCTGCGGAGCGGGATAGCCGGTCTCGGGGAAGCCGAGCGGACGGCCGTTCTTATAGAGGAAGTATTCCTGCTCGAAGCCGAACCAGGCGCCGGCATCGTCGAGCACGGTGGCGCGCTTGTTCGACGGATGCGGGGTCTTGCCGTCCGGCATCATCACTTCGCACAGCACGAGCACGCCGTTGGTGCGGGTCGGGTCGGGGAAGTGGCGAACGGGCTTCAGCACGCAGTCGGACGAGGAGCCCTCGGCCTGCTGGGTGGAGCTGCCGTCGAAACCCCAGAGCGGGAGCTGCTCGAAGGTCGGGAAGCTGTCGTACTCCTTGATCTGCGTCTTGCCGCGCAGGTTCGGAGTGGGCGTGTAGCCGTCGAGCCAGATGTACTCGAGCTTAAACTTGGTCATTCCGAGTCTCTCGTACCTTGAGGATCCGTGTCCTGACGAAACCTTTTGCGGAACCGGCGCCGTTGAGAGCCTGCCCTCCGGGAGGATCGCGTCCGGCAGGGACCTTCCCCGCCGCATCCGAAACGCCGACCCGCGGAAAGAGCAGGGCGCCAGCCCGACCCCCGAGCGCCCGATTTGTCCGCGGACGCTCCGGGCAGCCCTAAGCACGTGGCATGCCAATCGTCACGGTATCGTTACGCGGGTTCCTGCGGCAAATTCGACCGTTGCGGCGGCGCGTGCGGGAACGAAACCTCTCGAACGTCCCGCGATCACGTGGATTTTTTGCCCTCCGACGGGTGGCAACCGCGAAGCGCCGACGATATCGTCCGCGCCGGCCGGCGAGACCGGCCGGGGGTGCGAGAGGGGGCCGGTGCCCGGATCAGGAACGAAGCCGCGGACGCCGCGCCGCCCCTTCGAGATGTCCCGCTTTCCCGATCAGCCCCTCGCGCCGCAGGAACGGACCGGCTAGACCCGCGCCCGAACCCGGCGGGTGGCCCACCGCCCCGCTCTCAGACTTTGCCGAGGAGACGCACAGCATGACTACGGCCGCCGATGTGCTGAAGGCCATCAAGGACAACGACGTAAAGTACGTCGACTTCCGCTTCACCGACCCGCGCGGGAAGTGGCAGCACGTGACCTTCGACGTCTCCCTGGTCGATGACGAGATCTTCCAGGACGGCACGATGTTCGACGGCTCGTCGATCGCCGGCTGGAAGGCGATCAACGAGTCCGACATGCTGCTGATGCCGGATCCGGCGACCGCCTGCATGGATCCGTTCTTCTCCGCCTCCACCATGTCGATCGTCTGCGACGTGCTGGAGCCGTCGACCGGCGAGCCCTATTCCCGCGATCCGCGCTCGACCGCCAAGCTCGCCGAGGCGTATCTTCGCTCCACCGGCATCGGCGACGACATCTTCGTCGGTCCCGAGGCCGAGTTCTTCGTGTTCGACGACGTGAAGTTCGGCGCCGACCCCTACCACACCGGTTTCCAGCTCGATTCCACCGAGCTTCCGACCAACGGCTTCACCGATTACGAGGGCGGCAACCTCGGCCACCGCATCCAGACCAAGGGCGGCTACTTCCCCGTTCCGCCGCAGGATTCGGCCCAGGACATGCGCGGCGAGATGCTGGCCGCGATGCAGTCGATGGGCGTGAAGGTCGAGAAGCATCACCACGAGGTGGCCTCGGCCCAGCACGAGCTCGGCATGAAGTTCGACAAGCTCACCACGCTTGCCGACCACATGCAGATCTACAAGTACTGCATCCACAACGTCGCGCAGAGCTACGGCAAGTCCGCCACCTTCATGCCGAAGCCCGTCTACGGCGACAACGGCTCCGGCATGCACGTGCACCAGTCGATCTGGAAGGACGGCAAGCCGCTGTTTGCCGGCGACAAGTACGCCGACCTCAGCCAGGAATGCCTGTGGTACATCGGCGGCATCATCAAGCACGCCAAGGCGCTGAACGCCTTCACCAACCCGTCCACCAACTCCTACAAGCGTCTGGTGCCGGGCTACGAGGCGCCGGTGCTGCTGGCCTACTCGGCCCGCAACCGCTCGGCCTCCTGCCGTATCCCGTGGACGACGAACCCGAAGGCCAAGCGCGTCGAGGTCCGCTTCCCCGATCCGATGGCCAACCCCTACCTCGCCTTCTCGGCGCTGCTGATGGCCGGCCTCGACGGCATCATCAACAAGATCGATCCGGGCCCGGCGATGGACAAGGATCTCTATGACCTGCCCCCGCGCGAGCTGAAGAAGATCCCGACCGTCTGTGGCTCTCTGCGTGAGGCGCTGCAGAACCTCGACAAGGACCGCGCCTTCCTCAAGGCCGGCGGCGTGTTCTCGGACGACCAGATCGATTCGTTCATCGAGCTGAAGATGACCGAGGTGCTGCGCTACGAGATGACCCCGCACCCGATCGAGTTCGTGAACTACTACTCGCTGTAAGATTGTCTCGCGCAGCGTACTGCGTCCGGCACCGGGGCCTTCGAGGCTCCGGTGCCTTTTTTATTCGGGGAATGCTTGACGCTGACGGTCGGGGCGGAGCGAGTAGGCTCGTCTGATCGGGAGACCTGCCCATGACCCTCACCATCCCCGTGATCCTCGGTTCCGTGCGCGCGGATCGCGCTGGCATCCGCGCCGCCCGCTTCCTCACGGCGCGGCTCGAAGCCCGCGGCCACGCGGCCCCGCTGGTCGATCCGGTCGAGCTGAAGCTCCCGCTGCTCGACCGGATGTACAAGGAGTATCCCCAGGGCGAGGCGCCCGAGCCGCTGGAGCGGCTGGCGACGCTGTTTCGCGGTGCGGACGCCTTCGTGGTGGTGTCGGCCGAGTACAACCACTCGATCCCGCCCGCGCTCTCGAACACCCTCGACCACTTCCTCGAAGAGTATTTCTGGCGGCCCTCCGCCATCTGCTGCTACTCGGCCGGACAATACGGCGGCGTGCGCGCGGCGATGCAGCTGCGGGCGATGCTGGCCGAACTCGGCACGCCGAGCATTCCCTCGCTCCTGCCGATCCCGCGCGTCCAGAAGGCGCTGAGCGAGGCCGGCGAGCCGGCCGAGGACTGGCTCGGTCGGGCGGCGGGCCGATTCCTCGACGAGCTGACATGGTACGCCGAGGCGTTGAAGGCGCAGCGGGCGGGCGGTACGCCCTACTGAACCTCGCGCGCGGCACTCCGTTTGCTCTCCTCGACGCGGAACAGCCTGAGGACGGGACGCCCATGAACGCGAGTGTGGACAGGGTCAGGGACGCATTGGCCGAGCTGATCAAGGCGGCGCTCGTCTCCGACGACGGCAGGAGCCTCGCCTTCCGGCAGGCGGCGGCGGAGAAGCTGGCGGGGCTCGCCGCCGATCCGCCGCCGGCCGATGCGGTGCGGATCGACGGCGCCTGGACCCTGGCGGTCCGCGCGGCGGAGGCGCCCGAGCTTCAGCCGGAGGAGGGGCAGGTGAACCTGACCTTGCCGCGGATGGCGCCCTTCGCCCTCGAAGATCTGACGAGCCGAGGATTCGACGTGGACACGGCCGTCGAAACGATCCGGAAATCCGCCTCGACCGGCTGAGCAGGGGGCCGAAGCTGTTCACGGACGACGCCGAAACGTTGTCCTGGGCGCTGCGAGAGCCCATCTTCGTCGGACATCGGGACCCATCACGGTCTCTCCGATCATCGAATCTTCAGCGCGTCGAGCCCGTCCGGGCCGGCGCGGCGAGCCCGACTCCTTGGCCAGACGCATCAATCCGAAGGCGGGTGCCCCCGCTCTTCCCTCCCGCGAGCAGATCCTCGCCTTCATCACCGAGACGCCCGGAAAGGTCGGCAAGCGCGAGATCGCCAAAGCCTTCGGGATCTCGGGCGCCGACAAGATCGGTCTCAAGGCGATCCTGAAGGAGATCGAGGCCGACGGCGCGCTCGACCGCGACCGCGGCGGGTTCCGCAAGGGCGGCAGCCTGCCGCCCGTCGTTCTCGCCGACATCGTCTCGCGCGACCGCGATGGCGACCTGATCGCGCGCCCGGCGCAGTGGGAGGGCGGGGGCGAGGCGCCGAAAATCGCCGTCGAGGTGCCCCGTGCCGGCCGCAAGGGCAACCGCCCGGCGCCCGGCCTCGGCGACCGGGCGCTGATCCGCGTCGCACCCGATCCGGAGGCGCCGGGCCGCTATACCGGCCGGGTCATCAAGGTGATCGGCAAGAACCGTGCGGAAGTGATCGGCGTCTATCGCGCCGGGCGCGACGGCGGGCGCCTGCTCCCCGTCGAGAAGAAGTCGCAGGGGCGCGAGATCGCGATCCCCGCCGGCGAGGAGGGCGAGGCGCGCGACGGCGATCTCGTCAGCGTCGCGGTCGAGCGCGAGACCCGCTTCGGCCTGCCCCGCGGGCGGGTGACGGAACGGCTCGGCACGCTCGGCTCCGAGAAGGCGGTGAGCCTGATCGCGCTGCACCTCCACAACATCCCGCACGTCTTCCCCGCCGCGGTTCTCGCGGAGGCCGATGCGGCCAAGGGCGCGACGCGGCGCGGCCGCGAGGATTGGCGCGAGGCGCCGCTCGTCACCATCGACCCGCCCGATGCCAAGGATCACGACGACGCGGTGATGGCGCAACCCGATCCCGATCCGGCCAATGAAGGCGGCTTCGTGGTCACCGTCGCGATCGCGGACGTGGCGGCCTATGTCCGGCCGGACTCGGCCCTCGACCGGGAGGCGCTTCTGCGGGGCAACTCGGTCTACTTCCCCGACCGGGTGGTACCGATGCTGCCCGAACGGATCTCGAACGATCTCTGTTCGCTCCGCGAGGGCGAGGACCGTCCGGCGCTCGCCGTGCGCATGATCATCGGCGCCGACGGGGTGAAGCGGAGCCACAGCTTCCACCGCATCCTGATGCGCTCGCACGCCAAGCTCGCCTACGCGCAGGCCCAAGCCGCGATCGACGGCCGGCCGGACGAGAAGTCGGGCCCGGTTCTGGAGACGGCGCTCCGCCCTCTCTACGCGGCCTACGAGGCGATGAAGCGGGCCCGCGACGCCCGCGGTCCCCTCGCCCTCGACCTGCCCGAGCGCAAGGTGCTCCTCAACGCGGAAGGGGGCGTGGACCGGGTGATCGTGCCGGAGCGGCTGGAGGCGCACCGGCTGATCGAGGAGTTCATGATCCAGGCCAACGTCGCGGCGGCCGAGACCCTGGAGAAGGCGGGTTCGCCGCTGATCTACCGCGTCCACGACGAGCCGGCCCTGGAGAAGATGCGCGCGCTCGCCGAAGTGCTCGCCTCGGTCGGCATCAAGATGACGAAGGCCGGGGCGCTGCGGCCCGACCTGTTCAACCGCATCCTCGCTCAGGTGGCCGAGAGCGAGCACGCCCCCTTCATCAACGAGGTGGTGCTGCGTTCGCAGGCACAAGCGGTCTATGCCGCACAGAATTTAGGCCATTTCGGCCTGAACCTGCGCCGTTACGCGCACTTCACCTCACCTATCCGCCGCTATGCCGATCTCATCGTCCATCGCGCCCTCGTCCGTGCCTGCGGATTGGGCAAGGACGGTCTTCCGGGTGACATCACGCCTGGCATGCTCGATGCGGTCTCCGAGCAGATCTCCGCGGCCGAGCGCCGGGCAATGGCGGCGGAGCGCGAGACCATCGACCGGCTGATCGCCGGCTACCTCGCCGACCGGGTCGGCGCGACCTTCTCGGGGCGGATCTCCGGGGTGACGCGCTCCGGGCTGTTCGTGAAGCTCGACGAGACCGGTGCGGACGGCTTCGTGCCGGTCTCCACCATCGGCCACGAATATTACCGCCACGACGAGGCCCTGCACGCCCTCGTCGGCGACCGCAGCGGCGAGACCTACCGCCTCGGCGACACCGTCGAGGTCCGTCTCGTGGAAGCGGCGGCGGTGGCCGGGGCGCTGCGCTTCGAGATCCTCTCGGAAGGGCGCAGCCGCACCGGAGCGAGGGGAGGCGGGATCAAGCGGAGCGGGTTCAAGGCGAGGCCGGGCAAGGCCGGCGCCAAGGCCAAGGGCAAGACTACACCGGGCAAGACTACACCGGGCAAGACTACACCGGGCAAGACTACACCGGGCAAGACTACACCGGGCAAGACCACGCCCGGCAAGCCGCGCCCGGGCAAGGGATCGGCGTCCGAGGGCGATGCGGCGCGGCGCCACCGCGGCTCGCGCCGCTGAGCGGGAGGAGCTAGAGTCGGGCTATGGAAACCTACCTCTCCCCTCCGGCGCCGTCTCCCCAGGAGCGGACGCGGCTGGTCCCGGCCATGGCGCGCGGCTTCCTCAACCGCTGCCCGCATTGCGGCGAGGGCCACATGTTCGGGCGCTTCCTCAAGGTGCGGCCGGCCTGCGAGTCCTGCGGCCTGGAGATGGAGGGCCACCGGGCCGACGACCTGCCGCCCTATCTCGTCATCTTCCTCGTGGGCCACATCGTCGGCTACCTCGTGCTCGAGGTCGAGATGGGCTACGACGTGCCGCTCGGGATCTCGCTCACCGTCTGGCCGCTGCTGACCCTCGTTCTCGCGCTGGGGCTTCTTCAGCCGGTCAAGGGCGCGGTGATCGGCCTGCAATACACGTTCGGCATGCACGGCTTCGGCAAGGCGCCGCCCGCGCGCGGCGGGACCGGCACGGGGGAGAGACGCGGCGGTGACGCAGGAAGCGACGCGGGAAGCACGGCAGGCGGCGCTCCTGAACTCGGATCGGCTTGACCCGGACGGGCGCGATCCATCCGCCGCGGCGGCCCCGCCGCCACGCCTGCGGCCGCGCGATGCCGCGACCCTGATCGTCCTCGACCGGTCGCGGAAGCGGTTGAAGGTGCTGATGGGCCGGCGCCATGCCGGCCTCGCCTTCATGGGTGGCAAGTTCGTGTTCCCCGGAGGGCGGATCGAAGCGTCCGACCGGCAGATGCCGGTGGCCGGCGCCCTGTCGCAGCGGACCGACGACGCCCTGCGCGCCAAGCTGCCCCGCGCGCCCCATCATCTCGGCCGCTCGCTCGCCCTCGCGGCGATCCGCGAGACCTACGAGGAGACCGGCCTTCTCATCGGCACCCGCGATTACGGCCCGCCGGAAACGGCGCCGGAAGGCGCGTGGCGGGCGTTCCACGAGGAGGGGGTGATGCCCGACCTCGAAGCCCTGCATCTCGTGGCACGGGCGATCACGCCGCCCAAGCGCGTGCGGCGCTTCGATACCCGCTTCTTCGCCGTCGATCGGAGGGCGGTGGCCGCCGAGCGGCCCGGTATCGTCGGGCCGGATGCCGAACTCACCGAGTTGGCCTGGGTCGATCTGGCCGCGGCGCGCAAGCTCGATCTGCCGCGCATCACCCGCGTGATCCTCGACGATCTGGAGGCGGCGGCGGAAGCCGGCTTTCCGCCCTACCGACCGATCCCGTTCTACTTCGAGCGCCGCGGCAAGGGGCTCCGCGAGGAGATCTGAACGGGACGGCTCCAGCACCCTCGGCGGTATCGGCAGGCCGCGAAATGCACCAATTGATCGTGCGCAACATAACAGGGGTTTCTTAAGGCGGACGAGACATCTTGAGGCGCCTGCCGGAGCCCGATTGCTGATGCTTGCCGCCTTTCGCCGCTCCGACGCCGCGTCCGTCTTCGACGCCCTGAACCGCTCGCAGGCCGTCATCACCTTCGCCGTCGACGGAACGGTGCTCGACGCGAACGACAACTTCCTCAAGCTGATGGGCTACGAGCTCGCCGAGGTGCGCGGGCGGCATCACCGGCTGTTCGTCGACCCTCAGGAGGCCGACAGCGCCGAGTACGAGGCATTCTGGCAGAGCCTGCGGCGCGGCGAAATCCAGACGGCGGCCTACGGTCGTCTCGCCAAGGACGGGCGCAAGGTCTGGATCCGGGCCAGCTACAACCCCGTCCTCGACGCCGCCGGCCGTGTCCGGAAGATCGTCAAATTCGCCCTCGACGTGACGACCGAGCGCCTCGCCGCCGCCGAGACGGCCGGTCAGATCGCCGCGATCGGCCGCTCGCAGGCGGTCATCCAGTTCGACCTCGACGGGACGGTGCGCAGCGCCAACGCCAACTTCCTCGACGCTCTCGGCTACGCCGCGCACGAGGTGGAGGGACGCCATCACAGCCTGTTCGTCAGAGCGGAGGAGGCGGCGTCCGCCGAGTACCGCGCCTTCTGGGAGGCTCTCGCCCGCGGCGAGTACCGGGCCGGCGAGTTCCGGCGTGTCGGCAAGGACGGACGGGACGTCTGGATTCAGGCGACCTACAACCCGATCCTCGATCCCTCCGGGCGCCCCTTCAAGGTCGTGAAGTACGCCTCCGACATCACGGCGGCGAAGCGCGCCGCCGCCGACATGGCAGGGAAGGTCGAGGCGGCCCGCCGCTCGCAGGCCGTCATCGAGTTCGACATGGACGGCACCGTCCTCGATGCCAACGACAATTTCCTGGATGCGCTGGGCTACACCCTTCCCGAGGTGCAGGGCCGGCACCACCGGATGTTCGTCACGCCCGATTACGCCGCGAGCCCGGCCTATGCTCAGTTCTGGGCGACGCTGCGGGCGGGACAGTTCGCCTCGGCCGTGTACCAGCGCGTGGGCAAGAACGGCCGCGAGGTCTGGATCCAGGCCTCCTACAACCCGGTTCTCGACGCGGCCGGGCGCCCGTTCAAGGTCGTCAAGTACGCCTTCGACATCAGCCAGAGCATGGCGGTGCGCGCCAGCGCCCTCGCCATGGCCGAGCAGACGCTGGGCCGGGTGCGGGCGGTGGCGGGAGCGTCCGAGGAAATGCACCGGATCTCGGCCTCGATCGCCGAGCAGATGAACCGCTCGCACGAGGCGGTCGGAGACATCCAGGCTCGGATGAGCGCCGCCGGTGCGCTCTCGACCAAGCTCGACGACGCGGCCGCCGCCATGACCGGCGTGGTCGAGGTCATCACCGGCATCGCCGAGCAGATCAACCTGCTCGCCCTCAACGCAACGATCGAGGCGGCCCGCGCGGGCGTGGCCGGCCGCGGCTTCGCCGTCGTCGCCACCGAGGTGAAGAGTCTCGCCGAGCAGGCGCGCTCGGCCACCGCCCGCATCACCGGCGAGATCGGCGCCATGCAGGCCGTCTCCCGGGACGTCGGCACGGCCCTGGCTTCCACCGCCGCCGTGGTCGACACGGTGCAGGGCTTCATCGCGCAGACGACGGCGGACAGTGGCCGGCAGCGCGCGACCACCGGTCAGGTCAACACCGACATGCAGGCCACCGCCGCAAGCGTGGCGGAGTTCGCGAGCCGCCTCGACGCCTGGAATGTCGGCCTGGAGGAACGGCGCGGCGAGGGGCGACACCGAACGGCGCTGTCCGGTCACGTCACCTTCGTGCCGACGCGTGGGCGAAGGGCAGGCGAGCCTCAGAGCCTGCCCTGCACGGTCCTCAACCTCTCGGAGGGCGGTGCCAAGCTGGCGATCGAGGCGGCGGACCTGCCGGAGACCTTCACCCTCCATATCGACGGCGAACCGTCCCGGCGCTGCCGGGTGGCGCGTCGCGCCGCTGACGGGATCGGCGTTCAGTTCGTCTGATCCGAAAGCCCCATCACCCGCGGGCGTCGGAGATCAGCGCGGCCAGACCTTCGCGATAGGTCGGGAAGGCAAGCCGCACGCCCAACTCCTCGCGGATCAGCCGGTTTCGCACCCGCTTGTTCTCGCCGTAGAAGCTGCGGGCCATCGGGCTGAGGTCGGCGGTCTCGAAATCGATCTCCGGCGGCAGCGGCAATCCGGTGAGCGCCGCCGCGTGCTCGGTCACCGTCTGCGGCGGCGCCGGCTCGTCGTCGGTGACGTTGTAGACCGCGCCCGGCCGCGGGCGCTCGATCGAGGCGGCGAGCGTCGCGGCGATGTCATCCACGTGGATGCGATTGAACACTTGGCCCGGCTTGACGATGCGCTGGGTGCGTCCCTCGCGCAGCTTCACGATCGGGTTGCGGCCGGGGCCGTAGATCCCCGACAGGCGAAACACCTGTACCGGCTTTCCGGTCTCGGCCCCGAGCGCGAGCCAAGCATTTTCCACGGCGAGGCGGTCGCGCGAGCGCGCGCTTTTCGGCGCGGCCGGCGTCGTCTCATCGATCCAGGCACCGCCGTGATCGCCGTAGACGCCGATGGTCGAGAGGTAGCCGATCCAACGGATCCTGCTCTCTGCGATCGCCTCCCGGTGTCGGGCGAGCACCGTGTCGCCGTCCCGGCCGGGCGGAGCGGAGATCAGCAGCACATCGGTATCGGCCAGCTCTTCGGCGATGCGGGGATCGTCGGCTTCCGGCCCGAAGGCGCGGACAGTGAAGCCGGTCTCGGCTGCGAGGCTTTTCGCCCGTTCGGGCTCGGTCACCGTCGCCCGCACTGCGCCGAAGCGGGCCCGTTCGCGCTCGGCGAAATGCCGGGCGGAGAAGCCGAGGCCGAAGACGAACAGGTTCATGCGGTGTCAGGTCTCCCGAGGGCGATCCGCTTCCATAGGAAGGCCGGCGGCGGCGCGCCACTCCTCCCTCACATGCGCCTCGGTCTCCCCGCGTCCATGGGCGTCGAACAGATCGTGCAGCCTCGCCCGGCCGAGAAGCCGCCCGCACGCCCAGACCGCGGCGCCCCGCACCACCGGATCCGGATCGGTCAAGCTCACCACCGCCTGTTCGGCCAGCCCGGCATCGCCCGAGTTGCCGATGGCGATCAGGACGTTGCGCAGGAAGCGGTCGCGGCCGGTGCGCTTGATCGGCGTGCCGGAAAACCGCGCCCGGAACCCCGCTTCGTCGAGGCGGGCGAGTTCGGCGAGCGGCGGTGCCGCGAGATCCTCGCGGGTGGCCAGGCGCGTCTCCCGCGCCGCGCCCGCGAACTTGTTCCACGGGCAGACCGCGAGGCAGTCGTCGCAGCCGAAGACGCGGTTGCCGATGCTCTCGCGGAACTCCCGCGGGATCGGACCGTGATGCTCGATGGTCAGATACGCGATGCAGCGGCGCGCATCGAGCCGGTAGGGGGCCGGGAAGGCGTCCGTCGGACAGATGTCGAGGCAACGGCGGCAGGAGCCGCAATGGTCGGTCTCGGGTGCGTCGGGCTCCAGTTCCGCGCGGGAAAAGATCGCGCCGAGCATCAGCCAGTTGCCGTGCTCGCGCGAGATCAGCACCGTGTGCTTGCCCTGCCAGCCGAGCCCGGCCGCTTGCGCCAGCGGCTTCTCCATCACGGGGGCGGTATCGACGAAGACCTTTACCGGCTCCCCCGACTTCGCGGCGAGGAAGCCGCCGAGTTCCTTCAGCTTGCCCTTGATCACGTCGTGATAGTCGCGCCGCTGCGCGTAGGCCGCGATGGCGCCGCGATCGGTCAGCCGGACGAGGTCGAGGGGATCGTGCTGAGGCGTGGCATTCATGCCGAGCATGATGATGCTGCGGGTTTCCTCCCACAGGGCCGAGGGTGCGGCGCGCTGCTCGGCGCGATCCTCCATCCAGCCCATCGTGCCGTGGTGCCCGGCCGCGAGCCAGGCGGGCAGCCGCTCGCGCAGGGCGGGCACGGCGTCGGGACGGGTCACGCGGACGGCTTCGAAGCCGAGATGGCGCGCGCGCGCCTCGACGGTCTCGCGCAGGGAGCGGCCCGCGAGAAGGGCCTTCCCGGATTTCAGAAATCCAGGTCCGCGTAATGCGCGGCCGGCGGCATCCCCGGCGCCCGGTCGGCCAGGAGCGCGCGGAAGGAGGGGCGCGACTTCAGACGCGCGTACCAGTCCTTCGCCATCTCGTCCTCGTCCCATGGCACGTCGCCGAGATAGTCCACGCAGGAAAGATGGGCGGCCGCCGCGAGGTCGGCATAGGTCAGATCGTTGCCGGCGAGCCAGCGGCGCTGCCCGATCAGGTAACCGACATATTGGAGGTGATAGCGCACGTTGGTGCGCGCCGCACGAATGGCATTCATGTCCGGAGGGCCGCCCCCTGCGGCGGACGACATGAAGCGCTTGTCGATCTTCTCGGTGACGAGATACTCGGTCACCTCGCTGTTGAACTTGACGAGAAACCAGTCGAGCAGGCGCCTCACCTCCACCCGCGCCGTGGTGGTGTCCGGCAGAAGACGCCGTCCGGCAAGCCCGAGCCCCCGCGTCTCATCGAGATATTCCGCGATCACCCCCGCTCCGGGGATGGCGAGCCCGGTCTGCTCCACCAGCACCGGCGTGGTGCCGGCCGGGTTGATCACGAGGAAGTCGCGGCGGCGCTCCCAGGCCCTTTCCTCGACGAGGGTCGGCTCCATGCCCATCTCGGCCAGGACGAGGCGGATGAAGCGCGAGTTCGGGCAGAAGGGAGAATGATAGAGCGTCGCCATCGAGGCCGTGGTTCAGCGGAAAGAAGGCAGTGCCCTGGGCAGACCGTGTCGCACCGGCGAAATTGGGGCGACGCGCCAGGATTATTTCTCCATCGTTGCCACCTCATTAACAAACGCGCCGCAACTCGGTAACCGCCCGTCAACCCTGCCGCCGCAAAGCTGCCGCATCGCCGTCGTCTGCCGCGCTCCGCATCTGCCGGGACATCGGCGTGGGGAACAGCAGGCTCATGGATCTCGTCCTGATCGCGAAGGCGCTCGTGCTCGCCGTGGTGGAGGGTGCCACCGAGTTCATCCCGGTCTCCTCGACCGGGCATCAACTCCTCATCGGGCACTTCATCGGCTTCCACTCGCCCAACAACACCTTCGAGGTGCTGATCCAGCTGGGCGCGATCCTGGCCATCCTGTACGCCTATTTCGGCAAGCTCTGGAGCATCGCCACGGCGCTGCCGAACGATCCGCGGGCGCGCCGCTTCGTGCTCGCCGTGCTGATCGCCTTCCTGCCCGCGGCGATCATCGGCGGCCTGTTCTCGAAATACATCAAGTTCTACCTGTTCAACCCCTGGATCGTCTGCGCCACGCTGGTAGCCGGCGGCCTCGTGCTGCTCGTGATCGACGACACCGTGGGCGAGCCGAAGGCCGCGCCGCATGACGGGCCGACCGAGCATCCGCGCAAGACCGACGTGTTCGAGTTCAGCCTGCCGATGGCGCTGAAGATCGGCCTGTTCCAGTGCATCGCCATGATCCCCGGCGTGTCGCGCTCCGGCGCCACCATCGTCGGCGCGATGCTGATGGGGGCGAGCAAGCGCTCGGCCACCGAGTTCTCGTTCTATCTCGCCATGCCGACCATGGCCGGCGCCTTCGCCAAGGACCTGCTCGACAACTACAAGAACCTCTCCTCCAACGACGCGCTGCTGATCGTCATCGGCTTCGTCGCCGCCTTCATCTCGGCGCTGATCGTCGTGCGCACGGTGCTCGACTACGTCTCTCGCCACGGCTTCTGGCTGTTCGCCTGGTGGCGCATCATCGTCGGCTCGCTGGGCTTCGCTGGACTGATTATTTTTGGCTGAACCTTCAGGATTTTGAACGAGGCAGGCGCGGCAACCCGGACTAAAGTCGGTTGTCGCCCGCCCGCGCCCCGTGCGAGGGATTGCGGCCAAGTCGCCGCTCGCTCAAGAAGCGGCGAGAAAACGCTCAGAACGTCAAGGTCTCGCCCAAGATGGAAGATCGTCCGCTCGCCGAGTTGTTCGAGCCTGCGACCCGCGAGCGCTGGCGCAGCGCCGTCGAGGCCGCGCTGAAGGGGGGCGATTTCGAGAAGCGCCTCGTCTCGAAGACCGCCGACGGCCTGCGCATCGAGCCGCTCTACGAGCCGGCCGCGGGGGTGACGCAGCCCGTGCGGGCACCCGGGCCCTGGCGCCTGGCGCAGCGCATCGACCACCCGGACGCGGAGAAGGCCGCGGCGCAGGCGCTGACCGACCTCGAGGGCGGCGCCGACGCGCTGGTGCTCGTCCATCGCGATGCGCCCGCCGCCCGCGGCTTCGGTCTCGACCTCTCCTCGCTCGACGCTCTCGACGCGGCGCTGAAGGGGGTGATGCTGCCGCTGATCGCCCTGAGGCTCGACGCGGGCGCGGC
The DNA here is from genome assembly GCF_014199985.1 of Methylorubrum rhodesianum. Taxonomy (GTDB): domain Bacteria; phylum Pseudomonadota; class Alphaproteobacteria; order Rhizobiales; family Beijerinckiaceae; genus Methylobacterium; species Methylobacterium rhodesianum. The sequence continues at coordinate 5,981 of NZ_JACHOS010000011.1, read as the reverse complement.
TGGATTCGAGACGGCCGCCCTGCTCAAGCAATTGGTCGAGCGCCGCGGTGACGATCCTGCCGCCCTCGACCTCGATCTCGGGCTCGACCCCCTCGGCGCCCGCGCGGCCACAGGCCGGCTCGAACAGGGGTGGGAGGCGCGCCTCTCCGAGACCGTCACGAGCTTCGCCGGATATCGCGGGCGCGTGGCTCTGGCCGATGCCCGGCCCTACCACGAGGCCGGAGCGAGCGAGGTGCAGGAACTCGCGGCCGTGCTGGCCACGGCGGTCGCCTACCTGCGGGCGCTGGAAGCCGGCGGCCACGATCTGGAGCGCGCCCACGACGCGATCGCGGTCCTCCTCGTGGCGGATGCCGACGAGTTCATGACCATCGCCAAATTCCGGGCGATCCGGCGGCTCTGGGCGCGAGTGGAGCAGGCCTGCGGCCTGGAGCCGAAGCCGCTGCGGGTTCTGGCCGAGACCGCGTGGCGCATGATGACCCGCCGCGATCCCTTCGTGAACATCCTGCGTACCACGATGGCCTCGGCGTCGGCCGGCCTCGGTGGGGCGGATTCGGTCACCGCTCTGCCCTACACGCAGGCGCTCGGCTTGCCCGACGCCTTCGCCCGCCGCGTGGTTCGCAACAGCCAGATCGTGCTGATCGAGGAGTCGAACCTCGCCAAGGTGTCCGATCCGGCGGCCGGCGCGGGCGGTTTCGAGGCGCTCACCGCCGAACTGAGCGAGAAGGCTTGGGGCCTCTTCCAGGAGATCGAACGCGAGGGCGGCCTCGCAACGAGCCTCGATTCCGGCGCCCTCGCGGGCCGGATCGCGGCGGTGGCGCAGTTGCGGGCGAAGGCGGTGGCGACCCGCAAGGAGCCGCTGACCGGCGCCAGCGAATTTCCGTTCCTCGCCGAGAAACCGGTGGCGGTGCTCGACGTGGCACCGGCGGAGACCGTTCGTTCGCAGGGGGGCTTGCCCTCGCAGCGCCTCGCCGAGCCCTACGAGGCCCTGCGCGACGCCTCCGACGCGACCCTGGCGCGGATCGGCAAGCGTCCCGCGGTGTTTCTCGCCAATCTCGGCCCGGTGGCGGTTCACAATGCCCGCTCGACCTTCGCCGCCAATGCCTTCGCCGCGGGCGGTATCGAGGCGATCGGCAATGACGGTTTCTCCGATGCCGGCGCTCTGGCCGAGGCCTTCAAGGCGTCGGGTGCGCGTCTCGCCTGCCTGTGCTCGTCCGACACCGTCTACCAGACCGAGGCCGTGCCCGCCGCCGAGGCGCTGAAGGCGGCCGGTGCCGGCACGATCTATCTCGCCGGCAAGCCCGCCGAGGCGGATGCCCTGCGCCAGGCGGGCGTCCACGGCTTCCTGTTCGCCGGCTGCGACCTGCTGGCGCTCCTGCGGGAGGCCGCCGAGTGGGCGGAGCGCTGACACTCAAGGCGGTGTGAGCAACCTTGACACTGCGGGATGCGAGACAATCTTCCGGCTGAAGCGGGCCCGCGCGGCCCCACAGTCAAAGCCGGATTTCAACCTCATGCGTCTGCCGATTTTCGCCGTCGCTACTGTCACCATCGTCGCGCTGGGCGTCGGGACAGCGGAGGCGGCCAAGCGGAAGGTACAGGTCCCGAACCGGTACGACGGCCGCTGGAGCATCGAAGTGCTCACCCTCGATGGACCCTGCGACCGCGCCTATCGCTACGGTGTCCAGATCCAGCGGGGTGAGGCGGTCTACGGAGGCGGCGAGGTCGACATCAGCGGTCGTGTTGCGGCGAACGGAACGGTGCGCGGCACCATCTCCCGGGGCGGGAACGCGGCGCAGGTGTCCGGACGGTTGTCCGCCAACGGCACCGGAGCCGGCCGCTGGTCGACGCTCGGCGACGGCCCGATCAGCTGCAGCGGAAGCTGGAACGCGATGCGACGCGGCTGAGTCCGCTTTGGTGGCCCGGCGATACCCTCAGAGCGCCTAAGCCATCCGGCCTGTGGCGGCCGGGCGACAGATCGGCACTCGCTCCGCGCCGCACCATGCGAAACCTGTTTTCGCCCTAGATCCGGCGTGATCTTGGGCGAACAGTGCGGGCGTTCGATACCCGTTCGAGGCGCCCCCATGACCGCCGTGATGAGAGCCTTGCCGTTTCTCGGTCTCGCCTTCGTCGTGCTCAGTTCCGCGGCCGAGGCGCGCCCGGCACGGCAGCATGTTCCCGGTTCCGAGCACGCGGTCCTGGCGCCGCTCGAGGAGGCGGCAACGGCCTGCTTCGCCGAGACGGTGATCGCCAATCCCAAGGCCATGCGGCTCGCGCGCGACGGGCGCTGGTACGAGGCTGCCGGCGTGACCGGCTTCCTGTGCCGCCCCGAGGTCGATCGCATGGCGGTCGCGCACGACCGCATTTACGGCCGCGGCACCGGTGAACGTTACTTCAAGGGCGCCTACGCCCGACATCTCGACAAGCAACTCGCCGCCCGTCTCCAGCCGCTGCTGGAGCCGAAGGCCGTCGCGAGCGCCGAGCCGCCGGCCGCCGAGAAGGCCAACCTCGGCGACGCCGCCACGGAGTCGGCGGCGGGCGGTGCGGATCAATGAATGGCTGAAGCCGGATCCGTCTAGCGGATCCGCCGCCAAGTTTGCCGCTTGCACAGCACGCTGAGCACGCAGCCCGCGACTTCGATCGTGTCGGGACCCTTCGGAGCCACGCTACCCGCATAGGTCTTTCCGTCGTTCGGATTGTAGAGGCTGCCCTCGAAGCCCGCACCGCTCGGTGTGCCGGCCTGCATGATCTGGACGCCGACGATTTTGCGTGTGCGCAGCGCCGGATCAGGGTTCTTGGCATCGACGCCCGGCCCGGCCGTCGCCGCGATCGTCCCGCAATAGCCGTTGCCGCAGCGGACGATGCGCACCGTCGAACCCGCCGTCTCGGTCTGCCAAAGGCCGGACAGGTCGGAGGTTTTCTGCGCCAGCGCGCTTCCGCCGGATGCCAGGAACAGCAGCCCGAAGGCCGCCATGCGGAACATCGGATCGCGAGGCCTGTTGGCGCACGACGTCGTCATTTCGTCTTCCTCCTCGCCGGTCGTGATCGCCGGCTCGCGACAGCGGTAGTGAGACGGCCACGCTACCGCAAGGTGCGGGGGCGGCGGTGTTTGACAATGCGGCCTTGACTTCACCCCATTCGCGCGGCCTACGGCCCGGGGCGATCCGACACGGACGAGTCAGGAGCGGCGGATGCAGGTGATCGAGACGGAGATCCCGGCGGTGAAGCGGGTGATCCCGAAGCGCCACGGCGATGATCGCGGCTGGTTCTCGGAGGTCTACCGCGCCGACCTGCTGGCCGAGCGCGGCATCGCCAACGCCTTCGTCCAGGACAACCAGTCCTTCTCCGCACCCCCCGGGACGATCCGCGGCCTGCACTTCCAGGTCGCACCCAACGCCCAGGCCAAGCTGATCCGCGTGCTGGCTGGCGCGATCCTCGATGTGGCCGTCGATCTCCGCTCGGACTCGCCCACCTATGGTCGCCACGTCGCCGTGCGGCTCGACGCGGCGCGCGGCGAGCAGCTCTTCGTGCCCGCCGGCTTCGCCCACGGCTTCTGCACCCTGGAGCCGAACACCATGGTCGCCTACAAGGTGGACGCCTATTACAGCCCCGCCGACGACCGGAATCTGCGCTGGAACGATCCGGCGATCGGCATCGAGTGGCCGGTGGCGGAGGCCGACGCGATCCTCTCGGGCAAGGACAAGGCCGCACCGCTTCTGGCCGATCTCGGGCGGGTCTTCTGAGCCGAGATACCGGATGCGTCCAACCGCAAGGGTTGGTATCGAACCGAACGGGGCCGCGATGCAGCCGGGCGTGATCCTCGGATGCCTCGCGTGAACGAAGCGACGGAGTTGAGATCGATGCGGATTCTGGTGACGGGCGGCTGCGGCTTCATCGGCTCCGCCCTCGTGCTGCATCTGGTGCAGGATCTCGGCCACGAGGTGCTCACCCTCGACGCCCTGACCTACGCCGCCAACCCGATCTCGCTCCAGCCGCTGGCGGACGATCCGCGCCACCGCCTGGAACAGGCCGACATCTGCGATCCGGCCCGCGTCCACGCGCTCTACGCCGCGTTCCGGCCCGACGCGGTGATGCATCTGGCCGCCGAGAGCCATGTCGACCGCTCGATCACCGATCCGGGTGCCTTCGTGCGCACCAACGTCATCGGCACCCAGGTCATGCTCGACGGCGCCCGCACCCACTGGGAGAGCCTGTCCGACGTGGCGAAGGCGAACTTCCGCTTCCTCCACGTCTCGACCGACGAGGTCTACGGCTCGCTGCCGCCGGACGCCTTCTTCACCGAGGAGAGCCGCTACGACCCGCGCTCGCCCTACTCGGCGTCGAAGGCGGCTTCCGATCACCTCGCCCGCGCCTGGCACGAGACCTACGGCCTGCCGGTGCTGGTGACGAACTGCTCCAACAATTACGGGCCGCGCCACTTCCCGGAAAAGCTGATCCCGCTGATGATCCTGGCGGCGCTGGAGGGCAAGCCGCTGCCGGTCTACGGCGACGGGATGAACGAGCGCGACTGGATCCATGTCGAGGACCATGCCCGCGGCCTCGTCGCGGTGCTGGAGCGCGGCCGGATCGGCGAGACCTACCTGCTCGGCGGGCGCTCGGTGCGCAACAATCTCGAGGTGGTGAAGGCGCTCTGCGCCGCCTTCGATCGCCTGCGCCCCGAGAACGGCCCGCACGATCGCCTGATCACCTTCGTCGCCGACCGGCCCGGCCACGACCGGCGCTACGCCATCGATCCGAGCAAGGCCGAGGCCGAGGTCGGCTGGCGGCCGACCAAGGTGTTCGAGCAGGCGCTGGAAGAGACCGTGCGCTGGTACCTCGACAACGAGGCGTGGTGGCGCCCGATCCGCGAGGGCCGCTATTCCGGCGAGCGGCTCGGCCTCGCGGGCAAGAGCGCGTGAGGGGCGCGTGAGAGCGATGGACATCCTGATCCTCGGCGGGGCCGGGCAGGTCGGCACGGAGCTTCAGGCCTTTTCCTGGCCCGAGGGGGTGCGGGTCCACGCCCCCGACCGCCGGAGCCTCGACGTCACCGACGAGGCCGCCATTGCCGCGGCGTTCGACGCGCGCGCCTACGCGGCGGTGATCAACACGGCCGCCTACACCGCCGTCGATAAGGCCGAGAGCGAAGTTGCCACCGCGTGGCGCCTCAACGCGCTGGCCTCGGCCCTCCTCGCCGCCGAGACGAAGCGGCGCGCCATCCCCCTCGTCCACGTCTCGACCGACTACGTCTTCGACGGGGCGGGCGACGGCTTCTACGCCCCCGATGCCCCGGTGAACCCGCAGAGCGTCTACGGCGCCAGCAAGGCGGCCGGCGAGATGGCGGTGCGCAGCGCGAACCCGCGCCACGCGATCGTGCGCACCGCCTGGGTGGTGAGCCCGCACCGGGGCAACTTCGTCAAGACGATGCTGCGGCTCGCAGGAGAGCGGGAGAAGCTCACCGTCGTGGACGACCAGTACGGCTGCCCCACCTCGGCCGCCGACCTCGCCGCAACCCTCGCCACCATCGCCCTGCAGATGGCGGGCGACGAGCGGGCGCCCACCGGTACCTTTCACTGCGTCAACGACGGCGCGACGACGTGGTGCGACTTCGCCCGCGCCATCGTCGCGGGCGCGGCCCGGCGCGGCGGACGCAGCGTTGCGGTCGAGGGCATCCCGACCGCCGCCTACCCGACGCCGGCGAAGCGCCCGGCCAATTCCCGTCTCTCGACCCAGAGCCTGAGCGACGCCTTTGGCCTCGCGCCGCGGCCCTGGGAGGCGGCGCTCGACGACATCCTCGACCGGCTGATCGGGCCGGTTCGCTCCAACTGATCGGGACGGGTTCGTATGAAGGGCATCGTGCTCGCCGGCGGCTCCGGCACCAGGCTCCACCCGGCCACGCTGGCGATCAACAAGCAGCTGCTGCCGGTCTACGACAAGCCGATGATCTACTACCCGATCTCGGTGCTGATGCTGGCCGGCATCCGCGAGAT